>JASGIS010000001.1:4800000-6682387 GCA_047601745.1 Burkholderiaceae bacterium | reverse complement strand
TCGCCGAACAGCTTCACGCTCACGAGGTTCGGAACGCATCCGCACAATGCGGCAGAGGAACCCGACGTGACGGCGGACGAAGTCGGTGCGGCTTGCCGTTCATCCCAAGGTGGTGGCGATCGGCGAGGCCGGGCTCGACTATCACTACGACAAGGCGCCGCGCGATGCGCAGGCGCGAGGGTTGCGCACCCACATCGCCGCGGCGCGCCGGACCGGCCTGCCGCCGGTCATCCATTCGCGCGATGCCGACGACGACATGGCCGCGATCCTCAAGGACCAGACGGGGAAGGGGGCATTCCCCTTCGTCCTGCATCGCCTTTCCTCCGGACGCCGGCTGGCCGAAATCGGCGTTGCGTTCTTGGTGGGCTATGTCTCCTTCTCCGGCATCCTGACCTTCAGGAACTCGGCCGAGTTCCGGGCCATCGCCGCCGACGTGCCGCGCGATCGGCTGCTGGTCGAGACCGACGCGCCTTACCTCGCGCCGATCCCGTTCCGCGGCAAGCGCAACGAACCCGCCCTGGTCGTCAACACGGCCAAGGTCCTGGCCGAAACGATCGGCGTCACTCAGGCAGAGATCGCGGCCGTCACGACGGACAATTGCCTGCCGGCTGTTCTCGAAGATGCCGCCCCTGGCGGCCCGGTCCGGTGGCGCATGAGCGACCGCTAACGCCTGACGATCCTGGGCTGCGGCTTTCGCCGGGTGTGCCGCGCATCACCGGCGACTGGGGAAATTGCGACCCGGCCAACCCGAAGAACCGCCGCATGCGCACGGCCGCGCTCGTCGAGCGCATTGCCGCCGGCGGGGCCCGGACCACCGTCAGATCATCGATACCGGGCCGGACTTTCGCCAGCAGATGCTGATGGCCGGCGTCAAACGCATCGATGCCGTGGTCTACACGCATCCGCATGCCGACCATATCCATGGCATAGACGATTTGCGCGGCTTCGTGCTCGATCAGCGGCGGCTGATCGACGTCCATGCCGATCAATTCACGATGGCGCGGCTGCGCGAGGGCTTCGGCTATTGCTTCGAGACGCCTCCCGGGATTTCTATCCGCCGATCGCATTGCCGCATGTGATCGACCATGGCAGGGCGGTTAGGATCGAAGGTGAGGGGGTCCCTCACCCTGATGCCGTTGCCGCAGATCCACGGCGATATCGTCTCGCTGGGCTTCCGCATCGACGGACTGGCCTATTGCCCCGATGGTCAGTGATTTCCCGGAAGCTACTGTCCGGCGCGGCTGACGGGCCTCGAAATGCTGGTTATCGATGCGCTGCAATACAGAACGCATCCGAGCCATCTGTCGCTCGGCGAGGCGCTTGCCTGGATCGAGCGGCTGTCGCTGAAGTCGGCGGTGCTGATGCATATGCATGTGCCGCTGGATTACGCCACGGTGATGGCCGAAACCCCGGATCACGTGACGCCGGCCTATGACGGCATGATCGTGGAAATGGCTTATAATTCAGCCGTCTAGGGTTGCTTCTTTGCGAGCGCCCACCATCTATAATTTCCATAATATATCTTATGCGACTTTCGGGTATAGCAGTGAGATAGAAGATGCGATACTTCAGCAAGTTAGAGACGCGACATTTCTCGTGGCTCTAATCCCCTCTCGCCGCTAACGTAAAAGGAAAAACGCAACACAGAGAGAGAAGCAGACTGAGTGATGGCTGCACTGTGTTAGCGCACGCTCGTGATTGAGCACTCCGTTTCCGGATCATCTTTTACCTGGTCCCTAGCTATAAACATGTCGGACCTAGGAAAGCTTCTTACGACGACAAAGCCAATTTTTTCGCAAGCTACAACACACCGCGTCACATTCTGGGGCGCCTTACGGTCCTGTCCGAAGATGCTCACTCCGTAAGTTCCGCTGCCGCAACTCGCAACCGCGCCATCCGACGCGCGGTGCAATTTCGACAGCGTCGAATGTCTCACCGCCATAACATCCAGCTAGCGCCGCTACTGAGATAGTCAGGGCTCCGACTTTTGGAAAGTTCATCGATGATGCCGTTGGTCTCTTAAACATTCCGATCGGGTAAGAAAGCTAAAGCCAGAGAGCTTTGATTGAAAAGCGCCCGACCGGGCTGCGCTATTGAGGGCTATCGCCCGGTCGGGCGCTTCCGTCGGAGTAATAAAGACCCGGGAAGACGCGGACCTTCCCGGGTTTCGTATGTCAGTAGTAACCAGGATGATACCCACTACAATGTAGCCCAACCGCGGCTCGATGAGAAGCCGGGCGTCGCATTTCTAAACTGCTAGATGTGTCGCATCCCTATTGCGCGTCATCAACCCGTTGGGCTTCATCTTCGCACGCCTGTGGCGACGAGCCACGCGGTTTCGGCGGTTTGCCTGCGCACCTCTACGTCTCTGAACCCGGCCTCTTGCAAGGCAGCAATGACCTCGTTGGGCTCGCGCGGGGTAAAGATGTCGACAGGCATGTTCAGCCGATCCATATGGGCTTTTGGAAGGAAGCCCAGCACGACCTGCCCGCCAGGTTTGAGAATACGGGCAATTTCCTCTGACCCAGCTTCAAGACTTTGCCAGAAATACAATGTGTGGACGCTGAGTGCCTTATCGAATGTGGCGTCTGGCAACGGCAGGTTCTCGATAGTTCCGACTCGGAACGCCGCGCGTCCGGTGCGCACCGCTTCGGCAAACCGGCGGGATGCAGCGTCGACGACATCCTGCGAGCGATCAACGCCGCAGACAAATGCCGCGTCCCGGAGAAGCTGCGGCACTACAACGGCGCCGCCAAATCCGATCTCCACGACACGATCTTCCGCCCCCAGCCGCAACTGACTGAGCGCATAGCTGTTCAAACGTGCATTGCCACGGTTCATACCGACTCGAACCAACCAGCCGCCGATTCCGGTTGGCCGGGAAAGCTGCCTTGCTATGAACCTTGGTGCCATTCGTGCGCCCCTCAGTCCTGAATCAGACGGCGCGTAGCCGGCCCAACTCGGTGCGCCCTGCCCTCTGAGGCGTGCGATGCGCATATTCCTACTTTACAGAGCCGACGACATTTTTACAGCGTCGCCACATAGACTATAGTGGACGTAAGAGCTTGGGTTAGTCACGCGCGCTCCATTTCAGTTCGCTCGCGTCAACCACGTCTGTTCCCATATGCTCGATAAAATACGCTCGTATCCTCTGGCGGTGTCGATCCAAGCTGGGAGACATTCGATCACGCTCTCATCCTCATACTCAGCTAGAAGAACCCATTCCACGAATTGGTCCGCTGTAACCTCGCCTGATTGAGGAATGAAATCCGTGACATGCATGAACTTGTCTCCATGCATCCCTCCACAATAGCCATGACCAGCACAGACCGCGTGCATCCGCGAGTTAAATCTATTTTTCTCTTTCATGGATATGCGCGATCGTAGGCGGCGGTATGCTTGCGCGCTTCGGCAGAATGACCGTGTGTGAGGCTGGTCTCCGGGGCTGCCGCTACAGAGCAGTCTCTGATCACTTCAGCGTCGACGATGGCTCTTGTTCCTCTTGATCTTCGCTAAACCGACCTCGCTTGATCATAAGACTGAGCGCCTGCTGCGCCACTGGTTGAATTCGCGTCGGCCAACCGGTTGCGATAAATTCATCTGCTGTCATCAGTTGAGGCGTAGAATCACACGCTAGTATCCAGAATTCCTCGCTGATATCAGAAAGCACGCTCTGCTCATCGGCGCTTATTGTGCTGTTCGGGTGTTGCATCCCACCATACGGAATCCAATTGTAGCAGCTTTCAAAATACTCTGTGGGCCACACCGCCTGCACCCCTTCGTTACCGGCAGCCAACGTAGCCACTGCTTCCAGGATCCGATTTCGAATTCGCTGGTCAACAATCCGGCCCGCCGGCTGATCTTCTTTCATGAGCAAAGTCGCAACTCTAATTTCCTGGCAGCGTCTCGCAGTGACATAAGATGGAGCGACTTAGTGTCGACGCTCTTTTCCCCCCGCGTAGCGGTTCATGTCGTCTACAGCGGCCGTGAACGCCGTACGAATGTCCGCTTGGGAAAATCCTTGATCCCAGAATTCGGTCATGAGTGAGTTTAGCACTAGATTCAGGGCGGCTGCGCTGACCGAAACATCCATCTCTCGAAGTTGGCGGCACTGCACTGCTAAGTCTGCGGCGATGCTGTACGCGCCGAAGAGAGCACGCTCTTCTTCGGTAAGATCGTCTGGCCGCTCAGTCGACATTGGCAACATTCCTGTTAGCTCAACGACATAGCAGACCTACACGTACTGCCAAGTCAATTATGGAACTCCGGAAACCGGCTGACGCGGAATCAGGGCGCTCACGTCGGCTCCAGGAAGCGCGTAACCGTCGCATTTCTAAGTTTCTTCGCCCTACCCCTTGAAGCGTCAGATGTGACATCCGAAACGGACTATCCAAGCATCCGAGGCCCCTCGAAATGCGCGCTTTGACTGCCGGAAGGCTGACAGTCAGCGGCTCAAGTGAGGCTCGTATCGCTACCTCTCCCCCGCACGGCTGGTTATGTCCTGAACGTGCCTGATCGCATTCATATAGTGTTGCGTCAGGATATTGGCGAAGCTGTCGAACATGGGGCTGTAGCCGACGCTCGGCGCATGCACCACAGACAGCTCATAGCCGATGCGCGGAACGAAGCGGCGTATGGCGGTGCGGCTGGTGTCGACCTGGAACGCAGCCAGCGGATCGATCACTGCAATGCCCAGCCCGCGATTGACGTATTGCGCGACGGTTCCCGAAAAAAGGCTTTCGATCCTGAGGCGCGGATGCGAATCCGCGGCCCGCAGCAGCGCATGGAGTTCCAGCCGCATCAGGCTGCCGGAGCCGAGCGCGACATAGTCCTGCCCGTGCAGGTCGCTCGGCCCGACACAGTCCTTCGCGGCCAGAGGATGGTCGATCGGCATGACGCAGACCACCTCCGCCACCGGCAATGGCAGGAATTTCAGGTCGGACCGGCCCGGAGGCAGCGCGACGAAGCCGATGTCGGCTTGTCCGACGGCGACATGGTCGATGATTTCGGACGAAGCGCCGGAATGGATGGAAATGAGGATGTCGGGGAATTTCTCCGAGAAATCGCGGACGGCGTTCGGCATGCAGTCGCTGGATAGCGAAGGAATTGCGGCGATGCGCAGCGAGCCCGCGCTGTGCTCACGGATGATCATCGCGGCCTCCCGCAGCCGCTCGGTGCTGACGAAATAACGCTGCACCTCGGCAAAGAAGGCCCTGGCTTCGGGGGTCGGCACCACGGTCGCGCCGGCCCTGGTGAACAGCCTCATGCCGAGATCGAGTTTGAGATCGTGGATCAGCCGGGTTATCGCCGGCTGCGATACGGACAGCAGCCGCCCGGCCCGCGTGATGCTGCCGGAGACCATGACGGCGCGGAACGCCTCGACCTGCCGGACATTCAGGGATCGTGAGGATCGGTTCATGCCGCACTATCGCGTGGCGACGGCCATCCGGCAACAGGCCGGGCCGGCAGGTGCCGGCCCGGCCGCGCCCGTCACTTCGACAGGGAGATATGCAGCTTGGTGATCAGCGCGCTGTAATTCGCTTCTTCCTTGGTGAGGAAATCACGGGCCTGGTCGGGCGTATCGGCCACGACCTGCGCGCCCATCGTGCGGAACTTGTCCTTCACCTCCGGCATTTCGAGCACCTTGACGATGTTCTTGTTCAGATAGGTCACGACGTCGGCAGGCATTCCCTTGGGTCCGATCACCATTCCCCACGAATTGGCGGCGAAGCCGTCCAGCCCCTGCTCGGCGACGGTGGGCAGGTCCGGCATGGTCTCGACGCGCCTGGGGCCACCGGCGGCAATCGCCTTCAGCTGGCCGTTTTCCAGATAGCCGCGCACGGCCGGAACGGTATCGAAACCCATCTGCGTGACACCGGCGAGCAGATCGGGGATGGAATCGCCGCTGCCCTTGTAGGGAACGTGGATCATGTCCAGCCCCGCCGCATCCGCGAACCATGCCGCGAACAGATGCGAGTTGCTGCCCTGCCCTGCGGACTTGTAGGCCATCTGGCCCGGCTTCGACTTGGCGAGGGCGACGAATTCCTTGACGTTGCTCACGCCGAGGCTTGGCGGCACCACCAGCACCATGTCGGTCAGGGCGGTGGTGGTGATCGGCGTGAAATCGGTTACCGGGTCGTAGGGCAGTTTCGGAACCAGCGGGCGCGCCATGGCGTGCGAGGCGACGACGACGCCCAGCGTATATCCATCCGGCGCGGCCTTGGCAATTTCCGAGATGCCGATGACGCCGTTGGCGCCGGCCCTGTTCTCGACCGTCACCGGTTGGCCGACGAGCCCCGACAGGTGCTCGGCGATCAGCCGGGCGGTGATGTCGCCCTGCCCTCCAGGCGCGTATGGGACGATGATGTTGATGGCCCTGGACGGATAATTCTGCGCCAGGGCCAGCCCGGGCGTCATCATCAGGGTTGCTATCAGGGCGCCGAGCGTGCGGCGGGTCAGATTGGTCATTGTGCGGTTTCCCTCTGCTTGGTTTCTTTCACTTTTCCGTGCGACAGGCCGCGGTCCGGCGCTGCCAGATTGAGCCGCAGCATGTCGTGCAGGAGTTGGACGATGGACATCGAGCTTTCGCCGACGGTTCCGTCGACAATGAAGCGGTTGGTGCAGTAGCGCATCTCCCAACCGCCATTGTTCAGGCAGGCTTCCAGGATGCGGCGCTCCATCTCGGGCGTCTTGGAGCACCTCGCGGTCCTTGAGCAGGAACGAAACCATCGCCGCGATGCCGTAGGCGCCCCAGTTGGAGATCGAGGCCGGCAGGAAGACGTCGGTGGCGATGGTGGTGATGACGCCGGTGCCGCCCTCGTACTGGCATTCCCGCCCATAGGGATGGAAATCGCGCATGAAGTCGTAAATGCGGCCGAAGCCGATCTCGTTGCCGTTGTCGCCGATGCCGATCGTCAGCGCCCCGGCTTTCTGCGCAGCCAGGAACACATGGCCGAGGTCGACGCAGTCTTTCTTGACGCCGGTGGAGCCGTGGACGAAGCCCTGGTCGTTCGGCCCCAGCCTCTCGATGGCGATGACCGCGGCGGGCTTGTATTCATCGACGATGGACTGCGCCCACTGCGGCGCCCTCGTCTTGTCCTGCGGCGCGGTGATCAGCGCGCCGCCCATCCGGCGCGTCTTGGCCAGATGGAATTCGCGTATCATGACATGTGCCGCCTGCGAGGAGGCAACGACGGGCGGCGCATGGCACTCCTCCACGACGAACACCGGGATCGCCTTCAGGCCCCAATATATGGCGCGCGCCAGCGAAGCCGCGCCCGGAGGTCCGTCGCTCTCGCCGTTGGGCACTTCGGGATAGTACCCTGCCCCGGTCACGATGAAGACGACGTCGCCGGGCTTGACCCTGCCGACCAGCGCTTCCGCCGCGCGGGCGCTGATGGGGCGGCCGCCGCCCTCCTTCCTGGCCTCGTCGTAGATCCGGCGGACGATGCCGAAGTTCATTCCCCGGTTGCGCATCTCGACGGTGACGAGACGGTCGACATATTCACCCATGATGTCGGGCATTGGCTTCCTCTTGGTTGGTTGCCCGGCAGGCCGGGCGTCTGGTCATTCTTCCACGAAGATTTCTTCACGCTTGCGCCGGATCGCCGGCGACAGGACGGAAATCAGCAGCAGCACCGCACCCGCGAGCAGCGTTGCCGACAGGGCGTCGGTCAGGAAGACGGAGGGATCGCCGCGCGACAGCAGCAGGGCGCGGCGCGCGAAGACTTCCATCATCGGGCCGAGGATGAAGCCGAGCAGCAACGGCGCCGGCTCGCAGCCGAGGCGGTTGAAGACATAACCCAGCACGCCGAACCCGGCCGCCATGAAGATCGGCACCGGACGAGTTGGTGATCGAGTAAAGGCCGATCATCGAGAAGACGAGAATGGCGAGGTAGAGATAGGTATAGGGGATGCGCAGGAAGCTGACCCAGATGCCGATCAACGGCAGGTTGATGATGACCAGCATGCAGGTTGCCGATCCACATCGAGGCCATAAGGCCCCAGAACAGGTCGGCGTTGCGCGTCATGACCTCCGGCCCCGGCACGATGTTGTGGATCATCATGGCGCCGATCATCATGGCCATGACCCCGTTCGAGGGAATGCCGAGCGTCAGCATGGGGATGAAGGAGCTTTGCGCGCCGGCATTGTTGGCAGCTTCGGGCGCCGCGACGCCCGGCGGCGCGCCCTTGCCGAAGCGCTCGGGCGTGCGCGAAATCTTCTTCTCGATGGAGTAGCTGGCGAAGGACGAGAGTGTGGCGCCGCCTCCCGGCAGCAGGCCGAGCAAGGAGCCGAGGGCCGTGCCGCGTATCACCGCCGGCCACGCCTCGCCGGAATTCCTGCCGGTTCGGCCACAGGCCGCGGATCGAGCCCTGCATCACCTGCCGCTCTGCTTCTTGCCGGCGTTGGCCATGATGTCGCCGAAAGCGAACAGGCCCATCGCCAGCGCGGTGAAATCGAGGCCATCCACCAATTCGAACGAAGTGAAGGTGTAGCGCGGTATGCCGGTCGTGAGATCGATGCCGACAGTACCCAGGAGGAGGCCGATGAGGATCATCCCGAAGGCCTTGAGCAATCCGCCCGGATGCCAGCACGATGGCCGCGACGAGGCCCAGCACCATCAGGGAGAAGTAGTCGGCGGGCGTGAAGGACAGGGCGATCTTCGAAAGATAGGGCGAGAAGCCCGCGATCAGCAGCGTGCCGACGGTGCCGGCGAAGAAGGAGCCCAGTGCCGCGATGGCCAGCGCGGCGCCCGCCCGACCGTTGCGCGCCATCTGATGTCCGTCGATGCAGGTGACGACAGACGCCGGATTCGCCCGGCAGGTTGACCAGGATGGCGGTGGTCGAGCCGCCATACTGCGCGCCGTAGTAGATCCCGAAAGCATGATCAGCGCACTGGTCGGTTCCAGCGCGATAGGTCATGGGGATGAGGATGGCGATCGTCACCAGCGGGCCGACGCCCGGCAGCACGCCGATGGCGGTGCCGAGCAGCACGCCGGTGAAGCACAGCACCAGATTATGGAGGGTGACCGCGGTGGCGAAGCCGCCGGCAAGGTGGGTGAACCAGTCCATCGTCACAGCCCCCCGATCAGCGGCAGGCGCACGCCGAGCCCGACGACGAAGATCAGCCAGGCGAACAAGGTCAGCACCGCGGCCGACACGATCACGCCCAGCGGGTGTTTTTCGCGTGAGGCAAAGCTGGCCAGGATCACGGAGCCGGGCACCGCGACGACGAGACCGAAGCGGCCGAGCGCGACCGCGCCGAACAGCATGCCGGCGACAATGAAGGCGACCGCGCGCAGGTCGAACGGAAGCACGACGTCGCCGCTCACCGCGAACGACCTGACGATCAGAGCCAATCCCACCACGCCGAGCAGGACGGAGACAACGAGAGGAAAGACGCCGGCACCGAAGCGTAAAAGCGTTCCCATGCCATAACCGAAAGTCGGTATGGCGAAGAAAATCGCAACCGCCAGGAAGGCGATTCCGGAAGCCCGATCGGCGTGGATTGCTTTCATCCCGTTGTCCCCGGAACGTGGCCGCTTTCGATCAGCCTAGCCAAGCCGCATCAGGAACATAATACAAATACAATGTACGGATTGATCCATACGCGAATGTTATGATCCCTAGAAGGGCTGGGGCGCAGCCGCATTCTTCGAGACAAGACGAGGCGACTGCCCTTCCCTATGAGGCCTTCGCACACTTCAGCCCATGCACCGAGCTGGAAGCTGCCGCATGACACCGGAAGTTGTCATTTGGCCCAGGCACTCCTTGAATGTGCCGGCATATGGCCGTACATTGCGGAAGACAGGAGACGATAATGGCGCACGCGCTAGGACAGGAAGGTGTTCCAGCGACCCGCAAACGCGGCGAACGGCTGGAAGCCCGCGTGACAGCGGAACAGAAAGCTTTGATCGAACATGCCGCAGCCCTCGAAGGCCGCAGCATTACCGATTTCGTGCTGGCCAGCGTTCAGGACGCCGCGAAGCGCGCCATCGCCGAGCATGAAGTGATCACGCTCAGCGTCAGAGACTCCCAGGCATTCGTGGAAGCGCTCCTCAACCCGCGGGAGCCCGGCAAGCGAATGCAAGAGCGCGTGGCGGCCTATAAGGTGCTGATCGGCGACCAGTAGCGTGAGCGCTGCCGTCAGGCCCACCATAGAGTTTCTCGACACGACACGGCATGATCGTTCGGCCTTCTCCTGCGGCGTCGAAGCGCTCGATCGCTATCTGCAATCGCAGGCGGGTCAGGACGCGCGCCGGCGCGTCGCCGCGCCCTATGTGCTGTTGGAGCCGCCCTCCTCCAAGGTCGTCGGCTTCTACACGCTCTCGAACACATCCATCAAAGCCGCGGAACTGCCAGCGGTGTTCATCAAGAGATTGCCGCGCTATCCGGTTCTGCCGGCCACATTGCTCGGACGGCTGGCGGTCGATGTGAAGCGGAAAGGTGCAGGGTTGGGCGCGGTTCTTCTGCTCGATGCCCTCCGGCGTTGCCTGCGAGGCGAAACGGCCTCCTTGGCGGTCGTCGTGGATGCAAAGGACGACGCGGCGATCTCGTTCTACGAGCGGCATGAATTTCTTCGGCTGTCCGATCAGCCCAATCGGCTCTTCAAGCCAATGGCGGAGATCGAAAAGCTGTTTGGGGTGTTGGGATCATAAGCCTCAGATCGCCCCTGCCCGCCGCATCAAGCTGCGCGTGGAGTGGCGAACCGCGCTGTTATGTATTCGCGCCACGCGCTTCAGAACAGAAATGCGGCCGTCGCGGGATCCGATCCGTTGCGGCCGTCGGCGGCATCCATGCCGCGGATGGCCCGCATGTCGTCCTCGTCCAGATCGAAGTCGAAGACGGCGAAATTGGCGGCGATGCGCTCATGGTGGGTCGACTTCGGAATGACAACCAAGCCTTCCCGAAGGTGCCAGCGAATAATGACCTGCGCCACTGACTTGCCGTGTTTTCTGGCGATCTTCTCCAGAGTCGGGTCGGCCAGTAGCCGACCGCTGCCCAGCGGGCTCCAGCTTTCGATGCGGATGTCGTGCTTCCTGTTGAAGTCCCGCTGTCGCGCTGCTGGAAGCGCGGATGCAATTCGATCTGGTTGACGACCGGCGTGACGCCGGTCTCGCCGATGATGCGCTCCAGATGATCCTGGTTGAAGTTCGACACGCCGACCGACTTGATACGCCCCGCTTGCCTCAGCTCGATCAACGTCTTCCAGGCTTCGACATAGTGATCACGGCTGGGAACCGGCCAATGGATCAGAAATAGATCGATCTGGTTGATGCAGAGCTTCGCCATCGTGTCGTCGAAGGCGCGTAGCGCGTCGTCGCGCCGGTGCGCGCCGTTGCGTAGCTTGGAGGTGATGAACAGCTCACTCCTCGGCACGCTGCAGGAGCGGATCGCCTCGCCCACGCCTTCCTCGTTGCGATAGCCCTCGGCTGTATCGATGAGACGGTAGCCGGCCTCGATGCCCCAGCGCACGACCTTGGCCGTTATGCCCGGATCGACCTGCCACAAGCCGAGCCCGATCCGTGGGATGGTGGCGCCGTCGTTCAATGTCAGTCGTTCAAGCATGTCTGGTTCCTTGTCTGCCGCTGGGCCTGCAACGCCTATCTAGTCGCTGTGTCGAAGTTTTCCATGCCGATCGCATTTGTCAGGCACGGCCGCCCGCCCCTGCGCGGCGAGAGCCGGCGCGGAGCGTCCAGCGGCGGCCGTCGCCGCGGAAGTCGACCGTGCTCAGGGGCTCGATGTCGATCTTGCGATAGGACTGCCACGGCGCGCCCAGCACATGCAGCATGGCTGCCCGGATCATCGCCGCGTGGGTGACCGCGACGGTGTGGCCCGGCAATTGAAGCAGTTCGTCCATGAATGTCGCCGCCCGCAGCAGCAGGCCGTTCAGGGGCTCGCCACCGTGCGGAGCCGCATCGGGGTCCGACATCCAGACGGCCAGGGCGTCGCCCTCCTCCGCCTGCACCTCGGCGAAAGTCCTGCCGGCCCATTCGCCATGGTCATGATCCGCCAGAAGCGGCTGGACGGCGCCGGCCAGGATCTTCTCCATGCAGTCATCGACGAACACCGCGGCCACCTTGCACAGCGTCTGGCATTCGGCGAGCTTGAAACGGGTGTTCTGCATGTCGGCCAGCGGCGCGCCGAACACCGTGCGCTGCTTCGTGTACTCGATCGTCAGCTCGACGGCCCGCGTCATCGCCGCGACCGATCCCAGGCCGATGATCAGCCGCTCCTGCGGCAACTGCTGCATCAACTGGTAGAAGCCCTTGCCCTCTTCGGTGCCCAGCAGGTTCGACTGCGGCACCTCGACGTTGTCGAAGAACAGTTCGGCGGTGTCCTGGCCCTTCTGGCCGATCTTGTCCAGGATCCGGCCGCGCTTGAAACCGGGCAGGTCCTTGGTCTCGATCATGATCAGCGACACGCCCTTGCTGCCGGCGTCCGGATCGGTCTTGGCCACGAGCACGATCAGGTCGCACCAGTAGCCGTTGGTGATGAAGGTCTTGGCGCCGTTGATCAGGTAGCGGTCGCCCTTCTTGTCGGCGCGCGTGCGGATGCTCTTCAGGTCGGAGCCGGCGCCCGGCTCGGACATCGCGATCGCGGCGACCATCCGGCCGGCGGCCATCTCGGGCAGGTATTTCTTCTTCTGCTCTTCGGTGCCGTAGCGCAGGATGTAGTGCGACACGATGCCGCTGTGCACGTTGGTGCCCAGCGACGAGGCGATCGCCCGCGACTGCTCGATCGCGATGATCGCGTCGTGCGCGAACGTGCCGCCGCCGCCGCCGTATTCCTCGGGAATGCTCGGGCACAGCATGCCGATCTCGCCGGCCTTGAGCCAGACTTCGCGATCGACCTTCTGCTGTTTCCACCAGCGCTCTTCGTTCGGCGCCAGTTCCTTCTCGACGAAACGGCGGATCGAGTCGCGGAACAGCGCCAGATCGCCCTGGATCCAGCGGTGCTGGTGTTCGCGCTCATAAGCAGGGGATGACGTACTCATGCGGTGATCCTCAGTTCTGTTTGATGTTCAATTCTTGGAGATTGTGCTTTTCGGCCGCGTAGGTTTGTTCGGCGACGCGCGTGAACGCCGCGCTGCCCAGGTTCAGGTCGCGCAGGTCGAAGGTGTCGAGCGCCTTGCGATAGGCCGGGTCGTCGCGCGAGCCGAGGAACGCCTGTTCCAGCGTCGCGACGATCTTCGGGTCCATGCCCTTGGGGCCGACGAGCCCCCACGGCGAGTCGACGACGATGTCGTAGCCCGCTTCCTTGGCCGTGGGCACTTTCGGGTATTTTGCCAGCCGCTTGTCGGTGAACACCGCCAGCAGGCGCGCCTTGCCCGTCTCGACCAGCGGCGTCCAGCCGGCGTCGGTCTGGCCGGCGATGTGCCCGCCGAGCATCGCCGCCGAGATCTCGGCGCCGCCCTTGAACGGCACGAAGTTGATGTCGGCGCCGGACAGCTTGGCGAGCTTGAACGCCGCGATGTGGCCCGACGCACCGGTGCCGGTGCCGCCCAGCGACAGCTTGCCCGGGTTGGCCTTGCCCCAGGCGAGCATCTCGCCCAGCGTCTGCCACGGCGCGTCGGCGTTGACGGCGACCGCGAACGTGTACGCGGCCAGGCCGGCGATGTACGTGAAATCCTGGATCGGATCGTAGTTGACCTTCTGCTGGTGCGGCAGCCGCCACAGGCTGGCCGGCGCGATCGCGACCGTGTAGCCGTCCGGCGCGGCGTTCTTGGCGACGCCGACCGGCCCGAGCGTGCCCGATACGCCGGGCTTGTTCTCGATGACGATCGACTGGCCGAGCTTCTTGGCGGCCGCGGCCGACAGCGCGCGCACCGGGATGTCGCTGGCGCTGCCCGGGGGGAACGGGACCACCAGCGTGATCGGGCGGGTCGGGAACGCGGCGGCCTGCGCCCGCGCGGGGCGGGCCGCGGGCAGCGTCGCCGCGGCCGCGGCCAGCGTGCCCAGCGCCCATCGGCGGCGGCCGGGGTCGATCGGCGAGCGGGCGGCGGCCCGGGCGACGTCGGGGGATTCGTGGGGCGGCGGGGGGGCGTGATCGGGCGGCATCGGCGTCTCCTGTTCGATTGCCCCGGCATTATCCGCGAAGGCAAGCTCCAGCCCACCCCGGTTCGATCGGACGAACCCTGTCGACGCCGGATCGCGCGGGGGTCAGGAGATCGGCGCCGCCGTATGGTCGATCAGGCGCGACGTGATCCAGTCCTCGCGCAGTCGCGTCGGCGGCACGCCGGGCCAGTAGTAGATGCCGGTCCATTCGCGCTGGACCCAGCGCTCGACCGCCGGCGCGTACCAGATCGTCTCGCTGCGCTCCGGCCACTCGCGAAACACGTCGTTGTGGCGGAACCGGATCCGCCGCTCGATCCGCAGGCAGTCGTAGGTCCCGGCCGGCACCGTGATCCGTTCCCAGCCCTGCGCGGTCAGCCACTGCGACCACGCCAGCGAACTGGAATTGCCGGGTACCTGGTAGGTCGTCGACAGGGTCTCGCGCGCGCCGGCCTGCAGCACGGGCGGCAGGTGCGGCACCGGCCTCGCGAAGTGCTGCGGCATGTCGAAGCCGAGGTCGTCGATGACGCGCCACGGCGCTTCGTAGCGCTCCTGCCCGATCGTCGAGCCGTCGCCGTCGGTGAGCGTGACGATGACCTGCGGACCGTCGACCCGCGTGACCGTATACGTGTGGATGCCCAGCGACTGGCCGTTGTACTGGTTGATCCGCTGGTAGCGCCAGCGCTGCCCGACGCGCGCGACCGGCATCGGCGGCGGAGTCGCCGGGCCGGGCAGGAAGGCGGGCGACGCGCAGGCGCCGAGCATCAGCGCCGCCGGGGAGACGGCGGCCGTCCGCAGCCAGCGGCGGCGGCCGGGGTCGACGACGGCCGCGGGATCGACCGCGGCCGCGTCCCCGGACCGCAGGGCCGGGAAAAGAGGGATCGGCAGGCGGCCGCGCGTCATCGCCGCGGCGTCATTCGGGCATCGCGCGGCCGTCGTTCAGCCGCAGCACGCCCTTGATCATCCGGTACAGGTACCAGATCACCGGCACGATGAACAGGAACGACAGCATCCCGAACGACAGCACGGTCAGCAGCGCCGCCGGGACCGCCGTCACGACGATCCAGAACAGCGTCCACCAGAACGTACGGATCATCCAGTTCATGTGGGTTTCGTAGATCGTGCCGCGGGCGTCGTCGCGCTTGATGTAGTTGATGATCAGCGCGATGACCGACAGGAATCCCATGGACAGCAGCGGACCGGCGATGTGCAGCGCGTAGTCGAACATCGCGACTCGGCGCAGGCCCAGGTTCCGATCCGTATCGATGATTTCCACGGCGTTCATGGCTCTCCTTGATCAGCTCATCGTAACCGGCGAAGGGCCCGTCCGCAAAGGGCGGGGCGTGCCGATTAGTTCGGGTCTGCCGCGGCAACTTTCAACTGCTGGTCAGGAACGTCCGGATCCCCGACGCGATGAACTGCACGCCGACGCAGAACAGCAGGAAACCCATCAGCCGCGTCATCACCTCGATCGCCGCCTCGCCCATGCGGTTGACGATCACGCGGGCGCTGCGCAGCACGATCAGTTCGAGCGTGCAGACCGCGATCATCGCCAGCACGGTGCCGGCGTACGCGCTGACCCGGTGGCCGATCGCGTCGATTTCGCCGATCTCGGTCGAGATGCCGATGACGACGGCGATCGTTCCTGGCCCGGTGATGCCCGGAAGCGCCAGCGGAAAGAACGCCGGGTTCTTGAACGACACGGTCTGCGGCGACTGCCGCTCGCCGCGGCCGTACAGCATGCCGTGGCCCAGGATCGCGACGACGATGCCCCCGGCGATCCGCAGCGCGCCCAGCGAGATGCCGAACATCGACAGCACCAGCGTGCCGGCGAACAGGCTGACCAGCAGGATCGACAGGCAGTAGCCGGCCGCGCGACGCGCCATCGCCTGCGCGTCGGCATCGGACAGGTGGCCGGACAGTCCGGTGAAGAACGGGATCGTCGCCAGCGGGTTGATGATCGTGACGAGGCTGACGAAGCCGCCGAGCAGGAAGCTCGCGAACAGCTTGAGCAGCGCGATTTCCGGCAGCATCACGCGGCTCCGTCCGGCGCGGCCGTCATGTCGTGCCGTCGCGCTCGTCGGTGGACGCCGGCTTGCCGGGCGGCGTCGACGGGGCGTCCGGCTGGCCGGTCTTGGCGGGCGGGCGCTGGCGGCTGAATTCCTTGCGCAGTTCGTCGACGCGGACCGAGCCCTTGATCCAGCCCTTGCGCTCGGCCCAGCGGGCGGCCGGAAACACGACCAGCGCGGTCAGCACCGCGACGACGATCGTGCGGCCGAAGCCCTCGCCGGTGAAGGATTCGGCGACGGTGCCCGCGACCATCACGGTCCCGATCGTCACCAGCATCAGGAAGATGAAACCCTTGGCCGTCATCGCGCCCTCCGTCTTTCTTCGGCTCGTTGGTCGAGCGGGTAGTTCTGGCCGCCGCCAGCGGTATTCCTCGCGGTTCACCGGTCATTAGCGGCGGATCGCCTCGTTTGGACCCGGTTTATAGCATGATCGGTCCTTGCCGCTCCGGCGTCCGGCAGCCCGGTCCGATTCCCGCCGGACCCCGCCGCGATAGAATCGCCATCATCCGGCGCGCCGCGCCGTCCTTCGCATCCGTCATGTCGTTCCCGGCTCCGATTCCGTCCTCGTCCGCGCTTTCGTCCGAGTTTCCGTCCGTCCCCCAGCCGTCGCCGGCGTTGACGTCGTCGGTGCTGCGCGACGCCGCGGCGCCCGGTTTCGCCGGCATCGAGCCGGGCGACGGGCGGCGCGTCGTCGTCGGCCTGTCGGGCGGCGTCGATTCGTCGGTGACCGCCTGGTTGCTCAAGCAGCACGGCTACGACGTCGTCGGCCTGTTCATGAAGAACTGGGAGGACGACGACGACGGCGAATACTGCTCGACGCGCCAGGACCTGCTCGACGCCGCCAGCGTGGCCGATGTCATCGGCATCGACATCGAGGCCGTCAACTTCGCCGCCGAGTACAAGGATCGCGTGTTCGCCGAGTTCCTGCGCGAATATTCGGCCGGCCGCACGCCGAACCCCGACGTGCTGTGCAATGCCGAGATCAAGTTCAAGGCGTTCCTCGACCACGCGATGCGGATGGGCGCCGGCCTGATCGCCACCGGCCACTACGCGCGGGTGCGCGCGGTCGCCGGCGCCGACGGCGAGCGGCGCTGGCAATTGCTGCGCGGGTTGGATGCCGGCAAGGACCAGAGCTACTTCCTGCACCGGCTCGACGCCGCGCAACTGTCGCGCGCGCTGTTTCCGCTCGGCCCGCTGCCCAAGCGGCAGGTGCGGGCGATCGCGGCCGCGCTCGGCCTGTCCAACGCCGCCAAGAAGGATTCGACCGGCATCTGCTTCATCGGCGAACGGCCGTTCCGCGAGTTCCTCAACCGTTATCTGCCGACGCGGCCCGGCCCGATCGTCGACGACGCCGGCCGCACGATCGGCGAGCACGTCGGGCTGGCGTTCTACACGCTCGGCCAGCGCAAGGGCATCGGCATCGGCGGCCTGCGCGAGGGCAGCGGCGATCCGTGGTACGTCGCGCGCAAGGACATGGCGCGCAACACGCTGTACGTGGTCCAGGGCCACGATCATCCGTGGCTGTTGTCGTCGGCGCTCGTCGCCGAATCGGTGTCGTGGATCGATGGCCGTGCGCCGGCCGATGCGCTGGACGGCCGCCGGCCGCTCGGCGCCAAGACGCGTTACCGGCAGGCCGATGCCGCGTGCCGGCTGGCCGTTCGCGACGCCGATGCGTCGACGATCACGCTGCGCTTCGATGCGCCGCAATGGGCGGTGACGCCCGGGCAGTCGGCGGTGCTGTATGACGGCGAGGTGTGCCTGGGCGGCGGTTTCATCACGGCGACCGACGGGGCGTGAGCCGGCGTACCCGCCCGTTCATCGCGGCGTCGTGTCGATGAACGCCTGCCGCTGCATCAGGCGGTCGAAGTACGCGGCCAATGACGGATGGTCGTCGCGCCACGGATGCGCGGGGAAGCGGAAGTTCAACCAGCCGAGCGCGCAGCCGATGCAGATGTCGGCCAGCGTGTAGCGGCCCTCGCACGCCCATTGGCGCTCGCCCAGCCCGCGCGCGATCGCCGCGACGGCCGCGTCGATCTTGCCTTGCTGGCGGGCGACCCAGGCGGCCGAACGCTGCGATTCGGCGCGCTGCGTGGATTCGGCGCGGATCAGCACGCCGGCGTCGAGCAGGCCGTCGCACAGCGCCTCCCAGCACTTGACCTCGGCGCAGGCGCGGCCGCCGGCCGGAATCAGCTTGTGCAGCGGGCTGATCGAATCGAGGTATTCGACGATGACGCGCGAATCGAACATCGCACCGCCGTCGTCCATGATCAGGCACGGCACCTTGCCCAGCGGATTGCTCTGCTGCAGCGTGGAATCCGGCGACCATGCGTCGACGAGTTCGAGCGGGCAGTCGATCTTTTTCTCGGCCAGCACGACGCGGACCTTGCGCACGAACGGACTGGCCAACGAACCGAGAAGTTTCATGTCGATGCCCTGTGGGAAAAGCGCTCGTCAAGCTCGCCGACCGCGAGTCGCGGCGGCGCAGTATAACAAAGCGGTCGGCCGGTCCGGCGCGCGCGGGGGGCGTCCGCGCGGTGCCGGCCGGACGGCGGCCGGCGACCCGGCCGCGAGTAAAATGACCGGCTTTCCATCCGCTCCGGCACAGCCGGGCCCGATACGACATGTCCACTGCCTCTCCCGCCGTCGGCGCCGCCGGCCAGGCGTTGCCGACGCCGACGCCGGCCGAAGCCGCCGCCCTCAATGCGCTGTCGCCGCTCGACGGCCGTTATGCCGACAAGGTCGGCCCGTTGCGCGGCCTGCTGTCCGAGGGCGCGTTCATGCGTTTTCGCGTGCAGGTCGAGGTGCAGTGGCTGATCGCGCTGTCCGACGCCGGGCTGCCGGAGTTTCCGCCGCTGCCCGAGCCGGCGCGCCGGGCGCTGCGCGAACTCGTCGGCGGCTTCGGCGACGCGCAGGCCGCGCGCATCAAGCAGATCGAGGCCGTGACCAACCATGACGTCAAGGCCGTCGAGTACTTCATCAAGGAATCGGTCGCCGACGTGCCGGCGCTGCAGGCGGGGCTCGAATTCGTGCACTTCGCGTGCACGTCCGAGGACATCAACAACACCTCGCACGCGCTGATGCTGCGCGCCGCGCGCGACGAGGTGATCGTGCCGGCCTTCGAGCAGTTGATCGAGCGGCTGCGCGGCATGGCGCACGCGTACGCCGACGTGCCGATGCTGTCGCGCACGCACGGCCAGCCGGCCTCGCCGACGACGGTCGGCAAGGAGATCGCCAACGTCGTCATGCGGCTGCGCGACGCGCTCGCGCGGATTCGCGACGTCCGCATCCTGGCCAAGATGAACGGCGCCGTCGGCAACTACAACGCGCACCTGTCGGCCGAACCGTCGCTGGATTGGGAAGGCTTCGCGCGCGGCGTCGTCGAATCGCTGGGTCTCGCGTTCAACCCGTTCACGATCCAGATCGAGCCGCACGACTACATGGCCGAGCTGTTCGACGCCGTCGCCCGCGCCAACACGATCCTGATCGACCTGAACCGCGACGTCTGGGGCTACATCTCGCTCGGTTACTTCAAGCAGAAGCTCAAGGCCGGCGAGATCGGCTCGTCGACGATGCCGCACAAGGTCAACCCGATCGACTTCGAGAACTCCGAGGGCAATCTCGGCCTGGCCAACGCGTTGCTGCGCCATCTGGCCGAGAAGCTGCCGGTCTCGCGCTGGCAGCGCGACCTGACCGACTCGACGGTGTTGCGCAACGTCGGCGTGGCCTTCGGCTATACGCTGCTGGCGCTGGTGTCGTGCCGCCGCGGCCTGGACAAGCTCGAACTCGATCCGCAGCGGCTGGCCGCCGACCTCGAAGCGTGCTGGGAAGTGCTGGCCGAGCCGATCCAGACCGTGATGCGCCGCTACGGCGTCGACAATCCTTATGAGAAGCTCAAGGACCTGACGCGCGGCCGCGCGATCGACGCCGCGCAGCTCGCCGCGTTCGTCGAGACGCTGGCGATTCCGGCCGAAGCCAAGGCACGGCTGCGCGAACTGACGCCCGGCGCTTATGTCGGCAAGGCGGCGGAGCTGGCGCGAAGGGCGTGACGCTGCGGGGGGAACGCGGAGCCGGGTGCCGCGTGCGGCCCCGGCGGCGTCGACGCGTGTCGACCGGCGGCAGATCGGCCAGGCCGACCCATCGATGGAACTGCACGGGCCGCGCTCAGCGCGGGCCGGACCGCGCCGGCTTTCGCGGGCGTGCTCGAATGCGCAACCCCAGTACGCGATAGACCAGCTTGCTCAATTCGCGCACGACATCCTCGGCCGGCAGACGCCCATCGGGCCGGTACCAGGTGAACAGGAATCCCGGCAAGCTGCAAGCGGCCAGCGAGGTCAGCCTCGTGTCGTCGAAATTCGCGTTGCCATCGCGCCGGGCCTGTTCCAGCAATGCATCCATCTGGTCATAGAACCGGTGCGCCAGATCGAGCTGCTTGGCCCGGAACTCGGGCGTCAGCACGCTGGGCTCCTTGTGCGTGAAGAATGCGGCCGGATAGTGGGCGATCGTCTCCCGCACCAGATGCTCGAGCCCGGCCGCGAGTTTTTCGTGGGCCGGGCGCCGGTCGTCGTCCGGAAACTCCAACGCGGTGAAGCAGGCGACCGTCGGGCGCCAGCACAGGGTCTCGAAAATTGCCTGCTTGCTGCGAAAGTAGTAGTACACGTAGGGTTTGGTCACCCCGAGCGCCTGCACGATCATTTCCATGGTCGTTCCGCTGTAGCCGTTCTGGAAGAACAACTGCTCGGCGACCTTCAGGATGCGTTCGCGGCGCTCGTCGACCGCTGCGACCAGCGACGGGGAGTCCTTGGCCCTGCGGCGGCGCTTCTGCCTTCGTCCTCCCGGATCAACGTCGCCGTGTCTGGCCGCCAGCGCGGCCCGCGCATTCGAACCCATCGTGCAATGAAGTTGGCTTGTAGATCTCCATCGTAAAGCCTTTGTAAGCGCTCAGGCCGCGGCCAGTACGCCCCGACTGCGTTGGGCCGCGGGCACCGACCAGAGCAGCACCGCGCAAGCCGCCACGAACACGGCGACCACGATGTGCAGGGTGGACAGGGGGTTGCCGGTGGCTTCGACGACCGCGCCCACGATCGAGGGCATCACCGACGGTCCCAGGTTGCCGAGACAACTGATGGCGGCGATGCCCGCGGCGGCCTGCGCCTTGGGCAGACGCTCGGTGACCAGCGCGAACAGCAGCGACGCATTCGGCAGCAGGCCGAAGATGCCCAGCGACAACGCGGCCAGTTGCGCGGCGAAGTGGCCCTGCGTGAGCAGGATGAGGATCATGCCCGCGACGGAGCACATCATCGCGAACACGTAGTGCCAGCGGCGCTCCTCCATCCGGTCCGAGCTGAAGCCCAGCGCCAGCATGCCGATGGCGCCGGCGATGTACGGAATCGCCGAATACACGCCGACCATGAACAGGTCCTGCACACCCCAGCTCTTGATCAACGTGGGCATCATGAAGCCGACCGCGTAGTTGCCGCCCAGCGTCAGGAAGTAGGTGAGCGCCAGCGCCCAGACCAGCGGGGTTTTCAGGACTTGCAGGACCGAAGCGAGCCCGTGGGCGCCTTCGTCCTTTGCCTGGCCGGCATCGGCGTCGAGCTGCTTGCGCAGGTGATTTTTCTCGTCCTGCGTCAGCCAGCTCGCCTGCTCGGGGCGGTCGGTCAGCATCAGGTAGGCGGCGATGCCGAGCACCGCGGCCGGCAGCCCCTGGACGAGGAACAGCCACTGCCAGCCGTGCCAGCCATTGACCCCGTCCATGAACTTCAGCAGCGCACCCGACATCGGGCCGGCCAGGATGCCCGAGATCGGGATCGCCACCATGAACAGCGCGATCATGCGGCCGCGTCGGGCATTCGGGTACCAGTAGGTCAGGAACAGCAGGACGCCGGGGAAAAAGCCGGCCTCGAACGCGCCCTGCAGGAAACGCACGATGTAGAACTGCATCGGCGTCTTCACGAACATCATCGACGCCGCCGTGACGCCCCAGCAGAACATGATGCGCAGCAGGGTGAGGCGGGCGCCGGTCTTCTCCAGCAACAGGTTGCTCGGGATCTCGAACGCCAGGTAGCCGATGAAGAAGATGCCGGCCCCCAGCCCGTAGATCGTCTCGCTCCACGGCAGCGTCTGCAACATCTGCAGCTTGGCGTAGCCGATGTTGATGCGATCGATGTAGTGCACGCCGTACGCGATGAACAGGATCGGCATCAGATGCCAGGTGATCTTGCGGAACATCGCCTGTTCGTCGACGGGCGCGGTCGCTCCCGCCGCGCTGCTTGCGGACACGGTCATTCTTGTCTCCTGCCCAGGTAGGCCCGGGATCGGTAGTTATCGTTTTGAATACCAGCTAGTATAATTCTTGCCGCGATTCGAAATTCGTGCAAGGCCGATCGAAGTTCGGGCACGGCGGATGCGCGCAAGAAAAATTCCAGGAGACAGGCATGGACACCCCTAACCCCTACCCGCCGATTCCGCTGCATGAATCGCTGCGCCGGCACGCGCGCCGGACGCCCGACAAGCCCGCCTACATCTGGTATGGCCGAGCGATCAGCTTCGGCGAGCTCGATCGCATGAGCGATGCCTTCGCCGCCCGGCTGCAGGCGCTGGGCGTCGCCAAGGGCGACCCGGTCGCGGTGTTCATGAACAACTGCCCCCAGTACGTGATCGCCCAGTACGGCATCCAGAAGATCGGCGCCCTGTGCAGCCCGTGCAGCTCGCTGAACAAGGAGCACGAGCTTTTCGCTCAGCTCGACGATCTGCAGGCGCGGGTGATCGTGGCGGCGGAATCGCTGCTGCCCGTGGTCGACCAGGTGCGTTCGCGGACGGCGCTGGCGCACGTATTCGTCACCCGCTACGGCGATCTGCTGCCCGATGACCCCAGCCTTCCGGTGCCCGAGGAGATGCTGGCTTCGTCCGGCGCGCCGCTGGACGGCACGGAAGACTTCCTTGCCGCCGCCGGCAGCGGCGCCGAGCCGGCGCCGGTGGCGCTGGACATGGACGATACGGCGTTGATGATCTACACGTCCGGCAGCACCGGCCGTTCCAAGGGCGCGATGCTGAGCTATCGCAACGCCTGGTTCAAGTCCGCGGCATCGGCCCATTGCAGCGACATCACGGCCAAGGACATCGTGCTGGCATGCGCGCCGCTGTACCACATCGCCGGGATGGTAGGCGGCGTGAACGCGCCCGTGCTCGCGGGCGCGACGACCATTCTCCTGTACCGCTTCGACCCCCGCACCGTCGCCCAGGCCATCGAACGCTACCGTGTCTCGTCGATGTACACGGTCGCGCCGATGAACGTGGCGATCATGCAACTGCCCGACATCGGCCGTTTCGACCTTTCCAGCCTGCTGCGCAATCCGGTCACCAGCTTCGGCATCGACTGGACGCAGGCGCTGGCCGAGCAATGGCTCGGCGTGACGGGAAACTGCGTGTCGCACGAGGCGTCCTACGGTCTGACCGAGTCGCACACGGTCGACTGCTACATGCCGGTCGACGCCATCCGCTGGGGCACGCACGGCAAGCCGGTGCCGGGCAACGAGATCCGCATCCTGGACCCCGAAACGGGGGCGCAAATGCCGGTCGGCGAGGCCGGCGAGATCGTGCTGCGCAGTCCCGGGACCTTCAAAGGCTACCGCAACCGCCCCGAGGCGACGGCCGAGACGCTGCGCGACGGCTGGATCCACACCGGCGACATGGGCAGGATCGACGCGGACGGTTACCTGACCTTCATGGGCCGCTTCAAGGAGATGATCAAGGTCTCCGGCTACAGCGTGTTCCCCGAGGACGTCGAGTCGATCCTCAACAAGCATCCGGCGGTCCAGCAGAGCGCGATCATCGGCATCCCCGATCCCACCAAGGGCGAGGTCGTCAAGGCCTTCCTGGTGCTGCGGCCCGGGATGGAGCTCGACGCCGCCGCCCTGACCGCCTGGGCGCGCGAGAACATGGCGCCCTACAAGGTGCCGCGCGAGATCCGGTTCGTCACGACGCTGCCCGCCACCGGCGCCGGTAAGGTGCTGCGCCGGCTGCTCAAGGACCTGCCCTGAATCAGTCCACCCGCTTGACCGACGGCATCACCCAGCTTCCGTCGAAGATCGACGGGCTCTTCTCCTTGGGCCAGTACATCCGCAACATGGCCAGGAACGGGCCCTTGGGCGCGGGCAGCCAGTTGGCCTGCCTGTCGGCGCCCGGCGATTCATGCTGGAAGTACAGCGTGATCGAGCCGTCCGCGTTGGCGACCAGCTTGTCGCGCGGGCTCACCGTGTATTTGTTCAGGGGATTCGGCGTGAACCACCAGCCCTTGTCGAGTTCGTACATCGTGATCGACCAGAAGGCATTCACCGGCGGCAAGGCGTCCTTGTTGGCGAAGGTCACCGTGTACTTGTGTTCGCCGGTCAGCGGCCGGCCTTCGCTGTCCGCTTCGATATACGGGTAGACGGCGTCTTCCTGCAGGTTCGAGGGCCAGCCGAAGGCCGCGACCGCGGCGCGCTTCATGTAGTTGGTCTTGTAGCGGCCGGTGCCGGTCCGGTACAGCCAGCCATTCGATTTGCCGTCCTGGAGCGAAGGGCGGATCGCGTCGATGGCCTTCAACGCATCCTGCGGCAATGTCGACAGCGCCTTGACCACGTCCGGTCCGAGCGCCGCCAGCTTGAAGGGCTTGCAGGGTTCCAGACCGATCTTCGCCATCTCGGCCAGCATCGGCGCGTCTTCGGGGACCGGCGGCGCGTCATCGCACATCAGATCCGCCATGCGCTGGAAGTACTCTTCTACGCCGAAACCCAGGATCACGTCCTGCGGTTTCTGGGTCATCGAATAGCCGGGGTCGATGATCGGTGCGATCGGCGCCTCGTAGTTCGCCTTGCCGACCGCCGACAGCGGACGGGCGTCCAGTTTCGCCTGCAGCGCGTTCGTGGCCTCGTAGTCCGCTTCGGTGCCGTCGGCGTAGATGCGAGCCAGCATGACCGCGTAACGGGTCGTCGATTTCACGTGGGTCATCCCCTCGGGAACCTTGCCCGACCAGCCTGGCCCGGTGATCAGGAAGCTATGGGCTTTCTGGCCCGTGGTGCGCGTGCCGCCCGATTCGATCACCGGCATCCACAGGCTGTACATCGGAAACACGGCATAGCGCTCGCCCAGGTCCGGATAGCTGAAGACCCACGGCTCCTTGCCCACGTCCAGCCAGACGACCGAGTACAGCGTGTCGGCGTTGGGGGCGGAAACGACACGGTGCTCCGCGGTCGGATAGCGCTTGAGGTTGATGAAATGGCCGATCGGCGCGCGCAGCCTTTCGGGCGCGGGAACGTTGGTCCCTTGCACGCGCGTCACCTCGGTGGTGATCAGCGAGTAGCCGTAGACATAAGCGTCGAAAGCGATCTTCCGGGCTTCTTCGACCGACAGCGCGTGCGCCGGTCCTGCAATGAGCCCACTGGACAGGAGCACGCCCGCGATTGCGCGTTGTGTGGTCAGGTTCATGTCGAGTCGATGTGGAAAGGGACTAATGATTGCGGACCGTTCGCGCCCCGCATGTCCGACGGATCCCGGGACACGCCGGACGTGCACGTTGCCTCTGGCGGCATGGACGCCAGCGCGTGGCTCGGGGCAATCCCGGCCGTGGCGCCCGCGCAGCGGATGGCTGCAGTGTAGGGAGCCCGCACTGCGCCATTCCATCAAGCGCGCAACCAATTTCTCCGAATCTTTCCTATGGAAAACCCTCTATCGCGGCGCTTATGCCGGCAAGGTGGTCGGGTCGGCACGAAGGGTGCGACAAGGAGTCGGGCGCCGCGCGAGCTGCTCCGCTTCGGCCGCGTCGAGCGGACGTTCTTCGAGGCCGTCATCGCCGCGGCGTCAGCGCTCCAGCCACGCGATCAGTTGCGGGTAGTAGCCGGCGAATCCCTTGTATTCGATCAACGGCCTCGGCAGCGTGCGCAGGACCCCGAGCAGTCGCCTCGACCGCTCGGGATCCTTCGCCAGGTCCTCGATGCTGCACAGATAGCAGCGGATCGGAAACAGCAGCGCGTTGCTGACCGGCAGACGCCAGAACGTCTGCAGCTCGACGCGCAGGTGGACCAGGCGTCCGGCATTGTCCGGCGTCACTCGAGCGCGGTCCGGTCCCCACTCGTCATACGTTTCGGGCGCGGTGTCGAGCCGCGGCCGCACGGTCAGCGTCCAGTTCAATCGCCGCGCGGGCTGGCCCTGGCGGACGTTCATCAGGAACTTCAATGCCCGGTCGAAGACCCCCATCCGGTGGGCCATCGGCACCGGACCATGCCATTCGAAGAAGTTCATGCCGGCGTCGAAGGCGATCGACCAGTCGGCCTGGCAGGTGACCAGGCCCGCGTCGGCCCACAGGTTGCCTTCGCGCTGATCGAGCAGCACGAAATCGCCCTGCGCCTGCCGGCCGATGAAACGCAGCGGGCTTTCGGGCAGATCGTCGTCGTCGCCGAACCGGAATCGTTGCACGATGCCCAGGCGCCGGTTCGTCCAGTGCCAGTCGCGGCCGCGGCGATCCAGTTCGAAGTCGGCCGGGTAATCGCGCGCCATCGACGTCATCAGCAGCGCCAGCGTGTCCCATTCGGCGACGCGCATGTGCGGCATGACGACGCAGCGATGAGGGTCGCGGTCGAGCACGATGGCACGTTCCGCGCATTCGTTCTCGTAGTGCTCGTCGACGTCGAAGTCGAATTCGTAGACCGATCCGGGCGCGCCTCGCCGATGCGGCTCGAGGTTCACCGAGTATCGGTACTGGTCGTCGGGAAACGGGAACGGAAAGCGCCGGACGGCTTCGTCGCTGTTGCGGAAGCGGAAGGGGCCGCGATAGACGGCATCGGCGATCGGCGTTGACGGGTAAGGCATCGTCGCGGTCTCACAAGTCCAGGATCAGTCGTCCGCGTCCGCGCGAGACGCAGGGCATCAGGCATTGGCCGGACCGGCGCTCGTCGGCGGTCAGCACGTGATCGGCGTGGATCACGTCGCCGGCCAGCACGGTGGTCCGGCACGCGCCGCAGGCGCCGCCGCGGCACAGGCTGTCGACGCCCGCGCCGCAGGCCTCCAGCGCTTCGAGCAGACTCTGGTCGCCGGCCACCGCCAGTTCGCGGCCCGAGCGCTGCAGCACGGCGGTGAACGGCTCGCCGCCTGCGGGCGCCTGGAATGCCTCGGCATGGACGGCGCCGGCCGGCCAGCCGAGATCGCGGGCGGCGGCCCGCACTTCGTCGATCATCGGCTGCGGGCCGCAGACGTGGACCCGCGTGCCGGGCGGACGCCGGTCGAGCACGCGAGCGATCGCCAGTCGCGCGCCGCGCGTCGAGTCGTACTCGTGCAGCGTCTGTTCGGCACCGGCTCGTCCGGTCGACTCGCGCAGGCGGTCGAGCAGCGGTGCCCGGTTCGCGCCGCGGAACGCGTAGTGCAGTTCGAACGCCGAGCCCGAGTCGAGCAGCGCGCGCGCCATCGCGAAGATCGGCGTGATGCCGATGCCGCCGGCGATCAGCACGTGCAGGCGGGCCGGTCCGGGGGGGCCGAACAGATTGTGCGGCCAGCCGATGCGCAGGCGGGCGCCGGGTCGCGCGAAGCGGTGCAGCCATGCCGATCCGCCTCGCGATCGAGGGTTCAGCGCGACGGCGATCTCGTAGTCGAGGATCGGTTCGCCGAGCCGGTCGCCGTCCGAGATCAGCGAATAGGGGTTGCGAAGGACGCGATCACCGGTATCGATGTCGACGACGACATGGCTGCCTGCCGAGAAGTGCGGCAGCGGCTGGCCGTCGACGCGGGCCAGCCGCAGCGATCGGACGCCTTCGCTCAGGACCTCGGTGCGCGTGACGCGAACGGCCAGGGTGGCGTCTTCGATCATGGCTGCAGCGCTTCGGCGGCCGGTATCCGGCCCGGGTGTTCGGCGTCGATGCGCACGCCCAGATAGGCGCCGAGTTCGCGCGAGAAATGGTCGCGCACGCCCAGCGCGCGGCCGCAGCCGGCGCAAGGCACGATCGTCCGCTCGCAGTCGGCCATCCGCGTGCGGCAATGCACGCAGTAGACGGGGCGCCGCGCTCGGCCGGCGGACCAGACGCGGATCGCTTCGGGCATCAGCCCGAGCTCGCGTGCCAGGCGGGCGAGCGGCCAGACCGTGCGCTCGGCGCCGAGCAGATACAGACGCGTGCCCATGTCCGCGTCGCCGAGCAGGGCGCGCAAGGCTCGTGCGGCGGCGTCGGCGTCCGCCTCGCGATCGGGGCCCGCCGGATCCAGCACGCCGACGCGAGCGAGCGGCTGGCCCGCGCGCGATGCGTCGTCGACGAACCGCGCCAACGCGTCGCGCGCGGTCGCGTCCGCGAGCGCCACGTGCGTGCGGCCGCTCGCATCGGGCCGAAATGACTGATAGACGGGGCGGCTGACGACGTCGTCGCGGGCGTCGGACGCCTGCGGTCCGGCCATGGTCTGGCTGGCCATCGTCGCGCTCCTTCAGGCCGTGCCCGGCTCGCGCCGGCCGCAGAAGAAGCCGAGCCCGGTCGAGGGGGTGGAGAACGTGATCCGGCTGCCGGCCGCGAAGTACAGCACGTCGCCGACCTGCGCTTCGACGACCCGGCCGGTCTCGTCGGCGATCGTCATCCGGCCTTCGACGATGATCTTCATCTCGTGATAGTCGTAGTCGTAGACCAGCGGCTCTCCGGCGTTCAGCCGGAAGAAGCCGCAACAGATCGTCTTGCCCGGCTCGTCCGAGTGGAACAGGTCGCCCAGGCTGGCATCGACGTTCGGCACGTTCATCGACGGCAGCGGCATCGAGACGGCGGATTTCTCAAAGGTCAACGGCATCGTGAGCTCCTGATGGATGGGCCGGTCCGAGGGTGCCCTTGACCATGGACAGCACCCGGTCGGACAGGCGTTGGATGAAATCGATGTTCTGTTCGACCAGCAGCATCGTCAGCGGCCGTCGCCGGCGCAGCGCCTGCAGCGTGTCGATGATCTCGTCGCGGATCGACGGCTGGATTCCCTCGGTCGGTTCGTCGAGCAGGATCACCTTCGGCTGGCCGCACAGGCAGCGGGCCAGCGCGAGGATCTGCTGTTCGCCGCCCGACAGCACGCCGCCGGGCCGGTCGAGGATCGAGGCCAGCCGCGGAAAATCGGCGACCACGGTATCGACGATGTCGACCGGCTGCCCGGCGGCCAGCGCGCCGACCTCCAGGTTCTGGCGCACCGAAATGCCCGGAAAGATGCGGCGGCCCTGCGGCACGTAGCCGATGCCGAGGCGGGCGCGCCGGTACTGCGGCAGCGCGTTCAGCGATCGGCCGTCCAGCGCCACGTCGCCGCCGGTGAGCGGCAGTTCGCCGCTGATCGTCTTGAGCAGCGTGCTCTTGCCCATGCCGTTGTGGCCGAGGATGCCGAGGAACTCGCCCTCGTCCAGCGCCAGGCTGACGCCGTGCAGGATCGGGATCTGCCGGTAGCCCGAGCGCAGTCTGTCGATGTGCAGGATGGTCATCGGGCGCTCCTGCCGAGATAGACGTCGCGAACCCGCTGATCGTCGAGGACCCGGTCGACCGGGCCTTCGGTCAGCAGCCGGCCGCGGTTCAGGACCGAGACGGTGCGGCCGATGCGGCGGATGAACGACATGTCGTGCTCGACGACGACGACGGCCGACGATCGCGCCATCTCGACGATGATCTCGCCCAGTCGAAGCACTTCGTCGCCGGTCATGCCGGCGGCCGGTTCGTCGAGCAGCAGCAGGTCCGGCGACGGCGCCAGCACCATCGCCAGTTCGACCAGTTGGCGCTGGCCGTGCGCGAGCTGGCCGACCTTGCGGTCCGCCAGTTCCGCGATCCGCAGTCGTTCCAGCGTCGCGTCGACCCGGGCGACGGCGGACAGCGGCGGCAGCGCGCGTTCGGCCGCCAGCCTCACGCTCTGCCGGACCGTGAGCCCGTCGAAGACGTTGGGCACCTGCGTCTTGATGCCGATGCCGAGTTGCGCGATCTGCGCGGCGGACTTGCCGGCCAGTGGCACGCCCTTGAAGGTGACGCTGCCCGCCGACGGCTTGAGCTGGCCCGACAGCATCTTGAAGAAGCTGCTCTTGCCGGCGCCGTTCGGTCCGATCAGGCAGCGCAGTTCTCCGGGCCGGACCGAGAAGTCCACATCGTCGACGGCGGTGACGCCGCCGAAGCGGGCCGTCAGGCCCCGTGTCTGCAACAGCGCGGCCGTCATGGCGTCGATTCTCCGGTCGTGATGCCGCCGACGCGCGGCGCCGGGGATTCGTCGACCACGGCCGCGCGCGGACCGCGTCGCGCGGCCAGCAGCCGCTCCACGAGTCCGTCGAGGATCGGCAGCAGACCGCTCGGCACCAGCAGCACGAATGCCGTCAGCACGACGCCCAGCACGAGGTTGGGGTCGAGCCAGGCCAGGCCTCCGCCCTGGTTGACGGTACCGAGCGCCGTGGCCGCCATCAGCAGCAGATAACAGGCGATCACCGGTCCGGCCAGCGTGCCGAGCCCGCCGACGATCACCCAGATCAGCAGTTGCCCGCTGCTGACCAGGTTGAACATGTTCGGGCTGACGAACACGCAATTGGCGAACAGCACGCCGGCCAGGCCGGCCAGGCCGCCGCCGAGCGTGAAGACGCCGAGCTTGTACCAGCGCGCGTCATAACCCAGCAGCTCGGCCCGCGTCTCGTTCTCGCGGATCGCGACGACGACCCGGCCGAAGCGCGAACGCATCAACCGGCGCAGGCCGACATAAGCGAGCAGCAGCAGCGTCGTCGTCAGCAGGTAGATCTGCTGCGGCGACAGCGGCGCGTCGGGCAGGCCGGGCGGCGTGAGGATCGGCGTGCCCGGCATGCCGTTGAAGCCGCCGAGCGCCGCATCGCCGATCCGCCACGCGTCGCCAGCCGTCTGGTTGAAGAAGCGATAGAGGATCAGCGAGACCGTCAAGGTGATGACGCCCAGGTAGACGTCGCTGATCCGCCCCCAGAACATGAAGTAGCCGAGCAGCGCGGCGAACGCGGCGGCCACGACGATCGCGACGAACAGCGACGCGGTCGTGTTGCCGAGATTGATCGCCGTCACCGCGTACGCATAGCCGCCGATCCCGAAGAACGCCGTCTGGCCGAAGCTGAGGATGCCGGCCTGTCCCCAGACCAGCGCCAGCGACAGCGCGAGCAGCCCGTAGCTCGCGTAGACCGAGCCGCTGATCATCTGCGTCATGTCGTCGCGTGCGGGCACGACGACCAGCGCGTAGACGGCGGCGGCCGCAAGCAGCGCGAATCCGATCCAGCGCTTCATCAGATGGCTCCCCGGAAGAAGCGGCCGGTGATCCCTTGCGGCAGCAGCCTGAGCAGGATGACGGCGGCGCCCAGAAGCGCCACTTCGCCGAGGACCGGCGTCATCACGAACGAGAACGCGGTGTTGACGCCGCCGAGCAGGGCGGACGCGGCGGCGGTGCCGGTCAGGATCGCGGTGCCGCCGGAGATCACGGTGATGAAGGCCTTGGCGATGTAGCCGGCGCCCATCGTCGGCAGCACCCCCGCGATCGGCGCGAGCAGTCCTCCGGCCAGTCCCGATACGACGGCGCCGATCGCGAACGTCGCCGCATAGACGCGGTTCGGATCGACGCCCAGCGCGGCGGCCATCGTCCGGTCCTGCATCGTCGCCCGCGCGACCAGTCCGATCCGCGTGCGGCTCAGCAGCCACCAGCCGATCGCGAGCAGCGCGGCCGCTACCGCGACGAGCAGCAGTTCGTACCAGCCGATGCCGTAGCGGCCGATCGACAGCGCACCGAGCGGCGTCGAGATGCCGGCGACGCTGTTGCCGAACAGCACGGTCGCCAGCCCGACCAGCGCCAGGCTGATGCCCCAGGTCGCGAGCATCGTGTCGATCATCCTGCCGTACAGGCGCCGGATGACGAAGCGCTCGATGATCACGCCGATCAGCCCGACGGCCAGCGGCGCGACGACGAAGATCGCCAGCCACAGGTTCAGCCCCGCCTGATGGCTGAGGATCGCCGCGTAGCCGCCGAGCATCAGGAATTCGCCGTGCGCGAAATTGATCACGCGCATCATGCCGAAGACGATCGCCAGCCCCGCGCTGACCAGCACGAGGGTGGCGATCGTCACCGCCAGTTGCAGGACCAGGATGACGATCGCGTCCATGGCTTCAGACCTTGACGTCGATGACGTACTGCTTGTTGTCGTTCGGGTTCTTGACCAGGTCGCAGACCGCGCTGGTATCGATCGGCCGCTGTTGCGCGAAGCTCTCCAGCACGTGGTAGCGGCGGTCGCGGACCTCGGCGATGTAGACGTCCAGCACGTTGTGGTGCGTGGCCGGATCGATCGTCGTCCTGCCGGCCGGCCCCGTGTACGACAGGCCGCTCTCGAGCGCCTGGATCACCTTCATCCGGTCGATGGTGCCGGCCTTGGCGACGGCCTGCGCCCACAGGTGGGCCGAGTGGTAGGTCATCGCCGCACCTTCGGTGATGCCGTCGGCGCCGTCGCCGAAGCGCTGGTAGTACTTGTTGCGGAAGGCCTCGTTCGCGGCGGACTCGATGCCTTCGAAGTACGCGTACGGGACGATGATGCCGTCGTGTTCGTCGGGTGACGTCAGCACCTGCTCGTTGCCGATGCCGAACGTCGTCGAGGCCATCGGGATCCTGGGCTTCATTCCGGCGGCCGCCCACTGCCGATAGAACGCGTTGTGCGCGCCGCCGACCAGCACCGACATGACGATGTCCGGCGACGCCGCCTGGATCTTGCGGATCGTCGGCCCGAAGTCGCTGACGTCGAGCGGAAAGAAGTCGGTCGCGACGACGTCGCCGCCGTTCTGCTGCGCGTAGCGCTTGATCCACTTGGCGGTGATCTGGCCGTAGTTGTAGTCGGCGGCGAGCGTGTAGATCTTCTTGCCGTTGAAGCGCTTCATCACGAAGGGCGTGAATTTCTCCAGCGTCTGCCCGGGCGTCGATCCGGGGCAGAAGATGTTGCGGTCGCAGACGCCGCCCTCGTACAGCTCGCTGTAGAAATACAGCGTCTGGAAGCGTCTCAGCACCGGCCGCATCGCCTCGCGCGATGCCGACAGGATGCCGCCGAACACCGCGCTGGCCTTCAGCTTGGTGGCCGCGTCGGTCGCGTACTGCGTGTACAACTGCATGTTCGACTGCGGGTCGTAGTGCGTCAGCTTGACCGGCCGGCCCAGAACGCCGCCGGCGGCGTTGATCTCTTCGATCGCCAGCGTCAGGCAGTTGATCATCGGCCGGCCGTAGATATCGATGCCGCCCGAGGCGTCGTGGATGCCGGCGACGGCGATCGGGTCGGCCGCGCGCGCGGCGCCGGACCACCAGGGCAGCGTGCCGGCCGCCGCGCCGGCGGCCGCGTAACGGACGAACCTTCTGCGATCAGATTGCATGATGTCGATCCCACGGGTAGGAAGCTCAGGAGGAGGAGGAGAAATCGCGCGTGTCGACGCGGCGGCTCAGGCGGCCTTCAGCGTGATCGACGGATCGCGGCCCGCGGCGACCGATCGACCCCAGTACGGCACGGTGCGGCGCATCAGCATCGCGCGGAACTGTCGCGTGGTGTTCGGCAGCAGCTCGCCGCTGCCCCAGTCGACGATCACGCCATACGTGCGGATCAGGTCGAGCATGTCGAGTTCGCCGGCGCGGTAGCGTTCGGCGATTCCGGCGGCGTCCTCGCGCAACCACTTCAAACGGTTCGCCCGCAGGTAAGCGCGCTGCGCGACCGTCGCATCGCGGTCGACTTCGTAGAGGGCGAGATCCGCATCGATCTCCTTGATGACGACGCCGTAGTCCTTGGCCGCCCGGCCGATCGACACGTAACCGTCGGCCACGTCCTCGCACACGGCCTGTTCGTCGCGCTCCAGCGGATCGCCGAGGCCGCCGCCGCCGGCCGACGGACGTTGCACGAGGTCGCCGGCCGACAAGCCGACATTGGAGAACAGCGAGCCCAGATAGCGCTCGTTGGGCAGGCCCGGGTTGACCCAGACGCCGTGCGGCAGCGACGGCAGGCCGCCCCACAGTCCCCAGGTGATCGAGCGCTCGCGGTCGCAGCAGTACGAGACCACGGTCTTGTCGACCTCGGTCATGATGACGCCCTTGTCGACGCCCATGCCGCCGCGGTATTCGCCCGGACCGCCGGAGTCGACGTGCAGCTCGTGGCAGGTCGTCAGCACCGGCGCCAGCCGCTCCTGCCCCTCGAACGGTTGCGTGCCGAGCTGCACGCCGAACACCGGCCCGGTCGACGGCGAACCGTCCAGGCCGTTGCGCGCGCCCCAGCCGCCGACCATCCAGTCGTACCACATGAAGTACTTGTGCGCGGCGCTGTTGCGCTCGCGGCCGTCGCGTCCGCCGATCAGCAGGTAGTCGAGGTTGAACGTGCAGGCCATCGCGCGTTCCGGCAGGATCTCCGCCCAGAGCTCGAAGATCGCGTTCATGATCTTCTCGAACGGGCCCGAGCAGAAGCCGGCGACCGGCGTCGGCCACGAAGCGTTGACGACCGAGCCTTCCGGGCCGAGGTCGACGGTGACCACGCGATAGAAGCCCGAATTCAGCGGAATCTCGGGAAACTGCATCTTCGTGCCGGCGACGATCGCGGCGAACGTGCCGCCGTAGCACGAGTTCAGGAAGCTCGCGATCGACTTCGGATGCGAGCCCGATAGATCGTAGTGCACCGTCTCGCCGCTGATCCGCATGCGGATCCTGATCGGTACCAGGCCCTCGCCGGCGCCCGGGTCGACGTCGATGTAGTCCTCGGTCTCCCAGACGCCGTCGGGCAGCGCCTTGATGCGCTGCCGGGTCAGCACCTCGACATAGTCCTGGACCGCTCGGAACGACTGCTTGATGACGTCCAGGCCGTACTTGTCGACCAGCCGGCAGATCTCGACCTCGGCGATGCGGGCCGCCTCGGCCTGCGCCTGCATGTCGCCGATGATGTCGGCCGGTGCCCGCGTATTGGAGGCGATCAGGTTGCAGACGTCGGTCAGGCATCGGCCCTTGCTCCAGACCCGCGTCGGCGTGATGCGCAGGCCCTCGGCCATATGATCGATCGCCGACACGTTGAACGAGCCGGGTACGGCGCCGCCGACGTCGGCCCAATGCCCGTTGGCCTGCGCGAAACCCAGCAGTTCGTCCCGGTAGAAGATCGGGCGGATGATCCGCGTATCGTTGAAATGGGTGCCGCCCTGGTAGACGTCGTTGATCACGTAGACGTCGCCCGGATGGATGTCGCCCTCGAACTGCTTGATGACCGCCTTGGCGGTGTAGTGCAGGCTGCCGACGTGCGCGGCGATGTCTCCGCTGCCCTGCATGATCGTGTCGCCGTTCGGATCGCACAGCGCCGACGAGAAGTCGCGCGAATAGATGACGAACGAATAGCAGGTGCGAACGATCTGTTCGGCCATCTGGTCGACGATGTTGACGTAGGCGTTCTTCAGGACTTCGAACGTGACGGGATCGAGTTGATGGATCGGCTTGTTCATCGGTGGCTCCGGTGATGCGGTGAATGGGGTAAGCGCGGCGCGATCGGCGCGCGATCAGGCGAGCGGAATGCGCATGACGATCGTCAGCGAACGGTCGACCTCGGCCGTGACGCCGGGCGGCACGACGATCGTCGAATCGAGCTGGTCGATGATCGCCGGGCCGACGACCTTCATGCCGGCCTTGAGCCGGTCCCGCTCGAACACCGGCGCGTCGACCTTCGCCGGCAGCTCGTCGAAGCGCACCGGGCGCGATCCCTGCGGCACCGCGGGTTCGTCGACGGGTTCGTACTCGGCGAACGTCGCCTTCGGCGTCAGGCCCGTCGCGATCACGCCGATCCGGTAGATCTCGACCGGTTCGCCGGGGCGCGAGTAGTTGTGCTCGCGCGCGTGCTCGTGATGGAACGTCTCGATGACGCCGTCGAGCGTGGTGACCGGGGACGGAACGGGGATCGACATCGCCCGCCATTGGCCCAGGTAGCGCATGTCGACCTGCCGCTGGAACACCATCCGATCGTCGCTGATGCCCTCGGTCTTCAGGCGCTGGCGACCTTCCTCTTCGAGCCCGGCGAACGCGGCTTCCAGATCGTCGAGCGAGACGTCCTCGACCCGCGACAGATACATCTGGGTGACGTCGTGCTGGATGTCGACCAGCAGGCAGCCCAGCGCCGACGTCACGCCCGGATTCGGCGGCACCAGCACGACCGGGATCGACAGGTCGCGGGCCAGCGCGGCGCCGTGCAGCGGGCCGGCGCCGCCGAAGGCCACCAGCGCGAAGTCCCGGGGATCGTAGCCGCGCCGGATCGACAGCAGCCTCACCGCGTCGGCCATGTTCGCGTTGGCGACTTTCAGGATCGCCAGCGCGGCGTCTTCGATGCTCATTCCCAGCGGCTCGGCGACGCCGCGGCGGACCGCTTCCTCGGCCTTGGCGCGGTCGAGCCCGACCTTGCCGCCGGCCAGCCGGTCGCTGAGCCGGCCCAGCACGACGTTCGCGTCGCAATTCGTGGGTTCGGTACCGCCGCGGCCGTAGCAGGCCGGGCCGGGATTGGAGCCGGCCGACTGCGGGCCGTTGCGCAGCGACCGGGCCGCATCGATCCACGCCAGCGAACCGCCGCCGGCGCCGATCGTCAGCACCTCGATCGACGGGAAGCAGATCGGATAGCCGTATTCGACGTGCCATTCCTTGGTCATCCGCAGCTTGCCGTCGTCGCACAGCGAGACGTCGGTCGACGTGCCGCCCATGTCCAGCCCGATCGAATACTTGAAGCCCGCGCTCTGCGCGACGAAGCGGCTGGCGATCGCGCCGGCCGCGATGCCCGACGCCGACAGCCGGGCGGCGAACTGCTCGGCCATCTTCGCCTTCATCACGCCGCCGCCCGAATGCAGCAGCATCACGTCTTCGCGGTAGCCGCCCGCCTGCATCCGGCTTTCGAGCTGGGCAGCGTACTTGCCGACCACAGGTGCCAGCACCGCGTTGGCCACCGTCGTCGAAAAGCGCTCGTGCTCGAAGATCTCCGGCATGATCTCGCTCGACAGCGAGATCGTGGCGTCCGGAATCGCGTCGAGCACGATGTCGCGCATTTGCTGCTCGTGGATCGGGTTCACGTAAGCGTTCGCGAAGCAGATCGCGACGGTCTTGACGCCGCGTTTGGCGATCACGCGCGCCACGTCGCGCGCCTTGTCGACGTCCAGCGGCGTGACGACGGCTCCCGCATAGTCGATGCGCTCCGGCACGACCAGGCGGTCGCGTCGGCGGATGTACGGCTTGGCGATCTCCTTGTAGGCGTCCCACAGGTCGTCGCGATTGCCGCGGCGGATCTCGATCGTGTCGCGAAAGCCTTCGGTCGTGACCATGACCGCGGGCGGAAAGCGCCGCGTGATCAGCGCGTTGGTCGCCAGCGTGGTGCCGTGCGAGAACAGCACCAGGTCGTGCAGGTCAACGTCGCCGGCCGAGATGCCCGCCAGCACGCCGTCGATCGGATCGACCGTGGTGGGCACCTTGGCCACGCGCATCCGTCCCGACGTCTCGTCGAGAACGCAGATGTCGGTGAAGGTGCCGCCGACGTCGCAGGCGACGCGGACCGCCTTGTTCGATTCAGTCTGTGAAGCCATGTGCCACTACTCCTGTCGAGAGATGCCGAAAACAAAAAAGCCGCCGGCGGTGATGAACACCGAAGGCGGCTTTCTTAGCCACGCCCGCTCGCGGCGACCTCGCCGGGAGTCGGGCAGTCGATGAAGACTGCGAAAACGAAAAAAGCCACCGCCGACTCAGGGTCGAAGGTGGCTTTCTTAGCCAGGTCCGTCATCGGCAGCCTTTGCCGAGAGCGGACCGGATGCAACTACCGGGCGGAAGCGATGCGCGCCCTTCTACTACGATCGAGAATATCGACTTCGCGTTGCCGGGTTTCGATCAATCATTGATCGAGCATGTCATTAGTGGCAACGATGGAGGAACTGATTTCCTCCATGCTAACCCTTAGCTTCATCGCCTGCAAGCGAATCTTGTCGTAAGCCTCCTGCTCGCTGATCCGGTTGCGGAGCATCAGGATCGACTTGGCCTGCTCGATGCGCTTGATGCCGACCAGGCGCGATTCGAGCTTGAGGATGCGGGTCTGCATCGATCGGGTCGACGCGTTCAGATTGTGCGCGATGACCATCGACGTCAGCAGGCCGAAACCCCTGATCGGTTTGGTGACGATCGACATCGTGCCGGCGTAGACGATGTTCTCGATCGCGGTCGGATTCTCGAACTCGACGATGCCGATCGTCGTCGGCCGCGGAAATCGGTTCTCGAGGGACCGCGTCAGCAGCGCGGTCTCCTGCTGGCTGCGGAACAGCAGGAAGACGATCTCGACGTCGTCGGGAATCGACACCGGCGGCGGCCAGACCGATTCGACCTGGCAGCCGATGCGCTTGACCTGTGCCGACAGGTCGTCGCAGTCCCGATCGCGCGGATGCACGATCAGCACGCGCATCCGCCGGATGTCGCGCAGCGATTTCAGGACCGGGTCGCCTCGGCGAATCGCGGTCGACATGGCTAGTCCTGCCCGCCGGGATCGCTCCCGATGATGCCGTGGTTGATCAGATACGGATCGGGCTTGACCGCGCTGCGGGCGGTCTCGATGATCTCGAAGCCGCCGTCGGGCCTGACCCTGGCGACGCGCGGCCACAGATAGAAGTGGTTGTTCTGCGGATCGAGGCGGATGACGCCTTGCGGCGCTTCGAACGAATGCCCGGCCATGTCGTCGCGCAGCGCGTCGGCGTCGACCGAGCCGCAGCGGTCGGCCGCGGCCAGCACCATGCTGGTCAGCGACCAGGCGGTCTCGGCCATCGCGTTGGCATGCGCGCAAGGGCCGTAGGCCGAGCGGTAGCGGTCGAGGAAGCGACGATTGGCGGGGCTGTCGATCGATTCGAAATAAGTCGCCGCGGTCAGATGGCCGCAAGCGAGGTCTGCGCCCATCAATTGGACCTCGGCTTCGGTGATCGTCAGGCCGGCGATCGTCGTATCGGACGGGGCGATGCCTTCTTCGCGGCAGGCCGCGTGGAATCGCGCCGCGGCCTCGCCGACGATCGTGCAGAAGACCACGTCGGGGCGCTTGCTCCGGATGTGCCGGGCGAGCGCTGCCAGCTCGTGCCGGGTGACGTCGAGCGGCACATAGCGCTCGGCGACGATCTCGCCTTTTCCTTCGGAGACGAGCGTCATCATCACCCGATTCGATTCGACGGGAAACGTATAGCGGGTGCCGACCAGGTAGAAGCGCTTGCCGGCGCTCGCCATCAGGTGGCGGGCCAGCGGCACGATGTGCTGATTCGGTACCGCGCCGCCGTAGAAGACATTGCGCGAATATTCGAAGCCCTCGTAGGGCGCGGGGTAAGCGAGCACCGCGTTGCGCCGTTCGACCAGCGGCACCAGCGCTTGCCGCGTGTTCGTCATGTAGCAGCCGAATATCAACGGTACCCGGTCTTCCTCGAGCAGGCGGCTGGCCAGCGCGACGAACTCCGGGACGCTGGATTTCGCGTCGCGGACGACGGGCAGCACCGGTCGTCCGCCGACGCCGCCTCGCTCGTTGACGGCCTCGATGGCCAGCAGCGTGGCATTGCACTGCGTCCGCTCGACGAACGCCGTCGAACCGGTCTGCGAGAACAGCACGCCGACCTTCAAGGGGTCTGTCGCCATCATGTCCTTCGGCCATGCAAAAACGAAAAAAGCCCTCGCCGGCTTGCGCCTGGACGAGAGCTTCCTTGCTCCAACGAGGCCAGCATAGCACAGCACTTAGGGCGTTTGGCAAGCGGATAGCTGCCGCTTCGGCGCATGCGCGCCGTCGGTGCGCTAAGCGACCCGGCGAGCGTATCGAGCGGCTGCCCGAGGCACCGATTCGAGGCGGTGTGCGTCGTCGTGGTTCAGACGGTGGTGCAAACGCGTCCGGCTCGTCGCGAGGGCCAGGCCTGACGGTTGCCGGCCGGGCGGGGTACGGCCGGGTGCGGTCGGGTGCGGTACGGCCAGGTGCGGTACGGTCGGGCGCGGCGCGAACGCGCGATCCGGCATCGGGCTCCGTCGCGCTGCCCGGATGGAGGGCAGCGTGTCCCGCTCGGTGGAGCGAGTGATCCGGGCAATCGATAGCTATCGCGGCGGCGGGCATCCGGCGTATATGATGAGGCCCTGCGGCGTTGGGGGGCGCCGCCGGGCCGGACTTCACCGCATCGCAGTCCGATTCCCCGAAACAATCCGATTTCCACCGCCAGGAGACGCTCACATGACCTTCGTCCTTCCCGATCGTATCGACACGCGCCCGCTCGCCGTCCTCGGCGCCGGCACCATGGGCCGGCGCATCGCGCTGATGCTCGCGACCCGTGGTGCCGAGGTGCGCCTGTACGATCCCAACGCCGAGGTGCGGGCAGCGGGCGTCGCGTACGCGCTCAAGCAACTGCCTCGTCTGGTCGACAAGCTGGGAGAAGGCCACATGGCCGGTTCGGTCGTCGGTGTCGCCGACTTGGGCGAGGCGCTGCGCGACGCCTGGCACGTGGTCGAAGCCGTGCCCGAGCGCCTCGATCTCAAGCGCACGATCTTCCGGCAGATCGACGAGCTGTCGGCGCCCGACGCGATCCTGGCCAGCAATTCCTCGTCGTACGCGACCAGTGCCTTCGCCGACAGCGTGAAGAACCCCGCCCGCCTGCTGAACACCCACTACCTGATGCCGCCGCAGTCGACGCCGGTCGAGCTGATGTCGTGCGGCCAGACCGATCCGGCGGTCATCGACCTGCTGGCCAAGGCGCTGAACGGCTACGGCCTGACCTCGTACATCGTCGAGGCCGAGAGCATGGGCTTCATCTTCAATCGCGTCTGGGCGGCGATCAAGCGCGAGGTGCTGTGCGTGATCGCGCAAGGCGTCGCCAAGCCCGAGGTCGTGGATGCGATCTACTGCCAGGCGCAGGGCACGCGGATGGGGCCGTGCCGCAGCATGGACTACGTCGGCCTGGACGTGGTGCTGGCGATCGAAGAGCACTACGCGCACGAGCTGCCCGGCCTGCCCACTGCGCCGCGCGAGCTGCTGAAGAAGATGATCGCCGAGGGCCGCTTGGGCGTCAAAACCGGCAAGGGCTTCTACGACGACTATCCGGCGCCGGCAGCGAAGACGGCCTGACCTGGCGTGGGTGCCGCCCGGCGGTCCTGGGGGATCTGCGCGGCGCCCCGCGGCGGGTGCTGATGCGGGGTGTCGGGGGAATCGGGGACGTCGGGGGGATCCGGGTCGACTCAGGCCGGACGGGTCCCGCGTCGCGTCGCTGCGTTCGCCCCCTTCAGACGGTCATGGTCTTCAGGCGATCACCGTCGGCGCATACCACAGCGCCGCGAGGAAGTGGCAGAAGCTGCCGCCCATGACGAACAGGTGCCAGACGAAGTGCGCGTAGCGCACGCGGTTGTCGAGCAGGAAGAACAGCGCGCCCAGCGTGTAGGACACGCCGCCGCCGACCAGCAGCGCCAGGCCGCCGGCCTCGATCCGCTGCACCATCGGCACGATCGCGACCAGCGCCACCCAGCCCATCGCGACGTACAGGCCCGTGGAGATCCACGGATGCTTGAGCCGGTCGAGGCCCTTGGCCAGCATGCCGGTCACCGCCATCGCCCAGACGACGCCGAACAGCGACCAGCCCCATGGACCGCGCAGCGGCCCGAGCACGAACGGCATGTAGCTGCCGGCGATGAACAGGAAGATCGACGCGTGGTCCAGCCGCTGGAACGCGCGCTTGAGCGTGCCCTGGGGCAGCGCGTGGTACACGGCCGACGCGAGGTAGAGCACCATCATCGTGGCCGAGAACACCGACACCGCGGTGATCGACATCGCGCCGCGCACGGTGTCGGACATCAGCAGGATGGGCAGCGAGGCCACCGCCAGCAGGAAACCGATGCCGTGGCTGATGGCGTTGGCGATCTCTTCGCCGAGAGTCTGGGGGCGGTCGACGTGCATGGTTCGTGCGCTCGATCGGACGGCAGGAAGGGGAGAGGCCATTATCGTCGCACATCGGATACCGAGCCCGGCCGGTTCGTGACCCCGAACAAGGGCTTCCACAATCCTTCCATTGAAGCGAGGAGACGATCGATGAAACATCCGATGGACCTGACCGATCACCACATCATCGTGACCGGCGCCGCCCAAGGCATCGGCGAGGCCGTCGCGCGGCGATGATCAACAAGATGGCGCCGCATACCTGGCAGCAGGTCATCGACGTCAACCTGTCCGGCGTGTTCTATTGCCTGCAGGCGGTCGGGCGCCACATGTGCGAGCGGGCCGATCGCGGTGACGCGTCGCCGTCGGCGATCGTCAACATCTCGTCCGACGCCGGGCGGCGCGGCACGGTCGGCCAGATCAACTACGGCGCCGCCAAGTCCGGCGTGCTGGGCATCACGATGAGCGCGGCGCGCGAGTGGGGCGCGCGCGGGATCCGCGTCAACTCGGTGTGCTTCGGCGTCGTCGAGACCGAGATGACCGAGACCGTGCGCTCCGACAGGTTTCGCGAGACCTACATGGCGCAGATTCCGCTGCGGCGGTTCTCGACGCCCCACGAGGCGGCGCAGCCGGTGGTGTTCCTGCTGTCGCCGGCGGCCAGCTACGTGACCGGCCAGCACCTGTCGGTCAACGGCGGATACACGATCGGCGTCTGACGCCGATCGATGGGCCTCGCCGGCGGCCTCACATCGCGCCGTCGCCGAGCACGATGCCCTCGCGCCGGGGGTCGACGCCGCCTTGGAGCACCCATTGGTCGGCCTTGCGCACGCGCACGATCGTGCCGACGCCGCTCGATTGGGCGGACGTCGAGACCGTATGGCCGAGCGCCTGCAGGCCCTGGACCAGCGCCGACGTGTCGAGCGCCGGATTCGAGCCGTCGACGTTGGTCGTCGGGCTGTTGGTGGCGCCGAAGTTGACCAGCGACGTCGCTTGCTGGGCGTCGAGGTTCCAGTCGAGCACGCCGACGACGGTCTTCAAGACGTACTGGATGATCGCTCCGCCGCCCGGCGAGCCGGTCGCCATCACGAACTCGCCGGGACCGGCGCCGCGGAATACCAGCGTCGGCGCCATCGTGCTGCGGGGCCGCTTGCCGGGTTCGACGCGATTGGCGATCGGCTTGCCGTCGGCATCGATCGGTTGCGCCGAGAAATCGGTCAACTGGTTGGTCAGCAGGAAGCCGTTGGTCATGTGGAACGAGCCCATGCTCGACTCGACCGTCGTGGTGACCGACGCGACGTTGCCGTAGGCATCGACGATCGAGAAGTGCGTGGTGCCGTTCTCGTCGGTGCGGCCGACGCCGAGCGGCGTGCCGCCGAGGTTGCCGGCCGCGGCCGTGCCCATGCTGCGCGTCGTGCTGATCAGCGCCGCGCGCTCGCGCAGATAGTTCCGGTCGAGCATCGTCGCCAGACCCGAACCGGGCAGCGGCACGAAATCGACGTCGGCCACGTACTTGTCGCGGTCGGCATAAGCGAGCCGCTCGGACTCGGATACCAGGTGCACGCCCATCACGCTGGGCACGCCGCCTTCGTTGGCCGGATTGGTCGGCGGATACAGCGAGAGCTGGAAGTTCTCCAGGATGCCCAGCGCCTGCGCGACCGCGATGCCGCCGGACGACGGCGGCGCCATCGAACACAGGTAATAGGTGGCGCGATAAGTGACGCAGGGCGGTTCGCGCTTCTTGGCCTGGTAGCCGGCCAGATCCTGCAGCGTGATCAGGCCGGGCGTGATCGGCGTGCGCGCCGGGTCGTCGCCGACGCTCTGCGCGACCTTGGCGACGATCGCCTCGGCGATCGGGCCCTTGTGCAGCGCATCGGCTCCCTGCGCGGCCAGGGCCCGGAGGGTGGCCGCATACGGGGCATTGGTCGTGGTCTCGCCGGCCGCTTTGGGCGTGACGCCGTCGTCCTTGAAGAACGCGGCCACCGCTTCGGCGTCGAGCGACAGGCTGTCGCGGTTGCTGGCGATCGCGGCGCCCATGCGCGCCGGAATCAGGAAGCCGTTGGTGGCCAGCGCGATGCCTTCGTCGAACAGGCCGTTCCAGCCGAGCCGGCCGTGTTCGTGTTGCGCCATCTCCAGCATCCGCATGACGCCCGGCACGCCGATCGAGCGGCCGCTGCGGCGGGCCGACGGCACGGGCGCCGGCGAACCGGGATCGGCCTGATCCTGGCGCGCCAGGTAGTAGCCGTCGGCGGCGGCGGGCGCGGTCTCGCGACCGTCATAAGCGATGACTTTGCGGGTCGCCGCGTCGTAATACATCATGAACGCGCTGCCGGCCACCGTGCTCGACTGCGGCTCGACCAGTCCGAGCACGGCCTGCACGGCGACCGCGGCATCGGCGGCGGTGCCGCCGGCCTTCAGCACGTCGCAGCCGGCCTTGGTGGCCAGCGGCGTGTTGGTCACGACCATGTAGCGCTGCGATTGCTTGGCCGTCAGGCCCAGCCGGTAGCCGGAGGCCGCTTCGGGCGCTGCCGGGTCGCCGGCGATGCCCGACCCGACGGTGATCGACGAACCGTTGCCGGCCAGTACCGTGCAACTGCCGGCGCTATCGTCGACGCGCAACCCGTCGCCGCCGCTGCCTCCGCAGGCGGCCAACGACATCGACACGACGACGGCGATGCCTAGCGAACGGGCGATCCCGCGGGATCGGTATGTGCGGTGTGTCATCGGAGACCTCCCCTTGCCGGCACGCAACGGGCGGGCCGCACCGTTGTCGATTTGCCTGACACCCTAAGGAGGTTCGGCCGCCGCTGTCAAGCGACGGCGTTCGCGGCCGCGTTCATCGCCGCGGCCGCGGGCCGGTCACGGCATCTCGGCGCCTTCTTTTTTCTTGGTCGGCTTGACGAGGTCCTCGCGCTTGACGCCGAGCCACATCGCGATCGCGGCCGCGACGAAGGCCGACGAGAAGATGCCGAACAGGATGCCGATCGTCAGCGCCATCGAGAAGTAGTGCAGCGTCTGGCCGCCGAAGATCAGCATCGACAGCACCATCAACTGAGTGCTGCCGTGCGTGATGATGGTGCGCGAGATCGTGCCGGTGATCGAGGCGTCGATCACTTCGCGCGTGCTGGCCTTGCGCATCTTGCGGAAGTTCTCGCGGATCCGGTCGAAGATGACGACCGACTCGTTGACCGAGTAGCCGAGCACCGCCAGCACGGCGGCCAGCACCGACAGCGAGAACTCCCATTGGAAGAACGCGAAGCAGCCCAGGATGATGACGACGTCGTGCAGGTTGGCGATGATCGCCGCGACCGCGAACTTCCACTCGAAGCGTATCGCCAGATACACGACGATGCCGATGATGACGAAGATCAGCGCCTTGATGCCGTCGGCCGCCAGTTCTTCGCCGACCTGCGGGCCGACGAACTCGACGCGGCGCAGTTCGGGCGTCCGGTCGGTGCCGTCGGCCTTGAGCGCGGCCAGCACGCGTTCGCTCTGCTGCGCGCTGCTGACGTCCTTTTCGAGCGGCAGCCGGATCAGCACGTCGCGCGACGTGCCGAAGTTCTGTACCAGCGGCTCCTTGTAGCCGAGCCGTTCGATCGTGCCGCGCACCTTCTCGAGATCGGGCGCCTGCGCGTAGCTGATCTCCATGACGGTGCCGCCGGTGAACTCGACCGACAGGTGCAGGCCGCGGTGGACCAGGAAGAACACCGCGGCGATGAACGTGATGATCGAGATCGCGTTCAGGATGGGCGCGTACCGCATGAACGGGATGACGCGCTTGATCCGGAAGAATTCCATCTTGGTTCCGTGGACTGGGGTTCGCGGGAGTCGGCGAGAAGCGGCGTCAGGCCGTCGGCTTCCAGACCTGTCCGATCGACAGCGTCGTCAGCTTCTTCTTGCGCCCGTACCAGAGGTTGATCAGGCCGCGCGACAGGAACACCGCCGAGAACATCGAGGTCAGGATGCCCAGGCAGTGGACGACCGCGAAGCCCTTGACCGGCCCGGAGCCGAACACGAGCAGCGCGATGCCGGCGATCAGCGTGGTCACGTTCGAGTCCAGGATCGTGCCCCACGCGCGCTCGTAGCCGGCGGCGATCGACGCCTGCGGCGTCGTGCCGTTGCGCAGCTCGTCGCGCACGCGTTCGTTGACGAGCACGTTGGCGTCGATCGCCAGGCCCAGCGCCAGCGCGATCGCCGCCATCCCGGGCAGCGTCAGCGTCGCCTGCAGCAGCGACAGCAGCGCCACCAGCAGCAGCAGGTTAGCGCCCAGCGCCAGCGCCGAGACCAGGCCGAACAACTGGTAGTAGACGATCATGAACAGCGCGACGGCGACGAAGCCCCACTTGACGCTGTCGAAGCCCTTCTGGATGTTGTCGGCGCCCAGGCTCGGGCCGATCGTGCGTTCTTCGATGATCTCCATCGGCGCGGCCAGCGCGCCGGCGCGCAGCAGCAGCGCCAGGTCGTTGGCCGCCTGCGGGCTTTCCATGCCGGTGATCTGGAAGCGCGAGCCCAGTTCGGACTGGATCGTGGCGACCGTCAGCACCTCGCCGCGTCCGCGCTCGAACAGCACGACGGCCATCGGCTTGCGCAGGTTCTCGCGCGAGACCTCGCGCATCACGCGGCCGGCCGCGTCGTTCAGGTTGATCGAGACCGCCGGGCGATGGTCCTGGTCGAACGTCGCCTGCGCGCCGGTCAACTGCTCGCCGGTGAAGATCGCCTGCTTGCGCAGCACCACCGGCGCGCCGCGGCCGACCTTGAACAGCTCGCTGTTGAACGGCACCGCGCCGCCGCCCATCAGCGCCGACTGGGCCTCGGACGACTGGTCGACCAGCCGCGCCTCGAGCGTCGCCGTGCGGCCCAGGATGTCCTTGGCCTTGGCGGTGTCCTGCACGCCGGGCAACTGGACGATGATGCGGTCCGGGCCCTGCTGCTGGATGATCGGTTCGGCCACCGCCAGTTCGTTGACGCGGTTGTTCAGCGTCGTCATGTTCTGCTTGATCGCCGCGTCGAGGGTTTCCTTCTCGAAGCGGGGGCGCAGCGTGCCGGTCAGTTTCAGGTCGGTGCCGCTGCCGCCGGCCTCGAACGCGAAGCCCGGCTGGTTGTCGACCAGCAGGCCGCGCGCGCGCTCCATCGTTTCGGCGTCGCGAAAGCGCACCTCGATCGCGTTGCCGGCGCGAACGATGCCGGCATGGCGCACGTTCTTGTCGCGCAGCAGCGATCGGATCTCGCTGACGCTCGATTCGATCCGCTTGTCATAAGCCTGCTTCATGTCGACCTGCAGCAGGAAGTGCACGCCGCCGCGCAGGTCCAGTCCCAGCGCCATCGGATTGGCGCCGATCCGGCTCAGCCAGGTCGGCGAGTTCGACAGCAGGTTCAGCGCGACCACGTACAGCGGGTCGTTCTGGTCCGGGTTCAGCGTATGGTTCAGGACGTCCTTGGCCTTGAGCTGCGCGTCGGTGTCGTTGAACCGCACCTTGACCGACGTGCCGTCGAAGATCACGCCCGACGTATCGATGCCGGCCGAGCCGAGCGCCGACTGGATGCGATCCATCAGCGCGGTATCGATCTTCAGCGTGGCCTTGCTGCTCGACACCTGCACGGCCGGCGCCTCGCCGAAGAAGTTCGGTATCGTGTAGACGATGCCGAACAGCAGCGCGGCGACGATCAGCAGGTATTTCCAGATCGGATAACGATTCATCGTGTCAACCGGGACGGAGCGGTGGAGGGCGGCGGATCGCTGCCGGAAGGGGACGGGCGCCCGAGGGCGCGCATGACGGCGAACGGGCCGCAACGGCGGGAAGCCGTAGAGCCGGCGCGGCGGCCGGCCGGTGCGACCCCGGCCGGGGGCCGGCGCCCGCGCGGGTCGTTCAGATCGACTTGATCGTGCCGTTGGGCAGCAGCGTCTGCACGGCCGCGCGCTGGAACGTCATCTCGACCGCGTCGCCGCCCTGACGAGCGACTTCGAGCGTGATGTAGCCTTCGCTGACCTTGGTGATCCTGCCGACGATACCGCCGCTGGTGACGACCTCGTCGCCCTTCTTGAGCGCCTCGATCATCGCGCGCGTTTCCTTGGCCCGCTTCATCTGCGGCCGGATCATCAGGAAGTACAGCACGACGAACATCAGGATGATCGGCAGGAACTGCACGAGCTGGCCCTGCGCGGATGCCCCGGCGGACTGGGCGTAAGCCTCTGAAATCAACACGAAATTCCTCCAGTGGACAAGCTCGCTAGTATAGCTTGCATTGTTCGGCATCCCCCGCTTGCAGGGTAGTCCCGGTATTGACAGGGGTTGCACTGCACAACAAGAATCGTTGCCAATCACAAAGAGAGACCTGAGGTGCGACCGATGGGCGAGGAGACCAGGCACGGCACGGCGCCGTCCCGTGCCGGCAAGCAGTTGTTGGGCGTCGAGAAGGTGACCGTGCGTTTCGGCGGCATCGTCGCGCTCGATTCGGTGTCGTTCGAGATCGACGACGGCCAGGTGTGCGGATTGATCGGGCCCAATGGGGCGGGCAAGACGACGCTGTTCAACTGCCTTTCGCGGCTGTACAACTGCAACGAGGGACGCATCACGTTCGAGGGGACCGAACTGACCAAGCTGCCGCGCAACGAGATGGCGGCGCTGGGCATCGGCCGCACGTTCCAGAACCTGGCGCTGTTCAAGACGATGACGGTTCGTCAGAACGTCATGGTCGGCCGTCACTGCCGCACGCGCTGCGGTTTCCTGGCCAATGCGCTGCACACGCGCGCCGTCGTTCGCGAAGAGCAGGAGACCGAGGCGCAGGCCAACGAATTGCTGTCGATGCTCGATCTGCATCCGGTCGCCGAGATCCCGGTCGCCGCGCTGCCGTTCGGTACGCAGAAGCGCGTCGAGTTCGCGCGGGCGATGGCCGCCAAGCCCAAGCTGCTGCTGCTCGACGAGCCGGCCGCGGGTCTGAACCACGAAGAGGTGTCGGCGCTCGGCGATCTGATCCGCTCGGTGCGCGACAAGCTCGGCGTCACCGTGCTGCTGGTCGAGCACCACATGAGCCTCGTCATGGGGGTGTCGGACAAGGTCGTCGCGCTGAACTTCGGCCGCAAGATCGCCGAAGGCACGCCGGATCACGTGCGCGAGCACCCCGACGTCATCCAAGCTTATCTCGGAGCCCCCGCCCAATGACGACCTTGCTCGATGTCAAGGGTCTGTGCGCCAGCTACGGCGCCAGCCGGGTCCTGCACGGACTCGATTTCTCGATGAACGAAGGTTCGATCACGACGCTGCTGGGCGCCAACGGCGCTGGCAAGACGACGACGCTGCGTGCGCTGTGCGGCATGGTCAAGACCGAAGGATCGATCACGCTGGCCGGCCAGCGGGTCGACGGCAAGGCGACCGAGGACATCGTCCGGATGGGCGTCGCCCACGTGCCGGACGGCCGCGGCACCTTCGTCAATTTCAGCGTCGAGGACAACCTTCGGCTGGGCGCGTACACGCGCCGCGACAAGGCCGAGGTCGAACGCGACTACGAACGGATGTACACGTATTTCCCGCGCCTGAAAGAGCGGCGCCACCAGCAGGCCGGCACGCTGTCGGGCGGCGAGCAGCAGATGCTGGCGATCTCGCGCGCGCTGATGCTGCGGCCCCGCCTGCTCGTGCTCGACGAGCCGTCGTTCGGGCTGGCGCCGCTGATCGTCCGCGAGATCTTCTCGATCATGAAGAAGGTCAACGAGACCGAGAAGGTGTCGATCCTGCTGGTCGAGCAGAACGCCGCGATGGCGCTCGACCTGGCGGACAGCGCCTATCTGCTCGAAACGGGCCGGCTGATCCTGGGGGGCCCGGCCGAAGAGGTCAAGAAGAACGACGCGGTGCGCGAAGCGTACCTGGGAGGCTGAACGTGGATGGATTCTTGCATCAGGTATTCGCCGGCCTGGCCACCGGCGGCATCTACGCCAGCGTGGCCCTCGCGCTGGTGATGATCTATCAGGCCACGCACCTGATCAATTTCGCGCAGGGCGAGATGGCGATGTTCTCGACCTACCTGGCGTGGACGATGATCCAGGCCGGCATGCCGTACTGGGTCGCGTTCTTCGGGACGATCGTGCTGTCGTTCATCATCGGCGCCGCGATCGAGCGCGTCGTCGTGCGGCCGATCCGCGGCTCGTCGGAGCTGTCGGCGGTCGTCGTGTTCATCGGCCTGCTGGTCATCATGAACAGCGTGGCCGGCTGGATCTATTCGTACACGATCAAGCCGTTCCCGAGCCCGTTCCCCGAGAACTCGTTCCTCGGCAACTCGTACATGTCGCCGCACGAGGTCGGTGCGATCCTGGTCACGCTCGTCGTGCTGGCGTTGCTGGCGGCGTTCTTCCGCTTCACGCCGCTGGGGCTGGCGATGCGCGCGGCTGCGCAGAACCCCGTGTCCAGCCGCCTGGTCGGCGTGCGCGTCGGCTGGATGCTGGCGCTGGGCTGGGGGCTGGCCGCCGCGATCGGCGCGATCGCCGGCATGATGGTCGCGCCGGTCGTCTACCTGGATCCGAACATGATGGCCGGCATCCTGCTGTACGCGTTCGCCGCGGCCCTGATCGGCGGCATCGAGAATCCGGCCGGCGCGGTGGTCGGCGGATTCATCGTCGGCGTGCTGGAGAACCTGCTCGGTGCCTACGTGATCGGCAACGAGCTGAAGCTGTCGGTCGCGCTGGTGCTGATCGTCGGCGTGCTGATCGTCAAGCCGTCGGGCTTGTTCGGCAAGGTCCACGTCACCCGTGTCTGACCACGATTTGGAGACTTCATCCATGAATACGACGACGTCGGCCGCGGTGGACGACAGCTTCAAGAGTACGGTGGCGCTACCGGCCGCCGCCGCCCGGCCCAAGTGGCAGATCCCGGGGCTGATCGTGCTGGCCGTGGTGCTGTGCGTGCTGCCTTTCGTGTTCAGCAACTATCGTGTGTTCCAGTGCACGCTGGTGCTCGTGTACGCGATCGCGCTGCTGGGGCTGAACATGCTGACCGGCTACAACGGCCAGATCTCGCTCGGGCACGGCGCGTTCTACGCGATCGGCGCCTATACGGCAGCGATCCTGATGGATCAGTTCAACGTGCCGTACTGGGTGACGGTGCCGATCGCCGGCTTCATATGCCTGGTGGTCGGCTTCCTGTTCGGCCTGCCGGCGCTCAAGCTCGAGGGCTTGTACCTGGCGCTGGCCACGTTCGCGCTGGGCGTGGCGTTGCCGCAGTTGCTGAAGTTCAAGGGCATCGAGGAATGGACCGGCGGCGTGCAGGGCATCGTCATCATGAAGCCCGACGCGCCGTTCGGTCTGCCGTTGACGCAGGACCAGTGGCTGTACTTCTTCACGCTGGTCATCACGGTGATCATGTTCGTCGCCGGCCGCAACCTGCTGAAGGGACGGATCGGACGGGCGCTGGTGGCGATCCGCGATCATCCGATGGCGGCCGAGACGATGGGCGTCAACAACAAGATGTACAAGTCGCTGACCTTCGGTGTGTCGGCGCTGTACACCGGCGTGGCCGGCGCGCTGGGCGCGATCGCCGTGCAGTTCGTCGCGCCCGACAGCTTCACGGTGTTCCTGTCGATCACCTTCGTCGTCGGGATCGTCGTCGGCGGTCTGGCTTCGCTGTCCGGGGCCATCTTCGGCGCGATCTTCATCCAGTTCATCCCGAACATCGCCGACCAGATCTCGAAGGCCGCGCCGTGGGCGATCTACGGCCTGTTCCTGATCCTGTTCATGTTCATACTGCCCAGCGGCGTCGCCGGCGGCCTGCGCAGCCTGCAGGCCCGGCGCAAGCCGCAAGTCGTCGCGCACCGCTGAGCACGGGTGCCGTTCTCACCGGCCGGCATGTTCGCGCATGCCGGCCGTTTCCTTGCGCGCGAGAGGGCCGGCGCCGGCTCGGCCTCGGCACGCGCGCACCCGCCTCAACCCACCTTTCGAGCGTCCGCGCGCCGCGCGACGCATGGGGAGATAGGATGCTGAAATCGTTCGTCCCGAAACTGGCGGTCGCGGCCGTCAGCCTGGGTCTGATGTTGTCGACGTCGGCCTTCGCGCAGAAGAAGTACGGCCCGGGCGCCTCCGACACCGAGATCAAGATCGGCAACATCATGGCTTACAGCGGGCCCGCCTCGGCCTACGGTTCGATCGGCAAGACGCTGGACGCCTACTTCAAGTTCATCAATGACCAGGGCGGCATCAACGGCCGCAAGATCAACTTCATCACGCTGGACGACGGCTACTCGCCGCCGAAGACCGTCGAGCAGACCCGGCGGCTGGTCGAGCAGGAGAACGTGCTGGCGATCGTGTCGCCGCTGGGAACGGCGCCGAACACCGCGATCCACAAGTACATGAACAGCAAGAAGGTGCCGCACCTGTTCCTGGCGACGGGGGCGTCCAAGTGGAACGACCCGAAGCGCTTCCCGTGGTCGATGGGCTGGCAGCCGAACTACCACAGCGAGGGTGCGGTCTACGCGCGGCACGTGCTCAAGACCAAGCCGGACGCGAAGATCGGCATCCTTTACCAGAACGACGACTACGGCAAGGACTACCTGAATGGCTTCAAGGAAGGCCTGGGCGAGGCCGGCCGCAAGCAGATCGTGTCGGAAGTCTCGTATGAGGTGACCGACCCGACGATCGATTCGCAGATCGTTTCGCTGAAGTCGTCGGGCGCCGACGTGTTCATGAACATCACGACGCCGAAGTTCGCGGCGCAGGCGATCCGCAAGGTGCACGACATCGGCTGGAGGCCGGTGCACTATCTGAACAACGTGTCGTCGTCGGTCGGTGCGGTGATGGTGCCGGCCGGGCTGGACAAGGCGACCGGCATCATCTCGATGAACTACCTGAAGGACCCGAACGACAAGCAGTGGGAGAACGACCCGGGCTTCAAGGACTGGCTGGCCTTCGTCAAGAAATACTATCCGGACGCCGATCTGGGCGACAGTTTCGTCGTGTTCGGCTACGGCGTCGCGCAGACGATGGTGCAGGTGCTCAAGCAGTGCGGCGATGATCTGACGCGCGAGAACGTGATGAAGCAGGCGGCCAGCCTCAAGGCGCTGCAACTGCCGATGGCGCTGCCGGGCGTACTGGTCGATACGTCGCCGACCGACTACGCGCCGTTCCAGTCGATGCAACTGGTCAAGTTCAACGGCAAGGGCTGGGAGCTGTTCGGCGAGGTGATGTCGGACAAGTGAGCGGTACGTTCGATCGAGGTGAGCCCACCGGCCGGCGAGGATGCCGGTGGCGGGTGGAGTGTGGTGGTGGCATGAAGGAGATCAACATGGGACTGGGCATGACGGGATGGATGAAGGCGGCCGGTGTGGCGCTCGCGTTGACGCTGCCGATGGCGGCGATCGCTCAGAAGAAGTACGACCCGGGCGCGTCGGATACCGAGATCAAGATCGGCAACATCATGCCGTACAGCGGCCCCGCGTCGGCGTACGGCACGATCGGCAAGGCGCAGGCCGCTTATTACCGGATGATCAACGATCAGGGCGGCATCAATGGCCGCAAGATCGAGTTCATCACGCTGGACGACGGTTATTCGCCGCCGAAGGCGGTCGAGCAGGTGCGGCGCCTGGTCGAGCAGGACGAGGTGCTGTTCGTGCTCAATCCGCTGGGAACGCCGTCCAACACGGCGATCCACAAGTACATGAACGCGAAGAAGGTGCCGCACCTGTTCCTCGCGACGGGCGCGTCCAAGTGGAACGACCCGAAGCACTTCCCGTGGACGATGGGCTGGCAGCCCAACTACCAGAGCGAAGGCAAGGTCTACGCGCAATACATCCTGAAGAACAAGCCCGATGCGAAGATCGGCATCATTTATCAGAACGACGACTACGGCAAGGACTACCTGCACGGCTTCAAGGACGGCCTGGGCGAGGCCGGCCGCAAGCTGATCGTGTCGGAAGTCTCGTATGAGGTGACCGATCCGACCGTCGATTCGCAGATCGTCGCGCTCAAGTCGTCGGGCGCCGACGTGTTCATGAACATCACGACGCCCAAGTTCGCGGCGATGGCGATCCGCAAGGCGTACGACATCGGCTGGAAGCCGCTGCAGTTCCTGAACAACGTGTCGGCGTCGGTCGGTTCGGTGCTGGCACCGGCCGGGATCGAGAAATCGATCGGCATCATCTCGATGAACTACCTGAAGGACGCGACCGACAAGCAGTGGGAGAACGATCAGGGCTATAAGGACTGGCTCGCGTTCATGAAGAAGTACTATCCGGACGGCGACGTGGCGGACAACGGCAACGTCTACGGCTACAACCTGGCGATGTCGATCGTCCACGTGCTCAAGCAGTGCGGCGACGATCTGACGCGCGAGAACGTGATGCGGCAGGCGGCCAACATCAAGGATCTGCAATTGCCGATGGCGCTGCCGGGCGTGCTGATCAACACGTCGCCGACCGACTACGCGCCGTTCCAGTCGATGCAACTGGTCAAGTTCGACGGCAAGAGCTGGGCGCTGTTCGGCGACGTGATGACGGTCAAATGACGAGGTCGCCGGGGACGCGATGAGCGGGAACGGAGAGCCCGCGGCCGGGTCACCGGCCGACGGGGCGCTGCTGCAGATCAACCGCGAGCGGCTGCTCGACGGTTCGCTGCTGATGGCCTTCCGGGCGGGCGTGCCGGCCGGCACGCGGGTGCGCACCGATGCCGAGCTGGACGAGTCGCTCGCGCAGGCGCTGGCCGGCCACGACCGGCACCAGGACCTGTACCTGTTCGGTTACGGCTCGTTGATGTGGAATCCCGCGTTCGACCACGACGGACAGAGCCGCGCGCTGGTCCGGGGCTGGCGCCGAGCCTTCTGCCTGCGCTCGGTGTTCGGGCGCGGCAGCGTCGCCGATCCGGGGCTGATGCTGGCGCTCGATCGCGGCGGCGCCTGCAACGGCGTCGCGTTCCGGATCGCGCCGGCCAAGGTCGAACACGAGCTGCGGCTCGTCTGGCGGCGCGAGATGCTGTCCGGCGTGTACGACGCGCGCTGGCTGGCCGCGGCGATCGACGGCCGGCCGGTGCGCGTGCTGACTTTCGTCGCCAATCGCCGGCACGAGCGCTACCTGGGGCGGGTCGATGTCGGCGAGGCCGCGCGCCTGATCGCGACGGGCCGGGGCAGCCTGGGCACCTGCCGCGCGTATTTCGATTCGATGATCGAGGCGATGCGGCGGATGGGCATCCGCGACGTCGCGATGGAACGGCTGCGCCGCGAGCTGCCGGCAGGGATCGGGCCGGGCGGCTGAGCGGTCGAGCGCCGAGGAGTCGAGAGGTCGGGCGCCGAGGAGTCGAGAGGTCGGGCGTCGGGCGTCGAGGGGCGGTCAGATCGGCTCGCGGTGCGCTCGATTAGAATGTCGGCTCCCAAACGACTATCGCACAGGAGACATCGATGATCGCAGTCGTTGCCAAGATCAAGGTCAAGCAGGGTTCGGCGGACGCGTTCGTAGCCACCGCCAACGAACTGGCGGCCGCCTCGCGCGCCGAACCGGGCTGCCTCGAATACGCGTTGTGGCGCACCGAGGATCCCGACACCTTCGCGTTCCTCGAGCGCTACCAGGACGAAGCCGCGGTCGAGTTCCACCGCAAGTCCGACCATTTCCGCCAGATCGGCAAACGCCTGGGCGAGCACATGGAAGGCCGTCCCGAGATCTCGCGCCTGTTCTCGATGTGAGGCTTCGGGCCGGCCGCCTCCTCGCGAGCCGGCCGGTCGGCGTGGGCCGATCCTTGCGTGAACAGGCCCTCGTTCAGGGGCGGCCCGCCAGCAGGCGCCGCGCCGTGTAGCGCATCACTTTCTCGCCGCGCTGGTTGAACACGTCGATCGTCGAGTCGACGACCGCCCGGTTACCCTTGGACGTCGGGCGCAGGCCGGCGACCTCGACGATCGCATGGATCGTGTCGCCGACGCGCACCGGTCCGAGCACCGTCTGCGTCATCTCCAGCAGCGCCAGGCCGGTGCCCTGGATCATCGACTGCAACAGAAACCCCTCGATGAACGTATAGGTCAGCGCCGCCGGCACCGGCCGTCCGCCGATGCCGCCCGATTCGTCGAGCGCGTCGATGAACATCGCTTCGAGCATGCCGGTCACGCCGATGAAGTTCACCAGATCGGCCTCGGTGATCGTGCGCCGGTGCGTGCGCAGTTTCTGGCCGACCGTCAGCTCCTGCCAGTAGAAGCCCTGGCCGAGTTGCGGGATCGCGTCCTGCCGCGGGGTGGGGGTGTCGCTCATGTCGTGGTCTCCTTTTCAGCCGACGCCGCGCGCCCGGTCGGCGTGGAATCGCGCGACGAACGCGTCGAAGCGGCCCTCGTCGATCGCGTCGCGGATTTCTTGCATCAGGTTCAGGTAGTAGTGCAGGTTGTGGATCGTCGCCAGCCGCGCGCCGAGGATCTCGTTGACCTTCTGCAGATGATGGATGTAGGCCAGCGAGAAATTCCGGCACGCATGGCAGCCGCAGCTCGGATCGATCGGCCGCGGGTCGTTCTTGTAGCGCGCGTTGCGCAGCTTCAGGTCGCCGAAGCGCGTGAACAGCCAGCCGTTGCGCGCGTTGCGCGTCGGCATCACGCAATCGAACATGTCGATGCCGGCCGCGACGCCTTCGACCAGGTCTTCGGGCGTGCCGACGCCCATCAGGTAGCGCGGCTTGTCGGCGGGCAGGCGAGGGGCCACGTGGCGCAGCACGCGCAGCATCTCTTCCTTGGGTTCGCCGACCGACAGGCCGCCGATCGCGAAACCGTCGAAACCGACGTCGACCAGGCCCGCCAGCGATTCGTCGCGCAGGTCTTCGTACATGCCGCCCTGGACGATGCCGAACAGCGCGTTCGGATTCTCCAGCCGATCGAACTCGTCGCGCGAGCGCCGGGCCCAGCGCAGGCTCAGCCGCATCGACGCGGCCGCCTCGTCGTGCCGCGCCGGGCGGCCGTCGATCCGGTACGGCGTGCACTCGTCGAAGATCATCGCGATGTCCGAGTTCAGCGTCCGCTGGATCTGCATCGAGGCCTCCGGCGTCAGCATCAGCCGGTCGCCGTTGATCGGCGACGCGAAGCGCACGCCTTCCTCCGAGATCTTGCGCAGATCGCCGAGGCTGAACACCTGGAAACCGCCGGAGTCGGTCAGGATCGGCCGCGTCCAGCCGTTGAACCCGTGCAGGCCGCCGAACTTCGTGAAGGTCTCCAGGCCGGGGCGCAGCCACAGGTGGAACGTATTGCCCAGGATGATCTGCGCGCCGACCTCGTCGAGTTCGCGCGGGGACATCGCCTTGACGGCGCCGTACGTGCCGACCGGCATGAAGATCGGCGTCCGGACGATGCCGTGGTTCAGCGTGAGCCGTCCGGTACGGGCGTGGCCGTGGGTGGCCAGCGTTTCGAAAGTCAGCATCCGGTGGGTTCCTGGCGGCTCAGCAGCATCGCGTCGCCGTAACTGAAGAATCGGTAGCGCTCGGCGATCGCGTGCGCGTACGCGGCGCGGATCGTCTCGACGCCGGCGAACGCGCTGACCAGCATCAGCAGCGTCGAGCGCGGCAGGTGGAAATTGGTGATCAGCCGGTCGACCACGCGGAACCGATAGCCGGGCGTGATGAACAACTGCGTGTGGCCGGCGCCGGCTCGCACCTGCCCGTCCTCGACGGCTGCCGATTCGAGCGCGCGCAGCGTCGTCGTGCCGACGGCGACCACCCGGCCGCCGCGCGCGCGGGTCCGTGCGATCGCCTCGACCGTCGACTCGGGAACGCTGAAGTGCTCGACGTGCATCCGATGCTGCGACAGATCGTCGACGCGCACCGGCTGGAACGTGCCGGCGCCGACGTGCAGCGTCAGTTCGGCGCGCTCGATGCCCCGCTGGCGCAACGCGTCGAACAGCGCGTCGTCGAAATGCAGGCCGGCGGTCGGCGCCGCCACCGCGCCGGGTTCGCGCGCGTAGACGGTCTGATAACGCTGCTCGTCATCGGTCTGCGGCGCGTGCGTGATGTACGGCGGCAGCGGCGTATGACCGCAGCGTTCGAGCACGTCCAGCACCGGCTCGTCGAAGGCGAGCAGGAAGAACGATCCGGCGCGGCCGACGACCCGCGCGCCCGCGTCGGCGCCGGTGGTGGCACCGGCGCGCCACGACAGGCGCGTGCCGTCCCGGGGCGTCTTGCTGGCACGCATCTGGACCAGCGCGGTGAACGTGTCGGTCACGCGTTCGATCAGCGCCTCGACCTGTCCGCCGCTGTCGGCCTTGACGCCGAGCAGCCGCGCCTTGATCACGCGCGTGTCATTGACGACCAGCAGGTCGCCGGGCGCGAGCAGCGACGGCAGGTCGCGAAAGACGCGGTCGCGCAGCGATACGGAAGGGGGGGGATCGACCTCGAGCAGTCGCGACGCGCCACGCTCGGCGGGCGGAAATTGCGCGATCAGCGAGGGCGGCAGGGCGAAATCGAAGTCGGCGAGCTGCATGGGGCGCGATCATAACCGGTCCGTCCGCCTGAAACCGCCGGCTGTCAAGTGTCAGGTATGGTGCATCGCACCAACAAATATCATAAAACAACGTGTTTATTATCGACAGTGATAGTTGATTCAAGCATTTATGATGATTGTTGCGCAGCAACATCTGTCACGGTTGCCAAACCGGGCGCAGCGTAGAATGGGTTCCACTATGTCTATCCAAACAGTCCCTTCGACCGTGACGATCCCTCCTCGGATCCTCGACTGGGTGACGTTGATCGAGCAGTTGCAGGAGGACGATCGCGATACCCTGCGCGACCACTTCCTGTCGCTGGATCAGGAGGATCGCCGGCTGCGGTTCGGGTTGCCGGTCAACGACTCGCACATCGAACGCTACGTCAACGAGATCGATTTCGATCGCTCGTTCGTCTATGGAGTGCGGCGCGGCTCACACGACTGGCTGGGCATCGGGCACCTGATTCCGGGTCCGAAAGATGCCGAGCTGGGCCTGTCGGTGCTGTCCGACGCGCGCGGCCACGGCCTGGGCGCGGCGATCTTCCGCTACGCGGTCGGCCAGGCATCGCGCCAGGGCACCGAGCGCCTGTACATGCACTTCCTGACGACCAATCGGGCGATCCTGTCGATCGCCCGGTCGGCGGGCATGCAGATCGGCTCGTCCGGCGGCGAGTCGGACGCCTACCTGGTCGTCCCGACGCCCGACGAACTGGTCCAGTTGCTGATCACCGAGCGCAGCGTCTCCTGATCGCGTCGCGCGGCGGCCACGCGGCCGCCGTGGCGCGCGCGTCCCGGCGACGGTGGCCGTGCTACACTCGCGGCCCGCTCGCTGATTGCCGCCATGCATCGCGAGCCGGCCGTCCGGCGCCCCTTTCTTCGCGGGCGCCGCGACCTGCCCGAGTGGTGAAATTGGTAGACGCAGGGGACTCAAAATCCCCCGCCGCGAGGCGTGCCGGTTCGAGTCCGGCCTCGGGCACCAATCAGAAAGGGCCGCTTCTGTTCGCAGAGGCGGCTTTTTCGTTTCTGACCCGCGCGCTTGAATCCCCGTTCCCCTGTCATGAACGCCTCCGGCATGTGCGGAATCAGAGTTGCCGCATCAACCGTCTCGCCGTAGGTCTGCGCGTGATCAGCCTCCGGGAATGATCGGAAGCACCAAGTGCGAGTCGAACTGGCCGCCTGACAGGATGAAGTTGCGTGCCCCGAATATCTCCGGCTTCCGATCCTTGGGATCGGTATGCAGAAACGGGCCGGATCCCCGGCGGAACATCACGCCACCTTCTCTCTGGAAGTCCTTGCCATCGATCCGCAGGGTGAGCCGGTAGCCTTTGGGCAGCACGACACACGTAGGCCAGATTTCCACTGCGATCTTGTACGGCTGTCCAGGCACCAGTGGCTCCGCCTTGTCGTGCTTGTGAAAAGGACGCCAGGGTCGAGACTTCTCGGTGTCAGTCGCACGGTGGGAGGCCCTGAGCCACCCTTGCGCCACCGGCACGGCGGGATCGGTGGCACCTCTGAACGAAACCTCTTTGCCATCGGGATCGAATGCGCGCAACGTCAGGAACACGTCCATGTCGGTGCTCTCGGATTTCACCCAGAGATTCGCGACCACAGGCCCGGTTATCTCGGTGGCTTCGACCATGGGCGGTGTGGACAACTCGATCCCCCAGTCCAGGCCGTTGTACGCGGACTCCGCTTCTTTCCGGGGAAGAGCCTGGTCCAGCGAAGCAGCCTCGGTGTGGAGATAGAAAGGCGTCCAGCGAGTGCGCGCCAATGGCCATTCGTTCTCCTTGCGCAACTCGAAGTGGTCGCCGGGGTGCCGGATATTCAGCAAGACCCTGGGTTCGTTCTTCCAGCCGTTGTCGATGCCTTTCAAGTAGCAGTCGAAGAAGCGCTGCTGCAGCTCGATGAATTCCGGCAGGAAGAAGCTTTCATAGTGCGTGCCACCGTGCATCTCCAGCCACTTTTCCTCGCTGCCCGCACCCATGAAGCCTTCGACGTTGCCCCGCAAGTGCAGGCCCATGCCGCCCCAATTGCCTGCCGACAGCACCGGCACCTGAATCTTGGAAAGGTCAGCACGCCTTTCGGCATGCCATTCATCGTCGAAGGGGTGCAGCACACGGTCACTGACCATATTCACACGGTTGGCCGCCAAGCTCGCGTCGTCCAAGGGAGCGCCGGTGGGCGGCTTGCCCGTATCGCGGTCGAAATAGTGCGTCTTTGCATTCCCGTTCTGGATCGGAATGATCTGGCGATCCCACCACAGTGCCCCGAAGGTGTTGCTGAAAATTCCGCCGTGGTAGGTCTGGTCACGATACGGATCCGTACAGCCCTCCCATGGACAGATTGCGGCCAGGTGCGGGGGCCTCATCGCTGCGACCTTCCACTGGTTGATGCCGTAGTAGGAAATACCCAGCAAGCCGATCTTGCCATTGCTCCAAGGCTGAACTCCGGCCCATTCGATGCATTCGTAATAGTCCTGTGTCTCTCGCGGCGAATGAGGATTGAGCACACCCGGAGACTTACCCGCGCCGCGGCTGTCCACGGCAATCACGACGTAGCCCTTGGGCACCCACCGGTCGGGATCGGGCGTCTCCCAGCGAAGGTACCGTCCGCTCGAGCCATCGGTGTCCAAACCGGGATAAAGACTCTTCAAGACATCCCACGCCGGAGTGAAGGCATCTTGGAAATGCGCATCCTTGCCGTAGGGCCCATGGGTCATCAAAACCGGATGTGGCCCGCCATCGGCAGGTCGAAAGACGTTGCAGTAGACCACTGCGCCATCAGACAGGGGTATGGCGATGTCTTTTTCGACGATCATTTCAGTTTTCCTCGGATGATGAAACGTGGGGTGTGGGGGGCGGGCTATCAGTCCATCGAAATGTTCAATGGAGGAAGAACCTTCTTGTACCGGTCGATCTCGCTCTTCAGGTAGGCTGCGAAAACTTTTGGCGGCGTGACAACAAAGGTGGAGTCACCAAACTTCTGCATGCCGGTCACGTATGCAGGATCCGCCACGGCTGCCTTGATGTTCGTGTGAAGCGTGTTGACCAAGTCGTCGCTCATCCCCCGAGGCCCCAGGATTCCACCCCAGGCAGGAATATTCACGCCGTTGATGCCTTGCTCCGTCAGCGTGGGGATCTGAGGCAGACTTGCCGCCCTCTCTGGGCCCGAGATCGCCAGCCCCCTCATTTGGCCGCTGTCGATCAGGGGCTTCGCGAGTGCGGATCCCAGGAAAGTGCAGTCCACACGCCCACTCGTCACATCGAGGGTGGAAGAGGTTTTATAAGGGACGTGCAGCAGCTCGGCATTGGCCGAGCGCGCAAATAGAGCGCCGACGATGTGGGTGGTGTTTCCATTGCCGGCCGACGCATAGGTGAGCGTGTTGGGTTGCTTGCGTGCCTGGGCCAGGAACTCGGTCAGCGTCTTGTAGGGCGAGTTGGCGCCGACCAAGAGTACGAACCCCGGCGAGACGGACAACTGCGTGATGGGCGTGAAGTCCTTGATGGAGTCGTAGGGCATCTTGGAACGGATCGCCGCGTTCGTCGTGTGCCCGCCGGTCGTGTATAGGAGAGTCGACCCGTCGGGCTTTGATTTCGCGACGTCGGCCGAGCCGATCAGCGCGCCCGCACCAGGCTTGTTATCGACGATGTAGTTACGCGAAGATACTTTTCGCAGGGAGTCCGCAAGCAACCTGACGGATGCATCCAGCGGATTGCCTCCCGAGAAAGGCAGCACGATTCTGGTGGTCTCGGGAAGCGATTGCGCCCAGACGGCAGGAGCAACCGAAAGGCATCCGACCGACGAAAGAAAGCGTCTTCTTTGCACGTATCCATACCTCATCGAGCATGCATTGACCTAGCGGACCGCATCTCCATAACCCCCGACGACAGCGGCCCTGACTAAGATTTCGGGCCTCGGTCGGCGAGGGAAAATCCTGGCGTTGCTACGAATTCTCGCGCGCACCGCCGCGCAGCCACAATCGGGTTTATACGAATGACTAAAAAATTTATACAATCGCATAATCCGGCCATGAACGCCGTGGCTCCCGCCGGCAGCCGTCCTCGACTCCCTGCTCGCGCCGAGTCGGCCGAGCTGCGCCCTGACCGTCGCATGGCCATCCTTCTGGCGGCCGAGAAGCTGTTCGCCCGCCACGGCTACCACGCGGTAAGCGTGCGCCAGATCGCCGACGAAGCGGGCGTGCAGGTAGCTCTGCTGGGTTACTACTTCGGCCCGAAGGGCGCGCTTTTCGAGGCCATCTTCGAGCACTGGAGCCCGACCATCGAAGCGCGATTGACTGCCCTGGCTGAGATCCCCATCAACCCTGCCGATACGCGTACGCTGCCGCGAATCATCGAGGCCTTCACCGCGCCGGTGCTGGCCTTGCGCGCGAGCAGCGAGGGCGAGTACTACGCGCGACTGGTGGCGCGCGAGCTATCGCACTCCATCGAGGAGTCCGACCGAGTGCTGCGCCGCTACTTCGACCCACTGGCTCATGCCTTCATTGACGCACTTCACCGCGCCCTGCCGCATGCCACGCGGGGACAGGTGGCGTGGGGCTACCAGTTTGCGTTGGGCGCGCTGCTGCACCATCTGAAGGACACGCGGGTGGAGCGTCTCTCGCGCGGAGAGAACACTCCCGCAGATCCGGCTGCTGGTGTGCTGCTGGTGAACTTCATCGTCGGCGGCCTGCGCACCGCGTTTCCCCGACCTCGCACCGGCCGCACGTCCGCCTCTCCTCGAAAGAGAGCCGCGTCCCGGAAGGACAGTTCATGAAACCCCTGATCCTGAGTGTTGCGCTGGCGGCCGCCGTGCTGACGGAGGCCCGCGCGCAGGATGCTTCCGCGTATCCGCAAGACGAGCCGCGAAGGAGAAGCCCGTGCCACGCAAATTCGTTGACCTATCGATTTTTCTCGAGAACGACGTTCTTTCCGATCCACCGCCCTTCGGGCCGAAGATCGAGTACTTCACACATGAGAACACCTTCGAGCAGATCGCGCCCTTCTTCCCCGGCCTGAAGAAGGAGGACCTGACCGACGGCGAAGGCTGGGCGGTGGAGCGGGTGCAGCTATCCACCCACAACGGCACGCACCTGGACGCGCCTTACCACTTTCACTCCACGATGGACAAGGCGCTGGGCGAGAAAAAGCCCGCCATCGCCATCCACGACGTGCCGCTGGAGTGGTGCTTCCAGCCGGGCGTGAAGTTGGACTTCCGCCACTTCGCGGACGGGTACGTCGTCACCGCCGCCGACGTGGAAGCCGAACTCACGCGCATCGGCCACGAACTCAAGCCGCTGGAGATCGTGGTGGTCAACACGCGCGCCGGCTCGCGCTACGGACACGACGACTACGTGAGCGCCGGCTGCGGCATGGGCTACGAGGCGACCATGTTCCTGCTGGAACGCGGTGTGCGCCTCACGGGCACCGACGCGTGGAGTTGGGACGCGCCTTTCGTCCACACCGCGAAGAAGTACGGCGAGACGCACGACGCTTCGCTGATCTGGGAAGGCCACAAGGCCGGCCGCGATATCGGTTACTGCCACATCGAGAAGCTGCACAACCTGGAGGCGCTGCCGCCCGATGGCTTCTTCATCAGTTGCTTCCCGCACAAGATCCGTGGCGCGTCCGCCGGCTGGACCCGTGCGGTCGCGATCTTCGACGACGTATTGCAGGCAACGGCAGCATGAACACCACAGAACTGAACCACACCCACGACGTCAATGCTCGCAGTTGGCTCGAATCGGCCAATGCACCGGGCACGGACTTCCCAATCCAGAACCTGCCCTTCGCGGTGTTCCGGCGCAACGGCACGAAGGAAGCCTTTCGCGGCGGCCTGGCGGGCGCTGCGGCACGCGCCGTTGTCAAGCTATGAAGGGCCCACGCTGGCGGCCAATCTCTCGAGACACGTCGCCGCCGCGCACTGTCGCAGCAAGCTGCTTCAACTGCGACGGCGACCCTGCGTTGTCCCGCCCGGCCGGCCTTCCGGATCAGCGAGACGGCGGTTGGATTCGCTGCATTGGCGATGGGCCTGAATGCGATCGCAACCAGTGTCCTGCTCCTGCTGGTCCGGGGGCTGCCGTAAGGTCGCGGAGACGCTCAGGCGAGCGCCTTGGCGATCTGTCCGACGGTCTTGAGCGCGGCTTCGACGCGCGCGTTGTCCGGGTGCCCGAAATTGATGCGCACGTGATGCCGGTAGCGATGGTCGGCCGAGAACAGGTGTCCGGGCGCCAGACTGATGTCGTGCGATAGCGCGAGCCGGTGCAGCGCCAGCGCGTCGACGGCAGGCGGCAGCTCGACCCAGATGAAGTAGCCGCCTTCGGGCTGCGTGACGCGCGTGCCGCTCGGAAACCATCGCGCGAGGGCGCGCAGCATCACCTGCCGCTGCTGGACGAGCGCCTGGCGCAACTGGCGCAGGTGGCGATCGTAGCCGCCGTGCCGCAGGTACAGGCTGAGGCCTTCCTGCGACGGCAACGGTGCGGCCAGCGAACTCATCAACTTGCGTCGCCCCACTTCGCGCGCGAAGCGTCCTGCCGCCACCCATCCGATACGGTACCCCGGTGCCAGCGTTTTGGAGAACGAGCCGCAGTGCATGACCGAGCCGGTCTCGTCCCAGACCTTGGCCGGGCGCGGCTTCTGCGTACCGAAGTACAGCTCGCCGTAGACGTCGTCCTCGATCAGCGGCACTTCGTGCCGCGCCAGCAGCGCCACGAGCGCCTGCTTGGTCTCGTCCGGCATCAGACTGCCCAGCGGATTCTGGAAGTTGGGCATCAGCCAGCACGCCTTGACCGGATGGCGCTCGAGCACGGCCGCAAGCGCCGCGACGTCGACGCCGGTACGCGGATGCGTGGCCACCTCGACGGCCTTCAGGCCGCGCCGTTCCAGCGCCTGCAATGCCGCGTAGAACGTCGGCGACTCGACGGCGACCAGATCGCCCGGGCGGGTCACCGCTTCGAGGCACAGGTTCAGTGCCTCCATGGCGCCATTGGTGATGACCAGTTCGTCGGCGTCGACGCCGCATCCCAGGCTCAAATAGCGCAGCCCGATCTGTCGGCGCAGTTCGGCGCTGCCCGCCGACAAGTCTTCGACAGTGCGCCACGGATCCAGGTTCCGCGCTGCCTTGCCTAGCGCGAGTGCCAGCTTGTCGAGCGGGAACAGCGTGGGGCTCAGGAACGCCGATCCCAGCGGCACCATCGAGCGATTGCTTACGTGGCCGAGCACCTGGAACACCAGGTCCGATATCTTGACGTCGCGCTCCTCGACCTCCGGCGTGGAAGCGGCCGGCTCGGCCTGCCGGGCCACGCTGTGGCTGACGAAGTATCCCGATCGCGGCCGCGCCTCGATGAGTCCGCGCGCTTCGAGCAGATAGAACGCCTCGAACACCGTCGACGGACTGACGCCACGGGCGCGGCTGGTCTCGCGCACCGACGGGAGGCGGTCTCCGGGACGCAGGCGGCCCGATACGATCGACTGGGCCACGTCCTGGGCGAGGATCTCGTAGCGCTTCACGGCAGGGCAGCAGGCTTCAACTGATATGCAAGAGACGAGCAGTCCGGAAACTGTACCGGGATTGCGAAAAATTCGCGGAAATGGCCTTCGCAACGCCCTCTGATACGGTGTTTTTTCAAGAATCTGAGCCTGTGATCCGACCGGCGTCTCGGGCACATTCACGGCTAAGGGTGGCGCCGATCGATTCGTCCGCCCAACTAAGGGATTGCGGTATGGGCGTGCTGAGCTACTTGCGAATGGTCCTGTGGAGTTTCTTCGGCATTCGCCGCCGAGCGGCCGCCACCGAGGAACTGTCCAAGGTCAATCCGCTCGCGCTGATCGGCGTGGCCGTCGTACTGGCGGGGCTGTTCATCCTCGTGCTGTGGGGCGTCGCCTCCCTGGTCGCTCGGTCGGCGGGCTGATGACGTCGTAGTCATGGCGTTTCCGATCCGTTACCACGCAGGTCTTCTGGCTGCCGGCCTGTTCGCCGCTTGCCTGCTCGATCCGATATCTCCGGCGATCGCGCAGACGACCGAGCCTGTCCCGGCTGTGTACGTCGCTTCCGCCGCCTCGGCCGCGCCTTCCGCGTCCGCCGGCGTGCAGGACACGATGGCCCAACGCATGCAGGCCTGCGTCGTGTGCCACGGCAAGGAAGGTCGCGCCACCAATGCCGGCTACTTTCCGCGCATCGCAGGCAAGCCTGCCGGCTATCTGTTCAACCAGTTGAAGAACTTTCGCGACGAGCGCCGGCACAACCTGGTGATGAATCATCTGATGCGCCACATGACCGACGCTTATCTGCATGAGATCGCCGAGTACTTCGCCAACCTCGACCTGCCTTATCCGCCCGCGCAGGCGCACGGCCTGAGCGCCAGTCAGCGGTCGATGGCCGAAGACCTCGTGCTCAACGGCGTGCCCGAGCGACAGATCCCGGCCTGCGTGTCGTGCCATGGCGCGAACATGGCGGGTCGCCTGCCGGCCATGCCCGGTTTGCTGACGCTACCGGCGGACTATCTGCTCGCCCAGTTCGGCGCGTGGCGCGCGGATCAGCGCAAGGCTGCGGCGCCCGACTGCATGGCGCAGATCGCTCGCCGGCTGACGCCCGACGAAATCGGCGCGGTCTCGCGCTGGCTGTCGGCGCAGACTCTGGCCGCCGGCACGAAGCCCGAGTCCGGAACCGGGCAAGCGCTGCCCCTCGAATGCGGAAGCGGCGAGCAATGACGCGCGCGATTCGTGCGGCCGGGCGGCTGGTCGCTGTGCTGGCCTTGCTGATCGCGCTGCTGGCGGGGCTGGTAACGTGGTTGAACGTTCGCGACGAGAAATCGTTCGACGAACCCGAGCCGCCGCTGGCGGTCTCGGCCGAACACATCGCGCGCGGCAGGTACCTGGCGCAGGCCGGCAACTGCATCGGCTGCCATACGAAGACCGGTGGCGCGACTCTCGCCGGTGGTCGCGGTGTCGGCACACCGTTCGGCGTCGTCGTCGCGCCCAACATCACGCCCGACGTCGAGACCGGCATCGGCGCATGGTCCGCCGCGGACTTCTGGCGCGCGATGCATCACGGTCGCGCCAAGGACGGCCGCCTGCTCTATCCGGCTTTCCCGTATCCGAGCTTCACGTACGTGACGCGCGAGGACTCCGACGCGCTGTACGCGTATCTGCGCACGGTTCCCGCGGTCGAACAGCCCAACGCCCAGCATGCGTTGCGCTTTCCGTATGACAAGCAGGCCGCGCTGGCCGTATGGCGCGCGCTGTATTTCAAGCCCGGTCGGTTCGAGACCGACTCGGGGCACGATCCGGACTGGAACCGCGGCAGGTACCTGGTACAGGGTCTGGGCCACTGCGCCGTCTGCCATTCGTCACGCAACACCCTCGGCGGCACCGCCGCCGGCACCGAGTTCGCCGGCGGCCCGATGCCTGATTCGACCTGGTACGCGCCTTCGTTGGCCTCGCCCGCCGAGGCCGGTGTCCAGGAATGGCCGCGCGACCAGGTGGTCGAGCTCCTGAGGGACGGCGTTTCCGCGCACGCGACCGCCTCGGGGCCGATGGCCGAGGTCGTGTTCACGAGCACGCAGTACCTGAGCGACAGCGACCTGGAAGCGATGGCGCGCTACCTGGCGTCGATTCCGGTGCGCGCCCCCGCGCCGCGCACGGCCGTGGCGGGCGGCGAGACGCTGCCGAACGGCGGCAAGCTCTACGACCAGCACTGCGCGTCGTGCCACGGCAGTGACGGCAAGGGTGTCGGCGGCATCTATCCGGCACTGGCGGGCAATCGCGCCGTCATGCTGGCTTCGCCGACCAACGTCGTCCAGATCATTCGTCAAGGCGGTTTCCCGCCCACGACCGCCGGCAATCCTCGGCCATTCGGCATGCCGCCGTACGGCCAGGTGCTCAGCGACAAGGAGATCGCAGCGGTCGCCACGTTCATCCGGCAGTCGTGGGGCAACGCCGCGCCGCCGGTTTCGTCGCTGGACGTACTGCGTCTCAGATAAGGGCATCCCGATGCGCGGACAGGGGCGGCGCCATGGCCCATCCGGAGGTAAGCATGGTTCTCGACGCTTTGTTCCTGGCGCGCGTGCAATTCGCGTTCACGATCTCGTTCCACATCGTTTTCCCTGCGCTGACCATCGGGCTCGCCAGCTACCTGGCGGTGCTCGAAGGCCTGTGGCTCAAGACGCGCTGCCCGGTCTACCTGGATCTGTACCACTTCTGGATCAAGGTCTTCGCCGTGGCCTTCGGCATGGGCGTCGTGTCCGGTCTGGTGATGGCCTATCAGTTCGGCACGAACTGGAGCGGATTCTCGACGTTCGCGGGCGGCGTCACCGGACCGCTGCTCGCTTATGAAGTCCTGACGGCCTTCTTCCTCGAGGCGGGCTTTCTCGGCGTGATGCTGTTCGGCCTGCGCCGCGTCGGGCCGGGGCTGCATTTCCTGTCGACGATCATGGTCGCGGTCGGCACGCTCGTGTCGGCCACCTGGATCCTCGCGTCCAATAGCTGGATGCAGACGCCGCAGGGACACGAGATCATCGACGGACGCGTGGTGCCGGTCGACTGGATCGCCGTCATCTTCAATCCGTCATTCCCTTATCGGCTGGCGCACATGGTGGTCGCGGCCTTCCTGTCGACCGCGCTGCTGGTCGGCGCGAGCGCGGCCTGGCATCTGCTGCGCGGACGGGACAACGCCCCGGTACGAACGATGCTGACGATGGCGATGGGCATGGTGCTCGTGACCGCGCCGATCCAGGCGTACATCGGCGACCTGCACGGCCTGAACACGCTCGAGCATCAGCCGGCCAAGCTCGCCGCCATCGAAGGGCACTGGGAGAACAAGCCCGGCGAAGGCGTGCCGCTGATCCTGTTCGGCTGGCCGGATATGGCGAGCGAGACGACGCGCTACGCGGTCGAGGTGCCGAGGCTCGGCAGCCTGCTGCTGACGCGCTCCTGGGACGGCCAGTTTCCGGGACTGAAGGAGTTCGTTCCCGAGGACCGGCCCAACTCGACCGTCGTGTTCTGGACGTTCCGCCTGATGGTCGGCCTGGGCGTGCTGATGATCCTGCTCGGCTCGTGGGCGCTGCTGATGAAGTGGCGCGGACGCCTGTATGACAGCCGACCGATGCTGCGCTTCGCGTTGGCGATGGGGCCGTCGGGCCTGATCGCGCTGCTGGCCGGGTGGTGCACGACCGAGATCGGTCGCCAGCCATGGATCGTCCATGGCGTGATGCGCACGGCCGATGCCGTGTCGCCGCACGGCGCCGAGCAGATGGCGCTGACGCTGGCGATCTTCGTCGTCGTCTATTGCTTCGTCTTCGGTGCCGGCACCGTGTACCTGCTGCGCATCATCGCCAGGGGACCGCAACCCGGCGAGGGCGCACGCGCGACCGAAGGCGGCCCCGGCGAGATCCGCCAGGCGATGCGTCCGCTGTCGGGGGGATCCGATGATGTCGGCGATCCGGGCTCTGCCTTCGCCGGTACGCAGGGAGCACGATGATGGGTATCGATCTTCCGCTGGTCTGGGCAATCATCATCCTGTTCGGCGTGATGATGTACGTGGTGATGGATGGGTTCGACCTGGGCATCGGCCTGCTGTTCCTGGCCGTGACGGCCAAGGGGGATCGCGATGTGATGATGAACACCGTCGCACCCGTCTGGGACGGCAACGAGACCTGGCTCGTGCTGGCCGTCACCTGGTGGCTGCTCCAGGCGTTGCGACGCGATGCCAGCCATGCGGCGCCGTTCGTCCTCACGCTGGCGCTGGTCTTCCTCGGTTACAGCGGCTTGGGCATCAGCCTGTGGCCTTACGTCATCCCGCCCGCCACGTCGATCTGGGACGCCGCCGGTCCCCCGCAAAGCCTGGGCTTCGCGCTGGTCGGCGCGCTGCTGATCATCCCGCTGATCCTGATGTACACCGCTTGGGGCTACTGGGTGTTTCGCGGCAAGGTTCGCCACGGCGAGAGCTATCACTGATGGACGCGCCGCCTTCCGAGAAGAGCGGTACGCGGATCTGGCTGGCCCGCGTGGGATGGCTGGCGCTGATCTGGACAGCGAGCGTTGCCGCGCTGGGATTGGCCGCGGGGTTGATGCGATGGGTGATGCGGGCCGCGGGGATGGTGTGAAGCGGACCTCGCTACCAATCACCGGCAGCGAGCGGATTCTGAAGGTGCCGCTGAGCGCGCCGTCTGCGGCCGAGCATTCGCCTGCGCGATGAGCAAGGCGTATGGATAAAAAGGGGCCAAGCGCGCCAGAGAAACGCCGCAAGATACGCCGGCGATAGCTTCTCATCCACAACGGAGAAGCGGAGGGCGATGCCTTGTCACTAAGCTGTGAAAGCTACGACTTGATCTGACATATCCTCGCCCGAAGAGGCGACAAGGAGAAGTCAGATGACTCAGGAACAGAAGATCATCAAAAACAAGCTCGGATTGCTGAAGCTGGCGCAGACGCTGGGCAGCGTGTCCGAAGCATGCAAGGTGCTGGGCTTCAGCCGAGATAGTTTTTATCGGTTCAAGGAGCTGTACGAGACAGGAGGCGAGACGGCACTGGCGGAGATCTCGCGCAAGAAGCCGAACCTGAAGAACCGCGCGGATCCGGCGATCGAGCAGGCGGTGAGGGCTTTCGCTCTGGAGCAACCGGCGTACGGCCAGGTGCGGGTATCCAACGAGCTGAAAAAGCGCGGGATCTCGGTGTCGCCGGCAGGCGTGCGCACGATCTGGTTGCGGCATGACCTGCAGACGTTCCAGCAGCGACTCAGGGCGTTGTCCACGAAGGTGGCCCAGGACGGGATCATCCTGACCGAAGACCAGGTCCGAGCACTGGAGAAGGCGCGTGAAGAGAAGGAGGCGCATGGGGAGATCGAGACCGAGCATCCCGGCTATCTGGGCTCACAGGATACCTACTACGTGGGCAACCTGAAGGGCGTGGGGCGCATCTACCAGCAGACGTTCATCGATACGTACAGCAAGCTGGCGATGGTCAAGCTCTACGATCGCAAGCACGCGATCACCGCGGCCGACATGCTCAACGACCGGGTGTTGCCGTTCTTCGAGGAGCACGGCGTGCCGCTGCTCAGGATCTTGACCGATCGGGGCAGTGAGTACTGCGGCAACAGAGAGTCGCACGAGTATGCTTTGTACCTGGATCTGGAGAACATCGAGCACACGCGTACCAGGACCAAGAGTCCACAGACCAATGGCATCTGTGAGCGGTTCCACCAGACGATTCAGAATGAGTTTTACGCCAGCGCATTCCGGCGAAAGCTGTATCGCTCGCTCGAGGAGTTGCAGGCCGACACGGACGCCTGGATGCAGGCATACAACTGCGAGCGAACGCACTCGGGCAAGTACTGTTACGGCAAGACGCCGATGCAGACATTTCTCGACAGCGCGGGCCTGGCTTACGATAAGCAGTTGGACCGGCTCCAGCCGACACCCGAGTCGGAATCAATGGCCGAATAAGTGGCATGTCCGTCAGATCGAGTCCAAGCTAGGACAACTAAGCATCTCCAATATTGAGGCCTTTGGGATATTTCCGACGCAGTTGTCCGCCTGACTTTGCCCTCTCGTCAGTCCTCAGGCCGAGACGGTGATGCCGGGAACGTGCGTGTGCTTCGCGGGCTGCACCACGATTTCGACATGCTGATCGAGCGACACCAGCGCCTGCATCAGCCGCTCCAGCGAAATGTTCTGGAGCTTGTAGCGGCGAATCTGTGACACCTTCGGCTGGGTCATACCGGTGATCGCTGCCGCCTCGGTCTGGCTCAAGCCGCGTTGGTCGAACAACTCATTCAGCTTGAGCGCCAGTGCGGCCTTGGCCGACAGTTCTTCGGCATCGTCGAAACCGAGATCCATCAGCACGTTGTCGGTGCCGTGAGGGGGGGCGATATGGGTCATCACTTTCTCCCGCTCGCTCCGTAGCGGGCGAGCACTGCCTTAAGCCGCTTTTCGATCAAGGTCACGTCCGGCTGCGGCGTGGCGATGCCGGACTTGGATTTCTTCTGGAACGCATGCAGCACATGCACCGCGTCACCCACTTTCACGGTATAGACCGCCCGGAAGGTGTCTCCCCGATGGTCTTCCACCAGTTCATATACCGTTCCGTCATACCTACGTAAATTTAGTCATTACTGACCCAATCTACCGCTGACTTCCTGCTTCACCGAGGCCGGTTTCACTCGGGCCTTGCGAGCCGAGCCAGAGCCTTCCTCTCCACAGGCTGACACCGTGGAACTCACGGCCATGTTCTTCAAATTGATCGCAGCATTCACATCCCGGTCGTGTTGCGCACCGCAGGCCGGGCACGTCCACTGGCGTACCGACAGCGGCAACACGTCCAGCTTCTGGCCGCAGCCCGAACACGTTTTGCTGCTGGGGTAAAAGCGATCCGCCGCCACGACTTGCCCACCGCGCATGTTCGTCTTGTACTCGAGCTGGCGGCGCAGCTCAAAGAAGCTCATGTCCGCTATCGAACGGGCAAGATGCCGGTTCTTGACCATGCCACGCACGTTCAAGTCTTCCACGCCGATGGTGTGGAAGCGCTGCGCCAATCCGGACGTGAGCTTGTGTAGCGCATCCGAGCGAATGTTGGCGATGCGGGCATGCAACTTTGCCAGCTTGGCCTTAGCCTTCTTGCGGTTAGCGGACCCTTTCTGCTTGCGACTCAGGCTGCGCGACACTCTGCGCAGCCGTCCCAGCAAGGCGGTGTGGGGTTTGGGACCGGCGATCACTTCTCCCGTCGAGAGCGTTGCCAGTGCGGACACCCCCAGATCGACACCGACCGCGCCTTGGTTTTCAGCTTTGGGCAGGTGCGAACTGTCCGGTGTGTCCACGGTGATGCTGGCAAACCAGCGGTTAGCCACCCGGGAAATGGTGGCCGACATGATCTTGCCTGCGAAGCGCAACGTCTCGCGCATGCGCACCCAGCCTAGATTGGGGATGCGCAGGCGCGAGCCGTCGATGCAGAACTGATCGTTGGACAGGCTGAAGCGGTCGTGAACGCCCTTTCTGCGGAACTGAGGATAGCGGGCGCGACCGGCAAAGAAGTTCTGGAAGGCTTGCCCGAGCTGGATGATCGCCAGTTGCGGGGCGCACTTGGTCACTTCCAGCATCCAGGGGAACTGCTCGCGCTTGAGCGCATTGAGCTGGCGGCGCAGCGCCATCTGCGAGGGCTTGGGCTGGCTGTGGTCGACCTTCCATGCCTCGTACTGGCGCTTCCATTCGGCCAGCGCCCAGTTGTAAGCAAACCGCGCCGTGCCTGCGGCGCGGGCCATGTAGGTGGCCTGCTCGTCGTTCAGATCGAGCGCAATCTTGTGGGCTATCAGCATTGCGATGCTTCTACCGCCTGACGAACACCGTCGAGCAGCTTCTGGTTCTTGCGGCTGCGCGAGCCGTAAAGCCGGGCGCTGAACACGGTGATGATCTCCAGCACGTCTTCGGCCAAGTCCTCCTCGAAGCTCGTCTCTTCGCCTTGGTTGAGGATGACGACTTCGACATTCTTGGCCTCGCGGAGGGCGAACACCAGTTCCGCACCGAAGCGCAGCAGCCGATCCTTGTGGGTGATGACAAGCCGTCCGACCTGCCCGTCGATGATGGCATCGAGCAGGCGGCGCAGCCCCTTCTTGTTGTAGTTCATGCCCGAGCCCAGATCGGCCACAACCTCGAACGTCCAGCCCTGGCGAGCGCAGTAAAGCTCCAGCACCTGTTTCTGACGCTCCAGGTCGTCCTTCTGGTCATGGCTGGAAACACGGGCGTAGGCCACGGTGCGCCGGCTTGCCTCGGCGGCGGCGCGAAACATCTCCGGGCGTAGCTTGGCCAGGTCGTAGCGTCGATGGCCACCTGCCGTATGCTCGGCCAGTAGTCGCCCGGAAGCCTCCCAGCGCCGTAGCGTTGTGATGGACACGCCCAGGGCAGCGGCGGCTTCACCTATGCTTACGTATCTCTCCATTTTGGAGACAATAGAATAGATTTGTTGATACTTATATCAAACTGCTGTGTGACGCACACATGAAGTACCTGCGAGATACCGGACTCGCGACATAGCACATCGCCTCGGCGATCAGTTTCGACAACGCGGCCGGCTTTCGCCGCGCCTTTCGTCGGTGGGCAGGTGTGACTCCGTCCGAGTACAGGCAGACGGCCAAAGCTAATCGCCCTTGAGGCCGGCCTGCTTGATGATCTTGTCCCAGCGGGCCATTTCCGTTGCCACGAACGCGGTGAATTCGGCGGGAGTGTTGCCGACCGGCTGCAATCCCATATCGATCAGCTTCTGCCTGACCGAAGCGTCGGCAATGACGGCCTCGATCTCCGTGGCCAGCCTGTCGATGATGTGCTGCGGCGTTGCCGCTGGCACCATGAAGCCGAACCATCCGTAGCCGATCACGTGGGCGTAGCCTTGCTCCGACAGCGTCGGCGCTGCCGGGTAGATCGGCGTGCGCTGCTCCGAAGCCACGCCGAGTACGCGCAGCTTGCCTGCCTGGATGTGCGGCAGTGCCGCGGTGATGGCCGTCATGGTCGCGTCCACCCGGCCGGCCAGCAGTTCCATGTACGCGGTGGCGTCGCCGCGAAAGTGCACATTCAGGCCTTTCACGCCGGCTTCCTTGAAGAATAGTTCGGCCGCCAGATGCGGTCCCGAACCGCTGCCGGGGGATGCGAAGGTCAGCCCACGTTCCTTGTCGGCCTTGCCGTATGCCACGAGGTCGGCCACGCTTTTGAACGGTGAAGCGGCGTTGACGATCAAGAACACCGGCGCCGTGACGGCGAGGCTGACGGCCTTCAGGTCCTTGTGCGGGTCATAGCTCAGCTTGCCGTACAGGCTTTCTACGGTGGCATACGGTGCCGCCGCGTAAAGCACCGTGTAGCCGTCGGCAGCGGCGTGTGCGACGTGCTCGTTGCCCAGGCGCGTTCCCGCTCCCGGCTTGTTCTCGACGATGAACTGCTGGCCCAGGCGCGTGCCCAGTTGTTCGGCGAGGATGCGCGCCGAAATGTCGTTCGAGCCGCCCGCGCCATAGGGCGAGATCAGCCGCACGGTCCTCTGGGGCCAGGCAGGCGTCTGCGCCTGCGCGCGGCAGCTCCAGGCGAAACCGCATGACAGGGCCGTGGCCTGCGTGATAAAGGTTCTTCGAGTCGTCATGTCGTTCTGTCTCCTTCGAATGCCGAGTGCGACTTGGCACATCGCGCAGGCGAGCGCCTCGGTTCACTGCCGGAGCCTCGGGTTCGCCGCCATGACCACGAAGTCCACCTCAGGCAAGTCCCGTCGTTTCATTCCTCATTCCTCATGGTCCTCGATCGACCCGGATCAGTCGAGCCGCCTCACCGGCGGATAGTCGAAGCTGAACTCGAGGTGGGCCTGGCGCGGCTGGTACAGGCGCAGCGTCAGGTAGAACGGTTCGCGCGGCGCGGGCAGCCAGTTGCTGATGTCGTCGGGCTGCTCGTGCTGGATGGTGATGCGCAGGCTCCCGTCCGGTTCCCAACGCAGGCCGGGCGTGCGATCGCCGATCGAGTAGCGGTCGATGGGGTTGTCGACCAGCAGGCAGTCGGACTTGCGGTACAGGGTGAGTGACCAGAAGGCGTCCACCTGCGGCGCCGCGTCGGGCGCGAAGCGCAGTTCGTAGCGGTGCGCGCCGTCCAGGGCCCGGCCCTGGGCATCGACCTCCGCCACCGGATACATCGCTTCCTCGATGCCCAGGGCGCCGATGAGGTTACGCGCGACGCGGGCGCGCAGGGCGATCTGCTTACCCCAGTGGGTGCGTATGGTGACGGGCACGCTCCAGCCGCCGCCCAGGTCGGAGGCCTGCGCGCTCCGGCGCAGTTCGCCGCAGACCTCGGCCAGCGCCTGCTGCAAGGCGGCGTCTCCCGCCGCGATGGCATCGCGCCACAGGGGCAGAGCGACGTCGTCGTCCTGGGGCGCAGGGTTGCGCGCCCAGGCGGCTTCGACGATGGCGCGGTATTCGGCGGCATCGGGCGTGTCGGTCTTGCGGCCGTTCATGGCGACGTCGATCCGGCGTGCGGCAGGCTGCATGTCGCTGGCCCGCAGTATGGCGAACTGCTGCTGCAATGCGGCGACGCGCGCCAGATCCTCGTCATCGGGGTCGACCAGCACGCGGCCGATGATCCACAGGTCCTGGCCGGGCGCGGCGATGGCCACCATGCCCTCGGGTACCTGGCCCTGCCATTGCGGCCCGTGCACGAACAGGCGCTGCGCGCGGTTGCCCGTGGTGCGGCGGCCGGCGTAGGCGAAGGGGTTGGTCCACATGTCCAGGAAGCCCAGCGTCCAGTAGCGCGTGCCCATGTCGGGCGCTTCGATGATCACCGGGCCGTCGGACAGATCGAGCCAGGTATTGATGTAGACCGTATCGTTGTTGGGCGAGACCACTTCGCGGTCGGCGGGTGTGAGCAGGCGCCGGGAGTAGGTGAAGGTGTTGGCCCAGCGCAGCGGGGAGGCCGTGTCGTTCCCCGCGAAGCCATGCTGCGGGTGCTTGCGCGGCGCGGTGGCGGCGCGCATGCGCATCATCTCGAACAGCGGCAGCGTGTGGATGACGGCCTGGTGGATGGTGGTCGAAGTGGTCATGCGATGCGCTCCAGCGGGGGCAGGCGGTAGCTGCCGTTTCACGATGGCGTCGGCGGCGGCCTCGCCGTCGACCGTTACCATCATGAGGTTGAATTCGAGCTTGTCCGGGCGTGGGCCCAACGAAAAAGAGGGTCTGGAATCATGCGGTCGTCTCCGATAACGAAAGGTCGTTTTCTCGGGGCAGCGGGAAATCAACGAAGCCGCGTCGCTCGCTCGCAGCGCTGCACCATCTCCACCAATCTGGGCCCGATGGTGTTGCGCAGCTCATCGGGCTCCGTCCTTGAAGGAGAGATGGCGCAGTTGAAGATCAGGGAGCGCGAGCCATGCTGAATGCGCGAGCACACCGCCACGCCGTACTCCCCGTGGAACGCGTCGCCGTAGTTCACTGCGAAGCCCAGGCGGGCCTGTGTCGCGAGCGACTCATCGATGCCGGATGCACAGCGGGTCATTTCGTCGGGGCGCTGAGTTTCTATCTGCCTTAGCACTTCGGCGCGCTTTGCGGCGTCCAGCGTGAACAGCCAGGCGCGGCCCATCGCCATTTCGGCCACGCCGCGCACCGCACCGACGTCGGGCCGCGCCAGCGTGCCTCGCTGCCACGCACAGGTCTCGACATAAACCACGTCCAGCCCCAGCACCACGCCGATCGACACGGCGCCACGCACATCGTTGGCCAGCGCCTGCATGGCCGGTCGGGCCTGCGCACGCAGATCGATTGAGACGATGTACGGATAGCCCAGCGCCACAGCCGCCGGACCCATCAGATACCGATCAGCGCGTGCGTCGCGTTCGAGATAACCAAGCGCCAGCAGCGTTCGGCACAGTCGCGAGACCGTGGGCCGCGACAGCCCCAGCATCGCGGCCAACTCGCTATTGGCGTAGGGTCGAGGTTCCCGCGAGAATGCCTGCAGAATCATCAAGCCCTTCGCCAGCGTGCCCGAGAAGTTCGGATCACCCTCGCGAACACTGGTGACATCACTCTGGTGACGGAGCTTATGAACCATGCACCACTGTAGGTCAGCGCAGCGATGACCGCCCAGTGTTTTCAAGCGGGCGTTTCGATAGTTGGAACGGTCCTCTCACTTCGTCCAGCAGCGCCGTCCAGTCGTTCGGTGGATGGTGCCAGTCGCGCGGCGACATCCCGGTCTTGGTGCTGAACGCAGATGAGCGGGAACGAGCCTCGCCCATGGTGGGTAAGGCTCGCTCACGTCGGAGCCGGAGCCGCTCGACGAGCCTTGTCGACGCCGCTTCGGCTTCGCGGACCCATCCGGCCTATGGGGAGACGTCGGAGAGCAGATCGAGCTTCGAGCCGGCCTTCCCGGCATCGCTGGCGACCGATCAGGTCTCACCCCGCAACAAGGGCGCAACGGTATCGGCCAGCGCCTTACCCAAGGTCATGTGCTGCGCGGCGTCCAGATGCACGCCATCAACGACGCTCGACGTGATGACACGGCTCGAGTCGAAGAAGTGGCAGCCCATCTCGTGGCAGACCGTCTCGTAGGCCGCCGCCAAGCCGACGCACTTGTTCTCGCCGCCGGCGAATTTGGGCGCGATCGGCCCTTTCGGCGTGCGGATCGGCGGCGGCGCAACGACCAGGATCGGCGGGACCGGCATGCCTGGTTCGATCGGCGCGCCGCGAATCGCGGCAATCAGCGCGGCAATGCCTTGCGAGGAGTGCCAGGCGTTGTGCTCGTGCATCGATTGGAAGTCATTGGTTCCAAGCATGAGCACGACGAGCGATAACGGAGAATGGATCTCGATGCGCTGCGCCAGGCCGGCGAGGCCGTTTCTGCCGGGCTTGTACGGGTCGTCCCATACGGTGCGACGGCCGTTCAGGCAATCCTCGATGACGCGGACTCTTCGGCCGGAAACGGCGAGCAGATTCTCCATCACGCCCGGCCAGCGTTGGTCGAAGGGCAGCCGCTGGCGAGTGGTCGGAATGATGCCCCAGGACAGTGAATCCGAATAGACGAGAACGTGCTGCATGAAGGTCTTCGCACTCCGCGGCGCTGAAACGACTCGTAATCATCGCATCGGCCCGCCCGCGCCGGCGGTGCGGGCGGCACGCGCGGCGCCTCAGCGCTGCATCGCCTTGACCTCGGTGAACTCGGCCAGCCCATGCACGCCCAGTTCGCGGCCGTTGCCGGACTGCTTGTAGCCGCCGAACGGCTGCATCGGGTTGAAGGTCCCGCCGTTGATGTCGACCATGCCGGTGCGCAGGCGCCGCGCTACCCGTTCGGCGCGTTCGGGGTCGCTGCTCCAGACGCCGCCGGACAGTCCGTAGATCGTGCCGTTGGCGATGCGGATCGCTTCGTCCTCGTCGTCGTAGGGGATGAGGCACAGCACCGGGCCGAAGATCTCTTCCTGTTCGATCGTCATGCCCGGCGTCACGTCGGAGAACACCGTGGGCTTGACGAACCAGCCCTTGTCCAGCCCTTCGACCGGTTCGGGTCCGCCGCAGACCAGCCGCGCGCCTTCTTCGATGCCCTGGCGGATGTAGCGGCGCACCGTTTCGCGGTGCGCGCGCGTCACCATCGGCCCCAGTTGCGTGGCCGGGTCGAACGGATCGCCGAGCTTGGCGGCTTCGGCCGCGAATTGGGCGATCGCCTCGACCTCGGCCAGCCGCGCGCGCGGGACCAGCATGCGGGTGAAGGCCGTGCAGGTCTGGCCGGAGTTCAGCAAACACTTCTGGATGCCGTCGACGACGGCGGCCTGCAGCGCGTCGCCGACGTCGTCCAGGATGAGGTTGGCCGACTTGCCGCCGAGCTCCAGCGAAACGCGCTTGATCGTCTGCGACGCCAGTTCGCCGACCCGCCTGCCGGCGCGCGTCGATCCGGTCAGCGAGATCATGTCGACGCCGGGATGCGAGGCGAGCGCTTCGCCGATCACCGGGCCGGTGCCGGTGACCAGGTTGAACACGCCGGCCGGCAGGCCGACCGAGTCGATGATCTGGGCCAGCACGAAGGCCGACAGCGGCGCCACTTCGCTGGGCTTGAGCACGACCGCGCAACCGGCCGCCAGCGCCGGCGCGACCTTGGCGGCGATCTGGTGCAGCGGGTAATTCCACGGCGTGATCGCGCCGACCACGCCGATCGGCTCGCGAACGACCAGCGAGTTGCCGATCTCTTCTTGCCACGGGAAGTCGTGCACCAGCCGCGCCATCGTGCCGAACGACCAGGCGGGCAGGCCGGCCTGGATCAACTGCGATACCGACAGCGGCATGCCCATCTCGCGCGAGACCAGCGCGGCGATCTCGCCCGCGCGTTCGGCCAGCCTGGCGTGGATGGCTTCCAGCGCTTCGGCGCGGGTTTTCAGATCGGATCGCGACCAGACATCGAAGCCCCGACGGGCGGCGTCCACCGCGCGGTCCAGGTCGGGTGCCGAGCCCAGCGGAACGCGAGCGATGACTTCTTCGGTGGATGCGTTGACGACCTCGTGCAGCGCATGGCCGGGCGCGGGCGCGACCCATTCGCCGCCGATGTAGAACTTGTCGTGTGCCGGAACGGCGTTCGTTGCGGTCATGGTCGGTGTCTCCATCAGGTGCGAGGGGCGCCGGCGGCCGCGATCAAGGCCTCGGCGGTGCGGTGGGCCAGCGCCATCGTCGAAATCATCGGGTTGGTGCCGGACGAGGTCGGGAACGCGCTGGCGTCGCCGATCCATACCCCGGGCGTATCGTGCAGTTCGCCGAACGGGCCGGCCACGCTCTGTATCGGATCCTTGCCCAGGCGGCAGGTGCCCATCTGGTGCGCGCAGAACAGGCTGACGCCGCCGAAGCGCAACGGCAGGTCGCGCAGCCGGGCGACGAAGGCGTCGAGATCGTCGCCCCAGCGCCAGGCGGGCGCGCCGGCGGCCAGCACGCCGACCTTGATGGCGCCGGCCGCCGCGTGCATGCGTACCTGCGCCTGCATGCCCAGGTACAGGTTGGCGACGTCGACCGGGTCGGTGACCGAGTAGGTCGGCAATGCCTCGCCGCGGGCGTCGATCGCGACCCGGCCGTGGCCGTGGTCGCGCGTCAGCCCGATCGACGTGGCGGTGTTGCGGTAATGGCTCATCGCTTCCTTGTGCTCGGCCGCCGTCGTGAACGGCAGCAGCGCCGCACCGGTGCCCACCGAGCAATGCGGCGCCTGGATCAGGAAGCCGTAATCGCCGCCCGGACGCTCGAACTCGTCGATCATCGCGGTCATCGGCGCGGCCCACCAGGCATCCTGCGGACCCGGATAGATGGCGGCGATCGCGGTGCACGGATGCAATCGCAGATACCTGCCGACGGCCGGGCCGCCGATGCCCGAGCGCAGCAGCAGCGCCGGCGATTCGAGCGAGCCGCAGGCGACGACGACCCGCGGTGCGCGGACCGTCAGCCTGGCGCTCGCGCCGGTCGCCGGATCGTTGTAGGCCGCCGTCACGCCGGCGGCGCGCCCGCCTTCGACCAGCACCCTGTCGGCGCGGCAGCGCACGATGATGTCGGCGCCGGCGTCGAACGCGTCCTGCAGCCAGGTCTTCATCGTGCCCAGCTTCGAGCCGGACTGGTCGCCGAATCCCATGTAGCCGGCGCTGGCCGGATCGTAGGTCGTCGGATCGGCGTTGCGCAGCAGACGCTTGAACGACCAGCCCAATCGCGCCGCGCCGTCTTCGATGCGCTGGTTCGGGCCGTTGAACTCCGAGCAGCGGTCGTTGACGCCGATGCGCGCGCAGACCGCGTCGAGGTGGCGATCGAAGTCGGGGCCGTCGACGCCTTCGACGCCATGCTCGCGCGCCCATTCGTCACGGACCCAGGGGCGCGTGCGCAGGCAGTTGCTCCAGTTGACGGTGCTGCCGCCGCCCAGCGTGGCGCCGGCCATCAACGAGATGTTCAGGTCGGCCGCCGGCGTCGGGCCGCCGCGCCAGTACAGGTTCTTGTAGCCCCAGAGCTCCAACTGGTTGAAGTCGGCTTCGTTGAAATAGCCGCCCGCCTCGAGCACGACCACCTTCAGCCCGGCCGCGGCCAGCTTGCCCGCCACCACGCCGCCGCCCGAGCCCGAGCCGACCACCACCGCGTCGGCGTTGATCGTCGCGCCGTCGCGCGGCACCAGCGGCCGGATCGGTTTCGGCGTCGACGGCGGCGCGCTGACCGGGCCCGGATAGCCGAACCGCTTCCAGAACGGGTTCTGCCCGTTGGCGTCGGGCAGGCCGTAGGCCATCAGGCGCACCAGCCCGCTGAGCGAGCCGACGCCGAACGCCGCGGCCGGACCGAACAGCGCGGTGCGCGACAGGATCTGCTCGCGCGACAACTGCGAGGCGCCGATGATGCCCTGCGCGACCAGCCCGTCGACCAGGCCCAGCAAGCCTTCGCGCGCCTCGGCCGGCATGTCGGCCAGCGCGGCGACGATCGCCTCGTCGGCGCCGACGTCGCTGGCCTTGCGCGCCCAGAAGCCGTCGGGGTCGTCGGCGCGCGGGATCGCCGGCACCACGGTATCGCAGATCGCGCGCAGCCCCGCGCGCCGGGTTTCGGTCATCCAGTCCGTCATGGTGTCTCCTGTTTTTTTACGTGAGTCCGGCGTGCGTGCGATCGCGAAGGCGCGCGGCCCGGCAGCTCTCGAGCGCTGCTTGCGAAAGGGGGGCTGGCGCATTATGGAGAGGCGATTCCCGCGTAGTCTTGTCACTTTCCGGTGAATGCCTATCATTTTCGGACAGGGGTCTGGACGAAACGCTCTCCGCCGCAGGGCCATGAAAATGACCAGCATCACCGGCACCGCGCTGCCTGCTCGCTATTTCCGACTGATCGACGATTACCTGCGATCGGCCGGCACCTCGCCGGACGAAGTGCTGCGCGCGACGGGCATCGATCCCGAACGATTCAAGGAGACGGACTTCGCGATCACTCCGCAGCAGTACGAGCGTCTGCTGGCCCACGTCCTGCGCGTGACCGGACGCAGCGACATCGGCTTCGAATGGGGGCGCCGCGTCAAGCTCAACTCCCATGGCCTGCTCGGGTACGCGATGCTCTCGTACGCGACGCTGGACCAGGGACTGCGCCAGTGCGCGCGCTATTACAGCCTGCTGACGCCGCTGTTCCGGATGATCTACCAGCGCCGCGGCAACGATGCCGAGATCATCCTGCGACCGGTGCAGCCGATGGGCAAGCTGCTGCTCGAGGTGTCGCTGGAAATCCTGGCGGTGTCGACGTACCTGCAGTGCAAGCCGCCGCTGCTCGGTCCCGACTGCGCGTGCGATATCCACCTGTCGATACCGCCGCCGCCGCACGCCTGCCGGTATCGGGAGCTGGCGCCCGCGTGCGTGCATTTCGACGCGTCGCCGGTGCCCGAGGTGCGCCTCGTGCTGGGCAACTGGAATCTCGACGCGCCGCTGCCGATGGCCAACGAGCATGCGGTGCGCACCGCCGAGGAGCTGTGCGACGCGCTGCTGCAGGCGCGCGGCGAGCCGGGCAACTGGACCGCCTGGGTCGTGATGATGCTCGATCAGGCGCGGAACAGCCGTCCGACGCTGGCCGCGCTGGCCCGGCTGCGGGGGCTGTCGCCGCGCACGCTCGACCGGCACCTGCGCAACGAGGGCAGCAGCTTTCGCGATCTGGCGATCGACGTGCGCAACGCCCGCGCGCGCAGGCTGCTGGCCGACGGCGGGCTGCCGGTCTCGGAGATCGCTTATCGGCTGGGCTTCACCGACGTCGCCAACTTCAGCCGCGCGTTCCGCAAGGCCAACGGCGTCAGCCCCTCGGATTTTCGCGACGGCGGCGAACCCGGTACCGCGGCGCGGCGATGATCGCCGGCGGCGTGCCGGCCGATGCGTTCACGGATTCTCAAGGCTTGTAGAAGCCGCCGGCCGTCATCGCGCCGTCGACCACCATCTCCATGCCCGATACGTAGCTCGACGCGTCGGACAGCAGCCACAGCACCGCGCGCGCGACGTCGTCCGGCGTGCCCGGCCGCGTCAGCGGCGCGACGTGGCGGGCGATCTCGTGCGGGTCCATCGGGCCTTCGCCCCGCGAATTCTCGCCGTCGACCGGGATCTTGCTCCAGATCTCGGTGTCGATGATCCCCGGGTGCACGGTGTTGACGCGGATCGCCGGGCCGTATTCCAGGGCCAGCGATTTGCCGAACAGGCGCACCGCGCCCTTGCTGGCGCTGTAGGCCGACAACCCGGCGGCGCCGCGCAGGCCCGCGACCGAGGACATCAGCACGATCGAGCCGCCGCCCGTTCGCAGCATCGCCGGAATCGCGTGTTTGCACGACAGGAACACGCCCTCGACGTTGATCGCGTGCGTCTTGCGCCAGTCGGCCAGCGTCATGTCGACCATCGGCACCGCCATGCCGATGCCGGCGTTCGAGACCAGGCCGTCGAGCCGGTCGTGGCTGCCGACGATCTGCGCGACGATCTCGGTCCAGCGCGCCTCGTCGGTCACGTCCTGATGATGGGCCTCGGCCTGGCCGCCGGCGCTCCGGATCGCTTCGGCCGTCTGCCGTGCGCGCGCTTCGTCGATGTCGGTCAGCACCACGCGCGCGCCTTCGGCCGCCAGCGTCCGCGCGCAGCCGGCGCCGATGCCGGCCGCGCCGCCGGTGACCAGCACGACCTTGCCTTCGAGCATTCTCTTCGTCATCCGGGCATCTCCTTCGTGTTCGATCCTTCAATCCTTGGCCGTCGCCCGTTCGTTCGTCACGAACAGCATCAGCACGAGGCCGATCCCGAGGAAGATCAGGATCGAGGCCATGCCGGCCGCCTGGCTGCCGAAGCCGCGCGTGAACGCGCCGACGACGATGGGCGCCATGAACGCCGTCGCCGTGCCCGACAGCGCGTACAGGCCGAAGAACTCCGCCATTTTTTCGGGCGGGGCGATGCGGGCCAGCATCGTGCGGCTGTTCGCGTAGGCCGCGGTGATGAAGATCGCGGTGATGATGACGATCGCCACGTAGATGGCCTCGGGCAGCTTCTTGAAGAACGGTCCGTGATGGAGGATCGGAACGTTCTCGGGCGCCCAGGTCCAGATGCCGAGCACCGTGTTCGGCCCCATCAGCAAGGACAGCACGAGGCCGATCGCCGTGCCGCCGATCGAGACCAGGATCGCTTTCTGCGAGCCGAGGTTGTCGTCGAGCCAGCCGCCCAGGATGCCGCCCGCCACGGCGAACACCGACAGGATGACGCCGTACGCCAGCATCTCGAGCGGGCCCCAGCCGAACGTGCCGGCCGCATAGATGCCGCCGAACGTGAGGATCGCGGTCTTGCCGTCGTTGTAGAACATGCGCGCGGCCAGATAGGTCGCGACGTTGCGGTAATGCAGCACGTCGCGCAGCGTCTTCACGACCCGCGCGATGCCCCGGGTCACGGCCTTGCCGAGCGGCAGGCCCGAGGCCGCGCGATCCGGCGTGAACAGCAGCAGCGGCAGCGCGAAGACGAACAGCCACATCGCCGCGATCGGCCCGGACACCCGCTCGGTCTGGAACGCCGCGCGGTCGAGCCCGAACAGCGGCGCCGACGGGATGAAACTCCAGTCGACGAGGCCCGGCAGCGCGAACGCCCACAGCATGAACAGCAGCATCAGCACGCCGGCCAGGTTGCCGAGCGCCAGGCCCAGGCCCGACAGCGCGCCGACGCGGCGATGGCTGCAGATGTCGGGCAGCATCGCGTTGTGGAAGACCGCGGTGAACTCGAACAGCACGTTGTTCAGCACGATGAACATGCCGACCGCCCATAGCGGCAGCATCACCCCTCCGGGCATCGCGAACCACAGCGAGAAAGTGAACACCGCCAGCAGCAGCGCGAAGCCGGCGATCCACGGCTTGCGCCGCCCGCCGAGGTCGGCGATCGCGCCGAGGAAGGGCGCGAGGATCGCGATGATGAGGCCGCTCATGCCCGAAAGATCGCCCCACAGCGCCTGGCCGGCGACCGGATCGCCGACCAGCTTGCCGGAGAAATACGGCGCGAAGACGTAGATCGTGATCAGCAGCACGTAGGGATTGCGCGCCCACTCGAACAGCGCCCAACTGCGCTGCCCGAGCAGCGAGGCCGCCTGCCCGCCGGAGGCGGACAGGATCGTATCGTTTGCAGCCGGGTCGGCTGTCGCGGTCCGGGACATCGGCTGCCCCTATCGCTGCATGCCCGCGTGGCGCGGGCGTCGAACGTTGCGCATGCTCGTCTCCTGATCGTCGGCCGCCTCATCTTCGGTGGATGGGGGCCGACTCATTATGTCGAGGCGGTTCGCGCGCGGTCTTGTCACTTTGTGGTGATCGCCTGTCATTTTCGGACAGGGTCATCGCCCTCATCGCCCGGATCATGAATACCGGTCGCGGGCCGGCGGGGAGGGTACCTGCCAGCCCCCGCCGAGCGCCTGGTACAGCGCGACCACCGCTTGCAGCCGGGCCTGCTTCAGTTGCACTTCCAGGTCCTGGGCCGCGAACAAGGTCTGCTGCGTCGCCAGGACCGTCAGCATCGTTTCCGCGCCGGCCCGGTACCGCGACTGCGCCAGCGCCTGTGCGTGCCGGGCCTGGATCAGCGCCTCGTCCTGCGCCTTGCTTTGTTCGTCGAGTCCGGTGGTGGCCTCGAGCGCCTTGTCCACGTCGGCGAAGGCCGCGACGATCGCCGCGCGATAGTCGGCCAGCAGTTCTTCGCGTTGCGCGATCGCGAGGTCGCGCGCACCGCGCAGCCGTCCGCCGTCGAAGATCGGCGCGGTGAGCCCGGCGGCGATGTTGTACAACGGCGCGTCGAACAGCGTGCGTGCGGTGCCGCCGGAAAATCCGGCTCCGGCGCTCAGCGTCAGGTTCGGCAGCAGGGCGGCGCGGGCGGCGGCGATGTTGGCGTCGGCGGCTCTCAATCGCGATTCCGCGCGTGCGACGTCCGGCCGCCTCGCGAGCAGCGCCGAGGGCAGGCCCGCGTCGATGCTCGGCACCGCCACCGGATGAAGCGAGGCCGCCGCGACCGTGAGCCGTTCGACAGGCAAGCCCAGCCAGGCGGCCAGCGAAGCCTCGCTCTCGCGGGCCGCCTGCCGGAGCGTCGCCGCAATGCGCTGCTGGTTCGCGACCAGACCACGCTGCTGGGCCAGGTCCAGCGGCGACGCCGCGCCGGCCCTTGCCTGCGCCTGGACCAGTTCCAGCGTCTGCCGCGCCAGATCCAGGTGGTGCACGGCGATGGCGGCGCGTTCGCGCAGGCCCACGGTCTGCATCCACAGCGAGGCGGCGCCCGCGACGATCGTCAGGCGGACCGTGTCGTGGTCATATTCCGACGCGCTCAGCGCGGCTTCGGCCGCATCGCGGATCGCTCGGTTCCTGCCCCAGAAGTCGATTTCGTAGCTGGCCGACAGGCCGGTGGCGAAGCGCTTGCCGTCCTCGCCAAGGACGTCCCCGGCACCGCCGGTCTGGCGGCTCGCCGAGGCCTGCGCATCGATGGCGGGCCACAGGCCGGCGCCGGCGATGCGCGCTTGCGCGGCCGCCTGATGCACTCTCGCGATCGACGCGGCGAGGTCGTTGCTGCCGGCCAGCGCCTGTTGGATCACGCGATCCAGTTCCGGACTGCCGAACGAACGCCACCACCCGTCCGTGATCGCGTCGCCGGCCGGCGTGACGGTGCGCCATGCGGTGGGGATCGCAAGCTCGGCCGCGGGCGTGATCTGTCGTCCGGCGCATCCCGACAACAGCATGGCGCCCAGGGCCAGAACCAGAGGAAAGCGATCGAGCGCCATGCGTCGGCTCACTCGCTCGCCAGGGCGACGACCGGATCGAGCCGGGCCGCCTGCCGGGCCGGCATGAATCCGAACAGCAGTCCGGTCGCCAGCGCGCACGCGAACGCCGCCGCGATGCCCCGGACCGAGAAGATGATCGGAACGTCCCACAGGATCAGCGCGGCGCCGATCGCGAGCCCGATCGCCGTGCCGGCAATGCCGCCGACCAACGACACCAGCATCGCCTCGGTCAGGAACTGCCTCAGGATGTCGCGCTGGCGCGCGCCGGTCGCCATGCGGATGCCGATCTCGCGCGTGCGCTCCTTGACCGTCATCAGCATGATGTTCATCACGCCGATGCCGCCCACCACCAGCGATACCGCGGCGATCAGGCCCAGCAGCAGGGTCAGCGTTCGTTGCGTCTCCTCCTGGGCCTTGACCGACGCGGCCTTGTTGAAGACGTGGAAGTCCTGCACGTGGTGCGCGGCGGTCAGCGCCTCGGTGATCCGCCGGGCGGTCTGGTCCGCCTGACCCAGGTCGCCGATCAGCACCGAGATCCACGACAGATCGACCCTGCCCAGCACGCGGCGGCTGCCCGTGGAGAATGGCGCGAGCACCACGTCGTCGTCATCGGCGTCGCCCGACACCGCACCCTTTTCCTCCAGCTCGCCGATGACCTGGAACGGAACGTTGTCGACCAGCACGTAGCGCCCCACCGGATCGCCGTCGCGAAACAGCCGCTCGCGCACCTTCTTGCCGACCAGCAGGACCGGGGCGAGCCCGTCTTCGTCCTGCTTCGCGAAGAACAGTCCGCGCGACGGCTTCCAATGCAGGACCTGCGCGGCATCGGTGGTCACGGCCCACAGCGGAGCGACCGCATCGACGTTGCCCGCGCGCAGCGTCACCTTGCCCTGGATGAACGGCATGGCCACCGTCACGTTGGGCACCTGGCGGACCACGGCCACGTCCGCTTCGGTCAGCACGCCGCCGGGACCGCGTACATTGTCGCCGCCCGGTACCACGTACATGCGATGGGTGCCGAAGATCGCCATCCTGGCGATGACCTTTTCCTGCGTTCCGGCGCCGACGGCGAGCATGACGATCACCGACGCCACGCCGATGACGATGCCCAGCAGCGTCAACAAGGTGCGGAAGCGATTGACCCACATCACCCGCCACGCCGCGCGGATGGCCTCGCGGGCATCGATCCACGGCGAAGCGCCGCGGGCAACGCCTTCGTTCATCGCGGCCAGGAAATCGTGCGCATCGGCGCACGCCGTCGCTTCTCGCGCCGAGTCGGCCACGATGCGACCGTCGCGTATCTCGACGATGCGCCTGGCCTTGGCCGCCACGTCTCGGTCGTGGGTAATGAGGATGATCGTGTGGCCGGCATCGGCCAACTCGTCCAGCAGGGCCATCACTTCGGCGCCGCTGCTGCTGTCCAGCGCACCGGTGGGCTCGTCGGCCAGGATGATTCGACCGCCATTCATCAGCGCGCGGGCGATCGACACGCGCTGCTGCTGTCCGCCCGAGAGCTGATTGGGTCGATGCGCGAGCCGCTCGCCCAGCCCCAGGCGTTCGAGCAGTTGCCGGGCGCGGCCGTCGCGCTGCGCGGCGGGCACGCCCGCGTAGACGGCCGGCATCTCGACGTTGCGCAACGCATCGAGCGCGGGGATCAGGTGATAACCCTGGAACACGAAGCCGAAGGCCTCGCGCCGCAGCCAGGCGAGCTGGTCGGCGTCGAAGCGTCCGATGTCCTGGCCGGCGAAGCGATAAGTGCCCGAACCGGGCCGGTCCAGGCAGCCGAGGATGTGCATCAGCGTGGATTTCCCCGAGCCCGATGCGCCCATGATCGCGACGAACTCGCCGGCATGGATCGAGACGGACAGACCGTGCAGGATTTCGACCGACGGGCTGTCGCCGCCGCCATAGGACTTGCGGATGTCCTCGAGTTCGATCAGCGGCGCTACCACCGGAATCTCCCGGCGCCGGCGCGTTCGCGATGGACGGCCGTCACCAGTCGATCTCCGGCCTTCAGCCCGGACAGCACTTCGGCGCGAAGACGGTCATGCACGCCGGTGCGAACTTCCCGCGTATCGATCCGGCCATCGACCAGCACTCGGGCGACGTACGCGGCGGGCCGGCCGGCGATCGGCTCCAGGGCGGTCAGCGGGGCGACCAGCACGTTGGCGGCACTGGCCTGCACGAAATACACCTGCGCGCTCATCTGGGGCATCAGCGCGCGATCGGTGTTGTCCACGTCGAACAGCACCGTGTAGAGCACGACCTTGCCCGCGGTGGGGGCGGCCGACGCGCCCGGCGCGCTCTGATCCGCGGTCCGCGTCTGCGGCGGGGCCGGCAGGATCTGCCGCACGCGACTCGACCAGCGGCGCGGGCCGGCATCGGTCTGGCCGCCGAGCGTCGTGAAATAGACCGGCATGCCCGGATCGACCTTGCCCACGTCGGCTTCGGACACTTCGGTCCAGACCGTCATCCTCGACAGGTCGGCGATGCGCAGGATGATCGGCGTCTGGTAAGTGGCGTTGAGCGTCTGGCCTTCCCGTGCATCCAGCGTCACGACCGTGCCGGACATCGGCGCGTAGATCCGCGTGTAGCCGAGCTGGGCTTCGTCGCCCTTCAGCGTCGACCGGGCGCCATTGACCTGGGCTTTCAGATCGGCGATGCGCGCGACCGCGATCCGCAAGTTCGCTTCGGCCGCTTGGACGTCCTGGATGCGCGTCGCGCCATCCGTATGCATCTGATGCTGTCGATCGACTTCCTGCCGGGCCAGATCGCGCTGGGCCTCGGTTTGCGCGACCTGCGCGCGCAGGCTGTCCAGCGTCGCACGGTCGGCGTCGACCTTCGCCTGCTGCACCGATGGATCGATCTCCACCAGCAGATCGCCTTTTTCGACCACGCTGCCCGGCTGCACCGCGATGCGCCGGATCGCGCCCGAGGCCTGCGCGCCGACGTCGACGTAGGTCAGCGGTTGCAGCGTGCCCAGCGCGGTGACGCTGGACTCGATCTCGCCGTCGGCGACCGACACCGTGTCGATGGTCTCGACGGTGCGCAGCAAGGTCCACCACAGCAGCCCGATCAACAGCAGCGTCGGGATCAGGATGGCGAACAGGCGGGCGACACGGATTCTCCGGCTCGGCATCAGCAAGGTCGCGGCTCCGGAGCAAGGCGGCTCATCATCACGACGGGCTGCGTCGACGCATCGATAAGCGCGTCGACTGATGAGAACGTGAGCAATCGCGAGATCAAGTTGGCGCTGCCGTGGCTTCGGAGCGGGTGATGATAAGGGCTGGCATCTTCGCGGCCCGGATAAGTGATGTCGGCAAAGATGGTTCTGTGCGCTGCCCGCGGCGGCGCCTCGGGAGCCGTCGGCACCGAAGCCGGCCGGGCTCGCTCTTGGTTCAATAAGCCGCGCGGAGCGTCAATAGAGCTTGGCGAGGGAATCCGCGAAATTGAGCATTTTGGTAGTAATCCTTGTCGAATAGGTTGTTGATGTTCAGGGAGAGCGACGTTTTTTTCGAGATTTGGTATGCGATAAGCGTATTCGCTACGTAATAGCTGCCTTGCCGATATCCAGAGCCGGACCTGGTACTGGTCGTTGCGACGATGCCTCCGCCAATCTGAAGTTTCGCAAGCGGCTCCGGCAACCGATAGTTGGTCCAGAGCGTCAGTTGGGAGCGCGGTGTCGTTTGAGCAAAGGGCGACGAAGCCGGGCTTAGCGCTGTTCCTTCCAGGTATTCTGCATCGTTATAGGTGTATCCTCCGGAAATGTCCCAGCCGGGCCCCAGTCTCCCATGCGCTTTGATCTCGAATCCGCGATTTCTCACCTTGCCTTGGGCAACGGAATATCCACTATTCGGTAGCAATGGGTCCGCGATGGCTGTGTTCTTCTGGGTGATTTGATATATCGCGGCCGAGGTGTTCAGTAAGCCGTTGAAATGCTCGCCTTTGATGCCGATCTCGAATTGGCTGCCGATGACGGGAGCCAAGCCATGTCGATTGGAGTCCATCGCACCAAACTGCGGTGTGAATATGCTCGTATAGCTCGCGTATGCGGAGTATTTTTCGTTGATGTCGTAAACCGCCCCGAAATACGGCGTCACTCGCGCATCATAGTCTGAATAGAATTGGCTCGTGAGCTGATCTGCATTGTAAATGGAATCGGGAACAAATTTATCGGAATACCACGAAACACGTCCTCCAACGATGAGTGTCAGCGGGTCGGAAACGTTGATCCGTGCATTCGCGTAAGCGCCATATTGTTCTCCGTATTCGTTGCCTGCGCCTGTGTTGTTCGTTTGGCCGGTCCATATGGGGCGAGGAACATTGACATTGAAGATGCTGCTGACGGGTATGGCGAATGGGTAATCATCCGGATACGGTTGATCGTAGTACGATTTCGTCCAGTTATTCATCTTCATGTAGTTGGCGCCAACTGTCAGATTCGCGCTTTTCCCCCAGATTCTCAGCGGTCCCGATGCAGATATCTCAAAATTCTGGTTATGCTCCCAAGACAGGCTGTTAAGCGCTACGAGCGTGCCGGAGAAGGTGTCGGCGTCCACATTTCTGATATATGAATTTACGTATGTGTACTTGTTGACTTGATAGTCGGCCGCCGCTCGAAGTACCCAGCCGTTGTCGAATTTATGCTGTAGTTCCGCAAAAATATCACTGACAGAGGCGGTGTCGCGGTTCCAGTCGGCTCCAAAGTACCGAGATCGCGGTGGCACGTAGAATTTACCGTTCGATAGCTTTATGGGGCCGTTTCCCCATTCGCTATGCAAGGCCTGATCGCTGTAGCTGCCCCCTGCACGAATCAACGTGCTTGACGTTATATCAATGTCCAGCGTGGCATAAACCAGTTTGTTGCGTTTCCAGGTGGTATCCTGCTGAAGATTCTGGTCTTGATATGAGCCGACAATAAGCCCGCGAATCGTTCCGGACTCATTGAGAGGACCTCCAACATCTATTTCCGTCATCCTGTGGTGATGGTTTCCCATCGTGACCTGACCTGAGGCCATGAATCTGGAAGGTGCGTGTTTCCGGACGAGATTGATCACACCTCCGGCATCTCCCATGCCGCTCAACAGGCCTGCCGGACCTGTGAGAACTTCAACCCGGTCGTACATGGCCAGGTTGGGAGTTTGCGTGTTGGAGGTCGATGAAACATTCGAGTTGGTGAAAACCGGCAGCCCATCGATTTGATAGTTGTTCAAAGGAAAGCCGCGCGAGTAGTACTGAAGGCGATCCGCCGTTGTGTAGAGGGCTTGCACTCCAGGCACATAAGTCATTACTTCGTTGAGGCTCGTGACGCCTTGCTGTCGAATCTGATCGTGCGTGATGACGTTGACGGACTGCGGAATTTCCCGTTGCGTCAACGGAATTTTCGATCCGACGGTCGTCGGCGGATTCAAGCGAGCGACTTCAGCGTCGCTGGTCGAGGTGATCGTCACCGGCGGCAGCGCCGCGTCGGTCGCCGATCCGGTTGCCGTCGCGCCGGGCTTCGCTCTCAATCCATAACCGCCATTGCCCAGCCGCACGACTTGCAAGCCCGTGCCTTCGAGCAACACCGTCAGCGCGCTGTCGACGCTGTAGTCCCCGCTTACCCCGGCGCTGGTCTTGCCTTGAGCGAGCTCCGTCGATCCCGCCAGATAGATCCCCGCCTGCGCCGAGAACCGCGTCAGCACCTCGGGCAGCGAACCCGCCGGAATATCGTAATGCCGGGTGGCCGGGCGCGTCTCTGCGGCTTCTGCGCCGGGCGAGGCCTGCGCATGCGCCCGAGGCGCGAAGCCGGCGGTTGCCAGGACGCCGGCCGCCGCCATCAGGTGAGCGGCCAGTGCGATCGGGCGCACGGCGAACGACGGGTTGCCGGGGCAGGCGACCGGCGGGCACTCCTGCTGAACGGACTTCGCCGGCGAGTGCGGTCGGCGGGGACGGGATGAGCGGCGAGGCATGAAGCGGACCCTTGTCAAGAGATCGTTGAGGAATGTCGAGCGTCCCCATCTCCCGAATCGAGCGGATGGCCTCGTCATGGACGTTCCGCCGTCGGCGCGCTGCGCCGCGGGCGTCCATCGGGCCTCACCTCGTCAACCCGTCTCGCGCCTGAAGGCGCGGGGCCGTGCTGATCGGCTGGCGCCGTCCCGTCCGATCGGGCGGGGGCGCAGCGGGTGGCTGTCGTTCGTTGATGCGGTTCTCTCGCCCTGTAAATCAATCGAGCGGGGCGAAAGCGGAACCGCTTGCACGAAAAGTCTTCGTCGGCGGCCAGCCGGCGCGCGCCGCAGCTCGCGGCGCCGTTGCGCTCAGGCTCCGTTCGGCGCGGACGTGTCCGCCGCTTCGAGCGTGATCCACCATGGCAGCGTGCGGCGGATCCGCAGTTGCGCCGCGTCCGCCAGCAGGCTCAGCGTGAGTTCGACGTCGCGCAGCGGAAAGGTTCCGAAGATGCGGCGCCGGGCCACGGCCGGATCGACGCCGACATGCTGGCGGGTATAGCGGCTCAGTTCGTCGACCACGTCGATCAGCGGCATGTCGACGACGACCAGATCGCCCCGGCTCCACGCCTCGCGCGCCGGGTCGGCGGGCGTCGGAGACGGGATGCGCTCGGCGGTGAAACGGGTCTGCTGCCCGGCCGGAATGACGGCCGTCGCGCCGGTTCCCGCGGTGCGGATCTCCACGGCGCCCCGGTAGACGGCGAGCAGCGTACGGCCGTCTTCCTGGCGGACCGTGAAGCGGGTACCGAGCGCCCGAAGGCGTCCTTGACCCGTATCGACGACGAACGGGCGCTCGGCCTCGGCGGCCGTGCTGACGAGGATTTCTCCGCCGATCAGGCTCAGGCGGCGCAGGTTCGCACGATAGTCCTGGTCGAACGCACTGGCCGTGTCGAGCCAGACCCGGGTGCCGTCCGCCAGCGCCACCTCGCGGATTTCTCCGGTGGCGGTGCGGTAGTCGGCCGTCCAGGCCATCACGTATTCGCGAAGCGGGGCGCGGCGCCAGCTCAGCCATCCGAGCAGCCCCGATCCGGCGAACAGCGCGATGCCGGCCAGCAGGCGCCGGCGTTGCCGCGTGCGGATGGCGGCGGTCTGCAGGCCGTCGGTCAGCCGGCGAGGGTCGGCCGTTTCCTGCAGCGGGGCAAGCACCCTGCGGCTGACCGCTTCGACGTAGCTCCAGGCCTTGCGATGATCGGGGCTGGCCGCGAGCCATGCTTCCCATCGAGCGCGGTCGTCGGCATCCTCGTCGCCCGAAATCAGCAACGCGTACCACTCGGCCGCTTGTTCCATCGCAGCGTGGGAAGCGCCGTCCGCTGGCTCGGCCGGAGTTCGCGGGTCGGATGGAGAAGCCGGAACGAGGGCTGACACGGACGTCGGCTAGGTCGGAGCCTGTTCGCGCAGGTCGCCGGCGGTCTGGCACGCCTGCGCCTGCATGCAGCGCAACATCACCCGGGCCACGTACTTGCGGATCATGCGCGTGGAGACGCCCAGCTCGTCCGCGGCCTCCTGCGCGCTCATCTCGCAGACGGAGCACATCAGGAACGCGCGCGCCGCCTTGGGCGGCACGTCGAGCAGCAGGGCGCCGATTTCGTGCAGCGCTTCGATCACGATCGCCTGCCGCTCGGCCGAAGGCGCGTGCTCCTCGGGTTGCGAGGCCAGCACGTCGAGCCAAGCCCGTTCGATCTCGCGGCGGTGCCAGAGGTTGACGCACAGGCCGTGGGCCATCGCGCGCAGATAGCCACGGGCCTCGGCAGGACTACCGAAGCCGCGCGGCGCGGGCTTGACGATCAGCCGCAGGAACGCATCGTGCGCGAGGTCGGCGGCGTCGGCGGCATCGCCCAGGCGGCGGCGAAGCCACGCGAGCAGCCAGGCGTGGTGGTCGCCGTAAAGGGCTTCGATGTTCGAAGAGGGCGCGCGGACCGTACCGGTCACGGCCGCCTCCGTACGGGATTCAAGCGCCACCGCATGGGCAAGGCATCGATGGAAATGGGAACTATTCTTGATTATCCATGTTTTTCCGATGACACGGCGGAGTCGAACTGGCACGCAATGTGCATGAACCGAGCTGTCGACAGCCGACAGATTTCGAATCGCACCATCGGAGATCCCGTGCAGACCGCAGAACGCAGCATCCGAAGCGCCCAGGCCGGCGCCTCCGTCCGTCCGTCGCCGGCCGAGCGCCAGGTCCGCGAAGACCTGGCGGCCGCTTACCGCCTGGTGGCGCTGTACGGCATGGACGACAGCATCTACACGCACATCTCGGCGCGCGTGCCCGGCACCGGCGATCAGTTCCTGATCAATCCGTTCGGCATGCTGTTCCGCGACATCACGGCATCCTCGCTGGTGAAGATCGACCTGGCCGGCAATCTGATCGAGCCGAGCGATCACGACGTCAACCCGGCCGGCTTCACGATCCACAGCGCGGTGCACGCGGCCCGCCACGATGCGGTCTGCGTGCTGCATACGCACACGGTGGCCGGCGTGGCGGTGTCGTCGCTGGCCGGCGGGCTGCAGCCGTGCAACCAGTGGGCGCTGCAGTTCCACAACCGCGTGACCTACCACGACTTCGAAGGCATCGCGCTGAACCTGCAGGAGCGCGAGCGGCTGGTCGCCGACCTCGGCCCGACGTCGCGCGCGCTGATCCTGCGCAACCACGGCCTGGTCACGCTGGGACGCAGCGTGGCCGAGGCCTTCATCCTGATGCACAACCTGGAGCGAGCCTGCCGCGTGCAGGTGGCGATCCAGGGCACCGGCCAGCCGATCCATCCGGTGCCCGAAGCGGTGTGCGAGCTGACCGCGCGTCAGTACGAGAGCGGCGACTCGAACCGCCTGAGCGACGCACCGACCGACCCTCATGCGCGCGAATGGCGCGCGCTGCTGCAGCGGCTGGAGCCGCCGGCGCCTTCGTCGTTCCGCGACTGAGTTCCGCCCGACCGATCCCTCAAACCCTCTTCCCGCCGCGAAAGGTCCCTACCGATGAAACGCCGCCAACTGATCAAAGCCGGCTCCGCCGCCCTGGGCCTGTCCATTGCCGGGGTGCCCCTGCGCAGCCTGGCCCAGGCCAGGAAGGGCGTCGTCAACGTGCTGGTCCAGCCCGAGCCGCCGGGGCTGATGATGGGCATCGTGCAGAACGGCCCCACGCAACTGATCGCCGGCAACATCTACGAGGGGCTGCTGCGCTACGACGAGAAACTCGCGCCCCATCCCCAGCTCGCCACGTCGTGGACCGTGAGTCCGGACAGCAGGACCTATGTGTTCCAGCTCAAGCCAGGCGTCACCTGGCACGACGGCAAGCCGTTCACGTCCGCCGACGTGGTGTTCTCGTGCGACGTGTTCCTGCGCAAGACGCACGCGCGCCTGCGCGCCAGCCTCGAGCAGATCGAATCGGTGAAGGTGCTTGGTCCGCTGACCGTGGAATTCAAGCTCAAGCAGCCGTTCGGCCCGTTCCTCGGGCTCTTCGAGAACGGCACGATGCCGATGGTGCCCAAGCACCTGTACGAAGGCACCGACTTCCTGACCAACCCGGCCAACGCCACGCCGATCGGCACCGGCCCGCTCAAGTTCAAGGAGTGGGTCAAGGGTTCGTACATCCAGCTCGTGGCCAACGAGCAGTATCACGAGCCCGGCGTCGTCAGCGTCGAGAGCGTGTATTTCCACGTGATCCCGGACGCCGCCGCGCGCGCCGCGGCCTTCGAGTCGGGCAAGGTCGACATCGCGCCCGGCGGGACGGTCGAGTACTTCGACGTCAGCCGCCTGGCCAAGCTCCCGGGCGCGGCCGTGACGACCAAGGGCTGGGAGTTCTTCGCGCCGCATAGCTGGCTGTGGATCAACCACCGCACCGCGCCGATGAACGACGTCAGGTTCCGCCAGGCCGTGTGGACCGCGATCGACCGCGAGGCGATGGCCAAGATCGCCTGGTACGGCTTCGCCAAGCCGGCCACCGGGCCGTTCAACAGCCACATCGCTTATGCCAGCGATGACGTGACCAAGTACCCGCGCGACCTGAACAAGGCCAAGAAGCTGCTGGCCGAGTCGGGCTACAAGGGCGAGACGCTGCGCCTGCTGCCGCTGCCTTATGGCGAGTCCTGGCAGCGCCAGGCCGAGATCGTGCGCCAGAACCTGACGCAGGCGGGCATCAAGATCGAGATGGTCGCCACCGACGTCGCCGGCTGGAACCAGCGTTGCAACGAGTGGGACTTCGATCTGGCCTTCACCTACGTCTACCAGTACGGCGATCCGGCGCTCGGCGTGAGCCGCAACTACACGAGCAACAACATCGCCAAGGGCTCGCCGTTCAACAACGTGGCCGGCTACGTGAATCCGAAGGTCGACGAGCTGTTCGCGGCCGGCGCGCGCGAGGGCGATCCGGCCAGGCGCCGTGCGCTGTATCTGGAAGTGCAGAAGCTGCTGGTCGACGAGGTGCCGGTCGCGTGGCTGCACGAGATCAACTTCCCGACGCTGTACCGCAGCAAGATCCAGAACGTCGTGAGCTCGGGCATCGGCCTGAACGACAGCCTGGGCCGGGTCAAGCTGGCCTGATCCGTTGCGCCCCGGAACCGCGGCCGCCCGGCGGCGCCGCATCCCTTAGCTCGAGCCCGCGATGAAACGACTGCAGTTCATGTCCGTGCGCCTGCTGCAGGGCCTGCTGGCCCTGTTGGTGATCGCCACCGTCAACTTCCTGCTGGTGCGGGCCGCTCCCGGCGACCCGGTCTCGGTGATGGCCGGCGAGGCCGGCGTCGCCGACCCGCAGTTCGTCGCGCAGTTGCGCGAGCAGTTCGGTCTGGACCAGCCGCTGCCCGTGCAACTGGCCAACTACCTGGGCCATGTGCTGCGGCTCGATCTGGGCTTCTCGTACCGGCAGCAGCAGCCGGTCATCGATCTGATCCTGGAGCGGCTGCCGGCGACGCTGCTGCTGACGGGCACGGCCTTCGTGCTGTCGCTGGCGTTCGGCATCGGCCTGGGCGCGCTGGCCAGCCGCCACGCCGGCCGGTGGGTCGACAGTCTCATCACCGTCGTCGCGCTGGTGTTCTACGCGACGCCGCTGTACTGGCTGGCGATGATGGCCGTGCTGCTGTTCACCGTGCAACTGGACCTGCTGCCGGCTTTCGGCTACTTCACGGTGGGCGCCGATCTGACCGGCCTGGACAAGGCGCTGGACATCGGCAAGCACCTGATCCTGCCCGCGCTGACGCTGGCGCTGTTCTACATGGCCGTCTACGCGCGCATGACGCGCGCGTCGATGCTCGAGGTCGCGCAGATGGACTTCGTCAAGACCGCGCGCGCCAAGGGCGTCGCGCCGGGCCGCATCCAGCGCAAGCACATCCTGCGCAACGCGCTGCTGCCGGTGGTCACGCTGGCCGGCATCCAGGCCGGCGGCATGATCGGCGGCGCGGTGCTGACCGAGACGGTGTTCGCCTGGCCCGGCATCGGGCGGCTGATGTTCGACGCGCTGCTGCAGCGCGATTACAACCTGCTGCTCGGCTGCTTCCTGTTCACCGCGGCGATGGCCGTGCTGTTCAACCTGATCACCGACCTGGTCTACACGCTGGTCGATCCGCGGATCGAACTGAGCTGAGGAGTCCCCGATGAAAAGCAGTTTCTGGCGGCGCTTCTGCCGCAACAAGGGGGCCGTGTTCGGTCTCGTCGTGCTGTTGCTGGTGGCGCTGGTCACGGTGATCGGCCCGTTCCTCGCGCAGAACGATCCCTGGGACATGGTCGGCATGCCGTTCGCGGCGCCGCTGGCCGAGCAGGGCCTGCCGCTGGGCACCGACACGATGGGCCGCGACATCCTGTCGGGCGTCGTCGCCGGCGCCCGGGTCTCGCTGCTGATCGGCGTCGTGTCGACCGTGGTTTCGCTGCTGATCGGCGTGAGCATCGGCGCGATCGCCGGTTATTTCGGCGGCTGGATCGACGCGACGCTGATGCGCTTCACCGAGCTGTTCCAGGCGATCCCGAGCTTCGCGCTGGCGATCGTGCTGGTGGCGATCTTCGAGCCCTCGGTGCGCTCGATCGTCGCCGCCATCGCGGTCGTTTCCTGGCCGCCGGTCGCGCGGCTCGTGCGCAGCGAGTTCCTGACGCTGCGCCAGCGCGACTTCGTCGCGGCGGCCCAACTGGCCGGGCAGTCGGCCGCGCGCATCATCCTGACGCAGGTGCTGCCGAACGCGGCGTCGCCGATCGTCGTCATGGCCTCGCTGATGGTGGCAACGGCGATCCTGCTCGAATCGAGCCTGAGCTTCCTGGGCCTGGGCGATCCGAACCAGATGAGCTGGGGCTACATGGTCGGCTCGGCGCGTACGGTGCTGCGCCAGGCCTGGTGGATGGCGGTGTTCCCGGGCCTGGCGATCCTGCTGACGGTGCTGGCGCTGAACCTGGTCGGCGAGGGCCTGAACGACGGGCTCAACGCGCGCGCGGACGGGAGAGGCCGATGACGACGCAGGACACCCCGGCGCTGGTGCTCGACGTCCAGGACCTGGACATCCGGCTGCCCGCCGGCGGCGACCGCGCGCTGGCGGTCCAGGGCGCCTCGCTGCAACTGCCGGCGGGCCGGACGCTGTGCGTGGTCGGCGAGTCCGGCTCGGGCAAGTCGATGATCGCCAACGCCATCATGGGCCTGCTGCCGCGGCCGCACGTCGAGCCGGTGGCCGGCCGGATCCTGTTCGACGGACACGATCTGCTGCGGCTCGACGAGGCGCGGTTGCGCACGCTGCGCGGCCGGCGCATCGGCATGGTGTTCCAGGAGCCGATGACCGCGCTGAATCCGGTCATGCGGATCGGCGAGCAGATCGCCGAGGTGTTCGATGCGCACGTACGGCTGCCGGCCGGCGAGAAGCGCGCGCGCATCCTGGCGGCGCTGGCCGACGTGGGCCTGCCCGAACCCGAGTTGCTGATCGACAGCTACCCGTTCCGCCTGTCCGGCGGGCAGCGCCAGCGCGTGATGATCGCCTGCGCGCTCGCGCTGGAGCCGGCGCTGCTGATCTGCGACGAGCCGACGACCGCGCTGGACGTGACGACGCAGGCGCAGATCCTGAAGCTGATCCGCGAGCTGCAGCAGCGCAAGGGCACGGCGGTGCTGTTCATCACGCACGACTTCGGCGTGGTTTCCGAGATCGCCGACCAGGTCGTCGTGATGCAGACCGGCCAGGTCGTCGAGGCGGGGCCGGCCGGCGCCGTGCTGGCCAACCCGCAACATGCGTATACGCGCCGGCTGATCGCCGCGATCCCGCACGGCCAGGTGCGCGCGCCGGCCGCCGCCCGTCCGGTCGAGCACGTGCTCCAGGTGCAGGACCTGCGCAAGACCTACGTGACCGGCGGCAGCCTGCTGCGCAAGGGCCGGCGCGTCGAGGCGGCCAAGGGCCTGTCGTTCGATCTGCGGCGCGGCGAGACGCTGGGCCTGGTCGGCGAATCGGGGTCGGGCAAGTCGACCGTCGGGCGCTGCATCGTCGGCCTGGCGCCGTTCGACGACGGACGCGTGCTGTTCAAGGGCCGCGTGCTGCAGCCGGGCGTGCAGTTCCGCGCGCAGTCGCAGGGCAGGATCCAGATGGTGTTCCAGGATCCGTACGCCTCGTTGAATCCGCGCCATCGGATCGGCTCGGCGATCGCGGCCGGCCCGATCGCGCAGGGCGTGCCGCGGGACCAGGCGACGGCCCGCGCGCTCGAGCTGCTGCAGCTCGTCGGCCTCAACCGCGACGCGGCCGAGCGCTTTCCGCACGAGTTCTCGGGCGGCCAGCGCCAGCGCATCGGCATCGCCCGGGCGCTGGCGATGGAGCCCGAGCTGCTGGTGGCCGACGAGCCGGTCTCGGCGCTCGACGTATCGGTGCAGGCCCAGGTCCTGAAGCTGTTCGCCGAGGTGCGCGAGCGCTTCCGCCTGGCGATGGTGTTCATCACGCACGACCTGCGCGTGGCCGGCCAGATGTGCGACCACATCGCGGTGATGCAGCGCGGCCAGATCGTCGAATACGGCGAGACCGCCCGGGTGCTGGCCGACCCGCAGCACGCTTATACGCGCACGCTGATCGACGCGCAGCCGCGGCTGTCGACGACGGCCGCGACGGCCACGGCTCAGGGGTAAGGGAAGCGCATGAAACCCTGCATCGCCCTGGTCTCCGAGCAGCTCGCCATGGACTACCTGCTGCCGGCCTTCCGCGCGCGTTTTCCCGAGGCGTCGTTCTGCCGGATCGATCCCGAAGTCCAGCAGACGGACGCGCTCGACCGCATCGACGCCGTGGTCTGCTGGCGTCCGCCGGCCGGCCTGCTGGCGCGCATGCCGCGGCTGCGCCTGGTGCAGTCCGTCGGCGCGGGCATCGATCACATCACGCGCGATCCGTCGCTGCCCGACGTGCCGGTGTGCCGGATCGTCGACCCCGACATGGCGGCCGGCATGAACGCCTACGTGAGCTGGGCCGTCGTGCACGGCCAGCGCCACATGGGCGCTTACCTGGAGAACCAGCGCCGTGCGCTGTGGCAGGAGTCGCCGATCGAGCCGCCGGGCCGGCACCGGGTGGGCATCGCCGGCCTGGGCGTGCTGGGCCGGTCCGCGGCGCGCGCGCTGGCCGCGATCGGCTACCGCGTGCGCGGCTGGAGCCGCGGTCCGAAGGACGATCTGCCGGACGGTGTCGAGGCCTTCCACGGCGACGCCGGCCGCGCCGAGTTCCTGGCCGGCTGCGACACGCTGGTCTGCCTGCTGCCGTTGACCGGGCAGACGCGCGGCATCCTGGACGCGGAGCTGTTCGCGCGGCTTCCGCGCGGCGCCCGCCTCGTCAACGCCGGCCGCGGCGACCACCTGGTCGCGCAGGACCTGCTGGCGGCGCTGGACAGCGGACAGATCGGCTCGGCGGTGCTGGACGCGTTCGTCGACGAGCCGCTGCCCGCCGACCATCCGTTCTGGCGCCACCCGCGCATCACCGTCACGCCGCACATCGCCACGCGGACCGAGCCCGACGCCATCGCGCTGCAGACCCGCGACAATCTGGACCGGCTGAGCCGCGGCTGAGTCCCGGCTGGCGGGTACGATGAGCGGTTTCGATGTCGAGTCCGATTTCGCGTCGCAGACGGCGCGCTGAGCCACGGAGCACGGGGATGCAGGCCTTCTTTTCCGACGATCGATCGCGATTGCCGCGCGACTCGCGGTCGTTTCCGCGCGAGGGGCGCCCGTGCGAGATCCGCGGCCTGCCGGCGCGCGCCCGATGAGCGTCGGGCCGGTGCGGGCCTTGCCGCGCGGCGACGCCACGGCGGCCGGCATCGCGCTGTTCCTGTGCGCGCTGGTGCTGTTCGCCGGCTACGACGCGTTCGCCAAGCAGATGGTGGCCCGTTATCCGCCGGCCGTCGTGAACCTGGGGCGCTACATCGCGATCTGCGCGATCGCGCTGGCGCTGCTGCTGCGCCACGGCGACCTGCGGCTGTGGCGCCAGCCGCAGCAAAAGCTGCTGACGCTGCGCAGCATGGCGCTGGCCATCGTCGCCACCTGCTTCATGACCGCGCTGGTCGTCATGCCGCTGGCCGAGGCGACGGCGATCTATTTCACCGCGCCGTTGATCATGGTCGCGCTGTCGCCCTGGCTGCTCGGCGAGCGCGTGAGCCGCGCGCAATGGACGGCCGTGCTGCTGGGCTTCGCCGGCATGCTGTGCATCGTGCGGCCCGGCGGCAGCCTGCCGCTGTCGGGCACGCTGCTGATGGCGGTGTCGGCCGTCTGCTACGCGTTGTTCCAGGTGCTCACGCGCCGGCTGTCGGGCCTGGTCGCGGTACCGGTGCAGTTCGCCCACATGGCGCTGGCCTGCCTGGTCGTGACCAACCTGCCGATGCTGTTCATGCCGCACGTCGAGCTGCCGCCCTGGCCCGAGATGGCGCTGCTGATCGCCGGCGGCGCCGTCAGCGGCGGCGGACAACTGCTGCTGCTGGCCGCGTTCGGCCGCGTCCCCGCGGCCACGCTGGCGCCGCTGAACTACGTGCAGCTTCTGCTGGCGGTGCTGATCAGCACGCTGTGGTTCCAGCGGCCGCCGGACGCGCCGGCGCTCGCCGGCATGGTGCTGATCGCGGTCGCCGGCGTCTACCTGGCCCGGGCCCGCCGGCCCGCACGCACGATGCATGACCTGCCGCGCGGCGAACGGAGCACGCGATGAGCGCCGACCGGGCCGAAGCGGCGTCCGCCTTCTCGTCGATCGACGTGCCCGATCTGGTCGGCGTGGTCGAGGCGCAGTTGCAGCAGGCGATCCTGTCGGGCCGCATCGGGCCCGGCGAGCGCATCGTCGAGGCCGAACTCGCCCGCCGGATGGGCGTGAGCCGGGCGCCGGTGCGCGAAGCCGCGCGCCGCCTCGAGAGCCTGGGTCTGCTGGTCTCGCGGCCGCGCCACGGCTTCGCGGTGCGCACGGTCACGACCAAGCAGGTCGACGACTTGTACGATGTACGGCTCCAGCTCGAGCTGATGGGCGCCACGCTCGCCTGCACGCACGCCAGCGACGCCGAACTGGCGCGACTCGACGCGCGGGTCGACGAGATGGTGGCGCGGGCCCAGACGTTGAGCGTGGCCGAACGCGTGGCACTGGACCTGGATTTCCATTTCGCGATCAGCGCGTTGTCGGGCAACCATTACCTGCAACGGCTGTTCGACAACCTGCAGACCGAGGTGAGGATGTTCCTGGCGCTAAGCGAAGGCAGCTACGGTGACCTGATGGCGCTGGCCGAGACCCATCGGCCGATCGCCCGGGCGCTGATCCGGCGCGACGTCGACGCCGTGCAGCGCGCGCTGCGCTTCCATCTGGAAGACGCCAAGGCTCACGCCGGCAATCTGTTCCGGAGGGCCTGAGCGATGAGCGCGACGCCCGCTTCTTCCCGGGTCGCGATGGTCAGCGGCGGCAACCGCGGCATCGGCCTGGCCATCGTGCGCGAGCTGCTGGCCCACGGCTGGCGCGTCAGCGTCGGGGCGCGCAGCGCCGCGTCGGGCTTCGACGGCGCGGCACGCGTCTACCGCTTCGACGCCCGCGATCCGCGCAGCGAGATCGCCTGGGTCGCCGCGACCGTGCGCGACTTCGGCGGCATCGACGCGCTGGTGCACAACGCCGGCATCCTCAGCACGCGCTCGGTGGTCGAGGCCGACGACGCCGAGATCGACCGCCTGCTCGAGGTCAACGTCAAGTCGCCGCTGCGGCTCACGCGCGAGGCCTGGCCGCATCTGCAGGCCGCCGCCGAAGGCAAGGTGCTGGTCATGGCCTCGCTCGCGGCCAAGCGCGTGCGCACGGCCGACGCCTCGCTGTACGCGCTGAGCAAGGCGGCGGTGCTGTCGCTGGCGCACGGCATCCGTCACTGCGGCGCCGGCTCGCGCGTGCGCTGCACCGCGCTGTGTCCGGGTTTCGTCGCCACCGACATGGCGGCCGGCCTGCCGCCCGAGCAGCAGCGCCAGGCGACGCGGCCCGAGGACGTGGCCCGCATCGCGCGCATGGCGCTCGAGCTGCCGGCCTCGGCCAGCGTCGCCGAGATCCCCGTCAACTGGACCGTCGAACCCCAATACTGAAACCCGTTGGAAAGCCCGACATGAAAGTCATCTACAGCGACCGGCACGCCGGCCACGACCCGCAGCAGTTCATCGTCCGCGGCCGTTTCGTGCGCAGCAACGAGCAGCCCGAGCGCGCGACGCTGCTGCTGGACGCCGCCCGCGCGCAGGGCCACGAGATCGTCGCGCCCGAAGACCACGGCGCCGGCCCGCGCGCGGCGATCCACACGCCGCAATACCTGCGCTTCCTCGAAACCGCGTGGGAGCGCTGGCAGCAGCTCGACGACGCGTCCGACGAAGTCCTCCCGAACGTCCATCCGTTCCCGGGCCAGCCTTGTTCCTATCCCGACAGCCTGGTCGGCCAGGCCGGCTACCACCTGGGCGACATGGCCTGCTCGGTCGGGCGCGATACCTGGCAGGCGGCGGTCTGGTCGGCCCACGTGGCCACGCACGCCGCGCAACTGGTGCTGGACGGCGAGCGCGTCGCCTACGCGCTGTGCCGTCCGCCCGGCCACCATGCGTATGCCGACCGCGCCAACGGCTTCACGTACCTGAACAACGCGGCGATCGCCGCCCAGCACCTGCGCCGGCGGCACGAGCGCGTCGCGATCCTGGACATCGACGTGCACCACGGCAACGGCACGCAGGGCATCTTCTGGCGCCGGCGGGACGTGCTGACCGTCTCGCTGCACGGCGACCCGCACTTCTGCACGCCGTTCTTCACCGGCCACGCGCACGAGGCCGGCGAGGGCGACGGCCTGGGCTTCAACCTGAACCTGCCGCTGCCGCGCGGCACCCGCGACGACGACTACCTGGCCGCGCTGGCGCGGGCCGGCGCGGCGATTCGCGCGTTCGCGCCGGGCGCGCTGGTCGTGGCGCTGGGGCTGGACGCGCACGAGAACGATCCGTACCGGGCGCTGGCCGTCAGCACGCCGGGCTTCGCGCGCGTTCTCGGCGAGATCGCGCGGCTGGGCCTGCCGACCGTGCTGGTGCAGGAGGGCGGCTATCTGTCCGAAGACCTGGGCCGCAACCTGGCCAGCGCGCTGGGCGGCTTCGAGGCCGCGGCATGACCGGCGACGACCCGGACGCCGTCCTGCTGGCGGCGCTGCCCGAGGCGGCGGTGCTGACGGCGCCCCCCGCGCCGGTCGATACCGACTGGGCGGCCGGCCTGCTGCGCGAGCGCTACGGCCTGTCGGGTTCGCTGCGGCGGCTCAGCGGCGAGCGCGACGCCAACTTCCTGCTGGAGCCCGCCGACGGCGGCGCTCGCTGCATGCTCAAGCTCTCGCATCCGGACGAGGATCCGCTGGTCGCCGACTTCCAGACCCAGGGGCTGCTGCACGTCGCCCGCGTCGATCCGGCGCTGCCGGTGCAGCGCCTGCTGCCGGACCGGCAGGGCGCGGCCTCGGCGCTGGTCGTCGACGCCGAAGGCCGCTCGCGGGTGGCGCGCGTGTTCAGCTACCTCGAAGGCCTGCCGATGCCCGAGGCGCCGCGATCGGCCGCGCAGCGGCAGGCGGTGGCGCGCATGCTGGCGCGGCTGGACCGCGCGCTCGCCGGTCTCGTCCACCCGGCGGGCGAGCGCGAACTGCCGTGGGACATCCAGCGCGCCGAACGCGTGCGCCCGCTGCTCGCGCACGTCCCCGAGCCGGATCGCCGCGCGCTGGCCGAGGCGGCGCTCGACGGCTTCGAGCGGCGCGCCCGCGCGCGGCTGGCGACGCTGCGGCGGCAGGCGATCCACAACGACTTCAACCTGTACAACCTGCTGGTCGATCCGCGGGAGCCGGCGCGCGTGGCCGGCATCCTGGACTTCGGCGACATGGTGCACGCGCCGCTGGTCGACGATCTGGCCGTCGCCGCGTCGTACCAGATCGACGAGCACGGCGACGCGCTGGCGACGATCGCGCAGTTCGCCGCCGCCTACGACTCGGTGCTGCCGCTGACCGCGACCGAGTCGCTGCTGCTGCTGGACCTGGTGCGCGCGCGCCTGGCGATGGTGGTCGCGATCAGCGGCTGGCGGGCCGCGCGCCAACCGGACAACGCCGCCTACCTGCTGCGCAACAACGCCGTATCGTGGGCCCGGCTGCGGGCCTGCGCGGACCTGACGCCCGAACAGGTGCAGACGGCGATCGCCGCCGCCCGCCCGAGCCTGGAGCCTTTCTTCGATGAGCGCTGAGATGCCCGAATCCACGGCGGCGCTGCTGGCGCGCCGCGCCCGCCTGCTGGGGCCCGCCTATCGGCTGTTCTACGACGAGCCTTTCCACCCGGTGCGCGGCGACGGCGTATGGCTGTACGACGCCGACGGCACGCCGTGGCTGGACGCGTACAACAACGTCGCCTGCGTCGGCCATTCGAATCCGCGGGTGGTCGACGCCATCGCCCGCCAGGCCGCGACGCTGAACACCCACACCCGTTATCTGCACGAGGGCATCCTCGATTACGCCGAGCGGCTGCTGGCGACGATGCCCGACGCGCTCGGACACGCGAGTTTCACCTGCAGCGGCAGCGAGGCCAACGACCTGGCGCTGCGCATCGCCGGCGCCCATACCGGCGCCACCGGCCTGATCGTCACGCGCTTCGCTTACCACGGCGTGACTTCGGCGATCGCCTGCGCGTCGCCGTCGCTGGGCCCGTACGTGCAGCTCGGCTCGCACGTGCGCCTGGTCGATGCGCCGACGGGCGGCGACGCGGCCACCGGCCGGCGTTTCGCCGACGGCGTGCGCGCGGCGATCGACGACCTGCGCGCGCAGGGACTCGCGCCCGCGGCGCTGCTGGTCGACACCGTGTTCTCGAGCGACGGCGTGTTCACGGCGCCGGCCGGTTTCCTGGGCGAGGCGGTCGAGGCCGTCCGCGCGGCCGGCGGCGTGTTCATCGCCGACGAGGTGCAGCCGGGCTTCGGCCGCACCGGCGAGGCGTTCTGGGGCTTCATGCGCCACGGCGTCGTGCCCGACATCGTCACGCTGGGCAAGCCGATGGGCAACGGCCATCCGGTCGCCGGGCTGACCGTGCGGCCCGAGGTCATGCAGGCCTTCGGCCGCGCCTGCCGCTACTTCAATACCTTCGGCGGCAACCCGGTGTCGATGGCCGCGGCCGCGGCCGTGCTGGACGTGATCGAGCAGGATGGTCTACAGCGCAACGCGCTCGAGGTCGGCGGCTATCTTCGCGAGCGGCTGGCCGCGCTGGGCCGGCGCCATGCGCTGGTCGGCGAGGTGCGCGGGGCGGGCCTGTTCATCGGCGTCGAACTGCTGGCCGACCGCGCGACCGGTGCGCCGGCCACCGAGCAGACCGCGCGGGTCGTCAACGGCCTGCGCCGGCGCCAGGTGCTGCTCAGCGCGACGGGCCCGCAGGCCAACGTGCTGAAGATCCGGCCACCGCTGGTGTTCGGGCGCGAGCACGCCGACCTGCTGGTCGAGCGGCTGGACGAGGTGCTGGCGGAGATCGGCGAAGGGTAGAATGGCGGCCGGGTGTTAGCCGCATGTCGCGGCGGGACAGGTTCATGCGTCGGTCGGGCCGCCACGCGGAGTTCCCGCGACCATGCATCGTGTCACCCCGCGGCAGGACCTGCCGCGCGCCCGCCTTCTCGCCGAACGCGCTTTCGCCACGCTCGAACGCTTCCTGCACGTCGAGGCCGCCAGCGGCATCGTGCTGCTGATCGCCGCCGCTGTCGCGCTGATCTGGGCCAATTCGCCGTTCGCACACGGGTATCACGCGCTCTGGCATCTGCCGATCTCGATCGGAATCGGCCGCTTCGCGTTCTCCGAGTCGCTGCACTTCCTGGTCAACGACGCGTTGATGACCGTCTTCTTCCTGGTCGTCGGCATGGAAATCCGCCGCGAGATCCACGAAGGGGCGTTGAGCGACCTTCGCCAGGCCAGCCTGCCGATCCTGGCGGCATTGGGCGGCGTGGCCGCGCCGGCGCTGATCTACGCGGCCTTGAACGCCGATCCGTCGCGCATCCACGGCTGGGCGGTGCCGACGGCCACCGACATCGCGTTCGCCGTCGGCGTGCTGGCGCTGCTGGGCCGGGGCATCCCGGCGCACGTGCGGATCTTCCTGCTGGCGCTGGCGATCATCGACGACATCGTCGCCGTGCTGATCATCGCGCTGTTCTATTCGGGCGGGCTCGACTGGCACGGTTTCCTCGTCGCCGGGCTGGGCATCCTGGCCGTGCTCGGCATGCAGCGGATCGGCATCGGCTCGGCGCTGCCCTACGTGCTGCCCGGCGCCATCGTCTGGATCGGCCTGCTGATGACCGGCGCGCACCCGACCTTGGCGGGCGTGGTGCTCGGCATGATGACGCCGGTCGCATCGCTGCCGATGCGCGAGCGCCCGCTCGACGGCGTGACGCACGCGGTGCAGCGGCTGCACGATCACGACGACGCGCAGGGCACGCAAGGCCTGACGGCGCCGCTGCGGCAGTTGCGCTTGGCCCAGCGCGAGTTGCTGCCGCCGGTCGTGCGCGTGCAGATGGCGCTGCATCCGTGGGTCGCCTACGGGATCATGCCCGTGTTCGCGCTGGCCAATGCCGGCGTCGGCATCGGCGGCATCGACCTGTCGGCCGCCGGCCCGCGCTGGGTCATCGGATCGGTCGCGCTGGCATTGGTGGCCGGCAAGCCGCTGGGCGTGGTCGGCGTGAGCTGGGTGGCGGTGCGGCTCGGCTGGTGCCGGCTGCCGCCGGGCGTGTCCTGGGCCGGCATCTGGCTGATCGGCCTGCTGGCGGGGGTCGGCTTCACGATGTCGCTGTTCATCGCGATGCTGGCGTTCGACGACGAAGCGCTGCTCGGGGCGGCCAAGCTCGGCGTGCTGACGGGTTCGCTGGTGGCGGCGCTGCTGGGCCTGGCCTGGGGGAGCGTCTACCGGCGGGCCCTGGCCGCCGGATGACGGCGCGCGGATCGGCGCGGAAGGCGCGAATTGACGAATTGACGAAGAATTGATGCGCGCCGCCTGAGATGCGAATGGAGACTTTACGGGGCGCGATCCGAGAATCCTGTCATCGCCGTCACGGCCTTCCGGGCAGGATTCATGACCGAGTTCTTCGTCGTCCTGGCGCTCGCCGTCGCGCTGGGCTGGCCGCTGGGCCGCTACCTGGCCGCGGTGATGCGCGGCGCGCCGATGCGCGGCGATCGCGTGTTCGGTCTGGTCGAGCGCCCGCTGTACCGGCTGCTCGGCGTCGATCCGGCGCGGGGCATGGGCTGGAAGGCGTATGCCGGCGCGTTCGTGCTGAGCAACCTCGTGCTGGGCGCGCTGGTCTGGATCGTCTTCATGACCCAGGCCTGGCTGCCGCTGAATCCCGACGGCGCGCCGAACATGCGCTGGGATCTGGCGCTGCACACGGCGGTGTCGTTCCTGACCAATACCGACCAGCAGCACTATTCCGGGCAGGCCCAGCTCTCGTACCTCGCGCAGATGACCGCCATCGTCGGCCTGCAGGTGGTGACGCCGATGATGGGCCTGGCCCTGGTCGCGGCGACGCTGCGCGGCCTGTTCGGCGGGCGCGCGCCGCGGCGCGAGGGCGACGGGGGTAACAGGGGTAACGGGGGCGGCACGGGTGACCGAGCTTGCGAGGGTAAGGGGGCTGGCGCGGGTAATGGGGGCGAAGACGGCGGCAAGCGCGACGAAGGCGACGGCGGCGGCCAGGCCGATCTCGGCAACTACTGGGCCGACGTGATCCGCCCGACCGTGCGCGTGTTCGTGCCGCTGGGTCTGCTGCTGTCGCTGCTGCTGGTCGGCCAGGGCGTGCCTTCGACGCTGCGAGGCGGGCCGGTGGCGACGCCGATCGACGCCACGGCCGGGATGGCCGGGCAGAAGATTCCGCTGGGGCCGGTCGCGGCGATGGTCGCCGTCAAGCAGCTCGGCACCAACGGCGGAGGCTGGTACGGGCCGAACAGCGCGGTGCCGCTGGAGAACCCGACCCCGCTGTCGAACCTGCTGCAGACGCTGGCGCTGATCCTGCTGCCGGTCGCCGTCAGCTTCATGGTCGGCGCGTTCACCGGCAGGAAGAAGCTCACCGCGCTGGTGTTCGGCGCGATGCTGGCGATGTCGCTGGTGTCGACGGGCATCGCGCTGTGGTCGGAAGGCCATTCGGCCAGCGCGGCCGACGTCGCGCTGATGGAGGGCAAGGAAGTGCGCTTCGGCGCGGACGCCTCGGCGTTGTGGGCCGCGCTGACCACGCAGACCAGCAACGGCTCGGTCGACGCGATGCACGATTCGCTGGCGCCGCTGACCGGTCTGGTGACGATCGCCGACATGCTGGTCAACGCGATCTGGGGCGGCATCGGCTGCGGCCTGCAGCAGTTCCTCGTCTACCTGCTGCTTTCCGTGTTCCTCGCCGGCCTGATGACCGGACGCACGCCGGAGCTGTTCGGCCGCAAGATCGAGGCGCCCGAAGTCAGGCTGCTGGCGGTGCTGGTGCTGCTGCAGCCGCTGGTGCTGCTGGGCATGAGCGCCGTCGCGCTGGCCGTGCCGTCGATCACCGGCAACTCGAACCCCGGTTTTCACGGTATCAGCCAGGTGTTCTACGAGTACGCGTCGGCCTTCGCGAACAACGGCTCCGGTTTCGAAGGCCTCGGCGACGCGACTTACTGGTGGAACCTGAGCTGCGCCGCCGTGCTGGCGCTGGGCCGCTATCCGGCGCTGATCGTGCCGCTGGTCATCGCCGCGCTGCTGGCCGGCAAGCGCGTCGCGCCCGAGGGCGCCGGCACGCTGCAGGTCGAAACCCCGACCTTCGCGCTGACCCTGATCGCGGTCGTCGTGATCCTGACGCTGCTGCAATTCATGCCGGTGCTGGTGCTCGGTCCGGTGGCCGACCACCTGGCGCTGCTCGCTCGCTGAGGAGGCGATCGCCGATGACCGAGACTCCCGCTCCCGCTCCCGCTCCCGCTCCCGTCGCCGCTACTGCCGCTGCTGCTACTGCCGCTGCCGCTGCTGCTGCTGCTACTGCTACTGCTACTGCTACTGCTACTGCCGTTTCCGCTTCCCCCGCCACCGGCCACCGCCGCCCGGCGCTGCTCGATCGCGCCGGCCTGCGGGCGGCTCTCCTGGGCGCCTTCGTCAAGCTCGCCCCGCGCCACGCGTTCAAGAACCCGGTGATGGCCGTGGTCTGGCTGGGCACGCTGCTGTGCGCCGGCCTCACGCTGTCGGGCGACACGCCGCCGGGCATGGGCTGGGGCGTGACCGCGCTGCTGTTCATCACCGTGCTGTTCGCCAACTTCGCCGAGGCCGTCGCCGAAGCCCGCGGCCGCGGCCAGGCCGCGTCGCTGCGCCGCGCGCGCAAGGACCTGGTCGCGCGCCGCATCGCCAATGCCGATGCCGATGCCGATGCCGACGGCCGCCGCGACGAGCAGGCCGTCGCCGCCGCCGAGCTGCAGCCGGACGATCTGGTCGTGGTGTCCGCCGGCGAGCTGATTCCGGCCGACGGCGAGATCGTCCGCGGCCTGGCCACGATCAACGAATCGGCGGTCACCGGCGAATCCGCGCCGGTGCTGCGCGAGGCCGGCACCGACCGCTCCGGCGTGATCGGCGGCACCAAGGTGCTGTCCGACGAGATCGTCGTGCGCGTCACTTCGCAGCCCGGCAACAGCTTTCTCGATCGGATGATCGCGCTGGTCGAAGGCGCGAACCGGCAGAAGACGCCGAACGAGATCGCGCTGGGCCTGCTGCTGGCGACGATGACGCTGAGCTTCCTGATCGTGGTCGTCACGCTGCCCGCGATCGCCGGTTTCGTCGGCGCGCGGCTCGATCCGCTGCTGCTGGTCGCGTTGCTGGTGTGCCTGATCCCGACCACGATCGGCGGCCTGCTGCCGGCGATCGGCATCGCCGGCATGAACCGGGCGCTGTCGTCGAACGTGCTGGCCAAGTCCGGCAAGGCGGTCGAAGTCGCCGGCGACGTGGACGTGCTGCTGCTGGACAAGACCGGCACGATCACCCACGGCGACCGCCAGGCCACGGCCTTCCACGCGCTGGCCGGCGTCGATGCCGGACGCCTGCGCGAGGCCGCGATGCTGGCCTCGCTGGCCGACCCGACCCCGGAGGGCAAGTCGATCGTCAGGCTCGCGCGCGCACCCGGCGCGGCGATCGAGGAACCGGCGGGCGCGCGCTTCATCGCGTTCAGCGCGCAGACCCGCATGTCCGGCGTCGATCTGGCCGACGGGCGCGGCATCCGCAAGGGCGCGCTGGACGCGATCGCCCGTCACGTCCAGGCGCAGGGCGGTACCGTGCCGGTCGAGCTGCAGGGTCGCGTCGAGCAGGTGGCGCGGCGCGGCGCCACGCCGTTGGTCGTGGCCGACGGCCGCCACGTGCTCGGGGTCGTCGAGCTGTCCGACGTGGTCAAGCACGGCATCCACGAGAAGTTCGCGCGCTTGCGGGCGATGGGCATCAGGACCGTGATGATCACCGGCGACAACCCGCTGACCGCCGCCGCGATCGCCGCCGAAGCCGGCGTCGACGACTACATCGCCGAGGCCAGGCCCGAAGACAAGTTGGCGCGCATCCGTCGCGAACAGGCCGGCGGCCACCTGGTGGCGATGGTCGGCGACGGCACCAACGACGCGCCGGCGCTGGCCCAGGCCGACGTGGGGCTGGCGATGAACTCGGGCACGCAGGCCGCCAAGGAGGCCGGTAACATGGTCGATCTGGATTCCGACCCGGCCAAGCTGCTGGCGGTCGTCGAGGTCGGCAAGCAGCAACTGATCACGCGCGGTGCGCTGACGACGTTCTCGCTGGCCAACGACGTGTCCAAGTACTTCGCGATCCTGCCGGCGATGTTCGCCGGTGCGATCCCGTCGATGGCGGCGCTGAACGTCATGCGCCTGTCGAGCCCCGCCAATGCCGTGCTCGCGGCGCTGATCTTCAACGCGCTGATCATCCCGCTGCTGATTCCGCTGGCGCTGCGCGGCGTGCGCTTCCGGCCGGCCGGCGCCACCGTGCTGCTGCGCCGGAACATGCTGGTCTACGGCGTCGGCGGCGTGTTGCTGCCGTTCCCCGCGATCAAGCTGATCGACATGCTGCTGGCCGCGACGGTCGGCGTTTGAGGAGGTTCCGATGGCCATCGATGCGTGGTCGATGAAGACGAAGGTCGCGCCGCGACCGCACGGTGGCGGCGGCATGCTGCGCGCCAGCCTCGGCCTGGCGGCGGCGTCGCTGCTGCTGTTCGGCCTCGGCTATTCGCTGGTCGCCACCGGCCTCGGCCGCGCGCTGTTTCCGCAGGCGGCTGCCGGCAGCGTCATCGAACGCGACGGCCGGGTCGTCGGTTCGGCGCTGGTCGCGCAGCCTTTCGCCGCCGACCGCTATTTCCGGCCGCGTCCGTCGGCCGCCGGCTACGATCCGATGGCGCTGGCCGGCAGCAACCAGGCGCGCAGCAACCCGGACCTGCGCAAGCGCATCGACGAGGCGCGCGCGACGGCGGCCGCGCGCGAGGGCGTGGCGCCGGCATCGATTCCCGGCGAACTGGCGACCGAATCGGGCAGCGGCATCGATCCGCACATCGGTCCGGATGCCGCCCGCCTCCAGGTCGCCCGCGTGGCCGCCGCGCGCGGCCTGCCGGTCGAGCAGGTCGAATCGGTGCTCGCGCGGCACGTCGAAGGCCGGCAACTGGGCCTGTTCGGGCAGCCGCGGGTCAACGTGCTCGAATTGAATCTGGCGCTGGATGCGCTGACCGGGCCCGCCGGCGTACATTGATCGGATGAGCGAGGATCGCGACGCGAAAGCCGATGCGCTGGCCGGCGAGCTGCGCCGCCAGGACGCCGGGCGCCTGACGCTGTTCCTGGGCGCGGCGCCGGGCGTCGGCAAGACCTACGCGATGCTGTCGCGCGCCCGCGAATTGCAGCGCCAGGGCATCGATACCGTGGTCGGCATCGTCGAGACCCATGGCCGCGCCGAAACCGCGGCGCTGATCGACGGCCTGGAAGTCGTGCCGCGCAAGCGCATCGACTACCAGGGCCGCGCGCTGGAAGAGCTGGATACCGACGCGGTGCTGGCGCGCCGTCCGCGCGTCGCGCTGGTCGACGAACTCGCGCATCGCAACGCGCCCGGCAGCCGCCACGAGCGGCGCTGGCAGGACGTGATGGAACTGCTCGACGCCGGCATCGACGTCTGTACGACGGTCAACATTCAGCACCTCGAGAGCCTCAACGACATCGTTCACCGGATCACCGGCGTGCGCGTCGGCGAGACCGTGCCCGATGCGGTGTTCGATCGCCTGCGCGACATCCGCCTGGTCGATCTGCCGCCGCGCGAACTGATCGAACGGCTGCATCAGGGCAAGGTCTATCTGCCCGATCAGGCCGAGCGCGCGCTGCAGTCGTTCTTCTCGCCGTCGAACCTGGCGGCGCTGCGCGAACTGGCGATGCAGACCGCGGCCGACCGCGTCGACGACGATCTGCGCGAATCGCAGGCGGCGCGCGGCCTGCCGGGCCTGCCGCTGCGCCGGCGCGTGCTGGTCGCGATCGACGGCCTGGGCACCTCTGAGTACCTGGTGCGCGCGGGCCGCCGGATCGCCGAGCGCCGCGACGCGCCGTGGAGCGTCGTCACCGTGCAGCCGATCGGCGCGACCGGCGCGCAGCGCCAGGCCGAGCTCGATCGCGCGTTCTCGCTGGCGCGCGGACTGGGCGCCGATACCGAAGTCCTGCACGGCTCGCGCATCGCCGATACGCTGCTCGACCATGCCGAGCACGACGGCATCTCGACGATCGTCGTCGGCCGCACGCGCGAGCGGCCGTTCGCGCGGATGGTCAATCGCACGCTGACCCAGCAACTGCTGCAACGCGGCGCGCACTACGAGCTGGTCATCATCAGCGCTCCCGGCGTCCGTGCGCGGGCGCGCCACCGCACGCGGGACGCCGCGCCGCGGCCGCGCTGGCGCGACGGGCTGCTGGCGTTCGCCGCCGCCGCCGGGGCGACGCTGCTGGCGTGGATCGCCGAGCACTGGGTCGGACTCGAGGACCTGTCGATGGTGTTCATCGTCGCCGTCGTGCTGGTGGCGGCGCGAACGCGGATGACGGCGGCCGTGCTCGCGGCGATCCTGTGTTTCCTGGCCTACAACTTCTTCTTCATCGAGCCGAGGTTCACGCTGCTGATCGGCGCGCGCCAGGGCGCGGCGACGGTGCTGCTGTTCCTGGTCGCGGCGCTGGTCGCCGGTCGCCTGGCTTCGCAACTGCGCGCGCAGGTGCTGGCGCTGCGCGCGGCCAACGCGCACGCGACCGTGCTGCAGGGCCTGGGCCGCCAACTGGGGGCGGCCGCCGACCTGGGGCAGGTGCTGCGGTCCGGCCGCACGATGCTAGAGCGCTCGCTGGGCGTCGCCGCATGGCTGCGCGTCGGCGAGGCCGGCGACGCCTCGCGCGGCGCGACGCTCGAACGGATCGACGATGCGGCGGCCGATTGGGCGCTCGCGCACGGCAAGCCCGCCGGCCGTCATACCGATACGCTGGCGGGCGCGGCCTGGTGGTTCCTGCCGCTTCGTGACGGCGAGCGCACGATCGGCGTGCTCGGACTGAGAGCCGACGCCGAGCCGAACCGGCTGACGACCGCATCGCGGCGACTGGCCGAAGCGATGGCCGAGGACATCGCGCAGGCCGCGCTGCGCACCCGGCTGGTATCGGATCTGGAAAGCGCGCGGATGGCCAACGAAACCGAGCGCCTGCGTTCGGCGCTGCTGTCCTCGGTGTCGCACGACCTGCGCTCGCCGCTGGCGGCGATGGTCGGCTCGGCCAGCAGCCTGGCCAGTTATTCCGGCGCGATGAACGACGAGGATCGCCGGGGCCTGCTCGACACGATCGTGCTCGAAGGCGATCGGCTGGACCGCTACATCCAGAACCTGCTCGACATGACCCGGCTCGGTCACACGGGCCTGACGCTGAACCGGGACTGGATCGGCGTCGACGAACTGGTCGGTTCGGCCGCCGGCCGGCTGCGTCGCTACCAGCCGGACGTCGCGCTGCGGGTCGACGTGCCCGCCGACCTGCCGCCGATATGGGTGCATCCGGCGCTGCTCGAGCAGGCGCTGTTCAACGTGCTGGAGAACGCCGCCAAGTTCTCGCCGCCGGGCCGCCCGATCGAGATCGCCGCGCGTTCGGTCGACGGACGCCTGCAACTGGACGTGCGCGACCACGGGCCCGGCATCCCGGAGCGCGAACGCAGCCGGATCTTCGACATGTTCTACAGCGTCGAACGCGGCGACCGGGGACGGCAGGGCACCGGCCTGGGCCTGACGATCGCGCAGGGCATGGTCGGTGCCCACGGCGGCAGCGTCGAGGCGCTGCCCGGGCCCGACGGCAGCGGCACGCTGATCCGCATCAGCCTGCCGATGTCCGAACCGCCTGCCGCTCCATCGAAGGCGCTGGATGCCGATGCCGACTGACGCGTTGCCGACCGCGCCGCGCATCGTGGTCGTCGACGACGAACCGCAGATCCGCCGCTTTCTCGACATCAGCCTGCGCGCGCAGGGCTACCGGGTGGCCCTGGCCGCCGGCGGAGCGGAAGGGCTGGCGCTGCTGGCCGCCGAGGGTGCCGATCTGGTCGTGCTCGACATCGGCCTGCCCGACATCGACGGGCACGAAGTCCTGCGCGAACTGCGCGGCTGGTCGCGGGTGCCGGTCATCATGCTCAGCGTGCGCGCAGGCGAGGCCGAAAAGGTCGCCGCGCTCGATGCCGGCGCCAACGACTACGTCACCAAACCGTTCGGCACGCGGGAACTGATGGCGCGGATCCGCGTGCTGCTGCGCCGGCACGCGGACGACGCCGAGGAGCCGGCGGTCTTCGACGACGGCCGGCTGCGCATCGACCTGGCCCGGCACGAGGTTTGCGTCGACGGCGAGCGCCTGCTGCTCGGACGCAAGGAATACGCGCTGCTGGCACTGTTGCTCAAGCACCGCGGCCGGGTCGTCACCCAGCCGCAGATCCTGCGCGAGCTGTGGGGGCCGACCCACGTCGACGACACGCACTACGTGCGGGTCCTGGTCGGCAAGCTGCGGCAGAAGCTCGGCGACGACGCGGCGCAGCCGCGCTGGATCGCGACCGAACCCGGGGTCGGCCTGCGATTCGTTTCGAACGGCGACTAGCGTGAACCGGCGCGGGCGCGGTGAGCGGAGGCTGCTCGCCGCGACGGCCCGTTCGTTTTTCGTGTAGCATCCGTCCCCCATTTTTTCCGGGTGCGCCGTGTCCCACATCGTCGTCGATCGTCTGCGCAAGACGTACCGCGTGCTCGAGCGCGATCCGGGCGTGCGCGGCGCGCTGCGCGCGCTGGTGCGGCCGCGCCGGCGCACCGTCGAGGCGCTGGCCGGCGTGTCGTTCGAACTGCAGCGCGGCGAGCTGCTGGGCTTCATCGGGCCGAACGGCGCCGGCAAGTCGACGACGATCAAGATCCTGGCCGGCATCCTGCGGCCCGACGGCGGGCGCGTCGTGGTCGACGGGCGCGATCCGTTCGCCGATCGCCAGCGGCACGTCGCGCGGATCGGCGTCGTGTTCGGCCAGCGCACGCAGCTATGGTGGGACCTGCCGGTCGGCGACGGCTTCGCGCTGCTGCGCGACATCTATCGCGTCGATCCGGCGCGCTTCGCGCGTACGCGCGACGAACTGGTCGCGCTGCTGGATCTGCAGCGCGTGCTCGACCAGCCGGTACGCCAGTTGTCGCTCGGCCAGCGGATGCGCGCCGAGATCGCGGCGGCGCTGCTGCACGAGCCGGACATCCTGTTCCTCGACGAGCCGACGATCGGCCTCGACGCGCCGTCCAAGCTCGCGGTGCGCGACTTCGTCCGGCGCGCCAACCGCGAACGCGGTGCGACCGTCTTGTTGACCACGCACGACATGCACGACATCGAAGCGCTGGCCGAGCGCGTGATCGTCATCGGCCACGGCCGCGTGCTGGCCGATTGCGCGGTCGACGCGCTGCGCGCGCAGGTCATCGACGCCGTCGATTCCGACGATGAAGCCATGACGATCGAGGCCGTCGTCGCGCGTTTCTACGCGATGCACGGCGTATCCGATTCGTTCACCGGTTCGGATCGCGATGCCGTTTCGTGAACGCCTGCGTCCTTATGCCGCGGCCTTCCGCGCGCGCTTCCTGCGGCTGCTGCAGTACCGGGCCGCGGCCTGGGCGGGCTTCGCGACGCAGTGCTGGTGGGGCGGCATCAAGATCATGGTGCTGGCCGCGTTCTACGGCGGCGCGCCGGCGTCCGCCGCGGCGATGCCGCTCGCGCAGGCGATCACTTATGTGTGGCTCGCGCAAGGCCTGCTCGTGCTGCTGCCGTGGTCCGGCGATCCGGAGATCGCGCAGGCGGTGCGCACCGGCGCGGTCGCCTACGATCGGCTCAGGCCCGTCGACGCCTACGCGCTGTGGTTCGCGCGATCGGCCGGATGGATCGCCGCGCGCGTGCTGCCGCGGGTGGCGCTGATGCTGGCGTTCGCCGGCGTGCTGCTGCCGCTGGCCGGTTTCGGCGACTGGGCGTGGCGGCCGCCGGCCGGCATCGGCGCCGCCGCCGGCTTCGCGCTGTCGTCGCTGCTGGCGCTGTCGCTGTCGACCTCGCTGGTCATGCTGTTGAACGTCGCGGCCGTCGCGGCGCTCAACGAGCGCGGCATCAACGCGCTGGCGGCGCCGCTCGTCATCGTGCTCTCGGGCAATCTGCTGCCGCTGGCGCTGCTGCCCGATCGATGGCAGGCGGCGCTGCTGCTGCAGCCGTTGGCCGGCGTGCTCGACATCCCGGCGCGGATCTATTTCGGGCAGCTCGCCGGCGCGCAGGCGTGGGCGGCGCTCGGCCTGCAGGGCGCGTGGCTGGCGCTGTTCGTGCTGTCCGGGCGGGCGGCGATGGGCCGCGTGATGCGCCGGCTCGACGTGCAGGGAGGCTGATCGCGATGGGGTCGTTCGCGCTGTTCTTCCGCCTGATGCGCGCGTCGCTGCACGGCCAGGCGCGTTATCCGGCGTCGACGCTGCTGTTGACGCTGGGCCAGTTCCTGGCGACCGGCATCGAGGTGGTCGCGGTTTGGGCGCTGTTCGATCGCTTCGGCGACGTGCAGGGCTGGCGGATCGGCGAGGTCGCGCTGTTCTACGGGTTGGTCAACTGCATGTTCGCGATCGCCGACGCGATCGGACGCGGCTTCGACGTGCTGGGCACCGAGTTCCTGCGCACCGGGGCGTTCGACCGGCTGCTGCTGCGCCCGCGGCCGCTGGCGCTGCAGTTGATGGGCAGCGACGTGCGAATCAGCCGGCTCGGGCGCCTGTCGCAAGGCCTGCTCGTCATCGGCTTCGCGACCGCGCAGGCCGGCATCGCCTGGACGCCGGCGGCGATCGCGATTGCGCTGTTCGCGCTGGCCGGCGGCGTCGCGCTGTTCGTCGGCATCCTGGTCCTGCAGGGCACGATGTCGTTCTGGACGATCGAGAGCCTGGAGATCGCCAACGTGCTCACTTATGGCGGCGTCGAGGCCGCGCAGTATCCGTTGGCGCTGTACGAGCGCTGGTTCCGCCGCCTGCTGACCTTCGTCGTGCCGCTGGCCTGCGTCGCTTATTACCCGGTGCTGGCGATCCTGGACAAGGCCGATCCGCTCGGCGCGCCCGCGTGGGTCGGGATCGCGGCGCCGCTGGCGGGCTTCGCGTTCCTCGCGGCGGCGTTCGGCCTGTGGCGCGTCGGCCTGCGCCGCTATGCGTCGACCGGTAGCTGAAGCGGGCGGCGCGGCCTCGTGCCGAAGGATGCGCGGTTCACGACACTAGCGCCGGCGCGCCGGCTTGCGCCGTTCGATCGCGATCAGCGTCAGCGCGACCAGCGCGGCGGCGGCGCTCAGGTGCCCGCACCACGCGACCAGCCCGAGCGACCAGCCCTGCGTACGCACGGCGATCGCCAGCGAGACGGCCAGCAGCGCGAAGCCGGCGCCGCGCGCGAGGCGGCTGCGCGACGCCGGCCACTCGCGGCCGTACAGGTCGATCTGGTGGCGGTCCATCGCCAGCGCCAGCAGCGCGAAGGCGGGCAAGGCGGTCAGCAGCGTCAGCGCATGCATCATCGGCGATCGTCGTCTCTCGCGGAGCGGCGGGTCAGACGGCTTCGCCGGCGACGCGGTTGGTCGCCGGGCGCCGCGCGCGCTGCTGCGGGGGCTTGAAGCGCATCGTGCGCAGCGCCAGCGCGGCCAGCAGCGCGGCGAGGGCCAGCAGCGTCAGGTCGATGCCGGCGAACACCCAGTCGTGCCGCGCGAGGCTGGCGATCAGGCCGCGCGAGGTCGTCACCGCATTGAGCACCGGCAGCAGCGCCAGCGCCGCGGCACCGGCCCACAGCAGCTCGATCCACGCGCGGCGCGCCGGCCGCACGATCGCGTAGAGCAGCGTGATCGCCCAGACGACGAAGAACACGTCGATCTCGGCGGCTTTGCGCTGGGCCATCTCCAGCGGCAGCAGGCGGCTGCCGGCCATGAATGCGGCCATCGCGATCGGCAGCCCGGCGATCGCGGCGATGTTCAGGCGCTCGACGATCCGGAAGCCCAGGTGCGGGCGCTGCGGGTCGGCGAGCCGGGTGCGGCGCTTGACGGTCCACATCACGAGGCCGGTGCCGACCATCGCGGTGCCGGCCAGACTGGTCAGGAAATACAGCCAGCGCACGGTCGTGTCGGCGAACCGGCCCTCGTGCAGCGCGACCAGCACGCCGCGGGTTTCGGCGGCCGGGCCGACGCGGTCCTTGGCGTCGAGCAGCTTGCCGTCGACGCCGTCGAACACCAGGTACTGCGGGCTGGTCGACGCGCGGGCGACGCTGCCGCGCGAGACGATGACGCGGGCCGCCGCGTCGCCGGGGTTCTGCACGATCACGCGGCCGACGTTGTCGTGGCCCCAGCGCTGCTGCGCGTCGCGCACCATCGGCGCGACGTCGGCGAGCGCGGCCGGCCGGCGGCTGGGCGGGCTGGCCGGCACGAACGCGCTCAGCTCGGCGTTCAGCGCCTGGCGCTGCGGCGGCGTCTTGAACGCGGCATCCGATCCCCAGGGCATGTACATCAGCATCAGCGTGACCAGCCCCGAGTACGTGATCATGAAGTGGAACGGCAGGCCGAACACCGACAGCAGGTTGTGCGCGTCGAGCCACGAGCGCTGGCCCTTGCCCCAGCGGAACGTGAAGAAGTCGACGAAGATCTTCTTGTGCGTGATGACGCCGCTGACGATCGCGACCAGCATGAACATCGCGCAGAAACCGGCGATCCACCGGCCCCAGAGCACCGGCACGTAATGCAGGTTGAAGTGGAAGCGATAGAAGAACTCGCCGCCGTTGGTGTCGCGCGAGGTGATGGGCTGCGCGGTTCGCGGATCGAAGGTCGCGCTCTCGAAGCGGCGTCCGCCGCCGTTGCCGGCCGGCCGCCAGAACGCCTGCACGACGGGGTTGCGGTCCTCGGGCAGCGAGAAGCTCCATTGCGGGCTGCCGGCCGCCACCCGGCTCAGGTGATCGACGATGAGCGGCGCGACCTCGGCGGCATCGGGCACCGTCGCGGCGGGCGGCAGCTCGGGCCGCATCCACTGCGACAGCTCGTCCTTGAAGTACGAGACGCTGCCGGTCAGGAACATCGCGAACAGGATCCAGCCGACCAGCAGGCCGGTCCACGTGTGCAGCGCCGACATCGTCTGGCGCAGGCCGCGCGCCTTGGCGGGAGTGGCGCTGCTCATCGCGGGCCGGCCGACGACCAGACGACCAGGCACGCGGCCAGCAGCGGCAGCGCGGCGATGGCCAGCCCGGCCCAGGCGCGCGCGGCCGAGCGCACGGCGAACACCCAGACCACCGCGCCGGTATAGACGAGAAAGCTCAGCAGCATGCCGCCGAGCACGGCCTCGGTCGCCGGGATCGGCAGCGCGAGCATCGCGATCGACGTCAACGCCGCGAGCGCGTAGCCGCCGAACATCGCGGCCAGCACCCGCGAGGCGAGCGGGGCGTGGACAAGTATCCGGGGCAGTATCCGGGAGGTCGTGGCGGGGTTCACAGCGTGGGCGACGATCGCGCGGCAACCCGCGCGTCATTCGATGAATGAGAATTAGTCGCGATTGTAGCCGACCCCGCGGCGTCAGTCGAGTTGCACGCCGGCGCCGCGCGCGACCTTGCCCCACTTGTCGATCTCGGCCTGCAGGTAGGTCGCGAACGCCTGCGGACTCGTGGCGACGACCTCGGCGCCCAGCGACTGCAGTTTCTCGACGACGTCGGGCATCTTCAGGATCGTCTGCAGCTCGGTGTTCAGCCGCGCGACGATTTCGGGCGGCAGGTTGCCGGGCCCCATCAGCCCGCCCCAGGACACGGCTTCGAATCCCGGCACGCCGGCTTCGCTCATCGTCGGCACGTCGGGCAGCGAGGGCACGCGCTTGGCGCTGGTGACGGCCAGCGCGCGCAGCTTGCCGGACTTCAGGTGCGGCATCGCCGCGATCGCGGTCGGGAACATCATCGCGACCTGGCCGCCGATGACGTCGGACATCGCCGGGCTGTCGCCCTTGTACGGCACGTGCGTGGTCTTGATGTCGGCCATCGAATTGAACAGTTCGCCGGCCAGGTGGTTCGACGCGCCGTTGCCGGCCGACGCGAAGTCGAGTTTGCCCGGCGACTGGCGGGCCATCGCGATCAGCGACGGCAGGTCCTTGACCGGCAGTTCGGGATTGACGACCAGCACCAGCGGCACCAGCGTGGTCAGCATGATCGGCGTGAAGTCCTTGACCGCGTCGTACGGCAGCTTCTTGTAGACGACCGGGTTGATCGCGTTCGGTCCGAGGTTGGCCATCAGCAGCGTGTAGCCGTCGGCCGGCGACTTGGCGACCAGCTCGAGCGCGACGATGCCGTTGGCGCCCGGCCGGTTCTCGACGACGACCGACTGTCCGAGCGCGTCGGTCAGCTTGGCCGCGAGGGTCCGGGCGGTGACGTCGGAGGCGCCGCCCGGCGGGTACGGAATGACGATCCGGATCGGCTGGCGGCTCGGCCAGCCCTGGGCATGCGCCGCGCCCGTCGACAGGGCGAGGGCCGCCAGGCACGCGGCGACCAGCGCCAGGACCCGGCGCACGAACGAAAACTGCTGCATCGACGTCTCCTTGATTGAATCGGCGCCCGCCCCGGTCTTGACAGCGGCCAGGGTATCGGCGCATGATGAATACGTAGTCATTTTGCAGGCGACCCGTCGATGCGCGGAACGCTCCGCGGTTTCACCGGGCAAACGCGAGGTTTCGGCACCGCGAACGGGGACGTCGCGCCGCCGGTCCGCTTGCGTGGCCTGCCGGTTGCCGGTGGGCCGCCGCAAAACTGACTACGTATTCGCCGAATGTTAACCGATGCCGCCGGCGTCGGCCAAATCGCTTGGAGGAGACGATGGCGTTTTCGATCAAACCGCTGCATCCGCTGTTCGTCGGCGAAGTCGACGGACTGGACCTGCGCCGGGTCGAGGATCCGCAGACGCTGGCTGCGCTGCGATCCGCGATGGACCAGTACGCGGTGCTGGTGTTCCGCGACCAGCCGTTCACCAACGAGGAGCAGCTCGCGTTCGCGCAGCGCTTCGACGGCGCGCTGCACGCCCGGACCTCGGTGTCGGTGCTGAGCAAGAACCGCTTCGGCAACGAGGCGCTGACCGACATCTCGAACGTCGGTCCCGACGGCAAGGTGCTGCCGGCCAACGACCGGCTGCGGATGAGCGTGCTGAGCAATCGCCTTTGGCATACCGACGCGTCGTTCGTCGATCCGGCCGGGCGCTATTCGCTGCTGTCGGCCCGGGTGATTCCGCCGGTGCGCAACGACACCGAGTTCGCCGACATGCGCGCCGCTTATGACGACCTGGACGACGACATGAAGGCGCGGATCGAGGGGCTCAAGGTCCATCACTCGATCGCGTACTCGCGCGAGGTGCTCGGTTTCGAGTTCAGCGAAGGCGAGCGCGAGCAGCTCAAGGGCGCGATCCATCCGCTGGTGCGGACGATTCCCGGCTCCGGGCGCAAGTCGCTGTACCTGGCGTCGCACGCGTCGCGCATCGTCGACTGGCCGGTGCCCGAAGGGCGGATGCTGCTGCGCGACCTGACCGAGCACGCGACGCAGCCGCGCTACGTCTATCCGCACATCTGGCGCGAAGGGGATCTGGTCATCTGGGACAATCGGGCGACGATGCACCGGGGACGCTCCTACGATGACAAGACCTATCGCCGCGAACTGCGCCGCACGACGACGCTGGACCTGCCGCTGCCGGCCTGAGCGGCTCTTGGCCCGCGAGGCGTTCTCGGCCCGCGAGGTGCCGGCGCGGCCGGCCGCGAGCGCGTCATGACGACCGCCCCGATCCGGCGCGGCGCCGAGGGGCGCGCGCTGACCAGCCACGACGTGGCGCGGATGGCCGGCGTGTCGCAGGCGACGGTCTCGCGCGTGCTGCGCGAGGATCCGGGCGTGCGCGCCGAGACGCGCGAACGCGTGCTGAAGGTGCTGGCCGAGGTCAACTACCAGCCGAATGCCGCGGCGCGTTCGTTCCGCACGCATCGCGCCGGCGCGATCGGCGTCGTCGTCGCGCGGCTGTCATACCAGATCTATCCGGCGATGCTCGAGCTGATCGGCGCGCGGCTCAACGGCCTAGGCCAGCAGATGGTCGTCTGGGACGCCGAGTACGGCGGCGATCGCCACGCGAGCCGCGCGTTGCGGCAGGGCGGCGTCGACGGCGTGATCCTGACCGCGTGCACGCGCGAATCGCCGTTCATCCGCGACGTCTGTTCGCCGCAGGCGCCGGTCGTGCTGGTCAATCGCGCGGTCGACGGCTATCCGGCCGACCAGGTGTCGAGCGACAACCTCGACGGCGGCCGCCGCGCCGCCGCGTACTTCGTCGGCTGCGGCCGCCGGCGGATCGCGATGATCGGCGGCGTCCAGCAGGCCAGCCCGATCCGCGACCGCGAGGCGGGTTTGCGCCAGGGGCTGCAGGCGCACGGCCGACCGCTGGTCGCGCACTACTACCAGCGCGCCGAGGGCTTCACGCACCGCGCCGGACTGGCGGCCGCGCTGCGCCTGCTCGAGCTGCAGGCACCGCCGGACGCGATCTTCTGCGCCAACGACGTGCTGGCGCTCGGCGCGATCGACGCGGCGCGCACGCTGGGGCTGCGGATTCCGGACGATCTGTGGGTGATCGGCTACGACGACGTCGAGATGGCGGCCTGGCCGGCGTTCGACCTGACGACGTTCCGCCAGCCGATGGACGAGATGATCGGCTACGCGGTGGCCCGCCTGATGAACCGCATCGAAGAACCCGACCGGCCGCTCGAATTCAAGACTTTCGCCAACGAACTGGTGATCCGTCGCTCGACCGGACGCCGGGCGGCGCAAGCGGATGCCGCGTCGGCCGGCTTATCATGCGCCGAAGCACCCGAGGAGGAGATCAAGGATGAGTGATTACCTGCGCCTGCGACAGATCTGCCTGGTCGCGCCCGAACTGGAGCCGGCCGTCGAAACGATTCGCGACGTGTTCGGCGTCGACGTCTGCTTTCGCGACGGCAACGTCGGCAAGTACGGGCTCGTCAACGCGCTGTTCGTGTTCGGGCACGCGTTCCTGGAGATCGTCGCGCCGACCCGCGAAGGCACCGCGGCCGGGCGCTTTCTCGAGCGCAGCGGCGGACGCGGCGGATACATGGCGATCTTCGACTGCAACGATCCGCGCCGCCGCCAGGAGATCGCCGAGCGGATGGGCGTGCGGATCGCCCACGTGCTCGACTACCCCGGCTACTTCGGGATCCAGCTCCATCCGCGGGATGGCCGCGCGACGATGCTCGAGTTCGACCACACCGAGGGGGGCGAGGCGCTGACCGGCGCCTATCATCCGGCCGGGCCGCAGTGGCAACCGTTCCAGCGGCTGGACAAGGTGCTCGGCATTCCGACGATCGACGTCGCGTCGCCGGAGCCGCTGGATCTGGCCCGGCATTGGGCGACGCTGATGGATCGCGAACTCGACGACGGGCAGGTCGGCCAGCCGCGGCTGCAGTTCGAGCTGGGCGCGGCGCGCTTCACCCCGCTGCCGGCCGGCGAGGCCGAGCGGCTCGACGCGATGCACGTCGCGGTGCCCGATCCGGCCGGGGTGCTCGACGCCGCGCGCCGGCGCGGGCTGGACGTGGTCGACGGGCGGTTCAGGCTGTACGGCGTCGACGTCGTGCCGGAGTCGCCGGTGCGCTGAGCGCCGCGGCGCTCCTTTATTCGTGCGGCGACGGCCCCGCCCGCCGTCGAAACGCCGGCCCGCGGCGATCGACCGTCGCCGAACGAGACCTTTTTCCTCGCCCCGATCGCCGTCGTGCCGTGCAATGGCATCGATGTCTTCGAAGGGGCTATCGATGCGTTCGCGATGGTTGACGGGAGGTCTGGCCGCGCTGGCGTCGCTGCTGATCGCCGCGCCGCCGTGTCTCGCGCAGACGCTGCGCGAACAGGCGCGGTTCGGTACCTGGAACGTGCAGAAGGACGGTCCGTCGCTGGAGATGTACTCGGCCAACGAGACCGGCGCGACGGTCGGCGTGATGTGCGTCGACGGGCAGAGCTGCTCGGTCTACGTCGCGACGCGGACGCGCTGCGAGAACGGGCGACGGTATGCGGGGATCGTCGGCGCCGACGAGGGGTTCTCCGACCATACGGCGACCTGCCGGATCGTCGGCGACCGGTTTGTCTACGTGCTGTCGGATTTCGGCCGGGCGATCCGCAGCCTGCGCAACACCCGGCAGTGGGGGCTGGCCATCGAAACGAGCGGCGGGCCGACGCGGTCGTTCCGCTTCGTCGTCAGCGGCACGGGCGAGGCCATCGGCGCGATGGCGCTGATCGACGGCACGACGCGGCGCGATCCGCGCAGCGACACGATGTTCTGACGGCGGTTCGCCGGCGCGCGGTTCAGCCGGCGGCGGAGGCGCTGCGCGTCACGCGGCGCAGTTTCAGTCCGGTGGCGATCACTTCGTAGGTGCCGTCGTCGATCTGCTTGGCCGGCTGGCGGTTGACGCGGCAGATGCGAATCGCCGGGCCGTCGTCCGCCGCATCGGCGCGATCACCGAGCTTGGCCGCGAGGCCGTCCAGGTGTTCGATGAAATGATCGACGTCGTAGTAGTTGCCCTTGTCGTCGACGGCGCGGATGCTGGCTGTGCGTTGGAGTCGGGAGGACACGGGGGCCTCGTGTTCAAAGGGGTTATCCGAATCATCGGCCACGGCGAAGGCCGCGACCACTGGGCAAAAGGCGGGTTCGTTGGGTTCGCGGCCTGTACTTTGGTAGGGCGTGGTCGCGCGACCACCGGCCGGATCGTCAAATCTCGAGAAGCAAATTGCGATCCACCGGCGCGGCGCTTCAGCGCGGCGGGCGTTCGGACGCCTCGCGCGCCTGCTGCATCTGGGCGATCTGCGAGGTCGTGACCATCAGCGCGTTCGCGCAGTCGGTCGCGCTGCGCAGCGTGCAGGTGGCGACCGTGTGCGTGACGAAGCGCCCATCGCGTCCCGTCCACGCGACCGAGTACAGCGTTTGCTGGCCCCGTCCCTGCTCGTCGGTGCGCGGGTCGACGCTGAGGAAATGCAGGCCGACGAGGGCGTCCGGCGCGTTCGTGCTCGGGAAGTAGCCGGCGCGCTTGATCGCTTCGCGCAGCTTGGCCACGACTTCGAGGCCGGCGTCGTCGGTCGATTCGACGCTCAGGCCGATCGTCGGCAGCGGCGCTTCGCGGGACGGCCCGAGCTGTGCAAAGGCGATGGCGGGCAGTACGGCCAGCAGGGCCGCCGGCGCCCACGGGGGAATGTTCATCAGGCTTGCCAGGATCCGGAGTGGAGATCGATCCCGGTGTGTCGTTGCCGCGCGGCGATCCGTACAGCCTCGTCGTTCGCCGGCGGCCGCCCGCCCTGCCGCGTCGTTGCCGCTCCGCAAGCCCGATCCGCCCCGGGGGATGCCGCCGCGGCGATCGGCGATCGGCGCTCCTGCGCGGCGATCGGCGGGCCGGCGCGGTCGACGAGCGGACTGGCGGCCCGGCGCCGTCGGCCGAAAAAAGGGGAAGCGACGACTTCGCCTGCGAGCTTGCCGTGTCCCGATCCCTTTCCGTCCGAGTCCCGAAACCTTTTCGTCTCCGCGCGCTGGCGCGCTGGCTGGCCCGCGCCGGCTGCGTGCTGGCGCTGGCGCCGCTCGGCTGCGGCGCGGCCACCGCCGTCGAGGCCGGGGCCGTGGTGGCGTCCAGCGGCGACACGCGCCTGGTGCGAGGCGGCTCGATCGCGACGCCGCTGCGCCAGGGCACCGTCGTCTACAGCGGCGATCGCCTGGTGACCGGGCCGAGGTCGCGGCTGGAACTGCGCTTCGCCGACGATGCGCGGATCGCGATCGGCCCGTCGTCGGAGTTCCGCGTCGACGAGTACTACTTCGAGCCCGCGCAGCAGCGCAGCTTCTTCACGCTGGCGCGCGGCGTGATCCGCCAGGTCAGCGGCGCGATCGGCAAGCGCAATCATGACGACTACCGGCTGACGACGCCGACCGGCGTGCTGGCGATCCGCGGGACCGAGTTCATCGCCAAGGAGCGGCAGTGTCCGAAGGCCGGCTGCGCCGAAGCCGACGAGTACCCCGGCCTGTCGGTGACCGTGCTCGAAGGCCGCGTCGTCGTGGCCAATGCCGCCGGCAACGCCGAGGTGCCGGCCGGGTCCGCGGTGCGGCTCGACGATGCGTCGACGCCGCCCGTCTTCACGGCCGGGCCGCGCGCGCAGGGGACGTTCCCGCGCCAGACGCTGCGCGCGCAGTCGGCGTCGCTGGCGGGCGACGACGCGTTCCGCATCGTGCCCGCGGCGGCGGCAGGGCCGGGTGCGGGGTCGGGGTCAGGTGCGGGCGGACCGTCGGCGCCGGGCGAGGCGGGTGCCGCCGGGTCCGGTTCGGCGGCGGGCGCCGGCCGGGCCGGTGCCACCGCCGAACCGCCGGTCGTGCCGCGCATTCCGTGACGCGGGCATCGCGACGCCGCCGAGCCGGCGTCAGCTTTTCGTCAAGTCTGTAAATTATTGATCGATAAGAAGAAAGCGGCGAGCGGCGCGCCGTTCGCCGGGCATCTGTCATACCGCCGTAACATGGTCTTCCTAGACTGCCGTCACTCCCAACAGAAGACGGAAGTCATCGACCATGAGCCTGACGATCAGCAAACGCTTCCTGGCGGCGACCGCGCTCGCATTCGCGCTGCCCCTGGCCCAAGCCGCTGATATCACCGGTGCCGGCGCCACGTTTCCTTACCCCGCTTATGCGAAGTGGGCCGAAGCGTACAAGGCGGCCACCGGCAATTCGCTGAACTATCAATCGATCGGTTCGGGCGGCGGCATCAAGCAGATCCGCGCCAAGACCGTCGATTTCGGCGCCTCCGACATGCCGCTCAAACCCGAAGAGCTCAAGCAGGACGGCATGGTGCAGTTTCCCGCGATCATCGGCGGCGTCGTGCCGGTCATCAACGTCGAGGGGCTCACCCCCGGACAGTTGAAGCTGACCGGCGAAGTGCTCGCCGAGATCTACCTGGGCAAGATCAAGAACTGGGGCGATCCGGCGATCGGCAACCTGAACCCCGGCGTGAAGCTGCCGACGCAGCCGATCACCGTCGTGCGCCGCTCGGACGGCTCGGGCACGACCTTCCTGTTCACCACGTACCTGTCGCAGGTCTCGCCCGAGTGGAAGGACAAGGTCGGCGCCAACAGCGCGGTGTCCTGGCCCGACGGCGTCGGCGGCAAGGGTAATGAAGGCGTCGCCTCGTACGTGCAGAACATCAAGGGCTCGATCGGCTACGTCGAGTACGCGTACGCCAAGCGCAACAAGATGTCGTTCGCGCAACTGAAGAACAAGGACGGCCAGTTCGTGTCGCCGGACGACGAAGCGTTCTCGGCGGCCGCCGCCAACGCGGCCTGGGACAAGGTGCCGAACTTCTACGAGATCCTGACCAACCAGCCGGGCAAGGCGAGCTGGCCGATCACCGGCGCGTCGTTCATCCTGCTGCACTCGACGCCGGCCAATCCGGATCGTACGGCCGAGGTCCTGAAGTTCTTCTCGTGGGCCTTCAAGAACGGCGGCGCGATGGCCACCGAACTCGACTACGTGCCGATGCCGGCTTCGGTCGTGAGCCTGGTCGAGAAGATGTGGGCCAGCGAAGTCAAGGTCGGCGCATCGAAATAAGCGCCGCTTCCGGGGGCGCCGCGCGGTCGCGATACGTGCGGCCCGGCCCCGGCTCGGGCCCGCGCGCGGCGACGGGCCTTCGGATGCGCAGCCCTGCGTTCGGCAGGCGCCGCGCATCGTGCTTAGCGAAGGGGATGAACGATGAGTTCAGCAATCGGATCGACGATGTCGGACGACGGTAAGGACGAGAGCGCGGCGACCGTTGTCGGCACCCGCGCGCAGGACGGTCACGTGTCGAGGATCGGCGCGCGCGAGGCGGCGCGGCGACAGACGCTGGCCGGCAAGTTCCAACGCCAGGATCGCTGGTTCTACTACCTGGTGCGCAGCGCGGCGATCCTCGTGCTGGCGCTGCTGGTCGGAATCGTCGGCTCGCTGGTCATCGGCGGCTGGCCGGCGTTCGAGAAGTTCGGCCTGTCGTTCCTGGTCAGCAGCGAGTGGGATCCGGTGCGCGGCGTGTTCGGCGCGCTGCCGACGATCTACGGCACGCTGGCGACCTCGTTCATCGCGCTGCTGATCGCGGTGCCGCTGTCGTTCGGCATCGCGATGTTCCTGACCGAACTGTGCCCGCTGGCGCTGCGCCGTCCGCTGGGAACGATGGTCGAGCTGCTGGCGGCGGTGCCCAGCATCATCTACGGCATGTGGGGCCTGTTCGTGCTGGCGCCGCTGCTGGCCGAGTACGTACAGCCCTGGCTGACGTCGACGCTGGGCGCGGTGCCGGTGATCGGCAACCTGTTCCAGGGGCCGCCGATGGGCATCGGCCTGTTCACGGCCGGCATCGTGCTGGCGTTCATGATCGTGCCGTTCATCGCCTCGGTGATGCGCGACGTGTTCGAGGTCGTGCCCGGCGTGCTCAAGGAGTCCGCTTATGGCCTGGGCGCGACGACCTGGGAAGTGGTCAGCAAGATCGTGCTGCCCTATTCGAAGGTGGGCGTCATCGGCGGGATCATGCTGGGCCTGGGCCGCGCGCTGGGCGAGACGATGGCCGTGACCTTCGTCATCGGCAACGCGTACCGGATCTCGGCGCAACTGTTCTCGCCGGGCAACAGCATCGCGTCGGCGCTGGCCAACGAGTTCGCCGAGGCCGAGTCCGGTGCCCACGGGTCGGCGCTGATGGCGCTGGGCCTGATCCTGTTCTTCATCTCGCTGGCCGTGCTGATCGTCGCGCGGATCCTGCTGGCGCGCGTCAAGGCGCGCGCCTGACCCGAAGGAGTCGATCCGATGAATGCGATCTATCGTAGCCGGCTGATGCGCAACCGCATGGCCATGGCGCTGTCGCTGGTGGCGATGGCGATCGGACTGGGCGTGCTCGCCTGGATCCTGTCGATGCTGCTGTACAAGGGTTTCTCGGGCCTGTCGTGGGCGGTGTTCACGCAGACGACGCCGCCGCCCGGCTCGGCCGGCGGCCTGGCCAACGCGATCGTCGGCAGCCTGATGATGGTCGGCACGAGCATCGTGATCGCGGTGCCGATCGGCGTGCTGACCGGCATCTTCCTGGCCGAGTACGGCAACGACAGCCGGCTCGCGTCGGTCATCCGCTTCGTCAACGACCTGCTGCTGTCGTCGCCGTCGATCGTCATCGGTCTGTTCGTGTTCGCGCTGTACGTGGCCAACGTCGGCCATTTCTCGGGCTGGGCCGGCGCGTTCGCGCTGGCGCTGATCGCGATCCCGGTGATCGTACGCACGACCGAGAACATGCTGGGGCTGGTGCCGAACGCGCTGCGCGAGGCGTCGGCCGCGCTCGGCATGCCGCGCTGGCGCGTGATCAGCAAGGTGACGCTGAAGGCGGCCAGCGCCGGCGTGATCACCGGCGTGCTGCTGGCGCTGGCCCGCGTGTCGGGCGAGACCGCGCCGCTGCTGTTCACGTCGCTGAACAACCAGTTCTGGAGCCTGGACATGAACGCCCCGATGGCCAACCTGCCGGTGGTGATCTTCCAGTTCGCGATGAGCCCTTATGAAGACTGGAAGCAACTGGCCTGGGTCGGATCGCTGCTGATCACGGCGGGTGTGCTGCTGCTGTCGATCCTGGCTCGCGTCGTCGCCAAGGACGCGCGTTGAGCGGAACGCCCATCGACGACGGGCCCGCATTGAGGAGAATACGATGAGTGCTATACCGAAGACCGCGCTGCGCAGCGATGACCGCGGCGTGACGACGATGCCGCGGGCCAAGCTGTCCGTGCGCGACCTGAACTTCTATTACGGCAAGTTCCATGCGATCAAGCACGTGAGCATGGACATCCCCGAAGGCTGCGTGACGGCCTTCATCGGCCCGTCGGGCTGCGGCAAATCGACGCTGCTGCGCGTGTTCAACCGGATGTTCGAGCTGTATCCGGGACAGCGCGCCGAAGGGCAACTGATGCTCGGCGACGAGAATCTGCTCGATCCGAAGCAGGACCTGAACCTGCTGCGCGCCCGCGTCGGCATGGTGTTCCAGAAGCCGACGCCGTTCCCGATGTCGATCTACGAGAACGTCGCGTTCGGCGTGCGCCTGTACGAAAAGCTCGATCGCCGCGAGATGGACCAGCGGGTCGAATGGGCGCTGAAGAAATCGGCGCTGTGGGACGAGGTCAAGAACAAGCTCGACCAGAGCGGCCTGAGCCTGTCCGGCGGTCAGCAGCAGCGGCTGTGCATCGCCCGCGGCGTGGCCGTCAAGCCCGAGGTGCTGCTGCTGGACGAGCCGTGCTCGGCGCTGGATCCGATCTCGACCGCCAAGGTCGAGGAACTGATCCACGAGCTGAAGAAGGACTACACGATCGCGATCGTCACGCACAACATGCAGCAGGCGGCGCGCGTGTCCGACTACACCGCGTACATGTATCTCGGTGAGTTGATCGAGTTCGGCGAGACGAACAAGCTGTTCACCCAGCCTGCCAAGAAGCAGACCGAGGACTACATCACCGGCCGCTTCGGCTGAGGGCGCCGGGCCGTTCGATCATCAGGAATTCCGTCATGCTCAAAGAACACACGACCAAGGCCTTCGACGCGGACATCGACACGATGCGCAGCGTCATCATCACGATGGGCGGCCTCGTCGAGAAGCAGTTCACGCGGTCGGTCGACGCGGTTCGCTACGGCGACCTGCGCCTGATCACGCAGGTGCTGACCGACGAAGAGACGGTCAACCAGTTGCACCTGCAGACCGACATGCTGTGCAACCAGATCCTCGCGCGCCGCCAGCCGTTCGCGGTCGACCTGCGCGCGGTGCTGGCGGCGATCCACACCGTCAACGACCTGGAGCGCGTCGGCGACGAGGCCAAGAAGATCGCGCTGAAGGCGCGCGACATGGAAGCCAGCGCGCAGCGCCTGGGCCTGCCCGTCGAATCGATCTATCCGATCGCCGAGGACGTGCGCAAGATGCTCGCGCAGGCGCTCGATGCGTTCGTGCACAACGATACGAGCGTCGCCGCCGTCCTGGCCCGCAGCGACGAGGCGGTCGACCTGCAGCGCTCGGAACTGCGCAAGGCGCTGATGGGCTGGATGGCCGGCACGCCGGAGGCGCCACGCTCGTCCGAGGCGGTCTCGGCAGCGCTGGACCTGATCTTCGTCGTGCAGTCGATCGAACGCGTCGGCGATCACGCGAAGAACATCGCCGAGTACGTGGTCAAGGTCGTCGAAGGCGTCGACCTGCGGCACGCGAGCAGCCGCGCGTCCGCGCAGGTCAGCAACGCCTGAGCCGGGCGTCGGACGGACGGTCTCGGCAACGATCGTACCGGCAGCGATCGTACCGGCAGCGATTGAACCGGCAGCGATTGAACCGGCCCGCGATCGATCGCCGCGGCGGCGTTCAGCGCGGCGTGATCGCGTCCTGGCCGGCCTGCCGCGCCGGATCGGCCGGCGGCTCGGCATCGGCGGACGCGATCGGCGGCGCCAGCCGGTCGAGCGGCAGCCGCAGCGAGAACGTGCTGCCCTTGCCGGCTTCGCTCTGGATGTCGAGCCGGCCGCGGTGGCGCTGCATGATGTGTTTGACGATCGCCAGGCCCAGGCCCGTGCCGCCGCTCTCGCGCGAGCGGCTGCGTTCGACGCGGTAGAAGCGTTCGGTCAATCGGGGCAGGTGCTCGGCGGCGATGCCGATGCCGGTGTCGCGCACGCTGATCCAGCCTTCTTCGCCGCGCACGGTCCAGACCAGCGTGATGCGCCCGCCGTCGGGCGTGTAGCGGATCGCGTTGGTGATCAGGTTGCGGACCGCGCTCTCGATCTCCAGCGGCGCGGCGCGCAGGAACAGGTCGGAATCGATCCAGTGCTCGATCGTATGGCGGCCCTGCGAGATCGTGCGCGCCTCGATCGTCAGCGTGCGCACCATCGCCGGCATGTCGATGACTTCTTCGGCGGGCGGCGCGCTCGAGTTCTCCAGCGACGACAGCATCAGCAGGTCTTCGACCAGCCGCTGCATCGTCTGGCTCTGCTTGAGGATCGTCGTCAGGTAGTCGCGATGCTGGTCGGGCGGCAGGTCCAGGTCGAGCAGCGTCTCGGCGAACCCGCCGATGACGGTGACCGGCGTGCGGATCTCGTGCGAGACGTTGGCGACGAAGTCGCGGCGCATCGCGTCGAGCTTCGCGTGGTCGGTGATGTCGCGCGTGATCAGCAGCTTCAGCGCGTCGCCGGTCTGGTGCATCCGCAGCTCGAACACGCGGCCCGGGCGGTTCGGCAGGTTCAGCACGATCGGCTTGGAGAAATCGGACTTTTCGAGGAAGGCGACGAACTCGGGCTGGCGGATGAAGTGGTGGATCGGCCGGTGGCGGCCGAAGATGCCGTGCAGCTCCTGCGCCGCGTCGTTGCTCCATTCGACGTGGTCGTAGCGGTCGAGCACGACGAGGCCGTCGGGCAACTGGTCGACGGCCGAATGGATGCGCTCGAGCTCGGTCAGCAGCTCGATCTGCGATTCGTTCTCCTGCTTGGCGTGCCGGGACAGCCGGTCGAGGATCGCGCTCCACGGGCCCGAGCCCAGCGGCAGTTGCCGTTGCCGCGGCAGCGCCGCCCAGTGGTGCAGGCGCGCCAGATATGCGGCGTGATAGAGCGCGTAGACGAAGAACGAGCCCGCCAGCCACCAGGCGGCGACCTGGTCGTCGAACAGCCAGGCCAGTACGGCGCCGATCGTCAGGGCCAGGGCGACGGGAATCAGGGTGCGCAACAGGAGCATGGCGTGAAACCGGATGTCGGGAGGGCGGGATCAGGGAGCCGGATGCCGGGGATCCGACGGCGAAACGGCGAAGGGCAAGGGCTGTGGGCGGGTCGTCCGGCAGAGGAGATCGGCGTGGGCGGAGTGTCGGCGCGTGTCGCGCGACGGGCGTCTCAGCCCGCGATCATGCCGGAAGGAAGCGATATCCGCCACCGCGGACGGTGTCGACCAGCCGGTCGTGTCCGGTGCGCTGCAGCGCCAGGCGCAGGCGGCGGATGTGCACGTCGACCGTGCGCTCCTCGATGAACACGTGGTCGCCCCAGACGCTGTCGAGCAGCTTGGCGCGCGACAGCACGCGATCCGGATGCTTCATCAGGTAGTGCAGCAGGCGGAACTCGGTCGGGCTCAACTCGATCGGCTCGCCTTGCGCGGAGACGCGGAACGTGTCGGGCTCGAGCCGCAGGCCGCCGATCTCGACCGGGTCGTCGGTCGATTCGGGCGCGCTGCGGCGCAGCAGCGCGCGGATCCGGGCCAGCAGCTCGCGCGGCGAGAAGGGCTTGGTCAGGTAGTCGTCGGCGCCGGCATCGAAGCCGTTGAGCTTGTCGGTCTCGTCGGCGCGGGCGGTCAGCATGATGATCGGCAGCTCGCGCGTACGCGCGTCCGCCCGCAACCGGCGAGCCAGCTCGACGCCCGAGGTGTCGGGCAGCATCCAGTCGAGCAGGATCAGATCGGGCAGCGCGGCGTCGATCTGCACGCGGGCGCTGGCCACGTCCGCGGCCTGCAGCGGCACGTAGCCGGCGTGGCGAAGGTTGACGGCGATCAGTTCCCGGATCGCGGGCTCGTCTTCGACGATCAGAATCTGGGCGGACACGGCTGGCTTCCTGCTGGAACGAAAGGCAGTGCGCAGATTATGACCGGGCTGTTACCGGTTGATGACGGCGGGCCGGATCAGCCGGTGACGCGCCCGTAGACGTCCGAGAAGCGGACGATGTCGTCTTCGCCGAGGTAGTCGCCGCACTGCACCTCGATGATCGCCAGGTCGATGACGCCGGGATTCTCGAGCCGGTGGCGGGTGCCGACCGGGATGTACGTCGATTCGTTGGTGGCGATCAGCATCGTGTTCTCGCCGCAGGTGACGCGCGCGGTGCCCTGCACGACGATCCAGTGCTCGCTGCGATGGTGGTGCATCTGCAACGACAGGCTCTGGCCGGGTTTGACCTCGATCCGCTTGATCTTGAAGCGCGGGCCTTCGTTGAGCGTCGTGTACGTTCCCCAGGGGCGCGCCACCGTGCGGTGCAGCCGCGCCGCCTCGTGGCCGTCGAGCTTGAGCCGGGACACGATCTCCTTGACCTGCTGGCTGGCCGACTTGGCGGCCACCAGCAGCGCGTCGGGCGTGTCGACGATCAGCAGGTCATCGACGCCGACCGCGGCCACCAGCCGGTCCTCGCTCTGGATATGCGAGTTGTGCGTGTCGATCAGCATCGTCTCGCCGACCGTGGTGTTGCCCTGGGAGTCGGCCGGCAACTGCTCGGCGACGGCCTTCCACGAGCCGATGTCCGACCAGCCGAACGTCGTCGGCAGCATGCGGACCGTCGTCGCATGCTCCATCACCGCGTAGTCGATCGAGATGTCCGGGCACAGCTCGAACTTGTCGGCCGGCAGCACGACGCGGGCCGGATCGTCCTGTTCGGGCGTCGCGGCCCAGGCCTGGCGCGCCGCCTCGATGACCTCGGGCGCGTACCGGGTCAGCGCCGCGAGCATCGCGTCGGCGCGGAACGCGAACATGCCGCTGTTCCAGTAGAAGTTGCCGGCCTGCAGGAACTGCAGCGCGCGTTCCATCGGCGGTTTCTCGACGAAGCGGCGCACCGGCAGCGAGCCGTCGTCGCCGTCGGCATCGCCGGCCTCGATGTAGCCGAAGCCCGTTTCGGGCGCCGTCGGCTGGATGCCGAACAGCACGAAGGCGCCGCCGGCCGCGCACTCGGCCGCGCGCGCCGCCGCCTGGCGGAACGCCGCTTCGTCGGGGATCAGGTGATCGGCCGGCAGCACCAGCAGCGTGGCGTCCGGGGCGATCCGGTGCGCCCACAGCGAGGCGATCGCGATCGCCGGCGCGGTGTTGCGGCCGCTCGGTTCGAGCAGTTGGGTGACGTCGAGTCCCGGCGGCAGCCTGACGCCGTCGACGTCCTCGCGCGTGCGGTACTGGTACTCCTGGTTGGTGACGATGCCGACGCGGCCGGCGTTGGCCAGCGGAGCGGCGCGGCGCAGCGTCCGCTGCAGCAGGCTCGAGTCGCCGCCCAGCTTCATGAAAGGCTTCGGCGAGGCTTCGCGCGAGACCGGCCACAGGCGCGAGCCGGCGCCACCGGAAAGGATGACGGGGATGATCGTGGTCATGGGCGGATGGGTTCGTGGTTGTCCGACGAACGCCCGGCGCACCGCGCGCCGCGGCGATGGGGGCGGCCATTTCAGGGAGGAGGGGCCTGTCCGCGTGCGGCGGCGGGGCGTGCGTCGGCCCGTATCCGCATGCTTCGACGTCGGCCCACATTGTACCGGCGCCCGCCGTCCGGTCGAGCCCAATTCCTCACGGCGAGGACGTCAATGCGAACAGCGGCCCGATCGCGGACGGATCCGGCGCTGGTCCGTCGCCGGTTCCGCACCGGTCCCGCACCGGTCCCGTGCCGGTCCGGCGCGGGCAAGAATTCACATCCGCAGCCTGCTTTTCGGTCTAGCATTCGATCTGACTCGACTACAGGAAACCGATCACGCCCATGTCCGAAACGATCCTGATCACCGGCGGCGCCGGCTACATCGGCTCGCACACCGTCGTCGAACTGCTGAACGATGGCAAGCAGGTGCTGGTGCTCGACAACCTGTCCAATTCCAGCGCCGAGTCGCTGCGCCGGGTCGAGCGCATCACCGGGCGCGAGGTGCCGTTCGTCGAAGGCGACGTGCGCGACGCGCGGCTGCTGCGGGCGCTGTTCCGGCAGCAGGCGTTCCACTCGGTCGTGCATTTCGCCGGCCTGAAGGCCGTCGGCGAATCGGTCGCCAAGCCGCTCGAGTACTACGACAACAACGTCACCGGCACCAACGTGCTGCTGGCCGAGATGCGCCAGGCCGGCATCAAGCGCTTCGTGTTCAGCTCGTCGGCCACCGTGTACGGCGACCCCGAATACGTGCCGCTGGACGAGCGCGCGCGCACCGGCGCGACCAATCCGTACGGACGCAGCAAGCTGATGGTCGAAGAGATGCTCGGCGACCTGATCCGCGCCGAGCCGGACTGGTCGATCGGCATCCTGCGCTACTTCAATCCGGTCGGCGCGCACCCGAGCGGCCTGATCGGCGAGGATCCCCGCGACGTGCCGAACAACCTGATGCCGTTCGTCGCGCAGGTCGCCGTCGGGCGTCGCGACCGGCTCAGCGTGTTCGGCGACGATTACCCGACGCCCGACGGGACCGGCGTGCGCGACTACATCCACGTCGTCGACCTGGCCCAGGGCCACCTGGCGGCGCTCGCGCATGCGGCGCGCACGCAGGGGGCGTTCACCGTCAACCTGGGGACCGGACGCGGCTATTCGGTGCTCGAGATGATCCGCGCGTTCGAGCGGGCGAGCGGCCGCGAGGTGCCGTACCGGGTCGTCGCGCGGCGTCCGGGCGACATCGCCGAATGTTATGCCGACCCGTCGGCGGCGCAGTCGCTGCTCGGCTGGCGGGCGAGCCGCGGCATCGACGAGATGTGCGCCGACGCGTGGCGCTGGCAGAGCGGCAATCCGCAGGGCTTCGCGGCGCCGGCCGCGGCCGAGACCGCCTGATAGAGCCTTCATTCGGCCCGGATGCCGTTCCTGGCGACCAGATCGGTGAACTGGATGATTTCGGCGTGCACGCGCTCGTCGAGCTGCCTGCCGTCGGCGTTGACGATGGTGCCGGCCTGCGAGCGGATCCGTTCGAGGACGGCCGGGCTGCGCAGCGCGGCCCGGGTCGCCGCGTGCAGCGCGTCGACGACCGAATCGGGCGTCGCCCGCGGCACGAACATGCCGACCCAGGTATCCATGTTGTAGCCGGGCAGACCGCTTTCGGCGATCGTCGGCACGTCCGGCAGCAGCGGCGATCGCCGGGGCGAGGTCAGGGCGATCGCCTTCAGCTTGCCGGACTTGATGTGCGGCAGCGTGCCGCTGAGCGTCGACAGCAGCAGCGGTACCTGGTTGCCGACCACGTCGCTGATCGCCGGGCCCGATCCGCGATAAGGGACGTGGACGAACGGCACCTGCGTGCGCGCCTGCAGCATCGCCAGCGCGAAATGCCCGGGCGAGCCCGCGCCGCCGGTGGCGACGCTCCGATAGGCGGCGTCATCGCCGGCCAGTTTCAGCAACGCGGCCAGTGAGTCGGCCGGCACCTGCGGATTGGCGACGAGCACCTGCGGCAGTTCGCCGATCAGGCTGACGCCGCGCAGATCGCGTTCGGTGTCGAAGTTCAGCTTCGGATACAGCGCCTGGTTGATGCTGTGCGAGGACACCGTGAACAGCACCGTGTAGCCGTCGGGCGGGGATTTCGCGACGTATTCGGTGGCGATCGTGCCGCCGGCGCCGGGCCGGTTCTCGACCAGCACGTTCTGCTTCAACTGTTCGCCGAGCGCCACGTTCAGCGAGCGGGCGATCGTGTCGGCGCCGCCGCCCGGCGCGAAGGTCACGATCAGCCGGATCGGTTGCCGGGTCGGGTAGTCGTCCTGCGCGCCGGCGGGCGGCTGCCAGGCGAGGGCCGCGGCGGCGATGCAGGCCGCGACGGTCCGGGTGATCAGCGTTCGCACGGGTCGTCTCCTTCTGTTTTTCGGTTGATGCGGGGGGCGGTCCCGGTCAGCGCTGGAACACCGCCTCGTCGGCGATCAGCCGATCGATGTCGGCCGGCTGCCAGCCGAATTCGGCCAGCAGCTCGCGTGTGTGTTCGCCGAACGCCGGCGGCGGGCTGCGGGTCACGGCGCCGGGGTGGGCGCCGAGTCCGATCGGCGAACCGATCTGCCGCAGTTCGCCGAGCACCGGGTGCCGGATCGTCTCGACCATGCCTTCGTGCAGCACCTGCTCGTCGGTGAAGACGTCGCGCAGGTCGTTGATCGGGCCGGCGGGAATGCCCTGTTCGATCAGCGCGCTCGTCCATTGCGCGCGCGTGCGGGTCTTCAGCTTCGCTTCCAGCAGTTCCTTCAGCACGACGCGATGCGCGGCGCGCGCGGCGTTGTCGGCGAAGCGCGGATCGTCGATCAGTTCGGCGCAGCCGAGCAGCCTGCACAGGCGCAGCCACATGTCCTGGGTCGCCGAGCCGATGTTCAGCGGTCCGTCCGCGGTCGCGAAGACGCCGTAGGGCGCGATCACCGGATGCGCGTTGCCGGTGCGCGCCGGCACCTCGCCCAGGCTCAGGAAACGCTGGCCCTGCACGCTGAGCAGTCCCACCAGCGAGGCCAGCAGCGAGGTGTCGACGCGCTGGCCCCGGCCCGTGCGCTGCCGCTCGATCAGCGCGGCCTGGATGCCCAGCGCGGCCCACATCCCCGAGGTCAGGTCGCCGATCGCCACGCCGACGCGGATCGGCTCGCCGTCGGGTTCGCCGGTGACGCTCATCAGGCCGCCGTAGCCCTGCGCGATCTGGTCGAAACCGGGCCACTGCCCGGCGGGACCGGTCTGGCCGAAACCGCTGATGCTCGCGCAGATGATGCGGGGATCGTCGGCCGCCAATTGCCGGTACGACAGGCCCAGCCGGTCGACCGTCCCGGGCTTGAAGTTCTCGACCACGACGTCGACCTGCCCGGCCAGGCGCCGCAGCACGCCGAGTCCGGCCGGATGGCGGAAATCGACGGCCATCGCGCGCTTGTTGCGGTTGGCGCTCAGGTAGTAGACGCTGATGTCTTCATCGAACGGCCCCCACTGACGGATCATGTCGCCGCCGGGCGTGGGTTCGACCTTGATCACGTCGGCGCCGAGGTCGGCCAGGATCATCGTGCAAAAGGGGCCGGACAGCGCGCGGGTCAGGTCCAGGACCCGGATGCCGGCCAGCGGCAGGTCACGGGGGCGGGAGGGCGAATCGGTTGTCATGGCGTCCATCTTGAAGCGCCGCGCCCGGGTCGAAAACTACCGAATGCCGATGCAGCCATAAGCGATACTTATCGCTGGGAGACCGTGCGGGCGGATGCGCGGCCGCCGGGCGCCGGGGCGCCGGCTGCCGGCGCCCGGCCCGCCGAACCGGGAGGCTCGTGATGTCGAATCCGCGCATCGAGGTGCGGCCCTTGCGTTACTTCGTCGCGGTCGTCGACGCCGGATCGCTGTCGCGCGCGGCGGTCAACCTGCATCTGGCGCAGCCGGCGCTCAGCCAGCAGATGGCGCAACTGGAGCGGATGCTGGGCGTGCAACTGCTGGTGCGCAGCAAGCTCGGCGTGCGCCCGACGGCGTCGGGCACGGCCTTGTATCGCCACGCGCAGGCGGTGCTGAACCTGGTCGGGCAGACGGCCGACATCGCTCGCGGCGCGGGCCGCGACGTATCGGGCCGCGTCCGTCTGGGCCTGCCGTCCAGCCTGACGATCGTGCTGGCCGCGCCGTTGCTGCGCGCGGTGCGCGCCCACCTGCCGGGGGTCAGGCTCGAGCTGTACGAGAGCCCCAGCGCCTACCTGGCGCCGCAGTTGCTCGACGAGCGGGTCGACATGAGCATCCTGGTCGAGGACGCGGGCGCCGGCGGGCTCCATCGCGTGCCGCTGGTCGACGAGATCCTGTTCTTCGCGGCGTCGCGAAAGCCCCGCCAGCCGGCGTTCGGCGCGCCGATGCCGCTGGCTCGGCTGGCCGGCACGCCGCTGGTGATGACGACGCGAGCGACCACGCTGAGGATGCTGCTGGACCGGATGTTCGAGCAGGCCGGTATCGTGCCGCTGATCCACGCCGAGGTCAGTTCGATCCCGACGATGGTGCGCCTGGTCGAGGACGGACTGATCGGCACGATCGTGCCGGGGTCGGCGCTGGCGAGTCCGTCGACCGCGTCGGCGCTGATCGCGCATCCGATCACGCCGCGGATCGTGCGCACCGCGACGCTCGCCTGCTCGCAGACGATACCGCTGTCGGCCGCGTCCGAGCGCGTGCGCTCGCTGCTGATGCAGACCGTCGTCGACCTGGTGACCGCGGGAAGCTGGCCCGGTGCCGGCCTGGCCGACGCCCCGGCGCCGGCCGCGCGCTGATCACTGACCCAGATTGAAGAACGTGCGCTTGCCGCGCAGCTCGATGATCTGCCGGATCAGCAACTGGAAGTCGTCGTCGTTGCTGGCCGGGTTCAGGTTCTCGGTGTCGACGATCAGCAGCGGCGCGCCGTCGTAGTGATGGAAGAAGCGGCTGTACGCGTCGACCAGCGCGCGCAGATAGGTTTCGGTGATCGCCGACTCCATCGGGATGCCGCGCTTGTGCACGCGCTCGATCAGCGTGTCGGGCTGCGCCTGCAGGTAGATGACCAGGTCGGGCGTGGGCGCCTGCGGCCGCAGGCTGTCGAAGATCTGCTGGTAGAGCTTGAGCTCGTCGTCGTCGAGCGTCAGCCGCGCGAACAGCGGGTCCTTCTCGAGCAGGAAATCGCCGACCAGCGTCTGCGAGAACAGGTCGCGCTGCGACAGCTCGCGCAACTGGTTGACGCGCTGGAACAGGAAGAACAACTGCGCCGGCAGCGCCTGGCGCCGGCCTTCGCGATAGAAGCGTTCGAGGAACGGGTTGGCGCCGGCGTCCTCGAGGACCGCCTGCGCGCCATGGCGTTCGGCGAGCTTGCGCGCCAGCGAACTCTTGCCGACGCCGATCGGTCCCTCGATGACGATGTGACGGTAACGGTCGAACGGGGAGGCGGCGGAAGGATGATCGCTGATGGTCGTCATGGTCTCGGCAGCATAGCGTCGATCGGTCCGATCCGCGAAATGGATTGGTCGGCGACGCAGGGCAGCAACGTATCGATCGCGACGCCGTCCGGCAATCGCATCGCGGGCGCCAGTTCGGCGAGAGGGCGCAGCACGAACGCGCGGCCGCGCAGGCGCGGATGCGGAATCGTCAGCGCGGGTGTCGACAGCACCCGGTCGTCGTACAGCAGCAGGTCCAGGTCGAGCGTGCGCGGCGCGTTGCGGTAAGGCCGCCGGCGGCCGAAAGCTCGTTCGATCGCCTGCAGGGCCGCCAGCAGCTCGGCCGGCGACAGCGTCGTGCGCAGCTCGGCGACGGCATTGTGATAGTCGGGGCCGGCCGCATCGACCGGCGCGCTCAGGTAGAGGGACGAGACGCGCGGCACGCGGATCCGCGGCACCGCGGCCAACGCTTGCACCGCGTCGCGCAAAGTGTCGGGCGCGTCGGCGCGCGTCGCGGACGCGCCGATCGGGCGAGGCAGGTTGGCGCCCAGGCCGATGTACGCGGCCGCCTCGCCGCCGCCGGCGGGCGGCGCGTGCATCGCCGCATCGGCGCCGGCGTCAGTCGGACGCCGTGCCACCGGCGGGCGCGGCGCGCGGCTTGCGGCGCCGGCGCTTGCGCGCGGCGTTGCCGGCGGCGGCCGGCACGCGCGCCATCAACGCTTCACGCTGGTCGTGGTCGCCTTCGACGAACGCCGTCCACCACTGGCCGAGCTCGGCCGGCGCCTCGCCGGACTCGACGCGCAGCAGCAGGAAGTCGTAGCCGGCGCGAAACCGCAGGTGCTCGAGCAGGCGCAGCGGCGAGCGGCCGCTGCGACGCTCGAAACGCGGTTGCAGGCTCCAGATCTCGCGCATGTCGGCGGCGATCCGCTTCTGGATCGCCAGCTTCTCGCATTGCTCGTCGACGACCGAGTCGATCGCCGACATCAGCGCCGGGATCGTGTGCTCGCCGCGTCCGGTGCGTTCGCGCCAGCGCACCAGCACCTGCTGCCACAGCAGCGTCGCGAACAGGAAGCCCGGCGAGATCGGCTTGCCGGCCTGCACGCGCTCGTCGGTGCGCGTCAGCGCGGCGGTGATGAAGCGTTCGCCGTCGGGCTGCTCGACGATCACGTCGAGCAGCGGCAGCAGTCCGTGATGCAGGCCCTGCGCGCGCAACTGGTGCAGGCTCTGCAGCGCGTGCCCGGTCTGCAGCAGCTTCAGGATCTCGTCGAACAGGCGCGCCGGCGGTACGTTGTGGATCAGGTCGGCCAGCTCGGCGATCGGCGTCTGCGTGGCCGGTTCGATCTGGAAGCCGAGCTTGGCCGCGAAGCGCGCGGTGCGCAGCATCCGCACCGGATCCTCGCGGTAGCGGGTCGTCGGATCGCCGATCATCCTCAGCGTGCGCCGCTGGATGTCGGCGACGCCGTCGTGGTAGTCGATCAGCGTGTCGCCGATCGGGTCGTAGTAGAGCGCGTTGATCGTGAAGTCGCGGCGCGCCGAATCGTCTTCGATCGTGCCCCAGACGTTGTCGTGCAGCACGCGGCCGTGCGCGTCGGTCGCCGCGTTCTCCTGCTTGGCGCGGAACGTCGAGACCTCGATGACCTCGCGGCCGTACATCACGTGGACGATCTGGAAGCGGCGGCCGATCGCGCGCGAGCGGCGGAACAGCTTGATCACCTGCTCGGGCGTCGCGTCGGTGGCCACGTCGAAGTCCTTGGGCTTCATGCCGAGCAGCGAATCGCGCACGCCGCCGCCGACGATGTAGGCCAGGAATCCGGCCTGCTGCAGCACCTGGCAGGTGCGCATCGCCGAATGCGGGACGGTCTCGGGCCGCAGGCCGAGCTCGGACGCGCGGTAGGTGCGGGCGACGGGCCGGGCCGGCGCCGGCGGCATCGGCGGTGCGGACGCCGCGCGGCCGAACAGGCGCTCGACGGAACGGGACAACAACCGGGACAGCAACCCGGGCAGCCCGGGGGAAGAAGGCGAATTCATTCGATGTTCAGCGAGGTCTGCAACAGTTCGCGCACGAGCGGGATCGTGATCGCTTTCTGGCGCTGCAGGGCCAGACGGTCGAGCGCGTCGAACAGGCCGATCAACTGGCGCATGTCGCGAGAGGTATGCGTGAGCAGATAGGGCACGACCTCAGCCGACATCATAACGCCGCGCTCGCCGGCCAGTGCCCGCAGCGCCAGCGCCTTGTCGGCATCGGCCAACGGTGCCAGCTCGAAGACCAGGCCCCAGCCGAGCCGCGTGCGCAGGTCTTCGCGCAGCGCCAGGCCCAGCGGCGGGGCCGAGCCGGTGGCCAGCAGCCGCGCGTCCGGCAGGGCGCGCACGCGGTTGATCAGCGCGAACAGCGCCCGTTGGCGAGCGCCGTCGAGCCGGTCGCAATCGTCGACCGCGAACACCCCGGCCTGCCGTCCGGCCGCGTCGAACGCGCGCAGCGCGGCGTCCGGGCCCAGCGGCTCGCCGCCGTCCGGCGATCGCGCCAGCACCGCCCGCGCCAGATGCGACTTGCCGCCGCCGGGCGGCCCCCACAGATAGATCTGCCGAACGTCGCCGCCGCCGGCGGGGCCGGCCGCCAGCGCGCGGACCGCCGCCAGGCATTCGCGATTGGGGCCGGCCACGAAATTGTCCAGGCTCGGCGATGCGCCGGCCAGCAGGTCCAGCGCCAGTTGGCTCGACGGTTTCATCGTCCGGACATCGGATCGTGGAGCGGGATTTGTCATCTGTCGACGTTCGCGTCGACGCACAGGCTCCGGGACGCGCGGTACAAACCGCTACAATCCCGGAATCCCGATTGTACTGGTCCGACCCGAGGCGGCGCAGGCAAGATTCCGTGCGAAGCGCGCCCCGGACGGATCGATGTTGCCGCCCGTCGGCGCCGATGCGAAGAAGATGAAACCTACTGACGACGCCCGAGCGGGCGTTCCTTCGACGGCGGACACCGCCGATCCGCTGTCGTACCGGTCGGCCGGCGTCGACATCGATGCCGGCGACGCGCTGGTCGATCGGATCAAGCCGCTGGCGCGGCGCACGCTGCGAGACGGCGTGCTCGGCGGCATCGGCGGCTTCGGCGCGCTGTTCGAAGTGCCCAAGCGCTACCGCGAGCCGGTGCTGGTGTCGGGCACCGACGGCGTCGGCACCAAGCTGCGGCTGGCGTTCGCGCTGGGCCGGCACGACACCGTCGGCATCGACCTGGTCGCGATGAGCGTCAACGACATCCTGGTGCAGGGCGCCGAGCCGCTGTTCTTCCTCGACTACTTCGCGTGCGGGCGGCTCGACGTCGACACCGCGGCCGCGGTCGTCGGCGGCATCGCGGCCGGCTGCGAGGCGTCGGGCTGCGCGCTGATCGGCGGCGAGACGGCCGAGATGCCCGGCATGTATCCGGACGGCGAGTACGACCTGGCCGGCTTCGCGGTCGGCGTCGTCGAGAAGTCGGCGATCATCGACGGCCGCTCGATCGTGCCCGGCGACGTCGTGCTCGGCCTGGCGTCCAGCGGCGCGCATTCGAACGGCTATTCGCTGATCCGCAAGGTCATCGAGCGCGTGCACGGCGCGATCGACGCGCCGGCGATGCGCGAGGATTTCGACGGCCGTCCGTTCGCCGACGCCGTCATGGCGCCGACGCGGCTCTACGTGAAGCCGGTGCTGTCGCTGTTCGAGCGGGTGACCGTCAAGGGACTGGCCCACATCACCGGCGGCGGCCTGGTCGAGAACCTGCCGCGCGTATTGCCCGATGCGGTCGGCGCGCAGCTCGACCGCGACGCCTGGCAGCGCCCGGCCTTGTTCGACTGGCTGCAGCGGCACGGCCGGATCGACGACGCCGAGATGCACCGCGTGTTCAACTGCGGGATCGGCATGACGGTCGTCGTCGCCGCGGACCAGGCCGACGCGGCGCTCGCCGCGCTGCGAGCGGCTGGCGAGACCGCGTGGCGCATCGGCCGCATCGTGCCGCGCGACCCGGCCGAACCGATCGTGCGGATCCGCTGACGGGGCGAGTTTGCACAGCAGGCATCTGATCATCACGTTGTGCGTCGGCGGCTGCGCGCTGGGCGCCGGGCCGACGCTCGCGCGATCGGCGGGCGACGACGTCGTGCTGCTCGCGCAATCGGCGGTGCCGTCCGGTGACGCCCGCCGCGACGCGACGGGGGTCGAGCGCGACGACGGCCGCGACCTGGGCCGCGCGCCGGCCGCGCCGCGCCGCGGGCCGGTCGGGCCCGACGAAGCGGACGGGGACGCGGCCGCGCCCGCCCGGGACGACGCTTCGAAAGATCGCGCCGACGGCAAGCGTGACGGCGAACCCGACGGCGGCAAGGCCGGCGGCCGCGACAGCGCCGGCTTCGAGTCGGCCGAGCCGCACTACGCGTTCGCGATCGACGCGCCCGATCCGCTGCGCAACCTGATCGAGCGCCAGACTTCGCTCGGCAAGTGGCGCACGCGCCAGGGTTACGATCGCGACCAGTTCGACGTGCTGCTGGCCAATCTGCGCGCCGAGGTCGAAACGATCTGCCGCGCCGAAGGCTACTTCGAGTGCGTGATCGAGATCGGCGGCGACTCGTCGTCCGGTGCGCGGGTCAAGGTGACGCCGGGCGCGCGGACCCAGGTCCGCGGCGTCGACGTCCGGCTCGAAGGCGAGATCGACGGGCAGCCCGAACTGCGCGAGCGCCTGCTGCGCGAATGGGCGATGCCGGTGGGCCGGCACTACGACGCGGCCGGCTGGGAAGACGCCAAGCACAAGCTGCTGGCCGGCCTGCAGCAGAACGGATTCCTGCGCGCCGAGATCGCCGATTCGAGCGCCACCGTCGACGTGCAGCAGGCCGCGGCCGAACTGCATCTGGTCGTGCGCAGCGGCCGGCTGATCCATTTCGGTGATCTGGAGATCAACGGGCTGCAGCGTTATCCGCGCAAGCTGATCGACGGACTCAAGCCGTTTCGCGACGGCGCGGCCTACAGCTACGATCAGTTGCAGCAGTTCCAGACCAACCTGCGCGATTCCGGTTATTTCCGCAACGCGTACGTGACGCCCGATCTGGACGCGATGGACCGCGATCCGCAGGCGACGACGGTGCCGCTGCGGCTCGAGCTGACCGAGGAGCAGGTCAAACGGGCGACGTTCGGCGTCGGCTACGGCACCGATGCCGGCGCGCGGCTGATCCTCGGTCTCGAGCATCGCAACCTGTTCGGGCGCGGCGACCGGATGGATTCCGGCGTGATCCTCGAAGAGCGCCGTCAGCGCGCGTTCATCGGCGTGCGTACGCCGACCGAACCCAGCGGCCATTACTGGGCTTATGGTGCGCGCTACGACCGCATGAACGTGTCCGGCGAGCGTACCGGCACCAAGACGATCTACGGCGGCCGCGGCAAGCAGAGCGGCCGCATCGATACCTTCGTGTCGCTCGCGCACCAGGACGAATCGCAGGCGATCGACCTGGGCGGCGGCAACACCGCGCACGAAAGCGCCCGCGCCACCGTCGTCGGCTTCAGCTGGAACTACCGGGCGCTCGATTCGCGGATCGATCCGCGCGAGGGGCTCAGCATCAGCGCGCAGGCGTCGGGCGCGGTCAGCGGCCTGCTGACCGATACGTCGTTCGCGCGGCTGTACACGCGCACTTATTACTTCCTGCCGCTCGACCGGCAGGCGCCGAATCGGGCCGGCGTGCTGGTCGGCAAGCTCGAACTCGGCCAGGTGTTCGCCGGCACGACGCGGGGCATCCCGTCGACGAACCTGTTCCGCGCCGGCGGATCGCAGTCGCTGCGCGGCTACGACTACAACACGATCGGCGTGTCGCGCGGCGAGGCGACGGTCGGCGGCCGCGTGCTGGGCATCGCCAGCGTCGAGTACCAGCATCCGATCACCGAGGCGGTATGGGGCGCGGTGTTCATGGACGCGGGCGGCGCCGCCGACTCCTGGGGCGACTACCGCCTGCACAAGAGCTACGGCCTGGGCGTCCGGCTGCGGACGCCGGTCGGTCCGATCAATCTCGATGCCGCTTATGCCGACAACGAAAGACGCTGGCGGCTGCAGTTCTCGGTCGGTTTCCTTTTCTAGGACGCTGTTTGTGGCCAAGGCTCGAATCGGTAAGTGGGCGATCGTCGTACTCGTGTTGCTGGCACTGGTGGCCGGCGGCTTGTGGTTCGCCGGACAGGGGCCGTTCCTCGACTGGGTCGTTCGCCGCGCGGTATCGGCCACCGAAGGGCGGCTGGCCGTCGACAACGCGCGCGGGTCGCTGTACTCGGGCGTCCAGTTCGACCGGCTGACCTGGACCGATCCGGCCGGCCCCGCGATCGAGGTGCGCGAGGGCGAGTTGAGCTGGCGGCTCGGCGCGTTGATCGAAAAGCGGCTGCACGTGCCGTTGATCAAGGCGCGCAGCGTGCAGGTCAAGCTGCCGCCTTCGGACGACCAGCCCGCCAAGCCGACCGAATTGCCCGAATCGCTGAAACTGCCGATCGGCGTGCAGATCGACGACGTCGTCGTCAATACGCTGTCGATCGTGCCGGCGCCGGCCGACGGCAAGGAGGCGACGCCGTTCGACCTGCAGGGGGTGCGGCTCGCGCTCGCTTATCGCGACGGCCGCTACAACCTGCAGCGGATGGCGATGACCACGCAGTGGGGCACCGTCGAGGCCACCGCGCAGCTCGACGATGCCGAACCGTTCCTGGTCAGCGCCGAGACGCGCGTCGTCGCGCGGCTCGAAGGCCTGGCCGATCCGATTCCGGCGCAACTGGCGATCGGCGGCTCGATGGACCTGATCCAGGCGCGCGGCAGCGCGCAACTGGGCAACGCCGAAGTCCACATCGGCGGCCTGATGAGGCCGACCGACCAGCAACCGTTCGGCCCGATCCGTTTCGAGGCCTCGGGCATCGAGCTGCGCCGCTTCGTCGAGTCGGCGCCCGAGGCGCGCTTCCGGCTCAGCGGCGTGATCGAGCCGCGGCTGGTCGAGCCGCCGGCGCCCGGGCAGGCGGCTCCCGGACAGGCAGCGCCGGGGCAGGCGGCTCCCGGTCAGGCGGCTCCCGGCGGGGGCGCGCAGCGGCCGGCGGCCCGCGGCGCCGCGCCGTCGACGCGGGCAGCGGTGCGCGCGGCTCCGGCCGAGCCCGGCGGTTTGACGGTCACCGGCCATGTCGACCTCGTCAACGAGAGACCGGGGCGGCTCGACGAGGCGATGCTGCCGGTCAACGGCATCAGCTCGCGCTTCGACTGGCACGGCGATACGCTGACGCTGATCGACACCGCGTTGAGCTTCGGCGACGCGGGCGTGATCGGCGGCGGCGGCCGGATCGATCTCGCCCGGGTCGGCTCGGTGCCCGGGGCGCCGTTCACGGGCCTGGACATCGACCTGCGGGTCAGCGACGTCGACGTGGCCCGCCTGCACAACGCGATGGTGCCCACGCGGCTCGGCGGCAGCGTGAAGGCGACCGATGCCGGCGTCGCCGTCGACATCAACGACCAGAAGGGCGAGCTGCTGGCCGGCGGGCTGGGCCTGCGCGGCGTGTTCAACCTGCAGGACCAGTCGCTGGTGATCCGCAACGGCGAGCTGCGCGCGCGCGACGGCGCGCTGCGCGTCGGCGGCAGCGTCGGCCTGGACGACGAGCACGCGTTCGACCTGAAGGGCAGCGCCGAGCGCTTCGAGCCGCAGCGCTGGATCAAGGTGCCCGACGAATCCGGCGGACGGTTCCTGCGCGGGCGGATCAACGGCCAGTGGGCGGCCGATGGCCGGATCAAGCCGAAGCTCGATGCGCGCGTGGCCGTGAACCTGCAGGGCAGCCGGCTCAATGACCAGCCGCTGTCCGGCCACCTGAAGGCCGAACTGCTGGGCCCGCCGTCGCAGGCGGCGTCGCGGCCGCCGCCCGGCTCGTTCGCCCGGGTACCGGCGGCGCCGGCCCGCGCCGACGCGGCGTCGAGCGGTGCGGCGGGTGCGGCGGGTGCGACGGGTGCGACGGGTGCGACGGGTGCAGCGGGCCCGGCCGCATCGGCCGCACCAACCGAACCGGCCGCGTCCAGCCAGTCGAACGCCGGCCACGGCCGCTCGGCGCCGGCCGACCTGGCCGAGCGCGGCAAGAAGGCGCCGGCCGTCGTCGCGTCGCCGGATGCGCCGCCGGCGGCCGGCAATGCCCGGCCGGCCGAGGGCACGGCGTCCGCCGGGCCGGCGGCCCCGGCCGAACCGATGCTGCAGCGCGTGCGCAACGTCGATCTGCAACTCGTGCTCGGCGGCACGCGGCTGGTGGCCAAGGGTGCGCTCGGCCAGAGCGGCGACCGGCTGTCGTTCAACGGTTCGTCCCGCGCGCTGGCCGAACTCGATCCGCGCCTGGCCGGCGGCCTGCAGCTCGACGGTGAACTGCGCGGGACGTTCGCCGATCCGGCGCTGCGCGGCCAGTGGCGCGGCAACGGGCTGCGGGTCCGCCTGCCGGCCGACGAATCGTCGACGGATGCGGCCGCGGCCGCGGCGCCGGCGCGCACGATCGCGATCGGCGCCACGCGCGGCAGCCTCGACGTCGCCGGCCTCGGCCGCGAACGGCTGAAGCTGCAGGGCGGCGTCGACGGGCTGGACGCGGTCGGCGTCAAGCTCGATTCGATCAACGTTCAGGTCGACGGTGCGTTGCCCGAGCACACGTTCCGCCTGGCGCTGGCCGGTGCCGGCCAGCGGCTGGCGACCAGCGGCGCCGGCCGGTTCGACGACGGCGCGCGGCCCGACGGACAGAAGGGCGACTGGTCGTGGGGCGGCAAGATCAATGCGCTCGACGTCGGCGGCGCGATGCAGGCATCGCTGCAGCGGCCGGCGACCGTGCAACTGCGGCCCGGCGCGTACGCGGTCGAAGGGCTCAGCGCGGCGCTGGCCGGCGGGCGGCTGCGGATCGACAACGGCCGCTTCGAGCAGGGGCGTGTCATCGGCAAGGGCGATTTCGACGACATCGCGATCAGCCGCCTGCTGCAGGCGATGGAGCGCTGGAAGCCCGGTTCCGTCGACCCGGACCTGATCCGGACCGTCGACGTGACCGCGCGCGGCAAGTTCGACGTCAACGGCACCAGCGTCGACGACCTGAGCGGCGCGCTGGGCCTGGACCTGGTCAGTCGCGGCGTCGACGGCACCAGCCATGCCGACGTGACGCTCGATGCCGGCCGCCTCGACGGCAAGCTCGCGCTGCGCGTGCCGTCGCTGGCCTGGACCCGACAGATGCTCGGCGACGCGTGGCGCATCGACGGCGAACTGGCGTTCGACGGTGCCGTGCTGGGGCGGGTCACGGCGCCGCGGCTGGTCGGCGACCTGAAGGGCGACCGGCTGCAGTTCGCCCAGCGCCTGCTCGGCTGGCGGCTCGGTGACGGCGTGCTGCGCGCGCATTTCGATACCGACCGCCTGCAGCTCGACCAGATGCGGTTCACCAGCGGCGACGGCGCGATCGAACTGAAGGGCCAGCTCGCGCTGCCGGCCGCCGATGCGGCCCGGCTGCCCGCGGGGGCGATCGATCTGGGCCGCGGCGATTTCACGCTGGCGCTCGACCACCTGCCGGTGCTGATGGGCCCCGGCCAGCGCGTGCTGCTCAGCGGCTCGACGCCGATCCGCATCGACGCGAACGTCGTGCGCTGGACCGGCAAGGTGCGCGTCGACGAAGGGCTCGTCGAACTGCGCGACATCAACGGGCCGGTCGAGCCCGGCGATCTCGTCGTCGTCGACCGGCGCAAGCCGGCGGCGCCGGTCGAGACGCCCGACGAACGCCGCAAGGCGCGCGACAAGCCGCTGCCGGTGCGGATGATCACCGATCTGGAGTTCGACGTCGGCGACCGGCTGCGCATCGTCGGCAACGGGATCGACGCGTGGCTGCGCGGCGCGATCCGCATCACCGGCGAGCTGCCGCAGGCCCCGCAGGGGCACGGCACGATCGTCGTTCGCGAAGGCAAGTACCGCGGCTACGGCCAGGACCTGGCGATCGAGAACGGCCGGATCCTGTTCGACGGCGCGTTGGACAATCCGGTGCTCGACATCACCGCGATCCGCCGCTACCTGCCGGTCGAGGCCGGCGTGGCGATCACCGGCAACGCGCAGGCGCCGCGCATCCGGCTGGTGTCGACGCCCGAGGTCTCCGACGCCGAGAAGCTGTCGTGGATGGTGCTGGGTGTGCCGCTGTCCGACGCCGGCGGCGGTACCGTCGCGCTGAAGGCCGCGGCGGCCACGCTGTTCGGCAACAGCGACCGGCCGTCGGGCGGCCTGTCCGAGCTGCTCGGGGTCGACGTCATCGGCATCAGCACGGCCGGACGGACCGGATCCGGCTCGGCGCTGCCCAGCTCGTTCACGTCGACGGCGATTCCCGGCGTGCCCGGCTCCGGCGGCATGACGACCAGCTCGTCGACCGCGCAGCAGAACGTCGTGACCGTCGGCAAGCGGCTGTCGTCGCGGCTGTTCGTCAGCTACGAACAAGGGCTGCAAGGCGTGTGGAACCTGCTGAAGGTCCAGTACGACATCAATCGCCGGCTGTCGCTGCGCGCGTCGACCGGGACCGAGAGCGCGATCGACCTGCTGTACTTCTACCTGTTCGATTGAGCCGGGCCGCGCGGCCCGGCCGGGTTCAGTCCTCGTGCGGGACCGGGTGCCCGCCGAAGCCGCCGCGCATCGCGGCCAGCAGGCGGTCGGCGAACGCGGACCGGCCCTGCGACGCGAAACGGCTCATCACCGACAACGCGATCACCGGCGCCGGCGTGCCCTGGCGGATCGCCTCGTCGACGGTCCAGCGCCCTTCGCCGGAATCGGCGACGACCGGGGCGATGCGATCGAGCGAGTCGCGCGAACGCAGCGCGTCGGCGCTCAGATCCAGCAGCCACGAGCGCACGACGCTGCCGTGGCGCCAGCTCTCGGCGATCGCGCCGAGATCGAACGCGTACTCGGGATGCCCGTCCATCAGCGCGAAGCCTTCGGCCAGGGCCTGCATCATCCCGTATTCGATGCCGTTGTGGATCATCTTCGCGAAGTGGCCGGCGCCGACCGCGCCGCAGTGGACCCAGCCGGTATCGGGCGTCGGCGCGAGCGCGCGGGCGATCGGCGTCAGCGCGTCGATCGCGTCGGCCGGACCGCCGAACATCAGGCAGTAGCCGTTGTCATAACCCCAGATGCCGCCGGACACGCCGCAATCGACGAAGCGCAGGCCCTGCGCCGCCAGCGTCTCGTGGCGCCGGACCGAATCGACGTAGTGGGCGTTGCCGCCGTCGACGACGATGTCGCCGGCCGTGAGCCGCGGCGCCAGTTCCGCGATCGTCGAATCGGTGGGTGCGCCCTGCGGCAGCATCAGCCACACCAGCCGCGGCCGGCCGGCGGGCAACGCGGCGACCAGATCGGCCAGCGAGTCGTGCAGCCGTACGCCGGCGTCGACGACTTCGGCGCGTGGCGTGCCGCGGTCGTAGCCGTGCACGACGATGCCGGCGCGCCGCAGGCGCCGCGCCATGTTGCCGCCCATCCGGCCCAGGCCGACGATCGCGATCGTCGGGTCGGGCGACGGCGGGTCAGAAGGGGCTGAAGAAGCCGAAGAGGCCGAAGGGGTAGAAGGGGTAGAAGGGGTCTGCGTCGGATCGGGCGGGGCAGGGGGGGACATCGTCGCTCCTCGTCGTCGGGAAGGGTCGTGAAAGGCCGCGAAACGTCGTCGACGATCCGAACGGCGGCGGATCCGGCGTGGGCCCGATCCTCGTGTGAACGCTCCTAGGCGCCAGCCGGCTCGAGCGCCGGCGCCAGCGCATCGATCGCCGCCGCCAGCGGATCACGTTCCAGCGGATCGATGACGCGGCGCGTCGGCATCGCGCGCAGCCACGTCAATTGTCGCTTGGCCAGTTGCCGGGTGGCGGCGATCCCCTGCTCGCGCATCGCCGCGCGGTCGATGTCGCCGTCCAGGTACGACCAGACCTGCCGGTAGCCGACGCAGCGGATCGACGGCAGCCCCGGATGCAGATCCTCGCGCTGCCGCAGCGTCCGCACCTCGTCGATCAGGCCGCGCGCGAGCATCGCGTCGAAGCGGGCGGCGATCCGTTCGTGCAGCATCGCCCGCGCGGCCGGCTCGAGCGAGACGATCCGCGCGTCGGCGAGCGGGGAGGCCGGCGCGTCTTCGCGATGACGGGCCAGCAGCGCCGACATCGGCTGTCCGGTCAGCGTGAACACCTCCAGCGCGCGCTGGATCCTTTGCGAGTCGTTCGGCGCGAGCCGCGCGGCCGTCACCGGATCGACGTCGGCGAGCCAGGCGTGCATGCCGGGCCAGCCGACCCGAGCGGCGCGCGCGTTCAGGCGCTCGCGGGTCGCCGCATCGGCCGACGGCAGCGCGTCGAATCCGCCGAGCAGCGCCCGCACGTACAGCATCGTGCCGCCGCACAGCAGCGGCACGCGGCCGCGCCGCCGGATGTCGTCTATCACCGCGCGCGCATCCTCGGCGAAGCGGGCCGCCGAATACGCGTCGGCCGGGTCGACGACGTCGATCAGGTGGTGGCGCACCGCCGCGCGCTCGACGGCGTCGGGTTTGGCCGTGCCGATGTCCATGCCGCGGTAGACCTGCGCCGAGTCGACGCTGACGATCTCGATCGGAAAGCGTTCGGCCAGCGCCATCGCCAGCGCGCTCTTGCCCGATGCGGTCGGGCCCAGCAGCAGCGCGAGCGGCGGCGTCATTGGCCGCGCAGGAACCAGCGGTCCAGTTCGCCCATCGGCACGGCGACCCAGGTCGGCCGGCCGTGGTTGCATTGGTCGGCGCCGGCCGTGTTCTCCATGTCGCGCAGCAGCGCGTTCATCTCGTCGATGCTGAGCCGGCGGTTCGCGCGCACCGCGCCGTGGCAGGCCATCGTCGCCAGCAGCGCGTCGCGCCGCTCGACCAGCGCGCGCGACGCGCCGTGCTCGACGAGTTCGGCCAGCACCGAGCGGGCCAGCGCGATCGCATCGCCGCCGCCGAGCAGCGTCGGCACCGCGCGCACGACCGCGGCGGTCGGCGACAGCACGCCCAGTTCGAGGCCGAAATCGAGCAGCGCGTCGCCGTGCTCGTCGATCGCCGCCAGTTCGATCGGCTCGGCGCGGAAGCTGGCCGGGATCAGTAGCGGCTGCATCGGCACCCGCTGGCCGCCGATCGCGGCCTTGAGCCGCTCGTAGACGATGCGCTCGTGCGCGGCATGCATGTCGACGACGATCAGGCCGTCGGCGTTCTGCGCGAGCAGGTACACGCCGTGCAGTTGCGCGAGCGCGAAGCCCAGCGGCGGCAGCGCCGGTTCGGGGGCCGCCGGCGCCAGCGCCTGCAGCTCGCCGGGAGCATAGAAGGCCAGCGCCGCGTCGACCTCGGCACGGGTCGGCGGCACGGCCGCGGCCGGTGTCGCCGCCGACGATCCGCGCGCGATCGACCCGCGATCGACGAGACCCGGGGCGGCGTCCGCGCGCCGAGCGGCACCGCTGGGGCCAAGGCCGGAACTGGGGCCGGCGCCGAATCCGGAAGTGGAACCCAAGCCAGAACCCGAGCCGGAGCCCGGAAGCCGCGATCCATACGCGGCTGGCGGTTGCCCGAGCGCCAGCGCCGCCTGGATGCCGGCGGTGGCGAGGGGCGTGCCGCGCGCCGGGCCGGCAGAGGCGCCGGGGAGCGCACCCGGAGCCGGCACCGCGCGCGCGATCGTCATCGGCGTCGCCTGGCCGGCGGCCGTGCGCAGCAGATCCTGCACGCCATGGAACAGGAAGCTGCGCACGCCCTGCGCATCGCGGAACCGGACTTCCGTCTTGGCCGGATGCACGTTGACGTCGACCTGCGCCGGATCGATCTCGATGAACAGCACATAGGCCGGCTGGCGATCGCCGTGCAGCACGTCGGCATAAGCCTGCTTGACCGCGAACTGCAGGTTGCGATCGCGCACGAAGCGGCCGTTGACGTACAGGTACTGCCGGTCGGCGCGGCTGCGGCTGGCCGTCGGGTGGCCGAGCAGGCCGAACAGCCGCAGCGCGCCGGCCTGTCTATCGAGCACGCGATGCGCGTCGCGGAACTCTTCGCCCAGGCCTTCGAGCGCGCGCGCGGCCCAGTCGGCGCCCGACCATTGCGTGTGCCGGCGGCCGTCGACGAACGCGACGAACTCGATGTGCGGATGCGCGAGCGCGACGCGCCGGATCGCGTCCAGGCAGTGCGCCGATTCGGTGGCCGCGGTCTTCAGGAACTTGCGCCGCGCGGGCGTCGCGCTGTACAGCTCGAGCACTTCGATCGTGGTGCCGACGCCGCCGGCGGCCGGGTGCGGCAGGCCGTCGGTCGAATCCAGGCTGCAGGCGTTCGCGGCGTCGGCGGTCCGGCTGGTCAACCGCACCTGCGCGACCGAGGCGATCGACGCCAGCGCCTCGCCGCGGAATCCCAGCGTGGCCACGCTTTCGAGTTCGCCGAGCGAAGTGATCTTGCTGGTCGCGTGGCGCGTCAGCGCGAGCGCCAGCTCGGATTCGGGAATGCCGCCGCCGTCGTCGGCGACGACGATCCGGCGCACGCCGCCTTCCTCGATCCGCAGCTCGATGCGGCGGGCGCCGGCGTCGATCGCGTTCTCGAGCAATTCCTTGACGACCGACGCCGGCCGCTCGACGACCTCGCCGGCTGCGATCTGGCTGATCAGCGTATCGGCGAGCGGACGGATCGGCCGGCGGGCCGCGGCGGGATCGACGTGCATCGGCGTGGGGCGGGGCGGACCGGGAAACGGAGGCGGATCGAGAATTATAAGGTTCGACCAGGGTTCGACGCGGTTCGGACCACGACGTGGGCCTGATGCGGGCTTCATGCGGGCCTGGTGCGGACCTGGTGCGGGCCAGGCGCAGGCCAGGCGCGACGCCGCGGCGTCCGGCCGCCGCGACCGATTGGACGGAGCTTGCACGTCCCCGCCTGTATCATCGGCCCGCTATGGACATCAGCCAATTCATCGATATCTTCCTGCACCTGGACAAGCACCTCGAGGCCGTCGTGGCGACCTACGGGGTCTGGGTCTACGCGTTGCTGTTCGCGATCATCTTCGTCGAGACCGGGCTCGTCGTGATGCCGTTCCTGCCCGGCGATTCGCTGCTGTTCGTCGCCGGCGCGCTGGCCGGGGTCGGCACGCTGGACCTGCCGCTGCTGATCGGCCTGCTGCTGGCCGCGGCGATCCTCGGCGACAACCTGAACTTCACGATCGGCTGGAAGATCGGGCCGAAGGTGTTCCAGTGGGAGGACTCGCGCTTCTTCAACCGCGAGGCGTTCGACCGTACGCACGCGTTCTACGAGAAGTACGGCGCGATGACGATCATCATCGCGCGCTTCCTGCCGTTCGTGCGCACGTTCGCGCCGTTCGTCGGCGGCGTCGCGCGGATGTCGCGCGGCAGATTCCTGCTGTACAACGTGATCGGCGCGCTGCTGTGGGTCGGCGGCATCACGCTGCTCGGCTACCTGCTGGGCAACCTGCCCTGGGTCAAGGAGCATTTCTCGCTGGTCGCGCTCGCGCTGATCATCGTGCCCGGCCTGCCGGCGGTCTTCGAGGTCGGCCGCCAGTTGCTGCGCAAGCTTCGCGCGAGCCGCTGACGCTGGCATGGGCGTGGGCGCTGACGCTGACGCTGACGCTGACGCTGCGCCGTGTCAGGCGTGCGACAGCGCCCCCCTCGTACTCTGCTGCTGACACGACGCGCCGTACCCGGCGCGAGTCGCCCCTGACGCGGGGCTCCCGAATCCCGGGCTTTCGCCATCCGTGCGGCAGCCCATTCTGGTTGCCTGTCGACCGCGTCGAGGCGAAACGTAAAGGCCGCCCCTGCCGGAACGTTTCGCCTCGGCGCGGATCGGCGGCATCCGTGCCGACTCAGCCAGACCGCCCATCCCGTCGCTCCGATGTCCGCCTCAATGATTCCGCAGGCGCCGTCAACCGGTCGGCGCGACCCGATGGCTGTCGACACCGACCAATCGGCGTTACCATCCCCAGCCATGCGAGTACTAGTCGTCGAAGACGATCACCTGTTGTCGGACGTCGTCGTGTCCGGTCTGCGTTCGGCCGGATTCGCGGTCGATCGCGTCGAAAGCGCCGAACTCGGCGATACGGCGCTGCGCAACGAGCATTTCGACCTGATCGTGCTCGACATCGGGCTGCCGGGCATCACCGGGCTCGAATGGCTGCGTCGGTTGCGCCTGCGCAGCGGTGACGAGTCCCGGGTGCCGGTGCTGATGCTGACCGCGCGCGACGGCCTCGAGGACCGGATCGACGGACTCAACCTGGGCGCCGACGACTACATGGTCAAGCCGTTCGAGCTGCGCGAACTGATCGCGCGCAGCCGTGCGCTGATCCGCCGCACCGGCACGATCACGTCCGAGGTCGGGCGCTTCGGTTCGCTGGTCATCGATTCGGCCCGGCGCGAACTGAAATTCAACGACCAGCCGATCGAACTGACCCCCCGCGAGTGGTCGATCCTCGAGTACCTGATCCTGCATGCCAACAGCGTCGTCAGCAAGGACAAGCTGCTGCAGGCGATCAGCGGCTGGGACGACAACCTGGCTCCCAACGCGATCGAGGTCTACGTATCGCGGCTGCGCGGCAAGCTCGACCATACCGACGTGCGCATCCGCACGGTCCGCGGTGTCGGTTATCGAATCGAAGAGCCGACCGCCTGAGTCGCGGACGTCGGCGTCCGCTGGCGTCAAGTCGGGCGGACGGCCCGTCGTCGGCATGCTGATGCACTCCCGATCGATCCGCGTCCGGCTGCTGGTCTGGCTGTCGACGCTGCTGATGGCGGTCCTGGTGCTGGCCTCGGCCGTCGACTACCGCCAGAGCCTGGGGCTCGTGTGGCAGGCCTACGACCTGTCGCTGTCCGATGCGGCGCTGGGCATCGTCGGCTTCCTGACCGTCGACGAAGGGCGCGCGCATTTCGACATTCCCGAAGAGACCGTCAAGCTGCTGCAGGCCGACGCGCAGGATACGGTCTTCTACCGCGTCATCGACCAAGCGGGCCGCACGCTGGGCGGCGACGATGGCGTTCACCTGCCGGCCGAAGGCGGCAAGCGCGAACCCAGCGGCATGCTGGCGCGCCAGTTCTTCAACGACAGCGTCCGCGGCGAGCCCGTTCGCGTGTTCGCGCAGACGATCACGACGACCGCCGGGCCGTACACGATCCTGGTGGCCGAGACGACGCGCAAGCGCGAAGAGGCGCGCACGCGGATCCTGCTGGGCCGGCTGTCCAGCGATGCGCTGATCCTGGGCCTGACGCTGGTCGTCGTCTGGGTGGTCGTCGGCGTGGCCACGCAGCCGCTGGTGCGTCTGGCCGACCAGTTGCGGCGCCGTTCGGCCGAGGACCTGCAGCCGTTGGCCGCCGACGACGTACCGGCCGAGGCGCAGCCGCTGGTCGATTCGCTGAACCAGTTGCTGGTGCGGATGGCCGACACTCGCGACGGCCAGCGCCGCTTCATCGAGAACGCCGCGCACCAGTTGCGCACGCCGCTGGCCGCGCTCAAGGGGCAGATCGACCTGACGGTCAACGACGCGATGCGTTCGCTGCCCGCCGACGGCGGCATCGTCGACCGGCTGCGTCGCGCGCAGACCGCCACCAACCGGCTGACGCACCTGGCCAACCAGTTGCTGTCGCTCGCGCGCTCGGATCGTCCGAGCCAGGAGATGGCCGGACGCCACAACGTGTCGCTGCCCGAACTGGTCGACGACGTGGTGTCCGGTTGCCTGGACGCGGCGCTGGAGCGCAACCAGGATCTGGGCGCCGAGTCGCAGCCGGCCGAGCTGCGCGCGATGTCGTGGGCGTTGCGCGAACTGCTGACGAACCTGATCGACAACGCGATCCGTTATACGCCGACCGGCGGCCGGATCACCGCGCGCTGCGGCGTGCATGACGGCGAACCGTATCTCGAAGTCGAGGATGACGGACCGGGAATCCCGCCCGCCGAGCGCCAGAAGGTGTTCGAGCGCTTCTATCGCGGCGCGTCGAGCCCGCAGGGCGGCAGCGGGCTGGGCCTGGCGATCGTCAAGGAGATCGTCAACGCGCACCGCGCCCGGATCGAGGTCGGCGACCCGCTGTCGGGCGGGCCGGGCACGCGGATCCGCGTGACGTTTCCGCCGTTCTGACGCGCGCGTGGCCGGTTCCGTCTGGCCACCGCCGGCGGCGGGGTCGGCATCCCGCCGCGTTCCGGCGCGCGAGCCTGGCCGGCCGGTTCGCTCGCGGGGTTTCAGGTCGACCGGTTGCGCTGCGCGGGCGGATGCTTGACGAAATAGCGCCGCACGCCCTTGAAGATCGCTTCGGCCACCGACGCCTGGTGACGCGGATTGGCCAGTTTGGCTTCTTCCTGCGGATTGCTGATGAACGCGGTCTCGATCAGGATCGACGGGATGTCCGGGGCCTTGAGTACCGCGAAGCCGGCCTGCTCGATGTCGTGCCGGTGCAACTGCCCGAGGCCGCCGAGCTCGGTCAGCACGAATCGTCCGGCGTTGCTGCTGTCGCGGATCTGCGCGCTGGTCGACATCTCGAGCAGCATGCGCGCGACCTCGTTGCTGCTGCGCGCGAGCCGCACGCCGCCGATCAGGTCCGAGCGGTTCTCCCTGTTGGCCAGCCAGCGCGCGGCCGTGCTGCTGGCGCCGCGGCCGGACAGCACGAACACCGATGCGCCGCGCGCATCCGGCCGTACGAACGCGTCGGCGTGGATCGAGATGAACAGGTCGGCCTTGACGCGGCGCGCCTTCTCGACGCGGACCGACAGCGGCACGAAAAAGTCCGCGTCGCGGGTCAGGAACGCGCGCATGTTCGGTTCGCTGTTGATCCGGTCGCGGAGCCGATGCGCGATCGCCAGCACGACGTCCTTCTCGCGCGTGCCGCCGCGGCCGATCGCACCCGGATCCTCGCCGCCGTGGCCCGGATCCAGCGCGATCGTCACCAGGCGCGAGACCGCCGGCTTGACGCGGGGCGGCTGCCGGACGGCTTGTTTGGCCGCCGGCGTGCCGGGCGGCGCGGCGCGGCGCAGCGCCGCGTCGATCGTCGCCTCGCTCGGCGTGTCGGCGGCGGCTTCGGCCGCGCCGTCCTTGCCGCGGTCGGCCAGCAGCCGGCCCAGCGGATCGCCAACGGGCCGGCGTTCGTCCCGATCGGCGCGCTGGTATGCGTCGGCCAGCAGTTCCATCAGCGGATCGACCGGCGCCGCCGGAAACAGGTCCAGCACCAGCCGGTAGCGGTACTGGTCGACCGGCTTGAGCGTGAAGATCTGCGGCGCGATCGCCGTCTTCAGGTCGAACACCAGCCGCATCACCGACGGCTTGTACTGGCCGACGCGCACCTGCTGGATGTACGGATCGTCGGGCTGGATCTTGGCGACCAGGTCGCGCACGGCGTCGTCGACGCTGGCGCCTTCCAGATCCAGCACCAGCCGGTTCGGCTCGCTCATCATCTGATGGACGTGCTTGAGCTGCTCGTCCAGTTCGAGCGTGACGCGCGTGTAGTCGCGGGCCGGCCAGACCCGTACCGCGACGATCGAGCCGGCGTGCGCGAGCGGGATGTCCAACGCCAGCAGCGTGCCCAGCGACGCCGCGGCCGCGCGGCGCAGCACCACGCGGCGTCGCGGCCGTTCGTCGGTCAGCGCGGCCGCCGGTCCGTCGGCTCGTCCACCGGCGTCGCGTCCGGCGAAATCGTCTTCAACCAATCGTCACCTCTCGCGGAATGGCTTTGCAGGTGCAGCTTGCGCGAGCCGTCGGCCGCGAACGCGAACCTCAGGTGAATGTCGGGGATCGGTAGCTGATCGCCGGCCATCTCCGGCCATTCGATGACCGTGATGGCGCGCGGATCGGACAACCATTCGTCGAAGCCCGCGTCACGCCAATCATTGTTACCCGAGAATCTATAGAAATCAAAGTGATAGACGGAGAAGTTGGCGAAATCGTAAGGTTCGAGCAACGTAAAGGTCGGACTGCGCACGCGGCCGCGGTGGCCGAGCGCGCGCAGCAGCGCGCGGGTGAAGTGCGTCTTGCCGGCGCCGAGTTCGCCGCTCAGGTACAGACGCCAGCCGGCGTCCAGGCGCGGCGCCAGGCGCTCGGCCAGGCGTTCGGTGTCGGTTTCGTCGTGAAGGGGAACGGACAGTGTCAGCGGCATGATCGAAGCCTACTCCGACGGATCGGGGCCTGTTCAGACCACGCCGCTCAGCCACAGCGGCAGCGTGAACAGCGCGCCGATCATCGACAGCGAGACCAGTCGTGCGACATACGGCCCGTCGCCGCCCATGCGCACGGCCAGGATGTAGCAGCTCGACGCCGTCGGCATCGCGGCGAACATCACCGCGATCTGCCGCGGCACCGGCGGCAATTCCAGCAGCGCGCCGACCGCCAGCGCGCAGGCCGGCATCACCAGCAGCTTGGTCGCGGTCAGCCACACGCTCAGCGGCGTTTCGCTGCGAACGCGCTCGCCGTTCGCCCGGGCCTCGGCCTCGGCCGCCGGCGCGATCCGGAACACCAGGCCGGCGCCCACCGTCAACAGACCGGTGGCCAGCGCCGCCGATCCGAGCCGCGACAGCGAGGCGTGCACCGGCTCGGGCAGCGTCAGGTGCAATGCGTTGCCGATCAGGCCGGCGACCGTGGCGATGATCAGCGGGTTGCGCGCCATCTCGCGCCACAGCCGTCCGCCGGCGTGGCGGGCCAGCGGCACGATCGCGCCGACGTTGCTGATCGGCACCATCACGCCGACCAGCATCGCGCACAGCGCCAGGCCCGCGTCGCCGGCCAGCCGTTGCGACAGCGCCAGCGCCACGTAGGTGTTGAAGCGGAACGCGCACTGCGCGCCCGAGGCGAACTTGCGCGGATCGACGTCGAGCACCCGCGGCGCCAGCGCCACCAGCAGCAGCGCGACGCCGGCCGATGCGACGACCGTCAGCACCGGCGGCAGCGCGTCGCCCAGCGACAACGGCGCCCGCAGCACCGACTGGAACAGCAGCGTCGGAAACAGCACGTAGTAGACGAGGCGCTCGAGACCGTCCCAGAACGGACGCCCCCACTGGCCCAGCCGCGACAGGACGAAGCCGAGCGCGACCATCGACAGATCGGGCAACAGCAGCAGGACGATCGACATGGGCGGGCAGTGTAGCGCAGCCGCCGGGCGTCGCCCGGCGAACGAACGTCGGTGCCGGAGCGCCGGTCGGGGCGTCTGGATTTGTCTGAAATTCCGACTGTCATTTAGACTGCTGGCCTGGAACCGGCGTCGAGGGCCGGCGGTGTTCGCCGGCCGAAAACGGTGGATCCGGCCGCGGATAGGCGGCTTCTCATCGCTTTATCCGACCGCAACCGGTCTCATCGTTGCGGATCTCGCGTACAAAAGAACAATGATCGATCCTCTGCCTGTTCCCGAGCGTTCGTCGTCCGTGTTCGCGGTGATCCCGGGGTGCGCCCGCGCACGGCGACGGCGCCGTACCGGTCTGGCCGCGCTGGCGATCGCGCTGGCGGCCGCCGTCGCCGCACCGCCGGCCGGCGCGATCGAGGTCGGCGGCTTTCGCTTCGACGACACGATCCGGATCGGCGGCACCGACCTGCGGCTGAACGGGGTCGGCCTGCGTTCGGTCTTCATCCTCAAGGCCTTCCTGGCGGCGCTGTACGTGCCGCAACGCACGGCCGACCCGGTCGAGCTGATCCACCAGAGCGGCCCCCGGCGCCTGCAGTTGCGGATGCTCGTCGACATGAGCCCCGACCGTCTGCTCAAGACCTTCACCGCCGGCCTGCACGACGGCCCGGCCGAGCCGCACGATCCGGCGCTGAAGGCGCGGATCGACGAACTCGACACCGCGTTGAAGGCCGTCGGCACCGTGCGCAAGGGGGAAACGCTGGACCTGGACGTCGTCGACGGCCAGATGCGCTTGCTCGTCAACGGCCAGATGCGGGCCGCCGTCCCCGGCGAGGATGTCTTCGCGGCGATCCTGCGCGGCTGGATCGGCGAACGCCCGCTCGAAAAGGACCTGAAGAAGGGCCTGCTCGGCGGCTGACGTGGCCCGGCCGGTTCGCGCCACCAGCATCGCCGCCGTCGGTCCGGTCGCGCCGGACGACCAGGCGCTGATCGAACGCTTCAGCGACGCGCTGCTGCTCGAGGACGGACTGTCGCGCAATACGCTGGACGCCTATCGTCGCGACCTGAGCCTGCTGGCCGCCTGGCTGCTGCGCGATCGCGCCGCCTCGCTGGCCAGCGCCACCGAGGCCGACCTGAGCGCGTACGTCGCGCTGCGCCATCCGGCTTCGAAAGCCTCGTCGGTCAACCGGCGCCTGTCGGCGTTCCGGCGCTTCTACCGGATGCTGGCCCGCGAGCGGATCCGGCCCGACGATCCGACGCTGACGCAGCGCGCCGCCCGTGCACCGTCGCGCCATCCGGCGACGCTGTCCGAGGCGCAGGTCGAGGCGCTGCTGGCCGCGCCCGATACCTCGACGCCGCTGGGCCTGCGCGACCGGGCGATGCTCGAGACGCTGTACGCGACCGGCCTGCGCGTCTCCGAGCTGGTCGGCCTGCCGACCGTGTCGGTGGGGCTGAACGAAGGCGTCGTGCGGGTGATCGGCAAGGGCGACAAGGAGCGGCTGGTGCCGCTCGGGCAGGAGGCCACGCGCTGGATCGTCGACTACCTGCGGCGGGCCCGTCCCGAGCTGCTCGGTTCTCGTCCGGCCGATGCGCTGTTCGTCACGCAGCGCGGCGGCCCGATGACGCGGCAGATGTTCTGGACGCTGATCAAGCGCCACGCCGCGCTGGCCGGCATCGGTGGGCCGTTGTCGCCGCACACGCTGCGCCATGCGTTCGCGACCCATCTGCTGAACCACGGCGCCGATCTGCGCGTCGTGCAACTGCTGCTCGGGCATGCTGACATCTCGACCACGCAGATCTACACTCACGTCGCGCGCGAGCGCCTGAAGACCTTGCACGCGCGGCACCACCCGCGCGGCTGACCGATCCGACTAAGCCCGCGCCGTCCGATCGGCCGCCCGACAGGAATCCACGTTGGCCAAGCACGTTTCCGAAACCCCCGCCACGCAGGCGCTGCGTCGCGCCGGGATCGCGTTCACCGAACACGTCTACGACTACGTCGACCACGGCGGCACCGGCGAGTCGTCGCGGCAGCTCGGCGTGCCCGAGCACGAGGTCGTCAAGACGCTGGTCATGCAGGACGAGGCGGCCCGGCCGCTGATCGTGCTGATGCACGGCGACCGCAAGGTCTCGACGAAGAACCTCGCGCGCCAGACCGCGCGCAAATCGATCGAAGCGTGCAGGCCCGAGGTCGCGCAGCGCCACTCGGGCTACCAGGTCGGCGGCACCTCGCCGTTCGGCACCCGCAAGGCGATGCCCGTCTACGTCGAGCGCAGCGTGCTGGCGCTGCCTCGCATCTACGTGAACGGCGGCCGGCGCGGTTACCTGGTCGGCCTCGCGCCGCAGGTGCTGGTCGAGCTGCTGCGGGCCACGCCGGTCGACGTCGCGCTCGACGATTGAGCCGGCTCGAGGCTCAAAGATACGAGGCGCCGCGCAGCCGGCGGCGCGCGGGTCCGCCGCGTGTAATATCTGCGCGGCCCGCCCATCTGGAGACACTCCCTTGCTGCCCGCCTTGATCGCCATCATCGTGGCCTATCTGATCGGATCGGTATCGTTCGCGGTCATCGTGTCCAGGTTGATGGGATTGCCGGATCCGCATTCCTATGGCTCGAAGAGCCCCGGCGCCACCAACGTGCTGCGCACCGGCAACAAGACGGCCGCGGCGTTGACGCTGATCGGCGATGCGTTCAAGGGCTGGCTGCCGGTCTGGGGCGTCGGCGTGCTGGCGGCGCGCTACGGGTTCGGCGAATGGACGCTGGCCGGCGTCGCGATCGCCGTCTTCCTCGGGCATCTGTTCCCGGTGTTCCATCGTTTCGCCGGCGGCAAGGGCGTCGCGACCGCGCTCGGCGTGCTGCTGGGCGTCAGCGGCTGGCTGGCGCTGGCGACGCTGGCCACCTGGCTGATCATCGCGCTGTTCTTCCGCTATTCATCGCTGGCGTCGCTGGTGGCTGCTGTATTCGCGGTGTTCTACCAGATCCTGCTGTTCGGCTTCGAGCCGATCTCGTTGGCGATCATCGCGATGGCCGCGCTGCTGTTCTGGCGGCACCGCGCCAACATCGAAAGGCTGCTGGCCGGCAAGGAGAGCCGGATCGGTGACAAGAAGAAGCCCGGCGCCTGAACCGCCGCCTGGGCCGCTTGCCGATCAGGCGGCGCTGCGCATCGGCGTCGACCTCGGCGGCACCAAGATCGAGGCGATCGCGCTCGATGCGCACGGCGCGCCGGTCTGGCGCCGCCGCGTCGCCACGCCGCAGGGCGACTATCCGGCGACGGTTTCGGCGGTCGTCGCGCTGGTCGGCGCGGCCGAAAGCGAGCTGGGCCGCCGGGGGACGGTCGGCGTCGGCATCCCCGGCGCGCTGTCGACGCTGACCGGCCGCGTCAAGAACGCCAACTCCGTGTGCCTGATCGGCCGGCCGCTGGCCGAGGATCTGGTGCGGGCGCTGCGGCGCGACGTTCGGCTGGCCAACGACGCCAATTGCTTCGCGACCTCGGAGGCCGTCGACGGCGCGGCGGCCGGCGCCTCGTCGGTGATGGGCGTCATCCTCGGCACCGGTGTCGGTGCCGGGCTCGTCGTCGCCGGGCGGCCGCTCGAAGGCTGCAACGCGATCGCCGGCGAATGGGGCCACAACCCGCTGCCGCCGCTCGCGCAGCTCGGCGATGTCCTCGACCCGGTGCGCCGGCGCATGGCGCGGGACGAGACACCGGGGCCCCGCTGCTATTGCGGCCGCCACGGCTGCATCGAGACCTGGCTGTCGGGGCCGGGCTTCGCCGCCGACCACGCGCGTTCGCCCGGCTCGGCCGCTGCTCGCGCCGATGCGAGGGTCCGCGCCGCTGCGAAGACTCGCGCTGATGCTGAGGCTGGCCCCGCTGTGAAGGCCGGCCCCGATGGGCAGGCCGGTCCCGGCGGGAATGTCAGCCCCGATGCGCGGGCCATCGTCGCGGCGATGCGCGACGGCGATGCCGACGCCCGTGCCGCGTTCGAGCGTTACCTGGACCGGCTCGCGCGTGGGCTGGCAAGCGTCATCAACGTCTTCGATCCGCACGTCATCGTGTTCGGCGGCGGCCTGTCGCAGATCGACGAGCTGTATGCCGAGCTGCCGCCGCGCCTGCCGGCCTACGTGTTCTCGGACGAGATTCGCACCCGCATCGTGCGCAACCGGCATGGCGACGCGTCCGGCGTGCGCGGCGCCGCCTGGCTGTGGCCGCCGCCGGGCGTCTGACGGTCCGAACCCGGGCGCGTCAGATGACTCAGACCGCCGGCAGTTGCTCGAGCGGCCAGCGCGGCCGCACGCCGAAGGCCTCGGGGACCGGCGGCAGCGCCTGGCCGGCCTGTTGCGCGGCCTGCAGCCGCAGCGCGGCCGCGAACGCGATCATCGCGCCGTTGTCGGTGCATAGCGCCGGTTCGGGGAAGTAGACGCGTATCGCCGGCCGCGCGCCGGCCAGCGCCTCGCGCAACCGCAGGTTGGCGCTGACGCCGCCGGCGACGACCAGGCGCGTCAGGCCGGTCCGCGCGAGCGCCGCTCGCGACTTGGCGACCAGCACGTCGACGATCGCCGCCTGCAGCGCCCAGGCCAGATCGGCGCGATCCTGCTCGCCGTCCAGGCCCTGGCGCACTCGCGTCGACACCGCGGTCTTCAGGCCGCTGAAGCTGAAATCCAGGTCGCCCGAGCGCAGCATCGGCCGCGGCAGCGCGATCGCGTCGGGCCGGCCGCGGGCCGCCAGCCGGGCGATCGCCGGGCCGCCCGGATAGCCGAGGCCGAGCAGCTTGGCGCTCTTGTCGAAGGCTTCGCCGGCCGCGTCGTCGAGCGTGTCGCCGAGCAGCTCGTAGCGTCCGACCCCGTCGACCCGCATCAGTTGCGTGTGCCCGCCGGACACCAGCAGCGCGACGAACGGGAACGCCGGCGGATCGGCCGACAGCAGCGGCGACAGCAGATGGCCTTCCAGGTGATGGATGCCGATCGTCGGCTTGTCGAGCGCGAACGCGAGCGCGTTGGCGACCGCCGCGCCGACCAGCAGCGCGCCGGCCAGCCCCGGGCCTTCGGTGAAGCCGATCGCATCGACCTGCGCCAGCGTTAGCCCGGCCTCGTCGAGCACCTGGCGCGTCAGCGGCAACACGCGCTGGATGTGGTCGCGCGAGGCCAGCTCGGGCACGACGCCGCCGTAGCGCTCGTGCATCGCGATCTGCGAGTGCAGCGCCTGGCCGAGCAGGCCGCGGCCGGTGTCGTACAGCGCGATGCCGGTCTCATCGCACGAGGTTTCGATGCCGAGGACGATCATCGGACGGACCCTATCACGGCCGGACGCAGGAGGAAACGGCGTTCGGCGACGGAATGCGTGACAAGCGATTTGAGGCCGTGCTATATTAGCGGGCTCGAAAGGGGGTGATTTTTACATGCCGACGATCCGCGTCAAGGAAAACGAGCCGTTCGATGTCGCGCTGCGACGTTTCAAGCGCACCATCGAGAAGGCCGGCATCATCACGGAACTTCGCGCACGCGAGTTCTACGAGAAGCCGACGGCGGAGCGCAAGCGCAAGAAGGCCGCAGCAGTCAAGCGCCACTACAAGCGCCTGCGCAGCCAGATGCTGCCGAAAAAACTGTACTGATCGACGCGTCCGGCGGCCTGCGCCCCGGTCGCCGTTCGTCAAACAGCCCGCCCGAAGTCCGCTTTAGGCGGGCTGTTTCCGTTTCCGTTCGAGCGGGCCGCTGCTTATTCGAGGATTCTTCGCCATGACCGAAGCCGCTTCCGCCGACGGCGCCGCGCCGCGTTCGCCGTTGTTCCAGCGCATCAACGACGACATGAAGGCCGCGATGCGTGCCAGGCAATCCGACCGGCTGCTCGCGATCCGCGGCCTGCTGGCCGCGATCAAGCAGAAGGAGGTCGACGAGCGGATCGTCGCCGACGACGCGCAGATCGTCTCGATCGTCGACAAGCTGTGCAAGCAGCGCAAGGATTCGATCGGCCAGTTCGAGGCCGCCGGCCGAACCGACCTGGTCGCCAAGGAGAAGCTCGAACTCGACGTGCTGTCGGCCTATCTGCCGCAGCAGGCCGGCGACGACGAGATCGCCGCCGAGATCGACGCGGCCGTTTCGGCGGTCGGTGCGGCCGGCCCGCAGGACATGGGCAAGGTGATGGGCGTGCTCAAGCCCAGGCTGGCCGGGCGCGCCGACCTGTCGGCCGTATCGGCCCGGGTCAAGGCGCGGCTGGCGCGTTGACATGGTGCGCGCGCGCAGCGATAAAGTAGGCGGGTGATCCCGCAGTCGTTCATCCAGGAGTTGCTGTCCCGGGTCGACATCGTCGACGTGGTGGGTCGGCACGTGCAGCTCAAGAAGGCCGGCGCCAATTATCTGGGCCTGTGCCCGTTCCACGCCGAGAAATCGCCGTCGTTCACGGTGGCGCCGATCAAGCAGTTCTATCACTGCTTCGGTTGCGGCGCCAACGGCACGGCGATCGGTTTCCTGATCGAGCATCTGGGGCTGTCGTTCCCCGATGCCGTCGCCGATCTCGCGCAGTCCGTCGGCTTGACGGTCCCGCACGAACCGGGCCGGGGCGGCGATACCGCGTCGTCGGCATCGCGCGACCCGGACCTGCTCGAGCTGATGGCGCGCATCGCGCAGTTCTACAAGCGCCGGCTCAAGGACACGCCGCGCGCGATCGACTACCTGAAGCGCCGCGGCCTGAGCGGCGAGACCGCCGCCCGCTACGGCATCGGCTACGCGCCCGATGCCTGGCGCGGCCTCGAAGCCGCGGTGCCCGACTACGATGCGCAGGCGCTGCTGACGACGGGGATGGTCATCGAGCACGATCCCGCGCCGGCTCACGGATCGGCGGGCGCCGGCGATGCCGTTTCCGCGGACCGGCCGGCGGCCGGCTCCGTCGGTGGTGGTGGTTCCGTTGGTTCCGTTGGTTCTGTCGGTGCTGGTGGTGCTGGTGGTGCTGGTGGTGCTGGTGGTGCCGCGCGTGCCGCAGGCGCCGCGCGTGCCGGCGCCGACCCGACCGCCGCGGTCCCGCCTGCGGCCGCGGCCGGCGCCGCGACGCCGACCGCGGCTTCGGCTTCGGCTTCGGCTTCAGCTTCGGTTCCGTCCCCGACCCCGACCCCGACCCGCCGGCGCCGCTTCGACCGCTTCCGCGACCGCATCATGTTTCCGATCCGCAATCCGCGCGGACAGATCATCGGCTTCGGCGGGCGGGTCCTCGACAAGGGCGAGCCCAAGTACATGAACTCGCCCGAGACGCCGCTGTTCTCGAAGGGCCACGAGCTGTACGGGCTGTACGAGGCCCGCGAGGCGATGCGCGAGACCGATTGCGCGATCGTCGTCGAGGGCTACATGGACGTCGTGATGCTCGCGCAGCACGGCGTTCGCAATGCGGTCGCCACGCTCGGCACCGCGACCACCGCCGACCACGTGCGCAAGCTGCTGCGGCAGGTCGAGCGCGTCGTCTTCGCGTTCGACGGCGACAAGGCCGGCCGCAAGGCCGCGTGGCGGGCGCTCGAAGCCTGCCTGCCGATGGTGGCCGACACCAAGCGGCTCGAGTTCCTGTTCCTGCCGCCGGAGCACGATCCGGACAGCTTCGTGCGCGAACACGGCGCCGACGGCTTCGCCCGCCTGCTCGACGGCGCCGAGTCGTTGTCGGCGCTGCTGCTGCGCGAGTTGTCGAGCCGCGTCGATCTGGAGCAGGCCGAGGGCCGCGCCCGCTTCCTGGCCGAGGCCAGGCCGCTGCTGCTGGCGATGCCGCAGGCGGCGCTGCGGATGCAGCTCGTGCATCGGGTCGCCGAATACGCGCGGATCGGCACCGGCGAACTCAACGACTATCTGCGACAGGGCGAGGCGGCCGCGCGCGATCGTGCCGATCGGCGATCGGTGGCCGACCGTCACCCGCCGGCCGGCGGCTCCCGGTCGGCGGATGCGGGGTCGCCGTACGCGGGATCGCCGTACGCCGGCGACCGCCACGGCTGGGCGGACGACGGGCGGTCGCCGCCGTCCGATGAGCATCATGCGCGGGACGAAGGCTGGGCGCGGGCCGATCCGCAGGGCTGGCGCCCGGGGCCGGACCGACGGGACGAAGGCCGCGGCGATCGCGGCGCGTCGGGCTGGCGCGGCGGTCCGCGGCGTGATCGCCGGTGGGAGCCGGGACGGGGAGGGCGCTTCGACGGGGCGCCGCCGTTGCGCGTGCCGATCCGTCCGCCGGCGCTGCTCAGCCGGGTGTGCCTGCTCGCCGCCCTGCATCCGACGCTCGCGCTCGATCCGGTCGACGAGCGGTTCCTGCCCGAGACGCTGACCGGCTGGCTGGCGCTGCTGCGCACGCTGCCGGCCGGCGCGTCGTTCGCGGTCGTCTGCGAATCCCTGCGCGAACGCTCGCCGGAGATGATCCGGATGCTCGAGCGCCAGGCCGGCGCGCCGCGGCAGATCGTCGTCGACATGGGCCTCGAGGACGCGCGCATGGAGTTCGATGGTGCGCTGCGGCAACTGCGGCAGCGCGGGCTGCGTGAGGCGATCGACGCGCTGGTCGCCGGCGGGCTGGCCAATGCCGAGGATCGTCTGCGGCTACAGGAACTGCAGGCGCTTCGGATCAAGGCTTGATATAATGCAAGGTTCCCCAACGTGGAAGATTGTGCGCGGCGCAACCATCGAAGCGGTCGCGCCGGGTCGATGACGGCGATGTCCGGGTCGTGGCGTTGATCGTCACGCCGCCCGGTACGCCTCGGTCGCATCAGACGGAGAGGGTCTACCGTGCGGATGAAGCGAGTCGGTGCAGCGGCAGCGCAACACGAACCCCGGCGGCCGAAGGCCGGGCAGTCATCGGGAGCCACATCGTCTTCGAGTGTCGGCGCCTCCCGCAGGGGCGGCGGCAGTCCAGCAGCCGGCAAGGCCGGCAAAGTGGCGGGTACGGCCCGTCCGACGACGGCTGGCAAGGTGCGCGCGGCAGCGGCGACGGCATCGAAGACAGTGGCAAGGGTCAATGGCAAGACGAGTGGAGCGGCCGTCCCGGCGCGCTCCGCCAGGACGGCAGGCAAGGTGAGCAACAAACCCACAGGTAAAGCAGCGCCGGCGACGGCGTACAAGGCGTCGCGCGCAGCGGCGGACGACAAGGCGCAGGACGTCGCGGCGATGGCGGCCAAGGCCGGCGCGCGCGGCGGGTCGGCTCGTGTCGGCGCGGCGGCCGCGGCCAAGACGGCGATCCGCCAATCCGTGTCCGTGCCGCTCGACAAAGCGCCCGCCGCGAAACCGGTCGCCCGGGCCGCGTCCAGCACGGTCAAGAGCGTCGCGAGCCAGGTTCCGGCCGCCCGGCCGGCACCGGCCAAGACCGCCCGCAAGACCACCGCCAAGGCCAAGGCCGACGACGGCGAGGGTCTCGCGCTCGACGCGGCGCCCGCGCGCGCCGCCAGGCCGGCCAAGGCCGCCAAGAAAGCGGCCGGCAAGCCGGGCCGCAAGGCCGGCAAGGTCTCGGTGTCCGACGATCTCGATCTGGATGCCGGCGACGACCTGGCCGGGGACGACCAGTCCGACGCCTTCGAGGACGGCGAGGGCGACGTCGAGGTCATCCCCGACGTGCCCGAGGTCAGCGCCGCGCCGGTCAAGGCCAAGCGCGGCAGCCGCGCGAAGGAAAAGGCGCTGCTCAAGGAATTCGGCGGCCGCCCCAACATGACCGAGGCCGATCGCGAGGCCACGCGAAACAAGCTCAAGCAGCTGATCAAGCTCGGCAAGGAGCGCGGCTTCCTGACCTACGCCGAGATCAACGACCATCTGCCCGACGACGTCATCGACGCCGAGGCGATCGAGTCGATCATCAGCACGTTCGGCGACATGGGCATCTCGGTCTACGACCAGGCGCCCGATGCCGAAACCCTGTTGATGAACGACAACACGCCGGTCGTGTCGTCCGATGAAGACGCCGAGGAAGAGGCCGAGGCCGCGCTGTCGACCGTCGATTCCGAGTTCGGCCGCACGACCGACCCGGTCCGCATGTACATGCGCGAGATGGGCTCGGTCGAGCTGCTGACGCGCGAAGGCGAGATCGAGATCGCCAAGCGGATCGAGGACGGGCTCAAGCACATGGTCCAGGCGATCTCCGCCTGCCCGACGACGATCCACGAGATCCTCACGCATGCCGAGAAGATCGTCGGCGGATCGATGCGGATCGACGAGGTCGTCGACGGCCTGATCGACCCGAACGCCGAAGAGGACGATTTCCGTTCCAGCGGCTCTTCGTCGTCGCCGTCATCGTCGTCGTCGGACAACGACTTCGAGGACGATGACGACGGCGACAACGCGGCCGCCGCCAACACCGCGCGCCTCGAAGAGCTGAAGTCCGAGGCGCTCGACAAGTTCACGCGCATCGGCGGCTGGTTCGACAAGATGAAGGTCGCGTACGAGAAGGAAGGCTACAAGTCCAAGGCCTACCTGAAGGCGCAGACCGAGATCCAGGACGAGCTGCTGACGATCCGCTTCACGGCCAAGATGGTCGAGAAGCTGTGCGACACGCTGCGCACGCAGGTCGACGAGGTCCGCACGCTCGAGCGCGCGATCGCCGACATCGCCGTCAACAAGGTCGGCATGTCGCGCGAGCGTTTCCTGGCGACGTTCCCGGGCAACGAGATCAACCTGCGCTGGGCCGAGAAGGAAGTCGCCGCCAATCCGGCCTACGTCGACGTCCTGCGCCGCAACATCCCGGCGATCCAGGATCTGCAGCAGAAGCTGATCGACCTGCAGGCCCGCGTCGTGCTTCCGCTGTCCGACCTGAAGGAAATCAACCGCCAGATGGCCACCGGCGAGGCCAAGGCCCGCAAGGCCAAGCGCGAGATGACCGAGGCCAACCTGCGTCTGGTGATCTCGATCGCCAAGAAATACACGAACCGCGGCCTGCAGTTCCTGGACCTGATCCAGGAAGGCAACATCGGCCTGATGAAGGCGGTCGACAAGTTCGAGTACCGGCGCGGCTACAAGTTCTCGACGTACGCGACCTGGTGGATCCGGCAGGCGATCACGCGTTCGATCGCCGACCAGGCGCGCACGATCCGCATCCCGGTTCACATGATCGAGACGATCAACAAGATGAACCGCATCTCGCGGCAGATCCTGCAGGAAACGGGCCTCGAACCCGATCCGCAGACGCTGGCCGACAAGATGGAGATGCCCGAGGACAAGATCCGCAAGATCCTGAAGATCGCCAAGGAGCCGATCTCGATGGAGACGCCGATCGGCGACGACGACGACTCGCACCTGGGTGATTTCATCGAGGACACGGCCACGCTGGCGCCGGCCGATGCCGCGCTGCACGGATCGATGCGCGACGTCGTCAAGGAAGTCCTCGATTCGCTGACGCCGCGCGAGGCCAAGGTGCTGCGGATGCGTTTCGGCATCGAGATGAGCACCGATCACACGCTCGAAGAAGTCGGCAAGCAGTTCGACGTCACGCGCGAGCGGATCCGCCAGATCGAGGCGAAGGCACTGCGCAAGCTGCGCCACCCGAGCCGCGCCGACAAGCTCAAGAGCTTCCTCGAAGGGCAGTGACGACGGGCGGCAGCGAAAGCTTCAGCTATCGCTGCCGAGCATCTCGATATCGGTCGACGGCGCCACCCGCCCGGTGACGCCGTTGGCCGGTGCGCGATCGACGGTCTGCAGCCCGAGCCGCGTCGCCGCGAGCACCGCCTGCGTGCGGGTGCTGACTCCCAGCAGCTTGAACACCGACGACAGGTGCTGCTTGACCGTGCTTTCGGACAGGCGCATCGCGCGCGCGATCGCCTTGTTCGACATGCCGCGCACGACGCAGACCAGCACCTGCCTTTGCCGTTCGGTCATCTGCACGCGAGCCTCGTCGGCATCCAGCGCGCGGTCGATCGCCGAACCGACGGCCGCGCCGATGCCGGCACCGATGCCGGAGAAGGTCTTCAGCAGCACCGGGGACGGCGGCCAGGTGATCATCGGTTGCTCGACACGATGCTCGTCTTTCGGCCCGGCCGCCGGTGGGGCCGCCTTCTGCGTCCCGTTCGGCGCATCGTTCGCGACGGCCGGCGCCGCCGGGCGGCCGGCGGCCGGGACGTCGGCCACGTGCCGATAGTCGAGGACGTGACGCGGCAGGTACAAACCGCCGACCAGGATCAGCCGCAGCGCCGAGATCAGCACGCTGGACGTCGATGATTTCGGGATGAAGCCCTGCGCGCCGCGTTCGAGCGCTTCGAACACCAGCGTCGGGTCGTCCTGCCCCGAGACGACGACGACGGCCGCTTCCGGAAACGACTTCAACGCCAGGTCGAGCGCGTCCAGCGCGGACAGGTCCGGATACGACAACGCCATCAGGACCAGATCGACCGGCTCAGGCGCCGCTTCGCGCGCCTTGGCGACGTGATCGGCCTCGATCAGCTCGAGCGGACGCTCGAGTCCGGCCAGCAGGTGCCGCATGCCGTGCCGGAACAGCGCATGCGGATCGATCAGCAGGATTCGCAACAACGAGTTGGCCGAGCCGGGAGAACGCGGATTCACCATCTGCACAACCGTCCATTCGGACAGGTGATTTTACTCGCGTAGCCCATTGGGACGGTTTGAGACATGACAAGAATCCGGAAAGCCCGCATGGGCTCGACCTCTGGCCATATTACGCAAGCGCCTCGCATCGCCGATACTTTTTTCACAATGTTTCTGATGGGGGAGCAGAGCCATGGCATTCGCTCCCGCCGCCAGCGGAAGGTTCCCATGCTCAGTCGCGCCGAATGCCCCGCCATCCTGATCGACGCGCAGCAACACGTCGTCGCGAGCAACCGTCGCGGCAATGAGCTGCTGTGCGCGGGATCGTTCGTCTCGGTGGTCGATGGCCGCCTGGCCTGCCCGGACGACGCCAGCCAGCGTGCGCTGCTCGCCGCGTTGACCGCGGGATCCGCCGGCACGGATCACGGCCACGTCGTGCTGCAGGCCTCCAAGTCGGTTGCCGTCCGTCGAGGCAGCGCGCGGCAGCTCGGCGTGTCGCTATCGGTGTTCACGCCGTTCGCGGCCGGCGCCGCCGACGGCCAGGCCCTGGTCCTGCTGACGTTCGAGAACGTGCCGCTCGCGTCGCTCGATCTGTCGGCCAACGTCATGCGCTGCTTCGGTCTGACCAGCGCGCAGGCACGGGTCGCCGCCGAACTGGCGACCGGCAAGACGATCAAGCAGATCGCGTTCTACCTGGGCGTATCGGTCAACACCGTCCGCCATCACGTCAAGGCGATCTTCGCGAAGACCGGCACGAACCGGCAGGTCGAACTCGTGCAGATGCTCGGACGGCTCGCGCAGATCGAGACTTTCGACGACGAGCCGGCGCGGGCGCTGGCCGCGCCCGCCGCGATGCGCGAAGCGGCCCCCGAGACGCTCGGCGGTGTGATGACCCGGCCGGCCGCGTCCGGAGAGATGCCCGCCCACTGAGCCCGGCGGCCCGTGGGCCGCGATGCCGCGAGCCGGATTGCTGTCCGCCATCGGGGTCCGCCATCGGGCGCGACGCTGTCGCCGCGCTCTCCTGGCCGTCCGGCGGTTCGCCGTGCTCAACTGGCGTTGCGCGCGAACGTATCGCACTGATTGACGTCGCCGCTCTGCGCGCCGGTCTTGAACCAGCGCACGCGCTGCGCCGACGATCCGTGCGTGAACGTTTCGGGCCTGACCATGCCCTGCGACTGCCGCTGCAGGCGGTCGTCGCCGACGGCGGCGGCGGCGTTGATCGCCTGCTCGATGTCGCCGGCGTCCAGCCAGCGCTTGGCCTGCTGGGAATGATAGGCCCAGATGCCGGCGTAGCAGTCGGCCTGCAGTTCGAGCCGTACCGAGACCTGGTTGTACTGCGCCTCGCTCATCTGCCGGCGCGCCGCCTCGATCTTGTTCATCGTGCCGGTCAGGTTCTGTACGTGGTGCCCGACCTCGTGCGCGATCACGTACGCCTGCGCGGCATCGCCGGGCGCGCCCAGCCGGTTCTTCAGGATCTGATAGAAATCCAGATCGATGTAGACCTTGCGGTCGCCCGGGCAGTAGAAAGGCCCGGCCGCGGCCTCGCCGAGGCCGCAGGCGGTGCGCGTGCGACCCGAGTACAGCACCAGCGCAGGCGGCTCGTAGCGCGCGCCGGCCTGCTGGAAGATCCGCGTCCAGACGTCCTCGGTGCTGGCCAGGACCACCGACACGAAACGCCCGCCGGTATCGTCCGGCGTGCCGGTGCGGGCCGCGGGTGCCTGCGGCGCCTCGGCCACCGATCCGCCGCCGCCCGCGAACATGCCCAGCAGCGTCAACGGATTGATGCCGAAGATCCAGCCGGCCACCAGCGCGATCGCCACCGTGCCCAGGCCGATGCCGCGTCCGCCGACCGGTAGGCCAAAACCGCCGCCGCCGCCGCTGCCGCGGCGATCCTCGACGTTCGTGCTTTCTCGTTCGCCTTCCCAACGCATGGTCTTCCCCTGATGTCCGGCGTCCATCATAGAGCGCTTCGCCGGGCGCGGCCATCGGCGCCCGGCCCCCAGCGCGTACGCGCGGCCGACACATCGACGTACGCGCAGCCGCCGCCTCGACGTACACGCAGCCGACGCCTCGATGTACACGCGGTCGACGCTTCGACGTACGCGGGCCGACACCTCGACCGTCCTTCCGTCGAGTCCCGTCCCGCCCCGCCTGCCGGGCACGGGGCTTTCGTTATACTGCGAACTCTTCCGGTCCGCCCTGCGGGCCGGCATGGGCCGTTAGCTCAGTTGGTCAGAGCAGAGGACTCATCAACATGGTGACCCTGGTGCGAAAGCATCAGTGGAAAAACCGGGTGAATTCAGGGAAACCGTCCGTCCGGGCGAAACGTCCGGACACGGCGATCCTGAGCCAAGCTCGCCGAAGGCAAGTCCTGCGGACTGGTAGGCGAGAAGGTGCAGAGACTAGGATGCGAGGAGCCGAACCGATAAGCATCCCACGAGCGCCCGGCACCCTCCCGTGCGACGACGCCGCGCCGGACCGGCGGTCGTCCCGCACGCGGGTGATGAGATAGTCCAGGGAACGGGGAAACCCGTGCCAACCTGAATCCTTTGGTCGTTGGTTCAAGTCCAACACGGCCTACCCCATTTCCCGTCGTCACGCCTTCGCCGCGCCCGGCGGATTCGGCGGCGGCGCGGGCGGTTGCCCGAGCCGCCTGCGCAGCATCGTCGCCAGCCCTCGGACCGGCACCTCGAGCCAGGTCGGCCGGTTGACCGATTCCTGTTCGATCTCCTGCGCGGCGCGGTCCAGCAGGAACAGTTCGAGCAGCGCGGGTTCGTGCGCGTCGGTGCGCGGATCGGCGGGCCGCGTATGGCGGGCATCGAAGTACGCGCGCAGGAACGACTCGGCCATCACCTGCTGGAACGAATCGAGCAACTGGTCGCGGCGCGTGCGCATCGCGCTGCCGGGCGTCTTGTCCTCGCCGCTGAGCCTGGCGGTCTGCGCCGCGTAGTCGATCGATCGGAGCAGGCCGGCCACGTCGCGCAGCGGATGATCGAGGAGCCGGCGCTCGGCCGGCGGCAGCGCCGGGTCGCCGTCGAAGCCCATCAGGTAGACGTCGTCGCCCGAGATCAGCGTCTGCGCGAGATGGAAGTGGCCATGGATGCGCGTCAGCGTCGCGGCCTCGACGTCGCGCGCCAGCGCCTGCGGCCATGCCAGCAGCGCCTCGTGCTGCGTCAGCAGGCTGCGGGCCGCGTCCTGCGCGGTCTCGCTGCGCCAGTCGGCCGTGCGTTCGATCGCCCGCAGCGCCCGTTCGAGCCGGTGCTGCGTCGCGTCGGCCCACGCGTCGATCCGCGTACGGCCGACCGCCAGCGGCGCGAACGCGGCCGGATCGTACGGCAGCGGTCCGGCCGACGGGCTCTCGGGCGCCGCGAGCAGCGCGTGCAGTTCGGCGAGCCGCCGGCCGATCGCGGCCATGATCGTCTCGGGTCCTTCGAGCTGTTCGCGAAACTCGGCGTCCGACAATCCGGTCAGCGCCGCATCGTCCAGCGTGCGCGCCAGCGCGTTCAGCAGCCAGTTCCAGCCGTCGCCCTCGTTGCTGATCGCCTGTTGCAGCAGCATCAGCGTGTGCGGCGTGCCCGCCGCGTCGCGCCGCACGACTTCGCCGAGCAGCCTCGACGCGTTCTGGTACCCGTGGTAGTCGAGAAAGTGCGACATCTCGACTTCCGGATTCTCGCCGGCCTGCACGCGGCGGATCAGCGTCAGCACGCCCGCGCCTTCGATCCATAGCGTACCGTTCGGCTTTTCGAGCGAGAACCAGCGGATCGGCGCGTCGTCCAGCAGCGGATCCTCGACGCCCGGATAGCCGTGGAAGCTCAGCACACCGTCGGGCGACGGCACGCTCGCCTGTTCGCGCATCGCCTTGACGATCGCGCGCGCGAAGCGCTCGAGCGTGAACGCATCGGTCAGCAGGCCGATACGCGCGCCGCGCCGGACGCGCGCCATCGCCAGTTGCTGCGGCAGGCCGCCGGTGCTGTCCTCCTCGTCCCACAGGATCGTCACCGGCAACTGGTAGCGCGGCTCCTGGCCGGGGGCGCCGGCGACCGCGTCCCGGGTACCGGCCGCGGCCTCGACCGATACTTCGGCGATGAACAGTTCGCCGCCTCCCGGAATCGGCGCCGCATAGTTGATCCGGATCACCGGCGACTGGTCCGGCTGGTGGCCTTCGACCCAGCGGCGCCGGGCCATGTAGCCGGGCAGCACCTCGCGTTCGAGCGCCGTGCGCGAGGTGGCCGTCAACTCGTAGCCGACCGGTTTGGTCAGCACCAGCGTCAGCAGCTCGGGCGTGGCCAGGCCGTTCAGCGTGTGCCAGTCGGGCGGCTGCGCGTTGGTGCTCAGCTCGAACCAGTAGAACCCGTGCGGCGGCAGCGTCAGCAGGAAAGGCAGGTTGCCGATCGTCGGAAAGCTCGATCCGCCGAGCAGCTCGACGGGCACGCGGCCGGCGTACGCGGACAGGTCGAGTTCGACCGCCTGCGTCGAGCGCGCCAGGTTGGCCACGCACAGGATCGTCTCGTTGCCGTCCATGCGCAGGTACGCGAAGATCCGCCGGTTGCCGGGGTTCAGCATCTGGATCGTGCCGCGGCCGAACGCGCTGTGCTGGCGGCGCAGCGCGAGCATGCGCCGCGTCCAGTTCAGCAGCGAGTGCGGATCCTTGGCCTGCGTCTCGACGTTGACCGCTTCGTAGCCGTACATCGCGCTCTGGATCGGCGGCAGCACCATCTGCTCGGGGTCGGCGCGCGAGAATCCGCCGTTGCGGTCCGGCGACCACTGCATCGGCGTGCGCACGCCGTCGCGGTCGCCCAGGTGCAGGTTGTCGCCCATGCCGATCTCGTCGCCGTAATAGATGACCGGCGTGCCCGGCATCGACAGCAGCAGGCTGTTCATCAGCTCGATCCGCCGGCGGTCGCGCTCCATCAGCGGCGACAGCCGGCGGCGGATGCCCAGGTTCAGCCGTGCGCGCGGGTCCGACGCGTAGGTCTGCCACAGATAGTCGCGTTCGCGGCTGGTCACCATCTCGAGCGTCAGCTCGTCGTGGTTGCGCAGGAAGATCGCCCACTGGCAGTTGGCCGGGATCTCGGGCGTCTGGCGCAGGATGTCGGTGATCGGGTGGCGGTCCTCGCGCGCGATCGCCATGTACATGCGCGGCATCAGCGGGAAGTGGAACGCCATGTGGCACTCGTTGCCCCGTCCGTGCGGATCGTCGCCGAAATACGGCAGCACCTGCTCGGGCCACATGTTGGCCTCGGCCAGCAGCATCCGGCCCGGATAGCTGGCATCCAGCGCGGCGCGGATCCGCTTGAGGATCGCATGCGTCTCGGGCAGGTTCTCGTTGGTCGTGCCTTCGCGTTCGATCAGGTAGGGCACGGCGTCGAGCCGCAGGCCGTCGACGCCCATGTCGAGCCAGAACTTCATCACCGCCAGCACTTCGCGCAGCACCGCCGGGTGGTCGAAGTTCAGGTCCGGCTGGTGCGAATAGAAGCGGTGCCAGAAATAGGCGCCGGCCGCCGGATCCCAGGTCCAGTTCGAGGTCTCGGTGTCGCAGAAGATGATCCGCGTGCCGGCGTAGCGCTGGTTCGTGTCCGACCACACGTAATAGTTGCGCGCGCTCGATCCCGGTTTCGCGTGCCGCGCGCGCTGGAACCACGGATGCTGGTCCGACGTGTGGTTGATCACGAGTTCGGTGATCACGCGCAGCCCACGACGGTGCGCTTCGTGCACGAATCGGCGCACGTCGCCCAGTTGCCCGTAGTCCGGATGCACGCCGCGGTAGCTGGCGATGTCGTAGCCGTCGTCGCGGCGCGGCGACGGATAGAACGGCAGCAGCCAGACCGTGTCGCAGCCGAGTTCGACGATGTAGTCGAGTTTGGCGATCAGCCCGTCGAAGTCGCCGATGCCGTCACCGTTGGCATCGAAGAACGACTTGATGTGCAGTTGGTAGATGATGGCATCTTTGTACCACTGGCTCGATTTGCTGGGCTCGATGGTCGTCATCGGCTCGAGTGCCGGTTCGGGGATCTTCATGGGGTGTCGGGGGTCGGGATCGGCGATGATGCCGATGCTACTGGTCTTTTCATACCAGCGATTGGTAGCGGGGCCGGCCAGCGGCTGACGGCCGCGTTTCGGGTGACCCGGATCGCGCCGCCGGATCGCGCTGCCGGGCCGCGTTGCTGGGTCGGGCCGCTGGGCCGCGCCGCGCGGGCGTGGCCTTGTCCGCCGGACGCCGGACGCCGGACGCTACCGGTCGGCGGACGCGGGTCCGGCGCGCGCGGCGGCGAAAGCCGGCCCGCCTGCCGGCGACGCATCGAACGGGCCGCCTGCATCGCGATGCCACGCGCCGTCCGCGTGGTCGCATCACCGCGCGGACGGCGGCGCGACGTTTCAGGAGCCATTCGATGATCAGAGTCGGCATAGTCGACGACCACGCGATCGTGCGCCGGGGCCTCAGGCAGTTCCTGGCCGAGCACATCGATCTGAGCGTGACCGGCGAGGCGGCCAACGGTGCCGAAGCGCTGCAGATGATCGGGCGCGGCGATCTCGACGTCCTGGTGATGGACCTGGCGATGCCGGGCCAGAGCGGCGTCGACGCGCTCGCCGCGATCCGCGCCCGCGCGCCGGATCTGCCGGTGCTGATCCTCAGCAGCTTTCCGGAACAGCACTTCGCGACGACGCTGCTGCGCCAGGGCGCCAGCGGCTACCTGAACAAGGAGTGCGAGCCCGACGAGCTGGTCAAGGCGATCCGCACGGTCAGCCGCGGGCGCCGCTACATCACGGCCACCGTCGCCGAACTGCTCGCCGAGAGCCTCGGCGGAAACGGCGACCGCGCTCCGCACGAACTGCTGTCCGAGCGCGAATTCCAGGTGTTCCTGCGCCTGGCGCAGGGCGAGACGGTCGGGCACATGGCGCAGGCGCTATCGCTGAGCGTCAAGACCGTCAGCACCTATCGCACGCGCATCCTCGAAAAGATGCACCTGTCGTCCAACAGCGACCTGACCTACTACGCGCTCAAGCAGGGGTTGATCCATTAGCGCGATCGTCGGCTGAACGGGCGCAGCGTCCGCCCCGTGACAGGCGACAAAAGACCCGCCTCGGCCGGACTACGCGCCGCGCGTTGCCGCGGCCTCGCTCAGGGATCGGCCAGCGCCGAACAGAAGTCGATCTCAGGGATCGGCCAGCGCCGAGCAGAAGTCGATCAGCGCGTCGATCTCGTCGGACTTGTCGAACACGCGCGTCGCGCCCAGTTCCAGGCACTTGCGCCGCATGTCCGGCGTCGCGTAGTTGCTGAACACGACGAACTTGCCGGTCTTGCCGGCCGCTCGCGCCGCCGCCAGCACGCCGAGCCCGGAGCCGCCGCGCAGGAAGATGTCGATGATCAGCAGGTCCGGATCGTTGCCGGCGGATCGCAGCCATGAGACGGCGCCGTCCTCGTCGTCGGCGGTGCCGATCACGCGGACCGGTACCGTTTCTTCGAGCGTCGCGATCAGGTTGTCGCGAATGACCGGGCTGTCTTCGACCACGTAGGTAGTGAGCATGGTCATGGCACCCGCAGGCTGCCGGATCGGGATGATGCGGGGGAGTTGCATGATGGGCCGAGTATCCGCGCGCGCCCGGTGCGCGGATATCGGAACCCGGCGGGACGCCCTGTCGGGGGTGTCCTACACCCGCCGTCCGAGCCGGCGCCGGGTCCGGCCGGCGTTCAGCCCAGCGCCGCGGTCGCCCGGGCCACGCCCGCACCGTAAGCGGGATCGGCCTTCGTGAAGTGCGCGATCGCCTGATCGATGATCTCGCGCGGCACCGGGCGGATGTGGCGGGCGATGTTGCCGAACAGCCGCTCGCGCTGCGCGTCGTCGAACAGCCGGAACAGCGCGCCGGCCTGGCTGTAGTAGTCGGTGTCGACGCGATGGTCGTAGTGATCGGCGAACGCGCCGATCGCCAGCGCCGGCTCGCGCAGCTCGGGCCGCGTCGCGAACGCGCCCTCGCGGTTCGGCTCGTAGTTGATGCGGCCGCCCTGGTTGCCGTCGACCCGCGCCGCGCCGTCGCGGTGATACGGGTTATGGAACGGACAGCGCGGCGCGTTGACCGGGATCTGGTGGTGGTTGACGCCGAGCCGGTAGCGGTGCGTGTCGCCGTACGAGAACAGCCGTCCCTGCAGCATCCGGTCCGGCGAGAAGCCGATGCCGGGCACGACGTTGGCCGGCGTGAACGCCGCCTGCTCGACCTCGGCGAAGTAATTGTCCGGATTGCGGTTCAGCTCCAGCACGCCGACGTCGATCAGCGGATAGTCGGCATGCGGCCAGACCTTGGTCAGATCGAACGGGTTGATCCGGTACGCGGCGGCGTCGGCCTCGGGCATGACCTGCACGCGCACGTTCCAGCTCGGGAAATCGCCGGCGGCGATGTGCTCGAACAGGTCGCGCTGCGCCGATTCGCGGTCGCTGCCGACGACGCCGGCGGCCTCGGCATCGGTGTAGTACGCGAGACCCTGGCGTGACTTGAAGTGGAACTTCACCCAGAAGCGTTCGCCGGCCGCGTTGATGAACGAGTACGTGTGCGAGCCGAAGCCGTGCATCTGGCGATAGTTGCGCGGGATGCCGCGGTCGCTCATCAGGATCGTCACCTGGTGCAGCGACTCGGGGTGGCGGGTCCAGAAATCCCAGGCCGCGGTCGGGTTGCGCAGGTTGGTCTGCGGGTCGCGCTTCTGCGTGTGGATGAAGTCCGGGAACTTCAGCGGATCGCGCACGAAGAAGACCGGCGTGTTGTTGCCGACCAGATCCCAGTTGCCTTCGTCCGTGTAGAACTTGAGCGCGAAGCCGCGCACGTCGCGCTCGGCGTCGGCCGCGCCGCGTTCGCCGGCCACCGTCGAGAAGCGCAGGAACACCGGCGTTTCCTTGCCGATCCCGGCGAACACGCTCGCTTTCGAGTAGCGGCTGATGTCGTGGGTGACGCGGAAGCTTCCATAGGCGCCCGAGCCCTTGGCGTGGACGACGCGCTCGGGGATCCGTTCGCGGTCGAAGTGCGCGAGCTTCTCGATCAGCCAGAAGTCCTGCAGCAGCACCGGTCCGCGTTCGCCGGCGGTCAGGCTGTTCTGGTTCTCGGCGACGACGGCGCCGGCGGCGGTGGTCATCGGAGCGGTGGAGCGGTCGGCTGATGGCATGCGGAATCCTTTGACGAGACGAAGCGGGAAGAGTCGTCAGCGTAGGTGCGCGGCAAGAATAAATAAAATTGATTGTCGTAATTTTTATATTAGTAAAAAGCTATTTTGTCGGGGCGAGCGACACGCGACTCCGGGGGCATGCGTGCCGTTGTTGCGGCGAAAACAACGAACGGTGCACGTCCGCCGCCGGTCCCCGGGGCGCGGCAGTAGACTTTGCCGGCACGTATCCCACGTGTGTCTTTTCGCGGTTAGCACCGTGTCTCCATTCGAATTCGAGATCGAGCCTTTCATCGGCCCGCGGTCGCCACGCGGCGACGCCGGGGCCAACCTCGGTGCTCAGATCTCGCGCGGCTGTCGTCCCCTTCAACCCCATCGCTGAGCCCCCCGTCATGAGCGGTCATCTCGTCTTCGTCGTCGGTCCGTCCGGTTCCGGCAAGGACTCCCTGATCAACTTCGTCCGGCGACAACTGCCCGACGAGCTGGACGTGCGCTTCGCCCGGCGCGTCATCACGCGGCCGATGACGGCCGGCGCCGAGCAGCACCTGGCGGTGTCGCCGTTCCAGTTCGACCTGCTGCGCGAAGAGGGAGAGTTCGTGATGAACTGGTCCGCGCACGGCGAGCAGTTCGGCATCGACCGCGAGATCGTCGACTGGCTCGCGCAGGGCGCGATCGTCGTCGTCGTCGGTTCGCGGCTGAACCTGCCGCAGGCGCTCGAGCAGTTTCCGGACATGACGGTCGTGCACGTCAAGGCGTCCGAGGAGATCCGCCGCGCGCGCCTGAAGAGCTGCCTGCGCGTGCCGGACAGCACGATCGAGGACCGGCTGGCGCGCGGCAGCGACTGGGTGCTGCCCCAGGGCGTCGAGGCACTGGAACTGGTCAACGAGGGGGATCTGCCGTCGGCCGGCCGTCAGTTCGTCGAACTGATCAAGTCGCTGACCACGGCGGGCGCCGAAGCGGCCCCGCCGGTCAAGCGCGGCGGTACCAGTGCCGCACCGCGTGCACGAAACGCTCGACCCCTTGCCGAACCGATGCAGCGTCCAGCGCCCCGTAAGAAAGCCGCTGGTAGTTCGCCGAGCGCACGTCGCTGAGTCCGAACGCGAAGCCCGGGATGGTCGCCACCTGGTGCTGGCGGACCATCGCTTCGTTGAAAGCGATCGGATCGGCGTCGCCCAGTCCCGGCAGCTCGACCATCAGATAGAAGCCGCCCTCGGTGCGCGGCACCCGCGCGAGCCCGTCCAGCGCGCGCAGTCCGTCGAGTACCTGCTCGCGCACGGCCGCCAGGCTCGCCAGCCGCGGTGCGAGCCAGTCGCGTCCCTGCCGCATCGCGGCCAGCGCCGCGTATTGCGAGGCCACCGGCGCGCAGATCAGGTTGGTGTCCTGCACCTTGCTCAGCGCGTCGCCGAGCGCCGCCGGATAGACGACGTAGCCGACCCGCCAGCTCGCCATGCCGAAGGCCTTCGAGAACGTGTAGAACGACAGCGTGTGCGCGGCCGCGCCCGGCAGCGAGCCCGGCGAGAAATGCCGCGCGCCGCCGTACACGAAGTACTCGTAGGCCTCGTCGCTGAAGTGGTACAACCCGCGCGCGCCGCACAGCGCGTTGACCGCCGCCAGGTCCTCGGGCGCGTAGACCGCGCCGGTCGGATTGTTCGGCGACACCGTGATGATCGCCCGCGTGCGCGGCGTGATCGCCGCCTCGATCGCCGCCAGATCCAGTTGCCAGTCGCTGCGGGTCGGCACCGGCACCGGCGTGCCGTTGCACATCCGCACGGCCATCTCGTGGTTGAAGAAGTACGGCGTCGGCAGGATGAACTCGTCGCCCGGATCGCCGACCGCCATGATCGCCGCCAGCAGCGCCGAGTTGCTGCCGGCCGTCACCATGACGTGGCTGTCGCCCGGCGCGCCGCGGCTGCCTCCCGGGTGCGCGACGATGCCGTTCTCGGTCGCCAGCTTGTCGATCAGTGCCTCGAGCAGCGGCGCGCAGCCGAACACCGATTGGTAGCGGTGCAGCAGCGGATCGTCGGCCAGCGCGCCGACCGCCTGCAGCGCGGACGCGGGCGGCGGGTAGTGGACGACGCCCTGGCCCAGCGAGATCGTTCCCGGCACCTCGCGCACCAGCGCGGCGATCGTCGGGATGATCGGCATGTCGACGACCGCCATGCGGTCGGAAACCGGGCCGCGCGCGATGGCGCGGCGGGATGCGCGGTCGGGGTCCATGGGTGCGCAGTGTAGCGCGCTATGATGCCCGTCCCGATGACCGAGACCGTCCGATGAGCTCGCAGCGCCTGTACCGCGCGGCGTGCCCCCACTGCGGGGCGCCGGTCGAATTCCGCTCGGCCGGTTCGGCGATGGCGGTCTGCAGCTATTGCGGCAGCACGCTGCTGCGCGATGGCCCGACGCTGCGCCGCATCGGCCGCGTCGCCGAGCTGTTCGACGATCACTCGCCGATCGTGATCGGCGCCGGCGGCCTGCTGCCCGAGCCGCTCGCGCAACCGCTCGGCCTGCCGCCCGGCGCGGCCTTCGTCGTCGCCGGCAGGCTGCAGTACCGGTATGCCGAAGGCCTGTGGAGCGAATGGTCGCTGCTGTTCGACGACGGCAGCACATTGTGGCTGTCCGAAGACAACGGCCGCCATGCGCTGAGCCGCGACGTCGGCGGGCAGGCGGCGGCCGACGTCCCGCCCGCGGGCCGCCTGGCCGACGGCAGCCTCGGCGTCGGGCGGCCGCTGGTCCTCGGCGGCAGGCGCTACGAGATCGCCAGCATCGTTCGCGTCGTCGTGCACGCGGCGGCCGGCGAACTGCCGGGTTCGGCGCAGCGGGTCGCCGACGCGTTGACCGCGAGCGCGGAGCGCGCCGGCAGTGAGGGCGGCGAGGGCGGGGCGGATCCGTCCTCGCGCGCCGCCGACGACGGGGTTGGGCTCGGATCCGGACCCGGACCTGCGCCCGGACCGGTGCGGCCGGACGCGCCGCCCGGCCACTGGATCGTCGAAGCGCGTTCGGCCGACGACTGGATCGCGTCGATCGACTACGCGGACCCGGCCGCGCCGGCGCTGACGATCGGCACCGCGGTCGCGCTCGACGCGCTCGGTTTGCGGGGCCCGGCCGGCGACGAGCCGGTGCGCGAACTGCAGGCGCGCGGATTCTCGTGCCCGTCGTGCGGCGGTTCCGTCACGGTCACGCTGACCGACACGCGCAGCATCGTCTGCCCGTCCTGTTCGGCGGTCATCGACGTGTCGGCCGGGCAGGGGGCCGAGCTGCAGCACTACCGCCAGCAGCGCCGGTTCGCGTCGCCTTTGCCGCTGGGCGGCATCGGCAGGCTGTTCGGCGTCGACTGGCAGGCCGTCGGCTTCGCGCGGCGATCGGGCCGCGACGAGGCCGGTTACGACTTCGCGTGGAGCGAAGTGCTGCTGTATCACCGCGGTGAAGGTTTCGCGTTCGTCGTCGTCGCCGATGACGGCGTCAGCTTCGTGCGCACGGTCCAGGGCGTGCCGCAGCGGGTCGACGATCGCGTCGTCGAGTACGACGGCCGCGCGTTCCGCGCCGAGTCGCGCTACGAGGCGCGCGTCGACTACGTCGAAGGCGAGTTCTACTGGCAGGTGCGGCGCGACCAGCGCACGCGCAACGTCGACTACGTCAGCGGCGATCGCGTGCTCAGCCGCGAAGAGGCGTCGATCGGCGACGGCTCGGCCGACGGCATCGGCCAGGCCGAGGTCGTCTGGTCGCATGGCCGGCGCGTCGACGGCGCCGAGGTCGCGCGAGCGTTCGGCATGCCGGCGCTGGTCCGCGGCACCGCCGCCGGCATGCCGATCGAAGCCGGAGCGGCCGGCGCGGCAGCAGGCGCGGCCGCCGCCGCGGCCATGGCCGGCGGGCGCATCGATGCGCCCGCTTATGATCCGAACGACATGCCTCGCGGGCTGGGCACGGCGGCCGGCAGCGGCGGCGCGCCGATGCCGGGCGGGGCCGCCGTCGGCGGCGGCGGTTCGCCGACCACGGGCAGCCGGGCGATCGTCTGGCTGATCGTCATCGTCGCCGTGATCCTCGTGCTCGCGCTGATCTTCGCGCGCGACGACGGCGGCGGATCGGGCGGCGGCTGGTACGGGCGCAGCAGCGGCGGCGGTTTCTCCGGCTCGCACAAGTGACACGATGAGCGCTGATGTGATGAACCCGGCCGCGATGAACCCCGGTGCGACGCACCTCGCTGCGACGAATCCCGAGGAGACGAATTCCGGCGCGACGAATCCCGGTGCGACGAATCCCGCTGCGACGAGCCCCGACGCGATGACCCGGCCATGTCGATGACCGATCGTCCGCTCGAGCAGGCCGGCGCCGCGCCGGCGGCGGTCCCGCCCGGCATCGGCGCGCCGGCCGAGTTCGCGCTGCTGGTGTCGGTGTTCGTCGTCGCAGCCTGCGGTCTCGTGTACGAGCTGATCGCCGGCGCGCTGGCTTCGTACCTGCTCGGCGATTCGGTGCTGCAGTTCTCGACCGTGATCGGCGCCTACCTGTTCGCGATGGGCATCGGCTCGTACCTGTCGCGCTACCTGGACAGCCAGCTTCCCGCCCACTTCCTGCGCATCGAACTGCTGGTCGGCCTGATCGGCGGCCTGATGCCCGCCGCGCTGTTCCTGCTGCACGCGTGGGCACCCGCGCCGTTCCGCCTGCTGCTGTATGGCCTGGTCATCGTCATCGGCACGCTGGTCGGGCTCGAGATTCCGCTGGTGATGCGGATCATGAAGCGCGGCTACGCGCTCAAGGATCTGGTCTCGCAGGTGCTGACCTTCGACTACCTGGGGGCGCTGGCGGTATCGCTGGCGTTTCCGCTGGTGCTCGCGCCGCGGCTCGGCATGATCCGTACCGGCCTGTTGTTCGGGCTGATGAACGCGGCCGTCGCGTTGTGGGCGCTATGGGTGTTTCGCGCCGAGCTGCCCGCGCGCCGCGCCCACGCCGCGTGGTCGGCCCTCGTGCTGGCCGCGCTCGGCATCGCCTTCGTCGGCGCCGATCTGGTCACCCGCTGGGGCGAGGACCATTTCTACGGCCAGCGCATCGTGCTGGCCGAATCCTCGCCGTACCAGCGGATCGTCATCACCGATTCGCGCGGCCAGATCCGGCTGTTCCTCAACGGCAACCTGCAGTTCTCGTCGCGCGACGAGCATCGCTACCACGAGGCGCTCGTGCACCCGGCGATGAGCGCGCATCCGGCGCCGCGCTCGGTGCTGATCCTCGGCGGCGGCGACGGCCTGGCCGCGCGCGAGATCCTGCGCTATCCGGACGTCGAGCGCGTGACGCTGGTCGATCTCGACGCGCGAGTCACGGGCCTGTTCCGCGACGATCCGCGGCTGGCCGCTCTGAACGAAGGTTCGCTGCGCTCGCCGCGGCTGCGCGTGGTCAACGAAGACGCGTTCAGGTGGCTCGAGGACGATACGGCCAGCTACGACGTCATCGTCATCGATCTGCCGGATCCGACCAACTACTCGCTGGGCAAGCTGTATACGACCGCGTTCTATTCGCTGGTCGAGCAGCGGCTGGCCGGCAGCGGCCTGATCGTCGTGCAGACGACGTCGCCGCTGTACGCGCGGCAGAGCTTCTGGACCGTCGCGCGCACGATCGAGGCTGTCGGCCTGACGGTCCATCCTTATCACGCGCTGGTCCCCAGCTTCGGCGACTGGGGTTATCTGATCGCCGCTCATCGTCCGTATCGCCCGCCGGCGCGTTTTCCGGCCGCGCTCGAAGGCCGGCTGCGCTTCCTCACGCCCGAGCTGCTGCCCGGCCTGTTCGTGTTTCCGGCCGACATGCAGCGCGTGCCGGCCGAGGTCAACCGGCTCGACAATCAGGTCCTGGTGCGGATCTTCGAGCGCGAGTGGGGCCGCGTGGCGCCCGAGTGACCACCACGGACCGAAACGCAAGCCTCGTCCTGCCGAGCGAGATCGAGCGCGGCAATGCCGTATTGGCGCCCGAGGCGACGCTGTATCGTGGCGAGGAAGCTCCCGCATTCAGGCGCGGGCGACTCACCGATCCTCGACCACGATGCGCGTGACGCCTTCTTCCGGACCAGCCGAACCTCCGCGTCGCCGCTGGCTGCGCGCGCTCGGCCACGTCGGCGGCGCGATCGCGCTGCCGGGCCTGTCGGCCTGCGATCGGCCGGCATCGATGCCGCCGCGCGCGCCGGCCGACCATCCCGGCGACGCGCCGCCGGACAGCATCGCGCAGTGGCTGCGGCAGCGCGTGCGCACGTTCGAGCGACCGCCGCTCGCCGGCGATTTCGTCGGTGCCGCGTTCGATCGCGGCCATCGCCTGCGTGACGGCACCGCGCCGCGCCTGCCCGGCGCCGCGGCAGGCTTCGCCGACGCGGACGTTGCCGACACGGACATCGCCGACACGACCGTCTCCCACGCGAACATCGCCCACGCGAACATCGCCGACGCGGATGTCGCCGATGCGGACGTTGCCGATGCGGACGTCGCCGATGCCGATCGCGGCTCGCCAGGCTTTCATTCGTCCCGATCACGCGCCGAAACGCAGCGGATCCGTGTCGCGATCGTCGGCACCGGCGTCGCCGGCCTGGCGGCCGCCCGTGCACTGCGGCGCGCCGGCCTGGCCGACGCCGATCTGCGTCTGTTCGAACTCGAGGACAGCCCCGGCGGCAACAGTCGCTCGGGCCGGATCGGCGATATCTCGTTTCCATGGGGCGCTCACTATCTGCCCGTTCCCGACGACGACGCCGTCGATCTGGTCGACCTCCTCGTCGAGACGGGGGCGGCCCGTCGCGACGAGGGGCGGGCAGGCGGCCGCGTCGTCTACGACGAACGGATGCTGTGCCATGCGCCGCAGGAGCGGCTGCTGATCGGCGAACGCTGGCAGACCGGTCTGATGCCGCCGGCGACCGATGCCGCGTCGCGCGACGATGCGGCGCGGTTCGCGCGCCTGATCCGTCAGTACCGCGCATCGGGCGCGTTCCGTCTGGGGCTGCCGCCGTCGTCGCGCGATCCGGCGGTGCGCGCGCTCGACGCGCAGACCTTCGAGGCGTGGCTCGATGCGTCGCGCCTGGATTCGCCGTCGCTGCGCTGGTATCTCGACTATTGCTGCCGCGACGATTTCGGCGCCGGCATGCACGAGGTCTCCGCCTGGGCCGGCGTGCACTACTTCGCCAGCCGCCACGGCTTCTTCGACGACGAAGCGGCACGCGAACGCGAGGCCGGCGAGCTGTCCGAAGTGCTGACCTGGCCGCAGGGCAACGCGTGGCTGATCGAACGGATCGCGCGGCCGCTGTCGTCGCGGATCATCACCGGCGCCGTCGTCACCCGCGTCGCTGCCGACAGTCTCGACGTCTGGCGCGTCGACGCGCGACGCGTCGAACGCTGGCAGGCCGAGCGCGTGATCCTGGCCGCCCCGCTGATGGTCGTGCGGCGCCTGCTCGACGAGCCGCCGGCGCCGCTCGAGGCGCTGGCGCCGCGGCTTCGCTATGCGAGCTGGCGCGTCGCCAACGTGCATCTGGCCGGCGTCCCGCAGGAACTGCCGGGAGCACCGCGGTCCTGGGACAACGTCGTGCACGGCGATCTGTCGGACGGCGCGCTCGGCTACGTCGACGCGATGCACCAGTCGCTCCGGTCGCGGCCGGGCCCGACCGTGCTGAGCTGCTACGCGGCGTTCGGCGGTTCGGACGACGCGCGCCGACGCCTGCTCGAGCGAGGCTGGGCGCTGCAGGCCGGCGAAGTGCTCGATCATCTGCAGCGCGCGCATCCCGACATCCGCGACCACGTCCGCCGCGTCGACATCATGCGCTGGGGGCACGCGATGCTGATCCCGACCCCCGGCCTGCGTACCGATCCGGCGCTGTCGGCGCTGCGCGAGCCGTTCGGCCGCGTGCGCTGCGCGCACGGCGACCTGGCTGCCTATTCGGTCTTCGAGGAAGCGTTCGCTATCGGAACCGACGCCGGCCGGCGCGTCGCACGCGAGCTGAGCCGATGAACGGCGGTATCCGGGCGGCGAACGGCGACGGTGAACGTGGCGCGGATGCCGCACCGGTCCGGGATCGGGTGTTGCGCCGGAGCGACAATCGCGGATCCCCTGGCCGGCTTGGCCAGCCCACCGGGATGACAGCCTTCGGCGGCGGGAGCGAGCCCGCTGGATCGTCGAAAAAGCGATCTCCAGGCCGTCGCGACGGCCGGTGAGCGGCGACGATTGTCCTTGTTTTTCAAGAGCTTGGGGTTAACCACTAGATCGTCGTCAGCGTATCGAAAACTGCGCGAAAGAACTTGACTTGTAATCAGTTTTTGCTGACACGCAAGCGGCTGTCCGGAAACTAATGGTTTCCGAATTGCGTATTCCGACCGCCGGGTACGGGGATCAAGATGAGGACTCGCGCTGCCATCGCCCGTTATCGGGGGTGGCGAAACCGCAAGAAAAGATCGCAACAACTCATCAGAGGACCTTCCCTTGAAAAGTGCACTGATCGCCGGTTCCGTTGCCGGCCTGTTCGCCGCCGCGCTTCCCCTTTCGGCAATGGCCCAGACCAGCGTCACGCTGTACGGTATTGCTGATGCCGCCATCGGCGCGTCCGATCGCGGGGATGCAGCGGGCGTCAACAACGGCGCCGCCGCCAATGTCTTCAGCGGTGTCCAGTCGACCAGCCGCTTCGGCATCCGCGGCAGCGAAGACCTGGGTGGTGGCCTCAAGGCCCTGTTCGTCGCTGAAGGCGGCTGGAACGTCGACGAAGGCACCGGTTCCGCGGCCAATGGCGGCCTCGACTTCGCGCGCCGTTCGGTCGTCGGTCTGGGCGGCTCGTTCGGTACGGTGATGTTGGGTCGTGACTATACGCCCGCTTATTACGCCGGTGCGGCGACCGACGTGTTCAATTATGGCCTGTTCGGTACCGCGTTCACGTACCAGCAGTCGGGCGGCTACACGCTGCGCGCCAGCAACGCGATCCACTACACGTCGCCGAGCTTCGGCGGCCTGACGATCCGCGCGATGGCCGGTAGCGGCGAGCGTTACGAGCAGCCCAAGAGCCAGGGCAACATCTACGGTGTGTCGGCCCTGTACCAGGCCAACCGCATCACGGCGTCCGCGTACTACCAGGAACTGCGCCAGGCCACCGTGCCGGCCAGCGCCGGTTATGACCGCAACAAGCAGTACGGTATCGGTGGCGGCTACGACTTCGGTCCGGCGCGCCTGCTGGCCGGCTGGGGCCGTTCGGAACTGTCAGCCGACAGCACCGATTTCGACTTCTACAACGTCGGCGCGGGTGTCCGCATCGGTGCGGGTGAGCTGCTCGCCAGCTTCACGCAGCTGAAAGCCGAAGCCGGCCGTAACGGTCTGCTCGGTGGTACGGCCGGTGCCGAAGGCAAGGCCAAGGTCTACGGCGTCGCTTACACGTACCCGCTGTCCAAGCGCACCAACGTGTACGCATCGTTCGGTACGACCCGCAACGATTCGAACGCAGCGTTCGGCGTGTTCGCCAGCGGTACGTCGGTGGGTGCGGCCGGTGCGGGCGCCAAGCCGAAAGCCGTCGCGCTTGGTATTCGCCACATGTTCTGATGCAACGGATCGGCCTCGCGCCGATCTGTTCGACCGCATAACAAAAAGCGATGTACTAAGTTCCTAAGTCTGGAATCAATCGAAGCCTCCACGCCTCGTATGAAGGGAGTTCGCAGTGATGCGGCTCCCTTTTTTTTGGCTCAACCGACGGAAAACTACCTAGGCAAGCTCCGGGACGCCGTCACGCGACGGTGCCGGACGGGGGCCGGTTGGTCGGCTTGGTTGGTTGGTCCGGTTGGTAGCCCCGGTTGGCGGTTCCGGTTGGCCGGCCGCCGCCGCGAAGCGGGTTCCGTCGTTCGCGCGAGAAGGTATACGAGCCTGCTTCAGGGGCTTACTGATCGCATGGCCGAGCGCGTCGCATCGGCGTGATCGTCGCTGTTTCGCGGCGGGCGACCCATCGAATCGTGAGTCTGTACGTCTGCCGATGCCGACGCCGATGCCGATGGCCTCGGGCCGCGCATGCTGCCGTGCCGGCTCCCGGGGCACGTGGTCCGTTGCGCCGCCGACCGGGTCCGAGCGCAGGAGCCCGCTTCGGCGCGGACAGACCCGGCAAACAAAGAAAAGCCAGGCCGGATCGTTCGGTACCTGGCGTGGAAAGCACGAAGCCCGACGACGGCAGAATCGCCGTCGTCGGGCTTCGGATGCTCCAGCTTAGGGCGGCGTTGCCGCCCCAAGGGCCTGGTTATTGGCCAGCCGGCGTCGCTTTCGTGCCGGCGTAGCTGGTCGCCTGGCCTTTCGGGTGGCTCATCGGCGCGCCCGCGACACCCAGGTATTCATAACCGGGTTCCAGCAGGCCTTGCGAGCGAGCCAGTTCCAGTTCGTCCTTGACCTGCGCGCGGGTCAGCGTGCTGACGGCACGCGGCGCCTGCGGGCCGGTCAGACCCTGTTCGACGTCGGCGCTGGCTTGCACGTTGTAGCCGTTGTCGAAGCGGGCCACCGGGGCCGACGACGACACGACGGGGCGCGCGCTCGGGCCGGTCAGCGTCGAGAAGTCGTCCGAGGAAATCTGGCTGCCTGCCTGGGCGAGGCCGGCAACCGAAGCGAAAGCGAGGGCGGCGGAGAGAGCAGCGAGACGTTTCATGGAGATCACCTTACTTTTTGTTCACGAGGGCGGTCGTCATCGATCGCCATGTGTCGAATATCGGTGATCCGCAGCGCGAAAAAAAGATCTCGCGCGGAAACGTCAGGTTTCCGGATTGCCGCCGTTTCAGATCATCTTCAGCGCCTTGGCCATGCGCGTCATCCACGCGATGTCCGAATCGATGACCGCGCGGAAATCCGTCGGAGATGGGCTGACCGGCTCCGACGCCCCGAGTCCACGACGACGCCGGCTTCACGGTAGAAGTCGAGCAGCACGTGTCCGTCCGTTGGCGCGCGCTGCTCATTGGCGCACGCTGCTCGGCGCGTGCATCGAGATCCGGAACCGGTTCGCGATCGCCGGTTCACGCTAAGCGCGCAGGCCCGTCTTCAGGATCCGCCGGGCCAGCGTCGCGCGATGCAGTTCGGACGCGCCGTCGTAGACGCGGAACGGCCGCAGCTCGCTGAAGATCAGCCCCACCGGCGTGTCCTCGGACATGCCGAGCGCGCCCATCATCTGCGCGGCGCGGTCGACGACGCGAAACACGGCCTCGGACACGAACACCTTGGTCATCGCCGACTCGTGCTTGACCGGCAGGCCCGCATCCATCAGCGCGGCCGCGTGCCAGGTCATCAGCCGGCACGCGTGCAGGTCGATGTGGCTGTCGGCGACCATCGCCTGCACCTGCTGCAGATCCGCCAGCCGCTGCCCGAACGAGCTGCGCTGGTTGACATAGTCCTGCGCGATGCTCATCGCACGCGATGCGCGGCCGATGAAGCGCATGCAGTGCGACAGCCGCGCCGGTTCGAGCCGGAGCTGCGCGTAGGCCAGCCCCTGGCCGACCTCGCCCAGCACCGCGTCGTCGCCGACCTCGCAGCCGTCGAAGCGGATCTCGCCGTGGCCGCCGATCTGGAACGCGCCGAGGCTCCGGATGTCGCGCACCAGCGTGTAGCCGGGGTTATCGGTGTCGACGATGAAGGTCGTCGCGCCTTCGTCGGTCTGCGCGAGCACGATCGCGAACGCGGCGCCGACCGCGCCGCTGATGAACCACTTATGGCCGTCGATGGTCCAGCCGCCGCCCGGCCTGCGCCGCGCGCGGGTCCGCAGCATCGACGGGTCGGACCCCGCGCCGGGCGAGGGCTCGGTCATCGCGAAGCACGAGCGGATGTCGCCGCGAATCAGCGGATCGAGGTAGCGCGCCTGCTGCGCCGGCGTGCCGTGCGCGATCAGGTTGATCATGTTCGGCTGGTCGGGCGCCGCGCAGTTGATCGCGCCGGCCCCGAGCAGGCTGCGCCCGGCCTCCTCGAGCACCACCGCGCGCTCGCGCCAGCTCAATCCGAGTCCGCCTCGTTCGGCAGGCAATTGCGGCGCATAGATGCCGGCAGCCTTCGCCAGCGGGCGCAGTTCGCCGAGCACCGCATCGAGCGCCTCGACGTCGTGTGCGAGCGCCGCGCTTTCGCGCGGAATCGCTTCGTGCTCGACGAACTCGCGCACCCGGTCGCGCAGCGCGCTCAGTCGCGCGTCGAGCGCGAACGGATTGATCGGAGGATGCGTCGGCGCCGTCATTCGAGCGTGAGTCCGATCGACGAGACCAGCGCCGCCCACTGCCGGGTGTCGCTGTCGATGAACGCGGCGAACTGCGCGGGCGTATTGCCGACCGGCTCGGCACCGGTGTCGAGCATCCGCTGCTGCAGATCGGGCGCGGCCAGCGACCGCACGACCGCCTGGTGAAGGCGCTCGATGATCGCCGCCGGCGTGCCGGCCGGTGCCATCAGCCCCTTCCATGCCGACACCACGTAGCCGGGCAGGCCCGACTCGGCGACGGTCGGGATGTCGGGCGCGGCCTTGGCGCGCACCGGGCTGGCGACCGCCAGCGCGCGCAGCTTGCCGGCCCGCACCTGCGGCAGGTACGGCGGCATGTTGTCGATCGCCATCGTCACGTTGCCGGCCAGCAGATCGCTGATCGCCGGCGCCGAGCCCTTGTACGGCACGTGCAGCATCTTCAATCCGGCCATCTGGTTCATCAGCACGCCGGCCAGATGGGCCGGCGAACCGATGCCGGGCGAGGCGAACGTCGCCTTGTCGGGGTTGGCCTTCGCCCAGGCGATGAACTCCCCGACGTTGCCGGCGGGTACCGACGGATGCACGACCATCAGGTTGTGCTCGTTCTGGATCAGCGACACCGGCGCCAGGTCCTTCGACGGGTTGTAGCCCATCTTCGGATACAGCGACGGATTGATGCCGATCTGCGCGGCGGCCGCCATCAACAGCGTATGGCCGTCGGCCGGCGCGCGCGCGACCGACTCGCCGCCGATGTTGCCGGCAGCGCCGGCCCGGTTGTCGACGATGACCGGCTGGCGCAACTCGGTGCTCAGCCGTTCGGCCAGCATCCGGGCCGCCATGTCGGTGGACCCGCCCGGGGGAAATCCGACGACCAGCCGTACCGGATGGTTCGGGTAGTCGCCCTGCCCGAAGGCCAGGCCCGGCGACGCGCCCGCGAGCGCGGCGGCGGTGATGAACGTTCTGCGATGCATCGATGACTCTCCTCGACCTCGTCAGCCGCGCGGATCGTGGCCTGCCGCGGCATACGTGCGCCGGGCGATGTTCAACTGGTGAATCTGGCTCGTGCCCTCGTACAGCCGGAACAGCCGCACGTCGCGATAGAAGCGTTCGATCGGGTTGTCGGCGATGTAGCCGTAGCCGCCCATCATCTGCACGCAGCGGTCGGCGACGCGGCCGCACATCTCCGACGCGAAGTACTTGCAGATCGACGCCTCCATCGTCACGTCCTCGCCCTGGTCGCGCTTGCGCGCGGTCTCCGTCACCAGCGCGCGTGCCGCATGGATCTCGGTCTGGCAGTCGGCCACCATCGCCTGCACGAGCTGAAAGTTCGCGACCGGCTGGCCGAACTGCTGCCGCCGCGCGGTATGCGCGACGATCTCGTCGAGCATCCGGATCGCCGGCCCGATGCACAGCGCCGCCAGATGGATGCGCTGCTTGTTCAGCACCCGCATCGCGATCCTGAAGCCTGCTCCTTCATCGCCGATGCGCTGCGCGGTCGGCACGAAGCAGTCGTCGAAATGCACCTCGGATACCGGCGAGCCGGCCTGGCCCATCTTGGCGTACGGCGCCCCGGTGCTCAGGCCCGGCGTGCCACGCTCGACCAGGAAGGCCGTGACGCCGGATGCCCCTTTCGCCGCCGGATCGGTGCGCGCCATCACCGTGAACAGGCCGGCGATCGGCGCGTTCGTGATGAAGCACTTGCTGCCGTTCAGCACGTAGCCGCCGTCCCCGCGGCGTGCCGTCGTCCGCAGCGCCGCCGCGTCCGATCCGGCCTCGGGCTCGGTCAACGCGAAGCATCCGGTCAGCCGGCCGCTGGCCAGCGCCGGCAGGTAGCGGCGCTTCTGCGCGTCGGAGCCGTCGACGACCAGAGCCTCGCTGCCGATACCGGTGTTGGTCCCCACCCGCGCCCGAAACGCCACCGAGCATTGCGACAGCTCGATCGCGGCCAGCACCAGTTCTTCGGTGCTCATGCCGGCGCCGCCGTACGCCTCGGGAATCGAAAAGCCGAACAGGCCCTGCGCAGCCATCTCGTCGACGAGGTCGGGCGGCACCTCGTCGGTGCGCGCGACCTCCGCTTCACGAGGGATCAGCCGCTCGCGGCAGAAGCGCCGCAATCCCTCCAGAAAGATTCCGAATGCTTCGGCGTCACGTATCACGCTTGGTCTCCGCTGGTTCGTCTCCGGCCTCGTTCGAGACGCTTCCCGCGGCTCGACGGCAGGCGCAGTCTAGGCGCGCCGACACCCAATGCGAAACGATTGTTTTGTTATATTAATCACGACGATTTTCCGTCCCCGATCGCGCTAAGCCCGCGCATGCCAGCGTCGCCCATTCGTTCCCGCAAGCCGATGTTCGCGACCAGTCTCGCGAACGGGTTGAACCTGCTCGCATGCTTCCGGATCGGCGAGCCGGCGCTCGGCAATCGCGACCTGGCCGATCGCACCGGCATGTCCAAGGCGTCGATTTCTCGATTGACGTACACGCTGTGCGATCTCGGTTTTCTCAAGTACGACGCGCAGCAGCGCCGCTACCGGCTCGGCTCGGCCACGCTGGCGGCCGGCTATCCGCTGCTGGCCGGCCTGTCGATCCGGCACGCGGCGCAGCCGCTGATGCAGGCGCTCGCCGACGAAGCCGGCGGTTCGGTGTCGCTGGGCCTGCGCGACCGCCATCAGATGGTCTACGTGCAGACCTGTCGCGGCCACGAGGCGATCGCCTTCCGTCCCGACATCGGCGGCAGCCTGCCGATCTGGGCGACGGCGATGGGGCGCGCCTGGCTGGCCGGCGTCGACGCCGCGCAGCGCGAGCAGGCGCTCAGGGAGATCCGCTGCGAGCATGCGGCCGCCTGGCGGCCGTTTCGCGCGGCGGTGATGGCCGAGCTGGCCGCTTATGACGCTCGCGGTTTCTGTCTCGGTCTCGGCGATTGGCAGCGGGACGTGCATGCGGTGGCCGTCCCGATGCGCATGCCGTTCGACGGCGAGACGCTGGTGTTCAATTGCGGCGTGCCGGCCGTGCGGCTGGCGCCCGGCAGGCTCGAACGCCAGATCGCGCCGCGGCTCGTCCGCATGGTGCGAGCGGTCGAGCGGGCGTGGCAGCGCGGGCCCGCCACGATGGCACCAGCGATCGCGCTACCAGGGTCGACGACGGTCGCCGATGCCGGTCGTCGCGCGGGTATCGGCGCCAACGCCGATGCCGACGCCCGCGCTCGTGCCGGCATCGGCATCGACCTCGGCATCGACCTCGGCACTGGCACCAGCACCAGCACCGGCACCGGCACCGGCACCGGCACCGGCACCGGCGGCATCAGCGCCGATGCCGGCCGCGACCGGCAGTTCGCGCGGACGCTCGCACGGGGCCTGGAACTGGTGCTGTGCTTCACGCCCCGCGACGGCCCGCTCGGCAATCGCGACTTCGTGATCCGTACCGGTCTCGACAAGGCCACCGTGTCGCGACTGACGTACACGCTGACGCAGCTCGGCTACTTGCGGCGTGACGATGCCCGGGGCGGGTACCGGCTGGGCGCGGCGGTGCTGGCGCTCGGTTACCCGTTGCTGGCCAGCATGACGCTGCGACAGATCGTGCGGCCGTGGATCCGGCAACTGGCCGACGAAATGGGCGGCATGGTCGGCATCGCGATCCGCGACCGCACGCAGATGGTCTACATGGAAACCTTTCGCTCCGAGAAGGATGACGCGCCGTTGATCGACATCGGCGCCGCCTTCCCGATCATGGCCACCGCCAGCGGACGCGCATGGCTCGCGCGCAGCGCGCCGGCCGAACGCGACAGGGTCCTCAACCAGGTCAGGGCGCGCGAGCCGCGGCAGCATGCCGAGCACATCGCGGCGGTGCGGCAGGGTCTGCGCGAGTTCTCGCAGCAGCGTTTCACCAGCGGCCCCGGCATCGTCCAGCCCGACAGGCTGACGGTCGCGGTGCCGATGATCGCGCCGGTCAACGGCGAGACCGTCGTGTTCGCGTGCGCGATGGCGCTGCGAGGTCGATCGCCCGCGTCGCTGCGCGCACTGGCCGGCGCGCGATTGATCACGCTGGTGCGCAGCGTCGAGATCGCGATGGGGTTGGCTTAGTGTGAACAGACCCGGGCGGTGCCCTCGGTCGCGTGTCGAACCAAGTCGATACTCCCGGTATCGACCCGGTTCGCCCCCCGCCCGGTCATCGCCGCCCGAACCGAACGAATGTCACGTTACCTGGGGGTCGACGTACGGGTGTCGAGGGACTAGTGGATCGCCGATGCCACGATGATCGCCACGCCCAGGCACATCGCGCCGATGACGATCGCCAGTGCGATGTTCCGCTCCTCGACCAGTTGCTTCCACAGGTCATAAGGCGTGAGGCGGTCGATGACGAGGAAGCTGACCCAGAACACGACGACGCCCAGCAGCGAATAGACCAGCGACGCGACCAGCACCTCAGGTTTGAGCCATTCCATATCAGACCAGCTTCTTCAGCAGTTCGGTTTTCTTCGCGTCGAACTCGGCCTGCGTCAGGATGCCCTTGGTCAGCAGTTCGTGCAGCTTTTCCAGCGCACCGGCCACTTCGTCGGGCTTCAGGCCCACGACGACCGTGGGAGACGGCTGTCCGGCCGTGTCGTTCCCGCCGCCGGCGACGGCCTGCGCGGCCGTTGCCGGCTGGGCGGGCTGGGCAGCCCGGGCCGGCTGCATGCCCTGCTGAAGCGTCTGCGCCAGTACCTGCCCCATCGCCACGCCCGCACCCAGGCCGACCGCATCGCCGACGACGCCGCTGCCGCCGCCCGCGGCCGCGCCCTGCGCGAGCGTCGGGATCGCCTGGCCGGTCTGGTACTGGATGAACCGGTTCAGGTCGTCGCCGACCATGCCCATGCCGATCTTCTGGTCGAGCACCTTCTGCAGTTCGTCGGGCAGCGACACGCTCTGCAGCGTGAAGCCGTCCAGCTTCAGGCCCAGCTTGTCGAACTCCGGCGCCAGCGCCATGCCGATCGCCCCGGCGAACGCGGTCTGATTGGCCGCCAGATCGAGGAAGGGCACGCCGCTGGACGCGATGCCGTTGGCGATGCCCTGCACGATCAATCCCTTGAGCTGGCCTTCGAGTTCGCCGACCTCGTATCGGTCGCGCGTGCCCGAGATCGTCGTATGGAAGATCTTCGGGTCGGCAACGTGGAACGCGTAGTTGCCGAATGCCCGGATCCGCACCGCGCCGAAGTCCTTGTCGCGCACCGTCACCGGCTGCGGCGTGCCCCAGCGCCGGTCGATCCGCTGGCGGGTGCTGAAGAAGTAGACGTCGCTCTTGAACGGCGACTCGAACAGCTTGTCCCAGTTCTTCAGATAGGTCAGCACCGGCAGCGTGCGCGTCGTCAGCGTGTACTGGCCGGGACCGAACAGGTCGGCCACCGTGCCCTCGTTGACGAACAGCGCCTGCTGCGACTCGCGCACCGTCAGCGACGCGCCGTTCTGGATCTCCATTTCGGCCATCGGGAAGCGCCATGCCAGCACGTCGTCGCCGGACTCGGTCCACTGGATGACGTCGATGAACTGCTTCTTGATGAAATCCATCAGGGCCATGGGGGGATCTCCGCGCTCGGGGTGTCGGTCGAACTATACCGCGCGTCCAGCGGCTGCAAGACGACCCCCGGGGGCGGTCGTTCGCGCACGCGTCGGATCAATCGATAAGCGTTGGTATCGAACGCCAGCGGGCCGCCGGCGTCGGCCAGCCGCCGCGCGCCGTCCTCGTCGCCGGCGCGGCCGAGGTAGCACCAGCGATCGAAGACCAGCCAGTCCTCGACGGCCTCCTCGGCGCCGATCTCCGACGGGCCGGTTTCCGCGCGCTCCGTCTCGATGGCGCGGTCCGCACCGGACAGGCCGCCGACGGCGTCCGCGGCCTCGGCGAAGCGCTCGCGCACGGCCAGCGGCCCGCCCTCCCAGGCGGCGATCCGGCAGGGGGCCAGCGCCTCGTCCAGTTTCGCGATCAGCGCGTCGTCGGTCTGCGCGCCGACGCAGGCGCCGTCGCAGCGGCCCAACTGGCGGTTGAAGCACGGCGCGTCGGCCGGCCCGCGTTCGAGTCCCAGCCGTTTCGCGCAGAGCCGATGCTGGCGGCACAGGTCCAGCAGCATCGTCCGCGCGGCAGTGCGGCTGGCGAACGGGCCGAAATGGCCGGGCAGCGCCGCCGCGTCCACGTCCGACAGCTTCAGCAGGCGCGGCTTGCGCTGCGCCAGCGGCGCGATCACCACCTCGGCCAGCCGCCGGCGCAGCGCCACGTTGTGCGACGGCAGCCGTTCGCGGATCCACCGCGCCTCGAGCAGCAGCGCGCCCAGTTCGCCTGCCGTGCGCTGCCAATCGATGCGCCGCACCTCGCTGGCCAGCCGCACGCCGCGTTCGTGCCGATGGTCGTCGACGAAATGGCTGGCGACGCGTTCGCGCAGGCAGACGCTCTTGCCGATGTACAACGGCTGGTCGCCCTCGCCGAGGAACTGGTAGACGCCGGGCGCGCGCGGAATCCGCTGCAACGTGTCGGCCGGCAGGTGCGAAGGCAGCGCCGGATGCCGCAGCAGCCGGCGCGCGGCCGCCTGCACGGTGTCGGCGCCATGGCTGTCCCAGACCTTCCGGACGAACGCCCACAACACGCGCGCATCGCCGAGCGCCCGATGCCTGTCCGGCGCCGGCAGCCGATGGCGGGCGATGATCGCATCGAGCGAATGCGGGCTGCGCTCGGGGTCCAGCAAGCGCGACAACCTGACCGTGCACAGCGTCCGCGCGTGGAACGGCAGGCCCGCGCGCTCGAACTCGGCCTTCAGGAAACCGTAGTCGAAGCGGGCGTTGTGCGCGACCATCACCGCGCCCTGCAGCCGTTCGCGCAGCCCGGGCGCCAGATCGGCGAAGCGCGGCGCGCCGGCCACCATGTCCTGCGTGATGCCGGTCAGGAACTGGATCTGCGCCGGGATCGCGCACTGCGGATCGACGAGGCTCGACCATTCGTCGACGGTCCAGCCGCCGTCGCCGTCGGACCGGACCTCGACGACGCCGACCTCGGTCACGCGCGCCGTCCGCGGCGACGTGCCGGTGGTTTCGACATCGACGAAGACCAGATGCTCGGCGAACACGACTGAAGGCTGTGCGGAGGCGCCGTCGCCGCGGAAGGCGAGGGCATGGATCTGTGGATTCATCCAGTATAGCGCCGCGTCGAGCCGTGCGACGCGGCGCCGGCATCGTGCGCGGACGCCGTTTCGGCGCGTGTTCGGGCGCGGCCGATGGTCCGGGGACTTGACAAGCTCCTCGCGTTTCGTCAGCCAAAGGTCGACAGCGGGGCCAAAAGTCGGGAAAATAGCGGGTTCGAGACCACCACACCACGCGCATTGGCGCCTACCGCTTTTTGAACGACACGCCCAGCACCCCTCCCGTCGATACCTCCCCCGTCCCGGCCGACGCCGGATCGGCCGCCGCCGCCACGCCGCCCGACGCACCGACGGCGTCCGCCGCTCCCGTTGCCGACAGTGGCCTGGCCACCTCGTTCGACGACTTCGGGCTCGATCCGAAGATCGTTCGAGCCGTCACCGAGATGGGCTATACCAAGCCCACGCCGATCCAGGCGCAGGCCATCCCGGTCGTGCTGCTCGGCAAGGACGTGATGGGCGCCGCGCAGACCGGCACCGGCAAGACCGCCGGCTTCGCGCTGCCGATCCTGCAGCGGCTGATGCCCAAGTCCAATCCGAGCGCGTCGCCGGCCCGTCATCCGGTGCGCTCGCTGATCATCGCGCCGACGCGCGAGCTGGCCGACCAGATCTACGTCAACGTCGCCGCCTACGCCAAGCACACGTACCTGAAGAGCGGCGTCGTCTACGGCGGCGTCGACATCAAGCCGCAGATCGCCGCGATGCGCCAGGGCTGCGAGGTATTGATCGCCACGCCGGGCCGTCTGCTCGATCACGTCGAGCAGCGCACCGTCACGTTGTCGCAGGTCGAGGTCTTCGTGATGGACGAGGCCGACCGGATGCTGGACATGGGCTTCCTGCCCGACATCCAGCGGATCATCAACCTGCTGCCCAAGCAGCGGCAGAACCTGATGTTCTCGGCGACGTTCTCCGGCGACATCCGCAAGCTGGCCGAGAGCTTCCTGGTCAAGCCGGTATCGATCGAGGTCGCGCGGCGCAACGCCACCGCCGAGAACGTCGAGCAGCACGTCTACCGCGTGCCCGATACCGAATCCAAGCGCGCGGCCGTCGCCCAGCTCGTTCGCGACCGCAAGCTGTCGCAGGTCATCGTCTTCACCAATACCAAGATCGGTGCCGGGCGGCTGGCGCGCCAGCTCGAACGCGACGGCCTGAACGCCGCCGCGATCCACGGCGACAAGTCGCAGCAGGAGCGCCTGGCCACGCTCGAGGCCTTCAAGAAGGGCGAGACCGCGGTGCTGGTCGCGACCGACGTCGCCGCGCGCGGCCTGGACATCGCCGAGCTGCCGGCCGTCATCAACTACGACCTGCCGTACACGCCCGAGGACTACGTGCACCGGATCGGCCGCACCGGCCGCGCCGGCGCCAGCGGCATCGCGCTGTCGCTGATGACCGACGCCGAGGCGCGCCAGCACAGCGACATCGAGAAGCTGCTCAAGCGCAAGCTCGACATCGAAACGCTGGTGCTCGACGATCCCGGCCGCCTGGCGCGCCAGGTGCACGTCGAGCGCGGTTACGGCGAACACGCGAAGCCGCGCGAGCGCCGGCCGATGAACCGCATCAAGCAGCCGGTCCCCAACGCGCCGGTAGCCGGCCGCTCGCAGGATCCGTTCTTCTACCAGCCCTACGAACCGAAGGATCCGGGCGCCGGTGACGCGCAGCAGGGCGCCGGCACGGCGGTGGCCGGCTCGCAGCAGCGCCGGGGCCTGGGCGCCCAGCAGAGCAAACGGCCGCTGGCGGCGCTGCTCGGCGGTCTGAAGCGTGATTGAGGCCGGGCCTTCGGATCGCTTCGATCGCCTCGGCCAGGTCCTGTTCGAGCCGACCCGCGCGCAGCGCCTTGCCGCCGGGCTGCTGCTGGCCGCGTGCCTGGCCAACCTGTTCTATCACGGGCAGCAGCCGTACGCGGTCGGCCTGTTCCGGGCGCCGTGGGACAAGCTCGCCCACCTGACGATGTTCTTCGGCACCAGCGTGCTGCTGTGGGTGATCTTCGCCGCGCGCCACGGCCGCGCGATCGTCCTGAGCATCGCGCTGATCGGGCTGCTCGACGAATTCGCGCAGTCGTTCAACCCGGGCCGCTCGGTCGACCTGAGCGACTGGATCGTCGACGTCTCCGCGTCGGTGCTCGCCGTGTTGTGCCTGCGGTGGCTGCGCGCGCGGCTCCGGGCGGGGCGGGCCGCGGCGGCCGGTTGACCCCTGCGGTCAGAATCCGTGAGCGGGCGGGCGTGGCTGGTTCGTTCACGGATTCTCGGCGCACGCCGCCTGCCGGCACCGCGCCTCGGCGGCGGTGCCCGGCTCTTCAGTTGAAGAGATCCCGGATTCTCACCCCTCCGGGTGTCGCCGGTGCCAGTCCGTCACGCGCTGGTACGCATGCCCGGCCCGCACCAGCAACGGTTCGTCCAGGTGCCGGCCGACCAACTGGAAGCCGATCGGCAGCCCCTTGTCGGTCTGGTCGCCCTTGTCGGCGAAGCCGCCGGGCATCGTCAGCGTCGGGCTGCCCGACATGTCGAAAGGCGCCGTATAGCGCAGCAGGTTGTCGATGCCTTCGGGCGAGCTCAGGTACCGATCGAGTTCGGCGCCCGACGGGTTGCCGAACGGGTGGACCGGCACCAGCAGCAGGTCGACCTGTTCGAACAGCTTGCGCAGCGCCCCCTTGAAGGCCAGGCGCGCCTGCTCGATCTTCATGATCTCGATGCCGGTCGCCGCGCGTCCCATCTCGATCAGCGATGCCAGCACCGGTCCGTACTCGGCGGCGCGCGCCGGGTAGTAGCGCTCGTGCGCGATCGCGGTCTCCGCTCCGCACAGCCGCGCCCACTCCACGGCCATCGCCGAGGTCGTCGCCGGCATCGCGACTTCGGTCAGGGTCGCGCCCAGGTCGCCGAGTACCCGGCGCGCTTCGTCGATGACCCGCAGCGTGTCGGGCGTGCACACGCTCAGATACGCGGGGTCGACGCCGATCCGTACGCCGCGGATGCCGGTCTCGATCCCCTGCAGATAGTCGGGCACCGCTGCCTCGAGCGTCGTCGGGTCGTTCGGGTCCACGCCCGCCATCGCGCCCAGCATCGCGCCGCAATCGGCCGCCGAGCGGGTCATCGGGCCGACGTGATCCAGGCTGTCGGCCAGCGCCAGCACGCCGTGGCGGCTCACGCGTCCCCAGGTCGGCTTCAGGCCCGTCACGCCGTTGGCTCCCGACGGAAAGCGGATCGATCCGCCGGTATCGGTGCCGATCGATCCGTAACACAGCCCCGCAGCCGTCGCGACGCCCGATCCGCTCGACGACGCGCCCGACCAGTGATCGGCGTGCCACGGGTTGACCGGCACCGGCAGCGACGGATGATGGACCGAGTACGCGCCCTCGGTCATGTGCAGCTTGCCGAGCATGATCGCGCCCGCCGCGAACAGCTTGTCGATGACCGTCGCGTTGCGCTCGGGCACGTGGTCCTGGAGGATCACCGATCCCCAGGTCGTGCGCACGCCGGCGGTCTCGCACAGGTCCTTGATGCCGATCGGCACGCCGTGCATCGGCCCGCGGAACTCGCCGCGCTGCATCTCGGCCTCGGCCTGCCGCGCCTGTTCCAGCGCGATCTCCGGCGTCAGCGTCAGGTAGGCGTGCAGCGCCGGCTCCAGCCGGGCGATGCGCTCGATCATCAGTTGCGTGACGTCGACCGGCGACAGTTTCTTCTGGCGGTAAGCGGCGGCCAGGTCGGTGATCTGCGCGTAGGGCAGGTTGTCCAGGGGCATGGCGTTCTCCTCGTGTCCGTCGGGCGGACGCTCGTTGGGCCGGTCCGGCGCCGCGCTGCGGCGCTCGGTCCGGCGGTCAGCACGTGCGCCAGTCGTGCGATTGCTCGTACGCGTGCGCCGCGCGATAGATCGTCGCTTCGTCGAAATGCCTGCCGATCAGCATCATCGATACCGGCAGTCCGTCGGCGATCCCGCACGGGATCGCCATCGCCGGATGATGCGTGATGTCGAACGGCCCGGTGTTCGACGTCATGTCGAACGCGCGCGCGACGATCTCCTCGCGCGGCGCGCCCGGGTCCGGCAGCTTCGTCGCCTTGACGGCCGTCGTCGGCATCATCAGCAGATCGTACCGCGCGAGCTGCGCGTCATAAGCGGCGCGCAGCCGCCGCGCCAGGTTGATCGACTTGCCGTAGAAGCGGCTGCCGTGCCGCTCGCGCACGAACTCGCCCAGCAGCAGGAACAGCTTGGTCGTCTCCGACAGTTCGTCGGCGCGCTCGCGCCAGTTGCGATGGAAATCCATCAGGCTGGTCACGTACAGATCCTTGCGGCTCGTGCCGTATCCGTCGCCGGCCATCATCGTCTGCGTCGATCCTTCGATCAGGATCGGCGCGGCGATCGACGGCCCGAGCAGGTGCATCGGAATCGCGACCTCCTCGACCACCGCGCCCAGTTCGCGCAGCCGGGCGGCCGCCGCCATCACCTTGTCGTTGACGGCCTTTTCGGCGTTGGCTTGCAGGAATCCCTCGCGCACGACGCCGATCCGCAGGCCGGCGATGTCCCGGCCCAGCCCTTCGCTGTACCGGCGAGTGTCCGGATCGTGCGCCGGCACGTCGTACTGGCGCGCGTCGTAGCCGTCGACGCCGGCGATCACCTCGAGCAGCAGCGCGTTGTCGGCCACCGTTGCCGTCATCGGCCCCACGTGGTCCACCGTGACCTCGATCGGCATCACGCCGGTATAAGGCACCAGCCCGTGCGTCGGTTTCATCCCGTAGATGCCGCAGAACGATGCCGGCATCCGGATCGATCCGCCCTGGTCGCCGCCGATCGCCATGTCGACCTCGCCCTTGGCGACCAGCACCGCGCAGCCGCTCGACGAACCGCCGGCCGACCAGCCGTGCTTGTGCGGGTTGTGAACCGGTCCGAACGAGCCGGTGTGGCTGCCGCCGGACATGCAGAAGTTCTCGCAGTGCGCCTTGCCGACGATCGTGCCGCCCGCGTCCAGGATCCGCGTGACCAGCGTCGCGTCGACGTTCGGGACGTAGCCGTCCAGCGTCGAGCTGCCGTTCATCATCGGCACGCCGGCCAGCATGATGTTGTCCTTCAGCACCACGCTGCGGCCCGCCAGCCGGCCGTCGGCCGCGCCGCGGACCGTGGACTTCACGTACCACGCGTTCTGCGGATTGTCCTCGACCGGCGGCCGCACGCCCGGCGTGCGCGGGTAGGCGACCGGCGGCAGTTCGTCGGGCATCGCCGCGACCAGGTTGTAGCTGTCGATCTGCGGCTGCGCCAGCGCGATGAAGCTCGCGGCGTCGGCATCGGTCAACGACAGTCCGAGCCGGTCGGCGATCCGGTGCAACTGGGCGGGGGTCGGGGGCAGGATGGCCATCGGTGTTTCTCCGGTACGGGTTCAGGGCGCGAGGTAGGTCAACAGTCGCGGATCGTTCTTCACGTCGTCGCTCGTGCCCTCGATCGCGATATGGCCGCGATCCATCACATAAGCGCGATGGCTGACGCGCAGCGCCAGCTCGATGTGCTGCTCGACGATGACGATCGCCATGCGCCGGGTAAGCTGCTGCAGCCGGTCGGCGATTTCCTCGACCACGCCCTGCCAGACGCCCTCGGTCGGCTCGTCGAGCATCAGGATCTCGGGCCGGCCCAGCAGCGCGCGGCCGATCGCCAGCATTTTGCGTTCGCCGCCGGACAGCGTCGCGGCCGGCTGGCCCAGGCGCTTGGCCAGCTTCGGAAAGAACGACAGCACTTCGTCGATGCCCGACTTGTCGAGGTTGCGGATCGCGCCCAGCGCCAGGTTGTCGCGCACCGACATCGAGCCGAACACCGCATCCTCCTGCGGTACGTAGCCGATGCCCGCGCGCGAGCGCATTTCGGGCGCCGCGTGGCGGATGTCGGCGCCCGCGAAGCGGATCGCGCCGGACATCGATCCGAGTTCGCCGGCGATCGTCTTCAGCAGCGTCGACTTGCCGGCGCCGTTGCGGCCCAGGATCGCGATCGCGCCGCCGGGCGGCACCTGCAGGCTCACGTCGAACAGCACCTGGCTGTGGCCGTAACCCGCGTTCAGCCGCTCGATCGCCAGCAGCGGCGCCGCGGGCTTCGGATCAGGGAGCGCACTCATCGTCGTTCATTCCCGTGTCGTATAGACCTTCTTCACCTTGTCGGAGCGCTGGATGTCGTCGACCGTTCCTTCATCCAGTACCTGGCCGTGGTCCAGCACCGTCAGGCGGTCGCACAGGTCGCGGATCCACGCCAGATCGTGTTCGACGATCAGCAGCGAGCACCACGACTTGATCGGCCGCAGCAGTTCGCCGGTCACGCGCCGTTCCTCGGGACTCATGCCGCCGGTCGGCTCGTCCAGCAGCAGCATCTTGGGGCGCAGCGCCAGCGCCATCGTGATCTCCAGCCACTGCTGTTCGCCGTGGCTCAGTTCGCCGGCCAGGTCGTCGGCGCGATCGGCCAGACGGAAATCGGCGAGCGGCCCCATCACCGAGTCGTGCAGCCGGGCGCGGCTGCCGGACCGCAGCAGCGCGAACGGCGATTCGTGCGCCTGCAGCGCCAGCAGCACGTTGTCGTAGACCGACAGCTCGGGCAGCACCGCCGTCAACTGGAATTTCAGGCTCATGCCGGCGCGCGAACGCTCGTGCGGCAGCGCGCGGGTAATGTCCCGGCCGTCGAAGATCACCTGGCCTTCGTCGGCGAAGTGCGCGCCGGCGATCGCCTTGAGCAGCGTGCTCTTGCCGGAGCCGTTCGGGCCGATCAGGCCGTGGAACGTATGGGCGTCGATCGTGACGCCGGCGCCGTCCAGCGCCTTCAGGGCGCCGAAGGTCTTGCTGATGCCGGAGACTTCGAGCAGGGCCATCGTCATCGGCTCCTTCCGAACGCCCCGATCCGCTCCCGGCGCGACACGATGAAGCCCAGCAGTCCCGACGGCTTGAAGGTCACGACGACCAGCAGCAGGATGCCGAGCAGCACCGGCCAGTACTGCTTGACGGCCTCCGATCCCGACAGGTAATAGGAGATCGATTCGATCGACGCCGCGCCGAGCACCGGCCCGATCAGCGTCCCCGCGCCGCCGAACAGGCAGTACAGCACCGCCATCGTCGACAGCCCAGGTCCGAGGTTGCCCGGCCCGGTGAAGCCCTGGTGATAAGCGAACAGCGCGCCCGCCAGCCCGGCGATCGTCCCGGCCAGCGCGAACGCCGTCGCCTTGTACCACTGCACGCGATAGCCGAAGAACGACAGCCGCTGCTCGTTCTGCCGCATGCCGGCCAGCACCAGCCCGAACTGCGAGCGCACGACCAGCCGGCAGGTGCCGTAGGCCGCGATCAGCAGCCCCAGCACGACGAAATAGAAGTCCAGCCCTTCGACGAATTCGTAGCTGCCGAACTGCATCAGCTTGACCGACGACAGACCGTTGCCCGCGCCCACGTACTGCCAGCCCGACACCAGCCGCTCGGCCGCATAAGCGCCCGCCAGCGTGCCCAGCGACACGAAGATCACCGTCGGCGTCCTGCGCCCGAGCAGCAGGAAGAACGCGAACAGCAGGCTCAGCGCGAAACCGACGAGCATCGCCAGCGGCAGCGTCACGACCATCTGGCTGAAGTCCAGATCGCGGCCCACGAGCGCGACGACGTAGCTGGCCACGCCGAAGAACAGCGCCTGCCCGAAGCTCATGATCCCCGAATAGCCCCAGCACAGGTCGAAGCTGATCGCCAGCATCGACAGGATCAGGATGTTGGTCGCCAGCGTGATCAGCTCGGGGCTGTCGGTCAGCGACCACGGCAAGACCAGCGCGACCACGAGCGTGGCCAGTTCGATGATCGGCAGCAGCCGGCGCGGCGCGCGCGAGCCGCTCGCGGCGGCCGCGCCGGCCGGGACCTTGGGGGCAGTCGCGCGCATGCTGGTCAGCACTCCTTCGGATCGACCATCTCGGCCTTCGAGATGATCTCGAACCGGGTCCGGTCGCCGACGGCCTGGCAACGCGCCACGTACATGTTCATCTTCACGTGCAGCTTGCCGGGCACCATCTCGCAGGGGCCGCCCGGGCCCTGGGCGAGTTTGGCGGTATCGAAGGCCTTGGCCACGGTCTCGCGCTTCAGGTCGCCGTTGGTCGCCTTGACGGCTTCGGCGTACAGCATGATCCCGCGGTACATGCCGGTGCTGGCGCTGCCTGCGGTCAGCATGTACTTGGATCCCGGAAACTTCTTGTTGTACCGCTCGAGCAGCGCCTTGCTGAACGGGTCGTCGACGTTCTGGAAATAATCGAGACAGGTCAGCAGGCCGTCCATCTCGCGCGGCTGGTTGAAGTTCAGCGAGTTCTCGTCGTAGTAGACGCACACGGCCACGCCGCCGTTCTTCTGGAAGCCCGACTCGTACAACTGCTTCATGAACGGCTGCACGCCCGGCGGAATGATCGTGTTGAACACGCAGTCGACCTTGCCGCTGCCGATCTTGTTGATCGTCGCCGAGTATTCGGCCTGGTCCAGCGGGTAGTACTCCTCGAACACGACCTCGCCGCCGTTGGCCTCGATCAGCTTGCGCGCGTACTTGTTCAGCAGTTGCGGCCACACGTAGTTGGCCGAAGGCAGCGCGAACCGCTTCTTGCCGAGCGTCTTGATGATGTACGGGATAAGCGCGTCGCACTGCTGCGCCGGCGTCGGACCGGTGTTGAACAGATAAGGCGTGCACTCCTGGCCCTCGTAGAGCTGCGGGTACACGTACAGCGTCTTGCCGCGGTTGACGATCGGATCCTTGATCGCCTGGCGCATCGAACTCGTGATGCCGCCGAGGATCACGTTGCACTTGTGCTGCTGCACCAGCTTGCGGACGTTGCCCACGGCGACCTTCGGATCCGAGGCCGTGTCCTCCAGGAAAAGCTGGACCGGCCGGCCCAGGATGCCGCCGCCTTCGTTCAGTTCGTCGGCGGCCAGTTGCGCGACCTGCCAGCACGAGTTGCCCGACGGGGCGATCGGTCCGGTGATGTCGGTGGCGATGCCGACCCTGATCGGATCGGCGGCCCGCGCGCCGGACAGCGGCAGCATCCATCCGCTGGCGCCGACGCCGACCCAGCCCGCTGCGGCCAGTGCGCTCGAGCCCTGCAGGAACCCGCGGCGGCCCGGGCTCGCCGGGCGATGAGGTGTCGTGAACGCGTCGGACATGGGAGACCTTCCTACTTTGAGATGAAGCCTTGCGGCCGGAAGCGCACGATGATCAGCGCGATGACGAAGACCAGCGGATCGGCCAGCACCGGCGGGACGACCCAGGGCAGGCCCGCCGCCATCGCGCCGACGGTCGCACCGCCGAGCACCGGGCCTTCGAACGTGCCGACGCCGCCGAGCATCACCGACAGGAAGCCCTGCACCAGGAATCGCAGCCCCATGTCGGCCGACAGCGGATAAAGCGGCGCGATCAGCGCACCGGCCAGTCCGGCCAGCGCCGAGCCGAACGCGAACGTCATCGCGTAGAGCTGCCGGGTCGAGATGCCGCAGGCGCGAGCCAGCATCGGGTTCTCCAGCGATCCGCGCACGCGCAAGCCGTACGACGTGCGCGTCAGGAACAGCCAGGTCGCCCCGATCACCGCCAGCGTCAGCACGATGATCACCGAGCGCCACACCGAGAAGTTCAGCGCGCCGATCGAGAAGAAGCCCGTCAGCGGCTCGGGCACCGATTGGTACAAGCCGCCCAGCAGTCCGCGCACGATCTCGCGGATGATCAATCCGATCGCGAACGTGCCCAGCATCGCCACGACCGGCGACGCATAGAAGCGCCGGATGATCGTCGCTTCGAGCAGCAGCCCGAACATCCCCATCGCCAGCGGCGCGACGATCAGTCCGGTCCAGCCGGGCAGTCCGCTCTGGTGGCACAGGAAAACGACGTACGCGCCGAGCAGCACGAACTCGCCGTGCGCGAAGTTGAAGATCCCCATCATGCTGGCGATGATCCCCAGGCCCAGCACGATCAGCACCATCACCGACGTGAACGCGATGATGTCGAACGAGAACTGCGCGACCTGGTCGAACATGCGATGGCTTCGCCGGAATTAATTGAACAGGAAACTATTTGCGCATGCTAAGCGCGTCACCGAGTCGGCGTCAACAGGGAGGCGGCGACAGGGAGCCGGCGACAGGTGATCGCCGCTTGCGGCCGACGCGGCCGACATGGCCGATCGGCGAGGCGCGGGTCGAGGCCGGCGCGATGCCTGGCCGGGAACTTGCTTGATGCGCTATTCCGGAATCACCGGTTCCGCGGGCTCGACCCCAGGCGTTACGCTCGCGCAACCCGAGGGCGGATCGCCCCACCATGGAGCGCCAGCCGATGGCCCGTTCGGCATCCGACAGCGAAACGTTCAGCCGCCGCCTGCTGCGCGACGCGCCCCCCAGCAGCCGCGACGCGTTCAACGTCGGCCTGCTGCTGCCGATGTCGGGCGTGCAGGCCTTGCTAAGCCCGTCCGCCTATGCGTGCGCTCGCCTGGCTTGCGAGACCTGGAACGAGGAAGGGGGCGTCGACGGCCGCGAAGTCCGTCTGACGCTGCTGGATTCGGCCGCCGTCGGCGGCCGGCTCGACGACGACCTGGGGCGGCTGCTGCAGCCCGATATCCGGGGCCGGCGCCAGGTCGACGCGTTGGTCAACCTCAGCACCACCGCGCATTGCCAGCGGATCGCCGAAATCGTCTCGGCGCGCGTACCGTTGATCTACACGCCGTATTTCGAAGGCCGGGGCCTGCCGCCATGGGTGCACGCGATCGGCGAGACGACCGACCGGCAACTGCTGCCGGCGATCGACTGGGTCGCCGATCGGCATCGCGTGCGGCGCTGGTTCCTGCTGGGGCACGACTATTGCTGGCCGCGCCAGTCGCACCATCGCGCGATCGCGCACCTGAAGGCGCGCGGCGACGAAGTGGCCGATGTCGCTTATGTGCCGATGGGTCATCGTCGCTTCGAGCCGATCCTCGAGCGGATCGAACGCAGCCGTGCCGATGCGCTGCTGATCTCGCTGGTCGGCGCCGATTCGATCTACCTGTGCCGCGCGTTCGGCGATTCGCGGCTGGCCGGCAAGGTCGTGCGCCTGTCGGTGGCCATCGAGGAGAACGCGCTGCTCGGCATGGGGCACGACAACACCGACGGCCTGTACGTCGCCCACGGTTATTTCGGATCCGTCGATTCGGACGCCAACGGCCTGTTCCGCGAGCGTTATCACCAGCGCTTCGGCGCCCGCGCGCCGACGCTCAACGGCCCGGCCCAATCGGCGTACGAAGGCTTCGTGCACCTGCACCGGCTGGTCGCGCAGGCCGGCGTGACGCGTCGAGCCGCGCCGTCGCGGCTGCGCAGCGTGCGCGCCGGCTACCGCGCGCGGGCGGCGCGCGACGGCGACCTGGCGTCCAACGCCGGGCGCGATCCGATCTACCTGGCCCGTGCCGAAGGTCTGGGGCTGAGGGTCATCCAGCCGATTGCTGGAGCCTGATGAAGTCGGTCAGCAACTGGCGCAACTGCTTCTCGCGCGACGGCGTCAGCGACCGCGCGACCTCGCGCCGGCGGGCGGCCAGATCGCCGCGCAGCGCCGCGACCTTCGCCAGGCCGAAGTCCGAGATGTGGAGGATCACGCGCCGGTTGTCCCGCGGATCGATCGAGCGCTGGATCAACGCGGCTTCGGTCATCCGGTCCACCAGCTTGCTGGTGGCCGGCAGCAGCATGCCGGTCTGTTCGGCCAGCGCCGACATCGTCCGGCCGCGCTCGTCGGCCAGCACCTCCAGCACCCGCCAGAATTCCACCGGCATGCCCTCGGCGCCGATGACGCGCCGCAGATCGGCGGTCGCCTCCCGACTCGCCTGGTACAGCAGGCTGTGCAGCGACGCGTCGTCGAGCGTCTCGGCCTGCGTCAACGGCGGGGGGGCGGCGGAGGCGGAGGTCGGAAGCGCCGGAGAGCGAGCGGAACGAGGCTTGGCCATGGGTGCAGATAGTTTCCCGGGATATTAACCTGCCGGTCAGCGGGCGGCGGCCTCGGACGCGGGCTCGTCGGATCGCCGCAACATCGGTCTGCCGGGCGGGTTTCGATGCGTGCCGGGCAAGATCGACCGCCAGCCGAGTAAGGTTGACGTCAATTCGCCGATCCAATCGATGGCCGGCGTCCTCCTCGGTGCCGGCGACGGCGCGTTCCGGCTTCGATCGGCCTCGTGAACCGGCTGTCCGACGGGTTCCGGCCCGAGCCGGAGCCCGGCGCTCCTCCCGAAAGAACCAGCCAGCATTGTTACGGTCACCTAGCTCAAGTGGCTTTATTACGTCAAATTGATTCTTACGGGCGACGGTATTCTGCCGTCCACTGGGGTTTGCCCGTAAAATAAGGTGACGACTGTGTCTGCTTCTGGCGCAGCTTCGTTCGTGCTGCTTCCGGCTGTAGACCCGTTCGGAACAATCTCGGTGTTCGTGCGTGGTCGTCCGGTTGGTACGAATCGAGCCTTCGCCAGCGGCAAGGTCCTTCGGGACTTCTCCTCGCCTCATCGAGGTATCGATCCTCGCATGACCGGATTTCTTGACGGTTCGAACCGACCGACCCGGGCCATGCGGGATGTCGCCTTGCCCCTCGGGCCCGCAGTGATCCTCAGCCGCGCTGCCCGTGATTGATTCGAGAGGTCACATGATTCAGGAAACGCGTTACCCCCTATGAGATTGCCTCGCTCCGTATTCTCCGACGATCGTCGCCCGCACTGCCTGACGCGCCCGCAGCGCCCGGGTCTGCGCGCGGTCGCCGTCGCCTGCCTCGCGGCCTGGATCGCCACCGCCGTCCACGCGCAGCCGGCATCCGGCACGTCGGCGGCCGCCCAGGCGGCAGCGCAGACCACGCTGGCCAACAATGCACCGGTGGCCGAGCTGGTCGCCTCGTCGCGCTACAAGCTGCGCCCCGGCGACGTCGTCTCGATCCGCGTGTTCGGCGAAGACGATTTCACCCGCGACAAGGTGCGGCTCAACGATGCCGGCACCATCTCGTTCCCGTTCCTCGGCGAACTGCCGGTGCTCGACAAGACGGTAGGCGAGATCCAGGACATGCTCACGCAGCGCCTCAAGGGCAAGTATCTGGTCGATCCGCGCGTGACGGTCTGGATCGAGGAATACCGGCCGATCTTCGTCAACGGCATGGTCGAACGGCCCGGCGCCTTTCCGTATCAGCCGGGCCTGAACGTGCGCAAGGCCGCGTCGCTGGCCGGCGGCTTCAAGGAGCGCGCGTCGATGAACAAGATCTTCGTCGTGAAGGAAGGCGACAACCAGAAACCGATGAAAGTCACCGTCGATACGGAGATCGCTCCCGGTGACACGATCTACGTCGAAGAGAGCTTCTTCTGATGAATCAAATGACCAATCCTCCAGGTATGTCCTCCCTGGGGCAGTTGTCCGGCCCGCACGGACACGGCCCCGGCCATGGCGGCAATTACGGTTATGGCTACGGCTACGACTACGGCAGTCCTCCCCCCGAAGACGAGGTCACGCCCGAGTTCGTCGAATACTGGCGCGCGATCATGTTGCGCAAGTGGTGGATCCTGGGCGCGATGCTGGTGTGCGGCGCGATCGCCGCTTATGTCGTCACGCAGATGGCGCCCGTCTACCGGTCGACGGCCACCGTGCTGATCGAATCGACGAAGAGCAAGATCGTCGGCGTCGACGAGGTCTATAGCGGCGTGGCCAGCAGCCGCGAGTATTTCCAGACGCAGGCCGAAACGATGAAGGGCCGCGACATCGTCGAGCGCGTGGTCCGCGAACTGGGATTGGCGTCGCTGCCGGAATTCGATCCCAACAATACCGACAAGGGCATCCGGGGCTGGCTCAAGCAGAACCTGCCGGACGTGGCGGACCGGCTGCCCGCGCCCGAGCCCGTCACCAGCCAGGCGGAGATCGAGGCCCGGGTCATCGAGCAGTTCAGCAGGCAACTGACGATCGAGCCGATCCGCCTGTCGCAACTGGTCAAGGTCAGCTTCGACTCCAAGGATCCGAAGCTCGCCGCCCAGGCCGCCAACGCCGTCGCGGACGCGTTCATCCTGTCCGACATGGAGCAGCGCAGCCAGATCACCCAGCGGGCCGCCGAGTCGATCAACAAACGCCTGGGCGAACTGAAGGCCAACCTCGACGCGTCGCAGCGCGCGCTGCAGGCCTACCGCGAGAAGACCGGCCTGATCGACAGCAAATCGATGGTGCAGGGGGGGCAAGGACGGCAGCTCGACGACCTGACCCAGCGCATGGTCGATGCCCGCGTCAAGCGCGCCGATGCCGAAGAGACCTACAACCTGATCAAGGCGCGCGGCGCCAATCTGGATTCGGTGCCGGCCGTCGTGCGCAACCCGGGCGTCCAGCGCGCCCGCGAGATCGAGGCCGAGGCCATCCGCAAGGTCAACGAGGTCGGCAAGCGCTACGGCCCGGACCACCCCCGGTACGTGGCGGCGGCGGCGGAGCTGGCGTCGGCGAAAGCCAACGTCAAGCGCCAGATCGACGTCGTGCTGGCCGCCGCGACCAAGGAATACAACATGGCGCGGGCCACCGAAAAGGCCCTCGAAGACGAAATGCGCCGTTCGAAGGGGCAGTTGCAGGACGTCAACCGCAAGGAACTCCAGGCCAGCACGCTCGAGCGCGAGGTCGAGAGCAACCGCCAGATCTACCAGACGTTCCTCGCGCGCTTCAAGGAAACGCAGGCCACCAACGACATGCAGGCGGCCAGCGCGCGGGTCACCGACCAGGCGATTCCGGCGTTGCTGCCGGTCCGTCCGGCCAAGACCGCGTCCGTCGCGCTAGCGGCGCTGGTCGGTCTGATGGCCGCGATCGTCGCCGCCGTCCTCGTCAAGCGGCTGAACAACCGCGTGGTCACCACCGCCGACGTCGAGCGCAAGCTGCAGCAGCCTTTCCTGGCGGGCCTGCCGGTCGAGAAGCTGCAGCGGCGGCGGGCGATGGCGCGCTCGGTCATCGATTCTCCGCACGATCACTATGCCGAATCGATCCGCACGTCGGCCACCGGCATCATGCTGTCGAGCCTGGGAGAGGCGCACAAGGTCATCGCCGTCACCTCGTCGGTGTCCGGCGAAGGCAAGTCGACGTTCTCGTCCAACCTGGCGTTCTGGATGGCCAGGACCAAGAAGGTGCTGCTGATCGAGGCCGACATGCGCGTGCCGTCGCTGCGCAAGGCGCTGCGCCTGTCCGGCGGCCGCAAGGGCCTGGCCGAGCTGATCGCCGGCCAGGCGCGCTCGGAGGACTGCGTCTTCGTCAGCGAGGACACGGGCCTGCACCTGATGCTGTGCGACACCCCGCCGCCGAACCCGCTCGAACTGCTGGTGTCCGATCGCTTCAAAGAGGTGCTGGACGAGCTTCGCGGGAAGTACGACATCATCGTCATCGACATGCCGCCGGTGCAACTCGTGTCGGATGCGCTGGTCATCGGTACGAACGCGACCGGCGTCGTCTATGTCGTCAAAGCCGATGCCACGCCGATTCCGGTCGCGCGCAGCGGCCTGCGCCGCTTGATGGAGGCGGGCGTGCCGATCATCGGTGTCGTGCTCAATCAGCAGAACTTCAAGCGGGCGCAGTACTACGGTGAGACCGGCGCCTACAGCAAGAAATATGGTTACGGAAAGTATGGCTATGGAGGAAAAGCGAGTGCCGCAAGCTAAGCGGGGTCCCGTCAAGATTCTGATCTATGGGATCAATTTTTCTCCAGAGCTGACCGGGGTAGGCAAGTACACGGGCGAGATGGCCCAGTGGCTCGCCCAGGCGGGGCACGACGTGCGCGTCGTCACGGCCCCGCCGTATTACCCGGAATGGAAGATCGCCGACGGTTATCGTCGGCGGCGCTACCAGCGGGAGACGATCGGCGGCGTCGACGTCTGGCGCGCGCCGCTCTATGTCCCCGCCAATCCGCGCGGTTTCAGCCGGGTCGCTCACCTGGCCAGCTTCGCGCTGAGCAGCCTTCCGCTGATGCTCAAGCAGTTGCGCTGGAAGCCCGATGTCATCTGGGTTCCGCAGCCGACGCTGTTCTGCACGCCGACGGCGCTGCTGGCCAGCAAGCTCAGCGGCGCCAAGTCGTGGCTGCACATCCAGGACTTCGAGGTCAATGCCGGCTTCGGCCTGGGCCTGCTGAAGGGCAATTGGCTGCGCAGGCTGATTCTGAGCGGCGAGCGGCGCTTGATGAACCGCTTCGATCGGATATCGTCGATCTCCGATGCGATGGCCGGGCTCGCGCGCGAAAAAATGCGGGGACGGCCGGTCGAGGTGTTTCCGAACTGGGTCGACATCGACGCGATTCAGCCGTTGGGACGCGTCAGCCGTTATCGCGAGTCGCTGGGCATCGCGCCCGACGCCACGGTGATGCTGTACTCGGGCAACATGGGGGCCAAGCAGGGCTTGCACATGCTGTCCAATGCCGCGATCGCGTTCAAGGACGATCCGTCGATCGTGTTCGTCTTCTGCGGCAACGGCGCTTATCGCGAGAAGATGGAGCGCGATTGCGCGGGCCTGCCGAACGTGCGTTTCCTCGATCTGCAGCCGCTCGAATCGTTGAACGAACTGCTGGGCATCGCCGACATCCATCTGCTGCCGCAGCGCGCCGACGTCAGCGATCTGGTGCTGCCGTCCAAGCTCACGGGCATGCTGGCGAGCGGCAAGCCGATCATCACCACCGCGCCGGCCGGATCGACGTTGGCGCGAGCCGTGCGCCGATGCGGCGTGGTGGTCGACCCGGATGACGACGCGGCGTTCGCCCGCGAGCTCAGGCGTCTGTCCGGCGATCGCGCATTGATGGCCAAGCTGGGCGACCAGGCTCGCGTCGAGGCGATTCAAAAGCTGTCGCAGCAGGCGATCCTCAGCCGCTTCGAATTCTCGCTGCAGGGCTTGCTGGCGCGGCGGACCGGATCGCCGGGGAGCACCATCGCCTCGGTCGATGCGCCGGCACAAGCGCGACACGACGAAACTTGAATCGCCGGCGGGCCTCGCCCGTCGTCGCCGGTCATGGGGTCATTGATGATGCACGCGGTTCGATCGTCTCGCCGCCAGTCGAGGCGGTCGTTCCCGGACGCATCGCGACCTCGTGCGGTCGGCATCCGCGCTCGCCGCGATCGCCATCGGCGCCATCGGTCGTCGCGGCGGCAGGCGTCCCGAGGCGCGCACATCGTCGGGTGGTTGCGCGAACTGCTGCTGGCCGCCTGCATCGCTTACGTACTCGGCGGCATGGTGGTGTCGTGGAGCGTGATGCCGCAGGTGGCGCCGGGCGTGTTCTCCGGCATCGGGGTGGGGGCGCTGGTGGTCTGCTCGGTGCTCACCCGGTCCTGGTCGCGCGTGGACAGGCCGTTGCTGATCGCGATCATCACTTATCTCGCTTTGTACATCATCGGCACTTACGTGAGCTATGCATTGACCGGGGCGAAGAATGCCGAGCGCTGGGGCCTGCTGTCGGCGAATGCGACGGTGCTGGGCGTGGGCCTGCTGTATTTCCTGGCGGGCGCCGCGCTGGCGGCGGAGCGACGCTGGGGCGTGCCGGCCGGCTTGATCGCCGCTTGCGGGATCGTCGTGTCGTTCGTATTGGCGTACTGGGACGAGCTGACGTCGGCCCGGACGGCGTTCGGTCAACTGATGGATGGAGTCGTCTACGAATACCAGCAGATCGGCGATTCGTTCGCGTTGAGCGCGTTGGCGCTGATGGGCGTCTGGCAGCTCCGTTCGCGCCGGGTCGGCCGAGCGGCGATGCCGCAGGCGCTCGGGTTCGTCGCGTTGTCGATCGTCGTGCTGTTCGTCAATCCGTCCCGCAGCGCCGCTTTCCTGGGAGCGTCCTGCCTGCTGCTCGCGCTGGTGTTGCGCACGCTGGTGCTGCGCACGCGCGGCCGATGGCGCACCGGTCTGATCGCCGGCCTGCTGGTCGGCGCCGCAGTGCTGGCGATGCAACCGGCATCCGAACTGGCCGGCGGTTCGCGCTTCGGGTCGCTGTCCGACGGCCGGATCGAAGAGGTGTCCGTCGAAGGGCGCGAGGCGATTCTCGAGCACGGCTGGCAAGCGATCACCGAACATCCGCTGACCGGAGAATGGGCGTTGGACCTCGAGCGAATGGGGGTATCGGGCCTGCATGTCCACAACGCATTGGACATCTGGGCGCAGGCCGGCATCGTGCCCTTCATCGCTTTCCTGGTCGTCTGGGCGCTGGTGATCGATAAGTTCTTCAGCGGATGGCGCTCGTCGCCGCGCTGTTACGGCGCCGCGCTGCCGCTGCTCGCCTTCGCGCTGCTGTCGTGGGTCACGTCACGCCACGCGGCCTACATCCTGCCGTTCGTCGGCCTGGGGTTCTTCGCCGCGACCGTCGCGCGCGTCGAATCGCGAGACCGGCGGACGAGAGCCGGCCCGGGCGGATCGTCGTACTGCGGCCCCGATTCGTCGAATCCGGCGCCTGTGCCCGCCATCGCGCCGAGCGCCGGCCGGCCTCCGCTGGGGCGCTAAGCCTGCCGATCATCGACAACCGATCAACAACATCCAGGACAGAAAGAGATACGGCCCATGAACCGAGTCGCCCGACGCCACGCCAACAATTCGCCAACGACGGAATTGCCGCCGCCGTCTCGCCAATCGATCATTCGTGCCGTCGTGGCTGCCGTCCTGATCGCGCCGGCCGCCGTTCACGCCCAGGCGAGCGGCCAGCCGGGTACGCCGACACCGGCGCCCAGTCCCTCGCAGCCGCCGCCCGAGCCCGGTGCGATCGGCGGCCTCGTGGTTCCGTACAACGCCTCGGTCCCCCAGCCCAACCCGAACGCGTCGGAGAACGCCACCTTGCCCGCGCGCCGAAACGCGCTCAAGTTCGAGCCGGTCAGCATCTATCCGTTCCTGGGCATGGGATTCGGTTACAACTCGAATCTGGCCGGCAGCAACGTCGACAAGGTCGACAGTACGTTCTGGGTGCTGACGCCGAGGGTCGTCGCCGAAGTCAGAAGGGGAGGCAGTCGGCATCGCCTCATCTACAACGGCAATTTCGGTCGCTATGCGAGTTCGTCGCGCGACAATTTCAACGAGCACGAATTCGTCGCGGAAACGAACAATCAGTTCACCGCCCGTGCGGACCTGTACGCCCGGGCGTACTACCTGGACAAATCGGATCCGCGCGGTCTCCTCGCCCGTTCGTACTCGAACACGCCGGACAAGTGGCATGCCGGAGGCTTCGACGGCACGTTCGGCTACGGCGCCAGGTCGGCGCCGGGCCGGATCGAGGGGTTCGTCGGCTACACGGACAAGAAATACGAGAACAATCGGGACAGGACGTTTCGATACGATCTGAACACGGCCACCGTGGGGGGGCGGTTCTTCTATCGCGTTTCGCCGAAGACGCGCTTGCTGGCGGAAGTCCAGTACCGCGATCTCGATTACACGTCGGATTCCTCGTTGGACAACAAGGAAGTTCGCCTGTTGACCGGCGCGACCTGGGATGCGGCCGCGTCGACGACGGGGACCGTGAAGATCGGCTGGATGAAGAAGCGATTCAGCGATTCGAGCCGCTCGGATTTCTCGGGCATGAGTTTCGAGGGACGGGTGCGCTGGGAACCGCGCACGTATTCGGCCGTCGACCTGATCGCCGACCGGTCCGCCGTCGATTCGTGGGGAATCGGCATCTATTCGATCGATACCTCGGTCGGCGCGGTCTGGACGCACAACTGGCGTTCGTACATCTCCACCCAGGCGCTGCTCGCGTACACGAACAGCGATTTCGAAGGGCTGGAACGGGTCGACAAGATGTCGACCGCCAAGATCGGCGGCTACTACTCGTTGAACGCCTGGCTGAAGCTCGGCGCCGAGCTCACCCATCAACGAAGAAAGTCGGATGACGCGTTCGTCGAGTTCTCGAGGAACGTCGTCATGTTCACGTTGGGCGGGACGATCTGAGATCGGTCCTTCTTGCTGCCTATGATCCGAGGTCGAGCCTTGCTCCGAAAATCGATGATCCTCGATGTGCCGGCAAGAATCGCGCGCTGCGCGATTCTCGTTCTGGCCATCAGCTTCTCAACCGTCGCGCATGCGGATTGCTCTTGCGAAACGGCCGACGCGATCGCCTGCCTCGGCAACATGGAGGACGACGGTCGGCGGGTCATGGAAGCGGAGAGATTCGTCGGCTGCGCGCGCGAGAAGGACGGGATCGAGGATTTGAACCGGATCCTCCCGTTGATGAGGAAATGGGCGCCCCGCGAAGTGAAGAATCAGGGGGCGACCGACTATCTGTCTTCGTTCATCCGGCCGGGCAAGGGGCTGTCCTACAAGAACGATCCGTTCGAAAGCCTGGCTCCGCCGGAAAGCTCTCCGGTTTTTCCCCTCTGGGCGCTGTACAGGGCGCGCATGCTCGTGTGGCTGAGCATCGAATGGGGGCCGATCCTGTCCGACCGGAACCTGCGGAAAACGTACTTCGACGAAGCGAGAAGACTGTTCGAGATCGCCCGGCAGGCGTTTCCGGAAAACAGACTGATCGCCGCCTACCTGGGGACCCCGATCGAATGGCCGCCGATGTCTGGCGACCACGAAGGGCCGGCATGGGCGAAGTATCAAAGAGAATCGCTGCTGAAGCTGAAGAAGATCGTCACGTGGTGGATAGAAAATCGGCAGACCGACGAGGGCGGGTTCGGCGGCGGGCTGAATGACGATGTGGAGATGTGGAGATGGTGGGCTCCCGTTCTCTTTTCGTTCGACGAGCCCGCTATCGAGCGGGCCCAGGAGCGGCTTTCGCTGCTTTCTCTGAAGAGACTGGAGAATACATTCGGATTGCCGCGAATCCTGACCGACGTCGAGCACGCCAATGAGGATTTCACGGATGCGATCGTTCCGCTGATGGCGCTTCGATCCAATGAAGCGTACGTCGATTCGCTGATCGACGGTTATCAGAGGGCCATATTCTCCCTGATGGGAAAGAATGAACGGAACGAGCTTCAGTTCAAATCCATCTATTTCAATACCGAAGGTCCGGCGAGTGATCCGCGGTTCGCTTTCGATACGCCGTACCATGCGGCGCTCATTCAGCCGATCATGCTCTGGGCTTTCGAGAAGCGCAGAAAAAAACTGCCGCCCGAGATCGAGAACTGGCTCGATACGTGGCTGGCGGCCACCGAATCCGATGTCGGCACGAAGCCCGCGGGAGTCGTTCCGCCGATCATCGCCTGGCCCGGCGGGACGTTCACCCGGGAGGGCCGGAACTGGTGGGAGCCTTTCGATGCAAACACCAACGAGTTCATGTACAACTGGCCCGGCTCCGGAGGCCAGGAAATCCTGCTGAACACTTTTCTGCTGGCCTGGGAAATCACCGGCAATGAAAAATATCTTCGCCCGTTCGATGCGCTCCGGAAGCTCGTAGACCGCCGCCGGGCCGGGGCCGACGTCGTCGGTGAAGTCAAATGGCAGAATCGAAAGCTGATCGATATGTCGAAGCGTCTCGATTGGGGAAAGATGGGCCAGGCACTGGAGAAAAGCGACCGAAGCTCCTTTTCTCTTTTTCAGAACGCATATGACAAATACCTCGGTTCTCGCGAGTTCGACTATCTGGGCGAGTACTTCAAGGATAACGTCTCGGCCCTGAGCAGGAACTACGAGATGTTCACGAGCGAGGCGAAGTGGACGGACAGGATTCTGGATTTCGAATGGAATTACTATCGTTTCATCGCGCCGACCAAGGTGAAAAGATTCGACGTCGACATCCTGTACACGACCTTGACCGGCGACAGGGCTTCTCCATCGGCCTATCCGATGCCGCGCGTACGGTGGATGGAAGAGATCGGCGATCTGTCTGCCGTGGTGAATGCCAAGACGCCCGAGCACTTCTCCGCGACGCTGTACAGGTTCGACTCCCGGGAAAAGACGAAAGTCGATCTATGGGACATGGCACCGGGAAGTTACGAGTTGAAGGTCCGGGTCAAAGATGAGGATTCCAAGCCGTTGTATAAAAAGCTTCGGATCCGGAAAGGCTCGAAGGAGAACGAACCATTCACATTGACGATCCCCGTTCGGCCGGGCAGGGAGGTGGATGTGGATCTGGACAGAGTGAAAAGCCTCGGGTGAAAGCTTTTCCGGATGAGGATTTTATAAAGGCGTGGAGAGTAAATGACGATACTTGTGACAGGCGTGGCCGGGTTCATCGGGATGCACCTGACGTTGAATCTGATCGATCGCGGCTTTCAGGTCGTCGGGATCGACAATCTCAATAGCTATTACGAACCTTCACTGAAGCTGGACCGGCTCAACAACCTCGGCTCGAAGCCGGGATTCTCGTTCTATTGCGTCGACGTGGCCGACCACGCGGCTCTGAGCAGGGTATTCGAAAAGCACAAGATCGACCAGATCATCCATCTGGCCGCGCAGGCCGGCGTCCGGTATTCGATCAGCAATCCGCTGAGCTACGGACAAAGCAATCTGGTCGGGTTTCTGAACATTCTGGAGATGGCCCGGACGCACACGGTCGAGCATCTGATCTACGCGAGCAGTTCGAGCGTGTACGGGCGCAGTTCGAAGGCTCCGTTCTCGGAAGATGTGAAGGCCGACGAACCCGTCAGCCTGTACGCGGCGACGAAGCGCGCGAATGAGCTGATGGCCTATTCGTATTCCAATCTCTATGGGCTTCGTACGACCGGACTTCGCTTCTTCACCGTGTACGGGCCTTGGGGAAGGCCCGACATGGCCTATTACAGTTTCACGAAGGCGATCTTCGACGGGCAGCCGATCAATGTGTTCAATAACGGCGACCTGACCCGGGATTTCACGTATATCGACGATATCGTGAACGGCATCGTGGCCGTTCTCGAAAAAACCGCGGATTCCGATGGAACCGATGGGCGCGACGGGAGCTCCGGAGCTTTCAACGTCTTCAATATCGGCAATGAGAACCCGGTCGGCCTGATGCATTTTATCGAAACGCTGGAAAAGAACATCGGCAAGAAGGCCGAGAAAATATTCCTGCCCATGCAGAAGGGCGACGTCTATTCGACTCACGCTTCGACGGAAAAACTCAATCGCTGGACGGGCTACGCGCCGAAAATCGGGATAGAGGAAGGTCTGGCCCGATTCGTCGAATGGTTCCGTCGATATCATCAAAAAGCGTAGCGATCGGACCGCCATCGCGGGGTGACGGCGTCGTCCATGACGGCGCCGTGTATTGGAAGGCATATCAAAAATGTTGATCGGCAAGGTAGCGAGAAGAATCGCCCACTATGTGAAGCTGCTGGGCTACGGCAAGGTCGAGTATCTGCGGCGGGAAGGGGTCAGGATCGGCTCTCGCTGCGAGATACTGACGTCCGTCGAGAACTTCGGTTCGGAGCCGTGGTTGATTTCGATCGGCGATGACGTGACGGTTACCGACGGCGTCAAATTCCTGACTCATGATGCGTCCACCCGTCTGTTTCGCCGCAAATACGCGGTGTTGAACGCCGATTTCGGAAACAAGTTCGGCCCGATCACGGTAAGGAACAACTCGTTCATAGGGGTGAACTCGATCATCCTACCCGGCGTCACCATCCACGGAAACTGCGTCGTCGGAGCGGGTTCGGTCGTCAACAAGGACGTGCCGGAGAACACCGTGGTGGCGGGCAATCCCGCCAAGGTATTGATGTCGATGGCCGAGTTCGAGGAACGGTGCCTGAAGAAGTACGTGCCGCTGGCTGCGAAGAACAGGGTCGAATTGAAAGCGGAATTGCTGGATTTTTTTCAAGTAAATTAAGCGTCCGCTGGTGATATCGAATGAAGGGAACAAAAAAATCCTTGCAGGTCGTCCTGCTGCTTGCTGCATCGAATCTGCTGGGTCCCTTCGCGATACTGGTTTCGACCCCGATTCTCACCAGGCTCTACCCACCGGAAGAGTTCGGGCTTTTCTTCTTCTTCTTCAACCTGTCGTCGATCCTCGCATTGCTGCTGTCGGGAACCTTCTTTCACTCCATCTACGGAGAAAGGAGCGTCAGGCGCGCCCGGTTCGTTCTCGTCCAGTCGTCCGCTTTCGCGGCGGGCTGGGCGGTGATCGGGATCCTATGCGTGTTCGGACTGGTTTCGGCGGGATTCATATCCAAGTCGAACGAAATCGAATGGTATTTGACGATCATCCTGTCTTTGAGCGTCGCCGTCGGGCAGTCTCTCGGGGCGCTCGTCATCCGTCTGGGGAGAATCAAGCTGACGGTCTCCGCGGCGCTCGTCAAGGCTGCGTTGCTGATTTTTCTTCAATGGTCGTTGCCCCATGTGCTGAATTCGGCGACGAGGATGGAGCTGCTCGTCTCGGCCGTGACGGCGGAGGGCGTCGCCTGCCTGCTGCTTCTCGGCAGGCAAGCTGGGTCGCTGGCGATTTATTGCCGGTCTTCGTATAGAAGGCAGTTCCGGGAGCTTCGGCAGAAGAAAAGCTTCCTTTTTCACGTGATGCCGTCCCAACTGCTCGGCGTCGGCGCCAATTTTCTTCCGTTCTGGGCCCTTCAGAATCTGGGCGCTTCGGTGGTGTCAGGCCACTACGGGATGGCGTTCAGGCTGTTCGCGGCACCCATCAACGCGGTCGCCCAGGGGTTGCGCTCGGTCCTTTGGCGAATACTGCAGGCCCGGTCCGCCGACCTGGTGACGATCGGGAAGAGAATTTTCATCGTCGGCATTTCCTTCAATCTTCTGGTGGCTTTTTCTCTTTATTTTTTCGAACCCAGGATCATGAGCTACATCCTGGGGCCGAAATGGACGGAGGTCGATTCGTATCTGGCCTTCGCATCGCTGTGGATGCTGGCGAGCTTCCTTCAGGTATTTCCGTCCGAGATTCTGAAGAACATAGGGGGGCAGGCGAGCCTGCTGCGCGCGGAACTGTGTTCCGCGGTGATAAAAATCGTCATGATCGGCGGTTTGTGGTTGACGAGGGATGCGGTGCTTCTTGCAAAAGGATCGTTCGTCGCCGGATTTCTTTCGGCGACGATCTCGTACCTGCTGCAGATGAAATCCGTGGAGCGGCTGGCCAAGTAAGGTGAAGAATGTCGCTGACCCGACCGGCCCGGATTTTCCGGTCATTGCAGCCATCCGCGTTCCGGATGAAAGAGAGAAGTGAGTTAATGGACATAGCATCTCGAAATTCTTTTGAAATCGGCAAGACCGTCGGAAGGCTGTGCGTGCTCGGCTATCTGGCCATCGGCCTCGGCATGAGCGCTCATCCGGTGCTCTCCAAGCTCGGCGGCGTGTTCGCGATATTGGGTCTGGCCGCCGGCTTCACCAGCACGAACAGGTTGCCGATGTTCCTCGTCCGGTACGGCGTGGCATTCATCTTCATTTCGGCATCCTGGATCTGGGCGTTCATCGACGACTTTTCACCGTTGGGCAACTACCTGACGGCGGCGTGCGGGGCCGCGTTGTGCGGAATGGCGCTCTATTTGAAGTGGTACGACGACGAGAGCTTCATCCTGCTGCTGATCATCCCGGTCCTGATCAATGTGTATGCCTATTTTTCCGGGGTCAATCTGGTCGAGTCGATATACCTGCTCGACCCCGAGGCGGCGCTCAGGCGATTCGGAGGTTATGTCGGCCATCCGAACGCGCTGATCACGAGGCTGCTGGCGCCGATGTTCGCGTTGGCCATTCTGGGCCATCGCGTGACCAACGGACGCGTCTGGATCGTGCTTTTCGTGCTCTCGCTGCTGTCGGCCGGATTCGGCGTGTACGTGACGGGATCCAAGAAAGCGATCCTGTTCGTCGCACCCGTGCTCTGGTATCTGCTTTTGAGATTGTTCCTGAGAAAAGGCAAGGTGCAATGGGGCGCTTTGATCGTCGTGCTGGTCGCGTTGTTCGCCGGGGTCATGTTTCTCGGATCCGCGGGATTCGAGGATATCGAGGTGACGCGGCGATTCGAGGAGTTCATGGCGGGGGAGGATGATTCGACGCTCGATCGGAAATCCTTGATCGCTCTGGCGCCGGCCCTGATCGCGGATGCGCCCTTTTTCGGCCATGGGCTGGATGGTTTCCTCAGGCTTTCGGGGGCCGGATACTATTCTCACAACAACATGATAGAACTGCTCGTCAATGTCGGAATCATCGGGTTCGTTCTTTATTACTACCCGATCGTGAAGGGGCTCTGGTCGATCTTCCGTCGCCCGGGATTCGCTCTGCTCGGCGTCGTGCTGGCCATTGTCATGTTGTGTCTTGATTTTACCGGTGTTTCTTATATCGATCGTGGATCGCAATTGTTCGTGATATTGATGCTCTATATTTCAGGAAAACGTGAAGGTGAAAAGCGTAGGGAGCCAAATGGCTGACAAGCTGGTGCTCTTGATCGATTCGCTGGGCAGCGGGGGAGCTCAGCGCCAGATTTGTCTCCTTGGCGCGGAACTGGCTGCCGCCGGCCATGACGTGACGCTGGTCTACTATCAGCCCTTCCATCACATGCGCGGCATTCTCGAGGGGAGCAACGTCAAGATAAAAGAAATCCGGCTGCCCGAGGATGTTTCCAAGCTTCAGAAGCTTTTACGGATCGTACGCGAATTGCGGCTCCTGCGGCCGACCCACGTCATTTCCTTCATCGACGGTCCGAATCTCGCGGCGGGGCTGGCCAAGCTGATGGGGGGCGGCTTCACATGGGTGCCATCCGAGCGGAACCTGAATGTCTCCACGACGTGGCGGGAGGTGCTCTGGCGTTCGGTGCTGTTCGTCTTTGCGAAATCCATCGTTTGCAATAGCTTCAGCCAGTCCGAGTGGATCAAGAAGAATATATTCTTTGCGAAGAAGAAGACCCGGACGATCGTCAACGGCATCTCGAAGTCTTTTTTCGATTCCGAAGGCACGGATCCGTTTTCCCGAATCCAGAACGGAAGGGATTTCGTGATCCTCGGCAGGGTCGCGCCGCAGAAGAACCCCAAACTGCTGCTGTCCGCCGTCGAGCTGCTCGATGAAGATCAAAGATCCCGCTTCCGCTTTTCGTGGTTCGGCGAGGAAGAGGTCGGCTATCCGGGCTGGCGGGCCGAACTCCAGGGCGAATGCCTGAGCAGGAAGCTGCCGATCCATTTCTTTCCGGCGACCAGTGATCCGCAATCGGTGGTTCGCGACGCGAGCGCGCTGATCCTGTGTTCGGACCATGAAGGCACGCCGAACGTCGTGCTGGAGGCCATGGCTTTGGGGACGCCGGTGATCGCCAGCGACGTATCGGACGTTCCGCGTCTGCTGGACGACGGATCGCGCGGTCTGGTGTTTCGGGCCGGCGATGCGGTCGACATGGCCAACGCGATTCGCCGTTTCCTTCGGCTTTCCCGGCCTGAAATCGAGAATATGACCGAGGCGGCGAATGCGTTCGTCAAGTCCGAATGCTCGCCTCAGGCGATGTCGAGCAAGTTCCTGCAGGCGTTGGGCCTTTGATCGGCCGGGATTGCCGATGCGATTCGCCGAGACCGCCGATACATGTTTACTGTGCTGGTAATTCGATCATGAGAGTTCTGCTTGTTTCTCCCAAGCCGCCGCCCGTCGGAGGAATCGCGACCTGGACCAATGTCGTATTGAATAGCCCGTTGCCCGCCGGCGTCGAGTTGCGTGCACTGGACACCGGAATCCGCTGGCGGAGCCTGGTTGCCGACAATTTCGCATGGACGGTGATCGGCGGGATCGGCCATGGCATCCAGACGCTGCTCGAGCTGATCTGGCTGCTCGTCTCGTGGAGGCCCCGGGTCGTTCACCTGTGTACGGCAGGCCGGCTCGGAATGTTCCGCGATATCGTTTTCATCGTCGTATCCCGGTGCCTCGGAGCGAAAGTGTGCCTGCATTTTCATCGCAGCTTCAAGCGATCCGAGGTCGCGGAGTTTTCGGACAGAGAGCGGTTCGAGAAGAAGCTGGTGATGATCGCGTGCTCGCTCAGCAATGCGGTATTCGTGATCAACGAGGCGACCCGATCGGAACTGTCCGCGTCGATGGGCGAGCGCAAGGTCAGGCGAATCTCCAATATGGTGAGCTGTATCACCGAAGAAGAACTGAATGCGCTGAAGGAGAGCCGCGACAAGGCCACCATCCTGTTCGTCGGCCACGTTCTGGAGTCGAAGGGCGTGATCGATCTGATCGAAGCCGCCACTCGCCTGCCCGGCGGCCATCAAGGATTCCGGGTCGATGTCGTCGGGACCGTGTCCGCGTCGATGCGCAGCCAGATCGCCGAGAAATATCCGTTCGACTGGGTGAATCTGGTCGGCGAGCTGCAGGGCGAGCAGGTCGTCGAGCGGATGAAGGTCGCCACCCTGCTTTGCCTGCCCAGCTATTCGGAGGGGTTTCCGTTCGTCATTCTGGAAGCCATGAGCGTCGGTACGCCGATCGTCGCGACGCCGGTCGGTGCGATCGGCGAGGCTCTGGCCGACGGCGCGGGTGTCCTCGTCCCGGTCGGCGATCCGACGCAACTGGCGAATGCGCTGCAACGGCTGTTGTCGGACCCCCGGCAGAGGGAGGCGATCGGCGATCGCGGATGGCGGCGCTGCGTCGAAATGTATTCGACCCAGGCGCAGATGCGCGTGCTCATCGAGGAGTGGGAGCGCGTCCTGTCCTGAGCGTTTTCCGTTCGAGCGGACGTCAAGCGCGCGATGGCGGTCGGAAGGAGCGGTGGTTTCGGCGGCTTCCCGCTCTCCGATGCGTCCGATGCCGCATATTTATAGTAATGCAGAAATCTGTTTTATCTGACGAAATATTTATCTGTTTTCATGATGAAGAAGGTTTGAATTCACATGGCCGATCTGACGGTAATCATCCTTGCGTATAACGAAGCCAAGCACATCGCCCGTTCGATCAAGAGCGCCCAGCAGTTCGCACGGCAGATCATCGTGGTCGATTCCTTCTCCGTCGATGGCACGGACGCCATCGCCCGGGATCTGGGGGCCGAGGTCGTTCAGAACAAATTCATCAACTATGCGAAGCAGTTCCAGTGGGCGCTGGACAATTGCGAGGTCCGGCATGACTGGGTGATGCGCCTGGATGCGGATGAGACGATAGAACAGGATCTGGCGCAACGGATCAATGAATCGCTGCACACGCTCCCGCTCTCGGTCACCGGCGTGAGTTTTCATAGAAAGCACATCTTCATGGGGCGCTGGATCCGATACGGCGGCCGCTATCCGTTGACGCTGTTGAGGGTCTGGCGGCGGGGCATGGCGACGATCGAGGATCGATGGATGGACGAGCACATGGTGCTGTCGTCCGGAACGAGCGTCGTATTCGAAGGCGGGTTCTGTGACAACAACCTCAACGATCTGACGTTCTTCACCGACAAGCACAACAAGTACGCGACTCGGGAGGCGATCGACGTGATCCTGAGCAAGCGGGGCATCGAATTCCAGCAGGTCGTCACGCAGGGCGGGTCGCCGCGCCAGGCCGTCCTGAAACGGTATCTGAAGGACCGGGTATTCAACCGGCTGCCTTTCTATCTCGGTCCGTTGTTCTATTTTCTTTATCGCTTCATCATCCAGAGAGGGTTTCTGGACGGCAAGGAAGGCGTTGTCTATCATTTCCTGCAGGGATTCTGGTATCGCTTTCTCGTCGGGGCCAAGATTTTCGAGCTCGAGAGCCAGCTCGATCCCAAGGATGGCGATGTCGAATATCTGGCCAAGCTTTCGCGGCTGACCGGCCACGATCTCAGCAAGGTGGGGGTCGCCAAATGAAGATCCTGGACGCCAAGCAGGCGAATTCCCTGCAAGGAGGGCCGACGTTCTCGCTCGGCAACCGCCTGACTCGCGCGATCTGGATCCTGGCCTGGCTCGTGCTGGCCTCCTGGACTCCTCGGCAGGCGCATCCGTGGCGTCGCTTTCTGTTGCGCCTGTTCGGCGCGCAAATGGCGGACGGCAGCGACGTCAGGGGAAGCGCCCGAGTCTGGTATCCGCCCAATCTCGTGATGCACGAGCGGGCGGTCATCGGTCCGGACGTCAATTGCTACAACATGGGGCGAATCGTCATCGGACGTTCGGCGCTTGTTTCGCAGGGCGTGCATCTTTGTGCTGGCACCCATGACTATGACGATCCGGATTTCCAGCTCCAGGTCCGTCCGATCGAAATCGGCGCGCACGCCTGGGTGGCGGCGGAGGCATTCATCGCCCCCGGCGCCGTGATCGGAGAAGGGGCGGTCGTCGGTGCCCGGGCCGTGGCATTCGGGAGGATTCCGCCGTGGACCGTCTATTCGGGTAACCCTGCTCGAAAAATCAAGGAAAGGAGGCGGCCATCGGCCTGAGCGGTTCCGATCGGTCCGACGCTTGTTGGCGACCGGCGACCGGCGACCGGCCGCCGTGCGCCGTGCGCCGGATCGCCCGCGCCGAATCGCCGGTCCCGGCTTCGGCGGCAGCGTCCGGCGGGCCGTGCCGTTCGTTTCGTTCGGCATCTGCCAGGGGGAAATGCCGCGTGTTTTCCGATGCGGCAGGTTTCTTTTTGCTCTGGATGCGGAATATCCGCGCCGCGAGGCGCGGTTTTATAGTGGTTCGTTGAAAAACTCTTGATAAATCTGGCGGAACATAGAATGCCTAGAGATCATGGCTATCATCTTCTGGACGGGCTGAGAGGAGTCGCCGCGCTGGTTGTGGCAATTCTCCATCTTCCCCGGGTTTTTCCCGGGATGAGCGTCCCGAATGCGCATCTGGCGGTCGACTTCTTTCTGCAGTTGAGCGGTTTCGTCGTCGCGCATGCGTATACCGAACGGGTGGCCGGCGGCCTGCCGCTGAAGGATTTCATTGCCGTTCGCGTCGCCCGGCTCTTTCCCGCCTATCTGATCGGCTTGATTCTCGGCGTCGGGGTCGCCGTGCTGGCCGTCGTTTTCTCCGGAAACGGGTTGTCGATCAACTGGTCCGCCGGCAAGCTGGCTTGCGTGTCCGTCTTCAATCTGTTCATGCTTCCGCAGATCGGCTGCAGTTCCGAGAAGGTGCTGTTTCCGCTGAACCCGCCGATGTGGTCGATCTTCTTCGAGCTTCTGATGGGGTTCGTCTTTTTCGCCCTGTGCGTCTGGCGCCTGAACGGAAAAAGCATTTTCCTGTTGATGATCGTTTCCGGAGCGGCAATGATCCCGCTTACCGGTTTCGAGACGCTGGATGTGGGCTTCGCCTGGTCCAATTTCATTGCCGGGCTGTTTCGGGTGCTGTTTTCCTTCCTGGTTGGGATCTTCATCTACAAGATCCACTTGAAGTCCAACATCCGCAGCGACGGCCTGTGTTATCTGGTGTTCCTCGCTCTCGCCGCCGCACTGCTCAGCCAGCAACGATCATTCGTCTATGAAGTGGCGTGCGTTCTGGTGCTGTTTCCGGCGCTGCTGGTCGCCGGCGCCAAGCTCAATCCGGGATCGAAGTTCGTTTCGCGGCTATGCGCCGAATCGGGCAAGATGAGCTACGTCCTCTATGTCATACATAAGCCGCTGTACCAACTGTGTTATGGCCTGCTGTTGAAATTTTCCCCGTCGGTGATCGAGAAAGGAGGGCTGCTCGTCGGTCTGTCGATGTTGCTGGTTTTCGTGCTGATCTCCTGGGCCGGCGCGGTGTGGTACGAACCACCGATGCGCAGATGGATGTCGTCGTGGATGCTGCGCCGCAAGACGCGGCTCGAGCGGCCCGCGGCGATTCCGGCGGATCTCCAGGACGGGATGGAAGGCGCGAATCGCAGCCGGTAGCGCGATCGGGCCGAAGGCGATCGTCGATCCGAGAGAGGCGACAGGTAGTTCGTGCGGATTCGGGATACCGTACGGCTGGCGGCGTGAGGGCGGCGCAACGGAGCGTTGCGCGCGGGGCGGCGATTCTCGGCCGGCTTCCCGGCCGGATTCAAGGTCGTGCGGATCTTCAACACCTATGGGCCGCGGATGCACATGAACGACGGCCGCGTGGTGTCGAACTTCATCGTGCAGGCGCTAAGGGGCGAGGACATCACGCTGTACGGCGATGGCAGCCAGACGCGCAGCTTCTGTTACGTCGACGATCTGATCGACGCGATGGTCCGGATGATGGGCACCCGCGACGAGTTCGTCGGTCCGGTCAACATCGGCAATCCGGGTGAATTCTCGATGCGTGAGCTGGCGCAGCGGGTGATCGAGCTGACCGGCTCGGCGAGCCGGCTGGTGACCCGGCCGTTGCCGGCCGACGATCCGAAGCAGCGCTGTCCGGACATCACGCTGGCCCGGCGCGAACTCGGCGGCTGGGCGCCGACGACGTCGCTCGACGCGGGGCTGCGCAGGACGATCGCGTATTTCGAGCAGGCGCTGTCGCGAGCCGGCCAACCATAGCGCTCCGACGCATTGCGCCGCCGCGCGAGACCGCATCAACCAGACATCGGCAAGGAGACGACCATGACCGCATTCGGCGATTACCAGAACGAGATCTACTTCAGGGGCCTGCAAGGCATCCGTCCGGCGCTGCCCGTCGATTTCCGGCAGCTCGAGGCGCGGGCGAGCGCCGCGATGTCGGCGTCGGTGCTCAGCTACGTGCAGGGCGGCTGCGGCGACGAGGCCACGCAGCGCCGCAACGTCGAAGCCTTCTCCGAGTGGGGAATCGTGCCGCGCATGCTGGTCGACGCCCGCGTGCGCGATCTGTCGGTCGAGGTCTTCGGCAAGCGGTATCCGTCGCCGTTGATGATGAGTCCGATCGGGGTGATCGGCATCTGCGCGCAGGACGGCCACGGCGATCTGGCGACGGCGAGCGCCGCCGGGATCGCCGGGGTGCCGATGATCGCGTCGACGCTGATGAACGATCCGCTCGAATCGGTCGCGCAGGCGCTGGGCGGCGGCGACGCGTTCTTCCAGCTCTATACGCCGAGGGATCGCGAGCTGGCCGAGAGCTTCGTGCGCCGCGCCGAGGCGGCCGGCTACCGGGGCATCGTCGTCACCGTCGACACGTGGATCACCGGCTGGCGTCCCCGCGACCTGAACGACAGCAACTTTCCGCAGTTGCGCAACGTCGCGCTGGCCAACTACCTGTCCGATCCGCACTTTCGCGCCAGGCTCGCGAAGCCGCCGGAAGAAGATCCGGCCGCGGCCGTCCAGTACTGGGCGTCGATCTTCGGGCAGACCGTGACCTGGGACGACCTGGCCTGGCTGCGTTCGCTGACGCGGCTGCCGCTGATCGTCAAGGGCATCCAGCATCCGGACGACGCGAAGCGGGCGATCGACACCGGCGTCGACGCGATCTACTGCTCGAATCACGGCGGCCGGCAGGCCAACGGCGGCATCGCGTCGATCGACCTGCTGCCCGATCTGGTCGCCGCCAGCGGCGACACACCGGTCTGGTTCGACTCGGGGATTCGTTCGGGCACCGACGTGGTCAAGGCGCTGGCGATGGGCGCCAGCGTCGTGGCCGTCGGCCGTCCTTATGCTTACGGCCTGGCGCTGGGCGGGACCGCGGGCGTCGTCCACGTGCTGCGCTCGATCCTGGCCGAGGCCGATCTGCTGATGGCCGTCGACGGGCTGCCGACGATCGCCGCGCTGCGCGAGGCCGGCGTGCGCCGCGTGCGGCCTTAGCAGCCTTATGTCGATCAGACCGCCGGCGGATCGCTTTCCCGCTCCGGATGCCGGTGCCTGGCCAGCGCTTCGATGAACGCCGAGGTCGCCGCGGGCGTGACGGCGTCGGCGACGATCAGGCCTTTATCGGGGCGATCGAGCGGAATGCCGGCTCGTTCGAGCAGGCGCCGCCCGTTGCCGATCGCCATCATCGGTTTGCAGTGCCTGAACGGCTCGCGAACGAATTCCAGCGCCTGCCCGTCGCCGCACAGCACATCGATCGCGTCGGCGCCGTCCGGAACGACGATCGCGTCGAACAGCGGCGACGGGCTGTTCGCGAACGACGCGTCGACGTCGATGGCGTCGCCGGTCGCACCGTTCATCACGCCGACGTGGGGGCCGACCCAGCGAACGACCGCGCCTCGGGCGATCAGCGCCTGCGACAGCGCCGTGAGCATCGCATCGTCGACGCCCGGAGCGGCCATCAGCGCGACCTTGCGCGTGCGGATCCCGCCGTCGCCCGGGCGGGCCGTCAGCGACAGAAACGCCGAGCGGGTGACTTCGGGGGCGGGGGCGTCCGGGGCGGCGCGGGGCAGCGGCTCGGGCAGCTTGCCCACCATGCCGAGCTTGTCGGCAACGGCTCGCGTCAGCGATTCGCTGACGTTGCGCAGCATCGCGACCGTGCGCGCGCGGATGCCCGGCACGGTGACCTTGCTCAGTTCGAACGCGAACGCTTCGGCGATGTGCCGCCGTTCGAAATCGGTCTGGCTTTCGTAGAACAGCGCCGCCTGGTGGTAGTGCTCGCCGAACTTCTCGGGCTTGCCGCGCAGCTCGACGTCCGAGACCGGCTCCGGAAAGTGCATGAAGCCCGACGCGCCGGCCTGGAACGGGCAGCCGCCGGCCAGCGAGTTCGGCTCGTAGGCGACCCGTCCGCGATGCAGCGCCTGGCGATGCATGCCGTCGCGCTGGTTGTTGTGGACCGACGCGAGCGGCGCGTTGATCGGAATCTCGTGGAAGTTCGGTCCGCCGAGACGCGAGAGCTGCGTGTCGACGTACGAATGGATGCGGCCGGCCAGCAGCGGATCATTGGTGAAGTCGATGCCCGGCACGACGTGGGCCGTGCAGAACGCCACCTGCTCGGTCTCGGCGAAGAAGTTGTCCGGATTGCGGTTCAGCACCATCCGGCCGATCGGCGTGACCGGCACCAGTTCTTCGGGGACCAGCTTGGTCGCGTCGAGCACGTCGAAGCTGAATCCCTGCGCCTGCTCTTCGTCGAAGATCTGCACGCCCAGTTCCCATTCCGGATATTCGCCGGCCTCGATCGCTTCCCACAGGTCGCGGCGGTGATAGTCGGGGTCGGCGCCGGAGACCTTGACCGCTTCGTCCCAGACCTGCGAATGCGTGCCGAGCTTGGGATTCCAGTGGAACTTGACCAGCTTGGACGCGCCCTGGGCATTGACGAAGCGGAACGTGTGGACGCCGAAGCCCTGCATCATCCGGTAGCTGCGCGGGATGCCGCGATCGGACATCACCCACATGATCGTGTGCAGGCTCTCGGGCATCAGCGAGATGAAGTCCCAGAACGTGTCGTGGGCCGAGGCCGCCTGCGGCATGCCGTGATGCGGCTCGGGCTTGACCGCGTGGACCAGGTCGGGAAACTTCATCGCGTCCTGGATGAAGAACACCGGGATGTTGTTGCCGACCAGATCCCAGTTGCCCTGGTCGGTATAGAACTTGACGGCGAAGCCGCGCACGTCGCGGGCCGTGTCCTTCGATCCGCGCTCGCCGGCCACCGTCGAGAAGCGCACGAACACCGGCGTGCGCTTGCCGGCCTCGGCGAACGGCGATGCGCAGGTCAGCCCGGTCAGCGCTTCGTAACACTCGAAGTAGCCGTGCGCGGCCGAACCGCGGGCATGCACGATGCGTTCGGGGATGCGCTCGTGGTCGAAATGCGTGAGCTTCTCGCGAAGGATGAAGTCCTTGAGCAGCGCCGGTCCGCGCAGGCCCGCCTTCAGCGAACTCTGGTTGTCGGCGACCGGAACCCCCTGGTTCGTCGTCAGGACCCGGCCGCCGCCGTCGGCCCGCACCCGCGACAGCTCGCCGTCGACCGCGTTCTCGCCGGTCCCGGCTTTCGCGCCGGTCTTGGCCGATCGGTTCTTCTCGGACAGCGTGCTCGCGACCGCCGAAGCGTCCGGCGGCGAGCTCGTCTGGCCGGCCGGGGGCGCCATCGCCTGTCGGCCGTATTCGGCAGGCTTGTTCCGATTGGCCGGAATGCCGTCGACCATCTCGCCGACCGCGCGCGCCCGCTTGAGCGCCGGATGCCGGGCTTCGCCGGAAGGGGGTAAGGCCGGTCCGCTGTCGGTGTTCAGGTAGGCGGAATCGACCGCCGGCTGGTCTCGCGTTTCGGTGCGAGCCGTCTTTTTGCTGGCCATCTCGCGTATCTCCAAGTGGGAGGGCCTCTTTCACGGGCCCCTGCTGTCCTTGGAGAGACGAGGTCGGCGAGCCTTACATCCGCCGGTCGCGCGCTAACCCACACCCTTCAATCGTCCGCGCAACTGCCTGACCTGTTCGACCAGATCCGCGACCAGCGCGGCCAGTTCCGGGTTCGCGTCCATCTGCCGCTCCATCGACACCATGCAGCGGACGCGCGACAGATGCGCGTCGACGAAGCGCCATTGCGCGGGGCCGCCGGCCGTGTCGACGTCGATCAGGCCGGTGTCGACGCGCTCGATGATCCACGCTTCGGTCACCTGGCAAGCCCTCGCCAGTTCGGTGACGGTCAGCACGACCGTTTCGGCGATCGGGTTCGAATTCGTCATCGTGGGTTTCTCCGTTCAGCCCGCCGACGCGCCGCCCGCGCGCGGATCGAAGGCGAGGTCGCGGGCCATCCGCGCGTACGACTCGCGTGCCTTGTCGTTGTCGGCCGGCGGCAGGACGACGGCCAGCTCCAGATACAGATCGCCGGGCTCGCGCGCCGGCAGCCCCTTGCCGCGCAGGCGCAGTTTGCGGCCGGCCTGCGAGTTCGGCGGCACGGTGATCTCGACCGGGCCGGCGACCGTGTCGGCGGTGATGCTGCCGCCCAGCGCGGCTTCCCACGGCGAGACCGGGAGTCGCTGGTAGACGTCGACGCCGTCGACCCGCAGCCCGGGCGCGGGGTCCAGGTGGATCTCCAGATACAGGTCGCCCGCCTTGCCGCCGTTCAGGCCGGGCACGCCCTGGCCGGCCAGTCGCACCCGCTGTCCTTCGCGCACGCCTTTCGGAATCCGCACCTGCAGCGTGCGCACCATGCCTTCGCCGTCGGCGAGCTGGATCGTTCGCTCGCCGCCGTGATAAGCCTCGGCGATCGTGACCGACAGCGGGGCGTGCTGATCGACGCCGTCGAAGCGGTATTGCCCGTCCGGGCCGGCCGCCGCGCGCGCACGGCGCCGGCCGAACAGCGACGAGAAGAACTCGCTGTAGTCGGCCTCGGCGCCGTCTTCGAATCCATGGGCCTCGGGCCCCGTGCCGCCGTCGAATCCGGCGTGGGCGCCGCCGCCGCGGCGGCGCGCACCGGCGTAGTGTCGTGCCCAGTCCGGCGGCGGTTCGAACGGACCGCCGGCACGATGGGCCGCGGCCAGCGCATCGTAGGCCTCGCGGCGCTCGGGATCGGACAAGGTCGAGTTGGCCTCGTTGATCTCGCTCATGCGCGCCGCGGCATCGCTTTCCTCGCTGACGTCGGGGTGGTATTTGCGCGCCAGGCGGCGATACGCTTTCTTGATCTCCTCGGCGGAAGCATCCGGCTTGACGCCGAGTATCTGGTAGTAGTCCTTGAAGTCCATGGCTGGGCCGTCGGTCGATGCGTGCCGATCACGATACCGCAGTTGGCGGCGCGATGGAGGCCCGCCGCTTCGCCGCGGCCTTGTGCTGGCTTCGCGCCGTCAACGCGACTGGAGCGTGTCGCGCAGCGCGTTCTTGGCCTCTTTCTCCGACTCGAAGATGTGCGGGGCCACGCCGCGTTTTTCGAGTTGCTCGCCGAGCTTGGCGCGCATGAACGCGCTGGTCGTGAAGCGGGTCACGCCGTGGAAGTACTTGCGGATCAGGTCCTGGACCGATTCGAGGTAGTAGTCTTCCAGATCCGGGTCGATCTCGAAGCCGTCGTAGTTGATGACGCCGTACACCTTGTGTCCGAGCGGTTCGACGATCGAGGCGATGATGTCCTTGCCGTGATCGATCAGCTCCTTGGTCTTGGCCTTGTATTTCGAGAAGTTGACGAACAGGATGTTGCGCTCCTCGTCGTAGCTGAAGCGCGACTCGAACGGGATCTCCAGGATGTCTTCGCGCAGCCCCATCGGCTCGTCGCGGAAGATGCGCGCGTCCATCAGGCGCGGCTCGCGCACGATCGGCGCGAAGTCCATCCTGTCGAGGATGTCGCGCTGGATGTCGATGCCCGGGGCGACCTCGATCAGTTCGAGCCCTTCCCGCGTCAGCCGGAACACGCAGCGCTCGGTGACGTACAGCACGTCCTTGCCGGTCTGCGCCGCATAGGGGCCCGAGAACGTGCGCTGCTCGACCTCGTCGACGAACTTCTTCTGGCGCCCGTCGCGTTCGATCACGAGCTTGCCCTGGACGATCGAGGTCTGGAGTCCGCCGGTCGTCAACGTGCCGCAGAACACGACCTTCTTCGCGTTCTGGCTGATGTTGATGAAGCCGCCCGCGCCGGCGATCTTGGGACCGAAACGCGAGACGTTGAGGTTGCCTTCGCGATCGGCCTGCGCGAGACCGAGGAAGGCGATGTCGAGGCCGCCGCCGTCATACAGATCGAACTGGTAGCCCATGTCGATCACGGCCTGGCAATTGATGCCGGCGCCGAAATCCAGGCCGCCGGCCGGGATGCCGCCGATGACGCCGGGCTCGGTGGTCAGCGTCATCAGGTCGGCGACCTTCTCCTCGGCCGCGACGGACGAGACGCCCTCGGGCATGCCGACGCCGAGATTGACGACGCTGTTGGCGCGCAGTTCCATCGCGGCGCGGCGCGCGATCACCTTGCGCTCGCTCATCGGAATCGGTTCGATCGACGTCAGCGGCACCCGGAATTCGGAGGAGAAGGCCGGATTGTAGGCGGTGACGGTCGTTTGCCAATGCGTCTCGCCGGGTGCCAGCACGATGCAGTCGACCAGCGCCGCGGGAATCTTCACCTGTCGCGGATTGAGCGCGCCGCGCTCGGCGATGCGCTCGACCTGCGCGATCACGATCCCGCCGGAATTGTGCACGGCCAGCGCCAGCGACAAGGTCTCGATCGTCAGCGCCTCGCGCTCCATCGTGATGTTGCCGTCCGGATCGGCCGTCGTGCCGCGAATGATCCCGACATTCAGCGGCATGGCCTTGTACAACAGGTATTCCTTGCCGTCGACGGTCATCAGCTCGATCATGTCCTCGGTCGTCTTCGCGTTCATCTTCGCGCCGCCGAAGCGCGGATCGGCGAAAGTGCCGAGGCCCACGCGCGACAGATGGCCCGGCTTGCCGCCGGAGATGTCGCGCAGCAGATGCGCCATCGGGCCGAGCGGTATGTTGTAGGCCTCGATCTGGTTGCCCGCGATCAGTTGCTGAAGCCCGGGCGCGAAGCTGAAATGCGAGCTGTAGACGCGCTTGATGAGCCCCGGCTGACCGAGACGGTCCATGCCTCGGCCTTGCAGGTCGCCCATCGAAACGGTGAAGAAGAAGGTCAGGTCGCCCGGCTTGCCGATGCTGGCCAACTCCGAATCGCTGGACTTATACAGCTCGGCGAGTTCGTTGACGACGGATTCGGCGAAGCCGATGCCGCCGAATCCCGCGATCGCGACGGTATCGCCGTTGCGGATCAATTGCACGGCCTCGCGGGCCGAGACGATCTTGCTGGTGTCTCCCGATCGCGCCGTCGGCACGATCCTCGCGATGTTCGCGGCCATCTGTTTCCTCCGAATCTGTTCTAGGGTCTCGTGATTGATATGGACGATGCGGTTCATTCGGATCGCGCGCGCCGGCTTCGTCGGCGACCGTGCCGGATCCGCGGCGCCCGGCGGCGCCGCGGCGGGCAGCCGGTCGCCGCGCGGGCCGGCTGGCGGGTGCGCGGCCGGCGGCGATCCCACCGGGAGAACCGCGTCATCGTCCGCTATCTTGCCTGAGCGTCGCGGCTTTTTGCGTGAATCCCCGGCGCGCGCGTGCGGCCCGTTTCGCCGTCGCGAGCGGGCGGGGCGGCCGGCTCGTCGCTTCCGACGAGGCCGCCGTTCCAGGAACCGTGAGTCACTCCCGCCTGAAGGCGGGAGTTTCCTCGCCCTGAAGGACGAGGCTTGCGCTTCGGGCCGTGGTCAGATGACGCCGGCGGCGCGCAATGCGGCGATCCGCGCCGCGTCCAGCGACAGCAGGTGCCCGAGGATCTCGTCGGTGTCCTCGCCGAGCAGCGGCGCCGGCCGGTCCTGCGTCAGCCGCGACGCCGACATCCGGATCGGATTGGCGATCCGCGGGATCCGGCCGAACCCCGGATGGACGGTGTTGCGCACGCTCGCCCGCGCCCGCACCTGCGGGTCGTCGAAGACGGCCTGCAGATCGTTGATCGGCGCGCACGGCACGCCCGCCGCTTCGAGCGCTTCGATCCAGTGCGCGCGCGGCCGCGCGCGCAGCGCCGGCGCGATCCGCGCCCGCAGCTCGTCGGCATGGGCGACCCGGTCCGGCGAGCTCGCGAAGCGCGGATCGCGCGCCAGCTCGGGCATCCCCAGCGTCTGGCAGAAGCGCGCGAACTGTCCGTCGTTGCCGACCAGGATCACGACCTCGCCGTCGGCCGCGCGGAACGTGCCGCTCGGAAACGTGACCGGATTGGCGTTGCCCATCCGGCGGGGCACGTCGCCCGAGGCCAGGTAGTTCATGCCGAAGTACGACAGCGCGGCGACGTGGACGTCCAGCAGCGCCAGATCCAGGTGCTGGCCTTCGCCGCTGCGGTCCCGGTCGCGCAACGCGCCCAGGATGCCGAATCCCGCGTAGACGCCGGTCAGCAGGTCGATGACGGGCAGGCCCGCGCGCTGCGGGCCGCCGCCGGGCAACTCGTCGCGTTCGCCGGTGATGCTCATCATCCCGCCCATCGCCTGGATGATCGTGTCGTAACCGGCGCGCTGCCGATACGGACCGGTCTGGCCGAAGCCGGTCACCGAGCAGTAGACGAGCCGCGGATTGAGCGCGCGCAGCCGCTCGTAGCCGAGTCCGTGCCGGGCCAGCGTGCCGGTCTTGTAGTTCTCGATCAGCACGTCGCTGCGCGCGGCGAGCCGGCGGACCAGTTCGGCGCCGTCGGGCCGCGAGAAGTCGATCGTCACCGATCGCTTGCCGCCGTTGGCCGAGCAGAAGTACGCCGATTGCCGTTCGGCCGGGTCGATCGTCGACGCGAACGACGGCGACCAGCTACGGCTGTCGTCGCCTCGCCGCGGACGTTCGATCTTGATGACCTCGGCGCCGAAATCGGCCAGCAACTGCGCGCACCATGGACCGGCCAGTACGCGCGACATGTCGAGCACGCGCAGGCCCTGCAACGGCGTGGGACGGCTGTCCTTGTCCGGGATGCGGGCTGGGTTAGGATCGTCGTTCTGCATCATCGGTCGGGCGGCAAGTCGAATGGATCTGCGGGGATTGCGTTACTTCCTGGCCGTCGCGCAGGAACTGCATTTCGGACGCGCGGCGGCCCGGCTGCACATCTCGCAGCCGCCGCTGACGCAGCACGTCAAGAAGCTGGAGGCCGACCTCGGCGTGCTGCTGTTCGATCGCAACAAGCGTTCGGTCAGGCTGACCGCGGCCGGCGAGGCGCTGATGCTCGAAGCGCGGCGCCTGCTCGGCGACGTCGAGGGCCTGCGGCGCGTCGTGCGCATCGCGCAGTCCGGCGAAACGGGGCTGCTGCGGGCCGGGTTCATGAGCTCGGCGCCGTTCGCGCGGGCGCGCGAGCTGTACGCGTGCCTGGCGCAGCGCCTGCCCGGCGTGTCGGTGATCTGGCACGGCCTGACCAGCAGCGAGCAGGCGCACGCGCTGCGGATGCAGCAGATCGACCTGGCCTTCCTGCATCTGCCGGCCGATACCGACGGGCTGCGCGTCGTGCCGATCGTGCGCGATCAACTGGTGATGGCCGTGCATGCGTCGCATCCGATGGCGGGCCGGCGCCAGGCGCGGCTCGAGGCGTTCCGCGACGACGGCTTCATCCTGCCGCCGCGCGAGAGCGCGCCCGGCCTGCACGACCTGATCGTGGCCACCTGCCTGCAGGCCGGCTTCAGTCCGTCGATCCCGCATCGGGCGCGCGACATGCTGGCGATGATCAGCCTGGTGTCGATCGGCGCCGGCGTGAGCATCGTCCCGCGGTGGCTGACGGCCGCCGGTTTTCCGGACGTGCGTTTCCTGCGGCTGCACGCGAGCCCGACCGTCGAGCTGGCGCTGGCCTGGAATCCCGACAACCGTTCGCCGGTGCTGGCCCGGGCGCTGGTCGCGCTGCAAGGCATGCTCGACGTGCCCGAGACGGCCGGTTCGCGAAGCGCCGCGAGGCCGCCGGCCGCCGCAAGTCCATCGTCGGCCGCGCGCCCGCCGGCCAGGATCCGGCCGGAGCCTAGACATTCAGCCGGCGCTCGCGGATCAACTGGCCCCACTTCCGGAACTCGCTCGCCAGGAACGCCGCGAACTCGTCGGGCCGGTTCCCGATGAACGCGCCGCCCTGCGCGGCGAAGCCCTCGGCCAGCGCCGGGTCGGTCGCCGCCTGCCGGACCGCCTCGTACAGCGTCGTGACGATCGCCGGCGCGAGCCCGGCCGGGCCGATCAGGCCGCCCCAGGCATCGAGCGAATAACCGGGCACGCCCTGTTCGGCGATCGTGCCGATCTCCGGAAACAGCGCCGCGCGGCGCGAGCCGGCGCTGGCCAGCACCTTGATCCGGCCGGCGCGGATCTGCGGCATCGCCGCCGACGTCGACGTGATCATGCACTGGACGTTGCCGGCGGCCAGGTCGATGATCGCCGGGCCGTCGCCTTTGTACGGGACGTGGTTGATCTCGACGCCGGCCAGCGCCTTGAACAGCTCGAATCCCATGTGATAAGGGCCGCCGCTTCCCGATGACGCATAGTTGGCGCGGGTGTCCGGACGCTTCAGGTAGGCGATCAGGCCGCGGATGTCGTCGGCCGGCAGCGACGGATTCGCCACCAGCACCGAGTCGTAGAACACGACGCAACTGACCGGCGTGAAATCGCGGGCCGGGTCATAAGGGACCTTGTCCAGGTGCGGCGCGATCGTCAGCGGGCCGATGCCGCCGAACAGCAGCGTCTGGCCGTCGGCCGCCGCCTGCGCCGCCAGTTCGGTACCGAGCCGGCCGTTGGCGCCCGCGCGGTTGTCGATGACGACCTGCTGGCCCAGCGATTGCGACAGCGCCTTGACCAGGACCCGGGCGACGTTGTCGGTCGCGCCGCCCGGCGGAAACGGCACGATCAGCCGCAGCGGGCGGCTGGGCCACGCGGCGGCCTGCGCCCGGGCGCTGGGGACGGTGAACAAGGATCCGGCGGCCGAGGCGCCGGCGACGGCGATCGCTTGCCGCAGCAGGCGGCGACGAGAGGCGGTCATCGGCTGTCAGGCTCCGCGGTAAGGACGGGGCGGGCGCTTTTCGATGAAGGCGCGCGCGCTCTCGGCAAAGTCTTCGGTCAGGTGCAGCTTCATCGGGTCGGTCAGCGCTGCGGCCCGGCGCTCGCCCTGGTCGATCTCCATGCGCCGCGCGCGCACCGCGGCGCGCACGCTGAGCGGCGGATTGGCCGCGATCGCGGTCGCGACCTCGATCGCCGTGGCCAGGCCTCGCCCGGCGTCGACCAGCAGCTCGACGACGCCGGCCTCGCGGGCTTCCTCGGCCGTGAACCAGCGTCCGGTCATCGACACGTCCCACGCGAAGCTCGGCAGGCCGCGCGCGCGCAGCAGGTAGCCGTAGCGGACCGGCGACAGGCCGCGCGAGGTTTCGGTCACCTGCATCCGCGTGCCGCGCTCGACGACGATCAGGTCGGCCGACAGCGCGATGCCCAGGCCCATGCCGATCGCGTAGCCGTGCACCGCGGCGACGACCGGCTTCCAGTTGACGGCCTGCGTGAACACGTCGGCGCCGCGGGCGCCGCGGCCTTCGGGGCCGCCGAGCCGTTCGAGTTCGTCGCGCGAACGCATCTGGCGCTGCGCGACGTCGGCGCCGCTGGAGAACGCGCGGCCGGCGCCGTGCAGCACCGCGACCCGCGCGTCGCGGTCGTCGTCGAATCGGGCCAGCGCGTCGACCAGCGCGCGCACCAGTTCGTCGCTGAACGCGTTCAGGCGATCGGGGCGGTTCAGCGTCAGGATCGCGATCGCGCCTTCGCGGCGATACGGGACCAGGTCTTCGTCTGTCGTCGAGGTCATCGGGGCTCGTCCTTGCTCATCGTTTAGGTTCATCGTCCGCGGACCTGCGGATCGCGCCGCTCGCGCCAGGCTTCGTGCGCTTCGCGCGCGTCCTCGGTCGATTCGAGCACCATGAACCGGTAGACGTCGGCCAGCGCCGCGTCCGCCAGGTTCGGGATGTCCTGGCCGCGCAGCAGCGATTCCTTGACGAGCCGCACCGCCAGCGGCGGCAACTGCGCGATGTGCCGCGCGACCCGCGAGGCCTCGTCCATCAGCGCGTCCGGCGCGACCAGCCATTGCGCGAGGCCGATCCGGTGCGCCTCCGCGGCGTCCAGGTCGAAGCCCAGCGCCATCTTCATCGCCTGGCCCTGGCCGACCCAGCGCGCCAGCCGCACCGATCCGCCATAAGCGGGCAGGATGCCGAGCCGGGCCTGCGGCAGCCGCCACTGCGCGTCGTGCGACGCGACGATCAGGTCGCAGCAGAACGTGGCGATGCAGCCGATGCCGATCGCATAGCCGTTGACCGCGGCGACGACCGGTTTCGGGAACTCGGTCAGCAGGTGCGTGACGAAGCGCCGCCATTTCGGCAGTCCTTCGATGAAGGCCTTCGTCGATTCGCTGCGGTGCGTGCGCGCGTCCTTCAGGTTCGCGCCGGCCGAGAACGCGCCACCGTCCGGATCGCCGGTCAGGATCACGCAGCGGATGTCGGGATCGGCCTCGAGTTCGCCGAGGTGATGGACCAGGCCTTCGTTGAAGTCCTCGTCCCAGGCGTTGCGGCCCTGCGGCCGGCTGAGCGTGAGCGTGGCGACGTGCGCGTCGCGGTGACAGAGCAATGGCATCGGAATTCCCGTCGGAGAGGGTGGAACGGCTCGCCGGTTCGTCAGTCGGCCTGGATGTTCGCGAAGCGGATCACGCGGCCCCATTTGTCCGATTCGTTGCGCAGGAACGTCGCGAACTGCGCGGGCGTGTTGCCGACGATCGTGTTGCCGCCGGCCAGCAGCCTGGCGCGCGTGTCGGGGTCGGCCAGCGACACCGCCGCCGCGTCGTGCAGGCGCTGCACGGCGTCGGCCGGCGTGCCCGCCGGCGCCAGGATGCCGACCCAGGAATCGGCGATCAGTCCCGGCATGCCGGCCTCGGCCGCCGTCGGCACCTCGGGCAGCGCCGGCGATCGCGATTCGCTGGTCAACGCGATCGCGCGCAGCCGCCCCGCCTGGATGAAGCTGGTCGTCGCCGACACCGACGACACGCTCATGTCCAGGTTGCCGGCGACCACGTCGAGGATCGCCGCGCTGTCGCCCTTGTACGGCACGTGCGTCATCGACGTGCCGGTCATCGATCGCAGCAGCTCGGCCGCCAGGTGGCTCGGGCCGCCGGTGCCCGAGCTGCCGTAGCGCAGGCCGTGCTTCTTCGCGTACTCGACCAGTTCGCCCAGCGAGTTCACCGGCAGTCCGGGATGGACGACGATCAGCAGCGGGTTGACGACCAGCAGCGTGACCGGCTCGAAGTCCTTGAACGGGTCATAAGGCAGCTTGACCAGGTGCTGCCGGTAAGCGATGCCGACGCTGGTCAGCAGCAGCGTCGAGCCGTCGGGCGGCGCCTTGGCGACCAGCTCCGCGCCGATCTGTCCATTGGCGCCGGCGCGGTTCTCGACGACGATCGGCTGGTTCAGTTCCCGCGCCATCCGTTCGCCGACGATCCGCGACGTGTTGTCGACCACGCCGCCGGCCGTGTACGCCGCCACGAAGCGGATCGGCTTGCCGGCCGGCTGCGCGGCGGCGCCTGCCGCCAGCAGCGCCAGCGCGCAGAACAGCACGCTGCGGTACACCCATCTCGTCATCTCTGCTCGCCTCCTCATCACTGAGGACAGAGGCTAGGCGGCGGCGAGTCTTATGAGAAATATATTTTTCGACGGCGACTGATTCGATTCGAGAATCAGTCGGCGGTCTCGGGCCGGCAACGCGCTCGGCTGCGCGCGATGAACCGGGTACATCATCGCCCGCTGTCGTCGACCGTTCACAGATTCTCAGTAGCGGGCGTCGTCGTCCAGCGGATAGACGGGGTGCCGCACGCGGCGGAACGCGAACAGGCCGTAGTCGGAGCTGGTCACGCCCCGGCTGTCGCATTCGACGGTGCCTGCCGACATCGGCTCGAACACCGGCCGGCAGTACATGCGCGACTTCAGCAGCAGGAATCGTTCGGTCCGCGGGTCGAGGCCGACGGATTCGAACACGCCGACGTCGAGCGGCTCCTGCGTGCGTTCGGTGACGACGATGCGCGCGGTGCCGGTGTCGAACAGCACGCTTCGGCCCATGCAGAAACGCTGGCCGGTATAGGTTGGTCCGGTCACGACGTATTGGCCGTCGGTGATCCGGCGCACGACGCCGCGCAAGGGCACGGGCGTCGAGGCGCGGCCGATCGCGGCCAGCGAGACCTTGTTGCCGAGCGCGACGGTGACGGTCGCGCCTTCGCCGGCGGCGATCAGCTCGGCGACCGCCTGCGGGTCGCACAAGGGTCCGACGCCGATGCCCGACAATCCCTGCGACAGCGCCTGCTGCAGCACGTCCATCGTGTCGCAGGTGCCGCCCGACATGCAGTTGTCGCCATGGTCGAGCAGCAGCACCGGACGGTCGGCGCCATCGGCGATCCGCGCGGCCCGCGCGATCGACGCCGCCAGCGGCTCGCTGTCGTAGACGAAGCCGGCCCGCTGCCGCCAGATCTGCCCGGCGAGCCCGTCGGCCGTCGCCTGCGCGCGATCGGACGAGTTCGCGTCGACGACGACGACGCTGACGCAAGGCGCGGCGATGTCGGCCAGCGAGAAGCCGGCGAAGATCGAGACGGCCAGCGATCCGTCGCGTTCGGCGGCCCGGGCAGCCTCGACCGCGTCGCGCATCGCGCCGGCCGTCGTCGTGCTGCGCATCGTGTGCGACATCAGCGGAAGTTGCCGCCAGCGCATCACCGGCCGGTTGCGGCCCGCCAGCAGATCGAGCGTGAGCCGCCCGGCATGCGCGCCGGTCTCGTACATGTCGACGTGCGGGTAGGTCTTGAAGCCGACGATGACGTCGGCGTTCTCGACCATCGCCGGCGTCACGTTCGCATGCAGGTCCAGCGCGACGCCGATCGGCACCGCCGGTGCCTGCGCGCGCAGTCTCGCCAGCAGCTCGCCTTCGCCGTCGGGGCTGCTTTGCGCGACCATCGCGCCGTGCAGGTCCAGCAGGATCGCGTCGCAGCCCGGCGCCGCATCGACGATGCGCTGCGTCAGCGCCGCATAAGCGTCCGCGTCGACGGGGCCGCTCGGATTCGCCGATGCGCAGACCGGCGTGACGATCGTCGCGCCGGCCCGTTCGGCCAGGTCGATGAACGCCGACATCGCCGTGCGCATGCCCTTGTTCTCGCGATAGGCGTCGTCGTCATAAGTGGGCCCGGCCGGGCCGAACGCCGACAGCGGCGTGGGGACCGGCGAGAACGTGTTGGTTTCGTGATTGAGTCGCGCGATCAGCAGCTTCATGGTGTCATGGCCCGAAAGAGTCTCGATCCGGCCCGACGCCACGGATAGGGGGATGCTGCCGGTGCGGACGCGCCGCGGAGACGGGATCGGATCAGATGTTACTTCCTGCCCGACATCGATCCGCGGCGCGCGACGGCCGGTTTCGTCGCGGCGAGGGGTTCGGTGCGGCGGGCGGCCGTGCTGCGCACCGGGTTCGGACCAACGGGCTTGGTGCGGACGGCCGCACTCGGCTCAGGCCAGCGTGGCCGCAGGTCCGAAGAACTCGAACCGCGTCTGCGTTTCGGGCACGCCGAGCGCCTGCAGCCCGCGTTTGATGACGCGCATGAACGGTTTGGGGCCCAGGAAGTACGCGTCGACGTCGCGCGTCGCCGGCAGCCAGCGGGCCAGCATCCGTTCGTCGATCAGGCCGACGGCGTCCGCCTCCACGTGCGGGCTCGGCTGCTCGTAGCAGTAGTAGCGCTTCAGGCGCGGCTCGCGCTCGGCCAGCGCATCGATCCGCTCGCGGAACGCGTGCACGTCGGCGTTGCGAGCGCAGTGGATGAAGGTCACGTCGCGGCCGCTGTCGATCGCCGGTTCGAGCATCGCCAGCAGCGGCGTGATGCCGACGCCGCCGCTGATCATGACGATCGGTCGCTGGCCGGGCTGCAGCGTGAAGTGGCCGGCCGGGGGGAAGACGTCGAGCGTGTCGCCTTCGCGCATCGCGTCGTGCAGATGGTTCGAGACGCGGCCTTCGGGTTCGCGCTTGACGCTGATGCGGAAGCGGTGCCCGTCGGGGGCGGCCGACAACGAATAGTTGCGGCGGTGTTCTTCGCCGTCGATCGACAGCCGGACGCCGATGTACTGGCCGGGCTGGTGCGCGACCACCGGGCCGCCGTCGACCGGCGCCAGATGGAACGAGACGATCTCGCTGCTTTCGCGCACCTTGCCGGCGATCCGGAACGGCCGGGCGCCGCGCCAGCCGCCCGGCGCCGCGGCGGTGCTCGCGTAGACCTGCTCTTCGGCACCGATCAGCAGATCGGCGAGCTGCTGATAGGCGGCGGCCCAGGCATCGACGACTTCGTCGGTGGCGACGTCGGGGCCGAGCACCTCGCGGATCGCGCGCAGCAGGCACTGGCCGACGATCGGGTAATGCTCGGGCTGCACCTGCAGCGAGACGTGCTTCTGCACGATCTGCGCGGCCAGGTCGCCGAGCGCTTCGAGGTGATCGATGTGTCTGGCGTACGCCAGCACGCCGTTGGCGAGCGCGCGCGGCTGCTCGCCGCTGGCCTGGTGGGCCTGGTTGAACAACGGGCGCACGACGGGAAACTCGTCGAGCATGATCCGATAGAAATGCGTGGTCAGCGCCTCGCCGCCGGTTTCGAGCAAGGGAACGGTACTGCGTACGATCTGGCGCTGGGAATCGGTGAGCATTGAGCCTCCTCTCGATGAAAGCTCGGCAATATGCAATGACTGTTCCATATCGCCGCACAATCCGAATCAAAGGCTTATCGCAGGGAGTGTCATAATGACTTCGATCGAATCAGGTCATGATGACCGCAATTCGAGTCGAAATGACGACACCTGACTGGCTGCCGGAATGGATCGGCCTGGTGGCGGACCTGTCGCGGCAGCTGCCCGATGCGCGGCGCTTCGGCCGGCTGCTCGAAGCGGTTCGCCGCTCTTTCCCGTGCGACGCGACCGCTCTGCTGCGCCTGGACGGCGATCGCCTGCGGGCGCTGGCCATCGACGGGCTCAGCGCCGATACGATGGGCCGCACGTTCAGGCTCGGCGATCAGCCGCGGCTGGCCGAGATCCTTCGTCACGACGGCCCGCTTCGCTTCGCGGCCGACTCGCGTTTGCCCGATCCGTTCGATGGCCTGGTGCTGGGACAGCAGGCCGGGCTGGAAGTGCACGACTGCATGGGATGCACGCTGTACGTCGAAGGCGCGCCATGGGGGCTGCTGACGATCGATGCGCTGGGCGCCGGGCGTTTCGGCGCCGAGGACGAACTGCGGCTCGACGCGTTCTGCGGCCTGGCGTCGGCGACGGTGGCCGCCGTCTCGCGCATCCAGCGGCTCGAACGACTCGCCGAGAGCGGGCAATTGCAGCTCGAACGCTATCGCCGCGCGGCGGGTTCGCCGGGGCGCTCGCTGCTTGGGCAGAGCGCCGCGTTCCGGCGGATGGCGCGCGAGATCAGGCTGGTGGCGCCCAGCGAACTGACGGTGCTGATCACCGGCGAGACCGGCGTCGGCAAGGAACTGGTCGCGCAGGCGCTGCACGCGCGCTCGACGCGATCGGCGGAGCCGATGGTCAGCCTGAACTGCGCGGCGCTACCCGATACGCTGGTCGAGAGCGAACTGTTCGGCCACGTGCGCGGTGCGTTCACCGGCGCCACTGCCGAGCGCCGCGGCAAGTTCGAGCTGGCCGACGGCGGGACGCTGTTCCTCGACGAGGTCGGCGAACTGTCGCTGCGCGTGCAGGCGAAGCTGCTGCGCGTGCTGCAGAGCGGCCAGCTCCAGCGCCTGGGTTCGGATCGCGAACACCATGTCGACGTGCGCCTGATCGCCGCGACCAATCGCGATCTGGCCGAAGAGGTTCGCGCCGGCCGGATGCGGGCCGACATCTATCACCGTCTCAGCGTGTTTCCGCTGCGCGTGCCGGCCTTGCGCGAGCGCGGCCGCGACGTGCTGCTGCTGGCCGGGCATTTTCTCGAGGAGAATCGCGCGCGGCTGGGATTGGGCACGCTGAGGCTGGACGAGGGCGCGCAGCAGGCGCTGCTCGCCTGCGCGTGGCCGGGCAACGTCCGCGAACTCGAACACCTGATCGGGCGCAGCGTGTTGCGCGCGCTCGATCGCGGCGATCGCAAGGCGCGGGTCACGACGCTGACGTCGGCGGACCTGGGGCTGCCGGTAAGCGAGGCGAGGGTCGTGGCGGCCGGTGTTTCGGCTTCGACGTTGATGTCGGCACCCGTTCCCGCTTCGTCGGTGCCGACGGCGCCGCGGACATCGGGTGAACGGACCTCGGGTGAACGGACCTCGGGTGAACGGACCTCGGGTGAACGGATGGCGCCGGCGGACGGCGTGCCGGCGGAGGACGCCGGGGACGCCGCCGAAGTCGGCCGCCCGCAGCCGTCCGGTTCGCTGCGCGACGCCGTCGACGATTGCCAGCGCGCGCTGGTCCGGTCGTCGCTGCAGCGGCACCACGGCAACTGGGCGGCCGCCGCACGCGAACTCGACGTCGATCGGGCGAACCTCGTGCGGCTGGCGCGGCGGCTGGGCGTGGTGCCGCCGGGGCCGATCACTCGGCGGTGATGCCCATCTGCCGGATCAGTTCGCGCCACTTGTCGGCGTCGGCGCGGACCAGGTCGCGGAACTGCGCGGGCGACATGTCCATCGGCTCGGCGCCGATCTCGCGCAGCTTTGCCCGGACCTCGGGCCGCGCGAGCATCTCGCGCACCGCGCCGTTGACCCGCGCGACGATCGACTGTGGCGTGCCGGCCGGCGCGAAGATGCCGAACCACGGATCCAGCGCGTAGCCGGTGACGCCGGCCTCGTCCAGCGTCGGCACCTCGGGCAGGATCGAGCTGCGCTGCGTGCTGGTGATGCCGAGCGCGCGCAGCTTGCCCGATTTCAGGTGCGGCAAGGCCGAGGTCACGCTGTCGCACATGACCGGCACCTGGCCGGACAGCACGTCGGTCAGCGCGGGGCCGCTGCCCTTGTACGGCACGTGCAGCATCCGGACGTCGGCCAGGCGCAGGAACAGCTCGCACGATAGATGCAGCGAGGTGCCGCTGCCGGCCGACGCATAACCGAGCCTGCCGGGCTCGCTGCGCGCCAGCGCGATCAGTTCGCGCACGTTCTTTGCCGGGACTTCGGCGTTGACGACCAGCAGGTTCGGAACGATCGCGACCGGCACGACCGGGGCGAAGTCCTTGATCGGGTCGTACGGCAGCTTCCGGTACAGCGCGGCATTGAAGCCGTGCGTGCCGATCGCTCCCCAGCCTAGCGTGTAGCCGTCAGCGGTCGACTTGGCCAGCGCGTCGGTGCCGATGATGCCGCCGGCGCCGGGGCGGTTCTCGACCGTCACCGGCTGCGACCACGCGGCGCTCAGGTGCTGGGCGGTGATCCGCGCCAGCGTGTCGATCGCGCCGCCGGGCGGAAACGGTACGTAGAACCTGACGGCTCGGGCCGGGTAGTCGACGTTCTGCGCGGTGGCGCCGGTCGTACCGAGCAGCGTGGTGGCGGTCAGGGCCAGCGCCGCCAGCAGGCGGCCTCGGGTCATAGCGGGCATCGTGCGTGTCTCCATCGTTCGGCGGCATTGTGCGCGGAACGGCGTCGCTTCGTCCAAGGTCGGCGGTCGCTGATCGGAAATGCGTGGCTTGCTGGTCCGTCCGCTGCGGAACGCATTCGGGCAATGAACGGGTTTGGATCCAATGAGGCATTGAAATACGGTGATATCGCTGCGGAAGTTTCGTTTTCAGCCGATCATGGATCCAATGATTTGACATCTCCGATCGATCTCGGCACCTTGGCGTCGTCGGTCGGCGCGCAAGCGCGGCCGGCCGCCAGAACGACGATTGGAGGAGACACTCCGTGCCCGCAGCTTCGGCAGGCGCGCGCTCGCGCAAACCCAGCCAGACAGCAGCCGTCCTCGTGCTTTGCGCGTTGGCCGTGGCCGTGTTCGGCGTCACGCTCGACGGATTCATGACGGCCGGCAACCTGTTCGCGCTGGCCCGCAACATCTCGATTCTCGGCATCCTCGCGCTGGCGATGGCGATCGTCGTCATCGGACGCGGGCTCGATCTCTCGCTGGTCGCGTCGATGGCCTGCGCGACGGCGCTCGCGATCATCATGATGAATGCCGGCTTGCCGACGCCGCTGGCGCTGATCGTCGGTCTGGTCGTCGCGGTGCTCGTCGGGCTTCTCAACGGCTTTCTGGTGTCCGTGGTCGAGATGCCGCCGCTGCTGACCACGCTGGCTTCGGGTCTGGCCGTGCTGGGCCTTACCCGTTCCGCGGCCGTGCAGCACATGGTCGTCAACCTGGCGCCGGGCCACGACGATTTCCTTCGCCTGGGGGGCAACCTGCCGGGCGGCGTGCCGGTGCCGATCCTGGTCTTCGCGGCGACGGCGGCGATCGTGCATCTGTTCCTGTCGCGGACGGTGCTGGGCCGCTTCATCTACGCGCACGGCGAGAACCCCGACGCCGCGCGTCTGACCGGCCTGCCGACGCGTCCGTTGACGATGCTCGAGTACGCGCTGGCGGCCGCGGTCGGCTTCGTGGGCGGCACGGTCATGATCTCCCAGACCGCGATGATGCATCTGCAGGTCGTCGATTCGACGCTGATCTTCGACGTGATCATGGTCGTGGTCCTCGGCGGCGTCAGCCTGGTCGGCGGGCGCGGCAACGTCATGAGCGTGGTCGCGGGCACGCTGCTGATCGGCGTGCTGCTCAACGGCATGACGATCCTGGACATGGACGTGCAGTCCCAGAACATCGTCAAGGGCGTGGTGCTGCTGTTCGCGATCGTGCTGGACGCGATGCTGCATCCGCGCGATGAAGAGACGTCCAAGCAGGGCGATTGACGGCCCGGCGAGCCGCGGCCGTCGCGAGTCGGGAGGGGGCCGTCGTGCAATCCCATAATGAGGAGACCGAGGTGGAACGTTCGAAACGGGTACGTGGAGTGCTGGGGGCGGCGACGCTCGCGTTGGCGATGTCGGCGATCGGCGCGGCGGCGACCGCGCAGGCCGCCGACGCGCGCGAGGAACTGCGCAGCGCGTTCGACAAGACCTTGAAGGGCAAGAAGGTCGCCTGGGTGCCGGTCTGGATGGGCGTGCTGGAGTCGGAGTGGACGCGCGTGATGAAAGCGCACTTCGACGACTACGGCATGCAGATGGTGACGCGCGATCCGAACATGAAGTCGGACATGCAGTTGCAGGCCGTCAGCCAGTTGATCAACGAAAAGCCCGACGTGCTGGTCGTGCAGAACCCCAACGTGACGCTGCTGGCGCGCGAGCTCAAGCGGGCGATGGATGCCGGCATCTACGTCGTGCAGGTCAACATGGCGTCGAACCAGTTGACCGACGCGTACGTCGGCGTCGATCCCAAGGACATGGGGCGGCGATTGGCGCGCAACATGATCGGCGAATGCGCGGGAGGCAAGGGATCGGGAAAGATCTCGATCCTGGAGGGGGAGGCGACGGCCGCTTATTCCCTCGACATGAAGAAAGGGGCGATGGAGATCTTCTCGGCCGATTCGTCGGTGAAGGTCGTGTCGTCGCAGCCGACGAGCTGGGACGCCAACAAGGCCGGCGAGATCACCGCGACCGTGCTGCAGCAGAATCCGGATCTGTGCGGCATCCTCAGCGTCTGGGGGCCGCAGGCGGCCGGCGCCGCGCAAGCGGTCAAGGCCGCCGGCAAGCAGGGCAAGACGCGGATCTGGGTGGCCAGCGACGGGCAGCCGGCCGACTGCGATCTGCTCGAACAGGGCGCGTTCCATCGGAACCTGTCGTATCGCGCCGATACCCAGGGAGAGGCGATCGTCAATGCCGTCCTGGCGCTGCTGCAGGGCGGCGACAAGCCGGGCTCGAAGCGGATCGCCTACTACACGACGCCCTACTGGGTGAACAGCAAGGACGATCGCGCCTATTGCTTCACGATCCCGAAAGACGCTAAGTAAAGGTAAAGGCGGCCGCGATGGACAAGGCACTGCGACTGTGGCACCGGCATTCGCCTCAGGTATTCGTCGGCGAACTGCTGGAAAAGCGCTGGATGGAGCCGATCATCCCGTTCACGCTGACGGTGGCGGTGTTCCTGGCGTTCGCGTTGACGATCCCCGGCTTCACGAGCCTGGTCAATCTGCAGCAACTGTCGTTGAACTTCGCCGAGCAAGGGATCGTGGCGGCGGCGATGGCGGTCTCGGTGCTGTCCGGCGGCATCGATCTGTCGGTGGGGGCGGTGTTCGCGATGGCGAACTTTCTCGCGCTGTACTGCTATCTGGTGCTCGGATGGCCGTTGCCGGTGATGATCGGCGCGGTGCTGGCATTCGGCGCGTCGATGGGGGCGATCAACGGTGGCCTGATCGCGTATGCCCGGACGCGGCCGTTCCTGACGACGCTGGTCGTGCTGATCGTCGTGCGCGCGAGCTACAACAAGTTGACGGGGGCGTTCGCCGAAGATCTGGCCAGCATCGGCATGGGCAGCGCGGTGTGGGATTTTCTCGGCGCCGGATCGGTGCTCGGCGTGCCGACCAACATGGCGGTGCTGCTCGTCATCGGCGTGGCCGCGCATTTCTACCTGACGCGCGTGCGCCACGGGGTGCACATCATGGCGGTGGGATCCAGCCGCAAGGCGGCGCGCCACGCCGGCGTGGACGTCAAGCGCACGCTGTTCTCCGCGTACGTGATCTCGGGCATGCTGGCGGCGACGGCCGGCATCCTGTATGCGGCGCGCCAGAACAGTTCCGGCACCGATACCGGCCAAGGCTGGGAGATCAATGCGCTGGCGGCCGTCGTGCTCGGCGGCGTCAGTCTCGCCGGCGGGCGCGGCACGATCGCCCGCGCACTGATGGGCGCGGCCGTCATCTTCATGCTGATCAGCGGCCTCGTGCAGAAAGGGGTCTCCGGAAATCTGACGACCGCGATCATCGGGCTGCTGCTGCTCGTCGCCGTCGGTTTCAACGTCAAGTGGGTCAAGAACAAGGGTAAGGTCCAGCAGAAGGTCTACGTGGTGCCGAGCTGGGTGGATTTTTCCGAACCGGCATCCATCGCGCGGGACAGCGGCACGCCTTTCGCGGAGAACGATCGGCTGCGCGACGCCGAGGCCATCGCGCTGAACCAGATCGAAGGGCCCGAGGACATCATCCTCGATCGTCGCGACAACCTGTATGCGGTCACGCGCAACGGCGGAATCGTGCGTTTCCTCGCGCCGGACTATCGCATCAAGGAGGAGTTCGCTCGCATCGGCGGCCGGCCGCTCGGCCTGGCGATGGACCGCGACGAGAATCTGCTGGTCTGCGTGGCGGGCATGGGCGTCTACGGCATCAAGCCGGACCGCACGGTGTTCAAGCTGACCGATCGGACCAACCGGACCCGCACGCGGCTCAAGGACGATTCGCGCCTTTACCTGGCCGACGATCTCGACATCGCACCGGACGGCAAGATCTATTTCAGCGAAGCCTCGACGCGTTACGAACTGGCCGACTGGGCGCTGGACGGCTTCGAGGGGCGCGGCAACGGGCGCCTGATCTGCCACGATCCGAACACGAACCAGACGCGCACGATCCTGAAGAACCTGGCGTTCCCTAATGGTGTGTGCCTGTCGCACGACGGCCGCTCGATCCTGTGGGCCAGCACCTGGCTGTGCCAGATCAATCGATTCTGGATCGCCGGCGACAAGGCGGGCACCAACGAAGTGCTGATCGACAACCTGCCCGGTTATTGCGACAACATCAACCGCGCGTCGGATGGCCGCTACTGGTTGGCGATGGTCGGCCTGCGTACGCCGGCATATGACCTGGCGATGCGCAAGCCCGGCTTCCGGATCCGCATGGTCAAGCAGATTCCGCCCGATGAATGGCTGTGCCCCGGCATCAATTTCGGTTGCGTCGTGAAATTCGATGACGGGGGCCGGGTCGTCGAATCGCTGTGGGATCCGGGCGGTCTGTCGCATCCGACGATCACCTCGGTGCGCGAGCACAAGGGTTATCTGTACATCGGCGGCCTGGAGAACAACCGCATCGGCCGCGTGCGGCTGCCCGGCGCGGACCCGCACTGGGAGGCCTGGAATTCGTACTGGGCCGCCCCGGGCGGCGGCCGGCGCGAGGACGGAGTGCCGGCATGAGCCTGATCTCCGAGATCATCGACCGCGTGCTGCATCCCGATCGGGAGGTCCACGGCATTCCGGTGCTGGACGGCGCGTTCTCGCCGAACCAGCGGCTCGACGACGCGCGGCCGCTGGACGTCGATCTGGCGGCGCCGGACGACGCCGCGCAGGGGCCCGACGGCGCGCTCTACGTGTGCAGCGGCACCGACGTGTGGCGGCTGGGCGGGCCGGACTTCGATCGCCCGGAGCGCTTCGCGTCGTTGCCGGCCGCGATCGGCTGCCTGGCCTGGACGGCGGACGGGCGGCTGCTGGCCGGCCAGTCGGGGCATGGCGTCGTCGCGCTGTCCGGCGCCGGCGCGATCGTCGGCGAGCTGACCGACGCGGCCGGAACGCCGGTCTCGTGTCCGCTGGCGATCGCCGTCGCGCCTGACGGCGCGATCTACGTGACCGAAGGCTCGCGCGCGAATCTGCCGTCCGATTGGCTGCCCGATCTGATGGCCGATCGGCCGCCGAGCGGCCGGTTGATCGAGTGCGACGCGACGCTGGGTGCCGCCCGCGTGCTGGCCGATCGACTGGCTTGGCCGATGGGGGCGGTGGTGTCGCACCGGGGCGACGAGGTCTGGATCGCCGAATCGTGGGCGCATCGCTTGTCCGCGTTCTCGCGGCGCGACGGTCGCCGTCGCGTGATCACCAAGAACTACGCGGGTTACCCGGCCCGGTTGGCATCCGATCCGCGCGGCGGTTACTGGATGGCGTTCTTCGCGCTGCGCACGCAACTGACCGAATTCGTGCTGCGCGAGCGCGAGTTCTGCGACGAGATGATGGCGACGATCCCGCAGGAGTTGTGGGTCGGCCCGACGCTCGGCGGCGCCGGCGCGGGCAGCCGCGAACCGACGCAGATCGGCCGCATCAAGAAGCTGGGCATCCAGAAGCCGTGGGCGCCGGCGCGATCGTACGGGCTCGTCGCGCGGCTCGACGACGACGGGCAGGCGGTCGAAAGCCTGCATAGCCGCGTCGACGGACGCGTGCACGGCGTGACCTCGGTATGCGTGGCGCGCGGAGCGGCCGATCGGGTGATCGCCATTTCGAAGGGGCGCGATCGTCTGGTACGCCTGCCATCGACGGCCGACGTTCCGGACCGGGAGGAATGAGCCGATGGACAGCCACGTACGGGCCGCGGGGCCGGGCACCGAGCCGATGCGAGCCGCCGTCGAACCGCTGCTGCGCATCGTCAAGGGCGGAAAGGTCTACGGCGGACTGCATGCGCTGCAGGACGTCGATTTCGATGTCCGCGCCGGCGAGATCCATGCGTTGCTCGGCGAGAACGGCGCCGGCAAATCCACGCTGTGCAAGGCCATCGCCGGGGCGATCACGCTGACGTCGGGCGACTATCTGATCGACGGGCGCAACGTGCGTTTCGAGTCGCCGCTCGAGGCGCTCGAAGGCGGCGTGGCCATGGTCTATCAGGAATCCAGCCTCGTGCCGTCGATGACGGTCGCGCAGAATCTCGAGCTGGGCATGGAGCGGCTGTTCACCGTCTATAGCCGGATCAACATCGCCGCCACGCAGGCGCTGCAGTCGCTGAACTTCAACGTCGACGCGCTCGCGGTGGTCGAGAATCTGGGAACGGCCAAGCGCCAGATGGTCGAGATCGTCCGCGCGGTCCGCCACAACGCCCGGATCTTCATCTTCGACGAGCCGACCGCTTCGCTGACGCCCGAAGAAACCCAGCACCTGTTCCATCTGCTCAACACGCTGAAGGAGCAGGGCGCGGGCATCATCTTCATCTCGCATGCGCTCGAGGAGGCGCTGCAGGTGGCCGACCGCATCACCGTCCTTCGCGACGGCCGGCTCGTCGGGACGGCGCCCGCCGACGCCATGACGCGGGACAAACTCGTGCGGATGATGATCGGGCGCGAGGAGACGCCGGTGCGCCGGACCGAGACCGAGACCGAGGCCGAGGCCGAGGCCGCGGCCGCCGGGATGCCGGCGGCCGTGCCGCGCGCGCCGCGCGGCGAGAAGGTGCTGTCGGTCGAGAACGTCACGATGGGCAGCATCGTCAAGAACATGTCGTTCTCGCTGTTCGCCGGCGAAGTCGTCGGCGTGTTCGGGCTCGTCGGCGCCGGGCGGTCCGAGATCGCCCAGATCGTCTGCGGGGCTCGCAAGCGCAATTTCCTGCGCGGAGGCATGATCTACCTGCGCGACAAGCCGATCCGCTATCGCGTGCCCCGCCAGGCCGTCCGCGACGGCATCGCGTACATCACCGAAGACCGCAAGGTCGACGGTTTCTTCGAGTCGATGACCGTCGATCAGAACATCTACATGGGCTTCCTGTCGTCGCCGCGCGTGCGCCGCGTCTGGTATTCGGCGCGCGAGATGAAGCGCGTCGCCGACAAGTGGATCGCATCGCTGTCGATCTCCGCGCTCAAGCGCAGCCTGAAGATCATCGAGTACTCGGGCGGCAATCAGCAGAAGGTCGTGCTGGCCAAGTCGCTGGCGCAGGAACCGTCGGTCGTCATCTTCGACGAGCCGACGCGCGGCGTCGACGTCAGCGCGATCCCGCAGATCCATGCGGCGATCCGGCGCCTGGCCGACGAGAACAAGGCGGTGATGGTCATCTCGTCCTACCTGCCGGAGATCCTCGCGATATCCGATCGGATCCTCGTCGCGCGAGGAGGACGCATCGTCGAGGAGATGTCGGCCGAGCAGGCGACCGAGGACAAGATCATGTATGCCGCGATCCATTGACCCGGCCGACGCCGATACCCGCCTGCTGAGCGCGCGCATCGCCGACGAGATCCGCGACGCCGTGCTGGCGGGCGACATGGAGCCGGGGACGCGCGTCGGCCAGGAGGCGCTGGCGGCCAAGTTCGGCGCCAGCCGCATACCGGTGCGCGAGGCGCTGCGGCAGTTGGAGAGCGAGGGGCTCGTCGTGCTCGCTCCCAATCGAGGCGCCTGGATCGCCGATGTCGGTTCGGCCGAGTCGCTGGAGATCTACAAGATCCGCGAGGTCGTCGAACCGCTGGCCATCAGCGAGAGCGTGGCGCGGATGACCGAGGCCGATGTCGAGGAGATCGCGGCGCTCGTTCGGGAACTCGAACGCACGGTGACGCTCGAGGAATACATTCGGCTCGATCGCATCTTTCATCTGAAGACGTATTCGCGCGCCGGAATGCCCCAGTTGCTGGGGATGGTCGAACGCTTCTGGAACAGCACCCAGCATTTCCGTCGCCGGCTGGTCAAGGATTCGCTGGCCAGGGACGGTTTTCCGTTCTCGGATCCCCATCACCTGCTGCTGCTGGAGATGATCCGCGATCGCGACGGACAGGGAGCCGCCAGCATCGTGCATCTGCACGTCCGGCGGACCCGCCTGCAGATCCAGCAGATGATCAAGCCGGCCGCCGGCGCGGATGCCGATCGACCGGCGCGGGTTCGTCGTCCGCGATCGTCGCGCGCCGCCTGACGCGGGCGCGCGGACTCAGGCGGCGTCGCGCCGCTCGAGCACGCGCGCGAGGATCCGCGCCTCGAGCCGCGCGAAGTCGGCGGCGCCGCGCTCGCGCGGGCGCGGCAGGTCGATGTGCTCGTCCAGCGTGATCCGGCCGTCTTCGACCAGGATCACGCGGTCGGCGAGCGCGACGGCCTCCTGCACGTCGTGCGTGACCAGCAGCGCCGTGAAGCCGCGCCGGCGCCACAGGCCTTCGATCAGCGCGTGCATCTCGATGCGGGTCAGCGCGTCGAGCGCGCCCAGCGGCTCGTCGAGCAGCAGCAGCCGCGGTTCGTGCACGAGGGCGCGGGCCAGCGCGACGCGCTGGCGCTGGCCGCCGGACAGCCGCGACGGCCAGTCGCCGGCGCGATCGTCGAGGCCGACCTGCGCCAGCACCTCGCGCGCGTGCGTGATCGCCTGGCTCGGCAGGCCCAGCGCCACGTTGTCGAGCACGCTGCGCCACGGCAGCAGCCTCGCGTCCTGGAACATGATGCGTACGTCGCCGCGCAGTCCGCCGGCGGGCCGGCCGTCGAGCGCGAGTTCGCCGTCGCTGGCCGTTTCGAGGCCGGCGACCAGCCGCAGCAGCGTGCTCTTGCCGCAGCCGCTGCGGCCGACGATCGCGACGAACTCGCCTTGGGGGATGTGCAGGTCGATCCGGTCGAGGACCAGGCGCCGGCCGTAGCGCTTGGTCAGCCGCTGCAACTCGACGTCGAGGCCTTCGATCGGCGCCGGCTCGACGTCGAGGTCTTCGATCGGCGCCGGCGCGGTGGAGGAGACGGTCATCATGCGTCCTGGGTTCGATAAGCGGGATGCCAGCGCAGGAACACGCGTTCGAGCAGGCGGGCCAGCACGTCGGCGATCTTGCCGAGCAGCGCGTACAGCAGGATGCCGACCAGCACGACGTCGGTCTGCAGGAACTCGCGCGCGTTCATCGTCATGTAGCCGATGCCGGCCTGCGCGGAGATCGTTTCGGCGACGATCAGCACGACCCACATCAGGCCCAGCGAGTAGCGCAGGCCGACCAGGATCGACGGCAGCGCGCCGGGCAGGATGACGTCGCGGTACAGGCGCGCGCCGGACAGGCCATAAGCGCGCGCCATCTCGATCAGCGCCGGGTCGACGTTGCGGATGCCGTGGAAGGTGTTCAGGTACATCGGGAAGAACACGGTCACGGCGATCAGGAACAGCTTGGACCATTCGTCGATGCCGAACCACAGGATCACCAGCGGGATCAGCGCCAGCGCCGGGATGTTGCGGACCATCTGGATCGTCGAGTCGAGCAGCGTGCGCGCGATCGCGAACGAGCCGGTCAGCAGGCCCAGCGCGAGCCCGAGGCCGCCGCCGATCGCCAGGCCGGCCAGCGCGCGCCAGGCGCTGACGCGGATGTGGGTCCACAGGTCGCCGGACAGCGCCAGGTCGCGCGCGGCGGTCAGGGTGTCGATCGGCGCGGGCAGCACGCGCGTCGACAGCCAGCCCACGCGGGACGCGACCTCCCAGCCGACGATCAGCAGCAGCGGCAGCAGCCAGGGCAGCAGCAGCGACGGCAGCGAGCGGGCCCAGGCCTTGGCGCGAGCCAGCCACGCCTGCCAGGTCTCGCGGCGGATCAGCGGCGATTCGATGAAGACGTTCAGCGGTTCGTGCCAGACGATGCTGTCCGACACGTGGATGTCCTTCAACGCGGCGTCCGTCGACGGGCGGGACGGCGCCGCGGCGGCGATAGGGGGCCGAGCGGGAAGGGGATCGGCGAGGCGGTGAGCGGCCGGGTGGAGGGGGGGAGCAACGGATCGGTGATCGGTCATCGCCGGCTCCTAAGCGGCGGTGCGCTGGTGTGCGCCGCCGGGCAGATAGACGTTGCCGACGGCTTCGCCGTAGCGTGCCGACGCGGAGGGCGTGGCCGCCGCCGTCGGCGTCCCGGCGTCCGGGGCGTGATCGCCGCGTTCGGGCAGCAGCGGAAACACGTCCTCGGCGAAGCGGTAGGCCTCGTCCAGATGCGGGTAGCCGGACAGGATGAACGTGTCGATGCCGAGTTCGCGGTACTCGCGCAGCCGTTCGGCCACGGTGCGCGGGCTGCCGACCAGCGCGGTGCCCGCGCCGCCACGGACCAGGCCGACGCCGGCCCACAGGTTCGGGCTGACTTCGAGCGCCGCGCGATCGCGGGCGCCGCCGCCGCGATGCAGCGCCGCCATCCGGCGCTGGCCTTCGGAGTCCATCGCCGCGAACGACTGCTGCGCCTGGGCGATCGTGCGATCGTCGAGCCGGCTGATCAGCTCGTCGGCGGCGGCCCAGGCCTTGTCGTCGGTCTCGCGGACGATCACGTGCAGGCGGATGCCGAACGTCAGCTCGCGGCCGACGGCGGCCGCGCGTTCGCGGACGTCGGCGATCTTGGCCGCGACGGCCTGCGGCGGCTCGCCCCAGCTCAGGTACTTGTCGGCGTGCCGGGCCGCCAGCGCGTGGCCGGCCGGCGACGAGCCGCCGAAGTAGATCGGCGGATGCGGGCGCTGCAGCGGCGGAAACAGCAGGCGGGCGCCGTCGACCCGCAGGTGCCGGCCGTCGAAGCCGAGCGGCGCGGCGCCTTCGTGGCTGCGCGCGACCAGCTCGCGCCAGATGCGGATGAACTCCTCCGACGCCTGGTAGCGGGCGTCATGATCCAGGAACTGGCCGTCGCCGCGCAGCTCGGATTCGCTGCCGCCGGTGACCAGGTTGACCAGCAGCCGGCCGCCGGACACCCGGTCGAAGCTGGCCGCCATCCGCGCCGCCAGCGACGGCGTCATCAGGCCGGGCCGCAGCGCGACCAGGAACTTCAGCCGCGTCGTGGCCGGGATCAGCGCCGACGCGACGACCCACGGGTCCTCGCAGGTCCGGCCGGTGGGCAGCAGCACGCCCTGGTAGCCGAGCGCGTCGGCGGCGCCGGCGATCTGCCTGAAATAATCGAGATTGGCCGCCCGCGCACCTTCATCGGTGCCCAGGTAGCGGCCGTCTCCGTGCGTGGGGATGAACCAGAAGATCTGCATGGGGTCGCTCCGTTTGCACGGATTGTGCGAGGCGCGGCGCCTCGCCCCAACCAAGAACTTCTGGGATCGATATCGCGGTACCTGCGATCGATCGGTCGGCGCCGCGCGGGGGCGCCGACGCGCTACTCGCTGAACCTGAACCGGAACGACTCGCCGCACGAGCAGATCCGCCCGGCGGTCGGCGCCGGAAAATGCGCGGTCAGCAGCAGCGTCGACGTATCGGCGCAGCGTTCGAGCAGCGAGCGCCGCGCCTGGCGGCCCCTGGCCGGATCGTAGTCGGCGAACATCGTCAGGTCCGGCTCGGCGACGAGGATCGGGTGGTGGATGATGTCGCCGGACATGATCGCGTCGGCGCCGCCGCCCTTGACGTGGATCGTGACGTGGCCCGGCGTGTGGCCGGGCGCGGGCTCCATCCAGATGCCGTCGTCCAGGCCGGCCTCGACGACGTGGCGCATGTCGACGATGTCGGCCAGCCCCGCGTCGACGACCGGCAGCACGCTGTCGATCCACGCGCCGTGGTTGACCGGGTAAGCGGGCGCCGCCGCGTGCAGCGCCGCGAAATGGTCGAACTCGTCGCGGGCCATCAGGTAGCGGGCGTTCGGAAACGTCGGCACCCAGCGGCCGTCCTTCAGCACGGTGTTCCAGCCGACGTGATCGGTGTGCAGGTGCGTGCACATCACGATGTCGATGTCCTCGGGGCGCAGGCCGGCGCGCGCCAGGTTCGTCAGGTACTGGTCGGACGCAAGCTGGTTCTGCCAGGCCACGCGCGGCCCGCGCGGCTTGTGGTTGCCGTTGCAGGTGTCGACCAGGATGTTGCGTCCCGGCGTGCGGATCAGGTAGCTGTGGAAGCTCAGCGCGATCTTGCGCGCGCCGGCGTCGAAGAACGGCATGCCCAGCCAGTCGGCGTGCCGGCGCAGCACCTCGTCGTCGATGTCCGGGCACAGCCATTCGGGATCGAACCACATCGCGTCGACCTCGCTGATCCGCTCGATCGTGGTCTTGCCCAGCCGGATCGGCGTCATGACCGCACCTCTTCGCCGAGCGCGTCGCCGGACCGGGCACTGTCCTCGTCGCCCAGGCCGTTCTGCCAGGTCGACGGCGGGCAGCCGAAGCCGCGGCGCGCGCGCTTGTCGAGCCAGAAGCCGAACTGCGGCGGCACGTCGGCGAACGCGCTGTCCACGCCCATCTTCTGCGCGGCGTCCATCGGCCAGTTCGGGTTGTGCAGGATCTCCCGGCCGACGCCGACCAGGTCGGCCTGTCCGCGCTGCAGCACGTGCTCGGCCTGGTCGCCGTGGATGATCAGGCCGACGGCCATCGTCATGATGTCGGCCTCGCGCCGGATCCGCTCGGCGAACGGCACCTGGTAGCCGTAGCGCGTCAGCCGGTAGAAGTTCGGCACTTTGCTCGATAGTCCGCCCGACGAGCAGTCGATGACGTCGACGCCCAGCGGCTTGAGCTGGCGCGCGAGGCGGACGTTCTCGGCCGGCCCCCAGCCGGCTTCGTCCTCGATCGACAGCCGCATGAACAGCGGCTTGCTCGCCGGCCAGTGCGCGCGCACGCTTTCGACGACCTCGAGCGCGAAGCGCATGCGGTTCTGCTCGCTGCCGCCGTAGCGGTCGGTCCGCCGGTTGGCCTCGGGCGACAGGAATTCGTGGATCAGGTAGCCGTGCGCGCCGTGCAGCTCGAGCACGTCGAAGCCGGCCTGGTCGGCGCGCCGTGCCGCCTGGCCCCACGCGTCGATCAGCGCCGGCATTTCGTCCGGCGCCAGCGCGCGCGGCACCGGCCAGCCCTCGCCGAACGGCAGCGCGCTGGGCGCGACGATGTCCCAGGCGTCCCATTGTTCGGCGTTCTCGGGCGTGCGCACGATCGGCTGGTCGCCTTCCCACGGCCGGCTCGTGCGCGCCTTGCGGCCGGTGTGGCCGAGCTGGATGCCGGCGGCGGCGCCGTGCGAGCGGATGAAGCGGCAGATGCGCGCCAGCGGTTCGACGTAGCGGTCGTCCCACAGGCCCAGGTCGCCGAAGGTGCCGCGGCCGCGCGCTTCGACCTTCGTCGACTCGACGATGACCAGGCCGGCGCCGCCGGCGGCGAAGCGGCCGACGTTGACCAGGTGCCAGTCGGTCGGAAAGCCGTCCTGCCCCGAGTACTGGTGCAGCGGCGGGACGACGATGCGGTTCTTCAGCGCGACCTCGCGCAGCGTGATCGGCTGGAAGAGCAGGGGTCTGGACATGCGGTCTCCTTCGATGGGGTGAGCGCGCGCCGTTCGCGAGGGGAGGCGCGCCGGGGGTCAGACGCCCAGGTAGGCCTCCTGGATGTCGGGGGCGTCGGCGATCTCGCGCGCCGTGCCCGAGCGCACGATCCGGCCGACGCGCAGCACGTGCGCGCGGTCGGCGATCCTCAGCGCGGCGCGCATGTTCTGCTCGACCAGCAGGCTGGCGATGCCGCGCTCGCGCAGCGTCGCGATCGACGCGAGCACGAAGCGCGACAGCACCGGCGACAGGCCGAGCGAGGGTTCGTCGAACAGGATCAGGCGCGGGCGCGCCATCAGGCCGCGGCCGATCGCCAGCATCTGCTGCTCGCCGCCGCTGAGGTTGCCGGCGAGCTGCGCGAAGCGTTCGCGCAGCCGCGGGAACATCGCGAGCACGTCGTCGATCGAGAACGCCGGCCCGGTGCCGAACGCGTCGACGATCCGCAGGTTGGCCTCGACCGTCATCATCGGAAAGATCTCCCGGCCCTCGGGGACGTGGGCGATGCCCAGGCGGCTCAGCCGCCAGGGCTTGATGCCGGTGATCGGCCGGCCGTCGAGGACGATCCGGCCGGCGCTGGCCGGCACGATGCCGCTGATCGCGTTCAGCAGCGTGGTCTTGCCGGCGCCGTTCGCGCCGAGGATCGCGACGATCTCGCCGGGGCGGACCGCGAGCGACACCGCGTGCAGCGCGGGGACCTTTCCATAAGCGGCCGACAGGCCGTCGACGACGAGCAGCTCAGGCATCCTCGGCTCCCAGGTAGGCTTCGACGACCTCGGGATGGCGCAGCACCTGGTCGGCCGGACCGGCGACGACCGGTTTGCCGTCGACCATCGCCAGCGCGCGCTGGCACAGCGCGGTGATGACCGTCATGTCGTGCTCGACGATGACGATCGTGCGGTTCGCGCGGATCCGGCGCACCAGCTCGACGAAGTCGGCGCTTTCCCTGTCGTTCATGCCGGCCGCCGGTTCGTCGAGGAACAGCAGCCGGGGTTCGGCCATCAGCGCGATGCCGACCGCCAGTCGCCGCTGCACGCCATAAGCGAGCACGTTGGCCGGACGGTCGCGGTCGTCGGCCAGGCCGGTCAGTTCGAGCACCTGTCGCGCGGCCGCCTCGATCGCGTCGACGTCGCGCCGCCACGCGGGGCTGCGCAGCATGCGCCCGACGACCGTGTGCGTCGAGCTGGCGTGGTGTCCGTAGCGCAGGTTCTCGATCACCGACGCCTCGCCGAAGACGGCCGTGCGCTGGAAGCTGCGGGCGACGCCCAGCCGCGCGACCTCGTGCGCGGCCAGCGCGCCGATCGGCCGGCCGAACAGGCGGACCTCGCCCGCGGTCGGCCGCGTGATGCCGCACAGCACGTCGAACAGCGTCGACTTGCCGGCGCCGTTCGGGCCGATGATGCCGAACACTTCGCCGGCGTCGATCGACAGGTCGACGCCGCCGAGCGCGACGACGCCGCCGTAGCGCTTGACGATGCCGCGCGCGTCGACGGCGGGCACGGCCGCTTCTTCATGCGCCGGCATGACGAACTCCGGACAGCCGCTGGACGATGGCCCGCGCGAGCTGGTGCAGGCCGCCGGGCGCGAACATCATGATCAGCACGATGGCCGACGAGAACACCAGCACCCGGACGTTCGGATCCATCTCGACGAAGTGCGGGATGACGCTGAAGATCACCGCGCCGATCACCGGGCCGACCAGCAGCCGCGATCCGCCGAGCAGCACCATCAGCAGCGCGTCGACGGTGTTGGTGACCGCGAAGACCTCGGGCGTGACGATCTGCGTGTACGGAATGCTCAGCGCGCCGCCGATCGCCGCGATCGGCGCGCTGAGCAGGAACAGCTTCAATCGCTGGCGGAACACGTCGACGCCGACCGAGCGCGCCAGATGCGGGTTCTGGCGGATGCTCTCGATCGCGTCGCCGAAGCGCGAGTCCCTGACCTTCGACAACAGCCAGACGGCGACGACGAGGAAGGCCGCCGAGACGTAGAAATACCCGCGCGGTTCGGTCAGGTCGATGCCGGCGACGCTCAGCGACGCGAAGCCGAAGATGCCCAGCGGCCCGCCGGTCAGCGTTTCGAGGTTCATCGCCGCGACCAGCGCGACGCCGGTGAGTCCCCACGAGACGATCGAGAAGAACGCGCCGGTCAGCCGCAGCGTCAGCGCGCCGACGACCGCGGCGACGAGGGTCGCGACGATCGCCGCGGCCAGCAGCCCGAGTTCGAACGGCAGGCCGTGCGTCTTCATCGCGATCGCCGCGACGTACGCGCCGATGCCGTAGAACAGGCACTGGCCGAGCGGCACCTCGCCCAGGCCGCCGAGCATCAGGTTGATGCTCAGCGCGAACAGCGCGAACGCGCTGGTGTAGCCGGCCAGCGTGACGATGAACGGATTGGCGACCAGCGCGCCGAACAGCCCGATCGCCGCGATCCAGGCCGGGAACAGGATCGCGGGCCGCAATAACCGTCCCAAGGTGTCGCGCAGGGTCATGGGATCAATACCGATGGAGTTGGGCGCGCCCGCGCAGCCCCTGGGGCGCGAACAGCAGGATCGCGATGACGAGCAGCCAGCCGAGCGCCGGCGTCCACTGGACCGACACGTAGGTCTCGAACAGCGCGTTGGCCACGCCGATCAGCAGCGCGCCGACCAGCGCGCCCGAGATGCTGCCGAGCCCGCCGAGGATGACGACGACGAAACTGGTGATCAGCGAGCCGTTGCCCATCGTCGGAAAGACCGTCGTGATCGGCGCGAGCAGCGCGCCGGCCAGCCCGGCCGCGCCGACGCCGAGCATGAACGACAGCGTGCGGATCGCCGGGACGTTGATGCCGCTGTACAGCGCGCCGCGCGGGTTCTGGCCGACGGCCAGCACCTGCTGGCCGCGCGTGCTCCAGCGCAGCCAGCCGCCGAACGCGGCGAGGATCGCGATCGACACGACGAGGATGAACAGGCGCTGGCCGGCGATCAGCAGCCCGAACGCGCGCAGCGTGGTCTGGCCGAACGGCGAGCGGACCGAATGCGGATCCGGGCCGGCGATCAGCAGCAGCGCGGCCATCAGCGCCTGCGCGAGCGCGAACGTGACGATCAGCGAGCCGTGGTTGCCGGCGCCGTACAGGCTGCGCCGCACGATCGCGATCTCGGTCAGCCAGCCGATGGCGACGACGACGGCCAGCGCGACCGGCAGCGCCAGCAGGTAAGGCACGCCCAGCGACACGGCCAGGTAGACCGTGTACGCGCCCAGCGCGAAGAACGCGCCGTGCGCGAAGTTGACGATGCCCAGGATGCCGAACACCAGCGTCAGCCCGACGGCGATGACCGCATAACCGGCGCCGACGGCCAATCCGTTGACCAGCGTTTGCAGCAGCAGGATCACGGTCCGCCTCTTCGCTCGTTGGCTCGTCAGTTGGCCGAGCGGTCGATCAGCACCAGCTGCTCGTCCTTGACCTTCTGGACGTAGAAGTACGGTGCGTGGGCTCGTCCCTTGTCGTCGAAGCGCAGCTCGCCGCGAGGCGTGGTCCACGCGTTCTCGCGCAGCGTGCGGGCGATCTTCGCGGGGTCCGAGTCGGTGCCGGCCTTGTCGATCGCCGCGGCGATCACGCGGATCGCCTCGTACGACACCAGCGAGACCTTGTTCGGGTCCTGGCCGTAGCGCTGGCGGAACGCCGCGGTGAACTCGCGCGCGCCCGGGCTGTCGTCGCCGGGCACGAAGATGTCGCCGGTGATGACGCCGTTCATCGCGCCGGCGGCCGGCTTCATCATGCCCGGCGTGACGACGCCGGGCGACATCGCCTCGATCCTGAAGCCGCCGACCTGCCGCACCTGCGTCCACAACTGCGCGGCGCGCGACGGGTAAGCGTCGGACACGTACAGCATGTCCGGGTCCAGCGACTTGATGCGGGTGATGATCGACGTGAAGTCGTTGGTGTCGGCGTCGTAGGTCGAGACGTTGACCAGCTCGACGCCGGCCGCGGCCAGGCTCGACTTCAGCAGCTCGAGCACGGTCTTGTTGAACTCGGTGTTCTCGCCCATGTACGCGGCGGTCTTCGGCTTGAGTGTCGTCGTCAGGTACTTGTTGAACGCGCGCGAGTTGTCCGACACCGTGTTGTTGATCTGGAACAGGTAAGGGCTCTTCTGATCGGTGATCGCGTCGGCCTGCGCGGCCATGTTGACGTGCAGGATCTTGTTGCGGGTGACCGACGATTCGGCGAGCACCACCGAGCTGTTCATGCCGCCGGTGACGACCTTGACGCGGCCGACGTTCATCAGCTTCTGGACGGCCGCGACGCCGCCCTGCGGTGATCCCTTGTCGTCCTCGTAGACCAGCTCGATCTGCCGGCCGCCGAGCACGCCGTTGGCGGCGTTGATCTGCGCGGCCGCCATGTCGGCGCCCTGGCGGCTGTCGTGGCCGTAGCTGGCGGCCGCGCCCGACAACGGCAGCGCGATGCCGATCCGGATCGGGTCGGCGGCCGGCGCCGGGCCGGCGGCGAGGAGGGCGGCGGCCGCGATCGCGGTCGCGGCCAGTTGTCTGATCGATGTGCGGCGAAGCATGTTCGGGTCTCCTTGTCTTTCTCGGGTTCGTGGCCGCGCGGTCCGGCTGCCTGCTAAGGCTTGGGCCGCGGTGCGCCGATGCGCTCGTTGTCCTGGCCGAGCGAGGGCGCCGCGCGGCGGATCGGCGGCCGCTCGCCGTCGATCGAGATCGGCAGGCCGACGACCTTCAGGTCCTCGCCGGGCACGTCCATCAGGATGCCGATCGCCTCGGTCTGCGGCTGCCGGGCGACGTCGGCCAGTTCGTTGACGCGCGTGCACGGGATGCCCGCGTCCTGCAGGCGCGCGATCCAGGTCTCGCTGGGCTGGCCGCGCAGGATCGACTGCATCGCCGGCAGCAGTTCCTGCTTGTTGGCGACCCGCAGCGCGTTGGTCGCGAAGCGCGGGTCGCTCGCCCATTCGGGACGGCCCAGTTCGTGCGCGAGTTTCGCGAACAGCCGGTCGTTGGCGGCGGCGATCACGATCTCGGCATCGGCGGTGTCGAAGGCCTGGAAGACGACGACGTTCGGGTTGCCGGTGCGGTGGCGCGCCGGCTGCTGGCCGGTCGCGTTGAAGCCGGCGAAGATCACCGTCAGCCAGCCCATCGCCGTCTCGAACAGCGACGCGTCGACGCGGCCGCCGCGGCCGGTGGCGTGCCGCCGCAGCAGCGCCGCCACGCAGCCCAGGGCGGCCCACACGCCGGTGCCCAGGTCCAGCACCTGCATGCCGACCCGCGCCGGCGGTCCTTCGGGCGTGCCATTGACGCTGAACAGGCCGGAGAAGGCCTGGACGATCGGCTCGTAGCCCGGGGCCAGCCGCATCGGCCCTTCGTGCCCGAACGCCCACAGCGAGCAGTAGACGAGCCCGGGATTGGCTTTCATCAGCGAGTCGGCGTCCAGGCCCAGTTCGTCGAGCGCGCCGGGCCGCAGGTTCTGGATCAGCACGTCGACGCCGGCCAGTTCGCGCTTGAGCCAGGCGACGGCCTCGCGGTCCTTCAGGTCCAGCGTGATGCTCGACTTGTCGTGGTTCATCGCCTGGAAGGTCGTGGCCGTGCCGTTCCAGAACGGCGGGCCCCATCCGCGGGCGTCGTCGCCGCCGTCCGGCCGCTCGATCTTCAGGACCTCGGCACCCAGCGACGCGAGGATCGAACTGGCGTAAGGGCCGGCCAGGTTCTGGCCGATCTCGATGACCTTCATGCCGGCCAGCGGCGGTGTCGGGGCGCCAGGCGCGTCGAATTCTGGTGCGTCGGATGCTAAGGACGCCATCGGCTCGTCTCCGTTCGTATGGGATCACTGTGGCCGATTTCGCGTTCGTTGTAGCATTCGATGCTGTGCAGCAATTCCAGTGATTGGAATTGGCGCCTGTCTGCACGAAGAGCTCGAACGGGGCTTCACGTGGGCTCGGTCTTCGTGCGGACAGGCCTTTGGAGACGCGATGGCCACCTCTATGTCCGATGCTTCGTCACGGCGCCGCACGCGCCAGTCCGGCGTTTTCGTCCGGGATTCGCCGAAGAACCGCTCGCTCGAGCGGGGCCTGCAGATCCTTCGGGTCTTCCGGATCGGCGGCTCGGGACTCGGCAATGCCGAGATCGCGCTGCGCACCGGCCTGCCCCGGTCGACGGTCAGCCGCCTGACGCGCACGCTGGTCGACACCGGCTTCCTCGCTTACGACGTCGACGACGGCGCTTACCGGCCCGGATTGCAACTGCTGAGCCTGGGCGAGGCGGCGCGGCAGGGATCGGAGGTGCTGCGGGCCGCGCTGCCGACGATGCACCGCGTCGCGAGGAAGTACGAGGTCAACGTCGGACTGGCCACCGTCGACGGCGACGAAGTCGTCTACCTCGAATCGGTCCGGCGAAGCCGGCGCGGCGTGTTCCGCCACATGACCTCGGGCATGCGCATCCCGGTCGCCGATACCGCGCTGGGGCAGGCCTGGCTGGCCGGGGTCGACCCGGCGACGCGCGACGCGATGATCCCGAGGCTGGCGATGCGCCACGGCGAAGGCTTCGACCGCGTCGAGGCCGCGCTCGCCCGCGCGATCGGACACGTCGACCGCCACGGCTGGTGCGGCGCCGTGTGGATTCCGGGCATGATGTCCGTGGCGACGCCGCTGCGCGTTCCCGGCCAGGCCGTGCACGCGATCAACGTCAGTTATCCGGTCGGCGACGATCCGGCCGACGGCAGCCAGTCGCGGTACGTCGGCTATCTGTTCGAAGCGCGGGACGGGATACGCGAGGCGCTGGGCCTGGCCGGTTCGGCTTAGCAGCCGTCCCTTTCCCCATCTCTGAGGATTTTCGTGCATGGACTGGAACCGCCTGCTGTCGACCCGCCGCCTGGGCAAATTCCGCAAGGCCGGCGAAACCGCGTCCGATCCGCGCACCGCGTTCACCCGCGACTGGGATCGCATCGTGTTCTCGTCGGCGTTCCGCCGGATGCAGGACAAGACGCAGGTCTTTCCGCTGGCCAGGAGCGACTACGTGCGCACGCGGCTGACGCACAGCCTCGAGGTGGCCAGCGTCGGCCGCTCGCTGGGCATGCAGGCGGCCGACGTGATCCTGCGCAAGGAGCCGCGCCTGCCGATCTCGCCGCACGAGATCGGCGCGGTCGTGTCGACGGCCTGCCTGATGCACGACATCGGCAATCCGCCGCTCGGCCACGCCGGCGAGGAGGCGATCCAGGAGTGGTTCGCCGAACAGCCGTTCGCGCTGATCGCCGCGCTCGGCGACGCGCAGCGCGAGGACTTCCTGCGCTTCGAGGGCAACGCGCAGGGGTTTCGCGCGCTGTGCACGCTGCAATACCACCCGCAGCGCGGCGGCATGCAGTTGACCGGCGCGGTGCTCGGCGCGTTCGCCAAGTACCCGCGCGCGTCGATCGTCGATCCATCGCAGGCCGAGGGCATCAGCGGCAGGAAGTTCGGTTTCATGCAGGCCGAGGCGCCGCTGTTCGACGAGCTGGCCGACGAACTGGGGCTGGTCCGCAAGGCGGGTGCGGGGACGGCCTGGCATCGGCATCCGCTGGCCTTCCTCGTCGAGGCGGCCGACGACACCTGCTACCACCTGATGGACGTCGAGGACGGCTTCAAGGCCGGCGTCGTCACCTACGAGCAGCTCCTCGACCTGTACGAGCCCTGGCTGTCGACCGCGCAGTTCGATCGCGTGCTGAAGAACCCGGATCGCGAGCGGCAGGCCGAATACCTGCGCGCGCTGACGGTCGGCTGCATCATCCGCGAGGCGATCGCGGTGTTCGACGCGAACTACGACGGCCTGATGTCGGGCGCGTTCGACCAGGAGCTGTCGGCCTGCTTCGACAAGGCGCCGCAGTTCCGCGCGTTCAAGGAGCTGGCGCGCCGGCAGGTCTATACGGCGCGGCCGGTCGTCGAGGTCGAGGCCTGCGGTTTCGAGGTGATCGGCGGCCTGCTGAGCGCTTTCGTCGGCGCGCTGCAGGCGCGCTGCGACCGCCATGCCGGCACGGCGATCCGCCGGCAGTTCCGCTCGCAGACGCTGCTCGCGCTGCTGCCGGCGGTGCCGGACGCCGGGGCCGACGCCTACCGGCAGTTGCTGGCCGTCACCGATTTCGTCGCCGGCATGACCGATTCGTCGGCCGTCGAGCTGTATCAGAGGATCTCGGGCATCTCCCTGCCCTGACCGAGACCGTGAGGCAGCGCGGTCCGGGCGGCCGCGCGATCGTCGGGCGCGAGCTCGGCGAGCCAGGCGAGTTCGCCGGCCTGCAGCGTCGCCACCGGCACGCCGTCGCGCCACAGCACGCGGGCGCCGGCCACACGCGGCAGCCGGGGGCCGGGCACGACCGTCCCGAGCAGGTTGGCCGGATCGGCGGCGGCCAGCCAGACCCAGCGGCCGTTGCCCGGCTGGCGGCGGATCGCGCGCAGGCGCGCGACTGCTTCGGGCAGCGCGAACTGCTCGCCCGACAGGCCGGCGATGAAACGGCCGCCGCGCAGCTCGCCGCGCGCCTCGAGGCGCCGGCAGACGCGGACCAGCTCGCGCCAAGGCGGCAGCCAGGCCGCCTCGCGTTCGAGCACGCGCCAGGCGATGACGCCATAACGACGCAGCAGCACGCGGACCACGTGTTCGAGATCGTCGGCGCCGGGCGGATCGTCGCGCGCCGGCACCAGCGACCAGCGGCCCGCGTCCTCGACGCCGGCGGGCATCGGCCGGCCGCGCCGCGAGCGCGATGCCCCGGCCCGGACCGGTCCGCGCTGCGAGCCCGGCCGCATCAGCGCGCGCAGGCCGGCGAAGCTGTCGCAGGTCAGTCGCCCGCGCTGGACGAGCTCGGCCAGTGCGTCCTCGAGTTCGGTCGGCAGCAGCCGCGTCGCGTCGCGGATCTCGTCGTGGAACGCCGCGCCATGCGTCTGCAGGAAGGTCTCCACGCGCCGGGCCCGCGCGCCCGGCGGCGGCGATTCGCCGCCGCGCGCCGCCGCGGCCGCCGCCAGGCGCGCCCACGCGCCGGCCGACGAGCGCGGCAGCAGCACGATCGGCGTCGTCTTCAGCGATCCGCCGGCGCTGCCGCCGGCCTGTTGCGGCGGGCGCAGCCTGGCCCAGGTCAGGCGGCCGCTCGCGCACGACTCGTCGAGCCAGCCGCTCGCATAGTCGGCGATGCGCGTCGGCAGGATCTCGGTTTCCCACTGCGCGGCGCCGGCCTCGTGCCCTTCGAGCATCGCCAGCACCTCGGGCAGCGCGTCGCGGCCCGTCAGTTGCCGGCCCGCGCCCGCGTGCTGCCAGTCGAGCAGGAAGCGCATGAAGTCGCGCGGCGCGCACGGCTCGATCTCCCGGCGAAGCTGGCGCAGCGTGTAGCGATGGATGCGGGCGAGCAGATGGCGCTCGCACCATTCGACGGCGTCGGTCCCGGGCGTGAAACGCCCCTGCATGACGACGCCTTCGGCCTGCAGCGCGAGCAGCGCCTGGTCGACGGTCGACGGAGCCAGCGCCAGCGTCGCGGCGAGCGCGCCGGCCGTGATCGGTCCGGCACCGCCGAGCCGCGCGCGCAGCAGCTCGCGCAGCACCGCGTCGCGATCGCCGCCGGGCGCGGCGAGATCCGCCGGTAGCGGCAGCGGCGGGTCTTCGCTCGCGCCGGGGTAAGCGATCCGCGCGTCGGCCAGGCGCTCGGCGCAGACCCACAGCGCGGCGCCGGCCGGGGACGGCAGGGTCAGCCGGGTCGCGCGCCCGTCGCGCGCCAGCGCCGCGAGCAGCGCCGGCCAATGGCCTTCGCCGGTACCGGCATTTACCTCGGCGGCCTCGTCGTCGCGGATCACGCCGAGCATCTGCAGCGCTTCGTGCATCGTGTCCGCATCGCGGACCTGCGGCCAGGCTTCGTCGCGGACCGCCGCGATCGCGTCGGCCGACAACTGGCCCATCGCGTCGTCGCCGGCCGGATCCGCGTAGCGCCGGCTCTGGACGGCCTGCGTGCGGCGCTCCTCGAGCGGCGCATCGTCGAGGAACGCGTACGGGCGGGCGTTCAGCGCCTCGGCCGCCAGCGGCGACGGCGACGGCAGGTCGCGCGCGACGATCTCGATCCGCCCGGCCTCGATCGCGGCCAGCATCGCCAGCCAGCCGTCGGCATCCATCGCGTCGTGCAGGCAGTCGTCGAGCGTCTGCCGCACCAGCGGGTGATCGGGCACCTCGCGCTCACCGACGATGTTCTCCAGGCACGCGACCTGGTCCGGAAACACCGAGGCCAGCAGGTCTTCGGACTTCATCCGCTGCAACTGCGGCGCGACCTTGCGGCCGCCGCGCATCCGCGGCAGCGCCAGCGCGGTCGTGGCGTTCCAGCGCCAGCGCACGCCGAACATCGGCGCGTCGAGCAGCGCCTGGACCAGCACGTGCAGCGCGCTGCGGCTGTGCAGGTAGTGGGCGACCTCGGCCAGCGCGAAGCTGTGCGCGGTCGATAGCGACAGCACGATCGTGTCCTCGGTGGCCGCCGCCTGCAGCTCGAAATTGAACTGGCGGCAGAAGCGCTTGCGCAGCGCCAGCCCCCAGGCGCGGTTGAGCCGGCTGCCGCGCGGCGAATGGATCAGCAACTGCATGCCGCCGCTCTCGTCGAAGAAGCGCTCGAGCACGATGCGATCGAGCGTCGGCAGCGCGCCGAGCGCGCGCAGGCTGCCGGCCAGGTAGGCCAGCAGTTGCTCGGCCGCTTCCCGGTCGACGCCGGGCAGGCGGCGCGCCCAGGCCAGCGCCTCGGCCTCGCCGCCGTCGCGCCACGCGCGCTCGAAGTCCGCGCGCAGGCGCGAGACCGCGGCCGACAGCTCGTCGGTGCGGCCGGGCGCCTCGCCGAGCCAGAACGGGATGTTGGGGGCGGCGCCGTGCGCGTCCTCGACGCGGACGCGGCCCGGCTCGATGCGCAGGATCCGGTAGCTGGCGTTGCCGAGCTGGAAGACGTCGCCGGCCAGGCTCTCGACCGCGAAGTCCTCGTTGACGGTGCCGATGTTCTCGGCCTGCGGTTCGAGGACGACCGTGTAGTCGCCGGTGTCGGGGATCGTGCCGCCCGAGGTCAGCGCCGTCATCCGCGTGCCGCGGCGCTCGCGCAGCCGGTGATGGACGGCGTCGCGATGCACGTAGCCGGCGCGCGCGCCCTGGCGCGTGCTGAAGCCGTCGCTGACCATCCGCAGCACGGCGTCGAAATCCTCGCGGGCCAGCGCGCGATAAGGCCGCGCGCGGCGCACCAGCGCGTACAGCTCGGACTCGTCCCATTCGCGGCATGAGACCTCGGCGATGATCTGCTGCGCCAGCACGTCCAGCGGCGCGACCGGCATCCTTAGCGCGTCGAGCTCGCCGCGCGCGACCGCATCGAGCAGCGCCGCGCATTCGACCAGGTCGTCGCGCGTCTGCGGAAACAGCCGCGCCCGCGGCACGCCGTCGACCTGGTGCCGCGAGCGGCCGGCGCGCTGCAGGAAGGTCGCGATCGAGCGCGGCGAGCCGAGCTGGCAGACGAGGTCGACGTCGCCGATGTCCAGGCCCAGTTCGAGCGACGCGGTCGCGACCAGCACCCGCAGCTCGCCGGCCTTCAATCGCTGCTCGGCCTGCAGGCGCGACGCCCGCGCGAGGCTGCCGTGGTGCGCGGCGACGATCTCGTGGCCGAGCCGGTCGCCGAGCTGGCGGGCGGTCCGCTCGGCCATCCGCCGGGTGTTGACGAACACCAGCGTCGTGCGGTGCTGGAGCACCAGCTCGGCGATCCGGCCGTGGACCTGCGCCGACTGATCGGTCGACATCACCGCCGACAGCGGCGTCGGCGGCAGTTCGAGCGCCAGGTCGCGCGCGCGGCCGTGGCCGACGTCGACGATCTCGCACGGCTCGTCGCCGGTCAGGAAGCGGGCGACGGCGTCGATCGGCTTTTGCGTGGCCGACAGGCCGATGCGCTGCACCGGCTCGCCGCACAGCGCCTGCAGCCGTTCGAGCGTCAGCGCCAGGTGGCTACCGCGCTTGCTGGCGGCCAGCGCGTGGATCTCGTCGACGATCACCGTTCGCACGTCGGCGAGCAGGCGCCGCCCCGACGCCGATCCGAGCAGCACGTACAGCGATTCGGGCGTCGTCACGAAGACGTGCGGCGGCCGCCGCAGCGCCCGCTGGCGCTCGCTCGCCGGCGTGTCGCCGGTGCGCACCGCGGTGCGGATCGCCACGTCGGGCAGGCCCAGGCGCGCGAGTTCGTCGCGGATGCCGGCCAGCGGCGCGGCCAGGTTCAGTTCGATGTCGTTGGACAGCGCCTTGAGCGGCGACACGTAGACGACCGAGCACGCATCGGGCAGTCCGTCGGCGCTCAGGCCCCGGCGCACCAGGGCGTCGAGCGCGGCCAGGAACGCCGTCAGCGTCTTGCCCGATCCGGTCGGCGCCGCCACCAGCGTGTGCCGGCCGGCCCGGATTGCCGGCCACGCCGCCTGCTGCGCGGCGGTCGGCGCGGCGAAGCGGCGGTCGAACCACTGCTGGATCGACGGATGGAAGTCGGCGGGTCCGGACATCCGATGAAGATAGGGACGGCCGGCGCTTCCCGCAAGCGAGGCCGGTGCCGGCATCGTCCCGCGACCGGACGCGGCCGCCGGCCGGCGTGTTATTCGCAGGTCGGCGAGCCGTCCGCGCGCGGCTGGGCGACCGGATGGCCGGACTCGGGGAACGGATCGAGCCGCTTCGGGCCATTGGCCAGCACGCAGAAGTTCTCGGTGGCCACCGGCAGCGCGAACGGCGCGCTCGGCTGGCCGAAGCGCGTGGCCTCCGGATAGATGTATTCGCCGATCGGCGCCGTGTACTCGCCGCTGCCCCGCGGCTGGCCGGCGATCCGGTAGCGCATCTCGCGGGTGACGGCCAGGAAGTTGGACTTCGACGGCAGCGTGATCCGCACGCGGCCGATCTGGCCGGCGCGCTGGGGCAGCAGCGTCGTCAGTTGGCGCTCGGTCGCGTTGCCGGCCGCGTCGACGTCGACCAGAAACACGTCGACGTTGCGCGACGGGTCGGTCGTGAAGCCGACGGTACGCACGCGCGAGGTCTCTTCCTGGTCGATGTTCGGGAACGGTTCGCCGAGCATGCCCATCAGGCTCATTTCGATGAAGACGTAGGCGGGATCGACGCCCGGCGACGTGTAGATGCCGACCTCGGCGTTGACCGCATGAGCCGCGACGAAGAACCGGCCGGGCACGCCCGGCTCGGGAACGAGCGTGCCCGCGTACGTGATGTAGTCGCCGACCAGCAGCGGCGCCTGCCTGGCCGGATCGCAGCCGGCATGCGGCGGCGACGACGGCTCGGCGCGGGTCGGGCCGCAGGTGAAGCGCGTGCGGTTGACGCCCGGGGCGCGGTTGCCGGCCGGGCAGTTCGCGTCGTTGGCGTCGCGGGGCAGGCACATCGGAAAGCCGGTGGCCGCGACCACCGCCGGGTTCTCGGGGTCGAGCGCGAAGCGCTCGTCGATCGGATCGGCGTCGTTGCCGAACTTGCCGGCATTGGGCTTGCCGTGCACGCCGGCCGGATCGTTCAGGCGGACGCGGGCGGCGGCGGCATCGCGGGCGCCGGTCTGCGCGGCGGTCTCGCCGGCTTCGCGGCGCGCGCCGACCAGCATCTCGCCCTTGCCGACGTCGATGCCGCGGATGAAGCCGGCGCCGATGCCCAGGTCCATCTGCGAGAGCTTGGCGACGGCGGCGATATAACGTCCGTCGACGATGTTGCCGATCAGCTCGATCTCGAACGGCACGGCCGGCGGCGGCGAGTCGCCGAGCGCCAGGCCGCTGCGGGCGGTGGGCGAGGCGCCCTGCGGATGCGGGCCGCGGAACAGGTCCGTCAGCGTCATGAACTGGCCGGGCAGCGTGATCAGCAGGTATTGCGGCAGCACGACTTCGATCCCCTTGACGCGAACCTTGCCGGCCGAATCGGGATTGCCCGGATCGTCGAGACTCATCGATTCGATGTGGCCGATCAGCGCGAACGAGGGGTTCGGGGTCTGCGCGTGCGAGGCGGGGACCGGCGCCGCGGCCAGCGACGCGGCGATGCACAGCGGCGCGAGCACGGCTCGCAGCGGCCGGCCGGAGACTTCAGCGGGTTTCATCGGGTTTCCTCCACGATGCCAGGACGGGCAGCGCATGACGGCGCGCGCGCGACAGTTCGAGTCGCACGCCGGGATGCGGTTCGAAGGCCTTCATCTCGGCCTGTTCGCGCACCAGCGTTTCGGGTTGCAGGCGGCGGCCTGCGCGCGACAGCAGCTCGGCGCCGAGCTGGCCGGCCAGGCGTCCGAGCGCCGGCCACAGCGCGCCGGGATCACCGCTCGCCATCGGCAGCGCTTCGGGCGCGGGCAGCACGACCAGCTCGGTCGCGGCGGAGCGGCCGCCGGCGCCGGAGAACATCGCCAGCGTCCACAAGCAGTCGCGGGCGGCGAGCCCTCGCCGGAGCGCGTCCAGCTCCGTGCCCGGACGCAGCGCGAGCAGGCGCCGCGATCGCGTCGCGGCTTCGCTGTCGCCGATGCCGATGCCGATGCCGTTGCCGTTGTCGTTGTCGTTGCCGGCGCCGGTGCCGGTGCCGTTCGCGAAGCGGAGCGTGCGACCGGGCAGTGCCGCCCGTACCGCGTCCGGCAGGCCCGGCAGCGGCGCGAGCGCGACGGTCAGCGCGGGGGCGGACGTCGACGTCGGCGGCCCCCCGCACCCGCGATCGAAATCGTTGGCGGTCGCCGCGATCTGCGCCTGGACGCTGGGCAGCAGGCTGCTCGTCCAGCCCGGCGATGCCGGGGCCTCGGCCAGTGCCGGGCCGAGCGCGGCGATCGACGGCAGTCGCCGGCCGCGCAGCCATTGCCATTGCGCCGCGGGCAGGTCGCCGATCCAGCTGCCGAGCAGCGCGAGCACCGGTTCGCGCGACAGGGTGTCGGCCAGTTCGGCCTGCCAGTCGCCGGGGGAGGCGAGCGGATCCGCGCGTATCGGCAGGGCCACCAGGCGGATCCGGCGCCCGTAGACGCCGCCCGCGCGATTGACGGCGTCGAACTGCGCGTCGATGCCGTCGACGGCGGCGCGAGCGACGGCGGCGCGCGGCCCGTCGGCCGGCACGATCGCGCCCACGCGCACCTCGGTACGCGACACGCCCCGGACCGGTTCGTCGTCGGTGCCCAGCACGGCCAGGAACGCCGCCAGCGCGTCGCGCTCGGCCTCGTCGAGGTCGTAGCGGGGCATAGGCGCCGCCAGCGCGCGGCCGTCGATCGATTCGCCGCGGCCCAGCGCGTCGACGACGAGCCGGGCCTGCCGCGGCGATGCGCGCAGCACCGGCGATAGCCAGGGCACGGTTATGCCCGCCTCCCGGCTGCCTTGCGATCCGGCGTCGCCGCCGCCGTGGCAGCCGGCGCAGGCCGCCGCGCCGGCCGGCAGCGCGGCGCCTGCGACGGCCGCGGGCCGGGCGAACGGATGCTCGCCGTGGAACAGCGCGCGACCTCGCTCGCGCAGCGACGCTTCGATGCGCGACTCGGCAGGCGACCTGGCAGGCGACTCGGCAGCCGGCCGTACCGGCGATCGGGCGTCGCGCATGGGCCCCGCGATCGCGACGGGGAGCAGCGCCAGCGCGAGCAGCGCGGCACGCATCGCGCGCCGCCCGATCGATCGACGAGCGAGCGTCGCGATGGCTTGCCCGATCCGTCCGGCGACGGCGTGCGCATCGATCGGTGCGCCGGTCATGACGCCACCTCTTCGACGCGGGCGGCGAGCAGCGACGCCGATTGCAGCGCGGCCGTGCGGGTCCAGCGTCCGCGCGCCGCGTCGCCGATCCACAGCAGGTTCGGATGCGCGTCGGCCGATCCGGCGCCGACGCCGAACGCGTCGAGCACGCTCGCGACCGATCGCGGCGCGCCGGTCAGCCAGATCCATCCGGCCGCCGGACCGGCGTCGATCGAGAAGCGCTGCAGATAGGCGCGCAGCTCGGCCGGGCCATCACCGAGCGGATCGACGCTCACGCCGACGAAGCGGACCGGCCGGGCGGGCGGTCGCGCATCGAGCCGTTCGCGAAGGTCGCGCAGCAGCGCCGTTTGCGGCGGACACGTGGCCGCGCAGCCGGTGAAGAAGAAATGCACGAGCACGACCTGATCCTGGATCGCGTCGCTGCGCAGGCGCTGCGGCCGGCCCAGGTGATCGACCAGCGACGCGTCGGGCAGCCGCGGCGGCGGCAGCCAGGCCGGCGCGGCCTGCGCGGCGCGGATCGCGCCACCCGCCGCGGCGAGCAGCGGGCCCGTCGACGCGGCGGCCGCGGCGCGAACGATCCGGCGCATCGCTTCGCGGCGCGTGGGCCTAATGGGCCGCATGAGCCCGATCGCGTCCTCACATGCGCGTCGCCTTGCCTCTGCGTGCGCGCGTCGCATCGTTTCCTCGTGTGCGGGACGCATCGAATCAGCGCGCGCGATCATCGCGATCTCCGGGCTGGCCGTGTGCGGCGTCGAGCGGGCCGAGGTTCAGGTCGGAGAAACGCAGCCCGAGGCGCGGGCTTTGCACGAGCAGCGTGGCCCGGGCGGCGTCCGCCGCGTCGGGCAACTGCAATCGGGCCTGCCAGCGGCCCGGGCCCTGCTGGACCAGCATCGCCCGCCGCTGCCAGGCCACGCGCGGGCCGACCAGCATCGCCTGCAGGTCGTCGATCCGCGCGCCGGGCGGCGTGGGCGCATCGTCCCAGCGCAGCTCGACGGTCAGCGCGTTCCCGTCCTGTCGCCAGCCGGCCAGATGCGGACGGGAGGGAGAGGGCGCGGGCGTGTCGGCGACCGGCAGCTCCGGCAGCGAGACCGTCGTGCACGCGGTGAAGCTCGGCGATCCGTTGCGGACGATCAGCACATGGCGGCCGCCCCGATCGACGCGCAGCGGCGCCTCGAACCGGCCCGTCGTCGTCTCGCGCAGGCTCTCGTCGAGCACCCGCAGCGCTCGCGCGTGCCGGCGATAGTTGTCGAGGCTGCCGCTGGGCACCATCAGGCCTTCGGCATAGCGGTAGATCTGCGCGTCGGCCGCGACCGCGGCCCAGATGCCGTTGCCCTCGGGCGCCTCGACCATCGACGCGGCCGGGCTCAACGCCTGCGGCATCCGGCTCGCCGACGCCTGGCCGATCGGTATCGCGACCGGTTCCAGCCTGCCGGCGCGCAACGCGTCGATCGAGAACATCGTCACGCGATTGCTGGCCTGCGAACGGACGTACGCGAAGTCGCGGGTCGCGACGATCTGGTCCGGCCACTCCGGCACCTGCGCCCGATCGATGACGGCCGGCCGCGCGAGGTCGACCAGCAGCACTTCGTGCCGCTGGACGTTGCTGACGAGCGCGAAGCGCCCGTCCCGCAGCGGCGCGACCGTCAACGCGCCGGCCCCCACCGGCAGCGAGCCTTCGGCGCGCAGCCCCTGGTCGGTGGCCGACAACAGGCTCAGCACGCCGGCCCGGCCCGACAGCACGAGGATCCGCTCGGCGGCCGCGCTGTACGACACGGCGACCGGACCGGCCGGCACCGGCAGGCGCCCGAGCACGCGCGCCCGATCGGTATCGACGAGCACCGCCGACGATTCTCCGGCCAGCGCCGCCACCAGCCAGGGGCGGCCGGGTACCTGCGCCAGCGTGATCGGACCGGCCGCGTCCGGTGATGCGCCGGTCTCGGCCAGCGGCACGCGCGCCTGCTCGCGCAGACCGACGACGTCGATCAGCGACAACTCGCCGACGCCGTCCAGTCCGACCCAGACGCGGCCGCCCGGCTGCGGCAGCAGCCGCGTCGGCCGCGATCCGCCGCCGAGATCGACCTCGCCGGCCAGGCGCTGCGTCAGCGCATCGATCAGCGCCACGCGGCCTTCGTCGCGCAGCGTGACGGCCAGCCGCTGCGCGTCGGCGTCGTGCGTCCAGTCGTGGCCGTTGCCCGACAACGCGACCGTGGCCTCCAGCCGCGAGTTGCGGATGCGCACGAACGGATTGATGAAATGCAGCGAGTGGTCCTGGTTCAGGCTGACCAGCCGATAAGCGTTCAGATCGACGTCGGCGCGCGCACCGAGCGTGCCGGCGGCGAACAGGCGGGCACGGTCCTCGCACGGCACTTCGAGCTCGGCCGGCGAGCGGACGCGCTGCAGCCAGGCGGCCGGATGCAGGCCGCTCAGCGCGGCGTCGCTGGCCGCGTCGGTGAACGCGAGCCGTGCGCGATAGCGGCCGGCTTCGCCGCGCGGCTCGTTCGCCGCGGGCGTCAACGTCACCGTCAACGCGATGCCGCCCTGTTCGATGCGGGCCTGTGTCGCGGGGACTTCCGGAGGCGGCGCCGTCGATGCCGCGCTGGTCGATGCCGTCGACGGCATCGAAGCGGACGGCGGCGGGGAATCGGCGGCATCGCGGCCGATCGCCGCGACAGCGCAGGCCGCGCCGCAGGCCAGACCAAACGCCAGCCGCAGCGAGCGGGCGATCAGGCTGCGCATCGGCTCGGCGATCGGATCCATGCTCGGCTCCCGGCGCGGGTTTCAGGGAATCAGGTAGAGCTGGTTGATCGCGACCTGCTTGAATGAGCCCTGGCCGTCCGGGCTTATCGTGTCGAACCAGGCTTCGCTGATCCGTGCGCCGTCCAGGCACCGCAGGCCGACGAACGGGGCCACGGCACTGCCTGCCTCGCAGATCGCGCGGACGCCGCGTCCCTGGCTTTGACCGTCGGCTTCGCCGGCGTACAGCGTGGCGTCGAACGATTCTCCGGCCTTGCCGCCGAGCGCGGCGATCCGCGTGCCGACCGCGCGCACCGGCGGATCGAATGTCAGCCGCAGCGGCTTGCGGATCGGATCGCAATCGGCGATCAGTACCGGGTCGCCCAGCGCGAACTGGCCGTTCGAGCCGCCCAGGACGTTGAACGGGCCGCAGATCGACAGCGTCACCGGGCCGGGAATGCCGGCGATGTCGATCGATACCCGCAGCGGGGGATCCTCCAACACGTATTGCGCGGTGCCGGCATCGATCTGGGTCACGGGGACGAGTTCGTCCTCGTTATGCTCGAACCACCAGACGTAATAACCGCCGCTGAAATCGTCGGCCGACGCGAGGGCTTTGTAGCGGGACATGATCGCTCCTAAGGTTGCGGCGGTTGCGGGTGTTGCGGCGCTTGCACGCGCAGCAGTCCCCAGAGCCCGCCATCGAAGACGAAGCTGGCCTGGCTGCGCCACAGGTAGTCGATCGGCAGTTGTCGAGTGCCGCCGGCGCGCACCAGCAGGTTGGCGCTCGTCATCGGCCCCAGGCCGTTGACCTGGCCGTCGACGAGCCACGAGTCGGCCAGCGAGTCCTGCGCGGTCTCGAACATTCGGCGCGACTCGTCGGTGAACGGGAACGGATTGAACGCGTGTCCGGCCAGCGATATCGCCTGCTGCCGCGTATGGCCGCCCGGATGCACGATCCGCATCCGGATCTCGCGTCCCGCCGCCGCGACGAAGATCGGCGTCTCGCCGTCGCAGGGGCCCGCGTGCGGCGTCATCGGATCGGTCAGCGGCGTGATGCCGGCCAGGCACCGCCCGCCGTCGGCTTCGCGCTTCGAGCTGAGCACGTGCGCGTAGTCGAACAGGTTGCGGTCCTCGAACGGGACCGACGGATCGCCGCCGCGGCGGGCCCATAGCGGTTCGGTACGGTAGTTGACCGCCTTGGCGCCGTAGTCGTCGGGTTCCTCGGCGCCGGCCAGATTGACCAGCGGACGGCCGGTCTGGCGCATGGCCACGGCGTCCTGCAGCACCATGACCAGATCCCGGTACAGCAGCCGGCCGTCGGCGTCGCAGATGTTCGCCGACATCGCGCTGCGCTGATCGGCATCCCATTCCCTCGTATCCCCGTACTCGGACCGCAGGCAGGGGCGGCTGCCTTGCGGACCGACGACCAGCGCGCCGACCAGGCCGTGCATCGGATGCTTGATCGGGTCGCCGAAGCTGCGCAGCGGCAGCACGCCGTACTCGATCGGCATCGCGAGAGGGCTCCCGTCCGGCTGGTTGCCGAACTTGCCCATGTACCACTGGAACTCGCGCCGGGCGGAGGCGCAGACCTGGCCGGAGGCTTCGTCGCTCGAGCAAGGCGGCACCAGGCTGCCCTGCAGGCGCCGGCTGCCATCGGCCGTCGTCTCCCAACTGTTGATACCGACGTTGCTGCCGTCCTCGTTGGCGACGTGCTGGCCGACCACGGGTGCCGACAGCCCGACGCTCGACGACATCCGGTACTGATTGATGTTGAAGCCGTCGGTGATCATCGACAGGAAGTTGTCCTGGTAATGAGCGACGAACGGCTTCTCTCCGGCACTTGTCGACCGGGTATCGGCCGTCGTCAACGGGCCGTCGGGCAAAGTCGGCGGCAGCAGGTTGCGCAGCGTGATCTGCACGCAGGCATCGGCGGGCGCGCGCAGCACCAGCGGCTCGAGGCGGTGCATTTCCCTCCCGAATGCGGCGCGCAGCCGGTCGAGGATCTCGCTGTTGGACAGCTTGGACGAATCCTTGATCCCCTCCTCACCGCGCGTCACGGTCTGGCCCGGGCCGTTGACGTTCACGTAGACGATCGCGTCCGGGTCCTCGAGCTCGTGCCGTTGGTTGTAGACGAGGCCGCGGCGCGCGGGCTTGCCCGGCGTGCCGCAGTCACCGCCGAGTTCGCAGGCGCGCACGGCGGCGACGTCGAAACTGACGGTGTTTTCTTTCTTGCTGCCCGCGCAGGCCAGGCTGGCCAGATTCGCTTCGTTGGTCAGCGCCGGCTCGCGGATCGGCTCGCCCTTCAGGCGGAACAGGCTGGCCAGCGGCGGTTGCGGCATCCGCGCGAACCGCTCGACGTCGCCGCCGCCCAGCCGCGTGCGGCCGAAAACCCGCATCACCCCCCACATGCCGTCCCAAAGCTGATCGACCGAGCTGCCGTAGTACAGGTAGTCCATCCGCGGCGCCGAGACCGGCGCCGGCTCGACGTCGAACTCGAAGTGCTCCGAGATCCCCAGCGGCTGCGCGGCGACGTAGCCGGCGTTCGGATGGTCGGGTTCGCGCCGCCAGCGGATGCCGTTCATCGCGAACACGTGCTGCGCTTCCTGCGCGCCCTGGATCAGCCGCAACTGGACCTTGTCGCCTTCATAAGCGGCCAGGACCGGCGTGGCCGGGTCGCCGACTTCGCGCCACGGATCGCCGCGCTGCAGGCCCGGCCGGCAGCCGGGCAGGACCTTGGCTTCGGCCAGGATCTTGCGGTCGGACGAGGCCTCGCGGTCCGGCAGGACCTTGCCGCCGGGCGTCGTGGCCGGCAGCAGCATGCAGTGGAAATCGCGCCGCCAGTGCTCGATCAGAGCGAGCGCGGTGCCGAGCTGCCCGGCCAGCGGACGGCCGTCCAGGTCCCTGGCCCGCGATGCCGTCAGCGAATCGCGTGTCTGGCGCGAGACGAGCTCGACGCGGGAGACGGCCGGCGCACCGATGAACTGGCGGTAGTCGGCGGTGGCCAGTTGCCAGTCGCGTTCCCCGTGCGCCTGCGTGCTCATGAAGTTGGCCATGTCGCCGGTGCACAGCTGATCGTATCCGGCATCGTCGGACGAGGAGCCGGCCGGTCGCGCGCGCTCGGGTCCGGCCTTCGCGGTCTTGACGGCCTTGGCAGCCTTAGCGGACTTGGCAGACTTAGCGGATTTGGAATCCTTGGCGGACGGTACAGCCGCTGCGGTTTTCGCAGCCGTCGCAGCCGTCGCAGCCGATGCAGCCGATGCAGCCGATGCAGCCGATGCAGCCGATGTGGCCCCCCCGGACCGTTTGCCCTGCGCGTCGCACCGGCTCTGGCTGTAGCGGTACCCGCCCAGTTCGGGCTCGTTCGTATCGCGCCGGACGTCGGCGATTCGCAACGGCGCCGGTTCGTGCCGATAGTTGATGAACTGCGTGCCCGGATCTTCGGATGCGATCGCCAGCGGCGTCGCCAGGTTGCGTGCGACGAACCGGCGCCCGAGCCTGAGCGCCGACGTGTCGCGCCGCTCGGGATTGATCGGTTCGAGCGCCGTGTCGTAGACGATGCCGAAGTCCGCGAACGCCAGCATGTATTCGCGCCGCGTCTGGTCGGTCTGGTCCTTTACGGCCGGGCAATCCTGCTGCCCGTTCTCGGGTCGCCAGGCCGGGGCCAGCGGGTTCGTGTCCGGGCGGCCATTGCATTTGGGCGCGATGATGTTCGCGCGCGTGGCGGTCGGCCCGCCATCGTCGCGTAGCCGGATCGGATCCTTGAGCCCGTTCGCGCGCTCGGTCCGCCCCGCCAGCGGGGCGCATCGATGTTTCGCCAGCCCGAGCTTCGACAGGATCGACTCGATTTCCAACGGGTTGGACAGATTCGCGCCGCCGATCACGTGGTTTTGGAGCTGTTCGGGGTCGGCCCTGCACAAGTCCGCCCAACGCAGCTCCGCCTTGTCCACCGGCAGCCAGACCGAGTTCGACGGCTCGACGACGAGCGCCGCGTACAGGCCGTGCTGCTGGTGCGTGCTCGGGCCGAAGTGGTCGTGCGAGAACACCGTGCGCAGCGTGTGGTCCTTGTTCCCGTTCAGCAGCGGATCGGCGTACCAGCGCTGGACCGTGCGTTGCGCGCCGCACAGCGGATGTTTTTCGCGCAGCACGTGCGGGTCCATCGTCGCGGCGTTCGCCGGGCAGCGGCCCTGCTCGGCCAGTGCGCGACACAACGCGTCGGTGCACGGCGTCGTGAACAGCGGGTGGGACTTGAGCGCCAGCCGCTCGGCGCGGCCGGCCTCGGCGTTGGCGTGATTGATCGCGCGCACGCGCTCGCGCACTTCCTCCGGCGAGAACGTGCCGTCCTCGTAGTTGTAGCCGTTGCCCGATCCGTCCGACGAGGTCACGTCGAATTTGACCAGGTGGATGTGCTGGCCGATCGTGTCGGTCGGCGTGTAGATCTGGAAGTCGTCGGCGGCCGTGGCGTTGGGCATCAGGTTCGTGGACTTGAACGTGATGCAGTCGCCGGAGTTGGCGCGGAAGAACAAGGGTTCGGGCAGCCGCACCCGCGTCGTCGGATCGATGATGTCCTTGACGTCCTGTTCGAGCGCGGCGATGCGCGCCTGCGGATCCAGCCAGCCATGCTTGTTGACGATGAGCTCGGTCTGCACGTACGCGGCCTTGTATACGCGATGGGGCGCGCGCTCGCCGTCGGGACAGGGGTCGGCGAAAGGCGCGCCCGGTTGCGGTTCGCGTCCGTTGACCCAGAACACCGGATCGCCGCCGCCGCGCGGCTTCTGCGTGCGCGCGGTGGCGGCGAACTCGGTCCGATAGCCTCGGCGCGACGTCGCCTGGTGCAGCGCGATCTCGGCCGGGTCGGTCAGCGGCTGGCGCACGCCGAGCAGGCCGCCGGCCGTCGACCGGCCCGCGTGATAAGCCATCGCCGCCCGTTCGTCGGCCGTGCCGGCCGGCGACGGGAACTCGACCGCGCCGATGCTTTCCCAGACTTCGGCGAGCGCGGTCACCGCATCGGGGTTCTGCGCATAGACCTTGGCCGCGTTCAGGCGCGCGACCAGCCCGCCCTTGGACAGCGCTTCGTCGACGACGTCCTGGTTGACGAGCCGGCGTTCGGTCAGTGCCGGCTTCGTGCGGTTGGCGCCGGCGCTCCGGCTGCTCAGGTAGTGCCGGGGCAGTCCGCCATCGACCCATTGGCCGGCCTCGTCCCGGTCCATGTCGAGCGGCGGCTGCGGCGGGCGATGGCCGGCCTCGGCGGCGATGTAGAACGGGTAACCGCGAAACTCGGCGGTCGGCATCGGCGGCAGCACGGAGCCGGGTATCGGCACGATGGCCGGCATGTCGATACCCGCCGCGACCTCGGCGTCGGGCAGCGCGCGTCCCCGCGGATTGGCGGCCGGATCGAACAGCCCCGGCGTGCCGTCCTCGAACACGTCGTGCACGCGCCAGAGCTCCCACATCCCTTGCGCGAAATGCGGATACAGATGGCAATGGAAGATGCTGTCGCCGGGCGTCAGATTGCGATTGCCCGAGCCGCCGAAGTTGATCTCGTACGAGAACCCCGCTCCCGGCGAGATCGTCTGCGAATCCAGATAGCTGCTGCCGGGCTGGCTGGTGTCCATCACCCACTGGTGCGCGTGCAGGTGGAAGACGTGCGTCTCCTTCGGACCCGCGTGCAGGTTGCGAAAGCGCACCGGATCGTTCAGGTACGAGTGATGGACGTTGCTCGGATCGTCCGGATACAGCGCGCCGACGGGCCGGCGTCCGGCGTCGTCCCACGCGAGCACCAGCGCCGGATCGCCGTTGACCCAACTGCTGAGGAAGAATTCCTCGGCGCGGCATTCGGGGCAATCGCGGGCCGGCCCGGTCCTGCGGTTGCGGGCGATGACCATCGCGCCCATGCCGCCGGTGCCGTAGTTGATGCCCATGCCGTCCTTGAGCGCGGCCAGCGGATTGTTCTCGTCCTCGAGTTCGGCGAACGCCTGCACGGCCTTGACCTCGTCGTGCAGGACGACCGTGAATTCGCGATAGCCGCGGCCGCAGCTATTGCCATAAGCGTAATCGGCGCACGGGCGCGAGGGGCGGGTCGTATCGTTGTGGTGGTGGTTGCCGTCCGTCGCGGCGCTCTCGTCGAGCGCGACGACCGCGTTCAGGTCGCCGTGAACGATGTGGTCGCCGTCGAGCATCGCCAGGATCGGGCGGCCGCGCAGCATCGGCACGCGGTAATCGGACGGGTAGCGCGCACCGTCGTAGTCGATCGCGCGATAAGGATGGCGCGCGTCGCCCTCGCCGCGCGAGGCCAGCGCGAGGTCTTCGTGCGTGACCTGCGACCGGTACCAGACCGATCCCTTCGGTTGTACGTTGACCGCGCCGAACAGGCCCTGGCCGAGCTGGCCGCCGTCGCCTTCGCCGCCGACGGTGGCGCCGTTGCTGTACGTGAAGAACGTCCCCTCGCGGCGCGCGCGGAAGCGGTAGATCGCGCTCTGCCCGGGATCGATCGTGCCGCCCTGATCCGCCAGCGACCGGCGCGCGGCCGCCGGGCCGGTCGACGGGTGCAGGATCGATGCGTTGGCGCCGACGTCGCCCTGGCCGTGGCCGCAGACCCATTGATGCCCGGGCGTCGATCGCGGGCATTCGTGGCCCGGCACGGCATCGTATTCGAGCCCGAGCACGTGGAACGTGACGCCGCGGGTCATCGGGCTGTCGTTGCTGATCGCCGCGGGCCGGACCAGCTCGCGGCCGCTGCGCTGCGCGGTGTAGACGGTGCCGACCGGATCCTCGCTGTGCGCGACGACGCGTCCGCCGTAGACCTGCGGGCCGCCGCTGCGGTCTTCCGGCACGGCCGGGGTAAGGAGGTTGTGCAGCGCGACCTGCAGGCAGTCGCCTTCGTTGACCCGCAGCACCAGCGGCCGGGGCCGCTTGCCGGGGCGCAGGCGGACGTGGCCGGCGGCGTCGGCCCAGCGCCCGGCGCCGAGCGGCGAGCCGTCCTCGAGCACGACGTCTTCCTTCAGCGCGAACAGCATGCCCGACGGATTGAACGCGCCGAGCCGGTTCAGCACGATCGATTGTTCGAGGGCGACGACGTCGGCGGTGATGACCCGGCCGCATGGCGCTTCGGCGTCGTCGGCGGCGCCGCCGCCGACGCGCGACGAATCGCTTAGCGGTCCGGACGTGGTCGAGCAACTGAGCAGTCCGAGCACCAGCAGGCCGGCGACGAGCGCCGCGCCGAGGCTCCTGGCATTGAAGTCGAGTCGTCTCACGTGTTCCTCCTTGTCCGCGCGCCGCCGCGACGACTCGCGGCGACGATGACCGGGCGACGTGATGCCGCTGCACGAATCCAGGCTACGCCGGATGAGACCGGCTGCGACGCGCTGCCGCGCGATCGGTTTCGTCAGACTTGCGTAGGGAAACGGCGGCTTCGACCGATCGATATCGACGTTCGTCGCGGTGGACGCGCACGTTCGCGCCGGCGGCGGCTCGATGGGGCGAGACGTCCGTCGTAAGGAGGTCGCCGACGGGTTCGCGCCCTGCGGCCGTCCGCACAGTGGAATTTCGTCCTGCCAAACTCGTTCGGGGTCGATACAGTAGTCGCCATCGAGAGAGCAGGAGACGACGGCATGACGCGCACGACGCGACGCGATCGCCACCGCGACGGTGGCATTTCCTCCGCCCGGCCCCTCATCTGGCGAGGCGGCGATGAGCGGTGACCAGAACCTGGTGCTGGACGCGGCCGAGCGCGTCTTCGCGGATCTGGCCGATCCGCAGACGATCCTGAAGGCCGGCGGCAAGGACTGGAAGACGCCGCTGTGGAACACGCTCGACGAGATGGGCCTGCCGCGCGCGTGGCTGCCCGAGACGCTGGGCGGGCACGGTCTGTCGATGCCCGAGGGCTTCGGCCTGGCCCGTGCGGCCGGGCGCTTCGCATTGGCCGTGCCGCTGGTCGAGACGATGATCGCCGGCTGGATCGCCGGGCGTGCCGGCCTGGCGCTGCCGGACGGACCGTCGACGCTGATCGTCGCCGACGGTCCGGCGGCCACGGTGCGGCTCGACGACCAGGGCCGCGTGCGGGCGCGCGCGCGCCGCGTGCCGTTCGCACGCGAGGCGACGTCGATCGTCGTCGTCACCGGTGATGGCGCCGGCGCCGGGTCGGCGGGCGCCCGCGTCGCCGTGATGCCGATCGAAGGCAGCCGGATCGATGCCGGCGAGAACCTCGCCGGCGATGCGTCGGACGCCGTGGCGATCGATGCCGATGCGAGGCAATGGGTCGAGACGCCCGGGCTGTCGGTCGATCGCGCGCTGTTCGTCGCGGCGAGCTGCCGATCGCTGCAGATCGCCGGCGCGCTGCAGGCGGTCCTGCAGATGAGCGTCGCGTACGCGATGGAACGGGTGGCGTTCGAGAAGCCGATCGCGAAGTTCCAGGCCGTCCAGCAGAACCTGGCGCGGCTGGCCGGCGAGGTCGCCGCGGCGGTGGCCGCATCCGAATCGGCGGCCGATGCGCTGGCCGACGACGGGACGCCGGCCGACGAACTGCTGCTCGAAGTCGCGTCGGCCAAGCTGCGCTGCGGCGAGGCCGCCGAGACCGGCGCCGGCATCGCCCACCAGGTGCTGGGCGCGATCGGCTTCACCGAAGAACACGTGCTGCATCGGTTCACGCTGCGCGCGCTGTCCTGGCGCGACGACTTCGGTACCGAGATGGCCTGGGCCCGGCGCCTGGGCGAAATGGTCGGTCGCCGCGACAGCGTCGATCTATGGCGGCTGCTGTCCGCGCGTTGACGAGGAGATCCGATGAATCTGCAGTTTGATCCGTTGCGGCTGCCCCCGGTCTGCCAGACCCTCAGGCAGGAGGTCCGCGAGTTCCTCGCTCAGGAGATCGCGCAGCGCACCTTCGATCCGCGCGACGGCCGGGTCGGGCAGCAAAACAGCCTGGCGTTCGCGCGCAAGGTCGGCGCCCGGGGCTGGATCGGCATGACCTGGCCGAAACGGTACGGCGGCCAGGAGCGCAGCTTTCTCGAGCGCTACGTCGTCACCGAGGAGATGCGCGTGGCCAACGCGCCGGTCCGGCATTTCTTCGTCGCCGACCGCCAGAGCGGGCCGACGCTGATCCGCTACGCGAGCGAGTCGATCAAGGAGCAGATCCTGCCGCGGATCGTCCGCGGCGAGGTGAGTTTCTGCATCGGCATGAGCGAGCCGAACTCCGGTTCGGACCTGTTCGCCGCGCAGACCCGGGCGACGCCGACCGAAGGCGGCTGGCTGCTGAACGGCACGAAGATCTGGACCAGCAACGCGAACAAGTCCGACTACATGATCGGCCTGTTCCGTACCTCGCCGCCGACGCGCGAGAATCGGCGCCACGGCCTGACCTCGCTGCTGGTCGACATGAAGACGCCCGGCATCACCTGCAATCCGATCGGCCAGATGGGCGGCGCGCGCGAGTTCAACGAGGTCGTGTTCCAGGACGCGTTCATCCCGGCCAGCCATCTGATCGGCGAGATCGACGGCGCGTGGAAGCAGGCGACCAGCGAGCTGGCCTACGAGCGCAGCGGCCCCGAACGCTTCCTCGAGACGCTGGGCGCGCTGCAGGCGCTGGTCGACGCGATCGACGAGACCCGCATCGATACGCGCACCGCGGTCGGGCTGGGCCGGCTGGTCGGCCAGTTGCACACGCTGCGGCGGATGTCGGTGTCGGTGGCCGGCATGCTGGCGCAGGGGCGCGAGCCGGTGGTAGAGGCGGCGATCGTCAAGGACCTGGGCACCGTATGGGAGCAGGCGCTGCCGCATCGCGTGCGCGACCTGGCGGCCTTCCTCGACGAGGAGGCCGACGCGGTGCGCGACCTGCACGCGCGGCTGCCGCACGAGATCCGGATCGCGCCGAAGCTGACGATCCAGGGCGGTACGACCGAGATCCTGCGCGGCATCATCGCCCGCGGGCTGGGCCTGCGCTGAGCCATGCCGGCCGCGGCCGCGGTCCGGCCGGTTTCGTCGACCGGGCGGCCGCGCGATTGCGGCGGCGATCTCGCCGCGCGCCTCAGCACTCGACGACGTTGACCGCGAGCCCGCCGAGCGAGGTTTCCTTGTACGTGGACTTCATGTCCTCGCCGGTCTGCTTCATCGTGCGGATCACGGTGTCCAGCGAGACGCTGTGCGTGCCGTCGCCGTTCAGCGCCATCCGGGACGCGTTGATCGCCTTGACGGCGCCCATCGCGTTGCGTTCGACGCAGGGGATCTGAACGAGCCCGCCGACCGGGTCGCAGGTCAGGCCCAGGTTGTGCTCCATGCCGATCTCGGCCGCGTTCTCGACCTGGGCCGGGGTGCCGCCCTGCGCGGCGGCCAGCGCGGCGGCGGCCATCGAGCAGGCGACGCCGACTTCGCCCTGGCAGCCGACCTCGGCGCCGGAGATCGACGCGTTGGTCTTGTACAGCACGCCGATCGCGCCGGCGGTCAGCAGGAAATCGATGATGCCGTTCTCGTCGGCGCCCGGCACGAACCGGTCGTAGTAGTGCAGCACGGCCGGTATGACGCCGGCCGCGCCGTTGGTCGGCGCGGTGACGACGCGGCCGCCGGCGGCGTTCTCTTCGTTGACGGCCATCGCGAACGCGTTGACCCAGTCGATGACCGCCAGCGGATCGGCCTGCGCGCCCGCCTGCGACAGCCGCAGGTACAGCGCCGGCGCGCGGCGGCGCAGCCGCAGGCCGCCGGGCAGCGTGTCGCCGGCCTGCACGTTGTCGATGCCGAGCCCGCGCCGCACGCAGTCCTGCATCACGCGCCAGATCCGCAGCAGTCCTTCGCGCACCTCGGTCTCGGTGCGCCACTGGCATTCGTTGGCCATCACCAACTGCGCGATCGACAGCCCGTGCGTTCGCGTCAGCGCGATCAACTGGTTGCCGCTGTCGAACGGGTAGGGCAGCGCGACGCGCTGCGCGGGATCGTCGACGGTCGTCGCGCGGTTTCCTTCGACGATGAAGCCGCCGCCGACCGAGAAATAATCGGCCTCGCGCAGCAGCGTCCCGTCCGCATCGAAGGCCGCCAGACGCATCGCGTTCGGATGCTGCGGCAGCGTCTGCTGGCCGAGGAACGCGATGTCCCGTCGGGGATTGAAGTCGATCGGGTGGCGGTCGAGCAGCGCCAGCGTGCGCTCGCGGCGCACTCGCGCCAGGCGCTCGACGGCCTGCGCCGGATCGACGGTGTCGGGCGCCTCGCCGAGCAGGCCCAGGATCACGCCCTGGTCCGTCGCGTGGCCGCGGCCGGTGGCGCCCAGCGAGCCGTACAGGTCGACCTTCAGTCGGGCGACCCGCGCCAGCAGCCCGCCGTCGGCCAGCGATTGCGCGAACAGCCGCGCCGCGCGCATCGGTCCGACGGTGTGTGAACTGGACGGCCCGATGCCGATCTTGAAGATGTCGAAGACGGACAGCATCGATGTTTACAGCGGCAACTGCTGCCGGACCAGCGCGACCCAGTAGGCGGCGCCCAGCGGCAGGATCCGGTCGTTGAAGTCGTAGTACGGGTTATGGACCGGCGGATCGTCGGAGCCTTCGCCGCCGCCGATGCCGATGTACGCGCCCGGCCGCTTCTCGAGCATGAACGCGAAGTCCTCGGAGCCCATCGCCGGCTTGATCTGCGTGTGCACCTTGTCCTCGCCGACCAGGCTGGCCGCCGCGGCGATCGCCGCCTGCGTTTCGGCCGGCGTGTTGATGACGCCCGGATAGCCGTCGCGGAAGTCGAACGCGATGCGCGCGCCGTGCGTCTGCGCGACGCCTTCGCAGACCTGCTGCATCGCGGTGCGCGTGAACTCGCGCACGCGGGCGTCGAGCGTGCGGACCGTGCCGCGCAGCACGACTTCCTCGGGGATCACGTTCCAGGTGTCGCCGCCGTGGATCTGCGTGACGCTGATCACCGCCGAATCGGTGGCGCCGACGCGCCGGCTGACGATCGTCTGCAGCGCGTTGACCAGTTGCGCGCTGATGACGACCGGATCGATGCCGGTTTCGGGCATCGCGCCGTGGCAGCCCTTGCCGGTGACGGTGATCTCGAACGTGTTCAGGAACGCGGTCATCGTGCCGGTGCGGATCGCGAACTGGCCGCGCGGCAACTGCGTGAAGTTGTGCATGCCGTAGACCGCGTCGCACGGGAACAGGTCGAACAGGCCCTCTTCGACCATCACGCGGCCGCCGCCCTCGTTCTCTTCGCCGGGCTGGAAAATGAAATGCACGGTGCCCTTGAACGGCTTGTGGCGGGCCAGGTGCGCGGCGGCGCCCAGCAGCATCGCCGTGTGGCCGTCGTGGCCGCAGCCGTGCATCTTGCCCGGGCAGGTCGAGATGTGCGGCTTGTTGCCGCCCAGCTCCTGCATGTCCAACGCATCGAGGTCGGCGCGCAGGCCGATCGTCGGACCGTCGCCGTTCTTCAACGTGCCGACGACGCCGGTGACGGCCAGGCCGCGGTGGATCGGTATGCCCATCAGCGTCAGCGCCTGGGCGACGACGTTGGCCGTGCGGTGCTCCTCGAACGCGGTTTCGGGGTTCGCGTGGATGTCGCGCCGCCACGCGACCATCTGATCGCGGATGTCTTCGGCGATGTCGGGGTCGCGATAGGTGTCGGGGTCGCGGTACATGTCGTCTCCTCGAGGGTCAGTGGAACAGTTCGGCGATCAGCGTCGCGCCAAGGAAGGTGCCGGCCGCCGCGGTCAGCGAAACGACCACGATACGCCAACCGAGCTGGCGGAACAGCGGCAGGTCCTTGGCGACCGAGAAACCGGCCAGCGCCAGCACCGGCGTGGTGAAGGCCAGGAAGTTGAGCTTGCCGGTCAGCGCCAGCACCGAGTCGGTGAACGGGAACAGGCCGGGGATGCCGACGACGGTCGCCACGATCGACAGCGTCAGCACCAGCGGCACGCGCGGGATCACGCGCTTGAGCAGCGAGGCGACGGCGGCGATCGCGACGATGACCAGCATGCCTTCGAGCGAGATCAGCATCGGGACCTGGTAGCCCATCTGGTTGGCGATCAGCACGCCGCCGACCATCAGCACCCAGGCCAGCACCGTGTCGGCGGCCGACAGCGTGTGCGGGGTTTCGGTGGCGCCGGCCAGCGCGGCCGTCTCGGCGGCGGACATCTCGCTGCCGGCGCGGGCCGCCTGTTCGGCGGCGCGGCGGCCCCGCGCGGTCACGCGGCCCAGCACCGGTTCGAGCTTGCCGTACAGCCATATGCAGGCCGGCAGCGACAGGAACAGCGTGAAGTAGAAGCCCACGACCGCGGTCAGCAGGTTGGACGCCGCGGCGATCGCCGTCAGTTGCTGGACCAGTTCGGGCGATTCCTGCGCGGTGATCGCGCCGAGCGCGGCGGCCATCATGCTGCCCGAGCCGACGCCGGCGCCCATCGCCAGCGAACGCGGATCGAATACGTGCAGGCTGGCGACGAAACCGGCGAGGATGGCGATGAACAGCGCGCCCAGCACGGTGCCGGTGATGTATTCGGCCAGCACGCCGCGGCCTTCGGGCGAGGCCATGCCGAACCTCTCGCCGATGATCACCAGATTGCCTTCGCGGCCGACCGAGAACGTCGAGCCGACCGCCTCGCGCTTGATGCCGAGCAGCAGCGCCAGCGGCAGGCCCAGCGCCAGCGTGCCCAGCGCATGGCCGAATTCCTGGAAGAACAGCGCCCAGCCGGCCTGCCGGACCATCGGCAGCGCGCCGCCGACCGTCAGGCCCAGCTTGGCGATGAACAGCATCAGCGCGGCGTTCAGCAGCGCGCCCGCGAAGCCCTGCAACGGCGCGTCGATCCGCGCGACCGTCGGGATCCGCCGCTGCGCGACGCCCCAGGCCGCGGCCAGCAGCAGCGCCCAGACCATCGGCTGCAGCACGACCTTGCCTGGACCGAGCGTGAAGTGCACCGACCCGATCGCCTCGGCGAGCGCGACGACGATAAGGGTGACGACCAGCACTCGGATCTTGCCGGCAGGCGTGACGATGCCGGCACCGCCGGCCTGGCCGAGCGGAACAGCGTCGGGGGCAGACAGCGTCGCCGAATCGGGTTGCGCGGATGTCATCGTGACTTTCCTTGGCGGGGTGGGGAAATTCCGGCAAGTTTGGGGAAAGACCCTTGTTGCATCAATGATCCTCAAGTGGGAGATTCGTTGACTTGAATGCAACGCTCGACGGAGATGTCCGATGGACAACACGATGGACGATCGTCTCGATGCCCGCCGCGCGCGCTACTTCATGCAGGTGCTCGAAAGCGGATCGGTGCGCGGCGCGGCCGAGATTCTCGGCATGGATCCGTCGGCGGTCAGCCGGGCGATCGGCGTACTCGAGCGCGAATGCGGCAGCCGGCTGCTCGAGCGGCGGGGGCGCGGCATCCGGCCGACCGATGCCGGCGAACTGCTGGCCACGTTCCTGCGCCGCCAGCACACGCAGAAGCAGCAACTGTTCTCGCAGCTCGACCGGATCCAGAAGGTCGAGACCGGGCACGTCGACCTCGCCGCCGGCGAGGGCTTCATCGACTGGCTGATGGGAAACAGCCTGCGCGAGTTCATGGTCGCGCACCCGTCGATCACGATCGACCTGTCGGTCGGCGGCACCGACGAGATCGTGCGCCGCGTCATCGAGGAGCGCGCCCACATCGGCGTGCTGTTCCAGCCGCCTCGCGACGACCGGCTGCGCTCGCACCATTCGCATCCGCAGCCGATCGTCACCTACGTGCTCGAGACGCATCCGCTGGCCCGGCACCGGCCGCCGCTGCAATTGAGCGACCTGCAGCCTTATCCGGGCGCGACGCTGCACCGGGCGTTCGGCGTGCGCCAGCACATCGAGGCGGCCGAGATCAGCGAGGGCGTGCGATTGAACCCGCTGTTGACGACGACCTCGTTCCACGCGGTCGAGGAGTTCGTGCTGGCGGGCCTCGGTTACGCGCTGTCGGCGCGGCTGGGCCTGCCCGAATCGCGCGGCGGCGTGCGCGTGATCGAGCTGCCGATGAGCAATCCGCTGCTGTCGCAGGGGCGCGTGCACGTCGTGTCGCGGCACGGGCGCGTGTTGTCGGCCGCCGCCGCCGCGCTGCTGCGGCGCGTCGTCGACGACATCGCCCGGCTCGCGATTCGCCAGCCCGCTTAGCACCTGTCCGCTCGAGGATCGAGCCGAACGAAGGCCGAGCCGAACGAAGAGCGAGCCGAACGAAGGCCGCGTCGGCCGGGTATCGATGCGCCGGCTGCCGCTGCCGCCGGCCTCGACGAGCGCTCGATCTTTGCCCGGGCAGACCCTAACATGCGGGAAGTTCGACGCGAACGACGACGAACGCACAGGAGACACGATGACGACGAAACCCTCATCCGTCGACGGCGCGCGCGCGTCGTCGATCGCGCGCCGGGCCGCGCTGGGCCGGCTGGGCGCGCTGGCCGCGGCGACGATGTCCGCGTCGGCCGCGCCGACGGCGTTCGGCCAGTCCGGTTTTCCGGCGGCCGGCCGGCCGATCAAGCTGGTCGTCCCGTTTCCGCCGGGCAGCACGACCGACATTCCGGTGCGGGCGATGGCCGCCGTGGCCGGCCGGCTCCTCGGCACCCAGGTCGTCGTCGAGAACCGGCCCGGCGCGACGGCGACGCTGGGCCCGGTGTCGGTCGCGCAGGGCGCGGCGCCCGACGGCTACACGCTGTCGATCGCACCGGCCAGCCTGTGGCGGATCCCGCACATGCAGAAGGTCAACTTCGATCCGATCCGGGACTTCACGTACATCGCCGGGCTGGCCGCGTACACGTACGGCGTCGCCGTCATGGTCGACAAGCCGTGGAAGACGCTGGCCGACCTGGTCGCCGCCGGCAAGGCCGATCCGGGCAAGCTGAACCTCGGCGGCGTCGGCGTCGGCGGCTCGGGTCACATCGGCTGCTTCCGCCTGTCGAAGGCCACCGGCGCCGAGTTCACTTACGTGCCTTTCAAGGGCGGCGCCGAGATCTCGGCGGCGATGCAGGGCGACAGCATCGACGGCACGACCGACGGCGCGTGGTCGCAGCTCGTGCAGACGGGGCGGGCGCGGCTGCTGACGGTGTTCACCGAAAAACGCCTCGACAAGTATCCGGACGTGCCGACCGCGCGGGATCTCGGCTACGACATCGTCGTCGAATCGCCGTGGGGGCTGTGCGGCCCGAAGGGCATGGCGCCGGCGGTCGTGAAGACGCTGCAGGACGCGTTCCTGGCCGCGCGCGAGGACCCGGACGTGCGCAGGCAGATCGAGTACTGGGACCTGCAGCCGCTGAGCCTGGACAGCAAGGCCTTCACGGCGATGGCCGAGCGGATCCACGCGAAAGAGAAGAAGAACCTCGAGGACCTGAACTTCAAGCCGGGTTGAGATCGAGCCGGGTCGAGAATCTCCGAGCGCACAGCCCACTAGGTCCGTCGATCGAAACGCGGCGCGCGTTCGCGTCGCGTCACTATGATCAACCGGAACGCACGAATGATGCGCAGGGAGGAGACGATGTTGTCCAGGTTCCGCAAGGCGATCCGCCGGCCATCGGGCGCGGCGCGCGGCACGGCGCTCGCGGGTCGCCGAAACCGGCTGTTCGGCATGGCGATCGGGATCGCCTGGCTGTCGTCGCTGCTCGTGCCGCTGGCCGCGGCGCCCGCCGCGTTCGCGCAGTCGCCGATCAAGGTCGGCGCGATCTTTCCGCTGTCCGGCGGGGCCGGCACGCAGGGCCAGCACATCCAGCAATCGCTCGAGACGATGAGCGCGCTGATCAACGAGGCCGGCGGCGTGCTCGGGCGCCGGATCGAGCTGGTCGTCCGCGACGACGAATCGACGCCGGCGGTCGGCGTGTCGCGGGCGTCCGAGCTGGTCAGCGCCGGCGTCGCGGTGATCATCGAGGGCTGGAACAGTCCGGTGACGCTGGCGATGCAACCGGTGATCGCGCGGGCCGGAGTCCTCGACCTGACCGCGATCTCCAAGGCCGATCCGATCCTGTCCGGCGAAGGCAATCCGCTGGCCGTGCGGTTCAACAGCTCGAACGCGCAGGACGGCGCGGTCATCGCCCGCTACCTGGCGAACGTCGTCAAGGCCGGGAAGCTGGCGTTCCTGACCCAGAACGACGCTTATGGCACCGGCGCGCAGGCGACGATCGAGGCCGAGCTCGCCAAGCTGGGCCACACTTACCGGAAGGTGGCCGAAGAACGCTTCCCGTTCTCGCAGGCCGATTTCCGCGTGCCGCTGACCAACGTGCGATCGGCGGCGCCGGACGCGACGGTCGCGATCAATGCCAGCGAAGGCCTGGGCATGCCGGCGATCATGCGCCAGGCCCGGCAGATGCGGCTGCCCGGCAAGCTGGTCACGGCGGTCGGCACCGTCAGCCCGAGCGTGATCCAGGTGTCGGGCGCCGCGGCGGCCGAGGGCGTGATCGGCGCGGACATCTATTTCCCCGACGTCGAACCGTTCGCGTCGAATCCGGTCAACCAGCGCTTCGTCGCGAAGATGCAGGCGATGCACAAGCAGCCGCCGGACAAATACATGGCGCTGGCCGCGACCGCGCTGCAGGTGTGGGCGATGGCGGCCAACGAGCTCGAGACGCTCGAGCGCGAACCGATCGCCAAGCGCATCCGCGGCGGATCGTTCAAGGGGACGGTGATGGGGGACGTCACGTTCGAGCCGAACGGGCAGCTCGGTTCGCGGCATTACCTGTTCACCGTCAAGGACGGCAAGATCGTCGTGCAGCCGTGACGGTCGGCGCATGACGGGGATGTCCGATCCGCCGGCGCTGCGCGTCTCGGGGCTGGGCGTGTCCTACGGCGCGCTGGTGGCGCTGCAGGACGTCGGCTGGCAGGTGGCCGCCGGCGAACTGCTCGGCATCATCGGCCCGAACGGCGCCGGCAAGAGTTCGTGCTACGACGCGGTGACGGCGATGGTGCCGCGCCGCGGCCGCGTCGAGCTGCTGGGCCGCGACGTCACCGCGGTGCCGGCCCACCGGCTGGCGGCGCTCGGCCTGAAGCGCGCGTTCCAGCAGAACGCGTTCTTCGACGAGCTGAGCGTGCTCGACAACCTGCTGGTGATGCTGGGCCGGCGCGCGCATGCGGGCCTGGCCGGCGCCGTGTTCGATCCGCCGGGCGCCGCGCGGCGGCGCGCGCGGGCCGCCGAGTTCGCCGCCGGGCAATTGCAGCGCTTCGGCATTCCGTCCCGCTATCACGACGCGTTTCCGCGCGAGCTGCCTTATGGCGTGCAGCGGATGCTGTCGATCGCGCTGGCGTATGGCGACGGCGCGCGCGTGCTGCTGCTCGACGAGCCGGCCGCGGGCCTGGGCGGCGAGGACATGGCCCGCCTGGTCGAGCTGCTCGCGCAGTTGAAGCGCGAATCGGTCGCGCTGGTCGTCATCGAACACCACATGGACCTGATCATGGCGGTCGCCGACCGGATCTGCGTGCTGGACCTGGGACGGCAGATCGCTTATGACGCGCCTGCGGTGATCCGCAACGATCCGGCCGTGCTGCAGGCGTATCTGGGCCAGGCGGCCGGGGAGGGCGCGTGAACGCGCCGGTGCTGCAGATCGACGGCCTGCAGGTCGACTACGCGGGCAATCGCGCGGTGGACGTCGATGCGTTGGCGGTGGGCGCGGGCGAGATCGTCGGCCTGGTCGGCGCCAACGGCGCCGGCAAGTCGACGCTGGTCAACGGCCTGGCCGGATGGTCGCGCGGCGAGCCGCGCGTACGCGGACGGGTCGCGCTCGCGGGCCGGCGCATCGACGACTGGCCCGTGCACCGGCGGATCCGCGCGGGCCTGCTGCTGGTGCCCGAGGGGCGGCTGGTGTTCGGCCGGATGACGGTCGACGACAACCTGACGACGGCCTTCGCGCCGCCGGCCGAAGCGGGCCGGCGCCTCTACACGCGCGACGAGATCTTCGGTCTGTTTCCGCGCCTGGCCGAGCGCCGCGCGCACCTGGGCGCGCAGTTGTCGGGCGGCGAGCGGCAGATGCTGGGCATCGGCCGTGCGCTGATGATGGGGCCGCGCGTGCTGCTGCTCGACGAACCGTCGATCGGCCTGGCGCCCAGGCTCGTCGCGCAGGTGCTGGCCACGATGCGCGCGCTCGCGGCCGCGGGCCTGTCGATCCTGCTGGTCGAGCAGAACGTGCGCGCGGCGATCGAGGTCGTCGATCGCCTGGTGCTGCTCGAACGCGGGCGCATCGTGCTCGAAGGGCCGGCCGCACGCGTCGGCGACGATCCACGGATCGCCGACGCCTATCTCGGAGCGCAGCGACGATGAATCTCGTGCAGCAACTGATCAACGGCCTGGTGCTCGGCCATGCGTATGCGCTGGTGGCGATCGGCTGGACGGTGCTGCTCGGGGTCGCGCGGCTCGTCAATTTCGGGCACGGCCAGATGTACATGCTCGGCGCGTTCGTCACCTGGTGGGCGGTCGCCGGGGCGGGCATGCCGTATCCGCTGGCGATACCGGTGTCGATGGCCGTGGGCGCGCTGACCGGGCTGCTGATGCAGCGCGTGATGCTCAGGGCGACGTTCGAGCAGAACCTGGTGTCGATCATGATCATGACGCTGGGCTTCGGCTACGTGCTGCACGGCGTGGCGGCGCTGCTGTTCGGCTCGACCGGACAGATCCTGGAGACGCCGCTGTCGATCGCCGAACTGCAGATCGGCGAGTTGTGGATCAGCCTGCAGGACATCGCGATCGTCGTCGCCGCCGTGCTCGTGTTCATCGGGCTCGAATGGGGGCTGGAGCGCATGCGCCTCGGCCGCCTGGTGCGCATGGTCGCCGAGGATCCGAAGCTCGCGCAGCTCGCCGGCGTCGATGTGCGCCGCGTCTACTACGGCGTGTTCGCGTTCGAAGGCGCGGCCGTCGCGTTCGCGGCGGCGATGGTCGCGCCGCGCACGCCGATCCTCACGTCGATGGGTTTCGAAGAGGTGATCATGACCTTCGTCGTCGTCGTGCTCGGCGGGATCGGCAGCGTGCGCGGCAGCTATGTCGCGGCGGTCGTGCTGGGCCTGTTCACCGCGCTGTTCGGCGCGCTGGTGTCGCCGGCATACACGACCGCCGCGGCCTTCGTGGTGCTGATCGCGCTGCTCGTGCTGCGCCCCGGCGGGCTCGGGTCGCGCGGCGCACCGGGAGGGCATTGAGGTGCGCGAGGGCAGGCGCGCGCTCGCGCTCTCGGTGCTGGCGGCGGCCGTCCTGGCCGCGCCGTGGGCGCTGGGCGGCGGCGCCGACGTGTTCGGCGCGATGGTGCTGATCGCGATCTTCGCGGTGATGGCCTACGGGCTGGACGTGATCGTGTCGGACCTGGGCGAGGTCAGTCTCGCGCATCCGGTGTTCTTCGCCGCCGGCTGCTACACGACGGCGCTGCTGGGCACGCGCGCGGGCGCCGGCGGATGGGTGACATTGGCCGGATCGATCGCGGTGTCGCTGGCGTTCGCGGCGCTGATCGGATCGGTGACGCTGCGATTGCGCGAGTTCGTGTTCTCGCTGGTGACCTACGCGGTCGGCGTCGTCGCGTTGACGGTCGTCTCGAACTGGGACTTCCTGGGCGGATCCGACGGCCTGCGCGGGATTCCGCCGCTGGATCTGTCGATCGGCGGCTGGTCGTTCGTCGCCGCGAACGACCGCGAGCTGTGGCCGGTCGCGTTCACGATGCTGGTGATCGTCGTCTACCTGATCGACCGCCTGCGCCACTCGCGGCTCGGCGCGGCCGCGATGATGACGCATCTGAATCCGAAACTGGCGACGATCGGCGGCGTCGACCCCGCCAGGGTCCGCCTGCTGGTGTTCCTGTTCTCGGCGCCGATCAGCGCGGTCGCCGGCTGGCTGTACGCGTACCAGCGCGCGTTCGTCGGCGCCGACGTGCTCGAGAGCTACTTCCTGATCCTGATGCTGACCGCGGTCGTGCTGGTCGGACGCCGGCAACTGCTCGGTCCGCTGCTGGCGACGGCGCTGATCCTGGCGCAGGAGAAATTCCTGTCGATGGGCGGCAACCTCGACAAGATCGTGCTCGGCGGCGCGCTGGTCGTGGTGCTCGGTTTCTTTCCGCGCGGACTGTCGGGCCTGTGGCGCCGCCGAGCCCGCCGAGTCGGCGGATCGCCGGGCGCCGGCCCGCCGCGCTGATCGGCGACGGCTGCCGGCGTCCACCTCATCCCGCCTACCTCATTCCTGTCAAGAAGTCCATAGTCGTACTACAACAGGGTTCTCAATCGGTCCGAAATGACCGACCATCGAGCCTGATGCAGTGCCGCAAACAGGAGTGATGCCCGTGAGCGTCCGGCCCTCTTCCGCGATTGCCATCGGCGCCGACCCCATGCCGAGCGGACGCCGCGTGCTGGTCGAGATGCTGCACGGGGCGCTCTACCTGCTGGCCAGCTTCGTGCTGCTGCGCGTGCTGCACTCGTTCGATCGCGCGCCGTTCAGCGGTCCCGAGGACTCGCTGTCGCTGCTGTTCCTGTTCGGCGCGATGGCGATGCTGCGGCTGATGGCCTGGCATATCGGCCTGCGGGGCTGGCAGGGCGTCGTGCTGCCGATGCTGTTCGTGTCGGCGCTGCCGTTCACGTTCCTGCAGCGGACCGACCGGCACGATTTCGGCGAATGGTTCGCGCTGCTGCTGATCGCCTACCTGGCGCTGACCGGCTCGCGCTGGCTGATGGCGCTGACCGTGTGCCTGAGCGCGATGGCCACGCCGATGGCGGTCTGGATGCCGCTCGTTTGCGCGCCGATGCTGCTCGAGCGCGACGGCTGGCGCGCGACGCTGGCGTTCGTCGCGGTCACGTCGGCGGCGGCCTGGACCGCGGGCATCCTGTCCGACGGCCACGCGGTCGGCCAGAGCCTGATGGCCGACCTCGATCATCTGCTGGCCGCGTGGCGCAAGGGCTGGAACAAGCTGGCCAACTGGCAGGAGGGCGACCTGCGCCACCTGCGCAAGCTCGTGCCGATCGGCACCAATCTGCTGAACATGCTGGTGCTGGCATTGCTGCTCGAACGCTTCGTGTTCGCCGCGCCGCGCCGATACCTGGCGTCGCTGGGGCTGGCGCTCGGCTGCTGCCTGTTCCTGTCGGTGCTGAACCGGCAGTTGCCCTCGCATCTGCTGGCGCTGGTGATCCCGCCGCTGTTCATCTGCATGGTCGAAGGCGTCCGCCGGGTGCCGCCGCTGCTGCACAAGCCGCCGGTGCCGATCCTCGTCGACGAGCAGCCGATGCAGCGCGGATGACCGGCGGTCGCCGGCGGCCGCTCGCCGCCGGCCGCCGTGTGAATTCCGTCACGGACGCGAGCGCCCGGGCTTGCCATTCGTTTGTTCGAGACTGACCGCACGGCCCGCCGATCGGCGCGCCGGGCATGGGTTTGCAGGGAAAATGGCGGCGATGGTCAATCGCCTGTCATTGCCCGCGCTATGCCTAGTGATCGTGATGGCGCTGTCGCCGCTCGGCGAGGCGTGGGCATTGATGGCGGGCAGGGCGCCGGACTCGGCGGACCAGCGGATCGACCCGAACCGGCCCGAATCGCCGTGGGCCGGCGTCGGCAGCATCAGGGTGCTGGCCGGCGTGTTCAGCGGCGTGCTGGTCGATCGCCGCTTCGTGCTGACCGCCGCTCACGTCGTCTACGGCGCCGAGCCGTCCGGCGTGCATTTCGTGTTGAACCTGGACGAGGGGGGCGGCCTGTACCTGCCGGTGCGGCGCGTGCACGTGCACCCGTCCTACCGCGGGTTCACGCTGCCGTTCGCGTATTTCGACGTGGCGCTGCTCGAGCTGCAGGAGCCGGCGCCGGACCGGGCGCCCGTCTATCCGATGGCGTTCTCGCCGCTCAAGCCGGGGACGGCGCTGCGCTTCGTCGGCTACGGCGGCAGCGGCAACGGTGATACCGGCCCCGGGACGCCGCCCGGCGTGTCGACGCGGCGGGTCGGCGGCAACCATGCGGACCGCTTCGTACCGCTGCCGGGCAACGGGGGACGGCAGGCGATGTTCCTGTTCGATTTCGACGCCGACGGCGTGCCGAGCCGGATGGGCACGCAACGGCTGCCCAACGACGTCGAGACGGCCCCGTCGCTCGGCGACTCCGGCGCGCCGGCGTTCATCGACGACGGCTGGCGGCCGACGCTGGTCGGTCTGATCACGTTCGTGGCCGATGCCGAGCAGTCGGGCGTGCCCAGGGGAACGTTCGGTTCGGTCGGCGGCGGCGTGCTGCTGGGCCCGTCGCGTGATTGGATCCTGCGAACGATCGGTTCGGCGGTCGGGCGCGCGAACTAGGACCGGTTCGCCCGTTCGGCGCGGGTTCGGTCGCCGGGCGGGCAGGCCCCGGATGCGCGCGGCTCAGATCGGCGCGAGCACCACCGGGCTGCTGGCGGTCGGATCGTCGGGATCGCGGCCGCCGATCGGATAAGGAACGGGCGTGGGCTCGGCCTCGTCATCGGGGGCGATCCAGACGTCGCTGGCCAGCCGCCCCGGATAACGGGCCTTGATCCGCGGAAGCATCAGATCGAGCGCGGCGCCCAGCGTCAGATGGCCCGGCGCGGCGTCGACGATCTGCTCGTGCCGTCCGGGCAGCGACGGCGTGTCGACCAGGTAGTACAACAGCCATTGCGTGCACGGCAATCCCGCTGGCCTGTGATCCAGTTCGTAGTCGCGCCCTTGAAACCTGACCATCACACGCATGTTGTACTCGATCGCATGCGCGCATGGCCGGTGTCGACGAGGATACGCGTCAGGCCGCCATGCACTCAGCGCATTCTCGGTTTTGTGCGGATGCACGGAAACACGCAAAATTGGTAGTTGGTTAAATCATGCTGAATTATCGGAATTATTATCGGCAGCGACTGTCAAAAGTCTTGACGCTTCCGGTCGAAATCCGATCGGCGGGGGTTTGACGAGGATCGATGATCGCCGCCGGCCGGCGAATGGCGCTTCGCCTATCGCTCCATCGAATGGCGCTGCGCCCATCGTTCTATCGCCTGCGGCCAGAACGCCTCGAGCGAATCGGCCCGGAAGGCCGGCAGCCCGAGATGGGCCCACGCCGCGTGCAGGTTGGCGAGCGGCTGCCGATCGTCGAGCGCCGCGGCCCCGGTCTGCTTGGACAGCTTGTCGCCGTGCTCGTCGAGCACCAGCGCGACGTGCAGATAGCGCGGCGTCGGCAGCCCCAGCAGGCGCTGCAGCAGGATCTGCCGCGCCGTCGAGCCGATCAGGTCGGCGCCCCGTACCACGTCGGTGACCCCCTGCGCCGCGTCGTCGACGACGACCGCCAGTTGATACGCCCACAGCCCGTCGGCGCGCTTCAGCACGAAGTCGCCGGTGGTCGCGCCGAGGTCTTCATGGTGGACGTCGCCGTTGCGATCGACCCAGTCGATGACGGGCGGCGCGAGTCCCGGCGCCGCGATCCGCAGCCGCCACGCGCGGGCGACGCGGCCCGGCGCCAGTCCGTCGCGGCAGGTTCCCGGATAGACCGCCTCATGGTGCCGCTCGGGCGGGATGCCGCGCGCGATCAGCGCGTCGCCGATCTCCTTGCGCGAGCACGCGCACGGATAGACGCGGCCGTCGGCGCGCAGCCGCTCGAACGCGCGCTGGTAGGCGTCGTGGCGGCGGCTCTGCCGGACGATCGGCCCGTCGTGATGCAGGCCGTGGCGCGCCAGGGTGTCGAGGATCGAGCGCGCGGCGCCCGGTACCTCGCGCGGCGGATCGAGGTCTTCGATGCGCACCAGCCATCGTCCGCCGTGCGCGCGCGCGTCGACGTAGCTGGCCAGCGCGGCGACCAGCGAGCCGCGATGCAGCGGGCCGGTCGGCGACGGCGCGAAGCGGCCGATGTACGCGGCGGCGGGCGAAGGGGCGGGCGACGGCATCGGCGGCGAGGGCAGGTCGATTTTGGTAAGGTGGCGGCGAACCGGCTGGCGCCGATCACGGCTGCCGGCCGCGATTTTGTCCAATCCACGGAGACTTTTCCAGATGATCAAGACGCGGTTTACCGAGACCTTCGGCGTCAAGTACCCGATCGTGCAGGGCGGCATGCAATGGGTGGGCCGGGCCGAACTGGCGGCGGCGGTGGCCAGCGCGGGCGCGCTGGGCATCCTGACCGCGCTGACGCAGCCGACGCCCGAGGCGCTCGACAAGGAGATCCGGCGCTGCCGCGACATGACCGACGGCGTGTTCGGCGTGAACCTGACGATCCTGCCGACGCTCAAGCCGCCGCCGTACGAAGAGTATCGCCGCGTGATCATCGAGAACGGCATCCGCATCGTCGAGACCGCCGGCAACAACCCGCAGCCGCACATCGAGGACTTCAAGAAGCACGGCATCAAGGTGATCCACAAGTGCGTCGCGGTCCGGCACGCGGTCAAGGCGCAGAGCCTGGGGGTCGACGCGATCTCGATCGACGGCTTCGAATGCGCGGGCCATCCGGGCGAGGACGACGTGCCCGGCCTGATCCTGATCCCGGCGGCGGCCAACAAGATCGAGATTCCGATGATCGCGTCGGGCGGCTTCGGCGACGCGCGCGGCCTGGTCGCCGCGTTGGCGCTGGGCGCCGACGGCATCAACATGGGCACGCGCTTCATGTGCACGGTCGAGAGCCCGATCCACCAGCGGATCAAGGAGCAGATCGTCGCCAACGACGAACGCGCGACCAGCCTGATCCTGCGCACGCTGAAGAACACGTCGCGCGTGGCGCGCAACAAGATCAGCGTCGAGGTCGTCGACATCGAATCGCGCGGCGGCGCGAAGATCGAGGATCTCGCGCATCTGGTGACCGGCGCGCGCGGCCGGGTCGTCTACGAAGAAGGCGACCCGGACCACGGCATCTGGTCGGCCGGCATGGTGCAGGGCCTGATCGATGACATCCCGACCTGCAAGGCACTGGTCGATCGGATCGTCACCGAGGCCGAGCAACTGATCCGCGGACGCCTGTCGTCGATGGTGGGCTGAGACCGGGCGCTGGTCGGTGTCCGGCCCCGGTCGGCGTCGGGCTGGGGTTCGGGGCTAGGGTTCGGGCCAGGGCCCGCGTCAGGCCGGTTCGCCGTGGGCCCGGGCGCGGGCGGCCGGCCACGGGGTGTCGGCCGACCAGCGGGTGATCGTGTCGCCCCCCGAAGTCCTGGCGCGGTACAGCGCGACGTCGGCCTGCGCGACCCATCCGGTCACGTCGTTCACGCGCTCGTCGTGCATCGCCAGCCCGATGCTGGCCGAGGGCGCGATCGCCAGGCCGTCGATCCGGATCTGCCGGATCCGCACACGGATCTGTTCGGCGACCTGCCGCGCCAGCTCCGGACCGGCCTCGGGCAGCATCAGGCAGTACGCATGGCCGTTGCGGCGTCCGGGCGTGTCGATCTCTCGCGAGACCTGTCGCAGCACGTCGCCGACTTCCCGCAACAGCGCGTCGCCGACCGCCGCGCCGCAGTGCTCGGTGATCGCCGGGAAGTCGTCGATCTCGATCAGCAGGATCGCCGCCGGGCGCCGGGTATGGCGCAGCCGGTTCAACTCGATCGCGACCGTCTCCTCCCAGAAGCGGTTGTTGGCCAGCCCCGTCAGTCGGTCGTCGCGGTTCAGTCGCCGCAGCAGCATCCGCTGCTCGACGAGTTGCCGCGTCAGGCGGAAATTGACCGAGCCGACGGCGAGCGGGTAGAACACCAGGTTCGGCAGGCAGGCCAGTATCGTCAGCGACGAGACCTCCAGCGAGAACGAAGGCCGGTACAGCCACAGCGCGGCCGCCGCGCCGGGCAGCGACCACGCCCAAGAGCGCAGCAGCAAGCGCCAGCCGCCGACCGACAGCTTGTCGCTCGCCTGCATGCTCAGCAGCGCGACGGTCGGCAGCGGGCTGAAGCCCGTGGCCGCCAGCCAGAAGACGGTGATCGACTGGTCGATCGTCAGGTTGCGTCGTTCGGCGTCCATCGGCCGGTGGTGGCGATACGCCAGCAGCAGCGCCAGATGGGGCCAGACCAGGATGCAGGCGGCCAGCGCGCCCCAGCTCGACGGGCCGGCGCGCTGTTCGGCCAGCATCGAGACGATCGGCAGGCAGCCGAGGAACAAGCCGCCGACTCGCAGCGGATGATTGCGCGCCGGAACTCGGTGGTGTCTGCTAGCGATCGATCCGGTCATGCAACGGCCAGGCAAATCCTTCGACGCGAGCGTACAGGCGGCCGCGCGCCCGCTCAACGACCGTTCGGTGGTTTGGCGAAGACTTCCGGGTCGATGGCGTCGGATACGGCACGAACGGTCGGCGCGAGCGCGCTGTCGACGCCGACCCGTTTGTCGAAGACGAACAGATCGCCGCGCCAGTGCCGGGCGCCGGTGTCCTCGAAATACCGCAGCACGCCGCCTTCGAGCTGCACGACGTGCTCGAAGCCGGCTTCGTTCATCCAGATCGCCGCCTTCTCGCAGCGGATGCCGCCGGTGCAGAACGTGACGATGCGCCGGCCGCTCAACGCCGGCCGGATCGCCTCGACGGCGGCCGGAAAATCGGTGAACGATCGCAGGCGCAGGTCGATCGCGCCGTCGAAGCTGCCGGCCTGCACCTCGAAGCCGTTGCGCGTGTCGACCAGCGCGACCGGCCGGCCGTCGTCGTCGTGCCCCTGCGCGAGCCAGCGTTCGAGCCGGTCCGGGGAGACGCCGGCGGCGCGGCCGTCCTGCGGCCGGATCCGCGGCTGGCGCAGCGTGATGATCTCGCGCTTGATCCGGACCTTCCAGCGATCGAACGCGACGGCGTCGGACCAGCTTTCCTTGGCGTCCAGGCCGGCGAAGGCCGGATCCTGCCGCAGCGCGTCGAACCACTCGCGTACCGGCGATTCGGGGCCGCTGACGAACAGGTTGATGCCCTCGGGCGCCAGCAGCACCGTGCCCTTCAGGCCGCGGCTGCAACCGTCGGCGGCGATCCGTCTCTTGCGTTCGGGCAATCGGTCGAGATCGACGAAACGGTAAGCGGACAGGTTCAGTAACATGGTGGCCCGCATTGTACTGGGACGCATCACCGTGCCGCACTACACCGCCTGCCACTGGGGCATCTACGAAGTCGATCACGCGGCCGGCGCGCCGGCGCTGCGTCCGCTGGCCGCCGACCACGCGCCGTCGCCGATCGGCGACGCGATGCTGGCCGCCAATGCGGCGGCCCAGCGCGTCCGGCGGCCCGCGTTCCGGCGGGGCTGGCTCGACGCGGTGCGGGCCGGGCGCGTGCCGTGCGGCGACGGCCGCGGCGACGAAGCCTTCGTCGAACTGCCGTGGGACGAGGCGCTGGCGCTGGTGGCCGCCGACATCGACCGCGTTCGCCGCGACCACGGCAACGAGTCGATCTTCGGCGGCTCGTACGGCTGGTCCAGCGCCGGGCGCTTCCATCACGCGCAGAGCCAGGTCCATCGCTTCCTGAACGCGATCGGCGGCTACGTCCGGCACGCCGACACGTACAGCCTGGGCGCCGCGCGGGTGCTGCTGCCGCACATCGTTGCGCCGATGGACGAATTGATCGAGCACCACACGTCGTGGGACGTGCTGGCCGCGCATACCCGGCTGTTCGTCTCGTTCGGCGGCGTGCCGGTCAAGAACGCCCAGATCAGTCCGGGCGGCGTCGGCGCGCACAACGTCGGCCCCGGGCTCAGGAGCCTGGTCGACGCCGGCGTACGGCTGCTCAACGTCAGCCCGGTGCGCGACAACCTGGGCGAGGCGATCGGCCGCGGCGAGGCGCCGATCCCGCCCGATGCCGTCGAATGGCTGCCGATCCGGCCCAATACCGATACGGCGATGATGCTGGCGCTCGCGTACACGCTGCAGCACGAGGGCCTGCACGACCGGGCGTTCCTGGCCAGCCACTGCGTCGGCTACCCGGTGTTCGAGCGCTACCTGCGCGGCGCCGACGACGGCCAGCCGAAGGACGCGCGCTGGGCCGAGGCGATCTGCGGCGTGCCGGCCGCGCGGATCGAGCAGCTCGCGCGGCAGATGGCCGCGCAGCGCACGATGCTGAACATCGCCTGGTCGCTGCAGCGCGCCGACCATGGCGAACAGCCGTTCTGGGCGCTGGTGTCGCTGGCCGCGATGCTCGGCCAGGTCGGCCTGCCGGGAGGCGGTTTCGGTCTCGGCTACGGCGCGATGAACCGGATCGGCAACCAGCACGTGCGCATCGTCGGTCCGACGCTGCCGCAGGGGACGAGCGCGGTCAAGGGGTTCATTCCGGTCGCGCGCATCACCGACATGCTCGAGCGGCCGGGCGCCGAGTTCGACTACAACGGGCGGCGCAGCCGTTATCCGCACATCCGGCTGATCTACTGGGCCGGCGGCAATCCGTTCCACCATCACCAGGATCTGGGCCGCCTGCAGCGCGCATGGCGCCGTCCGCAGACGGTGATCGTCAACGAGTCGGTCTGGACGGCGACGGCCAAGCTGGCCGACGTCGTGCTGCCGGCGACGACGACGTTCGAACGCGACGACATCGCGTTCGCGACGCGCGAGCGCTACATGGCGGCGATGAAGCGCATCGTCGAGCCGGTCGGCGAGGCGCGCGACGACTACGCGATCTTCGCCGAGCTGGCCGAGCGGCTCGGCGCGGGGCCGGTGTTCACCGAGGGGCTGGACGCGGCCGGCTGGCTGCGCCGGATGTACGACGAGTGCCGCGCCGGCGCGAAGCCGAAAGGCGTGTCGCTGCCCGACTTCGACACGTTCTGGTCGCGCGGGCTGCTGGACCTGGAAGCGCTGAGCGGGCCCGACGCGCATCGCTCGCCGGTGATGCTGTCGGCGTTCCGCGCGTCGCCGGCCGAGCATCCGCTGGCCACGCCGTCCGGGCGCATCGAGATCTTCAGCGAACGGATCGCCGGCTTCGGCTACGACGACTGCGCCGGGCACGCCCGCTGGTACGAGCCGGCCGAATGGCTGGGGCTCGACGACGCGAGCAAGGCCGCGCTCGGCGGCGAGGGCGCCGATCCTGCGCGGGCGCTGCACCTGCTGTCCGACCAGCCGCACGACAAGCTGCACAGCCAGCTCGATCACGGCGAGTATTGCGCGTCGTTCAAGCGCGCCGGCCGCGCGCCGGTGCGGCTGAGCCCGGCGGACGCGAAGATGCGCGGCGTCGCAGACGGCGACCTGGTCCGGGTGTTCAACACGCGCGGCGCGACGCTGGCCACCGCCACGATCGACGACGGCCAGATGCCGGGCGTCGTCAAGCTGTCGACCGGCGCCTGGTTCGATCCGTGGCGGCCGGCCGGACCGCTCGTCGACAAACACGGCAATCCGAATGCGGTCACGCGCGACGCCGGTGCGTCGTCGCTGTCGCAAGGCTGCGCCGCGCAGACCTGCCTGGTCTGGATCGAGCCCTGGCGCGGCGAAGCGCCGCCGGTGACGGCGTTCGACGTGCCGACGGTCGAGTTGCCGGTGGTCTAGGCGGCCTCGCGGAACCGCGCCGGCTGTCTGCCGGCCGCGACGGGGCGAACGCCGGCCGGCGGTAAAATCGGGGGCCTTCCATCCGCCCCCGCGCTCGTCGATCGCTTTGCCGGTCGACGGCGCCGCCTGCCGCCATGTCCGACCCGAGCTTCGTCCACCTGCGCCTGCACAGTGAGTATTCGATCACCGATTCGATCGTGCGGATCGACGATGCGGTCGGTGCCGCGCTGGCCGACCGGCAGCCGGCGCTGGCGCTGACCGACCTGACGAACCTGTTCGGCTGGGTCAAGTTCTACAAGGCCGCGCGCGGCAAGGGCGTCAAGCCGATCTGCGGCGCCGACGTCTGGATCACCAACGACAAGGATCGCGACCGTCCGTACCGGATGCTGCTGCTGGCGCAGGACGATGCCGGCTACCTGAGCCTGTGCGACCTGCTGTCGCGCGGCTGGCTCGACAACGAATATCGCGGCCGCGCCGAGCTGCGGCGCGAGTGGCTCGACGCGCGCGACGGCGGGGCCGCGCGCGGCCTGATCCTGCTGTCCGGCGCGCTGGCCGGCGACGTCGGCCAGGCGCTGGCGGCCGGCAACGACGCCCAGGCCGAAGCCTTCGCGCGGCATTGGGCCGAATGTTTCCCGGATGCGTATTTCATCGAGTTGCAGCGCACCGGCGCGCGCGAGGCCGAGGTCGACGTGCGCCGCTCGGCCCGGCTGGCCGCGCGCCTCGGGCTGCCGGTCGTCGCGACCCATCCGATCCAGTTCCTGAACGCCGACGAGTTCCGCTCGCACGAGGCGCGCGTGTGCATCGCCGAGGGCGAGATCCTGGCCAACCCGCGCCGGCAGCGCCACTACACCGAACAGCAGTACTTCAAGTCGCAGGCGCAGATGGCCGAGCTGTTCGCCGATCTGCCCGAGGCGCTGGCCAACAGCGTCGAGATCGCCAAGCGCTGCAACGTCACGATGACGCTGGGCAAGCCGCAACTGCCGCAGTTCCCGACGCCGGGCGGCCAGTCGATCGAGCAGTACATGCGCGAACTGGCCACCGAAGGGCTGATGCAGCGGATGGCCAAGCTGTTTCCGGATCCGGCCGAGTTCGAAGCGAACAAGCCGCGCTACCTGCAGCGGCTCGAATTCGAATGCGAGACGATCGTGCAGATGGGGTTCCCCGGCTACTTCCTGATCGTGGCCGACTTCATCAACTGGGCCAAGGCCAACGGCGTGCCGGTCGGCCCGGGGCGCGGCTCGGGCGCCGGTTCGCTGGTCGCGTTCGCGCTGGGCATCACCGACCTGGACCCGCTGCCGTACGCGCTGCTGTTCGAGCGCTTCCTGAACCCCGAGCGCGTGTCGATGCCCGACTTCGACATCGACTTCTGCCAGGACAACCGCTGGAAGGTCATCGAATACGTGCGCGACAAGTACGGCCACGACGCGGTGTCGCAGATCGCGACGTTCGGCACGATGGCGTCGAAGGCGGTGATCCGCGACGCCGGCCGCGTGCTCGACATGGGCTACAACTTCTGCGACCAGTTGTCCAAGCTGATCCCGGTCGAGCAGAACAAGCCGCTGTCGCTGGCCAAGGCGCGCGAGCAGGAGCCGCTGCTCAAGGAGCGCGAGGAGAAGGAGGACGAGGTGCGCGAACTGCTGGCGCTGGCCGGCCCGCTCGAGGACCTGACGCGCAACATCGGCATGCACGCCGGCGGCGTGCTGATCGCGCCGGGCAAGCTGACCGACTTCTGCCCGCTGTACAAGGCGCCGGGTACCGATTCGGTCGTCAGCCAGTACGACAAGGACGACGTCGAAGCGGTCGGCCTGGTCAAGTTCGACTTTCTGGGCCTGCGCAACCTGACGATCATCGAGCTGGCCGTCGATTACGTGAACGAAGCCAAGCCCGAGCTGAAGCTGGACCTGGCGACGCTGCCGTTCACCGACCCGAAGGCCTACCAGGTGCTGAAGGACGCCAACACGACGGCGATCTTCCAGGTCGAAGGCGAGGGCATGAAGAAGCTGCTCAAGAAGCTCGCGCCCGACCGCTTCGAGGACATCATCGCCGTGCTGGCGCTGTACCGGCCCGGGCCGCTGAACTCGGGCATGGTCGACGACTTCATCCTGCGCAAGAAGGGCCAGCAGAAGATCGACTACTTCCATCCGGACCTGACCGCCTGCCTGGAGCCGACCTACGGGGTCATCGTCTACCAGGAACAGGTGATGCAGATCGCGCAGATCATCGGCGGCTACACGCTGGGCGGCGCCGACATGCTGCGCCGCGCGATGGGCAAGAAAAAGCCCGAGGAGATGGCGCAGCACCGCGGCATCTTCCTCGAGGGCGCGCAGAAGAAGGGTTATGACGGCGAACTGGCCAGCAAGCTGTTCGACCTGATGGCGATGTTCGCCGAGTACGGCTTCAACAAGTCGCACACGGCCGCCTACGCGGTGGTCACTTATCACACCGCGTGGCTGAAGGCCCATTACCCGGCCGAGTTCCTGGCGGCGACGATGTCGGCCGACATGAACGACACCGACAAGCTGATGGGGCTGGTGGCCGACTGCAAGCTGAACAAGGTCGAGGTGCTGGGGCCCGACATCAACGCGTCCGGCTATCGGTTCCTGCCGGTCGACCACGTCGCCGGCGGCCGTCCCGCGCGGGCGATCCGTTATGGGCTGGGCGCGATCAAGGGCACCGGCGAGAACGCGGTGATGAACATCCTGAAGGCGCGCGAGGACGGGCCGTTCACCGACCTGTTCGATTTCTGCAAACGCATCGACCGCAAGATCGTCAACCGGCGCACCGTCGAGTCGCTGGTGCGGGTCGGCGCGTTCGACCTGCTGGACGCCGATCGCGCGAAGCTGCTGCTCAACGTCGGCAATGCGATGGAAGTGGCCGACGCCGAAGCGGCCAACGCCGGCCAGGTCAGCCTGTTCGGCGACCTGAGCCTGTGCGACGGCGATGGCGACGGCCGCGCCAATGCCGCGGTCGAATGGCTGGCCGCGCCGACCTGGACCGAGCGGCAGCGCCTGCAGGAAGAAAAGTCGGCGCTGGGCTTCTACCTGTCCGGCCACCTGTTCAACGCGTGCCGCGACGAGGTGCGCCGCTTCGTCAAGACCAAGCTGTCCGAGCTGCTGCCGTCGCGCGAGCCGGTGTGGATCGCCGGCATCGTCGCCGCGCAGCGCACGCAGATGACCCGGCGCGGCAAGATGCTGGCCATCACGCTCGACGACGGCAGCGAGGCGATCGAGGTGCCGATCTTCAACGAGGCGTACGAGAAGTACCGCTCGATCATCCGCGAGGACGAACTGCTGGTGATGCAGGTCAAGGTCAGCAAGGACGATTATTCGGGCGGCCAGCGGGTGATGGTCGACCGGATCCTCGATCTGGTCGGCGCGCGCCGCGAGTTCGGCAAGCGGGTGCTGATCCGCCTGAACGGCGTCGCCGACGGCCGGCTGCTGCGCGACGCGATCTCGCCGTGGGTCAGTCCGCAGGACGAGGAGAACATCGGCGGCCTGCCGGTGGTCGTCGAATACGCGTCGGCGATGGCGCGCTGCGCGCTGGTGCTCAGCGACGCATGGCGGGTCAGGCCGGCGGACGATCTGCTGGCCAGCGTGCGGGATCAACTGCACCCGCAGGTGGTGGCGGTGGAGTTCTGACCGGGGGCCGGTGGCCGGCCCTTGCGCGGGTGGGGCGAGGGAGCGCCGGCCCGGATGCCCGGGAGGCGGTCATCGGGGGCGCCCGATCAGCGATGGGCGGAACCGCCGGCGCTCGCCGACGGCAGCAACTGCCACATCGTCGCCCTCGGATACCACAGGTTCAGCACGACCGACGCCGGCGGCAGCGCGCCGTGCACGTAGACCGGCCAGCGCCGGTCCGCGTGCCGGCGGCGGGTCTCGACGACGTAGCGCAGCGCGTAGTCCAGCGCGGCGCCTTCGCCGTGCGCGACCGACAGCACGGCCGGCAGCGGGGTCGGCACTTCGTCGAACGCCGGGCCGCCCGGCCCGCCGATGAACAGGATCTGCTGGAGCATGCGCGTTCTCCGCGGCGAAGACCTGCGTCATTATCGGGCGCGAGCGATCGAATGCGAACAGGGTCGGTACCGGCGGTCGATTCTTGTAGACTCCCGACATCGAAGAATCCGACCGTCCGGCGCCCGATGCGGTCGCGCCGGCCAGATCGCCCGATGGCGCCTGACCCTTCCACGCCGTCGCCGGCGACCGATGCCGTGGCCGGCCCCGCACCGGCGGCCGCGGCGCGGTCGTCGTCGGACGCCCACTTGTCGATCGCGATCATCCGCGCCCGGTACAACCCTTATGGGGGCGCCGAGCGTTTCGTCCAGCGCGCGTTGGCGGCGTTGTCGGGCGGGCCGATCGCGCTGACCGTGATCGCCCGGCGGTGGCGTCGCGATCCGCGCGACGGCGAAGCCTCGCAGACCGGCGTGCGCTGGCAGCGCATCGACCCGTTCTTCCTCGGCAGCCTGTGGCGCGACGCGTCGTTCTCGCGCGCGGTGCGCGCGCATCTGGCCCGGACGTCCTATTCGCTGGTGCAGAGCCACGAGCGGATTCCGGGCGTGCCCGTCTATCGCGCCGGCGACGGCGTGCATGCCGAGTACCTGGCGCAGCGCGCTCGCGTGCTGTCGGTCTGGATGCGCGGCTGGATGCGGATCAGCCCGTACCATCGCTGGCTGCTGCGGACCGAGCGGCAGATGTTCGAGCATCCGGGATTGCGCGCCGTGATCTGCAATTCGATGATGGTGCGCGACGAGATCCTCGCGCGTTTCCGGATCGCGCCCGAGCGGCTCAGGGTGATCCGCAACGGCGTCGACCTGCGGCGCTTCGCGCCGCCGACGTCCGAGCAGCGGCAGGCGGCCCGGTTCGAACTCGGACTGACGTCGACCGAACCGATCTTCGCGTTCGTCGGATCGGGCTTCGAGCGCAAGGGGCTCGAGGGCGCGCTGCGCGCGCTGACCGATCCGGTGCTGCCGCCCGATCTGCGGCTGATCGTGGCCGGCACCGACAAGCATCTGGCCCGCTACCGCCGGCGGGCCGACCAGCTCGGCGTACTCGGGCGGGTCGTGTTCCTCGGCGGCGTCGGCAACGTGCTGCCGGTGCTGCACGCGGCCGACGGGTTCGTGCAGCCGACGCTCTACGATCCGTTCCCGAATGCCGTGCTCGAAGCGCTGGCCTGCGGCCTGCCGACCGTCACCAGCCCCAAGAGCGGCGCGGCCGAGGTGATCACGCCCGGCGTCAACGGCTTCGCGCCGGACGCCTGCGACGTCCCGGCGATCGCGCGGGCGATGGCGGCCATCCTGCGCGCGCCGTCGCGCGCGGCGATGCGCGAGGCCGCGCGCGCCAGCGTATCGAACCTGTCGGCCGCGGCGCTCGGCGACGAGCTGCTGGCCTTCTACCGGGAGCTGACCGCAGTCGCTCCCGCCCATCCCCTTCGCGCGGAATCGACCGATCTTGTCTAGCAGCCTGAACACCTATCGCCGCCTGATGCGGCATACGCGCCCGTACTGGAAGGGCTTCGCGCTCGCGCTGCTGGGCCTCGTGCTCGCCGCGGCGATGGAGCCGCTGCTGCCGGCGCTGATGAAGCCGCTGCTCGACCAGGGCTTCGTCGCCCGCGACGACATCCCGATCTGGGTCGTGCCGGTGGCGATCATCGGCATCTTCATCGGCCGCGGCATCGGCACCTTCACCAGCAACTACGCGTTGAACTGGGTCGCCAACAAGGTGCTGGTCGACTTCCGCAAGCAGATGTTCTCGCACGTGATGCGCCTGCCGTCGCACGAGTTCCAGGACCAGGCCTCGGGCGTGCTGATCTCGCGGATCGTCTTCGAGGTCAATAACATCGCGCAGGCCGCCACGCGCGTGCTGACGACGGTCGTGCGCGATTCGCTGGTGATCCTGGGCCTGCTCGGCTACCTGATGTGGCTGAACTGGAAGCTGACGCTGGTGGCGCTGGTGCTGATCCCGGTCATGGCGCTGCTCGTGTCGCGCTTCTCGCGGCGGATGATGTCGCTGAACCGGCAGACGCTGGCGCTGACCGGCGAACTGACGCACGACGTCGAGGAGGCGGTCCACGGCTACAAGGTCATCAAGATCTTCGGCGCCTACGAGCGCGAGATGGCGGTGTTCACGCGCACCGTCGAGCGGCTGCGCACGGCGGCGATGCGGATCACGGTGGCCAGCAGCGCCACGGTGCCGATGACGCAGATCTGCACGGCGATCGCGATGTCGGTCGTCGTGTCGATCGCGCTGCTGCAGTCGCAATCGAACCAGACGACGGTCGGCGGATTCGCGGCGTTCATCACGGCGATGCTGATGCTGCTGGCCCCGCTCAAGCACCTGGCCGACATCAACGGACCGCTGCAGCGCGGCCTGGCGGCCGCCGAGGGCATCTTCGAGATCATCGACAAGCCGGCCGAGCCCGACGCCGGCACCCGCACGCTGACGCGCGCGCAGGGCGCGGTGCGCTTCGAGAACGTGTCGTTCCGCTATCCGGGCGCCGAACAGGACGCGCTGAGCAACCTGTCGCTGGAAATCCGGCCGGGCGAGGTCGTCGCGCTGGTCGGCGGCTCGGGCGGCGGCAAGACGACGCTGGTCAACCTGCTGCCGCGCTTCGTCGCGCCGACCGGCGGCCGGATCCTGCTCGACGACATTCCGATCGAGGAGTTGACGCTGGCCAGCCTGCGCGACCAGCTCGCGCTGGTCAGCCAGGACATCGTGCTGTTCAACGATACGGTGCGCGCCAACGTGGCGTTCGGCGTCGACCACGTGCCGGCCGACGACGAGATCTGGCGCGCGCTGCGCCTGGCGGCGCTCGAGGACGTCGTCCGGGCGCTGCCCGAGGGGCTCGACGCGCCGGTCGGCGAACGCGGCAATCGCTTTTCCGGCGGGCAGCGCCAGCGGCTGGCGATCGCCCGCGCGCTGCTGAAGGACGCGCCGGTGCTGCTGCTGGACGAGGCGACGTCGGCGCTCGACACTGAGACCGAGCGCGAGGTGCAGACCGCGCTCGAACACTCGATGACCGGGCGTACGACGCTGGTCATCGCGCACCGGTTGTCGACGATCGAGCGGGCCGACCGCATCATCGTCATTGAGGCCGGCCGCATCGTCGAGCAGGGGCGGCACGACGAACTGATGGCGCTGGACGGCGTCTACGCGCGGCTGAACCGCATCCAGTACGCGAGCCGCGGATGAGGTCGCGCCGGCCCGTCCATCGGCGGTCATATTGACCTGACTCAATCGAGGGATGAAGCGAAACGCGCCGGTGGTGTAATATCGATTCGTGGTAGGTATGTCAAGACCGTCGATTCGAGGTTCTTCTGTCGCCGGCAATCTCCGATCCGTTGGCCGTCGCCCGTCTTTTCGGGTGCGTCGCCGGCGGGACGAGAGGGCCGGTGCCCGATCAGTTTTCCCGGGTGTGTCATCTTGCGTGTCGCTGCATCAACACGGGGCTCAGGCCGCGTGTTCGGTTCGATGCGGCGCCTGCCGCGTTTCATTCAATCCTAGGAGCTGATATATGTCGATTCAAACGGGCACGGTCAAATGGTTCAACGACGCCAAGGGCTTTGGGTTCATCACCCAGGACAGCGGCGGCAAGGATCTGTTCGCGCATTTCAAAGAGATCACCGGTTCGGGCTTCAAGTCCCTGGCCGAGAACCAGCGCGTCGAGTTCGAAGTCAAGGAAGGACCGAAGGGTCCGTACGCCGCGAGCATCCGCGCGGTCTGATCCTTTCCGACGCGCCTCGCACCGGTCCCGCGTTCCGCGTCCGGTGCGGCGCCCGGCCGGCGGCCCTCGCGGCCTGCCGGCTTCCGTCTCGATCGGTCGGGCCCCGGCTCTTGCCCGGGTGCCGGCCGATGCACTGAAACGGTCGCCGAGCCCCTTTCGGGTCGCCTCGGCGTACCGCTCCGTCAGCGCGGGGTGACGGCCTCGCGAAACACCCGTTCCATCGCGTCGAGCATCCGTGCGATGCCGAATTGCTGCTGCGCGTACGCGTGCCCGGCAGCGCCCATCGTCTTGCGCAGATCGGTGTCGTCGATCAGCCGGCCGATCGCCGCGGCCAGCGCGGCGGCGTCGCGCTGCGGCACGATCAGGCCGGTCCGGTCGCGCTGCAGCGCTTCTTCGATCGCGCCGACCGGCGTCGAGACGACCGCCAGCCCGCAGGCCATCGCCTGCATGATGCCCTGCGGCACGCCTTCCTCGCCGTAGGACGGCAGCACGTACAGATCCAGGCAGTTCAGCCAGGGCGGCACGTCTTCCTGGTTGCCGACGAACACGACGTCGGCCAGCGCTTCGTCGCGGACCCGCTGTTCGAGATGCGCGCGTCGCGGCCCGTCGCCGACGATCAGCAACTGCCAGTCGCCGTGCGCGGCCTTGACCGTGCGCCACGCGTCGAGCAGGAAATCATGCCCTTTCCAGGATCGCAGCGTGGCCACGATGCCGAGGGTCGGCCGGTCGGCGACGCCGAGTTCGCGGCGGCACCGCGCCTGATCGAGCGGCCGGAAGCGCTCCAGGTCGATGCCGGTGCGCACCGAGGTCATCGTTTCGAGCGCGAAGCCGTTGTTGCGGTGCAATCGCTCGCGCAGCACTTCGCCGGTCGTGACGATGTGGCAGGTCGCCGTCTGGTACAGCCAGCGCGTGCCGGGCGTCTCGTGCACCGGCGTCGAGACGTGCCGCGTGCGCACCAGCCTCGGGCCCGGGCGGCCTCGTCCGGCCCGCCCGCCGCGCCCGAGCGTGCGCAGCGCGACGGCGACCAGCCACGAATCGGTCGAGCTGTGCGTGTTGACGACGTCGTAGTCGTCGGCGTGCCGCGCGAGCCACGAGCGCAGCGCCAGCAGCGGACCGGCGCGTTTGCGCCCGATCGGCAGCGCCTCGACCGGAATGCCCATCCGCGCGGCGGCGTCGTGGATCCTGGCCTCGCGCGGCGTCAGCAGCCGGACCTGGTGGCCGCGGTCGAGAAAGCCGCGCGCCTCGGTCAGCGTCCGGATCTCCTGGCCGCCCCAGCCGAGCGAGCTTTCGGTGTGCAGGATCCTCAGCGGCGCCGCCGTCATTCAGCGCGCGTCCGGGTGAGCGCGCGGCCGGGCGACGGAGCGGCGATCGGGCCGGGCGCGCCGGGGACGAGGACGGGGGACGAGGGACTGGCGTGCATGATGGCGAGACGGTCGGGGAGGCGAAGCCATAAAATCCGAACGATACCTTTTTTGCGCGCGCGATAGCGCGTCGCGGCCGTCGTTGCGGAGCGCCATGCCCGATCCCGTCCAGTCCCCCGGTGCCGAGGTCCCGGTGTCGAACGACGCCGGCACGCCCGGCCTGTCGGTCATCGTCATCGCCAAGAACGAGGCGCACCACATCGAGGCCTGCCTGCGCGCGTGCGCGTTCGCCGACGAGCGCATCGTGCTGGACTCGGGCAGCACCGACGACACCCGCGAACTGGCCGCGGCCTGCGGCGCGCAGGTGCACGTCAGCGCCGACTGGCCCGGCTTCGGGCCGCAGAAGAACCGCGCGCTGGCCTTGAGCCGCGGCCGCTGGGTGCTGTCGATCGATGCCGACGAGGTCGTCAGCCCGCAATTGCGTGCTGCGGTCCAGGCGGCCGTCGGGCGCGGCGACGAACCGGGCCGGCCGGTCGCGTGGTGGGTGCGGCGGGCGTCGAGCTTCTGCGGGCGGGTCGTGCGCTTCGGCGACTGGCGCAACGATCGCGTGATCCGCCTGTTCCGGCGCGACCGCGCGCGTTTCTCGGACGACGTCGTGCACGAACGGGTCGTCGTCGACGACGGCGGCGCGATCGGCGTGCTCGACGGCCTGCTGTGGCACGACAGCATCGAGTCCGTCGAGGTCGGCCGGCAGAAGATGCGCGAGTACGCGCGGCTGGGCGCGGCCAAGCTGCGGGCGCGCGGCAAGAAGGGCGGACTCGCCAGCGCCTGCGGCCATGCATCGTGGACCTTCGTGCGCGGCTACCTGGTGCGGCTGGGGTTCCTGGACGGCTGGCGCGGGCTGGCGATCGCCTGGCTGAACACGCAGGGGACGTTCCTGCGCTACCTGTGGGCGGCCGGCGGGCCGCCCGCGGAAACCCCGGCCGCCGAGCGGCAGCCGTGACATAGTCGCTGTGCGCCGGTGCGCGCCGGGTGATATCACTGGAGCCTGTTCGCTCGACGATCGAGCCTCCATGGTCTGCGTGAACAGGCCGTGGACCGTTTCCATCCTTCCGCGCGCCGGATGCCGGCGGAGGTCCGCTTGCCGTTCTATCGCCAACTCTCCCGGCGCAGCCGCCTGATCCTGACGTGGGCGGCGGCGCTCGTCGTCGCGCTGGCCGTCGCGGCGGCGGTGGCGGCCCTGCAGCGCACGGCCGTCGAGCAGTCCCGCGCTTACCAGACCGAGACGGCGCGCGATTTCGGCGAACGGCAGCAGCGCTGGCTGCTGTCGCCGAAGGACCCGTCCGAGTTCGAGGCGGCGCTGCAGGCCGACCAGTTGAGCGCGGTGGCCGTCGACGGCCCGATGGTGCTGTACACGCTGCGCGACGGCAGCCGGCACAGCACCCGGCTCGTGTCGGGGCCGCAGGGGCTCGTCACGCAGCTCGAACGGCTGAGCGTCGACAAGCGGTTCGCGCTGACGCGGGTGCCGATCGACCCGAGGGCGCCGATCGACCGTTATCGCGATGCGCTGGCGGCCGCGCCGGACCTGTTGCTGCGCCTGGTGCCGGTGCTGCTGATGGCGACGCTGATCGTGCTGGTCGCGCGGCAGTCGGGGATGCTCGGCCGGGACGGGCTGAACGTCGTCGAACGGCCCGAGACGCGCTTCGACGACGTCATCGGCGCGACCGAGGCCAAGCAGGAGTTCCAGCACGTCGTCAGCTTCCTGAAGGATCCGCAGCGCTATGCGGCGCTCGGCGCGAACGCGCCGCGCGGCGTGCTGCTCGAAGGCCCTCCCGGCACCGGCAAGACGCTGCTGGCGCGGGCCGTGGCCGGCGAATGCGGCGCCAATTTCATCGCGGTCGACGGCGCCAGCTTCTCGTCGATGTACTACGGCCTGGGCATCGCCAAGGTCCGGCAGTTGTTCGCGACCGCGCGCCGCAAGGCGCCGTGCATCGTGTTCATCGACGAGGCCGACGGCATCGGCATGCGCGTCAGCGGCGAGGCGGCGGCCGGCGGCGTCGCCGAGCAGAACCGCATCATCAACCGCATCCTGGTCGAGATGGACGGCTTCGACGCGCGCGACGGCGTCGTCGTGCTGGCGGCGACCAACCACGTGCAGAACATCGATCCGGCGCTGCGGCGCCCCGGCCGCTTCGATCGTTCGGTCCGGCTGGCGATGCCGGTGCAGGACGAGCGCCGCGAGTTGTTCGCCCACTATCTCCGCGGCGTGCCGCGGGCCGGCGACGTCGACTGCGCGGCCTTGTCGGCGATGTCGCAGGGCATGTCGCCGGCCGACGTCGCCAATGCGGTGAACCGGGCGGCCGCGCACGCGGCGTGCGACGGCTCGACGGTCGTCACGCACGAGCATCTGCTCGCGGCGATCGAAGAACACCAGCTCGGCGGCGCGGTGTCGGCCGTCAAGGCGCTGCTGCAGCCGGCCACGCGCGAGCGCATCGCGCGGCATGAAGCCGGCCACGCGCTGGTCGCCGCCGCGCTGGGCGCCGGGCGGGTCGAGCGCGTGACGATCGAACCGCGCGGCCAGGCGCTGGGCGTCACTTTCGTCGCACGCCATACCGAGGAGCCGCTGTACCGCGAGCAGGAACTGCACGCGCGGCTGGCGATGCTGCTCGCCGGCCGCCAGGCGGAGCTCGATCACTACGGCGATACGTCGTCGGGTGCCGCCGACGACCTGAAGCGGGCGACCGAGCTGGCCGTATCGATGGCGGGCAGCATGGGTCTGGGCAAGACTTTCGGGCTGTTGAGCCTGACGGCCGTGCCCCGCGAATTCATCAGCCCGCAGATCCAGGAAAAACTGCTGGACGAAGCGCAGGCGATGCTCGAGAACGCCCGGGCGCGCTGCGAGCAGGTGCTGGCGATGCACGGCGAGATCCTCGATGCGCTGGCCGGTGCGCTGATCCGCGACGAGACCGTCGGCGGAGCCCGGCTGGCGGCGCTGCTCGATCCGCTGACCGAGGCCCGGGCGCCTTCGCCGACGGTCCGACACGCGGTGTGAGGGCCGCGGATTACAATCGGCCGATGTCGCCCGATCTGCCGTACAGCGTGCCGCCGCCGCCGCGCGCACGCCGCCTCGTGGCCTGCCTGTGCGCCGAATGGTGCGGGACCTGTCGCGACTACCGGGCCGTGATGCGCGAGGTCGCCGGCCAGTGGCCGGCCGATGCCTTCGTGTGGCTGGACGTCGAGGAGCAGGCCGAGCTGGTCGACGAGCTGGATATCGAGACGTTTCCGACGATCCTGGTCATCGATGCGCGCGACGTACTGTTCCACGGTCCGGTCTTGCCGGGCGCCGAGGCCTTGCGGCGCCTGCTGCGCGCGCTCGACGAGAACGGACCGCAGGCGCGTTTCGTCGACGAAGAGGCGCTGCTGCTCGCGCAGCGCCTGCGCGTGCGGGCGGCGTTGATCGCATGACCCGGCCGCCGTCCATCGTTCCCGGAACGCGCGCGATGTCGTTCGGCATCGTGTCCGGAAAGGATCTCCTAAACTGGCAGACACGGATGGCTGGAGGGATTCGGGTCCACGGGTGCGCCATCCCTCGTTTGTCTCCTCCCCGCCGTACTCGGTGGGTTCGGTCCGCGCCCGCGCGCGGGCTTTTTTTGCGTGAACGGTCTTGAAGAACGCGCATCGAGTGCTGATCGCCGGCCTGCTGGCCGCCCTGACCACGCTGTCCCACGGCCAGGACGCGTCCGGCTCGGCCGAGCCTCGTTTCGACGGCTGCCCGTCCGACCGGATCGCCGAGGCGTTCGACAACGTGGTCAACGGCGGCGCGATCGATCCCGGTCTTCGCCGATGGATATTCGATCCGCGCGCGCAGGCGATCGCGCCGTATCAGGTCTTCGACGGCGTGTGGCAGGTCGGCGTCTGCTGGGTATCCGCTTATGCGATCCGAACGGCCGAGGGCGTCGTGCTGATCGATACCGTGCACGAGCCGCACGTCGACACCTGGCTAGGCAACCTGCGCCGAGTCGGCATCGACCCGGCCGAGGTACGGCTCGTGCTGATCACGCACGGCCACTTCGATCATGCCGGCGGCGCGTACCGGCTCAAGCCGCTGGCGCCGAAGGCGCGCTTCGTCATGACGCAGCGCGGCTGGGACGAAGCCGCGCAGTCGGCAGCGGCCTCGGCCGGCACGCCGGGCGCTTGGCAGATGATCGACCGTGACGTCGTCGCCCGGGACGGCGAGCGCTTCGTCGTCGGCGGCGTGCCGTTCATCGTCTACGAGACGCCCGGGCACACGATGGGGACGGCGTCGTTCAGCTACCCGGTCCGCGACGGCGGGCAGACCTACCAGGCGATCACGATCGGCGGGCTGGGGCTCAACGCGATCGAAAGCTCGGCGCAGGTGGCGGCCTACATCGCCAGCATCGAGCGGATCGAGGCGATGACGGCGCGCGAACGCGATCCGGTCACCGTGCACCTGAGCACGCACGCGTTCTCGAACGGACAGACCGAGCGCGCGCAGCTCAATCTGCACCGCGGTCCCGGGGTCGTCAACGTCCTCGTCGACCCGACCGGCCTGCGCAAGCAGCTCGAAGGCCTGCGCATGGCCGCGCAACTGCGGCTGGTCAAGGAAAAGGCGGCCGGCCGCTGAGCGGGCCGGCCGGGTCCGTCGGCAGCCTGAGAGGCTCGCGGCGTCTCAGATTCTCAGGTGCGCGCCGCCTGCCAGCGCCGCTCGACCTCGGCCCAGTCGATCACGTGGTAGAACGCCGCGATGTAGTCGGGCCGTTTGTTCTGGTACTTCAGGTAGTACGCGTGCTCCCAGACGTCCAGGCCCAGCACCGGCGTATTGCCTTGCATCAGCGGGCTGTCCTGGTTGGCCGAGCTCTCGACGACCAGCTTGCCGGCCGGCGTCACGCTCAGCCAGGCCCAGCCGCTGCCGAAGCGCGAGACCGCCGCCTGCGTGAACGCGGTCTTGAACGCGTCGAAGCCGCCGAGATCGGCGTCGATCGCGGCCGCCAGCGCCGGGCTCGGAGACTGGTCGAAGCGCGGGCTCATCACCGTCCAGAACAGGCTGTGGTTCGCATGGCCGCCGCCCTGGTTGCGCACGGCGTTGCGCAGCGATTCGGGCAGCGAGTCGATCTTCTTCAGCAGCGACTCGACCGGCTCGTCCTCCATCCCCGATCCCTGCAGCGCGGCGTTCAGGTTGTTGATGTAGGTCTGATGATGGCGCTGATGGTGGATCTGCATCGTCAGCGTATCGATCCACGGTTCGAGCGCTTCGGGTGCATAGGGAAGGGGGGGCAGCGTGTGAGCCATCGGCGTCTCCGGAGCAGGGTTGGCGAGTCTTCCATATTGGAACGCCAATCACTCGTATTTACAAATCGACCGCCAACAACCTCGACGCGCGCGCGGGTTTCGACCCGCGCCGCTTCCCGTGGCACCGCATGCGGTTCGGCCGATGCCGCCTTCGTACGGCTTTGCCTGCGGTTCGCGCCGGTGCCGCTTCGTGTGGCACCGCATGCGGTTCGGCCCGCGCCGCGGCGCAGGGCTCCGAATGCGAATGCTCGCGTGCTGCCGATCAGGCCGGCAGGAAGCCCTCGACCGTCAGGTAGCGCTCGCCGGTGTCGTAGTTGAAGCCGAGCACGCGTGCGCCGGCCGGCAGTTCGGGCAGCTTCTGCGCGATCGCGGCCAGCGTCGCGCCCGACGAGATGCCGACCAGCAGGCCTTCTTCGCGCGCGCAGCGGCGCGCCATCTCGCGTGCGGGTTCGGCGTCGACCTGGATCACGCCGTCGAGCAGCGAGACGTCGAGGTTCTTCGGCACGAAGCCCGCGCCGATGCCCTGGATCGGGTGCGGGGCGGGTGCGCCGCCCGAGATCACCGGCGAGGCCGTCGGTTCGACGGCGAACACCTTCAGCGCCGGCCATCGGCTCTTGAGCACGCGCGCGCAGCCGGTCAGGTGGCCGCCGGTGCCGACGCCGGTGATCAGCGCGTCGAGTCCGTCGGGGAAATCGGCGAGGATCTCCTGCGCCGTCGTCGCGGCGTGGATCTCGACGTTGGCCGGATTGTCGAACTGCTGGGGCATCCACGACCCGGGCGTCTGCTCGACCAGCTCGGTCGCGCGCGCGATCGCGCCCTTCATGCCCTTGTCGCGCGGCGTCAGATCGAAGCTCGCGCCGTACGCGAGCATCAGTCGCCGGCGTTCGATCGACATGCTGTCCGGCATCACGAGGATCAGCTTGTAGCCCTTGACCGCCGCGACCATCGCCAGGCCGATGCCGGTGTTGCCGGACGTCGGCTCGATGATCGTGCCGCCGGGCGCGAGCACGCCGCGACGTTCGGCGTCTTCGACCATCGCCAGCGCGATGCGGTCCTTGACCGAGCCGCCGGGGTTGCTGCGCTCGGACTTGACCCATACCTCGTGCGATGCGCCGAACAGGCGTTGGATGCGGATGTGCGGCGTGTTGCCGATCGTCTGCAGGACGTTGTCTGCCTTCACGGAATCTCTCCTGGCAACGGATGAACGGGGTTCGACAGCCTACACGGATCCGGCGGGGCGGGGCATATCAGAGCTTGCGCTCGGCCCATGCGGCGAATTCGATATGAATCTCCATGAAGAAAGCCGACTTTCTCGATGGAAACTGATGTTTCCAGAATTCCATCGCGCCGATCGCCACCCCCGGTGCATCACACCGAGGAGAGCCCGTTACATCAGCACGATGTCGTAGTGCTCCTGCGGATAATGGGTCTCGACCTGCAGCCGGATGTGCTTGCCGATCTGGTCGCCGAGCAGCGCCAGCGGTTGCGCTTCTTCCTCGAGGAACAGATCGATGACCGACTGCGAGGCGACGATCCGGAACTCTTTCGGATTGAACTGGCGCGCCTCGCGCTGGATCTCGCGCAGGATCTCGTAGCAGACGGTGCGCGCGGTCTTGATCTGGCCGGTGCTGTGGCAGGTCGGACACGGCTCGCACAGCAGGTGGGCGAGCGATTCGCGCGTGCGCTTGCGCGTCATCTCGACCAGGCCCAGCGCGGTGAAGCCGTTGACCGAGGTCTTCGTGCGGTCGCGGGTCAGCGCCTTGCGCAGCTCGTTCAGCACGGCGTCGCGATGCTCGGCCGACGCCATGTCGATGAAGTCGGCGATGATGATGCCGCCGAGGTTGCGCACCCGGAGCTGGCGCGCGATCGCCTGCGCCGCTTCGAGGTTGGTCTTGAAGATCGTGTCCTCGAAGTTGCGTCCGCCGACGTAGCCGCCGGTGTTGACGTCGATCGTCGTCAGCGCCTCGGTCTGGTCGATGATCAGGTAGCCGCCGGATTTCAGGTCGACGCGGCGCGCGAGCGCCCGCTGGATCTCGACGTCGACGCCGTGCAGCTCGAACAGCGGCCGGTCGCCGGTGTACAGCCGCATCCTCGGCGTCAGGTCCGGGATGTAGGTGCGGGCGAACTCGCGCAGCGATTCGAGCTCGGCCGCCGAGTCGATCTGGATCGCGCTGGTCTGCTCGCCGGCCACGTCGCGCAGCACGCGCTGCGTCAGGCTCAGCTCCTGGTACAGCAGCGAAGGCGCCGGGCGGCTCTGGCTGCCGGCGAGGATCTCGCGCCAGCGCTTGATCAGGTAATCGATGTCGGCCGCCAGCGCCGTGTCGTCGGCGTCCTCGGCCGACGTGCGCACGATGAAGCCGCCGCGTTCGCCGTCGGGCATCAGCGCCTGCAGGCGCTGGCGCAACTGCTGGCGTCCGGCCTCGTCGCCGATCCGCTGCGAGACGCCGATGTGCGGGTCCTGCGGCAGATGCACGAGCAGGCGTCCGGCGATGCTGATCTGCGACGACAGCCGCGCGCCCTTCGTGCCCAGCGGATCCTTGATGACCTGCACGAGCAGCGGCTGTCCTTCGAACAGCACCTTCTCGATCGGCTGCGTGTGGCCGTGCGTCGAATGGTGGCCGGCATGGGCGCCGGCGCGCGACTGCCACAGGTCGGCCACGTGCAGGAACGCCGCCCGTTCGAGGCCGATGTCGACGAAGGCCGACTGCATGCCGGGCAGCACGCGCGACACGCGTCCCAGGTAGACGTTGCCGACCAGTCCGCGGGTGGCCGCGCGCTCGATGTGCAGTTCCTGGACCGCGCCGTGCTGCATGACGGCGATCCGGGTTTCGTGCGGGCTGTGGTTGACGAGGATGTCGTCGGTCATCGTGATGGCCGCCCGCGGCGCGAATCGACCCGGGGGCGAGCTGATCGCCGATCGATCACCGTGTCCCGACGCGCAGCAGCTTCCGTGTCTCGTAAAGGGGTAAGCCCATGATACCCGAGTAGCTACCCTCGATCCGTCGCACGAAGGCGGCCGCCGCACCCTGGATTCCGTAGGCGCCGGCCTTGTCGAACGGTTCGCCGGAGGCGACGTAGCGGTCGATCTCGGCCGCGTCGAGCCGGTCGAAGCGAACGCGCGACACGCTGATCGCCTGGCGCACGCGGGTGGCGCCGACGGCGACGGCCACGCTGGTCAGTACCCGGTGCGTGCGGCCCGACAGCAGCGCAAGAATCCGTCGCGCGTCGTCGGCGTCGGCCGGCTTGCCGAGGATCCGTCCGCCGATCGCCACCGTCGTGTCCGCCGCCAGGATCGGCGCCGGCGCCAGCCCGCGGGCGTGCAGGCGCTCGCGGGCGACCCGCAGCTTGGCCAGCGTCACGCGCGCGACGTAGTCGTTCGGCGATTCGTCGTCGCGCAGCGCCTCGAGCGCCTCGTCGTCTTCGCCGGGCCCGGCCAGCAGCAGTTCGTGCCGCACGCCGAGCTGGGTCAGCAGTTCGCGCCGCCGCGGGCTGCGCGACGCGAGCCAGACGAACGCAGCGGTGCCGTCGGACAGCGGCGATGGCGGCGGGCAGGCGGGTGGCGAAGGGGGCATCGTGCCGTCGGTCATGCGCGGTGGTACGGGTGATTGGCCAGGATCGACCAGGCGCGGAACAATTGCTCGGCCAGCACGACCCGCACCAGCGGATGCGCGAGCGTCAGGCTCGACAGCCGGATCCGTTCGTCGGCCTGCGCCTTGAAGTCGGCGTCCAGTCCGTCCGGGCCGCCGATGACGATCGCCAGCGGCCGGGCGGCGTCGCGCCAGCGGGCCAGCCGGTCGGCCAGCGCGCGCGTGTCCAGGTCGCGGCCGCGCTCGTCGAGCGCGACGACGGTGGCGCCTGCCGGCAGCGCCTGCCGGATGCGGGCGGCCTCGCGCGTCATCCAGGCGGCCGGCGAGCCGCTGGCGCCGCGCGGCTCGGCCTTGATCTCCTTCCACTCGATCGTGAAATCGGGCGGAAAGCGGCCGCCGTAGTCGCCGACGGCCTGATCGACCCAGGCAGGCATCCGGGTACCGACCGCGACGATCCGGATCAGCATCGGACTGCCCGGATCAGCATGGCGCGATCCGGATCGGCACCGCCGGGCTGCCAGCGCCGGTCAAGCGCCGGTTCGCGGCGCGCGGGCGGTCCGCGGGGCGCGCGAGGTGCGCGGACGGGGCGTGCGCACGCGCGGCGGATCGGCCTCGTCCTCGAGCGGGCGCGGGTCTGCCGCGGCGGCCGGCTGCGCGCGCGACGGGGCGCCCAGCTTCACGCGGACCGGCTTGCCGCCCCACAGCTCCTCGAGGTTGTAGTAGGCCCGGATCGCCGGCTGCATGACGTGGACGACGATGTCGGCCAGATCGATCAGCACCCATTCGCCGGTCTCCTCGCCTTCGATCGACACGACGTCGCCGCCGGCGGCCTTGACCTTGTCGCGGACATGCGAGGCCAGCGCACGGGTCTGGCGGTTGGACGTGCCGCTGACCAGCACGACTCGGTCGAACTGGTCGGTCAGCGCTTCGGTGTTGAAGACCTGGATGTCCTGGCCCTTGACGTCTTCGAGCGCGTCGACGACCAGACGTTGTAGCTTGCGTAGTTCCATCGAATCCTTGGAAAAGGGGAAGGGCGCTTCAGCGTTGCTCGGCGCCCGCGCCGCGCCGATACAGGCCGGCCTGGTCAATATAGTCGAGAACCGGACCCGGAACCAGTTCGCGCGGCCGTTCGCCGGCGGCCAGCCGCCGGCGCAGCACGGTGCCCGAGACCGGCAGCGCCGGCATCCGGAAGAATACGATCGACCCGCAGGGCGCATCGGGCAGCGTCTGCGCGCCGTACCGCGCCAGCAGCGCCTCGACGGGCGGCGGAAAGTCGCGCAGCGCGACGCGCTCGCGCTGCGTGACGGCCAGATGCGCGTACGAGGTCAGCGATTCGTAGCGGTGCCAGGTCGACAGGTTGTGCAACTGGTCGCTGCCGAGCAGCCAGACCAGCGCCGGTTCGGGCCCCAGCTCGGCGCGCAGTTCGGCCAGCGTGTCGATCGTGTAGGTACTGCCGGCGCGGTGGGTCTCCCGGCCGTCGACGACCAGCCACGGACGGTCGGCGGCGGCCAGCTCGGCCATCCGCAGACGGTCGGCGGCCGAGGCGCCGGCCGCTTCCTTCTGCCAGGACCGGCCGGTCGGGATCAGCCGGACCTCGTCGAGCGCCAGCTCGGCGCGTGCCCAGTCGGCCAGCGCCAGGTGCGCGACGTGGATCGGATCGAACGTGCCGCCGAGCAGCCCGATCCGGCGTCGCCCGCCGTGCGTCGCCCGACGATCGTCCGGACGGGCCTCGTCGGCGCCGCCGCTCGCGTCGTTGATCGTCCGGTTCACCGGTGTTCAGACCCAGTCGCGCGGGACGAGGAAATGACGGGTCAGCTCCGCCTCGGGCGTGCCGGGTTCGGGCCGCCAGTCGTAGCGCCAGCGCACGATCGGCGGCATCGACATCAGGATCGACTCGGTGCGGCCGCCCGATTGCAGCCCGAAATGCGTGCCGCGATCCCAGACCAGGTTGAACTCGACGTAGCGGCCGCGCCGATAGGCCTGGAAATCGCGTTCGCGATCGCCGTAGGTCTGCGCCTGCCGGCGCTCGACGATCGGCGAATACGCGGGCAGGAACGCGTCGCCGACGCTGCGCGTCATCGCGAAAGCGGTCGCGAAATCGGGTTCGCCGACGTCGTCGAAGAAGATGCCGCCGACGCCGCGCGCCTCGTTGCGGTGACGCAGGAAGAAATACTCGTCGCACCAGCGCTTGTAGCGCGGGTACAGGTCGGCGCCGAACGGCGCCAGCGCGTCGCGGCAGACCGAGTGGAAATGACGCGCATCGTCGTCGAAGCCGTAATACGGCGTCAGGTCCATGCCGCCGCCGAACCACCAGACCGGCGTCGCGGCCTCGGCGATGAAGAAGCGCACGTTCATGTGCACGGTCGGCACGTACGGGTTGCGCGGATGCAGCACCATCGATACGCCCATCGCCTGCCACGGCAGGTTGGCCAGCTCGGGCCGCTTGGCGGTCGCCGACGGCGGCAACTGCTGTCCGCGCACGTGAGAGAAGCCGATGCCGGCGCGCTCGAAGACGTTGCCCTGCTCGAGCAGGCGGCTGACGCCGCCGCCGCCTTCGGGCCGCTCCCAGCGATCGCGCAGGAAGCTCAGCCCGTCGAGCTGTTCGAGGCCGTCGACGATCCGGTCCTGCAGGCCGGTCAGGTAGGTCCGGACGGCGCCCAGGTCCACCGATGCCGGCGCCGACGCGGGCGGCGGCGTGCCGGACGAAGGCGGCGGTGTGCCGGACGAGGGGGGCGGCGTGCCGGACGAAGGCGGCGGTGTGCCGGACGAGGGGGGCGGCGCGCCGGACGAAGGCGGCGGTGTTCCGGACGCGGACGGCGGCGTGCCGGACGACGGAGGGGTGGGCGTGCTCATCAGCGCTTGCGATGGATCGCGCGGTGACCGATGTCGTGGCGCAGTTGCATGCCGGCGAAGCGGATCCCTTCGATCTCCTTGTACGCGCGGGCCTGGGCCATCTTGACCGAATCGCCGAGCGCGGTGACGCACAGCACGCGGCCGCCGTTGGTCAGCAGTTTGCCGTCGCGCTGCGTGGTGCCCGCATGGAAGATCAGGCAGTCGGCGGCACCGGCGTTGCCTTGCTCGGGGATGCCCTCGATCAGGTCGCCCTTGCGCGGGTCGTCCGGGTAGTTGTCTGCGGCCAGCACCACGCCGAGCGCGGTGCGGCGATCCCATTCGATGTCGACCGTGTCGAGCTTGCCGTCGACCGCCGCCTCGAGCACCGTCGCGAAGTCGCTCTTGACGCGCGCCATGATCGGCTGGGTTTCGGGGTCGCCCATCCGGCAGTTGAACTCGAGGACCTTCGGCGTGCCGTTGGCGTCGATCATCAACCCTGCGTACAGGAAGCCGGTGAACACCGCGCCTTCGCGCGCCATCCCCTGGACCGTCGGCTGGATGACCTCGCGCAGCACGCGCGCGTGGATCGCCGGCGTGATGACCGGGGCCGGCGAATACGCGCCCATGCCGCCGGTGTTCGGGCCCAGGTCGCCGTCGCGCAGGCGCTTGTGGTCCTGGCTCGACGCCAGCGTCAGCACGTTGTGCCCGTCGACCATGACGATGAAGCTGGCTTCCTCGCCTTCGAGGAACTCCTCGATGACGACGCGCGCGCCCGCCTTGCCCATCCGGTTGTCGACGAGCATCGCATCGACCGCGGCATGCGCTTCGTCGAGGCTCTGCGCGACGACGACGCCCTTGCCGGCGGCCAGCCCGTCGGCCTTGATGACGATCGGCGCGCCCCGCGCATCGAGGTACGCGTGCGCGTCGGCCGCGTCGGTGAACGTCTGGTATTCGGCGGTCGGGATGTTGTGGCGCTTCATGAACGCCTTCGCGAAGTCCTTCGACGCCTCGAGCTGGGCCGCGGCCTTCGTCGGTCCGAAGATCTTCAATCCCTTCTTGCGGAACAGGTCGACGATGCCGGCCGCCAGCGGGCCCTCGGGGCCGACGACCGTGTAGGCGACGTCTTCCTTGCGCGCGAACTCGGCCAGCGTCTCGAGCGCGCTGATCGGCATGTTCTTCAGGCTCGGATCGCGCGCCGTCCCGCCGTTGCCGGGCGCGACGAACACCGTCTGCACGCGCGGGGACTGACTCAGCCGCCAGGCCAGCGCGTGCTCGCGTCCGCCTGAACCTACTACCAGGATTTTCATCGGATAAGTACCGGGTTAGGCGGAGAAGGAGGCGTTCGTGTAGACCTGCTGCACGTCGTCGAGGTTCTCGAGCGCGTCGAGCAGCTTCTGCATCCGGGTCGCGTCGTCGCCGCCGAGCTCGGTCTCGGTCGTCGGCTTCATCGTGATCTCGGCGACGTCGGCCTTCAGGCCCGCCGCGTCGAGCGCGGCCTTGACCGCCGCGAAGTCGGCCGGCGCGCAGGTGACCTCGATCCCGCCTTCGTCGTCGGTCGCGACGTCGTCGGCGCCGGCCTCGATCGCCACTTCCATCACCTGGTCCTCGGACGTGCCGGGCGCGAACAGGAACTGGCCGCAGTGCACGAACAGGAACGCCACCGAGCCGTCGGTGCCCAGGTTGCCGCCGTTCTTCGAGAACGCGTGCCGGACCTCGGCGACGGTCCGCGTGCGGTTGTCGGTCATGCAGTCGACGATGACCGCGGCGCCGCCGATGCCGTAGCCTTCGTAGCGGATCTCGTCGTAGTGGACCCCTTCCATCCCGCCGGCGCCGCGCGAGATCGCGCGCTGCACGGTGTCTTTCGGCATGTTGGCTTCGGAGGCCTTGTCGACCGCCAGGCGAAGCCGGGGATTGGTATCGATGTCGCCGCCGCCGAGTTTGGCGGCCACGGTGATCTCCTTGATCAGCCGCGTGAACAGCTTGCCGCGTTTTTCATCCTGTCGATTCTTGCGGTGCTGGATGTTGGCCCATTTCGAATGGCCGGCCATGTCGGACGATGCTCCTGGATGAGGAAAGTGCGGACGACGGAGGAGGGGCGAGCGCCAGCTACGACGGCACCGGCTGTGGCAACATAGCCGCAGCCCGCGGGTCGAACCATTCGATCGACGTTCCTCGACCTTGCTCGACGTTGAGGAACCGCGGATTTTATCATCCGCGCCCCCTGTCGCCGACGATCGACTCCTCGAATGACCACGGGCGCTCCGATCCGGTGCACGCCATGATAGAACCGATGCAGATCGCCAAGACCGACCAGACCTGGCTGTCGTTGCTGCCGGCACTGACCAACCGGCACGGACTGATCACCGGCGCGACCGGCACCGGCAAGACCGTCACGCTGCAGGTCATCGCCGAGCGCCTGTCGGCGATCGGCGTGCCGGTGTTCATGGCCGACGTCAAGGGCGACCTGACCGGGCTCGCGGCGGCCGGAGCGGTGACGCCGAAGTTCCAGGCGCGGCTGGACAAGCTGGGCATCCCGGCGCCGACGCCGACGGCGTTCCCGGTCACGTTGTGGGACGTGTTCGGCGAGCAGGGCCATCCGCTGCGCGCGACGGTCTCGGACATGGGCCCGCTGCTGCTGTCGCGGATGCTGGGCTTGAACGAGACGCAGGAAGGCGTGCTGAACCTGGTGTTCAAGATCGCCGACGAACGCGGCCTGCTGCTGCTCGACGCGAAGGACCTGCGGGCGATGCTGCAGTTCGTCGGCGACAACGCGCGCGATTTCACGACCGAGTACGGCAACGTGTCGGCCGCCTCGATCGGCGCGATCCAGCGGGCGATGCTCAAGCTGTCCGAGCAGGGGGGCGACCGCTTCCTCGGCGAGCCGATGCTGAACCTGGACGACCTGCTGCAGACCGACGCGTCCGGGCGCGGCGTCATCAACATCCTGGCCGCCGACAAGCTGATGAACGCGCCGCAGTTGTACGGGACCTTCCTGCTGTGGCTGCTGTCCGAGCTGTTCGAGCGCCTGCCCGAGATCGGCGATCCGGACAAGCCCAAGCTCGTCTTCTTCTTCGACGAGGCGCACCTGCTGTTCACCGACGCGCCGAAGTCGCTGCTGCAGAAGATCGAGCAGGTCGTGCGGCTGATCCGTTCGAAAGGCGTCGGCGTGTTCTTCGTCACGCAGAATCCGCTCGACGTGCCCGATACGGTCGTCGGCCAGCTCGGCAACCGCGTCCAGCACGCGCTGCGCGCGTTCACCGCGCGCGACCAGAAGGCCGTGCAGGCGGCCGCCGACACGCTGCGGGCGAACCCGGCGTTCAGCGCCGCGCAGGCGATCACCGAACTCGAGGTCGGCGAGGCGCTGGTGTCGATGCTCGACGAGAAGGGCCGCCCCAACATCGTCGAACGCGCGTACGTGCTGCCGCCGGCGTCGCGGATCGGCCCGATCACCGATGCCGAGCGCCAGGCGCTGCGCCAGTCGTCGATCGTCGCCGGCGTCTACGAGACGGCCATCGATCGCGAGTCGGCTTACGAGAAGCTCAAGGGCCAGGCGGGCGGGCAGGGCGCCGCCGGGGGCGCCACGGGCTCGGCCGACTCCCGCAGCGGCGGCGCGGGCGCCGGCACCGCGACCGGCGACGGCGCCAAGCCGACGGACGGCGGAACGGGCGGCTTCTTCGATGACCTGCTGCAAGGGCTCGGCGGCGTGCTCGGCGGCGGTGGTGCGAGCCGGTCGCGATCGCGCCGCAGCGATTCGGTCGTCGACGCGCTGGCCAAGAGCACGGCGCGCTCGATCGGCTCGTCGGTGGGCCGGGAGATCGTCCGCGGCGTTCTCGGTTCGATTCTGGGCGGCCGCAAGCGATGACGGCCAGCCGGTCCGCGCCGACGCGCGGCGGTCATGCTTGCCGCCGTCCGGGCCGGCGGCGCAGGCTGGCCGCGTGGGGCCTGCTGGCCGCGGCGATCGCGCAGGCGACCGCGCCCGCTCGGGCGCAGGACGGCTCGCTGGCCGAGGACCTGGCGACGACCGATGCGTTCGTGCAGGTCTGCGCCGAGCAATCGCCCGATCGGCAGGCGCGGTTAGCGCGAGCCGCCGAGGCGCGACAGCGCTGCGCGAGTGTCAATCAGGCCGACATCGAACGGGCGCGCGCGTCGTCCGCCTATCAGGAACGGCGCGAATCGATCGTCGCCGAGATGCTGAGGATGCCGGACGAGCAGATCCGGGCGTTCTGCGACACGCTTTCCGACGAACGTTGCTGAAACCGGCAGCCCGGATGTGGGATGATCGCCGCCGGCCCCGCCGTGAACGCGGAGCGACGATAAGAGGAGCGCGACGGCGATGGATCTCGGGATCGAAGGAAAATGGGCGCTGGTGTGCGGCGCCAGCAAGGGCCTCGGTTATGGCTGCGCGCTGTCGCTCGCGCGCGAAGGCGTCCATCTCGTCATCAACGCGCGCAGCGAAGGGCCGCTGAACGAAGCGGCCGCGCGCATCGCCGGGCAGACCGGCGTCACCGTCGTGCCGGTGGCCTGCGACATCACGACCGAGGCCGGACGCGCTGCGTCGCTGGCGGCCGCGCTGCAGATCGACATCCTGGTCAACAACGCGGGCGGGCCGCCGCCCGGCGATTTCCGCGAGTTCACGCGCGACGCGTGGATCCGCGCGATCGACGCCAACATGCTGACGCCGATCGAGCTGATCAAGGCCACCGTCGACGGCATGATCGCGCGCCGCTTCGGGCGAATCGTCAACATCACGTCGAGCGCGGTCAAGGCGCCGATCGATATCCTCGGACTGTCCAACGGCGCGCGCTCGGGGCTCACCGGTTTCGTCGCCGGCGTCGCGCGTAAGACCGTGGCCCACAACGTGACCATCAACAACCTGTTGCCGGGCATGTTCCACACCGATCGGCTGCGCGGCAACATCGCCGCCGTCGCGCGCTCGGGCGGCGTTTCCGTCGAGCAGGTCGAGGCGCAGCGCCGCGCGTCGATTCCCGCGGGCCGGTTCGGCAACGAAACCGAGTTCGGTCAGGCGTGCGCGTATCTGTGCAGCGCGCAGGCCGGCTTCATCACCGGGCAGAACCTGCTGATCGATGGCGGCGCGTATCCGGGGACGTTCTGAACGCAAGTTTCCTCGACGCGGGTTCGGCGCCGTTTCGTGACTTATCTGGCTGCGCGGCCCGAGAAGCAAGGGTAGCTTGTGGGCATTGAGCCGTGATGGATCCGACCTTGTTCATTCGTCGTCCCGCTTTCGACCTTCATCGTTCGCTGCACTGGTGCCTCGTCATGCTGCTGGCATGGGCATTGGCCGGCTGCGCGATCACCCCGCTGAACTCGACGCAGCAGGTCGCCGAGTTGTCGCGGCTGATCAAGGACAACGATCTCGATGGCGCGGCCGCGCTGATCGAGCAGTATCCGGGAGATCTCGACGACCGGCGAGGCCTGAGCGTCGCCGTCCGCGTCGGCAATCCGGAGGCCGTGCGCTTCTTCGCGAAGCGCGTCGGCGTCGACGCGCCGCTGGATCTGGACGACACGACGGCGCTGATCGACTCGATCACGCGCGCACCGCCGTCGTCCCGGACCAACGTCGCCCGGACGCTGCTCGAGCTGGGTGCCGATCCGTACGTCGAAGACAAGTTCGGCCGTTCGGCCGAGTCGTTGGCGGAGCGGCGCAATGAACGCGAACTGCTCGAGATCATCAATCGCCGTACCGGATCACCGCAGAGCCAGCCGCCGTCGCGGATGCTGTCGTGGCTGTCCGAAGGCAAGCGCGCGACCACGCTGCTCGCGTCCAACAGCCTGAGCGACGTCGCGCCGCGGCGCGGCCGCCCCGTGCATCCGAAGGCCGGCCTGGCCGATACGCCGTCGGCGTCGGCCTTCCTGATGCAGGCGATCTGGCTGCCGGCCAACCCGAGCGGCAATGCGTCGCTGGCCGCGTTCCGCTTCCACGCCGACGGACGCGGCGAACTGCTGCGTTACGCGGTTCGCGAGAAGCGCAGCGAGACGGTGCCCGATGCGCAGGTCGCGTGGGAATTCGAAGGCGGACGGCTGCGCTTCTTCGTGCTGAGCGAGCAGTTCTCGGCGCTGTGCGAAAGCTCGTCCGTCAGCAGCAAGCGCCTGGCGATCACCTGCACCGACTACTCGCGCGCGGTGCCGGCGCAGAAGGTGGCCGGCGGCGAGGCCAGTTTCGACAACGCGCGGATCCTGCTCGATCAGCCCCGCGCGGAGCCGCCGCGTGTCGGCCTGCGCCAGACGGTTCGCTCGTCGACCGAACTGGTCGCCGGCATGCAGCCCGGATGCCGGCCCAAGGCGAGCGCGCAGAACGTCGTCGCCGGCTCGGTGCGCAGTACGTCGCCGGCCGGGGACTGGTATGCGATCAATCAGGCGACGCGCGAGATCTTCGCGCCGCTCAGCGGCATGGCCTGCCGCCCGGCCGAGGCCGAGCACGCGGCGATGCAGGCGTGCCGCCGTTCGGGCAAGGGAGCGTGCCGCAGCGTACCCGGATGTCCGGCCGGACAGGTCTCGGCCGTCGCGGCGCTGCCCGGGCGCGCCGGCCTGTGGGTCGGATGCGATCTCGAACTGCAGCAGGCCCGCCGGAAAGCGCTGGAAGCCTGCCAGGCGTCCGCCGGATGCGACTGCAGCCTGATCGCGGTCAGCGGACAGAACGTCAACATCGCGCGCCAACCGGCCTGCGGGCACTGATCGCTGCCGGTACCCGGCCGATGCGCGCGATCGGGGATCGGGCCGGCGTCGACGCCGCGATCGGCGGCAGCGCCAGAGCCGGCGCCACCAGGGCCGGCGTAGCGAGTGTGACGTAGCGCGAGTCGGCATAGCGCGAGTCAGCGTCGCGTGAGCCGGCGTTGCGAGAGTGGCGTAGCGAAAGTCGGCGTCAGGCGGCGGGTCGCTGGAAGCCGTCCGCCCGGTAGGTCAGCACGAGCGTATCCCGGTGTCCGGCGCTGCCCGCGGTGTCCGGCGTCCGCGCGTCGGTCGGCGACGCCGGCTGGATCGGCGTCGCCTCGTGGATCATCCGCCGGTCGTTCAGCAATACGGCGCTCCACGGCCGCGTCATCACGAAGCGCATGCCGCGCGGCCCGTCGGCCTCGAAGATCCGCGTCTCGCCGCCCTTGATCGCCTCGCGTCCGACCAGGATCACCGCGACGTAGTCGACGCCGTCGCGATGGGCGCCTTCCGGTGTCGGCCGGCCCATTCCGTCGCGTGTGTCGATCCGGAACTGATGGGCTTCGATCGACCATCGACGCGCCCCCGAGTCGGTCGCGAAGAGCCGGCCCAACGACGTCAGCAGGCGGGCCCACGCCGGGTCGTCGACGAGTTCGGCCGTTATCGGTTCGAACAGCCGGTCGATGCCGCCGTGCAACGCGTTGTAGTCGGTCGATTGCCAGTGCGGCCGGTGCGGCACGCGCGAGAGCCCGGCGTCGGGCGCCGCGACGTCCTGCACGAAGCAGCTATGGCGCCGGCTGCGATAGCGTCCGCCGTCCTTCAGGTAGCGATCGGGGGGCAGGTCGTTCCAGGTCCGGGCCCAGCGCCCGGTCGTGGCGTCGTCGAGGTCGGCCAGCGCGCGCAGCGCCTCGGCGGTCAGAAAGACGAAACCTTGGTCGGCCAGCGTCGCGCCGGGTGTGGTCGATTCGAGCGACCACGGACTGGCGCCGGCCGTCGTGCCAGCGGAGAGCATCGAAATCCTTGTGCGGGCGGTCCGCGAGGGGCGTGTCTCGTCATACTATCGTCTTTGTCCCGTCCGGCGGACGCCGCGGCCCGCGTCGGCGCGCCGCTTCCGTCCACCCGGCCCCGCATCGTTCATCGCCATGTGCTCATCCGCTTCCCCGTCCGCCGACGGCCGTCCGTCGGCCGTGCCGACCGTCCAGGTCGACAACGAACACGTGATCATCACCGAGTGGCGCTTCGCCCCCGGCGCTCAGACCGGCTATCACCGCCACGCGTACGCGTATGCGGTGGTGCCGATGACCTCGGGCACGCTCCGGCTGGAAACGCCGCAGGGCGTGATCGACAGCGAACTCGTGGCCGGCCGCTCGTACGCGAGGCCAGCCGGCGTCGAGCACAACGTCATCAATGCCAACGACGGCGAGTTCGTCTTCGTCGAGATCGAGTTGAAGTCGACCGCGCAGTCCTGATCCGCCGCGGGCGCGGATGCCGCCGCATCCGCGATGCCTGTCCCGCTTTCCTCTTCCGCGATCGCCGCGGCCGTGCCTCGCGCACGGCCTGGAGCCTTTACGATGACCGATTCCGATACGCAGACGCGCGAATGGATGCAGTTCGCGCATGAACTGGCCGATCTGGCCCGACCCATCGCCCGGCAGTATTTCCGCCAGCCGCTGGCCGTCGAGAGCAAGTCCGACGCCAGCCCGGTGACGATGGCCGACCGCCGGATCGAGCAGGCGATGCGCGCGGCGATCGCCGAACGCTTTCCCGAGCACGCGGTGCTGGGCGAGGAGTTCGGCGAGCAGGGCGACGGCGCGTTGCGCTGGGTGCTCGATCCGATCGACGGAACCCGCAGCTTCATCTGCGGCGTGCCGCTGTTCGGCACGCTGATCGCGCTGCTCGATCGGGGCCGGCCGCTGCTGGGCATCATCGACATGCCGATGCTGGACGAGCGCTGGGCGGCCGGGCCGGGTAATCCGGCGAGCTGGAACGGCGAGCCCGTGCGGACCAGCGCGTGCGCCGAACTGTCGGCGGCCAAGCTGTTCAGTACGGCGCCGGACTTGTTCGCCGGCGACGACGCGCGGCGGATCGCCCAGGTCGAGTCGGCGGTCGCCGTGCGACGCTTCGGCGGTGACTGCTACCAGTACGGGCTGCTGGCCTCGGGCCAGATCGATCTGGTCATCGAAGCGGGTCTGCAGCGCTACGACGTGATGGCGCTCGTGCCGATCATCGAGTCGGCCGGCGGACGGATCTGCGGATGGGACGGGGCGCCGCTGTCGGAACGCTTCGATGGCCGCGTGGTGGCCGCCGCCAACGACGACCTGCTCGCGCGGACACTGGCCCGCCTCGCTTAGCGGCGGCGAAGAACGGCGACGTCCGGTAGCGGCCGGCGACGTCCAGTAGCGGCCGGCGCGCGGACGCGACCGGCCGGCAACGAGGCCGGCCCGAGACGCGAGGCCGGCTCGCGACGAGGCCGGCCGCGCGCTACCAGCGCGGGGTCGAGAAGTGCTCGGCGAGAAAATCGATCAGCACGCGCACCTTGACCGACAGGTGCTTGCGGGCCGGGTAGGCCGCGTACGCGCCGAGATCGTAGCCGTCCAGTTCGGGCAGCACCCGGACCAGCCGCCCGGCCTCGAGGTGGGCGCCGACGATGAAATCGGGCTGGTAAGCGATGCCCTGGTGGTTGAGCGCCGCCGCCACGCAGGTGTCGCCGTCGTTGGCCTGGATCCGCGGCTTGATCGGCACGTCGATCTCGTCGGCGCCATCCAGCAGTCGCCACGATGCACCCCGCGAGGCTCGCGTGAACGCGATCGTGTCGTGCAGCTCGAGATCGGCGACGCTGGTCGGCGTGCCCTTGCGGGCCAGATAATCAGGAGACGCGACCAGATGCATCCTCATACTGCACAACTGTCTCGAGATCAGCGACGAATCGGGCGTTCGCGCGATCCGGATGCTGGCGTCATAACCCTCGTCGATCATGTCGACCTCGCGGTCGGTCAGAAAGACCTCGAGCTTGACCTCCGGATACCGGTCGAGAAAGACGCCCCAGGCGTCGGCCAGCACTCGCATGCCGAAGGTTTGCGGCGCGCTGATCTTGAGCAGGCCTACCGGCCGCATCGAATCGGAGCCGACCAGATTGTCGGCTTCGGCCAGATCGGCGAGCAACTGTTTGCCGCGATCGAAATAAGCGCGGCCCGCGTCGGTCAATGAAAGGCGTCGCGTGGTCCGCTGCAACAATCTGACGCCGAGGCGTTGCTCCAGATCAAGCAGTGAACGTGAAACGGCTGCCTTCGAGATTCGCAAGGATTCGCCAGCGCGGACAAAACTCCCCGCCTCGACCACTGCGACGAACGCCTCGATCTCCCGGAACCGGTCCATCTGCAGACTCCTTGCCTGATACCTAATTACGCTGCACGGATCGAGAGAACGAAGAAAAACTGATTGACCGTGCATTGACTGCGAGAGCTAGCGAAATTAGCACAAGTCATATTGACTGGAGCGCTATGAACTAGGCCATTAGTATTGGTCGATTGGTCGATGATTGGCTTTCAGAATTAACCCAATGCGGAAAGTGTTTCAAATGCCGACGCAGTATTCGTCGTTAATCTTGTTTATCGAACGTCTTCATTAGTGACGAATGCAAAAACAGTTACAACTGATGCAACGATCGGCGCGCGGTCGCGAGGGCGTCCTGGCGAACGCGAACGTGCTCGGCGGGGCGAGGTCGAAGCACGAGGAGCGCGCGCTCGAGCGCCGGCGCGGCGGCCGGCCGTCGGCGCGAAAAGTCGGATCACGCGCTTTCGACGCTTGAACTTTCTGCAAGAGCCATGGCATAATCGAAAGCTTGGCCTACGTCATAGCCATTGCCCTGGCCGATCGAGCCGCCTTCGGGTGGAATCGTTCGGGGGCAGGGTCGGCGAAAGCCGATTTTCCATCGCACTCTGGCCTCCTCGCGATCGCCGCCCATGCATCACCGGGCGGCCGGGGTCATCGACGCCGCGTTGGCGTGATGACCGTCCGTAGCGCGCTCCGTTCCCGGCAGGGAACCGGGGTACGCCGCCGATCCGCTTCCGGTTAGCGTCGATGCCCGCGTTTTCGACGCTTCGTCCCGCTTGCCGTTTGGTATGGGACGCTTTCCGATTGCCCGTCGTCCCGACCGTCTCCCGCACGCGGGTGGCTGCCTGCCTTTCCCTTCGGGGATGGGGTTCGGCTGGCCGCAAGCGCGGACGGCCGCACGCTTCCCATCGATCCGCGATGCCGGACGGGAGAGCGCGGCCGCCTGCCGGTCATCGGACGGCGTCGTGCCTGGAGTGTTTGATGAGTACCGCTTTTTCCGATCTGGGCGTTGTCGCGCCTTTCCTGCAAACCTTGACCCGTCTCGGCTACGAGAACCCCACGCCGGTGCAGGTGCAGGCGTTGCCCGTGCTGATGGCCGGCCGTGATCTGATCGCCTGCGCGCCGACCGGCACCGGCAAGACCGCCGCGTTCCTGTTGCCGGCGCTGCAGCGCGTCGCCGCGCAGCCGGGCGCGCGCGGGCGCGGCCCCCGGGTGCTGATCCTGACGCCGACCCGCGAGCTGGCCGCTCAGGTCACCAAGGCCGCGCAGGAGCTGTCGCAGGGCCTGCGGCAGGTCAGCACGGTCTGCGTGACCGGCGGCGAGTCCTATCACCGGCAGAACCGCCAGCTCGCGGCGCCGCACGAACTGCTGGTCGCGACGCCGGGGCGCCTGATGGATCAGTTGCGCAGCGGCCGGGTCGGCCTCGAGCGCGTCGAGATCCTGGTGCTGGACGAAGCCGACCGGATGCTGGACATGGGTTTCGCCGATGACGTGCAGGAGATCGCGCGCCATCTGTCGGCGCAGCGCCAGACCGTCTGCTTCACCGCCACGCTGTCGAACAGCGTGCGCGAGCTGGCCGACCGCCTGCTGCGCGATCCGCAATGGCTCGAGATCGAGCGCGCCGCCCGCGACGCGCAGCCGATCGACCAGCACGTGATCTACAGCGACGGCCTCGATCACAAGCTGCGATTGCTCGATGCCTGCCTGGCCGACGAAGGACTGGGCCAGGCGATCGTCTTCACGTCGACCAAGCGCGATGCCGAGCAACTGGCCGAGCGTCTGCACAACGACGGTCACGCGGTCGGCGCGCTGCACGGCGACCTGACGCAGCGCGAGCGCGCGCGGGCCGTCATGCGGCTGCGCGCCAAGGACTGGCGGGTGCTGGTCGCCACCGACGTGGCCGCCCGCGGACTCGACATCAGCTCGATCACGCACGTGATCAATTTCGATCTGCCCCGTCACGCCGAGGACTACGTGCATCGCGTCGGCCGCACCGGTCGCGCCGGCGCCTCGGGCCAGGCGCTGTCCTTCGTCGGTCGGCAGGACGTGTTCGCGATGCGGCGGATCGAGCAGTTCATCGGCCAGCCGGTGCAGGTCAGCAAGATCGACGGTCTGGAAGCCCGCTTCCAGCCGAGCGCGCGTCCGGCCGGCCGGCCCGGCGGCCCGCGCCGCGGGGGACGCTACGATGCGCGGGGCCACGACGGCCGCGCGCATCACGACGCCCGTCGGCATGACGGGCGTGGACACGACGGGCGTGGGTACGGTGCGCCGCGACAGGACGGCCACGCGTCGTACGGGCAAGACCGGCAAGGCCATGACGGGCGCGGAGCGCACGAGGCCCGCGGGCACGACGCCCGGCGGCCTTTCGACGGACGCGGGGCGGACGGCGCTTCGCGCGGTCCGCGTTCGCGTCCTCACGCGGCGCCCCATGCCGCCCGTGCCGCCGCACCCGGCGGGCGGGCACCGTGGCGCGATCGCCGCGGCTGAATCGTCCCGGTCGAGTCCCCGCGGACGAATCCTCGCGGTCGAATCCGCGAGGCTGAATCCACGGGGCCGAACCCGCGAGGCCGAACCCGCGGACCAGCGCGACGCGCTGGTCCGGACGGGCACCTCGTCAGCGTTTAGTGTCGTGAATCAGAAGTTCGCCGAAGAAATTCTGATTCACGACACTAGCCGCGGCCCGTCAGTTCCCAGATGCCGGCGGGCGGCAGGTTGCGCAGCACGCGCTCGCGCCGACGCCACCTGAAATCGTGCGGCACGTCGAACGGCGCGCGCGGGTGATACGTGTACTGGACGAGCCGGCGCCGGTCGCCGTGGTCCAGCACGCCGAGCAGCAGGTCGATCGTCGGCGCGATCACGTGCCGGGGCAGCGAGCGGAACGGCAGTGACGAGACCAGCAGCACGTCGTCGGGCAGCGACGCGAAGAAGCTCGGCGCCTCGTGCACGCAGCAGGCCAGCACCAGGCTGTGCGGGAACAGGTGACGCAGGCGGCGGGCGGCCGTGGGGTCGGGCTCGACGATGGCCAGCCGATCGGGGCGGCAGCGCTGCACGAGTTCGCGGGTGATGGCGCCGGTGCCCGCGCCGAGCTCGACGACGAAATCGGCCTCGTCGGCGCCCCGTGCCATGGCGCGGGCCAGGCCCTTCGAGGAAGGTGCCACCGCGCCGACCATTGCCGGGTTGCGCGCGAAGTGCCGGAGGAAATCGAGGCAGGCCACAGTCGAAGGAAGACTCGGCGAAACGGGAGAGCAGCGATTGTATCGAGGAATCCCGCCCCGGTCCGGCGCCGGCTGCGCCCCGATCGGGCGTCCGGCTTCGGCCCGCCCCGGCCCGATCGTCAACGCGCGTTGCGCAGGCGATCGATGTTCGCCTGGCCGAATCGCTTCGCGTATTCGGCGTAAGCGGGCTGCAGGATCTGCTGGAACGATCGGCGGTCGATGTCGGTGACCACCTGCATGCCGGCGCTGCGCACGGCCTCGACACCGCGGGTCTCGTCGGCCTGGACCTTCTGCCGGTTGGCGGCCGCGCCGAGCCGCGCCGCCTCGCGGACGATCGCCTGATCGTCCTTGCCCAGCTTGTCGTACACGCTGCGGGACATGATCAGCAGCGCCGGCGAATAGACGTGCCCGGTCAGCGACAGGTATTTCTGCACCTGGGCGAAGCGCGACGACAGGATCACCGGCATCGGGTTCTCCTGCCCGTCGACCGTCCCCTGCTGCAGCGCGCCGTACAGCTCCGGAAACGCCATCGGCGTGGGCAAGGCCCCCATCGCGCGGAACGCGGTCATGTGCACCGGATTTTCCATCGTCCTCAGCTTGAGGCCCTTGAGGTCGTCGGGCGTGCGAACCGCGTGTTTGTTGTTGGTGATGTGGCGAAAGCCGTTCTCCCACCAGTTCAGGCAGACCAGGTTGCGCGATTCGCACTTGGCGAGGATCTCCTGGCCGATCGGTCCGTCCAGCGTGCGCCGCGCGTGTTCGTAGTCGGTGAACAGGAACGGGATGTCGGTGATCAGCGTCTCGGGCACGAAGTTGCCGACCGGCCCGGTCGACGTCAGCACCAGGTCGAGCGTGCCCAGTTGCACGGCTTCGATCATCTCGCGCTCGCCGCCGAGCGCCGACGCCGGGAACTCCTGGATCTTCAGACGGCCGCCGCTGCGCTTGTCGACTTCGGACGCGAACACGGCGGTGCCGACGCCGTAGTGCGAGGTCGCGATCAGCGCGTGGCCGAGCTTCAGGGTTTCGGCCTGCGCCGCCGCCGCGCACAGCGACAGCACGGCGGCGGCGATCGTCGCGGCGGCGGTCCGGATTCGCATGCGGTACTTCGGGCGGCGGACGGTCATCGCAGACTCCTCAGAGCAGGACTTTCAGGTCGCGCAGCCGCTGGATCTCGGCGTCGCCATAGCCGACTTCGCGCAGGATCTCGGCGCCGTGTTCGCCGACGGCCGGCGCGGGACCGGGGGCGACCTTCCGGACGCCTTCGATGTTGATCGGGCTGTTGATTGTCATCGACACGCCGTCGTGGCCGGGTACCACCGCCTCGACCGAGCGCATCTGTTCGTCGTGCAGGATGTCGTCGAGCGTCCCGACGATGCCGAACGTGATGCCGGCCGCATCGAAGCGCTGGCGCCATTCGGCCAGGTCGTGCTCGGCGAACAGTTCGTCGAAGATCCGCGTCAGCGCCGGCGCGTTCTCGAAGCGCGCCATCTGCGTCGCGAAGCGCGGATCGTCGGCCAGCTCCGGACGGCCCATCGCCTCGAGCAGCGGCCGGAACTGCCGCGCTTCGTTGAGCAGGACCAGGTTCAGCCAGCGGCCGTCGCCGCAGCGGTAGCCGTTGGTCAGCGAGTTGGCCGCCAGTTCGCGCGGCGGGCGCGGCGGGATCGTCGCGCCGTAGAGTCTGGCCTGCGCCAGGAAGCTGTTGGCCCACAGTCCGTTGGCCAGCAGCGAGGAGTCGACCAGACCGCCGCGTCCGGTCGTCAGGCGTCGGTACAGCGCGGTGACGATCGCGCCATACAGCGCCATGCCGCTCGGATGATCGCCGAAACCGGCGACCGAGCGCGCCGGCGGGGTCCGGTGGTCGGCGCGCATCAGGTCCATCAGCCCGGACCGCGCCCAGTAAGCGGTCGAATCGAATCCGGTCTTGTGCGCCTCGGGTCCGTTCTCGCCATAAGCGGTGAACGACGCATAGATCATCCGCGGATTCAGCGGACCGAGCGCTTCATAGCCGATGTTCAGCCTGCTGCGCGCCGGCAGCGGAAGATTGGTGATGAACACGTCGGCCTGCGCGACCAGTTTGTGCAGCACCGCCAGCGCGTCGGGCGATTTCAGATCCAGCGCGATGCTGCGCTTGTTGCGCGAGTCCAGATCCCACGCGAAGTTGCGGTCGATCGCGGGCATGCCGGGCATCCGGTACAGCTCGCGATAAGCATCGCCTTCGAGCGGCTCGATCTTGATCACGTCGGCCCCGAAGTCCGACAGTACGGTGGCCGCGCACGGCGCGGCGATGAAGCTCGCGCAGTCGATGACCTTCAGGCCCGCGAACGGCAGCGCGTCGTCGGCGTCATCGCGCATCGCGAGCCTCGGCGGCGGTCGGGGCGTCGATCGGCATCGGGTCGGCGCGCATGGTGTCTCCTCGCATCGGCTCTCCTCACTGTCCGGTCGCCATCGTACCGAACCTGCCTGCCCGCGCCAAAGGATGCCGCGCGTATTGCACAATGAACCCGCCGCGGTCGGCGGTGGCGCGCGTTGTACCATGCGGCGGCGATGCGACGCATCGTCGCGAACGACGCAAGCCTCCCCGGCGCAGGGGCGGCGATCAAGGAGACAGACTCATGCAGGATCGTTCGATCCGCCCCGATCGGGCGCGTGCGGCAGGCGCCGCGAGCGAGGCGTCCGACGTGTACCCGCGTCGCCGGCTTCGCCGATGGGCGGCGTGGGCCGGCGCTTCGCTGGTGGCGCTGGCGACGTGGGCGGGCGCCTGCGGGCCGGCCGGCGCCCAGACTTACCCCTCGCATCCGGTCAGGCTGATCGCGCCCTATGCGGCCGGCGGGCCCACCGATGCGATGGCGCGGCTGCTGGCCGGCGAGATGGCCAAGACGCTCGGCCAGCCGGTGGTCGTCGAGAACCGGCCGGGCGCGTCGGGGGCGATCGGCGCCGACGTCGTCGCCAAGTCCGCTCCCGACGGCTACACGGTCTGCTTCTGCACGACCGGGCCGACCGTGCTGATGCCGCTGCTCGAACCGAAGCTGCCTTATTCGCCGCGCGACCTGGCGCCGGTCGGCCTCGTGCATCGCGTCGAGCTGTCGATCCTGCTCGGTCCCAAGCTGCCGGTCACGAACATCGCCGAACTGGTCGCTTATGCCAAGGCCAATCCGGGCAAGGTCTCGTTCAGTTCGCCCGGCGCCGGCAGTCCCAACCACATGGCCGGCGAACTGCTGAAGACGATGGGCGGCATCGACATGGTGCACATCCCATACAAGGGCGAGCAGCCGGCGATGGTCGATCTGATCGGCGGGCAGGCCGACATGATGGTCGGATCGGTCTTCATCGGCGAGCCGCAGGTCAAGGCCGGCAAGGTCCGGATGATCGCGGTCACCGGGCCGGCGCGCGCGCCGCGCTATCCGGAGATTCCGACGGTGGCCGATACGATCAGCGGCTACGAGGCCACGTCGCACGTCGGGCTGCACGTGCCGGCGGGTACGCCGGCCGACATCATCGACAAGCTGAACGCGGCGATGAAGGCCGCCGTCGCGCAGCCGAACGTGACCGAGAAGATGCTGGCCGACGGCATCACGCCGCTGGCCACCGGCGTGCAGGAGTACGAAGCGTACCTGCAGCGCGAGACCGAGAAGTGGAAGCGCGTGATCAAGCAGAACGGGATCAGGCTCGACTAGGGGTCTGTTCACACGAAGATCGAGCCCACGCCGGCGGGCGGACCGGTATCGATGCGAACGGCGCTTCGGGCGCCGCAGGAGGACAGCGATGAGGGATCTGAAGGACAAGGTCGCCTGGGTGACGGGCGCCGGATCGGGAATCGGCGCGGCGGCGGCGCGCGCGCTGGCCGGAGCGGGCATGCGGGTCGTGCTGTCGGGCCGCCGCCGGGCGGCGCTCGACGAGGTCGCGGATGCGATCCGCGGCGCCGGCGGACAGGCGCGCGTCGCGCCGCTCGACGTCAGCGACGCGCAGGCCGTCGCCGACGTCGTCGCCGGGATCGACGCGCAGGAGCGGCGGCTCGACGTCGTCGTCAACAGCGCCGGCCTGAACGTGCCGAAGCGCAACTGGAAGCATCTGGCGCGATCCGACTGGGACCAGGTCGTTCGCATCGACCTGGACGGCGTGTTCTATTGCTGCCACGCGGTGCTGCCGATCATGCGCCGCCAGCGCGACGGCTTGATCATCAACGTCTCGTCGGTGGCCGGCAGGCGCGTCAGCACGCTGACCGGGCCGGCGTACAGCGCCGCCAAGTTCGGCGTCAACGCGATGACCGAGAGCCTGAACGTCGAGGAGTGCATCCACGGCATCCGCGCGACCGCCGTCTGTCCGGGCGAGGTCGCTACGCCGATCCTCGACAAGCGGCCGGTTCCGGTCAGCGCCGAGGATCGGGCGAAGATGGTGCAGCCCGACGATTGCGGCGAACTGGTGCTGTTCCTCGCGCGCCTGCCCGCGCACGTGTGCATCAATGATCTGACGATCAGCCCGACGTGGAACCGGGGTTATGTTTCGCAGGCGCAAGCCATCGACTGAGAAAGACGCATGACGGATTCGACAAGACCCGACGCCGGCGCGGCGCGCCCGATCGAGGGGATCGACGCGCCACGCGTGTCGGCCTGGATCGCCGGGCACACGACGGTGACGCTGCCGCTGCAGTTCAAGCTGATCGCCGGCGGGCGCTCGAACATGACGTTCGCGGTGACCGACGCCGATGGGCGGCGCTTCGTGCTGCGCCGTCCGCCGCTGGGCAAACTGCTGCCCAGCGCGCACGACGTGGCCCGCGAGTTCCGGATCATGGCCGCGCTGGCCGACACCGACGTGCCGGTGCCGGCGCTGGTCGGCCTGTGCCAGGATCCGGCCGTCAACGAGCGCGATTTCTACGTCATGCATCATCTGGACGGCGTCGTCGTGCGCGACGTCGAGATCGGCCGCACCTTGTCCGAGGCCGCGCGCGAGCGGATGAGCCGATCGCTGGTCGACACGTTGTGCAAGCTGCACCGCGTCGACATCGACGCCGTCGGCCTGGGCACGCTCGCCAAGCGCGACGGCTACATCGAGCGGCAGCTCAAGCGCTGGACGGGCCAGTGGGAGCAGAGCAAGACGCGCGAGCTGCCGTTGATCGACGAGGTGCGCGACGCGCTCGCGCGGATGATGCCGACGCCGTCCCGGCCGACGATCGCGCACGGCGATTACCGCCTGTCCAACTGCATGATGGATCCGGCCGGGCCGGTGGCGGGTGTGCTCGATTGGGAGCTATGCACGCTCGGCGAGCCGATGGCCGACCTGGGCGGCCTGCTCGGCTACTGGCACGATCCGTCGAATCCCGACGAGGGCGGCGATCCGGCGACCACCGGGCTGCCGGGGTTCCTGACGCAGGAGCAGATGGCCGGGCTCTACGCCGAGCAGATGGGCGTCGAACTGGCGACCGTCGACTATTACCGCGCGTTCGCGCAGTGGCGGCTGGCCTGCATCGGCGAGGGCGTCTACGCGCGCTACCTCGGCGGGCAGCAGGGCGCGCAGGACGAGGCGATCGACCTGAACCGCTACCGCGACCAGATTCCGCTGCGCGTCGAGCGCGCAGCGCGGTTGCTGAAGCTGTCGACGGCTTAGCGGGGGGGGGGGCAGGCCCTGCCTGGCCGCCGTCGACGACGCGATCGACTCAGTCGACCTTGGCACCCGATTCGGCGACGACCTTCTTCCATTTCGCGGTTTCGGCCGCGATGAACTTGCCCAGGTCCTCGGGCGTGCCGCCGACCGGCTCGCCGCCGATCTGCTTGATCCGGTCGATGACGTCGGGCTTCTTCAGGATCTTGTCGATCTCGCTCGACATCCGGTTGATGATCGGCGCCGGCGTGTTCTTGGGCGCGACGACGACGAACCACGCTTCGGCCGAATAGCCGGGCAGCACGCTGGCGATCGGCGGCACGCCGGGCAACTGCGCGACCGGCTTTTCGGACGTGACGCCGAGCGCAATCAGCTTGCCGCTCTTGATCAGCGGCATCGCCGACGGCAGGTTGTCGATCGACATGTCGATCTGGCCGGCCATCAGATCGGCCAGCATCGGGTTGCTGCCGCGATAAGGGACGTGTGTGATCGAGACGCCGGCGCGCGTCTTGAACAGTTCGGTCGACAGTTGTCCGGTGCTGCCGTTGCCGGGCGAGCCGTACGACATCTTGCCGGGCTGGGACTTGGCCAGCGCGATCAGCTCTTCGATGCTGCGTGCCTTGACGCTCGGGTTGATCATCAGCACGTTGGGCACGCGGACCACGAACGACACCGGCACCAGATCCTTGGCCGTGTCATAAGGCATCTTCGAATACACGAACTGGTTGATCGATTGCGTGCCCGGTGTGCCCATCAGGAACGTATAACCGTCCGGCGCCGAATTGACGACTTCGGTGGCGGCCACGTTGCCGCCGGCGCCGGCCTTGTTCTCGACGATGAAGCTCTGTTTGAGCTCACCGGACAACTGCTCGGCGATCAGTCGTGCCGCCATGTCGGTCGTGCCGCCCGGTGCGAACGGCACGACGATCTTGACCGGTTTGGTCGGCCATTCGCCCTGCGCGAGAGCCGGCGTCGCGAACAGCGCGCCCAGGCCGCCGGCGCCCGCCAGCATCGCGGCGCCAGCCGCCTTCAGCCATCCGCGGCGTCGATCGTGGGTCGTGGGGGTCATCGGGGCTCCTTCTTTCTTGTCGTGAGGATGTGCGCCGGCCTCCCGATGGGGCGTCGCCGGCGAAGTCCGCATGGTAATCGCCGATCGGCGCTTCGGGAGCCCGTATGCGGGATATGCCTAGGCGGGATATGCCCGAGTTCGCGTGCCGGCGCGTTCGACGTCAATCAATCGTCAGTTTGCGGCCCGCGGCGATGTCGGCCGTCCCAGCGCGGCATGTCCGGCATCTCGATGTCCAGGCATTCGAGCGCGCGCCCGAGCGACTGGTCGACGATGTCGGCGACGCTTTGCGGATGCGTATAGAACGCCGGCACCGGCGGGTGGATGATGCCGCCCATCTCGGTGACCGTCAGCATGTTGCGCAGATGGCCGGCGTGCAGCGGCGCTTCGCGCACCATCAGGACCAGGCGCCGTCTTTCCTTGAGCACGACGTCGGCCGCGCGCGTCAGCAGCGTCGTCGTCACGCCGGTGGCGATCTCGGCGAGCGTGCGAACCGAGCAGGGCGCGACCAGCATCCCGATCGTCTTGAACGAGCCGCTGGCGATCGCCGCGCCGACGTCGCCGATCGGATGGACGACGTCGGCCAGCGCGTGCAACTGCTCGCGGCTCAGATCGGTTTCATAGTCGCGCGTCATCTCGCCGGCGCGCGACACCACCAGATGGCTCTCGATGCCCAGCTCGCGCAGCACCTGCAGCGCGCGGATGCCGTAGATGACGCCGGTGGCGCCGGTGATGCCGACGATCAGCCGGCGGGGGGAAGCCCCGGCGTTCATGCCGTCCTCCTCGCGAATGCCGACCGCACGGGCAGGCCCGGGCCGGTTTGGTTGAACTGTGCGCTCACGCGACGTGCTCCTCGAAGTGGACCGGCGCCGCGCGTCCGACGATCATCGTGGTCGTCGTGCCGAGTTCGCCGCGCTCGTCCGTCACGCGCGGATCGTACCGCAGCGCCGCGGCAGCGGTGGCCGGACGCGATGGCGCCGCCGCCGCGAGGCCCGCGATCGGCACCGGCGCTCGCCCGTTAAAAAATGCCGAGCCGGCGGGTGCCGCTTCGGCGACAGTGGCGCATCTGCAAAGTTTGGCAGTCGAATCCGACCACGGCGTTGCGCCATGACTTCTTCCAAGACCCCTACCGAACACGATGCCGCCCTGGTCGGGCGCCAGCTCGCCGCGCTGCTGGTCGCCGGGCTGGCCGTCGGCGAGCCTCACGGCGGCGCGGTGATCGAAGAAGCCCGCCGCCTGATTGCCGGCGATCCGCGGACGGCCGCCGGCTTCTACGAGCACATCGAGCGCTGCCTGCGCGCGGCCTGCCGGGTCGTCGACATCGACGCGTACCTGACGCTGATCGACGATGCGCATCGCGAGCACGAAGGGCCCGAGGCCGCGCGCGCCGGCCGGGGGCTCGCCACCGGCGTCGTGCGCGCGCTGTCGGCGCAGGACCGCAGCGACGGCGCGCTGCATCGGATCGCGCAGTCGATGCTGTCGCACGACTCCGAAGCGACCCGCGACGCGTTCTTCGGGCAACTGGAGCGGCTGCTGTGGGTCGCCGCGCGCTTCGCAGGCGCCGATGCGATCGATCCGGGCAGCGCGAGCGGGCAGGCGCCTGGCGACGCGGCCGCGACGCCGTCGGCGAACCGTCTGCACTGATCGGGCGGTCGATTCGCGATCGGTACCATCGGTACCTCGCGACGCCCGGGTAACGCGACGTTCGTCCGGTCAGGCGCCGGATCGCTTGCCCGGCTACTCGCCGCGGAAGACCGGCGGACGCTTCTGCCGGCTTGCCGCCAGGCCTTCGGCGGCATCGGCGCTGTCGCGCACCCGGTCCAGGATCAGCAGGTTCGGATAGAGCTGCTCGGCCGGGCCCTTGGGCAGCGTGGCCAGCGCGAACTGCTTGAGCGTTCGCATGACCATCGGCGCATTGGCGGCGATCTTCGCCGCGTATTCGAGCGCGACCGCCAGGTGCTGGCCGGCCGGCACGACGCGGTTGACCAGGCCGACCTCGTAGGCACGGCGCGCGTCCATCGCGTCGCCGACCAGCATCAATTCCATCGCGATCTTGTACGGCAGCCGCGACACCATGCCGGCCATCACGCCGCCGGCCTGGCCGATCCGGCCTTCCGGATAGAGGAATCGGGTCGTCTCGTCGGCGACGATGATGTCGGCCATCATCGCGAACAGCATCGCGCCGCCGATGCAGGCGCCCGACATCGCCGCGACGATCGGCTTGCCGACCGGACAGCCGAGGTTGGGGATGCCGGTCCACGCGCCGGCCGGCGACGCGGTGACGTCCATGCCCGCGCTGAATGACGGCCCCGCGCCGGTCAGCACCGCGACCCGGTCCTCGCTCGATTCGAATCGGGCCCAGGCCGCCGCCATGTCCGCGAGGATCTCGGCGGTCAGCGCATTGCGCTTGTCCGGCCGGTCGATGGTGATGGTGGCAATGAAGTCGCTGGACGCGTATCTGACGTAGCTCATCGGTTCTCCTCTCGGTCGACATCCCGGAACGCATGGTCCGTCTCTTTCACCGAGAGATTAACTGATGCGTTATTCTGATTTGTAAATCAGACCAATCGGTCTGAAATTTGGACCATCAAAAAACGCGCGCCGATGTCGACGACGACGGGGCGGCGCGTGCCCAACGGAGCTGAAGATGAATCCTGGTCGACTCCTGATCGCCAACCGTGGAGAAGTGGCGATCCGCATCGCGCGGGCCGCCAAGGCACTGGGCCTCGACGCGGTCTGCGTCTATTCCGACGACGACGCGAGCGCGTTGCACCGGCTGCTGGCACCGTCCGCCGTCGCGCTGGGCCGCAGCGGACCGGCCGCGTATCTGGATGCCGACACGCTCGTCAGGATCGCGCTCGACGAGGGGTGCACGGCCGTGCACCCGGGTTATGGCTTCCTCAGCGAGAACGCCGCGTTCGCGCGCCGGTGCCGGTCGGCGGGGCTGGTCTTCGTCGGCCCCGATCCGCAGACGCTGGACCTGCTCGGCGACAAGGCCGCCGCCCGGGCGCTCGCCCGGCGATTGGCGATTCCGGTCGTCGAAGGCACGGACGGCCCGACCTCGGTCGAGCAGGCGATCGACTTCTTCCGGCAGCTTCCCGCGGGGTCGGCGATGATGATCAAGGCGATCGCCGGCGGAGGCGGGCGCGGGATGCGCGCGGTCCACGCGCTCGACGAGATCGCCGGCGCCTACGAACGCTGCCGCTCCGAAGCGAAGAGCGCGTTCGGCGTCGACGATCTGTACGTGGAGCGGCTGCTGGGTTCGGTCAGGCACGTCGAAGTGCAGGTCCTCGGCGACGGCCGGACCACCGTGTGTCTGGGCGACCGCGAATGCTCGCTGCAGCGGCGCCGGCAGAAACTGATCGAGATCGCTCCGGCGCCGGGCCTGGATCCGGTGCTTCGCGCCAGCCTCGCGAACCATTCGCTGCGCCTGAGCGAGGTGCTCGGCTACAAGGGGCTCGGCACCTTCGAGTACCTGGTGTCGACCGGCGGCGACGGCGATCACGTGTTCATCGAGGCCAACGCCCGTCTGCAGGTCGAGCACACGGTGACCGAGGCCGTCACCGGCATTGATCTGGTCGAGGCGCAGATCGCCGTGGCGCTGGGGCGCACGCTGGCCGAGCTCGGCCTGGATGGCGCGACGCCGGCGGCGGCCGGATCGGCGATCGAACTGCGCGTCAATCTCGAATCGATCGACGGGCAGGGGATGACCCGTGCCGGCGAGGGCGTGCTCCGGGCCTTCGATCTGCCGTCCGGGCCGGGCATCCGGGTCGATTCCTGCGGCTACACCGGACTCGATCCGAGCGGCAACTTCGACTCGCTGATCGCCAAGCTGGTGGTCCACGACGGCCGCGCCGATTTCGCGACCGTCGCCGAACGCGCGCGCCTGGCGGCCGGAGAATTCCGGATCGTCGGCCGTCCGAGCAACCTCGATTTCCTGCAGGCGGTGCTCGAACATCCGGACGTCCGGCGGGGCGCTTTCGATACGGCGCTCATCGACCGCGAATTGCCCGCGCTGGTCCGCCGGGCGGAGGCGCTGGCCGAGCGTCGCCGGTCCCAGTGGCCGTTGCCGGCGGTGGATCCTGCGACGGGTCTTGCAGCGGATCCGGCGGCGGGTCAGGAGGCGGATCCGGAGGCGGTGACCGGGGCGATCACCGGGGCGGCGACCGCGCCCGCGACCGCGGCGGCGACGACGGCGGCGCGGCGCGCGGCGCCCCGCTCGGTCGGTGCGTGGCCCGAGGTGCCGCCCGGTGCCGCTGCCGTACCGAGCCCGCTGAAGGGGCGGATCGTCGCGATGGCCGTCGCGGCCGGCGACGAGGTCTCGCCGCGAACCGAGGTCGCGGTCATCGAAGCGATGAAGATGGAGCATGTGGTGCTGCCGGCGCGCCACGGCGTCGTGCTGGCTACCCTGGTCGCTGTCGGCGACGTCGTCGAAGAAGGCCAGCCGCTGCTGCACCTGAGCGAACGCGAAGCGGTCGACGAGGCGGCCGCTTCGCAGGCGGAGCAGGCCGTCGACGGCATTCGCGCCGATCTGCAGGAGGTGCTCGATCTGCACGCGTTCGGACTCGACCGGAACCGGCCCGAGGCGGTGGCCCGGCGGCACGCGTCCGGCAAACGGACCGCGCGGGAGAACGTCGACGATCTGCTGGACGACGGCAGCTTCGTCGAATACGGCGGGCTGGTCGTCGCCGCGCGGCGCGGCCGCGTGCCGCTCGACCGGTTGCGCCGGGAGACGCCGGCCGACGGCATGATCGCCGGCATGGGCACCGTCAATCGCTCGTTGTTCGACGCCGAGGCCGCGCGCTGCATGGTGATCGCTTATGACTACACGGTGCTGGCGGGCAGCCAGGGCTTTCTCGCGCATCGGAAGAAGGACCGCATGTTCGAGCTGGCCGAACGCCTGCGCATTCCGCTGGTGCTGTTCGGAGAGGGCGGCGGCGGCCGGCCCGGCGATACCGACAACATCCAGGGAATGAATCCGTCGAACCCGACGTTCTGGCGGTTCGCGCGGCTCAGCGGCCTGGTACCGATGGTGGCCATCGTCACCGGCCGCTGCTTCGCCGGCAACGCCGCGCTGGTCGGCGGCTGCGACGTGATCATCGCGACCCGCGACGTGTCGATCGGCATGGGCGGGCCGGTGATGATCGAGTACGGCGGCCTCGGCAAGGTCGAGGCCGACGACGTCGGTCCGGTGTCGTTCCAGGCGCCGAACGGCGTGATCGACGTGGTCGTCGACGACGAAGCGCAGGCGGTCGACGCGGCGCGCCGCTACCTGTCGTATTTCCAGGGGCCGATCGCCGACTGGCAGGCGTCGGACCAGCGCGTGCTGCGCAACGTCATCCCCGAGAACCGCCTGCGCGTCTACGACGTCCGCAAGGTGATCGCGACGCTCGCCGACGCGGACAGCGTGATGGAGCTGCGCCGCGATTTCGGGCGCGCGATGGTGACCGCGCTGATCCGCGTCGAGGGGCGGCCGATCGGCGTCATCGCCAACGATCCGATCCACGACGGCGGCGCGATCGCCTCGGACGAGGCCGACAAGGCCGCGCGCTTCATGCAGCTCTGCGATGCGTACGACATCCCGTTGCTGTCGCTGGTCGACAACCCTGGCTTCATGGTCGGGCCCGATTCGGAACGCAAGGCGGCGGTCCGGCACACGTCGCGGATGTTCGTGACCGCCGCGGGCATGACGGTGCCGATGTTCATCGTCGTGCTGCGCAAATGTTATGGCCTGGGCGGCATCGCGATGGGCAGCGGCGCGTTCCAGCGGGCCGCGACCTTCGTCGTCGCCTGGCCGACCGGCGAGTTCGGCCCGATGGGACTCGAGGGCGCGGTCCGGCTCGCTTATCGCGCCGAACTCGCGGCGATCGACGATCCGCGGGCGCGCGAGGCGCTGTACCAGGATCGGGTGGACAAGCTGTACCAGCAGGGCAAGGCCGCGACGATCGCGCCGTTCGGGTGGATCGACGACGTCATCGATCCGGCGGACACCCGTCGATGGATCACGAGCGGCCTGGCCATGCTGCCGGCGCCGCTCGCACGGGCCGGCAAGAAGCGCCCGAACATCGATAGCTGGTAGTCGGTGGGCCGCAGCGCGGTCGGCGGCATTCGCCGCGACTTCGGCGTGGCAGAATCGGCCGATCAGGCCGGTCGCCGGCCATCCGTCTCGATGGAGCGTCATTGAACAATACCCTCGTCAAAGGACTGGCCCTGCTCGAGCAACTGGCGCGCAGCCCGGATCCTCAAGGGATCTCCGAGCTGTCGCGCACGCTGGGCATCGGCAAGAGCAATGCGCACCGCCTGGCCCAGGCGCTGACCGAGCTCGGCTATCTGAACAAGAACGTCGCCGAGGGCACTTATCGCGCGTCGCTCAAGCTGTGGGAGCTCGGCAATGCGCTGATGACGAACCTGGACCTGCCCCGCATCGCCGGCCCGCATCTGCGCGGGCTGCTTGAGCGTTCGGAGGAAACGGTCTACTTCGCGATGCTCGAGGGCGACGACGTCGTCTATCTCGACATCCTCGACAGCCCGCAGCCGGTTCGCGCGAATCTGCAGCGCGGCGCGAGGCGCGCGTGCTGGACGACCTCATCGGGCAAGGCGTTGATCGCCTGGCAGGACGAGGCGTATCTCGCCTCGCTGTCCAGGCGCCTGCGCCCCTTCACCGAATTCACGTTCGCCAGGCCGGAGGCCTTCCTGAAGGAGATGGCCAGGATCCGCGCGAACGGTTATTCGACGAGCCGCGACGAGAATCGCATCGGCCTGTCGGGCGTGTCGGCGCCGGTCTTCGGGCCCAACGGCACACCGATCGCCGCGATCGGCGTATCCGGTCCGACCGACCGCCTGCGCCCCGCCTGGCTGAAGGCGATGGCGCCCCACGTGGTGGCCGCCGCGACCGCGATCCGGCAATCGATGTTCGGCGAGCCGCCGTCGGGCGGGGCGCGCGGCCGGTCGCGGCAGGATGCCGGCGCGGCGGGCGCCGATGGCGCGGGGGGCAGCGCGGCAAGCGCCGGTTCGGCGAGCGTCAGTTCGGCAGGAGCCGGTACGGCAGCGGCCAGTTCGGCAGGGGGCGGTGCCGCAGGGGCCGGTGCGGTAAGGGGCGGTGCGGCAAGGGCCGGGGGGGTAGGGGCTGGTGCGGGCGGAGCCGGTACGGCGACCAGGGCGTCCGGCAAGACATCGGCCGGGGTCTCGACCGGCGCATCGACCGGAGCGAGGCGGCGTCGCACGTCGTGAGCGAGGCGGCCACGCGTGCCTCGGGCGCAGCGCGATCCATCGATCCCGATGTGATCTGTCGGTCTGCAAAATAGACCGATAGGTGTATAAATTGGAAACGTCTGCCATCGTCGGTAAACTCGTTCGCGTCAACGAATCCCCACGAACGGAGACCGAACGATGAGCAGGCGCGACGCACTGGGCATGCTGGGACTCGCCGCGATCGCCGGCATCTCCGCTGCACGGGCCCAGGATGCGGGTTACCCGTCCCGTCCGCTGAGATTGATCCTGGCGTTTCCGCCCGGCGGTCCCAGCGACCTGACCGCGCGGCTGATCGCCGAGCGGATGTCGGCGACGCTCGGACAGTCGGTGGTCGTCGAGAACATGGCGGGCGCCGCGGGACTGATCGGGACGGCCGCCGTCGCGCGCGCGCAGCCGGACGGCTACACGTTCGGCATGGTCAGCAGCGGCCCGCTTACCCTCACGCCTCAGGTCCGGAAAGACATTCCATGGCAGTCGATCGACGATTTCGCGCCGATCTCGCTGGCCGCCGAGATCCCGCTCGTGCTGTTCGTCAACGCGTCGCTCGGCGTCAGCTCGGTGCCGCAACTGGTCTCGCTGATCAAGGCGAACCCGGGCAGGTTCAGCTACGGTTCCGATGGCGTGACTTCGGCGACGCACCTGGCGTTCGAGTATTTCAGCCAGCTCAGCGGCGGGCTCGATCTCGGCCATGTTCCGTACAAGGGCACGGCGCCGATGATCCTCGACGTCGTCTCGAACACGATCCAGATGGCGTTCGCCGGGATCAACGGCCCGCTGGCCCAGGCCAGGGAGGGCAAGCTGCGCCTGCTCGGCGTGACGTCGAAGGTGCGCGCCCAGGCGATCCCCGACGTACCGACGATGGTCGAGCAGGGTTATGACAGGTTCACGCTGTCCGGACTGTTCGGCCTGTTCGCGCCGCGCGGGACTCCCGAGCCGATCATCCGCATCCTCAACGACCATGCGCGGCGAGCGCTGCGCGATGCGGCGCTGATCGACAAGCTGCAGGCGGCCGGCATCGTCGCCGGCAGCTCCTCGCCCGACGAACTGAAGCAGACGCTGGCGACCTACACGACGATCTATCGATCGATCGTCGAGAAGGCGGGGATCAAGCTCGAGTAGTGCGGCGTCGGCGCGAGCGCGGCCTCGGGCAAGGCGGTGCCGCGCAGCCAGTGCGCGGTCAGCGTCGCGCAGAACAGGTCGGCGGTCCCTTTCGGCGTGCCGTCGATGCGCGGGTGGGTCAATACGTGAGTCGCCGAACGGGTCGCCAGCACGACCTGCATCGTGTTCTGCGTCGACGCGAGCGGCGCCGCGCTGGTCACGGCAACCCATTGCGTGCGGCCGGCCAGCAGCGTGCGGGCCGCGGCGACGAGTTCGTCGAGATCATCGGCGTCGCGCCCCGTCCGGCAAGCATAGGGCCGGCGGGCGTCGTTGCCCAGCCTGCCGCGACCAGTCACCAGATCCGCCAGCTCGAGGAGGGGCTGGACGGCGTGGCGCTGAAGAGCCTGGTGCTGCGCCGTTCTCTAACATAAGAGAATCTTATCGAACGGCGGACAAGTTCTAACTGGAACCGAGCGGATCCTCGGCCGATGATTCGGTGGAGGACGTCGGGCACGTCACTCGAACTCCCTGAGCTTGATGGCGTGTGTCGACCATGGATACGTTCGATTCCCTCGTTGACGTCCAGTCCGGCGAGTACGCGAGAAACCGTACCGAGATGCTGGGGCTCGTCGATCGATTGCATCGGTTGCGCGATCGTCCGCGCCGGCTTTCGGAGCGTCGGCGGGAAGTCTTTCAGAAGCGCGGCCAACTGCTGCCGCGCGAGCGGATCGCGCGATTGCTCGATCCCGGCCTGCCTTTCCTCGAGCTGTTCGGACTGGCCAACTACCTGGTCGACGATCCGGATCGGGACAAGAGCATTCCCGGCGCCAGCACGCTGGCCGGCATAGGCTTCGTCTCGGGCGTGCGCTGCATGATCTACGCGTACGACAGCGGCATCAACGCCGGGGCCAGTACCGCCAAGAGCGGAGAGAAGCTCAGGCGATGCCTGGACATGGCGCGCCTGCTGAAGCTGCCGTTCCTGCAACTGGTCGAGAGCGCCGGCGCCAATCTGATGAAGTACAACGTCGCCGCCTGGGCGTGGGGCGGCGGCGGTTTCCGGCGCCTGGCGCAGTTGAGCGCCGCCGGCGTTCCCGTGTTGACGATCCTGCATGGCCCGTCGACGGCCGGAGGCGCCTACTACCCGGGCCTGAGCGACTACGTGATCGCCGTGCGCGGCCGCGGCCGGGCGTCGCTCGGCGGCGCGGCCCTGGTGAGGGCGGCCACCGGCGAGATCGCCGACGAGGAAGAACTGGCCGGCGCCGTCATGCATGCCGAGGTATCCGGTCTGGTCGAGTATCTGGCCGATGACGATGCGCACGCGATCACGCTGCTGCGCGGACTGGTCGAGCAGCTCGACTGGAACCGGCACTGCGCGCCCGAGCAACCGGCGGGCGACTACCGGCCGCCCCGCTACAGTCCGGACGAGCTCGCCGGTGTCGTGCCGATCGACTACCGGAAAGCCTACGACGTGCGCGAAGTGCTGGTCCGGCTGACCGACGATTCGTGTTTCAGCGAATTCAAGTCGCGCTATGGCCCCACCGTCGTGTGCACGCACGCCCGGATCATGGGACGCGCCTGCGGCATCGTCGGCAACAACGGCCCGATCGACCCCAACGGCGCCGCCAAGGCGGCGCAGTTCCTGCAATCGTGCGATCAGGCGCAGCTTCCGGTGATCTTCCTCAACAACATCACCGGCTACATGGTCGGCCGCGAATACGAGCAGGGCGGCATGGTCAAGCACGGGTCCAAGATGATCCAGGCGGTGGCCAACATCCGCGTGCCGAAGATCACGCTCTACATCGGCGCCAGCTTCGGTGCCGGCAATTACGGCATGGCGGGCCTGGGCTACGACCCGGACTTCCTGTTCGCCTGGCCCAACGCGCGCACCGGGGTCATGGGCGGCGAGCAGGCCGCGCTGACGATGGAGCAGGTCACGCGGCAGGCGGCCGCGCGACGCGGCCAGGCCGTCGACGAGCAACTGCTGGCCAAGCAGAAAGCCGACCTGATCGCCCATTACGAGGCGCAGGAAGATGCCTTCTACACCTCGGGGCAGATGCTCGACATGGGCGTCATCGACCCGCGCGACAGCCGGCGGGTTCTGGGCTTCGCGCTGGAGACCTGCGCCGAAGCCCGGCGCCGTACCGTGCAAGCCAACAGCTTTGGCGTCGCCCGGATGTGAGCGAGAGATGAGGAAATTCGAGACCGTCCTGATCGCCAATCGCGGCGAGATCGCCATCCGCGTGATGCGCGCGGCGCGAGCGCTGGGTTACCGCACGGTCGCCGTGTATTCGGAGGCCGATGCCCGCGCTCCGCACGTCGCGTATGCGGACACGGCGGTATCCATCGGCGAAGCCGCCCCGGGTGCCTCGTACCTGAACGTCGAGCATCTCATCGACGCGGCGAAGGCGACCGGCGCGCAGGCGATTCATCCGGGTTATGGCTTCCTGTCGGAGAACGCCCGGTTCGCGCAAGCCTGCGTCGACAACGGCCTGGTCTTCATCGGACCATCGCCCGAGGCCATCCGCTGGATGGGCGACAAGGCCGGGGCGCGCCGCCGCATGGCGCAGGCGGGCGTGCCGTGCGTGCCGGGTTATGACGGCACCGACCAGTCGGACGCCACCTTGCTCGCGCAGGCCGAGCGGATCGGCCTGCCCTTGATGGTCAAGGCGGCGGCCGGCGGCGGCGGGCGCGGCATGCGGCTGGTCGAGCGAATGGAAGACGTTCCGCACGCGCTGAAGTCGGCCCGCGCCGAGGCGCAGAGCGCCTTCGGCTCCGGCGCGCTGATCCTCGAGCGGGCGGTACGGCGGCCTCGGCACGTCGAGATCCAGGTGTTCGGCGACAGCCTCGGCAATGTCATTCACCTCGGCGAACGCGATTGCTCGGTCCAGCGCCGGCACCAGAAGGTGCTCGAGGAAGCGCCGTGCCCGGTGATGACGCCCGAGCTGCGGGAACGGATGGGCGCGGCGGCGGTGGCCGCGGCGCGGGCCATCGATTACGTGGGCGCGGGCACCGTCGAGTTCCTTCTCGATCAGGCGGGCAGCTACTACTTCCTCGAGATGAACACGCGCATCCAGGTCGAGCATCCGGTGACCGAGGCGGTGACCGGGATCGATCTCGTGCAGTGGCAGTTCCAGGTAGCGGAAGGTCTCGGCTTGAGCGTCACGCAGGACGCCGTGACGCTGACCGGCCATGCGATCGAGGCCCGGCTGTATGCCGAGGACGTGCCCGCCGGGTTCCTGCCGTCCACCGGCCGCATCGAATGCTGGCAACGGCCATCGGGGCCGGGGATCCGTTGCGATGACGGCATCGAGACGGGGTCGGTGGTCTCGCCTCACTACGACCCGATGCTGGCCAAGATCATCGCCTCGGGCCCGACGCGGGAGGTGGCGCGCGCGAGGCTGATCGAGGCCTTGAAGTCCACGGTCATCGTCGGCCCGCGGAGCAACCGGGATTTCCTGATCGCCGCGCTGCGAAAGGAGACGTTCGTCAGCGGCGGGGCGACGACCGCTTTCATCGCCGAGGAATTTCCGGCGCCCGGGTGGCAGCCGCCGGCGATCTCGGACGAGGAACTGGCAATGGCGGGGATGCTGCTGTACCTGCATCAGCGCGATCGCCTGGCGGATGCCAGCTTAGGGGTCGCCCCGGAACTGCTCGATTGGTCGAGCGACGGCATCAAGTACAGCCGCTTCGAGCTGGCCGACCGGGACGTCGTCGTGCGGCCGACGGGCGACCAGACGTACGAGCTCACGCTCGACGAGACGGCGGTCTTCGCGATCGCGCGGATCCGGCGCGAGGGTCGCGAGGCCGGCCTGAGCCTGAACGGTATCGATCGATCGCTGCGGTACGCGTGCCCGGCGCGAAACCGGATCGACATCAGCCATGACGGACGCGGGTTCTCGCTGGAGGACAAGCTGACCCGTGGACGGACGGGCGCGGACGCCGCCGCCGGCGGAAACGTGCTCGCACCGATGCACGGGCTCATCCTCGACATCTTCGTGGGCCCGGGGCAGCGAGTCGAAAGGGGCACGCGGCTGGCCGTGCTCGAGGCCATGAAGATGCAGCACGACGTCGTCGCGCCCCAGGCCGGCGAGGTATCCCGGATCCAGTGCGAAGCGGGGCGGCAGGTGCCTTCGGGCGCGTTGCTCTTCGTCCTGACCGATCCGGACGAATCGTCGACAGCGGCCGCCGGCATGCCGTCGGGCCCTGCGGCTGACTGAAATGAGAGGAGCTTCGGTGAGGGCCTTACCCGTTTGTCAAACGCTGATCCTGCGCCGGGATGGCGCGCGCCTGGATGTCACGTTCAATCGCCCGGCGCAGCGCAACGCCATCAATCCGGCGATGGCGCGCGAATTCGCTGAACTCGTCGATGTCCTGGCGGGCACGCCGGCCATCCGCGTCGTGACGCTGCGCGGCGCGGGCGGCCACTTCTGCGCGGGCGGCGACATCAAGGAACGCCGCGCCGCCGCCGACGCCGCGGACGGCGTATCGGCCATCGAGCAGCGCAACCGTGATGCCGGGCAGATGTTCCTGCGCTTCGCCAGGCTGCCGCAGACGACGATCTCGCTGATCGAGGGCTCGGCTTTCGGCGGCGGCTTCGGCTACGCCTGTCTGACGGATATCACGATCCTGACGCGCGGCGCCCGGATGGGGATGCCCGAGACGCGGATCGGCGTGGCGCCGGCCCAGATCGCGCAGTGGGTCGTGCGTCGCGTCGGACTGTCCCGGGCGCGCCAGTTGGCGCTGACCGCCGAGCGCTTCGACGGCGAGACCGCCTATCGCTACGGCGTCGGCCATTACCTGTGCGATGACGCCGATGCCGACCGGATGCTGGAGGACGTGGTCGCCAAGGTCCAGGCATGCGGGCCGCTCGCGTGCGCGGCGACCAAGCGAATCATGAACGCGGTCGACGAGGGCCGCGAAGTCGAGCTGATCGATGTCGCGGCGCGCGAGTTCGGCCGCTTGAACGGCGGTGCCGAGGCGCGCGAAGGCCAGTCGGCCTTCGTCGAGAAGCGGGCGCCGGTCTGGGGGACCGCGCAATGAGCGAGACGAAGGCAGATCGGGTGGTGCGCATCGGCGGTGCCTCCGGCTACTGGGGCGACAGCGCCGACGCGGCACGACAGCTCGTGCAGCACGGAGAGATCGACTACCTGGTCTTCGATTACCTGGCCGAGGTGACGATGTCGATCCTCGTACGGGCCCGCGCCAAGGCGTCCGATCTCGGTTACGCCCGGGATTTCGTCGAACTGGTGATGAAGCCGCTGCTGCCGGAGATCCGGCGCCGCGGCATCCGGGTCATCGCCAACGCCGGCGGCGTCAACGTTCCCGCCTGCGCCGGCGCGCTGGCCAAGGTGGCCGAGGAGGCGGGGCTCGCGCTGCGCATCGCCACCGTCACCGGCGACGACCTGATGGGGTCCGTGGATGCATGGCGCGGCCAGGACGTGCGCGACATGACGACCGGGAGGCCGATGCCCGAGCGGCTGATCAGCGCCAACGCTTATCTGGGCGCTTTCCCGATCGCGGCGGCGCTGGCCGCGGGCGCCGACATCGTGATCACCGGGCGCTGCGTCGACAGCGCGCCCACGCTCGGCGCGCTCATTCACGAATTCGGCTGGCAGCCGCAGGATCACGATCGCCTGGCCGCCGGCACCTTGGCCGGCCACATCCTCGAATGCGGCGCGCAGGCGACCGGCGGGAACTTCACCGATTGGCGCGACGTCGTCGCCGGTTGGCCGGACATGGGTTACCCGATCGCCGTGTGCGAGCCCTCGGGCAGCTTCGTCGTCACCAAGCCCGAAGGCACCGGCGGACTGGTATCGCAGCTGTCGGTATCGGAGCAGATCGTCTATGAACTCGGCGATCCCGGCGCCTACCTGATGCCGGACGTCACCTGTGACTTCCGCGGCGTGAGCGTCACCGAATGCGGTCGCGATCGCGTGCGGGTCGAAGGCGCGCGCGGCTATCCGCCTCCCGAGAAGCTGAAGGTCTCGGCGACCTGGCACGACGGTCATCGCGCCTCGTCGAGCACCGTCGTCGCCGGCTTCGACGCCGTCGACAAGGCCGAGGCCTACAGCGCGGCACTGTTCGCGCGCGTGAATCGGCTGCTGCGGGAGCGCGGACTCGAAGGACTGCGCCGGACCGCCGTGCATCTGATCGGGGCCGAAACGCTTCTGGGCGCCCAGGCTCGCCCCGAAGCGCGCGAGAGCCGCGAGGTCATGGTGCGCATCGACGTGCGCCATGCCAGGCGCGAGGCGCTGGAGTTGTTTTCCAAGGAGGTGACGGGCGTCGCCCTGTCCATGACCACCGGGCGCTGTTCGGGCGGTGCGGGGCGGCCTAAGGTCACCCCGGTCATCGCGCAGTTCGCGTTTCTCGTGGACCGCGACAACGTGCGGGTCGACGTGCACGTGGACGGAACGAAGATCCCGTTCGCTCCCCCGGTGATCCCGGCGTTCTTCGATCCGGCGCAGAGGCGCGACATGCGGAATCCTCCGCCGGGCGAGGCGGCGACGCAAGAGACGACGACGGACGAGGCGGCGACGGATGAGATGGCGACAGACGAGATGGCGACGGACGAGGGGATCGACGTGCCGCTGATCGAACTCGCGGTGGCGCGAAGCGGCGACAAGGGCGACAACGCCAACGTCGGGGTGATCGCCCGTCATGCCGAGATCGTGCCGTGGTTGAAACAGGCGCTGACGGCTGAACGTGTCGGCCAGTGGTTCGCGCATGTCCAGCGCGGGGAGACGACGCGATACGAGATGCCTGGGCTGCACGCGTTCAACTTCGTGCTGGCCAACGCGCTCGATGGCGGCGGGACCTCGTCGCTGCACCTCGACACCCAGGGCAAGACCTTCGCGCAGCAACTGCTGGCGATGCCCGTGAGGATTCCCGTGTCGATGCGGGAGCGGGCGCGAAAGGCGAATGCCGGCTGATGACGGATTTCAGTGGGATTCGACCGTCTCGTTTCCACAAGAGGAGAAGATCATGCAGTTCACCGAAGAGCATTTGAAGATTTCCGGCGCGGTCAAGAAATTCATCGCCAACGAAATCAATCCGCACGTCGATGAATGGGAGAAGGCCGGGCGTTTTCCCGCGCACGAGTTGTTCAAGAAGATGGGGAATCTCGGTTTTCTCGGCATCACCAAGCCGACCGAGTATGGCGGCATGGGCCTGGACTGGAGCTACAACCTCATGTACGCCGAGGCGATGGGCGAAGTGTCTTGCGGCGCGATCCCGATGGCGACGGGCGTGCAGACTGACATGTCCACGCCGGCGCTGGCCGAGCACGGCTCCGATGAATTGCGCAAGGAATTCCTGGCGCCGGCGATCGCCGGTGACTACGTGGCATGCATCGGCGTCTCGGAGGAAGGCGCCGGCTCGGACGTGGCCTCGTTGCGCACGACGGCGCGCACGGTGGGCGGCGACTACGTGATCAACGGCAGCAAGATGTGGATCACCAACGGCGCCCAGGCGGATTTCATGTGCATGCTGGCCAATACCAGCGACGGTCCGGTGCACAAGAACAAGTCATTGATCGTGGTGCCGATGAAGACCAAGGGCGTCACGGTGGCCAGGACCCTCGACAAGCTCGGCATGCGGTCCTCGGATACGGCGCAGATCTTCTTCGAAGACGTCCGCGTACCGAAGCGGTACTGCGTCGGTCAGGAGGGCCAGGGCTTCATGTACCAGATGGGGCAGTTCCAGTACGAGCGCCTGTATGCCGCCGCCAAGCAGATCCGTGGCATGGAGTGCGCGATCCAGGACACGATCGCCTATACCCGGGAGCGCAAGGCGTTCGGTAAGCCGCTCCTCGACAATCAGGTCATTCATTTCAAGCTGGCCGAGCTTCAGGCCGAGGTCGAAGCGCTGCGCGCGCTGATCTACCGCGCAGTCGAGCTGGTCGTCAATGGCGAGGACGTGACACGGCTCGCGTCGATGGCCAAGCTCAAGGCCGGCCGTCTGGTTCGCCAGGTCGCCGACAGTTGCCTTCAGTTCTATGGCGGCATGGGCTTCATGAACGAAACGCCCGTTTCGAGGATGTTCCGGGATACCCGCTTGGCGTCGATCGGTGGCGGCGCGGATGAAATCATGCTGACCATCATCTCCAAGTACATGGGCATGCTGCCGAAAGGACAGTGACCACGGGCCCACGCTGCTCGCTGACCGCATCGGCGTGGCCATCGCACCATCGCGGCGCCGACCCGCACGCGGCGAGCAGCGAACAACGAACAACGAACAACGAGCAGTGAGCAGCGGGCAACGAACAACGAACAACGACAACGGAGACCCAATCATGATGACCGCCGACCACGTCGCGCTGCAGGACAACGTCCGCAAGCTGATCGACCGCGAGATCGAACCGCATATCGACGCCTGGGAAGCGGCGGAGATCTTCCCCGCGCACGAAGTCTTCAAGAAGCTCGGCGCGGCCGGCTACCTGGGCGTGAACAAGCCCGTCGAGTTCGGCGGCATGGGGCTCGATTATTCGTACGAGATCGCCTTCTGCGAAGCGATCGGCGGCATCAGCGCCGGCGGTGTCGCCATGGCGATCGCCGTGCAGACCGACATGGCCACGCCGGCGCTGGCGCGATTCGGCTCCGACGAGCTGCGCGAGACCTTCCTGAAGCCGACGATCGCCGGCGACCAGGTCGTGTGCCTCGGGGTCTCCGAATCGGGCGCCGGTTCGGACGTCGCGTCGCTGAAGACCTCCGCGCGCAAGGACGGTGCCGACTACGTGATCAACGGCTCGAAGATGTGGATCACCAACGCCTTGCAGGCCGACTGGATGTGCTTGCTGGCCAACACCAGCGACGGCGACGCGCATCGCAATAAGTCGTTGATCTGCCTGCCGCTGCGCGAGAACGGCAAGCTGCGCGCGGGCATCACGATGAACAAGATCAAGAAGATCGGCATGTGGTCGTCGGACACGGCGCAGGTGTTCTTCGACGAGGTGCGCGTGCCGCAGCGCTACCGGATCGGCGAGGAAGGCATGGGCTTCACGTACCAGATGCGCCAGTTCCAGGAAGAGCGCCTGAGCGGTGCGACCCGGCGCGTGACCGCGCTGATGAACGCGATCAACGACACGATCGCGTACACGCGCGAGCGCAAAGCGTTCGGCCGCTCGATCCTCGACAACCAGGTCGTGCACTTCAAGCTCGCCGAGATGAAGACCGAGGTCGAGCTGCTGCGCTCGTTGATCTACCGCGCCGCGCAGGTCCACATGGCCGATGGCGACATGACCGAACTGGCATCGATGGCCAAGCTCAAGGCCGGCCGCCTGTGCCGCGAAGTGACCGACGCCTGCCTGCAGTACTGGGGCGGGATGGGCTTCACGTGGGACAACCGGGTGTCGCGCGCGTGGCGCGACCTGCGGCTGATCTCGATCGGCGGCGGCGCCGACGAGATCATGCTGACGATCATCTGCAAGCACATGGGCATCCTGCCGAAGCGGGCGTAATCGAACAACGGTAAGCGAACAGCAGCACGACGAACAACGGCACGCGAACAGCAGCACGACCACCGAAGGAGACGAGGGCGATGACTAGCGGAACGGAGACTATGGGGGCTGGGGGAACGGCGACGACGGCGATGACTGCGGCGCTCGACATCGAGGGTGGACAATGCGGAAGGCGCAGTTCGATGCCGAACGCCAGTCGCCGCCGCGCCGTGCTGGCGGGGCTGTTGAGCGCGGCGGCCAGCCTGTACGCGACAGGGGCCTTCGCGCAATCCGCGCCGGTAGCCGGTACCGTGCATCTGGACAAGCCGGTGCGCATCATCGTCGCTTATGGTGCGGGCGGCGCGTCGGACAGCATCGCGCGCTATGTCGCCGAAGGCTTGAGCCGGCGCCTGGACAAGCTGGCGATCGTCGAGAACAAGCCGGGCGCCGATGGCAATCTCGCCGCCGAGGCCGCGGTGAACGCGCCCGCCGATGCCCACACCTTGCTGGTTTCCGGGTCATCGACCCATGCGGCCAACGTGACGATCTATCGCAAGCTGCCGTACGATCCGGAGGCCGATTTCACGCCGCTGGCGACGATGGCCATCTCGCCTTATGTGCTGCTCGTGAATCCCAAGCGCGTGCAGGCGGCGACGTTCGCTGAATTCCTCGCGTCGGCGAAGGCGTCGAACGAGCCGTTGACTTATGCCAGCGCTGCCGTCGGCAGCCGCATCACCGGCGAACTGATGAAGAAACGTACGGGTCTGCGCCTGATCAACGTCCCGTACAAGGCCAGCGGCCAGGCGATGACCGACCTGATCGGCGGACAGTTGGATTACTACTGGTGCGACATGGTGACCGCGTTGCCGCAGATCCAGGCCAAGGTCGTCCGGGCGCTGGCGATATCGAGCGCCGAGCGCGACCCGGCGTTGCCCGACGTGCCCACGATGATCGAGAGCGGTTTCGAGAACTTCGACGTGAGTTCGTGGATCGCGATCTGGAGCGCCAATGGCTCCACGCCGCCGGCCACGGCCAAGCTGCTGTCGCGCCTGATCGGTGAGATGCTGGAATCGCCCGAGGGCCGGAAGTTCCTGATCGGCAAGGGCCTGACGCCGACGCCGGTCGCCCCGTCGCATCTGCTGGCCCTGCAGCGGCGGGATACGCGGGAGTGGGGCGAGATCATCATCGACGCGGGGATGCGGCAGCCGTGAGTCGGGCCGTGGCGCGCTCGATGGGGTGATTAGTGTGAACAGGCCCTGGTCAGCGGGGCGAGATCAGGCGGCGGACGTCCTCGGCGCTCTCGCTCAGCTTGCCCTGACGCGCCGCATAGAGCCGGTAGCTGATGGTCGGCAGCGCGGGCAGGCCGGCGTTGGGGTCCAGCACTTTCAGATCCGGCGCCAGCATCTCCACGGTGCGAGGGGTGACGCCCATCCCGGCCCGCAACGCCGCCCGGATGCCGGCCAGGGTGGAGGTCTCGAAGGCGATGCGCCAGGGGATGCCCGCTTCCGACAGGGCCTTGATCGCCATGTTGCGGAACGGGCAGGCGCCTTCGATGAGCACCAGCGGCACCGGTGCGCCCGAATGGGGATGGTAGCGAGCGCCGGCGATCCAGGTCACGTGCGAGGTGCGCAGCACGACCTGATCGAACTCCGGATTGGGGACCGGGCTCAGCATGACGACCAGGTCGAGGTCGCCGCGGCGCAGGGACGAGGCCAGCCAGCGAATGGGGCCGACCTGGATGTCGATACGCAGGCCGGGAAAGGTTTCCGCGCACATTTCCAGGTAACCGGGGATCAAGGAATCGACGGCGTCCGCGCAGGCGCCGATCTTCACCGGCTTGCCGAAGGATCGCTGCGTCATCGCGCGATAGGCCTCGTCGTTCATGCCGACGATGCGTCGAGCGTAGTCGAGGAATCGGCTGCCCTCCGTCGTCAGGCGCTTGCTCCGCCCGACGCGCTCGAACAGCGCGCAGCCGAGCATGGCCTCCAGCTTTTGCATTTGCTGGGACACGGCCGCCTGGGTACGGAAGACCTTCTCGGCCGCCACGGCGAAATTCTCCTTCTCCGCCACGGCGACGAAGGTACGCAGCAGGCCGATGTCGAGATTGCGGAAGGTCATTTCAGCGCGTCGGGAGATCGATGTCGTCCTGATGACTGTAACTGTCTCGTGCGGTTCAATGGCCTCATCCGGAAAGTGGGTGTGAGCAGCGGCTGTCCGGGTCCGAGGGAGTGTGGGTGTGCTCGCCGAACTCAGGTCGAACCGCCATCGGGATGCTCCTTCAGCCACTGCCGCCCGATGGCCGTCAGGCGGTAGCGTTGCGGGCCAGGATTCGTGCCTGCTGGGCTTTGCGTTCAGGTTTCAGCTTGCCGCGTCGAGCAGCCACGAGCTCGGCCATCACTTTCGGCCATCACTTGGTGAAGGGCGGCATCGACGGCTTGCAGCAATTCCTCTGTCAGGCGGTGGATGCCCGGTCGCTTGCTCTCGCGTGGGCCTGCAACATTCAGCGTCGTGATGGCGTGCTCGCGTAACCACACAAGTACGCCGGCTGCGGTGTCCGCCGTGACCTCGGTGTCGAGCTGCACGACCAGGTACGGCTTTCTCCTCTGCTCTGCGAAGGTTCGGGTCGCCAGCGTTCCGCCGTCCAGTTCACCGAGATTGACGATCAGCGTGCCATCGCTGTCCTCCACGTTGCGGCGCGTGCGCTGGCGGTAGCCGCCATCGGCCAGTTCGGTGAGCTGGTATTTCAGTGGGATGCAGCCATCCTCGGCTTCACGCCCATGCGGTGCCCACCCGCCGTGCGGGTAGCCGTGCTTGATGGCGAAATCCAGCGCGCCGCGATCCGCACCCGTCTGCCCTCCGGAAACGATACGTTCGCAGAAGCGAAGCGGCTCGGGGAAGGGACTGCGAAACGGCGGCAGTGGCAGCAGCGTGCCGTCGGCGAGAATTTCCGTGCGTCCGTCGATGCGGTGATTCGGGTCTTCGAAAGGTTTGTCGTAAACGACACGATACGCAGCGCCGACTTCTTCCTTCAACCAGCGGGACAGTTGCAGCCCGCGTGCGTGAAAGGCAGGCCAATCCCAATCATCGGCGTTGAAATCGTCGGAGTAGAACGCCGTGCGGTCGAACTCGATGGCCCAGTCGGCGAATTTGCGCCAAAGCCCTTCCGAGATTGGGAAGGATTCGTCCCAATAGCTCCCATCGCACAGGTTCGGCCCGACGCCGCCTTCCTCGGGGCTATCGACTAACCATAGAAATGGCGCGTTGCCGTAGTCCACCATCACGGTGAGGACGGGGGTAAACAAAGCACTCGCAGTGCTCATCGCGTGATCTGAGCCCTCTCGGCAGTTGCCCGGAAAGTTGTCCGGTCCGTGGATTTCATCACGGATGGTCGGTCGGCCGGCGCCAGCGCGAACGCGCGTGGATCAACGGCGGGTGCTGCCGGCGACCGTAGGCGAATGCGAAAAGCGTGACGGCCAGGCCCCACGCGGCCAGCAGGATCGCCTCGGCGACGTCGTGGCGGATGCGGCCTGCGGTCGGAAACGGGGCCAGCAGGTGACGTGTCTATCTGCTGAGCGAATGTCCGCAATGCCGCTTGTCACCGATCCTACGAGGTGTCGCGAGGTTGGAAGCGGCCACAGCCTCGGGTCCCGATGCCGCTCGATGCAACGGTAGAGTCAGCACCATGGTCATCCTTTCCGACGAGCAAATCGTCGAACTCACTCGACGCAAGCGGCGGTCGTCCCAGCAGCAGCAACTGCGGGCCCTTGGCATTCCGTTCCGACTGCGCACCGACGGTAGCATCGTGGTGTTCGAGCATGACTTGGTGCCACAAGCGCAAAAGGCCAGGCCGGCGCCGGTCGTCCGTCCGCTGCCTTCGCCGATCAAGACCCGCTCTCGATCTTGACGCGAACGATCAGCGGGAGCCGGCGGCGGCCGCAGGTCAGTGCCCACGGGCGTCGATGACGACCGGTGGCGCGCCCGAAAGCAGCGTCCGGCTGCCGGCGAAACCGTCGCGTGTGGTGGTATAGGTCGGCCCCTTCTGGGTGCCGCCCTTGCCGTTCTGGAATTCGCGGATTACCTCCTCAAAATTGAGGCGCGAGAATTCCGCGTCGCACTCCAATCGCTTGATCGCCCGAAGCACGTTGTCGTGTCGCTTCTCGAACTTCTTGGCAACGGCCAGCGAGGTTGTGGTGAGTTCGCCGCTTTCGATCGTGATGAGATGGTCCATCCCAGCCCGCCTCACCCTTGGGGATGTGCGCGGTTTCGCGCACGTTGATCGTGCCGCGGCGTAGGCCTCGGACTGGTCGCGTTTCAAACGAGGGTGGTGGTCGGCGCTCGCGCGATGCCGGCCTCCAGATGTTGGAGGCCATCGGCGCAGGGCGCAGACAGGCGAACGGATCCCGGCCATCACCACGCGCTACCGCTCGTCGCCTGCCGTCAGGATGCGTGATCTTCGGCACGGCCGCCGGTTGATCGAGCGGCTACCGTCGGGGCATCAAGGAGATGTCCATGCTCAAACCCCTGGTTTCATTGGCGGTCACGCTTCTCGTATCTGGGTGCGCCACCGCGCCTCAGTGGACGCAAGCAGATGCCATACGGCTGCAGCAACGCGCCGAGGCTGCGCCAAGCCTGGAACTATGCCAGGCCTATGTCGATTGGTCTGGCGGGCACCCTGGTAAGCCCATTGTCGTCAACGAACTCAATCGCCGCGGCGAGAGCTGCGCTCAGTTCTCGGGAATCTTGCAAGTCCGCGCGCAACAACGCGCCGCAGCCGCCCAGGAAGAAGCGGCACGCAGCGCGGCGATCATGAGCGTTGGTGCCGGCATGATGGCTCGTCCGGCGCTCATCGCCCCGGCGCCGATGTTTGCTCCACCTCCGCCGCGTCCCATCAACTGCCAGAGCTATCGAATGGGAATGTACGTCAACACGTCCTGCCGATAGACGCCGCGCAGGTAACGGTCGGCGGTCGGGCCGGGCGACTTGTAGCTGATGACCTGCGGCTCGGCGCTCAAATCGGCACCTCATAGACGCGGATCGGCCCGCCGCCTTCGCCGGTGTGCTCAGTGGTCGTCCTGTCGCGCCAGCGCCTCGGTTGCCTATTCTTGAGCCAGAAGATCGCCGCGGTCGTGTCGGGCGGGTAATGCTTGCGGATTTCGGTCTGAACGATCTGCCCGCCAACAACGCGGATGTCTATTTCCGGATGCTCATAGCCGATGGCGCGCTCGTAAAGCGAGCGTTCCACCCTGGCATCGGCCTCGTCTTTGGCGACCCGCATTGCCTCGACCAGGCCAGGCTTGTCCGCCTTCCAATACTGCAAGGTTCGCACGCTCACGTGGAACATGTCGGCGACGTCCGCGTCGGTCGCGCCCAGCCGGCAGGCATGCGCGGCGATGCGCAGGTACTCGTCTTTCCATTTCGGCGGCGGAGCCATCGATGGGAATCCTCGGGTTGTCGGTCTTTAGGGGGTGCAACAAGGCGAGAGGCTCATCGCTTGGGGTCGACGATCGTGCGCTCGATGCGCTCGACGGTCACCGGGCCGCCATTGGGGCCGGTGTGCTCCTGGGTGATGCGATCGCCGTACTTCTTCGGTAGCAGCTTGGCCATCAACCATTTGCGGGCATCGATGCGCAGGCGGGCACGGTGCACCGAGTCGGCATCGCCCAAGCACGCATCAGCAATGCCGACGATTTCATCGGCCATCAACTCGGACTGCATCTCTCGCGCGAGCGCGTATTGGTTGCGGAATTCGGCATGCCCGTTGATCCAACGCATCACGGTCGAACGCGCAGGCATGCCGGTGTCGGCACAGATCTGGCGAAGGCTCTCGCCTTCCGCGATGCGCTCGCAGATCGTCGAGGCCAACTTGGAGGAGTAGTCGGAAGGGCGGCCCGTCATGATGAGGATGTCGATCAGTGCGTCGGGCCGCGCGTTTCATCGGCCTCGGCAACGTCTTGAATGAGGGCTCCGAGGCCGCGCAACGTGGCCAGCAGGCAGGAGCCGTACTCGATCGCTGCGGGCGATTGCCGCGATCGCAGATCGTTGACGACGAAGCCGGCGACTCGCAGCCGGTCGGTGTCGGTGATCATGTACGTGACAGTGGCGAGAAGCTCGGTTTCGTGTGATTCGACAGCAGCCATCAGGCGCGCGTTGTCTTGTGCGAGCGCGTCGATTTGCTGCTGCTGTTGGCTGATCTGCCACTGCATCCTGGCCAGCATATCGATCAGTGCGGCTGGATCGATGTCCATGATGGACGTTATGTCGCTCGCGATCGCACAATCGGCGCCATGAGGATCGAAGCCGCCATTGCCACCGTCGCCGTGCTGGCGATCGTTCGTCCGCTGCTGTGGGGCGTGATCGTCGGAGCTCTGCGCGCGGTGCTCGGTCGATGGATGAGCGAGGTTGCCGGGATGAGGTGGTTCGGGCATTACTGGTCGATGTCGCTCGGTCAGATCCTGCTATTTCAGTTCACCGGTCGAAAGCCATCGTTGGCGCAGTCGCGGCGCTCGGCGCAGAAAGCCCACCGATAAGCCCGGCGCGGCGCGCGGCGAACACCGCCGCGTCCTGCGCGCTGCCGCCCAGCAGCCCCTCGGCGAGATACCGTGAGCTGCCCGGCGAGGCGAGAATCCGCGCGAGCGCGTTGTTCAGGATCGGCACGCCCAGCACCGATGCCGCCGCCGGGTTCACGAATGCGCCGCCGCCGCCCGCCGCCAGCAGGCCGCCCATCATCGCGCGCGACGCGGTCTGTGAGCCCTCCGGGTATTGGCGGATGCCCTTACCGATCAGCGCGATGTCCTGCAGTTCACCCGGTAGATTGCCCTCCTTGGCGGTCGGGCCGTACTTGCGATAGAACGACGCGGCGGCGGACTTCGGGCTCACGTTGCCGGTCGCTTCGTTGACGACGTTCGGCTGTTCAAGGATGCGCAGCGACGCGAAGCCGCGATCGTTGGCCGCCCACGACTTCGGATCGGCACGGCGCGCGACGGCGTCCAGACCATCCAGCAGCTCGCGGTAGACGTCGCCCTTGTTGGCGTCGCCGGCCTTGAACGCCTTGTCGGCCTCGTTGTTCAGCATCGTGCGCCAGGTCTGATACTGCTTGCCGTCCATCGGACCGGCGGCGCTCGTGACGAACTCCTTGAAGTCGTCGATGATGCCCATGGTCTTGCTGTCGGCGCGCAGCGACTTGGGGCCTTGGGTGGCCAGCGCCTCGGCCTTGTTGATCGACGACAGCAGATCCGGATGCACCGGCGAGACCTGGGCGCTGTTTCGCAGCGTGTCGCGCGTGGCCGCCAGCCCTTCGCGGCCGGCCCGCAACACGTCCTGCGTGACCGCGTCGGCGTCCTGGCCGATCGAGCGGGACGCCGCACGGTTCACCGCCGCCTGCTGGCGCTGCTGCATGTTCGCCATGCGTCCGTAGCTGCCCGGCGCGTTGACGAGGTAGTCCTCGACCCGCTGCACCGGAACCGAGCCCGAACGCTGGCCGGCCGTCAACGGGAAGTCCAGTCGTTCGGCCGCGTCGAGCACCCCCTGTTGCGGCGCATTGGTCCGCGCGAGCGGCCGCACGACCCGCGACAGAGCCTCGCCCACTACGCCGCCCGCTGCCCCTTCCAAGGCGCCAACCGCCGCGTTCTTGGTCCGCTCGCCGACCGAGCCGTAGGACGCCCCCTCGACGCCCGCCTCGATCGCCGCGGGCGCGGCGAGGCGCGCGAGCGCGGTGCTCTGGCCGCCGGGCAGGAACCAGAGCGGCGCCAGCGGTAGCTCGCTCCCTACTCCCGTCGCAATCGGCCGTTTCGCCCGCAGCCTTTCGTAGCCTTCATCCTCGGATTGCCGGTTGGCTTTGAGTCCGCGCAACACCGCTTCGCTGTCGGGCCCGCCGCGCAGGGTGTGATAGCCCTGCACAAGGCCGTCGGCGAGCCGGTCCAGGCGATGGCTCGCGCCGGCTTTGAGCGCCCCCCAGACGCCCGGGTCGCCGTGATCCGGCACGGGCGGCCGGTAGGCGTTGGCGTCGCCCATCTTGACGGCGGGAATCAGGTCGTCGAAGGGACCGCCGTTGCGCTTGGGGATGAGGTCGTCGAATTCGCCAGCCATGATCAAAGTCCGTGGTTGGTGATGCCGTATTGCTTCTCGAGCCGATCGACGATCGCCTGTCGCGGCGCGCCGCTGGCGATGGCTGCGCGGGCTTTGTCGACGAGACTGCCGGGCTGCGCGCCGTCGGCCGACTTCGGTCGCGCACGATCCTCGCCGGGCCAGCGGTAACCGCGCAGGCTGCTGTTGTTGCTGTCGTAGTAGCTGCGTGCCCCCTGGACACCCTTGAGCGCGTCCTGCGTGTCGGCGACCAGTGCGTCGATGAGCATCAGGCGCCCCTGCGGCGTCTTCGTCAGTTCGGGCAGCGGCCGATTCGCCGCGAGCAGGTCGACGTTCGAGACGCCGGTTCCTGCGCCGTACGCGCCGGACGCCAGTCGCTCTTTCACCATCTCCGCGACGTTGGCGAGGTAGACCTCGGATTGCGCGGCGCGCTCCACGTCGATCGGGATGCCTATCGCCTGTGCGAGGCTCGCGAATTGCAACTTCGCTTCGGCGCCGGCATTGGCGTACAGCGAGCCGCTCTGCGCTTGCTCCCTCATCCTTTCGAGGCGCTTGAGCGTAGAGGTCAGCGCGGGAATCTGTCCCTCCCACTTGCTCAGCGACTGCGCATCGAGTTGCGCCGTCGTCTTGGCTGCCTCGGCGGTTGCCGGCGACTGCACCGGGACGCCCGGGATCGCGCCGGGCTGACTCGGCGGCGGGCCGCCGCTGGTTCCTGCGGGGATCTGCGCGCGCAGCTCAATGCCGCGTGCCTTGGCATCCGCCTCGATCGCCGACATCGCGCTGCGGCCCTTCAGCATGCGGTTCGGGTCGCCGCTTTCCAGGTCCTGCGCGGCCCGCAGGAATTCGTCGTTGAGCATGCGCCCATAGGTGTCTGGCGACGCCTGCACCGGCGATCTGCCGGGGGGCGTCGCGGCCGGCGGCGGGGGCGATGTCCGGCCGGTCAGGTAGTCGGACGCCTGGCGCGGCGTCATCATCCTCGGCGGGCCGCCACCGGCCGGCGTGATGCTGAGCGGGGTGCCGTAGTCGGCCTTGGCGCGCTCGACCGCTTCGGCCTCCTTGCCCCTGATGTCGGCATTCGACTCCGTGTAGCCGGGGAGCACGCCGACCTTCGTGCCGTCGAAGCTGTATCCCTTGGTCGGGTCGGCGACGTATTCGCGCCGGCCGTCCGGGCCTTCCTGGTAGGTGCCCGGTTGCACGGTGCGCGGCTGAAACGCGTTGTACAGGGCGATGTCGGTCGACTCGAGCGCACCAGCCTCGGCCAGACGCAGCAGCGCGTCCTGGCCTGGCCTCAGGGTGCGCGAAAGCGAGCTGACGGCGTTCGTGGCGAACTCCTTCCATCCCGTCGCAGCGGTGCCGGGAGAGGCGGATCCATCGCCGCTCGTGCCGGCCTGCACTGGACCGGTCGTTGAGGTCGGCCCATAGACGGACCGGCGAACATCCATTCGCGCGGCTTCCGCGTCGCGCTTGCGCTGCGCCTCGGCCATTTCAGCCTGGTACTTGGTGAGCTGGGCGTTCGCCAGTTGCTGCTGCATCCGCAGCCGCTGCCCTTGCTGGTTGACCTGCATGGCGCTGTCGATGCCTTGGCCGAGCCGATTGGCGAACGTGCCGCGCCCGCCGAGCAGGCCGGCGCCGAGCGCAACGATCGGGTCGGACGCAAGGTCGTAGCGGCCGCCGATCAGCGCTTCATCCGAGTGCATGGAGTTAACCGAGGAGGGGATTGCCATCGTCGTCAGTCCGTGATGTCTTCGAAAGGGAAGGGGGGCGTGCAACGGGCGCCGGGTTGAGCATCTGGAGCTCGGCGAAGTGCCGCAGCAGATCGGCGGCGGCCAGTGCGTTGTCCGGGTCGAGTTGAATGCCCGCCGTCATGCCGTCGGCATCGACGGTGATGTTCAGCCGGTCATCGATGGTCAGGCGGTTGCTCATGAGCAGATCGTGCGCCAATCGGTGCCGCATTGCTGTCATCGCGATGAGGGAAAGACGCTCGGGCAGTGCCGGCCGGCGCCGCGGGCTTTCCTTCGAACATGCGGCGGGCGAGCGCGCTCGGCGTCGCACGTGATCCGCGTACTGGTGCGACCTTCAGATGGTCGCGGGCCAGATCACCACCATCGGCCAGCCATTGCGCCAGGGAACGACCGACGAAGCGGCCAAGCGCCGGGGGCGCCGGCTCGCCGCGCGACAGGCATGCTGCTACGATCGCAATGGCCGCGACGCGTTGCTCGCGATCGATCGGCTCGATCAGCATCGGGCGACCGTCTGTGTTCGGCGGGAAGACGCGGGCCAGCGGATCAGTCGTCATGGCTCATTGCCTGCGTCTGGCATCGCGCATCGAAAGGAGGCTTGAGCGCAAAATCGCGCTCGCGTCCAAGCGTGATGGTGCCGGCGCGGCGCCAGTGCCTTTCCTGCGCACGAAAAGGGGGTGCCACGGGGGGGTCGGGGAAAGGGTTCGGGCCCTGGCTGCCGGATCTGCGCGGCTCCACGCGCGTTCGAAACGCGGATGGCGTTGCGTTCGCAGCCTCGAGGTCGCCGAGCACTACCGGCTGAACTTTCAGCCCGTTGATTTTCCCGCCGTGGAAGCGGAGAAATCGCTGGCTTGCTTTCTCGATGCGTGTCGGCCGGGAGCGGGTCGCAGAACTCATGCGCCGGCACGTCAGAAGTCGAGGCTGCCGGCGTCAGGACCGAAGCTCTCGGGCTGGCCGGCGCGCCGATTGCCGTGCTTGTCATCGGTTTGGCGGTCGAGCTCGGCGGCCTTGTTGCGACGCTTGCCAGCCTCGTAGGTCGTCAGGATCTGCGATGCCGTCAGCCGCCAGCCCTGGCGCTCGTTGCCGTCGCGGTCGGTCCAGCGATTGGACTCGAACGGGCCGGTGGCCGCCAGGGAGTCGCCCTTGCGCAGCTCGAGCAGCTTGGCCGCGGCCGATTCGCTGAACGTCGACACACCGACCAGGATCGACTCACCGCCTGCGCCAGTCCGCACGGTGGCTGTGGCGAAAATGCGTCCGGCGCTGCTGGTGCGTTGGACGGGGTCGGCGATCAATTCGCCCAGGATCAAGGCGCTGATCACGGTTGCGCACTCCATTCGCCGCAGTTGGCGCCAAGGTCAGGCGGCAGATGGCGCAGGCGATGGGTGACGCCGTAGGCCGGCGGCAGATCCTCGCGGCGACCGCAGTAGCCGTCCGACAGGCCTGGCCGGTGCAGGTGAATGCAGATGCGGCATTGGCGCGCCGGGCGCACGCTGGGCCCGAAGCGGCGGATGACGTCGGCCATCGGCTCCATCGGGCCGGCGTAGACCGTGTCGCGGCCGACGCACCACAGGTCGGTGATGATCTCGCTGGTCATGTCCTGGCGCTCCGATGCGCTCAATGCACCCCATTGCACCCAATGACACGATGGCATCAGGTGCGGATGGGTGCAGGCCTTCAGGCCCCTGCACCCAATCCAAGGGGGGGTTATAGGGGGGGAGAGAGGGAGAGGGTTTTGGGGGGTGAATCGGGTGCGGTTCTTCATGGCGGTGCACCCGTTATTCGACCGAACCAGCGGCATTGGGTGACGCCAGATAGTCGGTCCACTTTCCGTTGCGGCGCTTCACCGACATCACCACGAGGCGCCGATCCGCTCGCAGGTGCTCGACGAAGTTCTTGACGCGCTGGGCGCCGGCCATGCCCTTGAGCTCGCCTGGGCAATCGGCGCGCGCCTGGATGGCCTTCCAGTACGGCCGACCTCCGGCCGACGCAGCGGGGACCGGATCTTCATCGTTCCAAGCCGTGTCGCAGGCTTGAACGATCCAGTCGTGCGTTGCCCCTTCGCGAGCTGCTTGCAACGTCGCAACGGGCGCCTGATCGGCCTCGACCGGCACGAACATCCGCGCCTCGTCCGCCCATTGGAATTGGAACGCCTTCCCCGCCGGCCCGAGGTTCGATTTCTGGATCTCGAGCACGAGCTTGCCGGGTACGCGCACCGGCGCGCCATCATCATCGGGCTCGGTCGCATTGCGTAGATACCATCGCGCCCGTACCGAGTTGTTCCAAGACGTTGAGCCGCTATATCCCTGGCGCGTTGTGCTCTCGCGCGCGGCCGACTTATCCACGTGGCCGATCAGCAGAACAGCGCCATCGGGCCCGGTCAGCCGCGACATGGAGCGCACGAATTGCTTGACCGCGGCCCGGTCGATTTCGCCGCCGGCGTTGACGTCGGCGACGCCGTCGACCACCAGCAGCTTCGACCGTGTCGATTCGATCTGATCCTGAACCCATGCGTGCAGCGGCGTGATGCGCGGGCCTTCATGGCCGCTGAACGTGAACATCGTGGCATCCGCGTCAACGCCGTCGAGCAGGTGCAGATGGCCGTGCAGGTCAGCGATCGACACGCCCAGGTGGCGGCAGATGTGCGACAGGCGCCAGTGGCACACGTCGTCCCGGTCCTCGAAGCTCAAGTACATGACCGGTGCCTGATGCGAGGACTGCCCCCACACCGGCCGGCCGAGCGCGACGCACACGGCCAGATAGAGCGCGAGCGCCGACTTGCCGGTGCCGCCATCGCCCGAGAAGAGCGTCGCATATCCGCGCGGCAGCAACTCGTCGACGATGAAGCCCGGAGGACGCGGCTCGGTGCGGCTCAGGGCGGCAAGGTCGAGCATTGCTGGAAGCGCTCGGCTTGCCGGCCCGCCGCCGTTCTCAGCGTTCGCGGTTGACCGGGGCTGCCAGGGCGGTCTTGCGGGTCTGGCCGCACGTCCTTCGCGGCGCATCGTCTCCCGATCAAACTGCATCACGCCGTTCATGCCGCCCATTGCGCAGCCTCGTCTGCGATGTCGCGGCCGATCTGCGTCGACGCGAAGATGGTGACCTCGCGGCCTGCCGCCAGCCACCGCTCGGCGACGTCGGCCGCAGCGTCCTGGCCTGTGCCTGACTCGTCGCGGTCCGCGAAGATAGTCAGCGTCTCGACGCCAGCCAATACCGGGAACGCGGCCAGGTTGCCGGCGTCCATGGATGCCCAGGCGGGTGCCCCCATGCGCGCGGCCGCCAGCGCCGTTTCGACGCCCTCAGCGACGGCCAGGCCAAGCGAGACGCAGTCGTCCGGCCAGAGCCGCACCACACCGCCAGCCTTCTTGCCGAGGTACCGCCGTTCGGTGCGCCGCCAACGATCGCCGGCCCGCTCGAGCCAGGTCAAATGCAATCCCTGGCCATGCCGGCCGCATGCAGCGGCGCTAACCCGTCCGACGATCGCCACCCCCGAAAACCCGAACAGTCGCAGATCGGGCAGCCACCGCAAGTCGCCGGCGGCCGGCGGCAGGCAGCAGCCACGGCCGAGCAAGTAGGCAGCGGCGATCGAGTCCGGCGCGATCGGCAGCGCCGCGCGCCAGATCTCGGCCGCCCGGGCGCGTTTGCGGCGCTGGGCGGCCTGATCCTCGGACACCGGCGCGATCGGCCGCCGGCGGGGCTGTACGCGGGCCGCTGGACTATCGTCGTCCTGCAGCGCACCCAGTTCACGAGCGGCGTCGAGAAAGCCCGCGCCGGTCAAGCGCATGTGCAGGTTGATCACGTCATCGCCGGCGTCGCAGGCGAAGCAATGCCAGAGGCCTTGCTCCTCGTTGATCGAGAACCCGAATCGATGACCATGATCGGCAAGCGGACAGTCGGCGCGCCGCTGACGTCCGCGGCCTTTCACGGCGATGCCGCGGCTGGCGAGGTAGTCGCTGATCGAGGGCAAGCAGTCGCGATCGATGCTGTCGGCCATCAGTGTGCGCTCTTCCGTTGGGTCGCTGCGATCGTCTTGGGGCCGCGCAGCTCGGTTGCGGCGCGCAATTGGCCATTCCCGGGAGCGCCGATTCCCTCGGCCACACTCGCCAACTGGCAGGCCAGCGCGCGGCGCTCGGGCGTGTCGAGTTCGAGCGTCGGGCCGATCACGCGGATGCCTCCTGCCGACCCGACATCGGCATCGGAGCCGACTGCTCGAGCGCCTTCTGAAGCCGTCGCGCGAAGCCGCGCAGGCGCGTCGTAGGCGGCGCCAAGACTCCGTCGGACGCCAGCACAGCGGCGATCGCGTGTAAGAGCAGGTCTGGGGCGGCGGCGCCGCTGGCGATCTGCGCCAGCGCCTTGGTGGCGTCGCGCTCGCCCTCGAGGAGATCCGCGATCGGGTTCGCCGGCCTGGTGGCGCGGGTCATTGGCTGGCGGCTCGCGGTTTGGCCGGCTTGGCGCCTTCGGCGGGAGAGGCTGCCGTAGCGCTGGCCAGGACGTTGGCCATCTCATTCGGCTCGCACGCGGTGCTCGCGAAGGCCGTGCTGTTGCTGGCTTGGTCAATCAGCCACTGGCGGACCTGGCCGGCTTGCCAGCGGGTGAATCTGGGCCGTCGGATGACCGGTTGCGGCGCGAGCCCTCTGGCGACGAGGTCGTTCCACTTCGTCATCCCGACGCCGGACGCCGCGGCGCAGGCGCGCCCGTCGATCAGGGCTACATCACTCAGAGATGGAGGTACTGCAGGGAAATCGGCTTTGGCTGCCATCGTCGAGTCCTTACGAGCCGTTGTGAAAGCACGGCAAGTAGGCCAGCGGATGGGCCGCGAATGGCCGAATTCGGCTTTCAGCGCATCAATTCGGCTTTCGTCGGGGAGCAGCCAAGTTCTCGGGTTCGATCTCGGCGGCCTCTCGCAGGTGGCGGCGGATCGTATCGTCGTCGAGGTGAAGCCCGAGTTCCTCGAGCTTTCTCTCCACGACGCCCGCCGTCTGCCGATCCGTCGGTCCGATCCCCGCCAGCGAGCACAGGGCGAGGAGGATCTTGTACATCGATGAACGTCTCTTGGTATCGCTACCAATGCGTCCTGGAGCACCAGATCGCGTGAATTGCACGTGCTCCAGGTGCCGGATGCGAGCCTTCGCAACTCGGAGGTCCTCGCTCTTTGCCATATAGGCATGGTAGAACTGTTCGGAATCGGCGCCGATCAGTGCTGGTTCCTGATCGTCATGTTGGGGGGCTGGATGGCGAAAGGTGAGCCGTTCTGCAGCCGCTGCACGGGCCGCATCCCATGCTGCCTCTGACTCGTTTCGGTGGGAATCTTCCAAGATCGAGTTCAAGTAGCTGCCGCGGTGGAGCATGCTCTGGTCGAGCCAGCGATCCAGCGCCGACAGCGAAACATAAGTCCGTTCGGGGAGCGGGGAAGCATCGGTCAGATCGCGGCCAAGAATGATGACTTCTAATGCGCCAGAGGCGACCCAGGTACGCAACGCCGCGAGGTACTTTTCCTGCTCGGATCCGATTCGTTTTCTGAACTCGGGTTCGTCGACGGCTGACAAGTCATCACCGGCTTGCTGATCGATGGCGATCAGCAACGCGGCATCGCTTAGGCTGTAGTGGTTAGCGCCGAACTCGGGGAGTTGCAGGAAATCGAGGGTGTCAGCTTCAAGGGGGTCGTCAAGATCCAGTTCGAATTTTGCCCCGCCGCCAATCAGTCCCCGCTCCTGCGATTCATTGTCTCGGTTGTCGTTCTCTTGCATGCGCGTCCCTTCACGCGGCCCTTGTTGAGGCGCTGCGCCAACCGGGCAAGGGAACCCGGCTTTCTCCCCGTCGGGATAGGCGCAGCGAAGTCGATGCTACCGCATGGCGCGTTCAGGGCTGCAGCTCAGCGAACCCTTGTCAGATCGACGCTCCCACCCGGATCGACGGGCTCGCCTGGCTGCACGCCAGCCAGCCGGTGATCGGTATACCAGCGCCCGACGACGATGCGTCCGGCGCCGTTGATCACGTAGGCCCATCGATGGGCGATCAGCCACCGCTCCTGCTCGCGCTGGCGGCGGTAGCCCGTGACCATCGTGAGTTCGTCGTCGGTCAGCGCGACAGGAGGGAATGCCGCGTCAGGCACCCCCAGCATCCCCCCGTGCCTCTATCGGCGGAATCATCGTCGGCGGTGCATCACCGATTGGCCGCGGCCTGATCTTCTGGATGCTCATGGACGGCAGGACGATCGCCTGTGCCTCGGGTTTCTTCGTGGCCATCACGCACCCTCCTTGCACCCGGCCTGGATCGAACGCGCTTCAGCGGCGGCGTCCGCTCTTCTTCTCTCGTCCCAGATTTCTATGTCGATGCCGGCACTCTCCATTTCGCCGACGACGCAATCGGCACACTGCGAGGAAATCTCGAAGATCGTGGTTAGCGCGGACGCTACATGGCCAGCGTGCGAAGGACTCGCGCGATCGTGGGCGTTTTCAAAGGAACCACGCGCGAGAAGCGCAATCGAGACGACCTGCCGAAGGACATTCACCGCCATCCATCCGGAGTCGTAGGCCGCTCTGCGCAGATCTCTGACCTCCTTGTCGGAGGATTCCCGGCCTCCGGTCGGCTCCGTCGGCGCGGCCTTGGTCGCCGGCTGAAACAGCGCGGTGTCGACCAGCGCCTTGATCGTGCCGAGCGAATAGCCGTGCAGGCGCAGCACGTTCTGGATTTCGGGGTTATCTCCCATGTCTCGGGCCGATCGCCCGATCGTGGAGATCGCCATGTCCAGCATCTCGGACGCCTCGTTCAGAGCGTCATGCGCGCTGACACCCGGCATCACGGCGTACATGTGCGGCCGGTCGCGGTCACCGGTGAAGGTGAAAGGCTGCGCTGACGCGGCGGGCCCTTCGCCATCGGCGTCGCGTTGTTGAGCCGGAGAACGGCGGCTATCGCCGCCAAGAGCGCCAACTGCGGCACGAGCGTGCCCGTCGGCTCGGATAGACTTGCCATCAGCCATTGTGATCTCCCAAACAGATCATGATGGTCAGGGCCTGGCTGGTGTTCCCGCACCCTCCTGGCCCGCCCGGATTTCCCGGATCCGCCGGGTCGGTTACGAACTAAAGCCTCGTGACGATTGCGGCCCTCCAGAAGCTGAATGCGCGATCGCCGACGCCGCAGGCCGGCTCTTCGGCTCGCAGTTGTTCAAGGCAGTTCAGCAGCGCCCTGGCGTCTTCGGACATGCCACAGAGCGTCAGACACCGCAGGATCCGCGTGATCCGCAGATTGTTGTGACCGCCCTCGCGAAACCATTCGTTGTGGGTTGGCCACTGGCTTGACCGCTGGATCTGGCCGTCGCGGCGCTCGAGGCCGTAGAAGCGCAGCATCCTCAGGAAGCTGGCGGTCAGATGCCGCTTCAAGATGTCGTCAGTGCGAAATAGCGTCGCCACGTCGCGAGTCAGTAAAGGCGCGTGCGGATTGGCATGGCTGACCTCGGGCAGCGGAAACAGCCACTGGATGAAATCGTGGGTCAGCTCGAACCAGGTGTCGTTCTGATCCAGGATCTCACGCAGCATGCGCCCCCGATCATCAGGGTGGCTGCCGAGGTAGAAGGCGAGAAGGCGATCCATCACGTTCCTTTCATCCTCGCGTTCCCGTGTTGATCGGAAGAACCTGTGCGCCATCGCGCAGGCCGTCCAGATAGTCCGCCCATGCCGCCATCATCTTGCGGCGCTGCTCGAGGAACTGCGTTCGGTTGTATGCCCTGCCCAGGGCGTCCGGCACCGCGTGAGCCAACTGCGCCTCGATGACCTCGGGCTCGATGCCCAAGCGCTCGGCGATCATCGTGCGCGCCATCGCCCGAAAGCCATGCGCCGTCATCTCGTCATTGCTGTAGCCGAGCCGGCGCAGCGCTGCGCGCACCGTGTTCTCGCTCATGCAGCGCTCGCCGGTCAGCAGGGAGGGGAACAGGTACCGGCCCCGGCCGGTAAGGGGATGAAGCTCGGCGAGGATCGCCAGCGCCTGCGGCGCGAGCGGCACCAGATGCGGCACGCCGTTGGCCTTCTGTTCCTTCGTGCGCTTCATCAGGCTGGCGGGCACCGTCAGCATCGCCTCGTCCTCATCGATCCAGACCCACTCGAGGTGACGCAGTTCGCCCGGTCGCAGCAGCAGCAGGGGCGACAGGCGCAACGCGGCCAGCGTGACCGGATGGCCCTGATAGTCCGCGATGTCGCGCAGCAGTTGGCCGCCCTGCGCAGGGTCGACGATCGCTGCGAGATGGCGCACCGGTACGGGCTTGAGTGCATCGCGGAGGTCCGCCGCGGGGTTGCGCTTGGCCAGGCCGGCGGCGATCGCGTACCGGAACACCTGTCCGCAGGCATCCTTGATCCGGTGCGTGGTTTCGATCGCGCCTCGGTCTTCGACCCGTCGCAGGCAGGCCAGCAACTCGGGAGGCTCGATCTCGCCGACCGGGCGGGCGCCCAGGAACGGAAAGACATCCTGCTCGAGGCGCCGACGCGTCCGGTCCGCGTGGTTGGCGCTGACCTTCGGGACATGGACACGCGTCAGCCAGTCTCGGGCGACCGCTTCGAACGTGCCGGGCAGAGGCTTGCCGTCGGCCTGCAGCTTGGCGGCCAGCTTCCTGGCGGCGCGATCGGCCTTGCCCGCTTTGCGGTGTTCGCTGGGGTCGCTGCCGGCGGCGATCAACCCTCGAGCTTCGTCGCGCTTCTCGCGCGCCGCCTTGAGCGAGACGGCGGGGTAGGTGCCCAGGCTCAGCCTGTTCTCTCGGCCACCGATCCAGTACCGCAGCCGCCACCAGCCGGCACCGCTGGGCTGTACCTGCAGCGTCATGCCCGCGCCGTCCGACAGCGTCGAGCGCTGGCCCGAGGCGATGGCCTTGGAGACCGCCGCCTTGATCGTCTTGTCGCTGAGCAGGTTCTGGGATGCCATGACCGGATAACTGGGACCGCATCGAACCGGATAGGTTCGTGTTGTCCGGTATGTTATCCGGTCTGTTGGCGGATGCAAGCGGACCGATCCGGTCGCATCCGGTGCCATGTTTTGCATCAACCTGCTGATTTTTCAGCGTTTTTGGTTGGATGCGGTCCCATGCGGACCTTAAAGTGGTGGAGCCGGGGGGAATCGAACCCCCGTCCGCAAGTCCTCTACGGCCAGTTCTACATACTTAGTCGATCTATTTGAGTCTCGATACGTGCTTAGCCGATCAACGGGCCGACACGCATCCAGTTACCTTGGTTTTAACGGCAGCCCAAGTAACCCGGACTACTCGCGATCCAACATGAAGTTACACCGCTGCTTCGGCGGTTACCCGCCTAGGCCTGAACTGTTGGCAGAACAGTGCGATGCCCGCAACCCTTAGGCTGCGAGTGCGAACGTTTCGTCGTTTGCGTTTAGTTTTTTGCCAATTGATTAACGAGGGAAAGGCGCCTCGGTATGCCCTGAACCGCTTCGCTACCCACGTCGAAACCAGGTCGGCCCCAATGTGTCTCGTGAAGCTGCGCCGGCGGGCCGCCACCACGGTCCGTCGACTGCCAGAACTGCAGATTGTACCGGGTATCGCGGTTTTCAAGCCAGGCCCGTTCGTCCGAGCGCGGACAACGCGTCCGGACCCGTCTGCTGGCGCGCGACGCCGAGCTCGCGCATGACGCCGTCGAAGCGGCGGACCTCCGCCTTGACGAAGGTGCCGAAGTCGTCACCGAACAGCGGCGCCATGTTCCAGCGATGGCGGGCCAGCGCCTGCTGCCAGATCAGCGCATCGGTGGCCAGGCGGACGGACTCGATCAGTTGCCGGCGGGTCGCGTCAGGCAACCCGTCCGGCGCGAAGACTCCATGCCAGTGCCCGACTTCGACGTCGATTCCCTGCTGGCGCAAACTGGGGACGCCCGGTGCGCCCTCGCCGTTGGTGACGGCCAGTGCGCGCAGGCGGCGGGCTCCGGCGAGCGGCAGCAGTTCGTCGGCCGGGCCGATGCCGACCTGGATGTGACCGTCGCGCAACGCGGCGACGATGTCCCGGTCGCCGGCGAGCGGGACGTGGTTCAGCCTGCCGGGCGGGACGCCGACCGCGCTCGCGAACAAGCCGGCCAGCGCGTGCTCGACCGAGCCGCGATAGCCGCCCCCCCAGGTGACCGCGCCAGGCTGCGCCTGCAGGCGCAGCGCGAGATCCGGGAGGCGCCGGATCGGCGATCCGTCGGCCACGGCCAGCAGCAGCGCATTCGACGACAGGCGGGCGATCGGCGTGACGCGATGCAGCGCGTCGAGTGGTTCGCCGGACGCGATCACGCCGATCATCCGCGATCCGGCAACCATCAACGCCGCGGGGTTGCCCCGTTCGTCGCCGGCGAAGTCGAGCAGCGCCGCCACGCCGGCGCCGCCGCTCTTGTTGTCGTAGACGGCGCTCTGCGCCTGGCCCGCGGCGATCATCGCGGCGCCCAGCGAGCGGCCGGCGAGGTCGGACGACGCCCCCAGCGGCGCGCCGATGACGAGCTTCAGCGTGTCGACCGCCGATGCCCGCGCGATCGGCGGCAGCACGGACCAGGCCGCGAGCGCGCCCGCGATCTGCAGCCCTCGCCGCCGGCGCGCTCGCGCGGCGGCGCAGGTTCGTGTGTCGTTCGTCCCCGGGCGAGGAGCGGCGACGGGTATCGCAGGCCAAAGGCTGCGGACAGGCGGGGAGGGCACATCGTCCTCCGGATCAATTGACGAGCGGACCGGCCGCTCGTAACACGATTCCGAAGGATTGTGGCCCGCCTAGCGCAGACTCAGTATTGGGAACAACGCGGGTAGGCCGTCGATGACGACGTCGGCGCCCCATTCGCCGGGGTCGCCATCGTCGCCGTTGTACCCGTAGGCCGCGGCCGCGGTCATCATGCCGGCCGCCCGGCCGGCGATGATGTCGCGCCGATCGTCGCCGACGTACAGGCAGGTCCGCGGATCGATGCCGGTCCGGGCCGCCGCATACAGCAGCGGGGCCGGGTGCGGCTTCGCATGTTCGGCCGTGTCGCCGCCCACGGTGGCCGCGCTGCGGGCCAGCAGTCCGAGCTGATCGAGGATCGGACGCACGTAGCGTTCGACTTTGTTGCTGACGACGCCCCACCGCCAGCCGCGAGCTTCGATCGCGTCGAGCAACGCATGGGCCCCGTCGAACAGCCGGGTATGCACGCAGATCGATCGTTCGTAGCGCTGCAGGAAATCCGCGCGCGCCGCTTCGAACGCGGCATCTTCGGGGCGAATGCCCAGGCCCGCGCCCAGCAGGCCCCGCGCCCCCATCGATGCGAACGGGCGCAATTGCGCGAGCGGCAGCGGCGGCAGTCCGCGCTCGGCGCGCATCGCGTTGACGGGCGCGGCCAGGTCGGCAGCGGTATCGGCCAGCGTTCCGTCCAGATCGAAGAAGATCGCCAGCGGTTCGCGCGGCAGCGCGGCGGCATCGATCGCGCGAGGTTCGTCAGGCATCGCCGTCGATCCGCTGCAACGCGATCATGTAGTTGACGCTGACGTCCTTGCGATCGAGCCTGTACTGTCGGCTCAACGGGTTGTACGTCAATCCGGTCATCGCCTCGAGCTGCAGGCCATGGCGCCTGGCGCTGCCGATCAGCTCCGACGGCTTGATGAACTTGTCGTATTCGTGCGTGCCCCGCGGCAGCAGTTTCAGCACGTATTCGGCGCCGACGACCGCGAACAGAAAGGCCTTGGGGTTGCGGCTGATCGTCGAGAAGAACACGTGGCCGCCCGGGCGCACGAGTCGCGCGCAGGCCTGGACGACCTTGTCCGGCTCCGGAACGTGTTCGAGCATCTCCATGCACGTCACGACGTCATAAGCGCCGGGTTCGCGATCGGCGAGCGCTTCGACCGCGATCCGTTCGTACCGGATCCGCGCGCCCGTTTCGAGCGAATGCAGCTCGGCGACGCTCAGCGCCTTGTCGGCCAGGTCGATGCCGAGGACGTCGGCATCCTTCCAGGCCATCGATTCGGCGAGGATGCCGCCGCCGCAACCGACGTCGACGACCTTGCGCCCGGCCAGGCCGCCCGCATGGTCTTCGATCCATCCGAGCCTGAGCGGATTGATCTCGTGCAGCGGACGGAACTCGGACGTCGGATCCCACCAGCGGCTGGCGATCGCCTGGAACTTGGCGACTTCGGCGGGATCGACGTTCCCGCCGGTCGCCGTGTCGGGGGATTGCGAGGATGGGGTTTCGATCATAAGCGGGGCTCGTACGGGGCAAACGCGAAATGCGGGCCGGCGGACGAAGGACTCGCCGGACGACGGATCGACCGGAACCGTCCCGCCGGGACCGACTCAAGGCGATTATGCCAAGCCGGGCCGCGAGGCGGATGCTTCGGCGGTCCGCGTCGGCACGAAAAAAACCCCGCCCTAAGGCGGGGTCTTCGCAGCGGCTCCACCTCGCGGTGGAGCTCGCTGGAGCCGAAGGCGGTCCGATCAGCGCGGACGGGTACCGACGACTTCGATTTCCACGCGACGGTTCTTCGCGCGGCCGGCCGCGGTCTTGTTGTCCGCGATCGGTTGGCTCTTGCCTTTGCCTTCCGTGTAGACACGGTTGGCTTCGACGCCTTTGCTGACCAGGTAGGCCTTGACCGATTCGGCGCGGCGAACCGACAGCTTCTGGTTGTACGGCACCGAGCCGACGCTGTCGGTGTGGCCGACGGCGATGATCACCTCGAGCGTGACGTCCTTCAGCTTGGCGGTCAGATCGTCGAGGCGAGCCTTGCCTTCGGGCTTGAGCGTGGCCTTGTCGAAGTCGAAGAACGCGTCAGCGGCGAACGTGACCTTCTCGCTGGTCGGCGCCGGAGGCGGCGGCGGCGGGGGAGGCGGCGGGGGGGGCGGCGGCGGAGGCGGCGGGGGCGGCGGCGGCGGTTTCGGAATCAGATCCTCATCGCAACCTTTCTGCGCGTCCGCGGGCGTCCAGAAACCAGTGCGCCAGCACAAGCCGAACGGGTCAATGACTACGTTGCCGTCCGGGCTTTGTACGTAACCCGTACCCGGAGCAGCCTTGGGACTCTGCTGAGCCAGGACCACCGACGTCGCGGACGCTGTCAGCAGCGCTGTCGCGACGACGGAAGCCAGTTTCACCGATTTCTTCATGTTTCTCCTCACGGTAGAGCAATTCCGAAGCAAGTCCGATCTCAATCGACGTCAGCCATGGCGGGTCTGAGCGTCGGCGCAGCGGCACCGACTACATCACGGCTAGCCGATCATTTCGCCGATCCGATTGTGCCATAGGCGGCTGCGTGCAACCACTTCTGAGACGAGCGAGGCGGCATCTGGTTCTTCAAGCTGTCGTGTACGAACAACAAGCCGTCCGTCCGTCCATACATGCGTGACGTCCGTCCGTCCGCCGCAATGAAGCAGTTGTGAAACCGGATCGAACAGCGGTAGCAGATCCGGGCGGCCCAGATCGATCGCCGTCAGGTCCGCGCGCTTGCCGGTTTCGATCGAGCCGATCTCGTCGGCCAGCCCAAGTGCCTGCGCGCCGCTCAGCGTGGCGGCGCGCAGCGCGCACCGCGCGGGCCAGGCGGCCGCGTCGCCCGAAACGCCTTTGGCCAGCAGCGCCGCCAGTCGCGTCTCGCCGAGCAGGTCGAGCCGGTTGTTGCTGGCCGCACTGTCGGTGCCGATGCCCACGCGCACGCCGCGCTCGACGAGCGTGGCCGTCGGACACAGGCCGCTGGCCAGCTTCAGGTTCGAATGCGGGCAATGCGCGACCGTCGCCTGGTGGCGCGCGAGCAGCGCGATGTCGACGTCGTCGAGGTGAACGGCGTGGATCGCCAGCAGCTCGGGGCCGACGAGCCCCAGCCGGGCCAGCCGTTGCAGCGGCCGGCAACCGTGCTCGTCGAGGCTCTGCCGGATCTCGTCGGCCGTCTCGTGCACGTGGCACTGGACCGGCAGGCCCGTCTCGGCGGCCAGCGCGGCGATCTTCTCGAACGTGAGGTCGGCCACCGTGTACGGCGCGTGGGGGGCCAGCGAGAAGCGGATCAGCGGCTCGTCGCGCAGCCGGTCGCGCAATGCCAGCCCGCGCTGCAGCGCGTCGTCGGGGCCGGTCGCCCACGGCGTCGGGAATTCGACGATCGGGATGCCCAGCACCGCGCGCATCCCGAGCGCCTGCGCGGCGCGCGCCGTCTCTTCGGGAAAGAAGTACATGTCGCAGAACGTCGTGATGCCGCCGCGCAGCATCTCGTGGATCGCCAGCACCGATCCGTCGAACACGAAGTCCGGTCCCAGCAGGGCCTTTTCCAGCGGCCAGATCCGCTCGGTCAGCCAGCGCTGCAGCGGCAGATCGTCGCCGGCGCCGCGCAGCAGCGTCATGCCTGCGTGGCAGTGCACGTTGACCAGGCCGGGGATCAGCAACTGGCCGGGCAGTTCGATCGGCTCGGCATCGGGCCAGCGGCGCCGGGCTTCTTCGCGCGGCACGACCGCCTCGATCCGGGCGCCGTCGACGACGACCGCGTGGTCGACCAGCAGCGTGTCGAGCGGATCGACGGTGGCGATCCAGGTCGGGGCGATCAGTTGCCGCGGCATCGCCGGACTCCGGTGCGGCGGGCGGCCCGGCGCCGGCGGACGTCGCGGGGATCGGCGATCGCGCGCGGCGCCGGATCGGGCATGGGGGTAAGGCTGGTTTGCATGTTAAAATTCAAAGATTTAGGTCGGCTCTCTTCGAGGCCGGCTCGCGCGTCGCCGGCCGGCGGTGCCGCACACCCTTCCTCCGATTCTGGATCAATTCCCGATGGATCAATTCGCCAAGGAAACCCTGCCGATCAGTCTCGAAGAAGAGATGCGCCGATCGTATCTCGACTACGCGATGAGCGTGATCGTCGGCCGGGCCCTGCCTGACGTGCGCGACGGCCTCAAGCCGGTGCATCGCCGTGTGCTGTTCGGCATGCACGAGATCAACAACGTCTGGAATCGGGCTCACGTCAAGTGCGCGCGCGTCGTCGGCGACGTGATGGGTAAATACCATCCGCACGGCGACGCGTCGATCTACGACACGCTGGTGCGGATGGCGCAGGACTTCTCGCTGCGCTACCTGCTGGTCGACGGCCAGGGCAATTTCGGCTCGGTCGACGGCGACAATCCGGCGGCGATGCGCTACACCGAGTGCCGGCTGCAACGGATCGCCAACGAACTGCTGGCCGACCTCGACAAGGAGACCGTCGACTTCCAGCCGAACTACGACGGCAAGGAGCAGGAACCGACGGTGATGCCGGCGCGGATCCCGAACCTGCTGATCAACGGTTCGTCGGGGATCGCGGTCGGCATGGCCACCAACATTCCGCCGCACAACCTGTCCGAGGTCATCGATGCCTGCCACCTGCTGCTGCGCCAGCCCGAGTCGACGATCGACGAGCTGATCGAGCTGATTCCGGCGCCCGATTTCCCGACCGCCGGGATCATCTACGGCGTGCAGGGCGTGCGCGAGGCTTATCGCAGCGGCCGCGGCCGCGTCGTGATGCGCGCGGCCACGCACTTCGAGGAGATCGACCGCGGCGCGCGCAGCGCGATCATCGTCGACGAGCTGCCGTACCAGGTGAACAAGCGCGTGCTGCAGGAACGCATCGCCGAACTGGTCAACGACAAGAAGCTCGAGGGCATCTCCGACATCCGCGACGAGTCCGACAAGTCCGGCATGCGGGTCGTCATCGAACTGAAGCGCGGCGAACTGCCCGAGGTCGTGCTGAACAACCTGTACAAGCAGACGCAACTGCAGGATTCGTTCGGCGTCAACATGGTGGCGCTGGTCGATGGCCAGCCGCGCCTGCTGAACCTCAAGCAGATGCTCGAGGCGTTCCTGTCGCACCGGCGCGAGGTCGTCACGCGGCGCACCGTGTACGAGCTGCGCAAGGCGCGCGAACGCGGCCACGTGCTCGAAGGGCTGGCCGTGGCGATCGCGAACGTCGACGAGATGATCGAGCTGATCAAGTCGTCGCCGACGCCGCCGATCGCCAAGGAGCGCCTGATGGCGCGCCACTGGCCGGCGGGGCTCGCGCAGCAGATGGTCACGCGGGCGGGGCTCGACATCACCGCCTTCCGCCCGGACGGCATGGATCCGGCGCTGGGCCTGCAGCCGCTCGGTCCGGACCAGCAGCCGTCCGACGCCGTGTACCGCCTGTCCGAGACGCAGGCGCAGGAAATCCTGCAGATGCGGCTGCAGCGTCTGACCGGTCTCGAACAGGACAAGATCGTCAGCGAGTACCGCGAGGTCGTCGACCAGATCGTCGATCTGCTGGACATCCTGGCGCGGCCCGAGCGCGTGACGCAGATCATCCACGACGAGCTGTCGGCCGCGCGCGCCGAGTTCGGCGATCAGCGCCGCTCGGTCATCGAGCTGAACGCGACCGAGCTGGGCACCGAGGACCTGATCACGCCGCAGGACATGGTCGTGACGCTGTCGCATGCCGGCTACGTCAAGAGCCAGCCGCTGACCGAATACCGCGCGCAGCGCCGCGGCGGACGCGGCAAGCAGGCGACGGCGACCAAGGACGAGGACTGGGTCGACCAGTTGTTCATCGCCAACACGCACGACTACATCCTGTGTTTCTCGAATCGCGGGCGCGTCTATTGGCTGAAGGTCTGGGAAGTGCCGCAGGGCACGCGCGCGTCGCGCGGCCGGCCGATCGTCAACCTGTTCCCGCTGGCCGACGGCGAGAAGATCACCGTCGTGCTGCCGATCAAGGCGTTCGACGACCATCACTACGTGTTCATGGCGACCAGCCTGGGCACGGTCAAGAAGACGCCGCTGTCCGATTTCTCGAATCCGCGCAAGGCCGGCATCATCGCCGTCGACCTGGATCCGGGCGACTACCTGATCGGCGCGGCGGTCACCGACGGCGGCCATGACGTGATGCTGTTCTCCGACGCCGGCAAGGCCGTGCGCTTCGACGAGAACGACGTGCGGCCGATGGGGCGCGCGGCGCGCGGCGTGCGCGGCATGAACCTCGAGGACGGCCAGCGGCTGATCGCGATGCTGGTCGCGACCGACGAGGCGCAGTCGGTGCTGACGGCCACCGAGAACGGCTACGGCAAGCGCACGCCGATCGCCGAGTACACGCGGCACGGCCGCGGCACCAAGGGCATGATCGCGATCCAGGCTTCCGACCGCAATGGCCGCGTGGTCGCGGCGGTGCTGGTCGACGAGCGCGACGAGATCATGCTGATCACGACCGGCGGCGTGCTGGTGCGCACGCGGGTCGCCGAGATCCGCGAGATGGGCCGGGCCACGCAGGGCGTCACGCTGATCGCGATCGACGAAGGCACGAGCCTGTCCGGCGTGCAGCGCGTCATCGAATCCGATGCGCTCGAGGAAGCGGTGGTGTCCGACGCGGGTGACGACGCCGCGGGCGGCGGAACGGACGACGGCGCGACCGGGCGCGGCGAGGGACCGGGCGACGACGGCGCATCCGGCGATGCGTCCGGCGGCTCCGCGTCGGCGCCTCCGGACGACGGCGACGGCGCGGCATGACGGTGTGGCCTGACTGTACGGCCTGAAGGCGGGCCCTGACGGCGCGCGCGCCGCCGATTTTCGGCGGATGAGGCCGCCGCGCTTTTGATACGATCGGCGGCCGACCGGCGGACGCGGCGCGTGCGCGCGGCCATCATCCAGGAGTTCGAACGCAGCCATGGCTGAGCACCCATCCCACGAGGACGCATCGTCCTCGGCGCCGGCGATCTCGCCGCATGAAGTCGAGCAGCGGCTGGCGGCGCTGCGCGTGTCGATCGACGAGATCGACCGGACGATCGTCGAGGTCCTGAACCGCCGCGCCAGGCTGGCGATCGAAGTCGGCGAGGTCAAGAAACTGACCGAGGCGCCCGTGTACCGGCCCGAGCGCGAAGCGCAGATCATGGCGCGCCTGCGCGAGCGCAACCCGGGGCCGCTGCCGGGGGCGGCGATCGAGGGGATCTATCGCGAAATCATTTCGGCGTGCCGCGAGATCGAGCGCCGGATGCGCGTGGCTTTCCTCGGGCCGCCGGGAACGTTCTCCGAGCTGGCGCTGCACAAGCATTTCGGATCGGCCGTCGACACCGTGCCGTGCGCGTCGATCGACGAGGTGTTTCGGGCGACGCAGGCCGGCAGCGCCGATTTCGGCATCGTGCCGGTCGAGAACTCGTCCGAAGGCGCGGTCAACCGCTCGCTGGATCTGTTCCTGCAGTCGCCGCTGCTGATCAGCGGCGAGGTGTCGCTGCCGGTGCAGCACAACCTGCTGTCGGTCAGCGGCGAGCTGGCCGACGTCAAGCGCGTCTGCGCGCATGCGCAGGCGCTCGCGCAATGCCAGGGATGGCTGGACCATCACGCGCACGGCATCGAGCGCGTGCCGGTCTCGAGCAATGCCGAGGGCGCGCGGCTCGCGTCGGTCGAGCCCGGCACCGCGGCGATCGCCGCCGACATCGCGGCGTCGCGTTACGGTCTGCAGTTCATCGCGCATCACATCCAGGACGACCCGAACAACCGTACGCGCTTCGTCGTGATCGGCAACTATGCGTGCGCGCCGTCGGGCGAGGACCAGACCTCGATGATCCTGTCGGTGCCCGATCGGGCCGGCGCCGTGCATTCGCTGATCGAACCGCTCGCGCGGCACGGCGTGTCGATGAAGCGCTTCGAGTCACGGCCCGCGCGCCAGGGGTTCTGGGAGTACTACTTCTACATCGACGTCATCGGCCACAGCGAGGATCCGCCGATCAAGGCGGCGCTGGCCGAACTGCGCGCCAACGCGGCGTTCTGCAAACTGATCGGATCGTATCCGCGCGCCAGGCAATGAGCGTCGAACGGGATCGCCAGTTCACCGGCGACGATCGCGCGTTTCCGGTCGCCGGCACCGCGCCGTCGGTCGATCCGCATTTCGAGCGCGTGGCGATCATCGGCGTCGGCATGATCGGCGGGTCGGTGGCCGCCGCGATGCGCCGGCGCTCGCTCGCGTCGCGGATCGTCGGATTCGGACCGGCGCCGTCGGTCGAGGACGCGGTCGGCCTGGGCCTGATCGACGAAGGCGCCGAGCGGATCGACGACGCGGTCGCCGGCGCCGACCTGATCGTGCTGGCCGCGCCGATCCCGGCGCTGCCGGATCTGTTGCGCCGGATCGCGCCGTCGCTGTCGCCGCGCGCGGTCGTCACCGACTGCGCGAGCACCAAGCAGAGCGTCATCGCCGCTGCCCGCGACGCGCTCGGCGCCCGTGCCGGCCGCTTCGTCGCCGCGCATCCGATCGCCGGTTCAGAGCGCAGCGGGCCGGGCGCCGCGCGCGCCGATCTGTTCGACGGCTGCAAGCTGATGCTGTGCGCGACCGAGACGACCGATGCCGATGCGCTGGCTACGGTCACCGCGCTGTGGGTGGCGTTGAACGCCGAGGTCGTGCCGATCGACGCCGCGCGCCATGACCGCTTGTACGCCGAGCTGTCGCATTGGCCGCACGCCGTGGCCTTCGCGCTGTCGGGCGCCGTCGCCGACAGCGAGTTCGCCGACGACGCGCTGCGTTTCAGCGGCGGCGGCTTGCGCGATACGACGCGGATCGGCGCGTCGTCGGCCGAGCTGTGGGCCGACATCCTGCTGGACAACCGCGCGGCAGCGCTGGCGTCGGCCGATCGCTTCCAGCGCCGGCTCGACCGGCTGCGCCAGGCGCTGCAGCACGCCGATCGCCAGGCCCTGGTCGACGAACTGACGCATGCCAGCCGCTGGCGGCAGCGCCTGAACGGCGCGGCCTGAGCGGCGCGGCCCGCGGCGGCGCAGGCCCGGGTGGAGCATGCATCGGGTGATACCGGCCTGGGTCATACCGGTCCGGGCTCATGCAGGCCCGGATGACGCGGGCACCGGGCGGCGCAGGCCCGGGTGCCGGCGCCGAATCGGCCGCCGGGGTGTTCAGGCGTCCGGGCAATACAGGCCGTGCAGTCCCGGGTGGACGATCCGGAAGTAATAATCGGCCAGTTGCCGCAGTTCGGCGCTCACTTCGGGCGGAAAACCGGTCCGGTGCGGGCGGTCGCCCTCGAGCAGCGAGCGGAATTCGACGAGCATCCGCAACGGGTCGCTCCAGACCGCGGCCAGGCGTACCAGCACGTGCGGGTAGCCGCGGCGCAGCGCGATCAGGCGCAGCGTCGAAGGCAGCGTATCGAGCAGCGCCAGCGTCGCGGCGTTCAGCGTGAATCCGCGCGCACCCGGCTCGCGGCCGTGCGGGCGATCGCCGCGCGCGGACGTGATGGCCGGGCTGGCCGATGCGCTCTCGCTAGAATGTCGTCTTTGCTCCATGTCGCGCCGATTCGCATGAGGTCGGTTCCGATCCGGTCAGACGGCAATGTCTGCGGCGATAACCGGTACAGCTTGGGCCCCGAGGGCCCGTGACTCCAGGAATTTGTTCATGTCCAGCAGCTTCGACGTCGGCCCCGGCGGCCGTTTGTCCGGACGCATTCGCGTGCCCGGCGACAAATCGATCTCGCATCGATCGATCATGCTCGGCGCGCTGGCCGACGGCGTGACCGAGGTCAGCGGCTTTCTCGAAGGCGCTGACGCGATCTCGACGATGAACATCTTCCGCGCGATGGGCGTATCGATCGACGGGCCGCACGACGGCCGGGTCACGGTGCGCGGCGTCGGCATCGACGGCCTGCGCGCGCCGGTCGTCGATCTGGACTGCGGCAACGCCGGGACCGCGATGCGCCTGCTGATGGGGCTGCTGTGCGGGCAGTCGTTCGACACGGTGCTGGTCGGCGACGAATCGCTGACGCGCCGGCCGATGCGGCGGGTCGCCGAGCCGCTCGAGCGGATGGGCGCGCGGATCACGACGCGCGACGGCTGTCCGCCGGTCCGGCTGCACGGCGGCAGCGCGCTGCGCGGCATCCACTACGCGATGCCGATGGCCAGCGCGCAGGTCAAGTCGGCGGTGCTGCTGGCCGGGCTGTACGCCGACGGCGTCACGTCGGTCACCGAGCCGGCGCCCACGCGCGACCACACCGAGCGGATGCTGGCCGGCTTCGGCGTCGCCGTCGAGCGCGACGGGGCGACCGCGTCGCTGCGCGGCGGACAGCGGTTGCGGGCGGCGCGCATCGACGTGCCGGCCGACATCTCGTCGGCGGCCTTCTTCCTGGTCGGCGCCTCGATCGCCGAAGGTTCCGACCTGGTGCTCGAGCACGTCGGCATCAACCCGACGCGCACCGGCATCCTCGACATCCTGCGGCTGATGGGGGCCGACATCGAGACGCTGGCGACGCGCGAGGTCGGCGGCGAGCCGGTCGCCGATCTTCGGGTGCGCGGCGCTCGGCTGCGCGGCATCGACGTGCCGCCCGAGCTGGTGCCGCTGGCGATCGACGAGTTTCCGGCGCTGTTCGTCGCCGCGGCCTGCGCCGAAGGCCGCACGACGGTCACCGGCGCCGAGGAGCTGCGGGTCAAGGAATCGGACCGGATCGCGGTGATGGCCGACGGCCTGAACGCGCTCGGCGCGCGCGCGACGCCGACGCCCGACGGCATGGTCATCGAAGGGCGGGGCGGCGAACCGACGGTGTTCGGCGGCGGGCGGATCGCCTCGCACGGCGATCACCGGATCGCGATGGCATTCGCGATGGCGGCGCTGCGCGCCGGCGAGCCGATCCGGATCGACGACACCGACAACGTCGCGACCTCGTTCCCGGGCTTCCCGTCGCTGGCGGCGCGGGCCGGCCTGTCGATCGCAGCGCGCGCCGCCGGCGCGTCCGATCGGACGGAGGCGTGATGATCGATGCCGATCCGACGGCGCCGGTCGTCACGATCGACGGGCCGACCGCGTCCGGCAAGGGGACGATCGCGCAGCAGGTGGCGCGGGCGCTGGGCTGGCACTACCTCGATTCGGGCGCGCTGTACCGGCTGGTCGCGCTCGACGTCGTGCGCGGCGGCGTCGATCCGGCCGACGCCGGCCGTCTGGTCGCGATCGCGCACGCGCTGCAGCCGTGGTTCGGTGAAGGACGGATCCGGCTGAGCCGGCCGAACGCCGGTCCGGACGAGGCCGGCCACGAGGACGTCACCGATGCGATCCGTGCCGAGAACGTCGGCCAGATGGCGTCGCGGATCGCCGTCGTGCCCGCGCTGCGCGACGCGCTGCTCGCGCTGCAGCACTCGTTCAGGCAGGCGCCGGGGCTGGTCGCGGACGGGCGCGACATGGGCACCGTCGTGTTCCCCGATGCGGGGCTCAAGGTGTTCCTGACGGCCAGCGCCGAGTCCCGCGCGCAGCGCCGATATAAGCAGTTGATGGAAAAGGGGTTTTCTGCTAGCCTGGAGGGTCTCTTGCTGGATCTTCAACAGCGGGATGCGCGGGATTCCCAGCGCAGCACCGCGCCGCTGAAGCCGGCGGAGGGGGCTTTCGTGCTCGACTCGACGCAGCTCGACATCGATCAGACGGTGCGCGCGGTGCTCGACGAAGCCGATCGCCGACGGATGGGACAGACGGTATCGACGCGATCCCGAGCCGGGTGACGGCCGGGACGGGCCGGTCCGGCCGTTCCCGTTCTGGGGCTGGCGAGCCCGCGCCGTCGCGCACCGCTCGTCCGGTCATTGGTGCAACTCCGCTGGGTTGCCGCGACCAACGCGTCCGCCGTCCGCTCTGTCGGGCGGGCCGTGGCGTCGGCCTTCCGGCGTGCTGACGAGATCAACTAATTGAGTACCACTGCTATCAACGAAACGACCAACAAGCCTGTCGCCGCGCCGATGGAGAGCTTCGCACAACTGTTCGAAGAATCGATGTCGCGTCAGGTGATGCGCTCGGGGGAGGTCATCACCGCCGAGGTCGTTCGGATCGATCACAACTTCGTCGTCGTCAATGCCGGCCTGAAGTCCGAGAGCTACATCGACATCGAAGAATTCTATGACGATCGGGGCGAGCTCGACGTCAAGGAAGGCGATTACGTTTCGGTCGCGATCGACGCGCTGGAAAACGGCTACGGCGAGACGCGCCTGTCGCGCGACCGCGCCAAGCGCCTGGCCGCGTGGATCAGCCTCGAGAAGGCGCTGGACAGCGGCGACCTGGTCAACGGCACGATCACCGGCAAGGTCAAGGGCGGCCTGACCGTCATGACCAACGGCATCCGCGCGTTCCTGCCCGGCTCGCTGATCGACATGCGTCCGGTCAAGGACACGTCGCCGTACGAAGGCAAGACGCTCGAGTTCAAGGTCATCAAGCTCGATCGCAAGCGCAACAACGTCGTGCTGTCGCGCCGCGCCGTCATCGAACTGACGCAGGGCGAAGAGCGCGCCAAGCTGCTCGAGACGCTGTCCGAAGGCGCGATCGTCAAGGGCGTGGTCAAGAACATCACCGACTACGGCGCGTTCATCGACCTGGGCGGCATCGACGGCCTGCTGCACATCACCGACATGGCATGGCGCCGCGTGCGTCATCCGTCCGAGGTGCTGTCGGTCGGCCAGGAAGTCACGGCCAAGGTGCTCAAGTTCGACCAGGAGAAGAACCGCGTCTCGCTCGGCGTCAAGCAGCTCGGCGACGACCCGTGGGTCGGCATCGCCCGCCGCTACCCGACCGGCACCCGGATGTTCGGCAAGGTCACCAACATCACCGACTACGGCGCGTTCGTCGAGATCGAGCCGGGCATCGAGGGTCTGGTGCACGTGTCCGAGATGGATTGGACGAACAAGAACGTCAACCCGGGCAAGATCGTGTCGCTGGGCGACGAGGTCGAGGTCATGGTGCTCGAGATCGACGAGGATCGTCGCCGGATCTCGCTGGGCATGAAGCAGTGCCGCGCCAACCCGTGGGAAGAGTTCTCGGACAACCATCGCAAGGGCGACAAGGTCCAGGGCACGATCAAGTCGATCACCGACTTCGGCGTGTTCATCGGCCTGCCGGGCGGCATCGACGGTCTGGTCCACCTGTCCGACCTGTCGTGGAACAAGCCGGGCGAAGAAGCCGTGCGCGAGTTCAAGAAGGGCGACGAGGTCGGCGCCGTCGTGCTGGCGATCGACACCGAGCGCGAGCGCATCTCGCTGGGCATCAAGCAGCTCGAGGGCGATCCGTTCAACAGCTACGCCGGCCAGCACGAGAAGGGCGCGATCGTCCGCGGCAAGGTCCGCAGCGTCGATCCGAAGGGTGCGGTCATCGACCTGGGCGGCGACACCGACGGGTACCTGCGGGCGTCCGAGATCTCGCGCGATCGCGTCGAGGATGCGCGCAACCACCTGAAGGAAGGTGATGAGGTCGAGGCGATGATCGTCAACGTCGATCGGAAGAACCGTTCGATCAACCTGTCGATCAAGGCCAAGGACAACGTCGAGACGGCCGAGACGCTGCAGCGGATCGCCGCCGAATCGTCGGCGGTCAGCGGCACGACCAACCTGGGCGCGCTGCTGCGTGCGAAACTGGACAACCAGAACAACTCGTAAGCCGCCGCCTGGCGGACCGGCCCCCAGATGATGATCGACGACCCGAACGACGTACAGGAAGGCGACGACAAGCATCCGACGATGACCAAGTCGGAGCTGATCGCGCGTCTGGCCGAGCGCTATCCGCAGCTCGTCGCCAAGGACGCGGAGTTCGCGGTCAAGACCATCCTCGATGCGATGAGCAAGACCTTGTCCGAAGGTCGTCGCATCGAGATCCGGGGGTTCGGCAGTTTCGCGCTGTCGCATCGGCCGCCCCGCATCGGCCGCAACCCCAAGTCCGGCGAGCGCGTGCTGGTGCCCGAAAAACGGGTGCCGCACTTCAAGCCGGGCAAGGAGTTGCGCGAGCGTGTCGACGCTGCGATCAAATCGTGATCGGGCGGGCGTCTGCCCGCCGGTTGCGGCCATCATGATGCCGCGGCGCCCGCTCCGGGTACCGCTCTGAGACAACGGGATGCGCGGATGCGCCTGATTTCCTGGATTTTCCGGATCTTCTTGTTCCTGGTCGCGCTGGGATTCGCCGTGACCAATACGACGGCGACCGATCTGCATTTCTTCGGCATGGAGACCGTCTGGCGCGCGCCGCTGGTCATCTTCCTGCTGCTGTTCTTCGCGGCCGGCACCGTCATGGGCCTGCTGGCCGTGTTTCCGATGCTGTTCCGCTACCGCCGCGAGATCGGCAGGCTGCGCAAGGAACTGAAGCTGAACGCGCAACCCGCGACGCCGGTGCCGCCGTCGGCCGACATGCCCGCGTCGTCGATGGGCATCGATCCGACCGCGCCGACGCGCCTGGGCGTCTGAGCGCGCCCGGTCCCCGAGCCGCACGCGCGACGCGGAATCCGCATGGAGTTCCAGGCCTGGTGGTTGCTGGTGATCCCGCTGTTCTTCGGGCTCGGATGGATCACGTCGCGGTTCGACCAGAAGAGCGTCCAGCGCGAGAACCGCCATCTGCCGGACGCCTACTTCAAGGGGCTCAATTTCCTGCTCAGCGAGCAGTCGGACAAGGCGATCGACGCGTTCATCGACGTCGTGCGGCTGGATCCGGACACGATCGAGCTGCATTTCGCGCTGGGCAACCTGTTCCGTCGCCGCGGCGAGTCCGACCGGGCGATCCGCGTCCACCAGAACCTGATCGAACGCGGCGATCTCGACCCGAGCCAGCGTGAGCACGCGCTGTTCGAGCTCGGACAGGACTACCTGAAGGCCGGGCTCATCGATCGGGCCGAGGACGCGTTCAATCGCCTCGAAGGCACCGAGTACGGCGCCGCGGCGCTGAAGTTCCGGCTCGAGATTGTGCAGATGGTGCGCGACTGGCCGCAGGCCATCGAACTGGCCGAGCGGCTGGACCGGGTCGCCGGCGACTCGCACCATCGGCAGATCTGCCATTTCCACTGCGAGCTGGCCGTCAAGGCGCAGGCCTCGGACGAGGAGCACACGCGCGAGCTCGCGGCGGTTCATCTGGAGAACGCGCTGCACGCCGATCCGCGCCATCCGCGGCCGCGGCTGCTGCAGGGGCAGCAGGCGCTGGCCGACGGCGATCCGGCCTCGGCGGTCAAGGCGTTCCAGCACGTGGCGATCGACCGGCCCGACTACCTGGCGCTGGTCGCGCGCGAATGGATCGAGGCGCACCGGGCCGTCGGCAAGCTGGCGCAGGGCATCGACGGGCTCGAGGGGCTGATGCACGAGAGCGCGTCGATCGACGTGCTGGCCGCGGTGGCCGGCGCGCGCAGCGAGCGCGATGGTCCGGACGCGGCGCTGGCGTGGGCGTCGAACGATCTGCGCGAATCGCCGTCGCTGCTGGGGCTGGCGACGCTGCTGCAGATGCGCGCGCCGTTCGCGCCGCCGCAGGAACGTGAAGAGATCGCGCTGGTGCAGAAGCTGATCCACGATCAGGTTCGCAGGCTGTCGCGCTACCAGTGCCAGCATTGCGGCTTCAAGGCGCGGCAGTTCTACTGGCAGTGCCCGGGATGCAATCGCTGGGATACGTATTCGCCGCGCCGTAGCGAGGAGTTGGAACGTGCCTGAACGAAGCCGTCGTGCGGCCGCCGATGGCGGCCCGGTCCCCGTGCGCGCCGACGACGGGCGTGCCGACGACGCGCCGACGCGCGTCGATCTGTCGGCGGCCCGCGTGCTGGTCGTCGGCGACGTGATGCTCGACCGCTACTGGTTCGGCGACGTGTCGCGGATCTCGCCCGAAGCGCCGGTACCGGTCGTGCGGGTCACCCGCGACGACGAGCGGCTCGGCGGCGCGGCCAACGTCGCGCGCAACCTGGCTTCGCTCGGCGCCCACGCGCTGCTGATGGGCGTCGTCGGCGACGACGAGCCCGGGCGTTGCGTGCGCCGGATGGCCGAGGACCTGGGCATCGACGCGCGCCTGTCGATCGATCCGGCGCTGCCGACGACCGTCAAGCTGCGCGTCGTCGGCCGCCAGCAGCAGTTGCTGCGCATCGATTTCGAGCAGGCGCCGTCCGAGCAGGTGCTGGCCGACAAGGCGCTGCAGGTCGAGCAGACCCTGCCCGACGTCGACGTCGTCGTGTTGTCCGACTACGGCAAGGGCGCGCTGAACAAGGTCGACCGCTTCATCCGCTCCGCCGCCGCGGCCGGCAAGCCGGTGATCGTCGATCCGAAGGGTGACGACTACGCCCGCTATCGCGGCGCGACGATGCTGACGCCGAACCGCGCCGAGCTGCGCGAGGTCGTCGGCCGCTGGCGCGACGAGGCCGACCTGGTCGCGCGCGCGCAGCGCCTGCGCGAATCGCTCGACGTGCGGATGCTGCTGGTCACCCGCTCGGAAGAGGGCATGAGCCTGTTCACCGACGACGGCGTGGTCACCGTGCCGGCCCAGGCGCGCGAGGTATACGATGTCTCGGGTGCCGGCGATACCGTCGTCGCCGTGCTCGCGGCGATGCTGGCGGTCGGGCGCACGCCGCGCCAGGCGATGGCGCTGGCCAATCGCGCCGGCGGCATCGTCGTGGGCAAGCTGGGCACGGCCGCGGTCAGCGCCGACGAGCTGTTCGACGGTCTGGCATGATCCGGGTCGGATCGTCCCGGCGGCGGCGCGGCGCGCCGTCGGCCATGGCGACGCGAGCGGCAACGCGAGTGGCAACGCGAATGGGGACGACCGGCGATCGACTTGACGCGCGACGCGTCCGAGACAGGGGGTTCGAGTGATCATCGTTACCGGCGCTGCCGGATTCATCGGCAGCAATCTGGTCAAGGCCTTGAACGACCGCGGCGAGCAGGACATCCTGGCGGTCGACAACCTGACCCGTGCGGACAAGTTCCACAACCTCGTCGACTGCGGCATGGTCGACTACCTGGACAAGACGCAGTTGCTGGCGGCGCTGCCGGCGCTGGCCGACGGTTCGTGGCCGGGGCTCGCGGCGCTGCGCGGCGACGCGAAGCGGATCCGCGCGATCTTCCACCAGGGCGCCTGCTCGGACACGATGCAGACCGACGGCCGCTACATGATCGAGAACAACTTCCGGTATTCGCAGGCGCTGCTCGCGTTCGCGCAGCAGCACCGGATCCCGATGATCTACGCGTCGTCGGCGGCCACTTACGGCGGATCCCGGCGCTTCGTCGAGGAGCCCGAGTTCGAGCGGCCGCTGAACGTCTACGGTTATTCGAAGCTGCTGTTCGACCAGATCGTGCGGCGCCGGCTCGACGGCTCGCCGTCGGCGCCGATCGTCGGGCTGCGCTACTTCAACGTCTACGGCCCGCGCGAAACGCACAAGGGCCGGATGGCCTCGGTGGCCTTCCACAATTTCAACCAGTTCCGCGCCGAGGGCAGCGTCAAGCTGTTCGAGGGATGGGACGGCTGGCCGGCGGGCGGGCAGTCGCGCGACTTCATCCACGTCGACGACGTCGTCAAGGTCAATCTGTTCTTCTTCGATCGCGCCGAGCGCGGCGAGCCGGTCAGCGGCGTGTTCAACTGCGGGACCGGGCACGCGCAGCCGTTCAACGACATCGCGACGACCGTCGTCAACGCGCTGCGCGAGCAGCAGGGCCAGGCGCCGCTGACGCTGGCCGAGCAGGTCCAGGCGGGGCTGCTCGAATACATTCCGTTTCCCGAGGCGCTCAAGGGTAAGTACCAGAGCTTCACGCAGTCGGAGATGGACCGCCTGCGCGCCGTCGGCTACGACGAGCCGTTCCTCACCGTGCAGCAGGGCGTCAGCCGCTACGTGTCATGGCTGTCCCAGGCGCGCTGAGTCCCCGCGAGGGCCGCGTCAGCCTCTATTGGCGGCTGACGCGGATGCACAAGCCGATCGGCATCCTGCTGCTGCTGTGGCCGACGTTGTGGGCGGTATGGATCGCCGCCGACGGCCGGCCCGCGCCGTACCTGCTGTTCGCGTTCGTCGTCGGCACCGTGCTGATGCGCGCGGCCGGCTGCGCGATCAACGACTGGGCCGACCGCGATTTCGACCGCCACGTGCAGCGAACCCGCGATCGTCCGCTGACGGCCGGCAAGCTGCATTCGTGGGAAGCGGTGATGGTGTTCGTCGTGCTGTCGCTGCTGGCGCTGCTGCTGATCCTGCCGTTCAACGGCCTGACGTTCGCGCTGGCGTTCGTCGGCGCCTTCCTGGCCGGCAGCTATCCGTTCACCAAGCGTTTCCTGGCGATCCCGCAGGCGTACCTGGGCGTCGCGTTCGGTTTCGGCATCCCGATGGCGTTCGCCGCGACGCTCGGCACGCTGCCGCCGGTCGCGTGGGTGATGCTGCTGGCCAACGTGTTCTGGGCCGTCGCTTATGACACCGAATACGCGATGGTCGACCGCGACGATGACCTGAAGATCGGCATCCGCACGTCGGCGATCACCTTCGGCCGCTTCGACGTGGCGGCGGTGATGGTCTGTTATGCGCTGACGCTGGCGCTGCTGGCCGTGGCCGGCGCGATGGCCGGGCGCGGCGCCTGGTACGGCGCGGGGCTGCTGGTCGCGGCCGCCATGGCGATCCACCATGGACGACTGATCCGCACGCGCTCGCGCGAAGGCTGCTTCCGGGCGTTCAACCAGAACAACTGGCTCGGCGCGGCGATCTTCGTCGGTCTGGCGCTCGACTACGCGATGGCGTGACGGCGGGTCGACGGATGACCGGCGGGCTGCGAACGATCCGGGGCGACGGATGGCCGGTGCGCTGCGAACGATCCGGGTCGACTGATGGCCGGTGGGCGGCGAACGATCCGGGTCGACGAATGACCGGCGGGCGCCGAGCGATCCGCGCCGGCGACCGATCCCCACGATGACGAACAACGAAGAGGAGAACTGAGCATGAGTGCGGACTTCAAGCAGTGGATCGGCAAGACCGAGACGCAGGTCGACACGGTGACCGCCTATCCGGTGGCCGCGATGTCGGCGACGCTGGACTGGCCGAACGACAAGCCGCCGGCCGGCACGCCGTTACCGCTGCTCTGGCATTGGCTGTACTTCCTGCCGGTCGCGCCGCAAGCGCAGATCGGCCCCGACGGGCATCCGCAGCGGGGCGGGTTCCTGCCGCCGATCGAACTGCCGCGGCGCATGTGGGCGGGCAGCCAGATCCGGTTCAACGGGCCGCTGAAGGTCGGCGACGTGCTGTCGCGCACGTCGACGATCATCGACGTCACCGAGAAGTCGGGCCGCACCGGCTCGCTGGTCTTCGTCAAGGCTCGCCACGACGTGCGCCGCCAGGGCGAGTCCGACGTGCTGCTCGAAGAGTTCCACGACATCGTCTATCGCCCGGCGCCGGCGCCCGGCGACAAGGCCCCGCCGCCGACTCCGGCACCCGAAACGCGCGCGTGGGAGCGCCGCATCGTGCCGGACGACGTGCTGCTGTTCCGCTACTCGGCGCTGACGTTCAACGGCCACCGGATCCACTACGATCGCCGCTACACGACGACCGTCGAGGGTTACCCCGGCCTGATCGTCCACGGGCCGCTGCAGGCGACGCTGCTGCTCGATCTGCTGCGCCGGCAGATGCCGCAGGCCGACGTCGCCGCGTTCGAGTTCCGCGCGATGCGGCCGATCTTTGACATCAATCCGTTCTGCGTCTGCGGCCAGCCGTCGCCGGACGGCCGCACGATCCGGCTGTGGACGCAGGATCACGAAGGCTGTCTGTCGATGGACGCGACGGTGACGCTGCGCTGACGGAGATCGCGATGGCTGACGCTTACCCCCGTACTTATCTGTTCGTCCCGGCCAACCGGCCCGAGCGCTTCGACAAGGCGCTGGCCGCCGGCGCCGACGCGGTGATCATCGACCTCGAGGACGCGGTGTCGCCGGCCGACAAGGACGCCGCCCGCGCCGGCCTGGCGACCTGGCTGGCCGCGTTCGCCGGCGACCGCCAGCGCCTGCTGGTGCGGATCAACGACGGATCGACGCCGTGGTTCGCCGACGACCTGCAGATGGTCGCGCGCTTTCGCTGGCAGGCCGTGATGCTGCCCAAGGTCGAGACGCCCGAGCAGGTCGCGCGCGTGGTCGGCGCGCTCGGTCCGCAGGGCAGGGTGGTGCCGCTGATCGAGTCGGCGGCCGGCGTGCTCAACGTCGAGGCCGTCGCCCGTGCGCCGGGCGTGCAGCGGCTGGCGTTCGGCACGCTCGACTACGCGCTCGACGTCGGCCTGTCCGGCGACGAGCGCGGGTTCATCGAGCCGTCGACGCGGATCGCGCTGGCGTCGCGCGTCGCCGGCATCGCGCCGCCGGTGGCGGGCGTCACGCCCGACATCCAGGACGAGCGGCGGCTGCTCGACGAACTGGCGTTCGCGCGGGCCTTCGGCTTCACGTCCAAGCTGTGCATCCATCCCAAGCAGGTAGCGCCGATCCATACGGCGCTGGCGCCGTCGGCGGCCGACGTCGAATGGGCGAAGCGCGTGATGGCCGCCGTCGAAGGATCGAGCGGTGCCGTGCAGCTCGACGGCAAGATGATCGACCGGCCGGTGCTGTTGAAGGCGCAGGCGATCCTGGCCGCCGCGCAGTAACCGGACACTCCGAGTCTCGAAGCACCCGGCTCGCCCGCGCTTGATCGGCAGAGGCCGCCCGGGCTGCCGCGGGCCCCGCTCGTGCCGATCGAGCGAGGCCTGCGGCGGTCGGATCAGTCCTGCGCCTTGAACCCGGATGCCTTGACGACAGGCCCCCACCGGTCGAGGTCGCCGCGCAGCATCGCGGCCAGCTCGCCGGAGGACATCGTCAACGGACGCATGCCGTAGCCGGCCAGGCGATCGGTCAGCGCGCCGCCCGAGGTGGCTGCATTGAGCGCCGCCGCGGTCCTGGCGACCACGTCGGCCGGCGTCTTCGCGGGCGCGAACACGGCGATCCACGCCTGCGCGACGACGTCCTTGAAACCGGATTCCACCATCGTCGGCGTTTCCGGCGCGAAGCGATCGCGCTCGGTGCCGAAGGTGCCCAGTGCGCGCAGGTTGCCGGCCTTGATGAACTGCAGCGCTTCGCCGATCGCGCAGACGTTGGCGGGGATCTGGCCGCCGATCACGTCCTGCAATGCCGGCGCGCCGCCCTTGTACGCGATATGGTTCAACTCGATGCCGCGCGCCTTGCCCAGCATCAGCCCGGCGAAGTGGAATGACGAGCCCGCGCCCGGAGAGCCGAACGACGACATCGCCGGATTGGCCTTGACCCAGTCCAGGTAGTCGACCGGTGTCCGGACCGTCGCCGGTACCATGGGTCCCGCGCACAGCGCGATCCCCGCCAGCGCGACCGGCGCCACCGCGACCAGGTCCTTCAGCGGGTCGTAGCCCAGCTTGGCGAAGCTGTGCGGGTAGACGGTCAGCGCGAAATCGGGAGTGACCAGCAGCGTGCTGCCATCCGCGTCGGCCGCCTTCACGGTCTCGACCGCGATGCGGCTGGCCGCGCCGGGCTTGTTCTCGACGATCAGCCCGCCCGGATATTGCGAGCCGACCGCATCGGCGACCATGCGGGCGATGGTGTCCGTTCCGCCGCCGGGCGCGAAGCCGACGACGAACCTGCTCGGCCTCGTGGTGACCGCGGCACTCGACAGGCGAGGCGAGAGGCCGAGCGCGGCGAGTCCGCCCGACGCGCTGAGCCCGAGGAATCGGCGACGCTGCATGATGATGATGTCTCCTTGGATGCGTGCTCGACCGCAGGTCGTGAAGGCCGGCCGTGCCGGACCGCGATCTTCGAGCGGGCAGGGTCAGGCCGTCGGCGCCTGGGAGGACGCCCGCGGGTTCGGATAGCGCAGCCGTCGCGGGCGGGCCGGCGCGCCCGGACCCGCCTGCTCGAGAAGCGCTTCGCGCTTGCGCAGTTCGAGCTTGGCGATCTGCGCGCGGTGCACTTCGTCGGGGCCGTCGGCGAGCCGCAGCAGGCGCGCCGTCGCATAAGCGCTGGCCAGGCTGACGTCGTTGTTGGTGCCGCCGCCGCCATAGGCCTGGATCGCCCAGTCGACGATCTTGCAGGCCATCGCCGGCGCGGCCACCTTGATCATCGCGATTTCGGCCTTCGCGGCCTTGTTGCCGACGGTGTCCATCATGTGCGCCGCTTGCAGGGTCAGCAGGCGCGCCTGGTCGATCAGGATGCGCGACTCGGCGATGCGTTCGGACCAGACGTCGAAGCGGATGATCGGCTTGCCGAACGCCTCCCGCGTCAAGCCCCGGTCGCACATCGTCGCCAATGCGCGTTCGGCCAGGCCGACCAGGCGCATGCAATGGTGGATGCGTCCGGGGCCGAGCCGCCCCTGGGCGATCTCGAAACCGCGTCCCTCGCCGAGCAGCAGGTTCGACGCCGGAACGCGGACGTTCTCGAAGATCACCTCGGATGCGCGGTCGGGCACGCCGTAGAAGCCGAACACGGCCAGCGGGCGGACGATGGTCACGCCCGGCGCGTCCATCGGCACCAGGATCATCGACTGCTGGCGATGGACGTTCGGATCGTCGGGGTTGGTCTTGCCCATGAAGATCGCGATCTTGCAGCGCGGGTCGGTGGCGTTGGTCGTGTACCACTTATGACCGTTGATCACGTACTCGTCGCCGTCGCGCACGATCGACGAACGGATGTTGGTCGCGTCGCTCGATGCGACCGCCGGCTCGGTCATCGCGAAACACGAACGGATCTCTCCGGCCAGCAGCGGTTCGAGCCAGCGCGCCTTGTGCTCGGCGGTGCCGTAGCGCTCGAGCACTTCCATGTTGCCGGTATCGGGCGCCGAACAATTGAAGACCTCGGGCGCCAGGTGCGAGCGGCCCATGACTTCGCACAGCGGCGCGTATTCGCTGTTCGACAGGCCGGCGCCGCGCTCGGACGAAGGCAGGAACAGATTCCACAGCCCGGCGGCGCGCGCGATCGGCTTGAGCTCTTCGACGACCGGGTAGACGGCCCACGGGCCCAGGATCTCGGCTTCCTCGTAGTAGCGCTGCTCGTTCGGATAGATGTGCTCGTCCATGAAGTCCTCGAGGCGCGACTGGAGTTCACGGGAGCGGGCGGTCTGTTCGAACATGGGCAGGCTCGGAATGGATTGATATCGTCGGACAATAATGGACTGGATTGTCGGACAATAAAAGCGAAGCGCCCGAAAAACGAAAGGCGTGCACGGAGCCGCCTGTTGCTAGAATCCGGGCGTCGACGTCGTTTGATTCCCAAGGTCCCATGCCCGAGCCGACGAAGGTCCGATCCGCGAACACGGCGTCGGGGCGCTCGACGAAGTCGCCGCCCAGCACGCCCGAGCGGGTCGCCGAGGCCATCACCAAGGGCTTGCAGCGGCGCGAATACGGCGTCGGCCAGCGGTTGGTCGAAGCGGATCTGACCCGGCGGCTGGGGGTCGGTCGCAGCACCGTCCGCGAAGCCTTGAAGATCCTCGCCTCGCAGGGCGTCGTCGAGATCGTCCCGCACCGCGGCGCCGTGATCCGCGGGCTCAGCCTGGACGACGCGGACAAGCTGCTGGGCGTGCTGGAGGTGCTGACGGGGCTGGCGGCGCGCCTGGCCGCGACGAACATCGATCAGGGCGGCCATCGCGAGAAGTTCGCCGCCGCGGCCAGGCCGTTGATCGAGCCGGGCGAAGGCAACGATTTGCAGCAGATCCTCGACCAGCGCGCGCGCTTCTACCAGGCGATGTTCGATGCGGCCGACAGCGAGGATCTCGACCGGGCGATGCCGACCTGGCGCGCGCATCTGTTCCGCAACCAGTTCTATGGCTTGCTGACGCGCGGCGACCTGAAGGCGATGGTCGCCGAGTATCGGCAGATCACGGCGGCGATCCTGGCCGGCGACGCGGCGAAGGCCGAGTCGATGGCGCGTCGCCACCTGCGCAAGTCACGCGAACGGATGCTGCCTCACCTGCGTTGATCCGGGCGTTGGCCTCGGCGTTGGTCCGCGGAGATCGCCCGGCGGAGGCTGGCGTTTCCGGCGGCGGATATCGGCGATCAGTTCTTACCTGTCACACCTTGTTCTCGTTCGCGAACAAGTCCTCGTACTCCCGCTTGATCAAGTGCTTCTGGATCTTGCCGGTCGGGGTCATCGGAAACTCGGGCAATACCCGCAAGACCTTGGGCATTTCGAAGCCGCCCAGCAGCGGCCGGCAGTGCTCGATTAATTCCTCGGGCGTGGCGCTCATTCCGGGCTTGAGCACGACGAAGGCGCTGACCGCCTCGCCCCAGCGCAGATGCGCGAGCCCGACGACGGCCGCATTGGCCACCGCCGGGTGACGCAGCAGAACCTCCTCGACCTTGATCGAGGGCACGTTCTCGCCGCCGGTCTTGATCAAGTCCTTCTTGCGATCGAGGAACAGCAACTGCCCGTCGGCATCGAACATGCCCATATCGCCGGTGTGGTGCCAGCCGAAGGCACTGACGGCGGCGGTGGCCTCGGGATCCTTGTAATAACCGAGCATGACATTGGGGCCGCGATGCACGATCTCGCCGATCTCGCCTCGCGGCACCAGACGGCCGCTTTCGTCCATGATCGCCATGTCGTTGAGCATGCACGCCTGCCCCCAATAAGCCCCGAATCGCTGGAGCTGCTGCTCCGGGCGGAAGCGCGTGGTCACCGGGAAGGCTTCGGTTTGCCCCGAGCCCAGACTGAAATTCGGGCAGATCTCCGCGATCAGGCGCTCGAGAACGGGCTTGGGCATCGGCGCCATGCCATAGATGCACTGCCGCAGGCTGCTCAGATCGCGTGACGCCCGCGTCGGCGACTGCAGCATCGCCGCATACATCAGCGGCAGCCCGGTGAAATGCGTGACGCGTTCGCGCTCGATGGCCTCCATGACCTTCTCGGCGTCGAAGCCGCGTTGCAGGACGCTGCTCCCGCCCGTCAGCAGGGCCGCGGCCGTGCCCGCGAACTGCGCGCAATGGAACAAGGGCAGCACCGCGAAATTGATGCTGTCCCGGCTCAGCAGCAGCTCGGCCACGTTCGATACCAGCGCGCTGTGCACTGACAGGTGGGAGTGCATGACCCCTTTCTGCCGGCCGGTGGTGCCGCTGGTGTACATGATGAGCACCAGGTCGTCGTCGTCGATGTCGACCTCGGGCGGCGCATCGGCCTGCCCGTGGCTGGCCTGGCGCAGCGGAGTCGCCTCGTCGGCGGCGCGGCCCGGGCGCAGGATCAGCGTAGGCAGCCCGAGATCCGCCAGCACGGGGGCGAGATCGGGCCGCGCGGCCAATACATCGTCGATCAGCACATGAGCGACCTCGGCGTGCTCGAGCACATAACGCACGCCGTCGGCCGCCAGCATGTGATTGACCGGTACCCACACCATGCCGGCCTTGAAGATGCCATAACACGCCACCAGGAACTCGATGGAGTTGTTGCCCAGCACCGCCACCTTGCTGCCCGGCGCCAGGCCTTCGGCAAGCAGGTACCGGGCGAATCGATTGGCCTGGGTTTCGAAGTCGGCATACGAAACCCGTTCGTCGCCATCGATCAGGGCGAGCGCCTGATCGTGCACGCGCGCGGCATGGGTCAAGTCATCCCCCAGGGCCACGCGACGAATCACGCGACGGGCGACGGCGGCCGGGTCCATGGATTTGCTCATCTGTTCGTCTCCTTCGTTCGTATGGTTTTACCACTCGATCATAGCTTCCGCAGGGGGGAGTCCGGTATGACAACAAGTGCCGCCCCTTATCGGCCGTCCTCGGCCGGCCGCCGCGATCGGCTCGCCGACAGGCTCGAAGCGCATCGGCGACTGCTCCGGGCCGTGCCTTCTCATATGAAGAACAATCATTCATGACTATTCATTTGAAATGAAGCTCGAGTTCGGATCAAATGCCCGGAACATCAACGGAGAACCCATGGCCATACTCTCGACGCGACTGAACGAGGCGTTCGGACTGCGGTACCCGGTAGTCTCGGCGCCGATGGCGTTCGCCGCCGGCGGCGCCCTCGCGGCAGCGGTAAGCCGGGCCGGCGGGCTCGGATTGATCGGCGGCGGCTACGGCGATCCGTCCTGGCTCCGGCAGCAATTCGAAGCGGCAGACGGTGCGCCGGTGGGCGTGGGCTTCATCACCTGGTCGCTGCGCAAGTCGCCGTCCCTGCTGACCGAAGTGCTCGAACACCGGCCGGTCGCCGTCATGTTGTCCTTCGGCGATCCGCGCCCGTTCATCGACGAGATCCGTGCCGCCGGCGCGCGCGTCATCTGCCAGTGCCAGGACATGGCCCATGTGATGGACGCCGTGGACGTGCGCGCCGACGTGGTGGTCGCGCAAGGGGCGGAGGCGGGCGGACACGGCGCGCTGCGCGGAACGCTGAGCTTCGTGCCCGAAGCCGCCGACCATCTGGCCGCGCATGCTCCCGATACCCTGCTGCTGGCGGCGGGCGGCATCGCCGACGGGCGGGGCCTCGCGGCATCGCTCGCTCTCGGCGCCGACGGCGTCCTGGTCGGAACCCGCCTGTGGGCGTCCACGGAGGCCCTGGTCCACGACGGACACCACCGCGCCATCCTCGACACCGACGGAGACGGCACGCTGCGCACCGCGGTGGCCGACATCGCCCGCCAGATACCCTGGCCGCGCGGGTTCAGCGCCAGGATCCGGCGAAACGCGTTCACCGACCGCTGGCATGGACGCGAGGCGGAACTGGAACGCCAGGTCGCGGTGGAAGGTCCGCGCTACCGGCAGGCCTTCACCGACGGAGATCCGGAGAACACCGGGGTCTGGTTCGGCGAGGCCGCGGGCCTGATCGATTCGATCGAGCCCGCGGCGCGGATCGTCGAGCGGATGGCCGACGAAGCCGCGGTTCTGCTGTCGCGACTGGGCGCCGCCAATCTTCCTTAGTTGCCGGCGCGTATGGCGGCCAGCAGCGCCTGTGCGCGGTCGGTGCGCACGTCCTTTTCCTGGGCCATCTGGCGGGCGACCTGGTCGACCTCCTGCCCGACGGCGCCGGCGACGATCGCCAGGTTGCGCGCGTGCAGCGCCATGTGGCCGCGCTGTATGCCTTCGGTGGCCAGCGCGCGCAGCGCGGCCAGGTTCTGCGCCAGGCCCACGGCGACGGCGGTCTCGCCCAGCTCCTGCGCCGTCGCCACGCCCATGATCTTCAGCGACAGCCGCGCCAGCGGGTGGGTCTTGGTCGCGCCGCCGACCAGACCGACGGGCATGGGCATCTCCAGGCTGCCGACCAGCCAGCCGCGCGCGTCCTTCTCCCAGCGGGTCAGCGGGCCGTAGTGGCCGTTGCGGCAGGCCCAGGCGTGCGCGCCGGCCTCGACCGCGCGCCAGTCGTTGCCGGTGGCGACGATCACCGGGTCGATGCCGTTCATGATGCCCTTGTTGTGCGTGGCGGCGCGGTAAGGATCGACGGCGGCGAATTCATGAGCGTCGAGGATGCGTTCGATCATGTCGCGGCCGTCGTATTCCGCCGTGGCGAGCACCTCGGGCGACAGCGCCACGCGCGCGCGCGACAGGCGCAGGTCGGCGAGGTTGGAGAGGATGCGCAACCGTACCTGGCCGCCGGTGATGGCCTCGACCAGCGGCGAGACCGACTCGGCCATGGTGTTGACGGTGTTGGCGCCCATCGCGTCGCGCACGTCCACGATCAGGTGCATCACCAGCATCGGACCGCGGCGCGTGGGTTCCAGCACGTGGATCTCGATGTCGCGGCAGCCGCCGCCCAGGCCGATCAGGACCTCGTCGCGCCGGTTCGCCAGGTCGATGATCTCCTGCCGTCGGCGCAGCAGCGACTGGCGCGCGCCGTGCGGGTCGGTCAGGCCCAGCACCTGCACCTGCGCGCGCATCAGCGGGGCGGTGCTCGATGTCTCGAAGCCGCCGCACTCGCGCGCGAGCTTGGCCATGAACGAGGCGGCGGCCACCACGGACGGCTCTTCCACCGCCATCGGCACGAGCACGTCCTTACCGTTGAGCCGGAAATAACCGGCCACGCCCAGCGGCAGCTCGAAGGTGCCGACGACGTTCTCGATCATGCCGTCGGCCAATGCGGGGTCCAGCGCGCCGCCGTGGGCGAGGCGATGCGCGTCCTCGTCGCTCAGGTGCGCGGCGGCCACGAGGTGCTGCAGGCGCTGCGGCACGGTCATGGAACGGAAGCGGGGCAGGCGGGAGTCGATGGTGGTCATGATGGATGGGCGGGGTGAGGGATTGGGAAAAGGGCGGGTACAGTGCGGGTGCATGAGCGCCACACCCGTCCCCCTGTTCATCGCGCTGGCGGACTCGCTGGAGCGGCAGATCCGCGATGGCGTCTATCGCAGCGGCGACAAGCTGCCGTCGCTGCGCGAGATCGCGGCATCGCGCGGCTACGGCAAGAACACCGTGGTCTCGGCCTTCGAACTGTTGGTGTCCCGCGGGCTGGTCGAGCCTCGGCGCGGCTCGGGCTTCTTCGTCAAGGAGGCCGCCGTGCCCGAGACCGGCGCGGAGGCCGCCGACGGCCATTCGCTGCGCCGGACGATGGACATCGTCTGGCTGCTGCGCACGCAATTGCGCAACGAGCCGGGGCAGCTCGCCGTCGGGGATGCGTTTCCTCCGTCGGAATGGCTGGAGGGCGCGCGGCTGGATCGCACGCACCATAAGGTCGCGCGCGGCGGGCTGGGCACGCTGTTCCGCTACGGCGAACGGCTCGGCTATGCGCCGCTGCGCCACCGCCTCGTGCGGCGCCTGGCGGACCTGGGCATCGCTGCCCATCCGCAGCAGATCGTGCTGACCCACGGCGCCAACGAGGCCATGGACCTGATCGTGCGCTACTTCGTGCCGCCCGGCGGCGTCGTGCTGATCGACGACCCCGGCTACTACCCGTTGCGCGGCAAGCTGCACCTGGTCGGCGCCCGGGTCGTGGGCGTGCCTCGTCTGGCGGACGGCCCCGACCTGCAGGCGCTGGAGCGGCTGCTCGCGACCCTGAGACCGCGCCTGTTCTTCACGCAGTCGCTGGCCCATAACCCCACGGGCTCGGATCTCTCGCCGTCCAACGCACGCGAGGTGCTGCGTCTGGCCGAGCAGCACAACCTGTTGCTGGTCGAGAACGATGCGCTCAGCGACTTCCGCCCTGCGACGGCGCCCAGGCTGTCGGCACTGGACGGTCTGGAGCGCACGCTGTACCTGGGCAGCTTCTCGAAGTCGCTGTCGGCCGCGCTGCGCGTGGGCTTCGTCGCCTGCAGTCCCGATCTGGCCCAGGAACTGGCCGACCTGAAGATCCTCACCTCCATCAGCAGTTCGGAATACGCGGAGCGCGCCGTCGAAACCCTGCTCGCCGAGCGGCGCCACGCCCGGCACCTGGAGCGATTGCGCGGCAGGCTGGCCGAGGCGACGCGAAGCGCGTACGCGCTGCTCGACCGCATGGGCGCCGAGGTGTTCGTGCGCCCCGCGCATTCGCTGTTCATCTGGGCGCGCTGGCCCGGTTTCCCCGACGCGCAGGCGCTGGCCCGGACCCTGCTGGACGAGGGCATCGTGATGGCGCCCGGCAACATCTTCAGCGTGGACAGCCAGAAGGTCAGCCCCTGGTTCCGCTGCAACCCGAACGCGGTGCTCGACCCGCGGTTCTCGCAGGCGATGGCGCGGCTGGGGGCGTGAGAACATGCTTCAACCCTGGGGGCGCTGGCGCTTTTTCCACGCGCGCAGGTCGTGCATGCCCGGCAGCGTGCGCGGGTCGGTGCCGGGGCCGAAGATCGCGTGCTTCTGGATCTTCTGCGTGCCCGTGGTCGGGATCTGGTCGGTGAACCACACCCAGCCCGGCGCCTTGAAGTAAGCGAGCCCCGCCTCGCAGTGCGCGAACAACGAGCGCAGTCGCGTCTCGGTGTCCTGCGGGTCCCGTGCCTGGCGCGCATCGGGCTTGAGCACGATGCAGGCCAGCACTTCCTCCTCGCGCAGCTCGTCGGGCACGGCCATCACGGCGGCCAGCTCCACGTCAGGGTGGGTGAGCAGCCAGGCCTCGACCTCGGCCGCGGCGATGTTCTCGCCCGAGCGGCGGATGATGTTCTTGCGCCGCTCGACGAAGTGCAGCATGCCCGTGGCGTCGCGCGTGACCACGTCGCCGGTGTGGAACCAGCCGCCGCGCCAGGCGGTCTCGGTCGCGGCCTCGTCGTCGAGGTAGCCCGAGAAGAAATCCTTGCGCGGCGTCTCGGCCGAGTGGCGGATCAGCATCTCGCCCGGCGTGCCGTCGGGCACGTCGCGGTCCGCGTCGTCCACCACGCGCACTTCGATGCCGGGCGTGGAGCGGCCGAAGGCGCGCGTGCCCACCTGGCGCGGCGGGTGGCAGTCGATCAGGATGCGCACGTTCTCGGTCATGCCCCAGAGCTCGAGCAGCGGGAAGCCGAAGCGCTGCTCGAACGCCGCGTGCAGTTGCGGCTCCACGCCCGCGCCCATGCCGAAGCGCACGCAGTGGTCGCGGTCGGCCTCGCCGGGCGGCTGCAGTTGCAGCATCTGGATGATGACGCCCAGGTAATGGACGATGGTCGCCCGCGTGTCGCGTACCTCCTGCCACCAGCGCGCGGGCTGGAAGCGGTCGGTCTGGATCTGGCAGCTTCCGGTGAGCAGCGCCGCGTAGAACGACACGATGGACGCGTTGACGTGGAACAGCGGCAGCGGGTTGTAGATGCGCTCGCCTTCGGGTCGGATTTCGACGAGGCCGCCGCGCGTCGCGTAGTACGCGCCCGCCGCCAGCTCGTAGCGTTGCGAGAGCACGCAGCCCTTGGGCCGGCCCGTGGTGCCGGACGTGTAAAGGATGCTCGCGGGCGTGCCGGCCTCGGCGGTCCAGTCGGTCGCCGGGATGGGCGCCGGGGGCAGCGCGCCGTCGAACTGCTCGAAGCAGACGACGGGCGGCTGCCAGGCGGCCTCGCGCGCGCCGGCTTGCCAGTCGGCCCGGCGCGACTGCAGCACCACGGCCAGATCCACGTGCGCATGATCGATCAGGTAGGCCAGCTCGCGCGGGCGGTAATCGGGGTTGACGGGCACGCAGCAGATGCCCAGCGCGTTCATCGCCAGCTTGTGCAGCATGTGCTCCAGCCGGTTTTCCAGCAGCAGCGCGATGCGGTGGCCGCGGCCGTAGCCCGCCCGGCGATAGCGGGCCGTCAGCGCCTGGACGGCGTGCGCCGCTTGCGCATGGGTAATGGTGCGGCCCTGCGGGTCGTAGTCGCGCGTGGCGTTGGGCGGGGCCGCCAGCAGCGGCCGGTCGCCGAACGCGGCGGCGGCTTGCTGCAGCACGCCGCCGATCGTCGCGTTTTCGTGCGGAGTCAGCATGGGTTTCCTCCCGGAATGAGGTCGGCCGCCTTCTCGCCGATCATCGTCAATGCTTACCCAGGTACGCCGCGCGCACCTTGGGGTCGCGTCGCAGTGCCCGGCCTGGGCCTTCCAGCGTGATGCGGCCGGTCTCCAGCACATAACCCCGGTCGGCCACGGCCAGCGCCTGGTTGGCCATCTGCTCGACCAGCAGGATCGTCACGCCCAGCGTGCGCAGGCTGCGGATGGTGTCGAAGATTTCCTTGACGATCAGCGGCGCCAGGCCCAGCGAGGGCTCGTCGAGCAGCAGCAGCTTGGGGCGCGCCATCAGCGCGCGGGCGATGGCCAGCATCTGCTGCTCGCCGCCGGACATGGTGCCGGCCATCTGCTGCCGGCGCTCGCCCAGGCGCGGAAAGCGCTCGAACTGCGTCTGGATGTCGGCCTCGATCTCGGCCGCGCCGGCGCGGTGGTAGGCGCCCAGCAGCAGGTTGTCGCGCACGGTCTGGTCGGCGAACACCTGCCGGCCCTCGGGGGACTGGGCGATGCCCAGGGCCACGCGCCGGTAGCCGGGGATGGCCGCGAGATCCTTACCCTGGAACAGCACGCGCCCGGCCTTCGCGGGCTCCAGGCCCGAGATGCAGCGCATCAGCGTGCTCTTGCCCGCGCCGTTGCCGCCGATGATGGTGACCACCTCGCCCGCCTGCACGTGCAGCGAGACGCCCTTGAGCGCCTGCACCGCGCCGTACCGCACGTGCAGGTCTTCGATGCGCAGCAGTTCATCGGCCATCGGCGTCTCCCCCTTCGTCCGCGTCCCCGTCCCCGTCCGCGTCCCCGTCGCCGTCGCCGTCGCCGTCGTCGTCGTCCCCGTCGTCGGTGCCCAGGTAAGCGGCGATCACGCGCGGGTCGCTCTGCACCTGCGCGGGCGCGCCCTCGGCGATCTTCTGGCCGTAGTCGAGCACGATCACGTGGTCGGACACGGCCATCACCAGATCCATGTGGTGCTCGATCAGCAGCACGGTGATGCCCAGATCGCGGATGCGCTGGATCACCTGCGCCAGTTCCTGCGTCTCCTGCGGGTTCAGGCCGGCGGCGGGCTCGTCGAGCAGCAGCAGGTGCGGGTGCGTGGCCAGCGCGCGCGCCAGTTCCAGGCGGCGCTGCACGCCGTACGGCAGGCTGCCCGCGATCTCCTGCGCCTTGTCGCGCAGATCCAGCGCGTCCAGGATCTGCAGCGCCTCGTCGCGCGCGGCCCGCTCGGCGGGGCCGCCCCGGCCCAGCAGGCTGCCGAACAAGCCCGTGGGGATGTGCGCGTGCAGGCCGAGCTTGACGTTGTCCAGCACCGACATGCCCGCGAACAGCTTGAGGTTCTGGAACGTGCGTCCGAGGCCCGCGCGGGCGATGCGCCAGGGCGGCAGGCCGGTCACGTCCCGGCCTTCGAGACGGATGCTGCCCTTGTCCGGCGGCACGATGCCCGAGAGGATGTTGAGCAGCGTCGTCTTGCCGGCACCGTTGGGCCCGATCAGCGCGTGCACGTGGCCGGCGCGGATGCGGATGTCCACGTTGTTCGTGGGCACCACGCCGCCGTAGGCCTTGTACAGGCCCTGGGCCTCGAGCAGCATGTCCCCCGCCCCGGCGCTGCCCCGGGGGCGCCAGGGTGCGAGCTGTCGCGGCAGCGCTTCGGGCGGCAGCAGGCCGGGCGCCCATCGGCGAGCCGTCTTCTTGACGAAGCCGGCCAGTCCGTCGGGCATCGCGTAGAGCGCGAACAGCAGCAGCGCGCCGTAGGTGAAGTGCTGCACGTCGGGCCAGCGCGAGAGAAAGGCATCCAGCAGCGTCAGCACCACCGCGCCCAGCAGCGGCCCGTAGACCGAATGTCCGCCGAACAGCACCATCAGCAGGATGAAGACCGACAGGTTGAAGGTGATGAAGTCCGAGTTGATGTACTGGTTCTGCTGCGCGATCAGCGCGCCGGCCAGCCCGCAGGTGACGGCGCTGATCACGAAGGCCAGCACCTTGAAGCGGTAGACGCTGATGCCCACGCTCTCGGCCGCCACCTCGGCGGTGTTCACCGCCATGAACGCGCGCCCGAAGCGCCCGCGCAGCAGCAGGCGCAGCATCACGTGCAGCGCCACGCCCAGCAGCAGCACGAACCAGACCCAGTGCCTGGAACTGAACATCGTGCCGCTTAGCGACAGAGGCAGCACGCCGTAGATGCCCTGCTGGCCGGCGAACACGTCCTGCCATTCGGAGACGATCTTCTCGACCACGATGCCGAAGCCGATGGTTACCATGGCCAGCGCCGGGCCCTTCACCCGCAGCGCGGGCAGCGCGATGACGATGCCGAAGAGGCCGGCCATCACTCCCGCCGCGACGAAGGCGGGCCACGGGTTCCAGCCCCAGCGCGCGGTGAGCAGCGCCACGGTGTACGCGCCCACGGCGAACAGCCCCGCGTGGCCCAGCGACTTCTGCCCGGTATGGCCCACCAGCACGTTCATGCCCGCGGCGGCGATGTAGTTGACGCCGATGAGGAACAGCACGCGCAGGTAGAAATCGTTGTCGGTGAACAGCGGCACCGCCGCCGCCAGCGCGGCGACGAGGGTGAGGCAGAGAAGGTGTCTGCTTCCGCTGGCCATCACACCTTCTCCTCGATGCGCTGTCCCAGCAGCCCCTGCGGACGCACCACGAGCACGACGATGATGAGGATGAAGAGGCTGATCTCGCGCAGTTCCGCATGCCACAGGCCCACCAGCGCCTCGATCACGCCGAGCACGAAGCCGCCCAGCATGCAGCCGCGCGGGCTGGTGAGCCCGCCGAGGATGGCCGACGAGAACGCCTTGAGCGCCAGCGTCATGCCCATGAAGACCGACGCGGTGGTGATCGGCGCGATCAGCAGCCCGGCCAGCCCCGCGAGACTGGAGCTGATGACGAAGGCCAGCACCACGATGGCGCCCACGTTGATGCCCATCAGCGTGGCGGTACTGCCGCTCTGCGCGACGGCGCGCACCGCCTTGCCGATCCGGGTGCGGCGCATCACCCAGTCCAGCGTGAGCAGCACGGCCACGCTGGCCACGAGCACCAGCACCTCCTGCGGCAGCACGCCCGCGCCGCCGATGCGGATCACCCCGTCGCCCAGCGGCGAGGGCATGACCAGCGGCGTCGGCCCCCAGATCGCCAGTGCCGTGTTCTGGATGATGATGCCGAAACCGATGGTGCTCATCACCCAGGCCATGCCGCCCCGGCCCACGAAGGGCCGCACCGCCGCGTAGTACAGCAGCACGCCCAGCAGCGCCAGCACCGCCATCGAGCCGACGAGGCTCAGCAGGTAGCGCGTCAGCGTCACTTCGGCGGGCAGCAGTGCGTCGGTCATCTGCTTGCCGGCGAGCAGCAGCAGCACCGAGACCGCCACGAAGGCCCCGGCCACCAGGAACTCGCCCTGGCCGAAGTTCAGCGTCTTGGTGGTGGTGAAGGTGATGTTGAAGCCCACGGCCACGAGCGCGTAGATGCTGCCCAGGGCCAGGCCGCTGAAGATCGCCTGAAGTATCGATTCGGCCATGTGCTGCCTTCCGCTGACGCTGGACGTACCAAGCCAATGCGCTGCTCGCGCGGGTCCGGCAACGGTTTCAGAGGGCTTTCAGGCTGAAACCGTCGACCGGCAGGCGCGAACGGCCGCTGTTTTTTTCAGATCACTGCTTGAGATCGGCGGGCGTGATGGACTTGTAGATCGCGTCCTCGAAGCGCTGCACCTCGGTGCCGTTCTTCCAGCGCGCCAGGTAGAAGTCGCCCACGTGCAGGCCCTCGTGCATGGTCTTGGTGAAGGGCTTGTCGTAGGTCTTGATGACGCCCTGCACGCCGCTCAGGTTCTCCAGCGCGGCGGCGACCTTCTCGCCGTCGGTGCTGTTGGCCTGCTTCATCGCGGCGGCCAGCAGGATCACCGAGTCATAGGCCTGCGCGGCGCAGGGAAAGCAGGTCAGCGCCGCGAAGTTCTGGCGCACGCGCTCGCCGAGGGCCTTGGTCTTCGCGGACGTGTCCTCGGTGGTGGAGGCGGCCATGATCAGGTGCTCGGACAACTTGGGCCCGGTCATCTTCGGGAACAGCGAGCTCAGGTTGCCCCAGGTGCCCAGCGTGATGGGCAGGTAGTTGATCTTCTCCATGCTGCGCACCACCTGCGCGGCGCCGTCGGCGATGCCGTAGATGATGACGGTGTCGGCCCCCGCGGCCTTGATCTTGTTGAGCTGCGAGGTCATGTCCGTGTCCTTGGCGCCGTACTTCTCGACGGCCACCGGCTTGACGCCGTGCAGCGCCAGCACCTCGGTCGCGTCCTTGATGCCGCCCTGGCCGTAGCCGGTGGAGTCGGCCAGCACGGCGATCTTCTTGTCCTTGGACGCCTTGACCGCGTAGGCGGCCAGCAGCGACACCTGCTCGCGGTCCACCATCGAGATGCGGAACAGGTAGTTCTGCGGCTCCTTGGCGTAGCGCGTGGTGATCTCGGTGGCCGTGCCGATGGGCACCACCACGGGGATCTTCTTCTGTTGCGGAATGTGCAGCCACGCGAGCGCGTTGCCCGAGTTGGCCGGGCCCACCAGCGCCTGCACTTTTTCGCTGTCGAGCAGGTCCTGCACCGTCTGGATGGCCTTCGGGGGCGTGCCCTGGTCGTCGCGGATCACGCCGACCACCTTCCTGCCCAGGACGCCCCCGGCCTTGTTGAGATCCTCGATGGCGGCCTCGAAGCCCCAGCGCCCGGCGATGCCCAGCTCGGCCACGCCGCTGGCGGACTGGTCGGCGGTGTAGCCGATCTTGATGTCCTGAGCATGGGCAGCGATGGCACAGGTCATCGTGAGTGCGGCGGCTGCCGCCCGAGCGATCTGGCGGATTCCTGTCATGGCTTGTCTCCTGTTGACGCCATTGCTGGCGGTGCGGATCTGTCGATCCATCTGTACCCGCCGCTGGCCCCGCCCGTGGAGCGGGCCGGCATGCGAACGCCTACTGTATGCCTGCTGTACCTGTGGAGACAGGTACAGTTGCCGCTGACAGTTGCGCTCGACTACGCGCGCGGCCGCAGGTCCGCCGCCTTGTTCGCGATCGTCATCGTCGGAGCGCCGGTGTCGGTCGAGGAGCCGAGCCGCGTCAGCCGTTGGCCTTGCCCAGCTCGTCGCCGAGCTCGATCGAGCGCTGGCGGGCGGCGGCCATCGCCTCGCCGATGTGGGCGGCGACGCCGCGCTGCGCCATCACGGCCAGCGCGGCCGCCGTCGTGCCGCCCTTGGACGTGACGCGCTCGCGCAGCACGGCCGGCGGCTCGTCGGATTCGGCGGCCAGCCGCGCGGCGCCGGTGAACGTCGCGATCGCCAGTTGCCGCGCCTGTTCGGGCGGCAGGCCCAGCGCGATCGCCCCTTGCTCGATCGCTTCGATGAAGTGGAACACGTAGGCCGGGCCGCTGCCGCTGACCGCGGTGATCGCGTCGATCTGGCTCTCGTCGTCGACCCATACGGACTGGCCGACCGCGTCGAGGATGCTCTGCGCGGCCTCGCGCTGGGCCGCGTCGACGCTGCCGCTGGCCGCCAGCCCGGTGATGCCCGCGCCGATCAACGCCGGCGTGTTGGGCATCGCCCGGACGATGCGGTCGTGGCCGCCGAGCCAGCGCGCCAGGTCGCCGATGCGGATGCCGGCGGCGACCGAAATCACCAGTTGCGCGTCCATCAGCGGCGCCAGCGATTCGGCCGCCTGCTGCATCTGCTGCGGTTTGACCGCCAGCAGCACGACGTCGGTCGCGAGCGCGTCGGCGTCGGGCGCCGGCGCGGTGCGCACGCCGAAACGCGTGTGCAGGCCGTCGCGGGTCGATGCCTGCGGATCGACGACGCAGAAATCCGTGGGCGAGTGCCGGCGGGCCAGCAGGCCGCCGATCAGCGCGCTGGCCATGTTGCCGCCGCCGATGAACGTGATGCGCATGACGATGCTCCAGACAGTGTGTCGCGAGTGTAGGGCGTATCGCCGGGCCGGCCTACCCCTGCCGCCGGCACGCGCGGTCGGGGCGGCCGCGGCGGTTCAACTGATGCTGCGGCGCAGGAAGTGCTGCGGGCGCACCCCCAGCGCGACGAGGACCACCGCATAGGCCAGGCCGGCGGCGGCGACCAGCGCGAGCGTCAGGCCGATCCGTTCCCATGGCGCGTCGTGCAGCGCGATCCAGTCGAAGCGCGAGACCGTCGCCGCCAGCAGGCCCGCCATCGCCAGGCCGGCCAGCGAGATCCGCGCGATGAATCCCCACCAGCCGGCGGCCGGGCGATAAGTGCCGCGCTTGCGCAGGCCGACCAGCATCAGGCTCGCATTGACCAGCGCGGCCAGCGAGATCGACAGCGTCAGTCCCGCATGCTGCAGGAACGGGACCAGCAGCAGGTTCAGCAACTGGGTCAGCACCAGCGCGAACACGCCGATCTTGACCGGCGTGCGCACGTCCTTGCGGGCGTAGAAGCCCGGGGCCAGCACCTTGATCGCGATCAGGCCGAGCAATCCGACCGAGTAGCCGAGCACCGCCTGGCGCGTCATCGCGACATCGTGCGCGGTGAAGCGGCCGTAGTGGAACAGCATCGCGGTCAGCGGCTCGGCCATCATCGCCAGCCCGACCATGCACGGCACCGACAGCAGCACGCACAGCCGCAGGCCCCAGTCGAGCAGGCCGCTGTACTCGGCGTGGTTGCCGCTGGCGCCGGCCCGCGACAGGCTGGGCAGCAGCACGGTGCCCAGCGCCACGCCCAGCAGCGCCGACGGGAACTCCATCAGGCGGTCGCCGTAGTTGACCCACGATACCGATCCGGCCGGCAGCCGCGACGCGATGTTGGTGTTGATGATCAGGCTCAGTTGCGACACCGAGACCGAGAACACCGCCGGTCCCATCAGCGTCATGACCTCGCGCGTCGCCGGGTCGCGGAACGCGGCGCGCACGTTCAGCCCGATGCGCGGCAGCAAGCCCAGCTTGCGCAGCGCCGGAATCTGGATCGCGAGCTGCGCGATGCCGCCGATCAGCACGCCGACGGCCAGCGCGTAGACCGGCGGATCGAAGAACCGGCTCAGCCCGAGTGCGGCGACGATGAACGAGACGTTCAGCAGCACCGGCGTGAACGCCGGCACCATGAACTGCTGCCAGGTGTTGAGGATGCCGGCCGACAGCGCGATCAGCGACATGAACAGGATGTACGGGAACATCATCCGCGTCATCGCGGTCGCCGCGTCGAACGCGGCCGGATCGTGCTGCAGGCCGGTGGCCATCAGCCAGACCAGCCACGGCGCGGCGAGCATGCCCAGCAGGCTGATGGCCAGCACGGTCCAGCACAGCGCGGTCGCGATCTGGTCGATCAGCCGGCGCGTCTGCGCCGGATCGCCTTTGCGCGCCTGAGCGAGCATCGGCACGAAGGCCTGCGAGAACGCGCCCTCGGCGAACAGCCGGCGCAGCAGATTCGGCAGCCGGAAGGCGACGAAGAACGCGTCGGTCAGGCTCGACGCGCCGAAGATCGAGGCCGTCAGGTTCTCGCGGATCAGGCCGGTGATGCGCGAGAGCATCGTCATGCCGCTGACGGTGGCGGCCGCTTTGAGGAGGTTCAAGCAAGCACCCCGCTTGCCCGCGAGGCGCTATTCGGATTAAAATACAAGGCTTTTCCGTTGTGGTAGTGGTTGCTCACAGGCGTCGGGCGAATCGTACCCGCGGCCGATGGAACCAACCGTCTTTTCCCGGATTCTCGCATGGCAAACATCGCTTCTTCCCGCAAACGCGCACGCCAGGACGTCGCGCGCAATCTGCTGAACTCCAGCCAGCGCTCGGCGCTGCGCACCGCGATCAAGAAAGTCCGCAAGGCGATCGCCTCGGGCGACAAGGCTGCCGCCACTGCCGAACTGCGCGCGGGCCAGAGCACGATCGATCGGATCGCCGACAAGCGCGTGATCCACAAGAACGCCGCGTCGCGCTACAAGAGCCGCCTGTCCGCCGCCGTCAAGGCGATGGCCTGATCGACGGATCCGGATCCGGATCCGGATCCGTCAGATCCGTTCGCCGATCCGCATGACCGCCAGCCTTTGCAGAAAGGCCGGCACGGTCGATGCGCCCTCGGCCGGCGCGCCGGGCAACCAGTCCGCGGCGTCGACCGGCAGGTAGGGACCCTCCTTCACTTCGAAGAACACGCTGCCGCTATCGAGCGCGACCAGCGTGTGCCACGTGCCGGCCGGATATTGCAGCGCCGCCGTTTCGCCTGCCGCCAAACGGATGCGGCCGGTCAGCCGCGCGTCGTCGTCGAACGTCGACACGTCGAAGCGCCCCCGCACGACGATCAGCAACTCCCAGCGCGCCGGATGCCGGTGCGGCCGCACGTAAGAATCCGGTTCCATCGCGATGGCCAGCCGGTGGATCGGCTCGTCCATCGTCGGGTGCAGATTCAGGTTCAAGCGCCGTCGCGGACTGCGCCGGGCGGCGTCGATCAGTTCATCCAGGCGTCGGGCGTCGAGGGCGAGCATCGGGGGCGTTTGCGTCATCGAAAAAGCTGTCAGTAAAGCAAAATCCGGGTCAATCAAAGGGGCAATCGATCGATAAGGACATATTAACAACACATTTGTTAATGATCGTTGGGTTATAGCCGGCCGACAGCTGATGCGAGTAACGTGTCGTCCCCCTCCCCGGTATTGTCCGTCATGAGAGTATCCCGATGAAAACGATCCCCTTATCCCAACGATTATTCGCCGAGCTGGTCGGCACGTTCTGGCTGGTGCTGGGCGGCTGCGGCAGCGCGGTACTGGCGGCCGCGTTTCCCCAGGTAGGCATCGGCCTGCTGGGCGTCTCGCTCGCGTTCGGCCTGACGGTGCTGACGATGGCGTTCGCGATCGGGCACATCTCGGGCTGTCACCTGAATCCGGCGGTGTCGGTCGGCCTGGTCGTCGGCGGGCGCTTCGCCGCCAAGGACCTGATTCCGTACATCATCGCGCAGACGATCGGCGCGATCGCCGGCGCCGGCGTGCTGTACCTGATCGCGACCGGCAAGGCCGGCTTCGACGTGACGAAGGGCATGGCCTCGAACGGCGTCGCGTCGCTGTCGCCCGGCGGCTATTCGATGGCGGCCGGCTTTCTGACCGAGATCGTGATGACGGGGATGTTCATCGTCATCATCCTCGGCGCGACCGATCGCCGCGCGCCGGCCGGCTTCGCGCCGATCGCGATCGGCCTGGGCCTGACGCTGATCCACCTGATCAGCATCCCGGTGACCAACACCTCGGTCAATCCGGCGCGCAGCACCGGACCGGCGCTCTTCGCCGGCGGCGAGTACCTGTCGCAACTGTGGGTGTTCTGGGTCGCGCCGATCATCGGCGCGATCATCGGCGGCATCGTCTACCGGATCATCGGCCGCGACGCCGACGCATGACGCGCCGACGGGTCCTGCGGTTCAGGACCCATCGTCCAGCAGGTGCCGCGCCTTGTCGGCGCGGCCGCGGAACTTCAGGTCCTGGGCCTCGAAGCGCCGCTGCTGGACGTCGCCGGGCACGCCCAGCCCCGCCAGCGCGGCGCCGTCGTAGCACCACTCGCGGTAGTCGCGGATCAGTCCGCCCTGGACGACGACCTTGCTGGCGCCCACCATCAGCGCGCGCCGGCCTGCCTGCTTGGTCGACGTGAAGCTGAACCACCAGTTCGCGTAGCCGGTGCGCCCGTCGAAGACCGGGTCGCGCATCTCCCAGCGAAAATCCCGGCCGTCGCCGAGCCAGCGCTCGGCGATCATCGCGCGAATCGCCTCGCGCCCTTCGAAGCGGCCGTAGAACACGTCGTCGTAGACGGCATCGGGCGTGAAGGCCGCGGCGAACCCGGAAGCGTCGCCGCGCTCGAGCGCATCGGTGAAGCGGCCCAGGTACAGCAGCAGATCGGAACCATCGGCCATCGGACTCTCCTTGTCGGGCGCGTGAACCGCACAGCGCGGTGCCGACACGCATGATCGTCGATCCTTCGGCGATCGCCGCGTCCGGACCGGTGGGACGGTGATGGCGGACGAGACAGTCGTGGGTCCGCGACTACGCCGCCTCGTCGCGTTGCGGCAACGGGAGGACGCCGTTCATCGCTCGATTCTACGGTCTGCCGGCCGATGCGTGCCACCGGCGCCGTCCGTCGGAAAAATCAAGCCAGTGCGTCGATCAGGCGACGAACGCGGCCTGCGCCGTCGCCGTGCCCACTGGGGATTCGCAATGGACATTTCCGAACTGCTGGCCTTCGCGGTCAAGAACAAGGCTTCCGATCTGCATCTGTCGTCGGGTCTGCCGCCGATGATCCGCGTGCACGGCGACGTGCGCCGGATCAACCTGCCGCCGATGGAGCACAAGGATGTCCACGGCATGATCTACGACATCATGAACGACGCGCAGCGCAAGGAGTACGAGGAAAAGCTCGAGTGCGACTTCTCGTTCGCGATCCCGGGCCTGGCGCGCTTCCGGGTCAACGCGTTCGTGCAGCAGCGCGGCGCGGCCGCCGTGCTGCGGACGATTCCCTCGAAGATCCTGACGCTCGAGGAACTGAACGCGCCGAAGATCTTCACCGAGATCGCCAACACGCCGCGCGGCATCGTGCTGGTGACCGGGCCGACCGGTTCGGGCAAGTCGACGACGCTCGCGGCGATGATCAACCACATCAACGAGAACCACTACGGCCACATCCTGACCGTCGAGGATCCGATCGAATTCGTGCACGAGTCCAAGCGCTGCCTGATCAACCAGCGCGAGGTGGGCCCGCAGACGCTGTCGTTCAACAACGCGCTGCGCTCGGCGCTGCGCGAGGACCCGGACATCATCCTGGTCGGCGAGCTGCGCGACCTGGAGACGATCCGCCTGGCGCTGACCGCGGCCGAGACCGGCCACCTGGTGTTCGGCACGCTGCATACGTCGTCGGCGGCCAAGACCATCGACCGGGTCGTCGACGTGTTTCCGGCGGCCGAGAAGGACATGGTGCGGGCGATGCTGTCCGAGTCGCTGCGTGCGGTGATCTCGCAGTCGCTGCTCAAGACCAAGGACGGCGGGGGCCGGGTCGCGGCGCACGAGATCATGATCGGCACGCCGGCGATCCGCAACCTGATCCGCGAGGCCAAGGTCGCGCAGATGAACGCGACGATCCAGACCGGCGGGGCATTGGGCATGCAGACGCTCGACCAGTGTCTGACCGACCTGGTCCGCAAGGGCGCCATCTCGATGACCGAGGCCCGCGCGGCCGCGTCGGTCAAGGAGAACTTCCCCGGCGTCTGAGCGCGCGCGATCGCGGCCCGGCCGGTTGCGATCGGCGCCGACCGATCCCGGCAGCGACCCGTCCCTCTCCATTCCAGCCCGCCCGGGCTTTCTTCGACCGACGACAGGACACCGACGCGATGGAACGCGAACAAGCCTCGAAGTTCTTGCAGGACCTGCTGCGGCTGATGCTGTCGCGCAATGGCTCGGACCTGTTCCTGACCGCCGAATTCCCGCCGGCGTTCAAGGTCGACGGCCGCCTGCAGCCGGTCTCGAACTCGCCGCTGACCGCGCAGCACACGCTGGAGCTGGCGCGCGCGCTGATGAACGACCGGCAGGCGGCCGAGTTCGAGGCGAAGAAGGAGGTGAACTTCGCGATCAGCCCGACCGGCATCGGCCGCTTTCGCGTCAACACGTTCACGCAGCTCGGCCGCGTCGGCATCGTGCTGAGGACGATCAAGCAGGAGATCCCGACGATCGAGGAGCTGCAACTGCCGACGATCCTGAGGGACGTCGCGATGACCAAGCGCGGGCTGGTCATCGTCGCCGGGGCGACCGGCTCGGGCAAGTCCAACTCGCTGGCGGCGATGGTCGGCCACCGCAACGAGAACAGCCAGGGACACATCGTCACGATCGAGGACCCGGTCGAGTTCGTGCATCCGCATCGCCAGTGCATCGTCACGCATCGCGAGGTCGGCGTCGATACCGAGGGCTGGGAGATCGCGCTGAAGAACACGCTTCGTCAGGCGCCCGATGTGATCCTGATCGGCGAGATCCGCGACCGCGAGACGATGGAGCACGCGGTGGCGTTCGCCGAGACCGGGCACCTGTGCCTGGCCACGCTGCACGCGAACAGCGCGAACCAGGCGCTGGACCGGATCATCAACTTCTTTCCCGAAGACCGGCGCGCGCAGTTGCTGATGGACCTGTCGCTGAACCTGAAGGCCGTGGTCTCGCAGCGGCTGATTCCGGTCGCGCAGGGCAAGGGACGCGTGCCGGCGGTCGAGATCATGCTGAACACGCCGCTGGTCGCCGACCAGATCTTCAAGGGCGAGGTCGGCCTGATCAAGGAGACGATGAAGAAGAGCCGCGAACTGGGCATGCAGACGTTCGACCAGGCGCTGTTCGACCTGTACGAGGACGAGAAGATCACTTATGAGGACGCGCTGCGCAACGCGGACTCGGTCAACGATCTGCGACTGACGATCAAGCTGCAGAGCAAGCTCGGCGAACGCGATCTGAACAAGGGCATCGAACACCTGGGCATCGTCTAGGCGCCCGGACCATCCATCGAACCAAGACATCAGCCGGAGGAATCATCATGCTGCCCCTCTACGGTCGCCAGATCGTCGAAGCCCTGCGGGAATGCGTGCTCTTCCTGGTGCGGGCGGCGCTGCTGCTGGTGCGGCGCTCGCACGGTCAGGACGGGCGCGACCGGAACGCCAAGGCGCGTTCGGGCCGAATGCCGGTCCGGCCGCTGATGGGCGTGCTGCTGGTGTCGCTGCTGCTGGCGCTGCATGCGGCGCCGGGAGGATCGGCCGGCGGTCTGGCGCTGTCGGGGTTCGGCGCGTGCGCGGAACCCGCGCTGGCGTCCTTCGCCAGTTGCGGCCGCTTCGATCCGCCGCCGTCGGTCGCGTCGATGGCCGCCGCACAGGCCGGTTCCGTCGAGTTCGACGCGGCGATGGCCGAAGCGCTGGTCGACCCGTCGATCGGCATGGTCGGCACCGCGCTGGGCGATTCGCCGGGTTCGGCGGCGCGCCTGCCGGCGGTCGCGCGCCCGGCCGATGATGCCGCGTCCGCGTCCGCGTCCGCGTCCGCGGTCGCCGTGGCCGACGTCGACGACCGCGAGTCGATCGCCTCGCCGGCCCGTTCGCCCGAGCACGGATCGCTGGCCCGCGATCGCGACCTGTCGGCGTCGGCCGTGGCCCGCGCGTCGGCGCGGGGGGCGCCGGGTGCAATGGGGGTATCGGGCGAGCTGGGTATGTCGGGTGCTTTGGGGGCTCTGGGTGCCTCGGGTGCTTCGGGTATGTCGGGTATGTCGGGTATGTCGGGTGCGTCGGGTGCGTCGGGCGCCGACGCGAACGTGACGGCGTCGGTGCGCGCCGAGCCGCCGGCGAACGCGATGCCGGGCGCGGGCGCGGGCGACTGCGCGCGCGGGCACGCGTGCCGGATCGTGCGGGTCAGCCTGCAGTGAGAACCGGTGAACAACGTACGCGCGTCGTCCTTACCGGGCGTCGGCTTCCGCGTAGATCTCGAACACGAACAAACGGCATTCGAGCGGTCCGTTGAACAGCGGCGTCTTGCGCCGCTCCTTCAGGCCGAGCTGGCGCGGCAGCGACAGGTCGGCCGTCAGCATGCAGATCTTCCAGCCGCGGTAATGGCGCTTCAGGTGATCGGCGAAGCGCGCCATGTCGTCGCCGGCCGGCCGCGCATCGCGGACGCGCGCCCCGGCGCCGCGACCCGGATCCCGGGCGGCGCCCGATCCGCTGAAGCCGCCGGAGCCGCCGAAGCCGCCGGAGCCGGGCCGACGCGCGCCGGGCGCGGGCCCGCGGACCGCGAGGCGTTCGCCGTACGGCGGATTGCACAGCACGATGCCGGGCTCGTCGAACGGCGGCGGCGCGTCGGCGAAATCGACCTGTCGCGTCCGGACCGACGCGGCCTGCGCGTCGGTCAGCCCCGCTCGCATCAGGTTGCGGCGGGTCTGCGCGATGGCGTCGGCGTCGATGTCGCTGCCGGCCAGGCGCAGGACGGCCGGAGCGGCGCCGTTCGCCGCAGGAAGGGCGCTCGGCACGGCAGCCGTCGATTGGGGGGGCTCGTGCGCGACCGGTGACGGCTGCCCACGTACCGACTGCCAGGTCGCGGCGTCGAAGTCGCGCAGGACCTCGAATCCGAAGTGCCGCGCGTGTCCGGGGGCCAGGCCCAGCGCGCGCTGGGCGGCCTCGACCAGGATCGTCCCCGAGCCGCAGAACGGGTCGTACAGCGGCACGTCCGGCGTCCAGCCGCTGAGCGCCAGCAGGCCGGCCGCCAGGTGTTCCTTCAGCGGCGCCGCGCCCTTGACGTCGCCGTCGTCGGCATGGGCGCCGGCGTCGCGCCAGCCGCGCTTGAACAGCGGCTCGCCGGACAGGTCGACGTATAGCGTCAGCAGCCGTTCGTCGAGAAAGCCGAACACGCGCACGTCCGGCGTGCGCGTATCGATCGACGGGCGTTCGCCGTCGCGCTGGCGCAGCCGATCGACGATGCCGTCCTTGATCCGCAGCGTCGCGAAGTTCAGGCTGCGCACCGCCGCGCGATGCGCGTTGACGTCGACGCGCAGCGTGTGCCGCGGGCCGATCCAGGTCTCCCACGGCGTGCGCGCCGCCAGCTTGTACAGGTCGTCGTCGTTGCGGTAGCGGGCCTGGCCGACCTGGCGCAGCACGCGGCTGGCCAGCCGCGACCACAGGTTGATCGCGTAGGCGACGCGTGTGTCGGCATCGAAGGCGACGCCGCCGGCAGCCGTCGCGATCGCGGCGGCGCCGAGCGACGCCAGCTCGTCGGCGAGCGCGGCTTCGAGGCCGCGCGGGCAGATCGCGAAGTGTCGGGTCAAGAGTAAGGCTCCGGCGATGGGGATTGGCTTGGCGTCTGTCCGCGGGGACGTGATCGTTGCGCGGGCTCGATTCATATGTCAACAGACCCTGGTACCTCGACACCCAGGTAACGAGTGTCACGTGACTCGGGTGTCGAGGTATTGGTGGTCAGAACGGCTTGACAACGACCAGCACGACGATCGCCAGCAGCAGCAGCGCCGGCGCTTCGTTGAACATCCGGAACCAGACGTGCGAGCGCGTCGACGCGCCGGTCCGCAACTGCCTGAGCAGCCGGCCGCAATAACCGTGATAAGCGGCCAGCAGCAGCACCAGCGCGAGCTTGGCGTGCATCCAGCCGCCGTCGCGGCCGATGCCGTAGCCCAGCCACAGCCACAGGCCGAACACGAAGGTGCCGATCATCAGCGGTCCGCTGAAGCGGTACAGCTTGGTGGCCATCAGCAGCAGCCGTTCACGCTCGGCCGGCGGCGAGGCCGGCGTCAGCATCGCCAGGTTGACGAAGATCCGCGGCAGGTAGAACAGCCCGGCGAACCAGGCCACGACGAAGAATACGTGCAGCGCCTTGACCCACAGCATCATCGCGATCGCATCAGGTCCGGATCTGTCCGCTGCCGAACACGACGAACTTCAGCGAGGTCAGGCCCTCGAGTCCGACCGGGCCGCGCGCGTGCAGCTTGTCGGTCGAGATGCCGATCTCGGCGCCTAGCCCGAACTCAAAGCCGTCGGCGAAGCGCGTCGACGCGTTGATCATCACCGACGCCGAATCGACCTCGCGCAGGAAGCGCATCGCGTGCCGGTGGTCGTTGGTGACGATCGCGTCGGTGTGGTGCGAGCCGTAGGTGTTGATGTGCGCGATCGCGTCGTCGAGCGTGTCGACGACCTTGACCGACAGGATCGGCGCCAGGTATTCGGTGACCCAGTCCTCGTCGGTGGCCGGCACCGATGCGATGCCCGCGCGCTCGAGCAGCTCGCGGCTCGCGGGGTCGGCGCGCAGCTCGACCTGCTTGTCGGCGTACAGGCGGCCGAGCCGGGGCAGCACCCGCGGCGCGATGCCGCGCGCGACCAGCAGCGTCTCCATCGTGTTGCACGGCGAATAGCGCTGCGTCTTGGCGTTGTCGGCGATCCGCACCGCCATGTCGACGTCGGCGGTATCGTCGATGAACACGTGGCAGATGCCGTCCAGGTGCTTGATGACCGGCACCTTCGCGTCGCGCGACACGCGCTCGATCAGCGACTTGCCGCCGCGCGGCACGATGACGTCGACGTACTGCGGCGAGCCGATCAGCTCGCCGACGGCCTGGCGGTCGGTGGTCTCGACGACCTGGACCGCGTCCTGCGGCAGGCCGGCGGCGGCCAGGCCCTCGCGGATCAGCAGCGCGAGCGCGCGGTTGCTGTGGATCGCCTCGGAGCCGCCGCGCAGGATCGTCGCGTTGCCGGACTTGATGCACAGCCCGGCCGCATCGATCGTCACGTTCGGGCGCGACTCGTAGATGATGCCGATGACGCCGAGCGGCACGCGCATGCGGCCGACCTGGATGCCGGTGGGCCGGTAGCGCAGGTCGGTGATCTCGCCGATCGGATCGGGCAGCGCGACGATCTGTTCGAGGCCGGCGGCCATCGCCTCGACGACCTTGTCGGTCAGCCGCAGCCGGTCGACGAAGGCTTCGTCGAGCCCGTGCTGCTGCGCGGCGGCCAGGTCCTGTTCGTTGGCCGCCTGCAGGCGCGTGCGGTCGCGGCGGATCGCGGCGGCCGTGGCGATCAGCGCGCGGTCCTTGACCGCGCTGGCGGCGCTGGCGATGACGCGGCTGGCCTGGCGGGCGCGCTGCCCGACGTCGGCCATGTAGGCGGCGATGTCGGTCTGGGCGAGCTGGGGATCGTTCATGTCGGGTCGGTGCAAGAGGGCGAGGGCGGCGGCTCGGGCCGTTGGGGGGCCATTAGGGGGCCGTTGGAGTCCGTTGGGGGCGCGTCGGTCGCTCGGTTGTCCGGGGTGCGGCCGTCGTGCGGGCGTCAGGCGCCGGCCGGGTCGGGCGCCGCCAGCAGCGGGCCTCGCGCGACGCCGATGACGATGCCGGCCATCGTCTGCCAGACGTCGCCGCGTTCCAGGCCCTTGATGATTCTATCCGCGATGGCGGCCTGCGTCAGCGCGCGTTCGAGCGGCGCGATCCGCGCCGACGGCGGGCCCGCGCGCAGCGCCGGTTCGTACAGGCGGTCGCGCGGCGGGTAGATCCGCAGCTCGCGCATCACCTGCGCGGGCTGCCGGCCGTCGCGCTGGGCGATCGACAGCCGCAGCAGGTTGCGCGCGGCGTCGGCCAGCGCCCACAGCACCAGCGGCTCGGCCTCGCCCTCGGCGCGCAGGCCGGCCAGGCAGCGCAGCGCGCGCTCGCAGTCGCCGGCCAGCATCGCCGCGGCCAGATCGCCCGGATCGTAGCGCGCGACGTTGAGCACGGCGCCGCGCACCGCCTGGGGGTCGAGCGGCCCGGCCGGGCACAGCAGGCCCAGCTTCTGGATCTCCTGGTGCGCGGCGAGCAGGTTGCCCTCGACGCGGTCGGCGATCAACGCCAGCGTCGCGGCATCGGCCTGCTGTCCCTGCCGCGCCAGGCGCTCGGCGATCCACTGCGGCAGGCGCGCGCGCTCGACCGGAAAGACCGGCACGACCAGCGCATGCGCATCGACCGCGGCGAACCACGCGGTCTCGGTGGCCTGGCGGTCCATCCGCGGCGACTGGACCAGCAGCCGCAGGTCGTCGCCGGCGCCGGCGGCCACTTCGGCCAGCGCCTGGCCGAGGTCCTTGCCGGGCTTGGCCGCGCAGCGCAGCTCGATCAGCTTGCGGCTGGCGAACAGCGACAGCCCGTTCGCCTCGGCCTGCAGCGCCGACGGCTTGAAATAACGGTCGACGTCGAACACCTGCCGCTCGTCGAATCCGGCGTCGCGCAGGTGCCGGCGCGTCAGGTCGCAGGCTTCCTGGCGCAGCAGCACCTCGTCGCCGTGCACCCAGATGATCGGCGGCACGCGCCGGGCGAGCTGCGCGGCGAGACCGTCGGGCCGGACCTGCATCGGCGGGGCGTCCTTATCGCTTGGCCGCGGCCAGGCGCCGCAGCAACTGCTGGACCAGGTCCGACTGCATTTCCTGGAACAGGATCACGTCCTCCTGCTGCTTGGCCAGCAGTTGCGCGTCGGACGTCGTCACGCTGCGGCGCAGAACGATCTCGGTCGGTCCGATCCATTCGTCTTCCTGCGCGTCGATCAGCCGGAACCGATAGCGCAGCCGCAACTGGTATTCGCGCGGCGTGCCGGTGCTCGAGAACGCCAGAATCTCTTTTTCTTTCGTGTCGAGCAGCGTCTCGAGCCGGGCCTCGGCGTCCTTCGGCGAATCGACGAGCCGCGCGTTGGTATTGGCGAACGCGCGCCGCAGGTCGGCGCTCATCGACGAGTTGCCGGCAGGCAGGTACAGCGTGTTGAACGGCATCTGCATCGAGCCGCGCAGATGGAAGCCGCAGCCGGCCGCCAGCGCGAACAGGCCGCCGCCGGCCGCCGCGCGCAGCAGCCGCCGCCGGCCGTCGAGTCGGCGGTCGAGCTGGCCGTCGAGTCGGTGGTCAAATTGGCGGTCGAGTCGACGGTCAAACTGGCAGTCGAGCCGGCCGTCGAACTGGCCGTCGAGCCCGTCGGGCCGCGGAAGTCGAGTGGTCGTTCGCATCAGACGACGACGTTGACGAGCCGGCCGGGCACGACGACGACCTTCTTCGCCGGCTTGCCTTCGGACAGGCGCGCGAACGGCTCGCTGGCCAGCGCCGCGGCCTCGATCGCGGCCCGGTCGGCGTCGGCCGCGACGCGGACCGCGCCGCGCACCTTGCCGTTGACCTGCAGCACCAGTTCGATCTCGCTGCGGACCAGCGCGCTCTCGTCGACCTGCGGCCAGGCCGCGTCGAGCAGCGGCCCGTGGCGTTCGGCCAGCCCCAGTTCGTTCCACAGCGCGTGCGTGACGTGGGGCACGACCGGGCTGAGCACGCAGACCAGGATCCGCAGGCCTTCGGCCAGCGCGGCCGCGCCCTGCGGCGTCGCCGTGCCGGCGAACGATTCGAGCGCGTTCAGCAGCTTCATGCCGGCCGATACGACGGTGTTGTACTGCAGACGCTCGAAGTCGTAGTTGGCCTGCTTGAGCACCGAATGCACGTCGTAGCGCAGCGCGCGTTCGGCGTCGCCCAGCGCGGCCGGATCCAGCGGGGCCTCGCTGCGGACCACATCGCGGACCACGTCGCGCCGCGCGTGGCAGAAGCTCCACAGCCGCCGCAGGAAGCGGTGCGCGCCCTCGACGCCGGAGCCCGACCATTCGAGCGACTGCTCGGGGTGCGCGGCGAACATCGTGAACAGCCGCGCGGTATCGGCGCCGTACTGGTCGATCAGGCCCTGCGGGTCGACGACGTTGTTCTTGCTCTTGGACATCTTCTCGATACCGCCGAGCTGCACCGGCTGGCCGTCGGCCTTGAGCGTCGCCGACACCGGCCGGCCCTTGTCGTCGTGCTGCAGCTCGACGTCCAGCGGGTTGTACCAGGTGCGTTTGCCGGTCTCGTCCTCGCGATAGAACGACTCGTACAGCACCATGCCCTGCGTCAGCAGGTTGGTGAACGGCTCGTCGAACGTGACCAGGCCGCGCTCGGCGCCGTGACTTGCCGACACGCCTTTCAGGTCGCGCATCACCTTGGTCCAGAAGCGCGCGTACAGCAGGTGCAGCACCGCGTGCTCGATGCCGCCGATGTACTGGTCCATCGGCATCCAGTAGTCGGTGCGCTCGTCGACCATCGCGTCCGCCGCGTCCGGCGAGCAGTAGCGCATGTAGTACCACGACGAGTCGATGAACGTGTCCATCGTGTCGGTCTCGCGGCGCGCGGGCTTGCCGCAGCGCGGGCACGCGCAGCGCAGGAACGCCTGGTCGCGGTTCAGCGGGTTGCCGCTGCCGTCCGGCACCAGGTGCTCGGGCAGCACGACCGGCAGGTCTTCATAAGGGACCGGCACCGCGCCGCAGTCGTCGCAGTGGATGATCGGGATCGGCGTGCCCCAGTAGCGCTGGCGCGAGATGCCCCAGTCGCGCAGCCGGTACTGGATCTTCTTGTCGCCGAGCCCCTTGGCCGCCAGGTCGGCGGCGATGCGATCGACCGCCTGTTCGTGCGACAGGCCGTCATAAGCGCCGGAGTTCACGCAGACGACGTCCTGCTTCTGCTCGTACCACGGCTGCCATTGCGAGGTGTCGAAGGCGCCGCTGCCGTCGGCCAGGCCGATCACCTGGCGGATCGGCAGCCCGTAGCGCGTGGCGAACGCGAAGTCGCGCTCGTCGTGCGCGGGCACGCCCATCACGGCGCCGTCGCCGTAGCTCATCAGCACGTAGTTGCCGACCCAGACGTCGACCGCTTCGCCGGTCAGCGGATGCCTGACGGTCAGGCCGGTGCGCACGCCTTCCTTGTCGCGCGCCGCGATGTCGGCCTCGGCCACGCCGCCGGCGCGGCATTCTTCGATGAAGCGCGCCAGCGCCGGATTGCCGACCGCGGCCGCCTGCGCGATCGGATGCTCGGGCGCGACGGCCACGAAGGTCACGCCCATGATCGTGTCGGCGCGGGTCGTGAACACGTACAACCTGCCGTCGCCGATCGGCCGGCCGTCGGCATCGCGCAGCTCGTGCGGGAACGCGAAGCGCACGCCGGTCGACTTGCCGATCCAGTTGCGCTGCATCGTCTTGACGCGCTCGGGCCAGCCCAGCGGCTCGAGGTCGGTCAGCAGCTCGTCGGCGTAGCGCGTGATCGCCAGGTAGTACATCGGGATCTCGCGCTTCTCGACGACGGCGCCGGTGCGCCAGCCGCGTCCGTCGACGACCTGCTCGTTGGCCAGCACCGTCATGTCCACCGGGTCCCAGTTGACGACGCCGGTGTGCCGGTACGCGATGCCTTTTTCGAGCATCCGCAGGAACATCCACTGGTTCCACTTGTAGTAGTCGGGCTTGCAGGCGGTGACCTCGCGGCGCCAGTCGATCGCCAGCCCCATCGCGCTCATCTGCTGCTTCATGTACGCGATGTTCGAGTACGTCCACTCGGCCGGCGCGACGTGGTTGGCCATCGCCGCGTTCTCGGCCGGCAGGCCGAACGCGTCCCATCCCATCGGCATCAGCACGTTGTAGCCGTTCATCCGCAGGTAGCGGTACAGCACGTCGTTGATCGTGTAGTTGCGAACGTGCCCCATGTGCAGCTTGCCGCTCGGATACGGCAGCATCGAGCACGCGTAGAACTTGCCCTTCGGGAAGCGCGGGTCGTTCTCGATCGCCCGATAAGCGTCGATGTCGTTCCAGTACTGGCGGGCCTGGGCCTCGACCTCGCGGGGGATGTATTTGTCTTGCATGGAGACGTCTGGTACCGGGCGAAAGGAGGGCGCGCCCGGGCGGGCGCGGCCGGCCGGCGCAGGGCACCGGCCAAACCCGGCATTATAAAGGCGGGGGGACGCGCGCGGCCGCGGACGGGATCCGCGCCCGGCGCCCTGATCGCCGGCGTCGGGCCCGCACGCCGGCGCCGCGCCCGAAGTCTCGGAATCCGTGAACGAATCGGACGCGCCGCTCGGGTGGGGCGCGTCCGTTCTCCGATTCTCAGGCGCGGACCAGCCCGGCGATCGCCGGGTCGCGCGCGTCGATTTCCTGGCCGCGGTACTCGGCCGGGCAATGACGGACCAGCGCCGCGACGATCCGGGCCGGACCGATCGCCGGCGCCAGCGATTCGCGCGGCAGCCGCGACACCGGGTTGATTCCCGACGCGCGGATCTGTCCCTGCATGCCGGTATCGACGACGCCCGGCGCGAAGCCGGTCACGGCGATGCCCTGGGCACCGTATTCGAGATCGATCGAGCGGCCCAGCATCGCCAGGCCGGCCTTGGACGCGCAATAGGCGGACCAGCCTTCCTGCGGCCGGTGCGCGGCGCCGCTGGACAGGTTGACGATCAGGCCGCGCTGGCCGTCGGCGGCCGGCGGGTTGGCCAGCAGCAGCGGCAGCGCCGCGCGCACGCAGCGATACGCGCCGACCAGGTTGACGTCGACGGCCGCGGCCCACTGCTCGGCGTCGGTCTCGCTGATCCGGCCGATCGGCTCGATGACGCCGGCGTTGTTGACCAGCGCGTCGAGGCGGCCTTCGTGGCGGCGGATGTTCGCGAACAGTTCGGCCACCGAACGGTCGCTGCCGACGTCGCAGACGACCGCGCGCCCGTGCTCGCCCAGCTCGGCCTGCACCTCGGTGACGCGCGCCGAGTTGCGCAGGATCGCGATCACGTACTGGCCGTCGTGGACGATCTCGCGGCAGATGGACAGGCCGATGCCGCGCGCCGCGCCGGTGACGGCGACCACGCGGCGGGCGGCCGCGGTCGGCGATGGGGAAGGGGATGAGGGGGATGATCGATCTTGCATCACGCGAGTATAGGACGCCGCGGCGATTCGATCAGGCGCCACGGCGATGCGATCGGGGCGGTATGGCGATTCGATCAGGCGGCCGGCGCGACGCCGTCGCCGGGGCCGGGGCGGCCCGCGAAGCGAGGCGATCGTTCAGCCGGGCGCCTGGTCCGGTTCGGTGATCGGTCGCTGGCTGCCGAGCCGCCACAGCAGCCAGCCGGCGAGCACGCTGCTGGCGGTCAGCGCGACGAGGCTCGCGCGCAGCGCCCGCGCCGTGTCCGGATCCGGGCCGCTACCGCCGGCCGAGAAGAACACCAGTCCGATCAGCGCCACGCCGAGCGCGTTGCCGGCCTGGTGGGTGGTCGTCATCAAGCCGCTGCCGACGCCGGCGTGCCGGGGCGGCAGCAGCGCGACGACGGTGGCCACCAGCGGCGCCATGACGATGCCGATGCCCAGCCCCTCGACGACCAGCGCCGCGCACAGCGCCGCCATCGCCGGTGCGGCGACCGCGCCGCCGGCGTCGGGCAGCACGGTCGACAGCACGGCCCACAGCGCCAGATGCCCGGCCGCCAGCACCGCGGCACCGACGGCCAGCGTTCGGTCGCCGAAGCGTCGTTTGAGCCGCGAGGCGTTCAGCGTCGTGGCCATGAAGCCGACGGCCAGGCAGGCGAACACGCTGCCGGCCTGCAGCGGATCCAGGCCGAGCCCCCGCTGCAGGTACAGCGCGAGCACGAAGTAGTGCGAGGCGTTGCCGACGTAGAACGCCAGCGTGGCCGCCAGGCCGATCAGGAAACCCCGGTGCGCGAGCAGCGCCGGCGGCATCATGCCCGGCCGTCCTTGTCGTGCCAGGCGCTGCTGTCGCCGCGCGAAGCCGGCGAAGGCCAGCACGGCGCCCGCCAGGCTCAGCCAGGTCCACGCCGGCCAGTGCGCGTCGCGTCCCTCGACGATCGGGCCGATCAGCAGCAGCATGCCGACGCAGATCAGCACCATGCCGGCGACGTCGGCCTCGCCGCGCGGCTGCCGTGGTTCGGCGGGCAGCGCGCGGTTCGACAACGCCAGCGCCGCCGCGCAGACCGGCACGTTGACGAGGAAGCACGCGCGCCAGCCCCAGTCGGCGCCGGCGTACGCGAGCAGCAGCCCGCCCAGGATCTGTCCGCCGGTGCTGGCCACGCCGAGCACGAGCCCGTACCACGAGAACGCCCAGGCCTGGCGCGCGGCGGGCAGCAGCCGGCCGAGCAGCACCAGCACCTGCGGCGAAACCAGCGCGGCGCCGAGCCCCTGCAGCGCGCGGGCCGCGCACAGGACGCCGGGCCCCTGCGCGAGGCCGCAGGCCGCGCTGGCCAGCAGGAACGTCAGCATGCCGGCGCGAAAGCATTGCCGATGACCGTAGAGCTCGCCGAGACGGCCGCCGGCGACCAGCGTGCACGCGTACGCCAGTCCGTAGGCGACGACGAACCACTGCGTCTGGGTGTCGGTCGCCCCGAGCTGGCGCTGCATCGTCGGCAGCGCGACGTTGATGATGAAGAAGTCGAGAACGACCATGAAGGTGCCGGTCAGCAGCACCGCGGTCGCGAGTACTTCGCCGGAGCGGGACAGCGCGGCGCCGGCCGGGGCCGGCCCGGCATCGGTCGGGGGACGTCGGCCGTGGCTCTCGGCATCGCGGCGGGTCGGTCGGGCGGAGGTCGCGGACATCATGGGCTCCGTGGGTCGTGGCGAGCCCGATTGTCGATCGGGCCCGCGCCGCGCGCGATGACCTCGGAGGTCATGGGGGCGTGTGGGCATCGTGATGCGATCCGGCATCGATCGGACCGGCACCGGGCGCGCCGGTCTTGAAGCAGAGGACGGGGTTTGCCGCGATCGGAACGGATCCGATATCATGAAAAGAATAATTCTCATTTGCTTCGCGACGGCTTTCCGCTGGGCCGCCAGGCATTGGAAGTCATCGTGTCCGCCATCGAGCCCGCGCTTCAACAGCAACGCATCCGCGACCTGTATGCCGACCACCATGGCTGGCTCCTGGCCTGGCTGCGTCGCAGGCTCGGTTGCACGCACCACGCCGCCGACGTCGCGCACGACACGTTCCTGCGCATCGTCGCCTCGCGCGACGCGCTGCTCGGTATCCAGGAGCCGCGCGCGTATCTGAGCACCACGGCCAAGCGCCTGTTGGTGGATCGTTCGCGCCGGCAGGCGATCGAGCAGGCCTACCTGCAGGAGCTGGCGCTGCTCGCGCAGAGCCAGCCCGGCTACCCCTCGCCCGACGACATCCTGATGGCGGTGCAGGCGCTGGAGCAGATCGGCACGGCGCTGCGGGGCGTCGCGCCTCGCGCGCGCGAGGCGTTCCTGCGTCACTATCTGGACGAGCAGCCCCAGGCCGCCATCGCCGCCGAGCTGGGCGTCTCCAAGCGCATGGTGCAGAAGTACCTGGTGCAGGCGCTGTTGCACTGCCGCGTCCATTGCCCGGCGCTGGACGAACACCGCGGCTGATCATGAACCGATCCGCCGCCGTTCCGGCTCCGGACGCCCGTGATGACCGGCTCGCCGAACAGGCGGCGCAGTGGATCGTCCGGTTGTCCGATGACGACGAGGCCGAGCGCGTTCGCGCGCGCGAGGCGTTCGACGCCTGGAAGCGCGAGGATCCGCGTCACGCCGCCGCCGCGCGCGACATGGAGCGTTTCGTCGATCAGATGCAGGCCATGCGCGAGGCCGGCGGAGCCCGCCCGGCGCGGGCCGGGCTTGCGGCCGCCCTGGCAGGCGATCGGCGGCGGCGGATCAAACGCATCGGTAGGACGCTCGTCGTCGCCTTGCTGCTGGCCGTTCCGGCCTGGGTGGCGCTGCGCGCCTGGCCGCCCAGCTACCTGATGGCCGATCTTCGTACCACCACCGGCCAATGGGAAACCCGCACGTTGGCGGACGGCTCTCGCATCACGCTGAACAGTGCCAGCGCCGTCAATCTGCGCTACGACGCGCACCGCCGGGCCATCGATCTCGTGCAGGGCGAAATCCTGGTGGAGGTGGCCGGCGACGCGACGCGTCCGTTCGTCGTCGAGACCGAGCACGGTAGCATCCGGGCGCTGGGCACCCGCTTCGTGGTCGACCGCCAGCCCGATGCGACCGTCCTCAGCATGATCGAGTCGCGCGTGGCGGTGCAGACCGCCGCCCAGCGCATCGCCGGCAGCCGCGAGGCCGCCGAGATCGCAGCCGGCCAGCGCGTGCGAATCACCGTCGATGCCGTCGGTCCGGCCCAGGTCATCGACGCGCGCGGCCTGTCCGATGCCTGGCGGCACCATCAATTCGTGGTCGACGACCGGCCGCTGGCCGAGGTGCTGGACGAACTGGCTCGCCACCGGCCCGGGAGCATCCATTACGATCGGGCGCAGATCGAGGGCCTGCGCGTCAGCGCCGTGCTGCCGCTGGACGATACCGACCGCGCGCTGGCCTTGCTGAGGACCAGTTTCCCCATTCTGCGCATCCGCACCGTCACGTCCTGGATCGTACTGGTCGACGCGCCGCCGGCATCCGCTCGCTGATCCGGCCGGCTCGGGAGCCGGCGCGAGCCGGAAAATTCTCGCGCGCGGCAGTTCCTCTTTTCGTCCTTCGCTCGTCAAGCACGTCGAGAGATCCACGAATCGAGGAATTCCACGCCATGCCTGTATCCGAACTCGTCCTGACCGATGCTCGTACGGTCGGCTTCGTCCCGCGATCGCCGGCCCGTCGCGCACCGTCGGCGCTTGCCGTTCTCGTGGTAATGGGGGCCGCGCTGTCGCCGGGCGCGGCCGGGCAGGCGCGGGCCCAGGCGACGGTGTCGGCCGTTCGGTACGACGTGCCGGCAGGCCCGCTGGCCGAGGTGCTGAATCGCTTCGCGCAGCAGTCCGGCGTGTCGATCGCGCTGGACGCCAACCAGATCCGGGGGCTCGAATCGCCGGGAATCCAAGGCAGCTACGACGTGGACGAGGGGTTCGGCATGCTGCTGCGCGGCAGCGGTCATGTCGCCGAGAAGACGGCTGGCGGGTACGTGTTGCGCCCGGTGGCGGCCGCGCGGGCAGGTACCCCGGTTTCGGCACCGCAGGCCAGCGCGACGCTGCCGGCGGTACTGGTGTCGTCGACGGTCGACGCGAACGCCGGCGCGATCACCGAGGGTCGCGGCTCCTATGCGGCGCGTTCGGCGAGCGCCTCGACCCGCATGGACCTGTCGCTGCGCGAGACTCCGCAGTCCGTCAGCGTGATCGGGCGCCAGCAGATCGAAGACCAGAACCTGACCACGCTCGACGACGTGCTGCGCCAGGCGCCGGGCGTCGTCAGCGACAGGCTGGACGAGCGCGTAATCTTCACGTCGCGCGGCTTCGAACTCAACAAGATGGTCGACGGCGTGCCGACGCTCGCCTTCAACTCCGTGGCCGGCGAATACAGCATGGTCAGTACCGCGCTATACGATCGCGTCGAGATCGTTCGCGGCCCGGGCGGTCTGCTCAATGGCGTCGGCGATCCGGGCGGCGTGATCAATCTGATCCGCAAGCGGCCGACTTCCGGATTCTCCGGCCAGGTGACGGCTGGCGTCGGTTCGTGGAACCGCTATCACGCGGCGATCGACGTCGGAGGCCCGTTGAATGCGGCCCGAACGCTGCGAGCGCGATGGGTCGCCTCGCGCATCGCCGGCGACAGTTTCGTCGAGTCCAAGAAGACGGCGGAGGACGTGCTCTACGGTATCGTCGAGGCCGACCTGGCCTCGAGCACGCGATTGACCGTCGGAGTCGAGCATCAGAAGACCGCCATCGACGGAGCCAATTTCGGCCAGAGCCCGCTGTTCTTCAGCGACGGTTCGCGTACCGACCTTCGGCGTTCGTTCAGTTCCAGCGCGCCCTGGAGCAATTGGGACATGTATGCCGACAAGGTATTCGTGGGCCTGGCGCACCGGTTCGACAACGGCTGGCAGTTGCGGCTCGACGCGAGCTACCTGAAGACGCGGCGCAAGCGGACTTCCGGCGATCTGAACATCTACTATCCGGTCGACGCGTCGGGCGACTCGACGATCGATATACGAGACAACCCGGCGGACGCGAAGAATCGTTCGTTCGACGCTTTCGTCAAGGGGCCCTTCGAGGCCTTCGGGCGGGTCCATGATGCCGTGGTCGGGGTCAGCTACAACCGCTACGACTATCGCGTCGACACCAACATGGCGTCATCGGGTTACTTCGACACGCGGCCGTTGAACTTCTATCGGCTGCAGGATTTCCCGAAGCCCGCGAGCTTTCCCTATGCGTCCTACACGCTGTCGGGGGCAACGACCGAGAAGGCGATCTACGGCTCGACGCGCTTGAAGCCGTGGGGACCGCTGTCCGTGATTCTGGGGGCGCGAGCGACCTGGTACGAGGACGCCTCGACCAATCGCAGCGCGCCGGCCGGCACCACGACGGCCTCCGAGCCGGCCAGGGAACGCGGTGTCGTTACGCCTTATGCCGGCATCGTGTATGACCTGAGCCACACGTACTCGACATATGCCAGCTACGCGGACATCTTCAGGCCCAATACCGTCCGGGACGCCGGCAATGCCTTGCTGCCGCCGAGGCGTGGAAAGAACTACGAGATCGGCATCAAGGGAGAGCATTTCGACGGGAGGCTCAACACCAGCCTGGGCGTGTTCAGGACCCGCGAGGAGAACATCGCCGTCGAGGACGCCCGCGCGGGTCCGTTGCCCGACGGCAGCATTCCCTATCGAGCCGTGTCGGGCGCGCGCAGCCAGGGCTACGAGGTCGCGGTTTCCGGCGAACCGGTCGCCGGCTGGCAGGTGATGGCGAGCTTCACCCGTCACGTCAAGCGCGACGGCGACGGCAATCCGCTCAACCCCACTTACCCTCGGCGGCTTCTGCGCGTCGCCACCGCCTATCGGCTGCCCGGCCAATGGCACAAGCTCACGATCGGCGGCAGCCTGAGCTACCAGAGCGACATCCACTATGACGAGTATTCGGGACTGGGCCGGGCGACCCAGGCTGGCCTGACGCTCATCGGCTTGATGGCGCGCTACGCGTTCGACGAGCACCTGAGCGCCACGCTCAACATCGAGAACCTGACGGACAAGCGCTACTACGCGGGCCTGGGCGGCTACAACGGCTACACCTACGGCAACCCGCGCAACGCCTGGGTCAGGCTCCAGTACAAGTTCTGAGTGCCGCTCGCGTCGATGCCGGCCTTCCGGCTGGCGGTCATCGTCGCCGGCGTCGTCCGGTCGAAGCTTGCCGACCGCGCCTGATTCCAGGCTGGCAGCCCGCGGACGCCGACGCGCCGACGGTGGTCCGCCGGCTCCTCCGACCCATTCGACAGGACCCGATTCCTCCGGCGAAACCCGCGGATCGGTAAAGAACACGCGACAGCCTGTTCCATTTTCTGCAAGAATGTGGCCGAGCCGGCACTCCCGACAGGGATCCAGACCGGCCGGTTGAGGAGACAACGAGATGCTAGAAGCCATAGAGAGCGAAAGCGCGTTCTGCGAGAACGCCGCGGAAGCGATTCCTGCCGGGTCGGCGATCCTGCGGGCGATCCGGATCGTCGACATGATCGCGCGGCACGATACGCCGCCGCAGTTGGCCGAGATCTGTCGCCAGGTCGGCCTGCCCAAACCCACCGTCTACCGGATCCTTTCCACGCTCGAACACGCCGGCTGGATCTGCCGCGAACCCGGCAGCAAGCGCTACACCTGCGCGAGCGACCTGACGGCGGTCGCCGGCGAGGTGCTGATGCGCTCGCCGTCGCGGGTCGCACGTCGCGCGCTGCTCGAAGAACTCGTCGAGCAGACCGGCGAGTCGTGCAACCTGACGATCCCGAATGTCAGCTCGGTGCTGTACCTGGACCGCGTCGAGTCGGACTGGCCGCTGCGCACGATGCTGAGCGCCGGCTCGCGCGTGCCGATGCACGCCAGCGCCAGTGGCAAGCTGTTCCTCAGCGCGATGCCCAAGCGCAGCCGCGAGCGGGCGATCCGCCTGGTGCCGCTGGTGCGCCACACCGTGCATACGCTGACCGATCCGGCCAAGCTGCTGTGCGAGCTGGACGACGTGCGCACGCGCGGCTACGCGACCGAGAACGAGGAATACCTGGCCGGCATCTGCTGCATCGCGGTGCCGGTGCGCGACGAGGACTCGCGCGTCGTGGCCGCGCTGTCGGTCCACGCGCCGGTCACGCGCACCCGCCCGGACCAGATGGTCGAGTTCCTGCCGCTGATGCGCGAGTGCGCGGACGCGATCGCGCAGACGATCGACTGGTAGCGCGATCGCGATCGATCAGGGCTCGTCGCCGGTGCGGTGAACGGCCTGCTCCCAGGCGGCCATCCGCGCCTGCGCCTCGTCGCGCGACATCGTCGGGATGAACGTGCGGTCGACGTGCCAGTGCGACGCGATCTGCTCGAGCGACGCGAACACGCCGCATTGCAGGCCGGCCAGGTAGGCCGCGCCCAGCGCCGTCGTTTCGGTGACGCGCGGACGCACGACCGGCACGCCCAGCAGATCGGCCTGGAACTGCATCAGCAGGTTGTTCGAGCAGGCGCCGCCGTCGACGCGCAGCTCGGTCACCGGCGTCACCGCGTCGCGCCGCATCGCGTCGAGCAGCGCGGCGCTCTGGAACGCGATCGATTCGAGCGCGGCGCGCGCGATGTGGCCGATGCCGGTCCCGCGCGTCAGGCCGAACACCGCGCCCTTGGCCTTCGGCCGCCAGTACGGCGCGCCCAGGCCAGTGAACGCCGGCACCATCACGACGCCGCCCGAATCGGGCACGCTCTCGGCCAGCGCCTCGATGTCCGACGATTTCTGGATCGCGCCGAGTCCGTCGCGCAGCCACTGCACGACCGCGCCGCCGATGAACACGCTGCCTTCGAGCGCGTAGTGGCGGCGGTCGTCGATCTGCGCGGCCGCGGTCGACACCAGTCCGTTCGACGAGGTCTGGCAGCGCTCGCCGGTGTGCATCAGCATGAAGCAGCCGGTGCCGTACGTGTTCTTCGCCATGCCGGCCTCGAAGCAGGCCTGGCCGAACAGCGCCGCCTGCTGGTCGCCGGCGATGCCGCCGATCGGCAGCGCATGGCCGAACGCCGCCGGATCCGTGTGGCCGTACGCGTGGCTCGACGGATGGACGCTCGGCAGGCACAGCGCTTCGGGGATGTCGAGCCGTCGCATCAGCTCCGGATCCCAGCAGCCGTTGCGGATGTCGTAGATCAGCGTGCGCGACGCGTTGCTGACGTCGGTCACGTGCAGGCGGCCCGCGGTCATCTGCCAGATCAGCCAACTGTCGACGGTGCCGAACGCGAGGTCGCCTCGCTCGGCCAGGCGCCGGGCGCCGGGCACGTTGTCCAGCATCCACTTGATCTTGGTGCCCGAGAAATACGCGTCGATCACCAGCCCCGTGCGTTGCTGGAACAGCGGGCCGAGTCCGTCCCGGCGCAGCGCCTCGCAGGTGGGCTCGGCGCGGCGGTCCTGCCAGACGATCGCGTTGCACAGCGGTTCGCCGGTGTGGCGGTTCCACAGCAGCGTGGTCTCGCGCTGGTTGGCGATGCCGACGCTGGCGATCGCCGCGACATCGACGCCGTCGGCCGCCAGCACCTCCTCGACGGTGGCGCGCTGGCTGTCCCACAGCTCGCGCGGATCGTGCTCGACCCAGCCCGGCGACGGGTAGATCTGGCGGAATTCGCGCTGCGCCATCGCGACGATCCGCCCGTGCTCGTCGAAGACGATGCTGCGCGAACTCGATGTGCCTTGGTCCAGCGCCAGAAGCAGCGGCATTTGCGGGTCTCCTCTCGTCTCTCGTTAGTGGGCCACCACGTAGCGTCCGCCGGATTCCTCCAGCATCTGCCGCAGCACGGCCGGCGGCTCGGCATCGGTGAACAGCGCGTCGATCTGCGACAGCGTCGCCAGTTGCACCATCGCCCGCCGCCCGAACTTGCTCTGGTCGGCGGCCAGCCATACCGCCCGCGATTGCGCGATGATCGCCTGGGCCACCTTGACCTCGCGGATGTCGAAGTCGCGCAGCGAACCGTCGAGCTCGATGCTCGAGATGCCGATCAGGCCGATGTCGACCTTGAACTGCCGGATGAAGTCGACCGCCGATTCGCCGACGATGCCGCGATCGCGCGAGCGCACGACGCCGCCGGCGACGATGACCTCGCAACTGGCATTGTCGGCCAGGATCGCGGCCACGTTCAGGTTGTTGGTGACGACCCGCAGGTCGCGGTGATGCCGCAGCGCGCGGGCGACCTCCTCGGTCGTCGTGCCGATGTTGATGAACAGCGAGCTGCCGTTGGGCACCTGCGCGGCCAGCGCGCGGGCGATCGCCTGTTTGCCGCGGGCGTTGATCGACACGCGCTGCAGGTAAGCGATGTTCTCGGTCGTCGATTGCGGCACCGTCGCACCGCCGTGGAAGCGGCTGAGCAGCCCCGCGTCGACGAGCTGGCCGATGTCGCGCCGGATCGTCTGCGGCGTGACGTCGAGCTGGCGCGCCAGTTCGTCGACGAGGGCGGTACCGCGGCTGCGCACCTCGTCGAGCAGTTTCTTTTGTCTCGGATGGATCGGCATGCCCGAATGCGAGCCTCGTCTGGTTCCGGCTGGCTCCAGTGTAAACGAAGGCGCGGCAAACGAATGGAAAGGAAGCATAAGGAAAATAATGGCGCAGAGCAGCATTGCTTTGCTTTCGTTTTTGTTCTTAAATGCTCGAACGCTGACGCAACGAATCCACCGTGCAAGCCACCCCCGATTTCGCCGATTCGCCCGATGACGACTGCGATCTGTTGGTCGTCGGCGGCGGCGTCAACGGCGCGGGCATCGCCCGCGACGCGGTCGGACGCGGGCTGCGCGTCGTGCTGTGCGAGAAGGACGACCTGGCCAGCCACACGTCGTCGGCCGCGACCAAGCTGATCCACGGCGGCCTGCGCTACCTGGAGCACTACGAGTTCTCGCTGGTGCGCAAGGCGCTGGCCGAGCGCGAGGTGCTGCTGCGCAACGCGCCGCACATCATCCGTCCGCTGCGCTTCGTGATGCCGCACGATCCGTCGATGCGGCCGGCCTGGATGATCCGTGCCGGGCTGTTCCTGTACGACCATCTGTCGCGACGCGAAGTGCTGCCGGGCTCGACGACGATCCGGCTGGACCGGCATCCGGCCGGCGAGCCGCTGCAGCCGCGCTTCGCACGGGGCTTCGTTTATTCGGACGGCTGGGTCGACGATGCGCGGCTCGTCGTGCTCAACGCGCGCGACGCCGCCGATCGCGGCGCGCGGATCCTGACCGGCACGTTCTGCGAGCGCGCGACGCGCGGCGCCACCCACTGGCAGGCGACGCTGCGCGGGCCGGACGGCCAGCGGCACGCGCTGCGCGCGCGCGCGCTGGTCAACGCCGCCGGACCGTGGGCGGCCGGCTTCCTGCGCGAGCAGGCCGGGCAGGCCGGCCAGCGCGGCCTGCGGCTGATCAAGGGCAGCCACATCGTCGTGCCGCGGCTGTTCGAGCATCCGATGGCGTACATCTTCCAGAACACCGATCAGCGGATCGTGTTCGCGATCCCTTATGAACAGCGGTTCACGCTGATCGGTACGACCGACATCGAGGTGCACGGCGATCCGGGCGCGGCGCGCATCGACGACGACGAGGTCCGCTACCTGTGCAAGCTGAGCAACCGCTACTTCCGTCGGATCATCGGTCCGCAGGACGTCGTCTGGAGTTTTTCGGGCGTGCGGCCGCTGCTCGACGACGCGTCCGGCGATCCGTCGGCGGTCACGCGCGACTACGCGCTCGAACTGGACGACGGCGCGGCGCCGCTGCTGACGGTCTGGGGCGGCAAGCTGACCACGTACCGCAAGCTGGCCGAGGACGCGGTCGGCATGCTGGCGCCGGTCCTCGATCGCCGCGCGCCGGCCTGGACTTATCGCGCGCCGCTGACCGGCGGCGACCTGGCCGCGCGGCTCGGGCCGACGGCGGTGCGCCGGCCCGACGAGGCGTTCGCGGCGTTCGAGCGCGCGGTGATCGCCCAGTACGCGTGGCTGCCCGAGCCGATGGTGCGCCGGATGGCCCACGCCTACGGCACGCAGATCGACGCCGCGCTCGGACGCGCGCGCGATCCGGCCGGCCTGGGCGAGGCCGTGGCCCCCGGCCTGTACGAGGCCGAACTCGAGTACCTGGCGTCGCGCGAATGGGCGCGCAGCGGCGACGACGTGTTGTGGCGCCGCACCAAGCTCGGCCTGCACCTGGAACCGGCGCAGCGCGAGCGGGTGGCCGCGTGGATGGCGCGCCGCGTGCCGGGCAGCGAGCGCGGAGACTGCGATGCGGCTTGAACTGAACGGGATCGGCCGGTCGGTCGGCGGACAGGTCCACCTGTATCCGATGGACCTGGCGCTCGCGCCGGGCGCCGTCACCGTACTGCTCGGCGCGACGCTGGCCGGCAAGACCAGCCTGATGCGGATCATCGCCGGCCTGGATGCGCCGACGCAGGGCCGCGTCGTCGTCGACGGCCGCGACGTCACCGGCGTGCCGGTGCGCGAACGCGGCGTCTCGATGGTCTACCAGCAGTTCATCAACTACCCGTCGATGACGGTGTTCGACAACATCGCGTCGCCGCTGCGCCTGGCCAAGGCGCCCGACATCGCGCAGCGGGTGCGCGCGCTGGCGGCCCGGCTGCACATCGATCACCTGCTCGACCGGCTGCCGTCGCAGTTGTCCGGCGGCCAGCAGCAGCGGGTCGCGCTGGCCCGGGCGCTGGCCAAGGGCGCGCCGCTGATGCTGCTCGACGAACCGCTGGTCAACCTCGACTACAAGCTGCGCGAGGAGTTGCGCGAGGAGCTCGGCAACTTGTTCGCCGACGGCGACTCGACGGTCGTGTACGCGACGACCGAACCCGGCGAGGCGCTGCTGATGGGCGGCCATACGGCGGTGCTGCGCGAAGGGCGGCTGCTGCAGTACGGGCCGACGGTCGACGTGTTCCTGCGGCCGGCGTCGATCGACGTGGCGCGCGCGTTCAGCGATCCGCCGATGAACCTGGTCGCCGGGCGGGCCGACGGTGGCACGATCCGCGTCTCGCCGACGATCGCGTTCGACGCGCCGGTCCGGGTGGCCGGCGACGTGACCGTCGGCATCCGCGCCAGCCATCTCGACGTCGAGCCGCGTCCCGGCGATGTGACGCTGCCGGCCGTCGTCGATCTGGCCGAGATGTCGGGCTCGGACACGTTCCTGTACGCGCGCACCGAACTGGGCGAGATCGTCGCGCAGTTCACCGGCGTGCGGCGCTTCGAGCTCGGGCAGCGGGTCGATCTGCACGTGTCGCCGCGGGCGCTGCACGTGTTCGGCGATGATGGCCGCCTGATCCAGGCGCCGCCGGAAGGAGGCTGACATGGCGCGGATCGAACTGTCGCGGCTCGCCCATTCTTATCGCGCCGACCCGAGCGAGCCCTCGCATTACGCGCTGCAGCCGTTCGATCTGGTCTGGGAGGACGGCGGCGCCTACGCGCTGCTCGGCCCGTCCGGCTGCGGCAAGACGACGCTGCTGAACATCATCTCGGGACTCGTGCGGCCGTCGCAGGGCCGCGTGCTGTTCGACGGCCGCGACGTGACCGGGCTGTCGCCGCAGCAGCGCAACATCGCGCAGGTGTTCCAGTTCCCGGTCATCTACGACACGATGACGGTGTTCGACAATCTGGCGTTCCCGCTGCGCAACCGCGGCGTCGACGCCGCGTCGATCCGCCGGCGCGTCGCCGAGGTGGCCGAGATCCTCGAACTGACGCGCGAGCTGCCGCGCCGCGCCAGCGGGCTGACGGCCGACGCCAAGCAGAAGATCTCGCTCGGGCGCGGGCTGGTGCGCAGCGACGTCGCGGCGATCCTGTTCGACGAACCGCTGACGGTCATCGATCCGCACCTGAAGTGGTCGCTGCGGCGCAAGCTCAAGCAGATCCATCGCGAGCTGAAGCTGACGCTGGTCTACGTGACGCACGATCAGGTCGAGGCGCTGACCTTCGCCGACAAGGTCGTCGTGATGTCCGAGGGCCGGGTCGTGCAGGCCGGCACCGCCGAGCAGTTGTTCGAGCGGCCCGAGCATACGTTCGTCGGGCATTTCATCGGCTCGCCGGGCATGAACTTCCTGCCGGCGCGCGTCGTCGACGGCGCGAACGGCTCGCCGGCGCTGACGGTCGCCGGCGAGCCGGTGGCGCCGGCGCCGACCGCGATGCCGATCGGCCGGCTCGCCGCCGCGCCCGCGCTCAAGCTCGGCATCCGGCCCGAATACCTGGCGCTGGTCGCGCCGGACGCGCCGGGCGCCGTGCGCGCGCGCCGGCTGCGCGTCCAGCACCTGGGCGTGTGCCGGATGCTGACCGCGATGATCGGCGACACGCCGGTACGCGCGCGCCTGCCGCTCGACGTGCCGATCGACGAGTCGCTGCACCTGGGCGTCGTCAACGCGCACACCTGCTACTACTCGGACGAGGAGCTGCTGCGGTGAAGCCGATCAACCAGAAGGCGTGGCTGCTGATCCTGCCGGTGATCCTGTGCGTCGCGTTCTCGGCGATCCTGCCGCTGATGACGGTCGTCAACTATTCGGTGCAGGACATCCTCGGGCCGGACAACCGCGTGTTCGTCGGCACCGAATGGTTCGCCAGCGTGATGCGCGACGGTGAACTGCACGAGGCGTTCGTGCGGCAGGTGCTGTTCTCGCTGGCGGTGCTGGCCGTCGAGATTCCGCTGGGCATCCTGCTGGCGCTGTCGATGCCGGCCAGCGGCTGGAAGGCGTCGGCGGTGCTGGTCGTCGTCGCGCTGTCGCTGCTGATCCCGTGGAACGTCGTCGGCACGATCTGGCAGATCTACGGCCGCACCGACATCGGCCTGCTCGGCGCCGCGCTGTCGGCGCTGGGCATCGACTACAACTACACCGGCTCGTCGACCGACGCGTGGCTGACCGTGCTGGTGATGGACGTCTGGCACTGGACGCCGCTGGTCGCGCTGCTGTGTTATGCGGGGCTGCGCGCGATCCCCGACGCGTTCTACCAGGCGGCGCGCATCGACGGGGCGAGCAAGCTGGCGATCTTCCGCTACGTGCAGTTGCCCAAGCTGCGCGGCGTGCTGATGATCGCCGTGCTGCTGCGCTTCATGGACAGCTTCATGATCTACACCGAGCCGTTCGTGCTGACCGGCGGCGGCCCGGGCAACGCGACGACCTTCCTGTCGCAGTACCTGACGCAGAAGGCGGTCGGACAGTTCGACCTGGGGCCGGCGGCCGCGTTCTCGCTGATCTATTTCCTCGTCATCCTGCTGCTGTGCTTCGTGCTGTACAACTGGATGCAGCGCGTCGGCACCTCGGATGGCTTCGACGAAGGAGGGAGCTGACATGGCCGACGCCGTCGCCGCGCACGATCGCCTGTCGGCCAAGCGCACCGTGTTCCTGGTCGCTTACCTCGTCTTCGCGATCCTGCCGATCTACTGGATGATCAACATGTCGCTGAAGACGAACGAGGAGATCGTCTCGGTCTTCTCGTTCTGGCCCAGGCAACTGACGTTCGACAACTACAAGACGATCTTCACCGACTCGTCCTGGTACTCGGGTTACATCAACTCGCTGATCTACGTGCTGATCAACATGGCGATCTCGGTCGCCGTCGCGCTGCCGGCCGCGTACGCGTTCTCGCGCTACCGCTTCCTGGGCGACCGGCACGTGTTCTTCTGGCTGCTGACGAACCGGATGACGCCGCCGGCCGTGTTCCTGCTGCCGTTCTTCCAGTTGTACACGACGCTGGGGCTGATGGACACGCACCTGGCGGTCGCGCTCGCGCACCTGGTGTTCAACGTGCCGCTGGCGGTCTGGATCCTCGAAGGCTTCATGTCGGGCGTGCCGCGCGAGATCGACGAGACCGCGTACATCGACGGGTACTCGTTTCCGCGGTTCTTCCTGACGATCTTCCTGCCGCTGATCAAGGCGGGCATCGGCGTGACCGCGTTCTTCTGCTTCATGTTCAGTTGGGTCGAGCTGCTGCTGGCGCGCACGCTGACCTCGGTGGACGCCAAGCCGATCGTCGCGACGATGACGCGCACGGTGTCGGCGGCGGGGATGGACTGGGGCGTGCTGGCCGCCGCCGGCACGCTGACGATCGTGCCCGGCGCGGTCGTCATCTGGTTCGTGCGCCACTACATCGCCAAGGGTTTCGCGATGGGCCGGGTCTGAGCGCGCGGCGGCGCGGAATCGAGGTCGACCTAAGCGAATCGAGGCGGACCGACGCGGACCGAGGCGAACGAGAGCGGACGAGAGCGGACGAGAGCGGACGGCGGCGAACGAAGACAGGGAGGCGGACATGTTCGACTGGATGGTATGGACGACGCCGGTGGCGGTGTTCTTCGCGTGCGTGGTGGCGATGCTGGCCGGCATGACGATCTGGGAGATCCGGTCGCCGACGACGATGCGCAAGGGTTTCCTGCCGATCCCCACGACGCGGGGCGACCGGCTGTTCATCGGGCTGCTGGCCGCCGCTTACCTGAACCTGTTCTGGGTGGGCATCAGCGGCTGGCTGGCCGAGACGCTGGGGCTCGAGCAGGAGCCGAGCGTCTGGATCAGCTTCGTCGCGTCGATGCTGGTGCTCGTGTGGATCATGCGCCGCGGCTGATGCCGGCCGGGGCGCGGCAGGACACGCCAATCGCCGATTGCTCTCGGCGGCGGTCGACGTCGAGTCGAACAACGAGGGCGAACCGAGGAGGTGGATTGAAATGAGGACGAACAAGACCGCGCTCGCCGCGGCCGTCATCGCAATGCTGGCCGGCGGGACGGGCCGGGCGTTCGCCGACGAGCAGGCCGCGCAGCGGTGGATCGACAAGGAATTCCAGCCGTCGACCTTGTCCAAGGCCCAGCAGCTCGATGAGATGAAGTGGTTCATCGCGGCCGCGGCCAAGCTCAAGGCCAAGGGCGTCAAGGAGGTCCACGTGGTGTCGGAGACGATCACCACGCACGAGTACGAATCGAAGACGCTGGCCAAGGCGTTCGAGGAGATCACCGGCATCGTCGTCAAACACGACCTGATCCAGGAGGGCGACGTCGTCGAGAAGCTGCAGACCTCGATGCAGTCGGGCAAGTCGATCTACGACGGCTGGATCTCGGATTCGGACCTGATCGGCACGCATTACCGCTATGGCGCGATCATGCCGCTGTCCGACTACATCCAGGGCGAGGGCAAGGACTTCACGAACCCCGGCCTGGACCTGAAGGACTTCATCGGCACTTCGTTCACGACCGCGCCGGACGGCAAGCTGTACCAGTTGCCCGATCAGCAGTTCGCCAACGTGTACTGGTTCCGCGCCGACCTGTTCGCGCGCAAGGACCTGCAGGACAAGTTCAAGGCCAAGTACGGTTATGAGCTGGGCGTGCCGGTCAACTGGTCCGCTTATGAGGACATCGCCGAGTTCTTCACCAACGACGTGAAGGAGATCGACGGCCGGCGCATCTACGGCCACATGGACTACGGCAAGAAGGATCCGTCGCTGGGCTGGCGCTTCACCGATGCGTGGCTGTCGATGGCCGGTGCCGCCGACAAGGGCATTCCGAACGGCCTGCCGGTCGACGAATGGGGGATCCGCGTCGCCGACGACAAGTGCACGCCGGTCGGCGCGTCGGTCGCGCGCGGCGGCGCCACCAATTCGCCGGCCGCCGTCTACGCGCTGACCAAGTACGTCGACTGGATGAAGAAATACGCGCCGGCCAACGCCACCGGCATGACCTTCGGCGAGTCCGGCCCGGTGCCCGCGCAGGGCGAGATCGCGCAGCAGATCTTCTGGTACACGGCGTTCACGGCCGACATGACCAAGCCCGGTCTGCCGGTCGTCAACGCCGACGGTACGCCGCGCTGGCGGATGGCGCCGTCGCCGCACGGACCGTACTGGAAGGACGGCATGCAGAACGGCTACCAGGACGTCGGCTCGTGGACGTTCTTCAACGGCGGCGACGCGAACCGCAAGGCCGGCGCCTGGCTGTACGCGCAATTCGTCACGGCCAAGACCGTGTCGCTGAAGAAGTCGATCGTCGGCCTGACGTTCATCCGCGACAGCGACGTGCGCAGCGACTACTTCACGCAGAACGCCGCCCGCTACGGCGGATTGATCGAGTTCTACCGCAGCCCGGCCCGGGTCGCGTGGACGCCGACCGGCAACAACGTCCCCGACTATCCTAAGCTCGCGCAGTTGTGGTGGAAGAACGTCGCCGTCGCGGTCACCGGCGAGAAGACGCCGCAGCAGGCGATGGACACGCTGGCCAACGAGATGGACGACGTGATGGCCCGGCTGCAGCGCGCGGGCATGAAGCACTGCACGCCCAAGCTCAATCCGAAGAGCGATCCGGCCAAGTGGCTCAGCGACGAGCACGCGCCGTGGAAGAAGCTGGCCGACGAGAAGCCCAAGGGCGAGACCGTCGCCTACGAGAAGCTGCTCGAGGCCTGGAAGGCCGGCCGCGCCCGGTGATCCGGCGCGAGCCGCGAGCGCGCCGGGACGGCGCGCCCGGCCGACGCGGGTCCATTGGCTGAAACGGCCGGCGCGGCATGGAGCGGCCGGCGAGGGTTTGCCGGCCGGGGCAGGCAAAAGATGATAAAAAGGGGCGGTATTTCGTTGCATCGGAAATCCCCCCATGTCTTCGTTCTCTGCCGCCCCGGCCGATCGCAGTCCGTCCGACGCGCCGGGCGCCGAAGTGCCGGGCGTTGCCGCGCTCGCTCCGTTCCAGACGCCTGCCGCCGATGATGACGTGCCGGTGCGCTACATGCAGCGCACGCGCGACTGGTATCTGGCGCTCAAGTACGACAATCCGTACCGCTGGGCGCATTACGCCGACGTCCCGTTCACGCCGCTGGCCAAACCGCTGGCGCGCGCGCGCGTCGGCCTGATCACGACCGCCGCGCCGTACCAGCCGGACAAGGGCCCGCAGGGTCCGGGCGCGCCGTACAACGCGGCTGCCAAGTTCTACACGGTCTACGAGGGCGGCACGTCGATCGACCACGACCTGCGGATCTCGCACGTGGCGATCGATCGCAAACACACGTCGATGCAGGACAGCGGCACCTGGTTTCCGCTGCCGGCGCTGCGCAGGCTGGCGGCCGAGGCCCGGATCGGCGAGCTCGGGCCGTTCTTCTACGGCGCGCCGACCAATCGCAGCCAGGTCCATACGCTGAGCGTCGACGCGCCGGACATCCTGGCGCGCTGCCGGCGCGACGCGCTCGACGCGGTTGTGATGGTCGCCAACTGCCCGGTCTGCCACCAGACGCTGTCGCTGATCTCCCGGTATCTCGAAGCGAACGGCGTATCGACGGTGATCATGGGTTGCGCGCGCGACATCGTCGAGCACTGCGGCGTCGCGCGGCTGCTGTTCAGCGATTTTCCGCTCGGCAACGCCGCGGGCCGGCCGCACGATCCGGCGTCGCAGGCCGAGACGATCGAGCTGGCGCTGCGCGTGCTCGAATCGGCGCCGGCCGCGCGCACGACCGTGCAGTCGCCGCTGCGCTGGTCGGCCGATCCGGGCTGGAAGCGCGACTATTCGAACCACGAACTGCTATCGCCCGAAGAACTCGAACGGCTGCGCGACGAGGCCGAGCAGGCGCGGATCACCGCGCGCAAGCTGCGCGAGGCCGAGCTGGCGGCCGAACGCAAGGACTGAATGAAGGCTGAGAGCCTTTACGGACACGTCCGAGAGACTCCCGGCCTCTGATTCCCCGGCCCGCCCGGCCGCACGGTCGGGCCGGACGATTTCCCGACATCGATCCCATAGGAGACATCGACGATGAGTTCGCATCCCAACGGCGCCGAGGTGCTGGTCAAGACCCTGCTGGCCGGCAAGGTCGACGTGTGTTTCGCCAATCCCGGCACGTCCGAGATGCAGTTCGTCGCTGCGCTCGATACGGTGCCCGGCATGCGCTGCGTGCTCGGCCTGTTCGAAGGCGTGGTCACCGGTGCCGCCGACGGCTACGGCCGGATGGCCGACCGCCCGGCGGCCACGCTGCTGCACCTGGGCCCGGGCATGGCCAACGGCCTGGCCAACATCCACAACGCCCGGCGCGGCGGCTCGCCGATGGTCAACATCGTCGGCGAGCACGCGACCTGGCACAAGGCGGCCGACGCACCGCTGCACAGCGACATCGAGGCACTGGCGCGGCCGATGTCGCACTGGGTACGGACCAGCCAGTGCAGCGCCGACATCGCGCGCGACGCGGTCGACGCGATCAACTTCGCCAATTCGTCGAGCGGCCGGATCGCGACGCTGATCCTGCCGGCCGATACCGCGTGGGAGCCGGGACCGGAGGTCGGCACCGGCTTCGCGACGCCGGCGCTTGGGCTGCCGGTCGCGGCGGTGCTCGAACGGGCGGCCAAGGCGCTGGCCGACGCCGCTCCCGGCGAGTGCGCGATCATGCTGTCGGGCCGCGCGCTGCGTGCCGAGCCGTTGACGACCGCCAGCCGCATCGCCGAGAAGACCGGTGCGCGCCTGCTGGCGCAGCAGTCGAACAGCCGCACCGAGCGAGGCGCCGGCCGCGTGCCGGTCGAGCGCGTGCCATACCCGGTCGACCAGGCGCTGGCGCGCCTGAAGGGCCTCAAGCGACTGATCCTGGTCGGCGCGAAGGCGCCGGTGTCGTTCTTCGCGTATCCGGGCAAGCCCAGCTCGGTGCTGCCGCCCGACTGCGAGGTCATCCGCCTGGCCGGCCCGGCCGAGGACCTGCCGGCGACGCTGTCGATGCTGGCCGAGCGGGTCGGTGCCGCCGGGACGGCCCCGCGCGTGCCCGAGATCGCCAGGCCGGCGCTGCCCTCCGGCAAGCTGACCGCAGATGCCGTGCTGCAGGCGGTCGGCGCGCTGCTGCCCGAACAGGCGATCCTCGTCGACGAGGCGGTGACGTCGGGGCGCGCGCTGTTCGACTTCACCGGCGGTTCGGCGCCGCACGACTACCTGCAACTGACCGGCGGCGCGATCGGCAGCGGCCTGCCGATGGCGACCGGCGCGGCGGTCGCGTGTCCGGACCGCAAGGTGATCTCGCTCGAAGGCGACGGCAGCGGCATGTATACGCTGCAGGCGCTGTGGACGCAGGCCCGCGAAAACCTCGACGTGCTGACGATCGTCTTCGCGAACCGCGGCTACCAGATCCTGAAGGGCGAGCTCAAGGGCGTCGGTGTCGAGAAGGCCGGCGAACAGGCCGAGCGGATGTTGACGATCGCGTCGCCCGAGCTCGACTGGGTGAGCCTGGCGAAGGGGATGGGCGTCGAAGCCGCGCAGACGGATTCGGCCGACGAACTGGTCAAGCTGATGCGCGGCGCCCTGGCCCGGCGCGGGCCGTTCCTGATCCAGGTCAATATTTAGAATCTGCGAACGAACCAGCCACGGCCGCTCGTCGCGCCAGGGCGATCCCGCTCGTCGTTGCGAATGCTCGCCATATCACGCGATATGGCTGCGCTTCGCGCCTCGATCGGAACCGCCCTGACGCGCCGCTCGGCCGCGTCCGATTCGTTCACAGATTCTGAGCGCCGCCGGAACCGGCGGCGGCCGGTTCTTCATTGTTCGCCGAGCAGGCCTTGCGAGGCCAGCTCGCGGATCACCTTGACGGTGTCGATGTCGGCCTGCGCGTACGCCTGCTTCAGGTGCGCCTGTACGAATTCGTCGGCCGTGGCCTCCGACGGTTCGCTCGTGTACGTGAACCGCAGGTACAGCCGGCCCGGCGCCGGCTCCTCGATGCGCATCACCAGCGTGCTGGCCGGCGACGTGGCCGTCGGCTCGACTTCGTAGATGACCGCGTCCATCGGAATCAGCCGGACGCGGTCGTCGACCTGGTAGCTGCCGAAGCTCAGCCGGCGCCGCAGCCGCAGGTCGTCGAGCGGCGCCAGCTCGCAGCGGTCGAGCCCGATCACGAACAGCTCGGGCTTCTCGGCACGCACGACCAGGCCGCGCCACAGCGTCGTGCGCGACAGCGGGTCGATCTGCGGCTGCGTCGGGGAGTTGATCTCGATCAGGTGTTCGAACTGCATGCGGCGTGCCCGGGGGGAGAGGCTTCGAGCTCTTTGGCAGAGCGGCTTTTTTCAAGTGTCGGCTTCATGGATCGTGCGGCAGCCCTGCCATGACGATGCCGCGTAGCGCGGGTCGAGAGGCCAGTGCCGAACGGCTGGGCCGTCCTTTCTGGCCAAAGGTTCTGGCCAGCGCCCTGACGTGGCCAGAATAAATTGCTGAGAATCCGCATGGTTACGTGGTTTCCGCGGTTGGCTTATTGGCCATCGTCGTCACCGTGGCCAGAAACGCCGAGCTTGAGGCTGAACCTGCGGGCCCGCGTCGCTCCGCTCGCCATGACCCGGCCCGACGTGACGAGATCCTCGAGTGCGCGTCGGAAGGTCCGCTCAGGGATCTCGGGTCCAACCCGCCGCCAGATGTCGGCCTTTGACGAGTCCGGGAAGCGCTCGAGGTCCTCGAGAATGAGCGCGCGTAGCCGGTGCGGCTGAACGCGCGTGAGCGTCGTGAGCCCGTCGTTCCGGCGGCGGCTTTCGTGGAGGATGTTCTGCGGCGTGACGCCGATGGGGAGCCGGCCGGGGTTCACGACCTCGAGGCGGTCCGGGTGCAGATTCAGGTAGATGTCGCCTCGCTGCGTGTACGGCCGGTGAACGAACGCGTTGACGAGCAGTTCGCGGACGACGAGTTCGTCGTAGGCCGGCACCTTCGTGCGCAGCATGCCGTCGGGCAACTCGTAGCTCTCGCGAAAGTCGGACACCTCGGACCAGATGGCATCGATCAGCTCGATGGGCGACTGCGTGCGATCGTCCCAGCTCCACTTCGCAACCTTCATCTCGCGCTCATCGTATTTGATAGCCTGTACGATCGGCGCGCTCCCGAGACTCGCGCGATCGTCCCTGCCGCCGACGAGCAGGACGCCGAGATTCGTCAGTACGTCACCCTTCGCGAGCCCATAGTGCGCGAGCAACTCGTCGTCGGTTTTCTCCTTCACCGAGGGCTTCACGCGGTCCGACGCGCGGAGTCTCGCGCACAGACGCTCGGCCTTTACGGCATCGGCGTTCGTCCTTGGGACGCGCAGCGAGGTGATCTCCTCCCACGGCGTGGCTGGGCGCTCGTTCGCGAGGCGCATCACGTCGTCGCCGACGATGGGCCGACACGTGTCGCCGACGCGGAGGAAGTAGCGTCCGTCGCTCGTCGAGGCGATGCCCGTCGCGCGCGGGATGGTGAGCGCGATGTACTCGCCGCCGTTCTCGTGACGCTTCAGCTCCGGTACGACCTGCACGTTCACGGTCAGCTCGCCGACGCGCTTGCGGATGCGATCGAGGAGCGCGGGCTCGATGCGCTGGACGGCGGGCGGTTCGTCGGCGGTATCCTCGATGCCGATGAGAAGCATGCCACCCGCCGCGTTGGCGAAGCAGACACAGCTCTGCGCCAACTCGCCGAAGTCCGCCTTCGCACCCGTGACGAAGCGCAGCGACTTGCGGTCGAGCTCGTGGGACTCGCGGGTGGTCATGCGCACCTCCATGCCTCGGAAGCGCGGCACTCGTCGAGCACTTGGTGCCGGTGGAGCGTCACGATCGTGATGTTCGCGTTGACGGCCACGTGCTTGCGCGCGGCGTCGATCATCTCGCTGATATCGCGGACGAACTGCGTGACGTCAACCTCGTCGTGGTTCTTGGCGCCCACGGGAACGACGCTGCCGAATTGTCTCCGCGCTGCGGAGACTTTCTTGGTGGGCGGCTGCACGGCCCCCGTCTTCGCGCGCTCAACCGTCATGGATTCATCCGAAAGAAACCCGTCCCCTCGGTGCGCGCGCTGACGAGTTTCCTTCGACAGCGCAGAGCAGCGAGGCGACGTCGAAGACCACGAGACGTAGCCCTGACACCGAAGTGGCGTGCGCCCCTTCGCCCGCTCAGCGCGGCGCCGCCAGCGACAGGAACTCCTTGCGCAGCGCGTCCGAGCGCAGGAACACGCCGCGCATCACCGACGACACCATCGACGCCTGGTCCTTGACGCCGCGCCAGTGCATGCAATAGTGGTCGGCCCGCATGACGACGGCGATGCCGGCGGGATTGAGCTGCGACTCGAGCGTGTCGGCCAGGGTCTTGACGGCTTCCTCCTGGATCTGCGGGCGGCTCATGATCCAGTCGGTCAGGCGCGCGTACTTCGACAGGCCGATCAGCCGCGAATCCGGGCGCGGCATCACGCCGATCCAGACCCTGCCCATGATCGGGCACAGGTGGTGCGAGCACGCCGAGCGGACCGTGATCGGGCCGATGACGATCAATTCGTTGATGCCTTCGACGTTCGGGAAGCTGGTGATCGGCGGCATCGGCTCGTAGCGGCCGGCGAACACCTCGCGCATGTACATCTTGGCGACCCGGCGCGCGGTGCCGTCGGTGTTGTGGTCGCTCTCGGTATCGATGACCAGCGCGCGCAGCAGTGTCTGTACGGCGTCCTCGACCTCGCGCTGCAGCGCCGCGCGTTCGTCGTCGTTCTCGATGAACGCCGCGATGTTGTCGTTCGCGTGGAAGCGCTGGCCCGACGCGGTGATCCGCTCGCGGATGACCTCGGACATCGATCGGCCGTCGCGCGCGTCGGCGTCGTTGATATCGGCGCCGGACGGGGAACCAACGGCGGAAACCGGGGGGGAGCCCGGGGCGGAAGCGGGGGATGATGCGTGACGATTCATGGCGGATGACCTGCGCGGCGTGCCGGGTACGATACCATCGGACACCCAGCGGCCGCTCCCGAGCCGACTCCGGGGCCTTTCGCCGGCCACCCGGAGATACTGTGTAAAATCCCAGTATCCACATCATACCAGCCCATGGCCGATCTGCTCGCCCATCTGAATCCTCAGCAACTCGCCGCCGTCACGCTTCCGCCGCAGCACGCGCTGATCCTGGCCGGAGCGGGCAGCGGCAAGACGCGCGTGCTGACGACCCGCATCGCCTGGCTGATCTCGACGCGGCAGGCCAGCCCGGCCTCGATCCTGGCCGTCACGTTCACGAACAAGGCCGCGCGCGAGATGCTGACGCGCCTGAGCGCGCTGCTGCCGATCAACACGCGGGGCATGTGGATCGGCACGTTCCACGGCCTGTGCAACCGGCTGCTGCGCGCCCATCACCGCGATGCGGGGCTGCCGGCCACGTTCCAGATCCTCGATTCGCAGGACCAGCTCGCGGCGATCAAGCGGCTGCTGAAGACGCTGAACGTCGATGACCAGAAGTTCGTTCCGCGCAACCTGATGTTCTTCATCAACCACGCGAAGGAGTCGGGCCAGCGCGCCGCGCAGGTCGAAGCGCACGACGACTTCACGCGCCGCTGCGTCGAGCTGTATGCGGCGTACGACGAGCAATGCCAGCGCGAGGGCGTCGTCGATTTCGCCGAACTGCTGCTGCGCAGCTACGAGCTGCTCGTCGCCAACGCGTTGCTGCGCGAGCACTACCAGCGCCGGTTCCGCCACATCCTGATCGACGAGTTCCAGGACACCAACGTGCTGCAGTACCGGTGGCTGAAGCTGCTGGCCGGGCAGGGTCCGGATCGCGCGAGCTCGCTGGCCGACGGCGAGGGCGCGTCGGTGTTCGCGGTCGGCGACGACGACCAGAGCATCTACGCGTTTCGCGGCGCCAACGTCGGCAACATGGCCGCCTTCGAGCGCGAGTTCCAGGTCCGCCACCTGATCAAGCTCGAGCAGAACTACCGCTCGCACGGCCACATCCTCGATTGCGCGAACGCGCTGATCGAGCACAACCGCAACCGGCTCGGCAAGAACCTCTGGACCGAGGCCGGCGAGGGCGAGCCGGTCCGCGTGTTCGAAGCGATGACCGACGGGCAGGAAGCGCAGTGGATCGTCGAGCAGATCCGCTCGCTGGTCGCCGAGGGCGCGGCACGGCGCGACGTCGCCGTGCTGTACCGTTCGAACGCGCAGTCGCGGATCATCGAGCACGCGCTGTTCTCGGCGGGCCTGCCGTACCGCGTCTACGGCGGCCTGCGCTTCTTCGAGCGCGCCGAGGTCAAACACGCGCTGGCCTACCTGCGCCTGCTCGAGAATCCGGCCGACGACGGCGCGTTCCTGCGGGTCGTCAATTTCCCGGCCCGCGGCATCGGCGCGCGTACGCTCGAGCAGTTGCAGGACCTCGCCCGGCAGCGCGGCACCAGCCTGTTCGACGCGGTCGCGCAGGTCGGCGGCGCGGCCGGCGCCCGGCTGGCGGCGTTCGGGCGGCTGATCGAGGCGATGCGCGCCGATACGCGCGGCCTGCCGCTGCCGCAGCTCGTCGACCACGTGATCGAGCACAGCCAACTGATCGGCTTCTACCAGAACGAGCGCGACGGCCAGGACCGGATCGAGAACCTGCGCGAACTGGTCAACGCCGCCCGCTCCTTCCTCGGCGAGGAAGGCATCGGCCTGGACGTGCCGGCCAATGACGGCGTGACGGCCGCCGCGGCGCCGGTGGCCGGGCCCGCGCTGCCGGCCGGCGGCGATCAGGCCGACGTCGTCGTCGACGCGATCGGCGCGGTCGCGCTGACGCCGCTGGCGGCCTTCCTGTCGCACGCGTCGCTCGAGGCCGGCGAGAACCAGGCCGGCGAGGGCAGCGATGCCGTGCAGATGATGACCGTGCATGCGGCCAAGGGCCTCGAGTTCGACGTCGTGTTCCTGACCGGGCTCGAGGAGGGCCTGTTCCCGCACGAGAACTCGGCCGCCGAGCCGGCCGGGCTCGAAGAAGAGCGGCGGCTGATGTACGTGGCCGTCACGCGCGCCCGCGATCGATTGTTCGTGTCGTTCTCGCAGACGAGGATGCTGCACGGGCAGACGCGCTACAACCTGCCGTCGCGCTTCGTCGACGAATTGCCCGAGACCGCGGTCAAATGGCTGACGCCGCAGCGGCCGGCGCCGAGCGGCGGCTGGAGCGGGGGCGGGATGGCGTCGCGTCCGGGCGGCTCGTCGTGGACCCGAGGGGCGCCGCGCGCCGACGGCGGCGGCCGCTATGCCGACCGGGATACCGACCTGGGCCGCGCCGACGCCGGCAGCCGCCAGGCGGCAGGCAAGTTCGACCGCGGACTGCCGTTCCGCGTCGGCCAGACCGTCGCGCACGGCCGTTTCGGCGAAGGCGTGATCGTCGACATCGAAGGCAGCGGGACCGATGCGCGCGCGCAGGTCAACTTCGGGCGACAGGGCACCAAATGGCTGGCGCTGTCGGTGGCCAAGCTCGAAGCAGTCGGTTGATGCGCGGTCCGGCGGCCGGCCACCCGGGCCGTCTCAGTGCCAGGGGGCGGGGCGGCCGCGGTCGTCGACGCGTCGCGGCGCTTGCGGCTCCTTCGGGTCATCCGCGTCCTTGCCGGATTCGTAACTGCCGCGGATCGACGCGATCAGCGACGAGAACCACGACGGGCGCAGCGTGTCGGCTTCGGGTACCGACGCGATGCCCGCGAGCAGCGCGTCCGGATCGCGATAGCCGAGCGCGGTCGCCAGCGTCGGATCGATCTGCCCGTGCAGCACCGGCTTCTGGCTCATCAGCAGATACGTCAGTCCGTCCTCGTCGAGCTGGCGCGCGACCAGTTCGCGTTTCAGCTCGCTGAGCACCAGCATCATCGCCAGCCCGACCAGTTCGCGTGCGCTCTGCGGACGCAGGTGGGCGATCGTCGATTCGGCCGAAGCGATCGTCGGCACGCGCGCGCCCAGCAGGGACAGCGCGCGGCGCTGGCCTTCGACGACCCACGAGTAACCGTCGCCCGAGCACAGCTTGTCGATCAGGATCTCGACATCCGAATCGTCGATGTTGCTCGACCAGATCAACGCGTACAAGTGGTCGATCCGCGCCATTTCGGTCACGTGCCGCGCGAGATTGCCGACCAGCAGCGGCAGCACCGTATGCAGCGCCTTGCGTACGGCGACGGGTTCCTCGTCGAGCCGGGCGGCGATCGTCGCGCACAGCTCCGGCGTCAGATCGTTTTCGAGTGATTGGACCAGGTTCTTCGTCATGCGTGCGTCGACTCCTGCTGATGGGACGCTTGCGGTGATCGTCGCCACGATACCCGATCGATGCTGCGATTATCTTGTCGGTGCACGATGCCCGACGGCGATCGGTCGCAGCGATCTTCAATCGTGGCGGTGTTCCAATGCGTAGCGGATCAGTTCGGCCTGACCGTCTATGCCGAGCTTCCTCTTGATGTTGAGCCGATGCGTTTCCACGGTCCTTACCGACAGGCCGAGCATCTGGGCGATCTGCTTGTTGGCCAGGCCCTCGCCGATGCGGCGCAGGATATCGCGTTCGCGCGCGGTCAGGACCAGACCGGGAAGGTTCGCCTGCGTCAGCCGCGCGGCGATCGCGGGGCTGAAGTACAGGCTGCCTTCGAGCACCGTGTCGATCGCCGCCAGGATCTGCCGGGCCGGCTCGTCCTTGAGCAGGTAGCCGCGCGCGCCCGCGCGAACGGCCTGCGTCACGTACGCCGGATTGTCGTGCATCGACAGTACGATGACGGCGATCTGCGGCCAGCGTTCACAGATCTGCGCGGTAAGCGTCAGGCCGTTGACGCCGCGCAGGCTCAGGTCCATCAGGATCAGATGCGGCAGCGCCGCACCGTCGGCCTGCGCGTCGAGCCGTTCGAGCAGCGCGAGCGCGGCGTCGGCGTCGGCCGCCTCGCCGGTGACGCGCAGGTGCGGAACGCCGTCCAGATGCAGCTTCAGGCCGTCGCGGACCAGCGGGTGATCGTCGACCAGCATCAGGCGCAGCGGTGGTGCCGGCTCGCCGGGCGTGGGCGGATGCTCGGTCGTCATCGATCGTTTCCTTTCGTGCTGGCGGCGCGCGCATCGGTTTCGGCATCGGCGCGGCGCGGTACCCGGGCGATCACGCGGGTGCCGCGTTCGCCGGAGCGGATCGTCAGCGTGCCGGCCAGCGCCTCGACCCGTTCGTGCATGTTGCGCAGGCCGATTCCGGCATCGGGGTCGTCCCGCACGGCGGCCGGATCGAATCCGCGGCCATCGTCGGCGACGGTCAGCGACGCACCGTCCGCGTCATAAGCGAGCGTCACGTCGATCCTCGTCGCCGACGCGTGCCGCAGGGCGTTGGCCAATGCCTGCTGGGCGATCCGGAACAGCGCGGTATCCGCGGCCTGCGACAGCGGCGCCGGCTCGCCTCGTACCGTCAGCGTCGTCGCCGGCGGCGCCGGCTGCTCGTGCAGCAGGTGCGCGAGCGCGCTGGGCAGTCCCAGGTCGTCGAGCAGCGGCGGCCGCAGATCGTGCGACAACTGCCGCACCTCCTTGATCGTCTCGTCCAGCCGATCCAGCGCGTTGGCCGGCATCGCCGCCTCGAGCAGCAGCTTGATCGAGATCAGCTTCTGCCCGACGCCGTCGTGCAGTTCGCGCGACAGGCGCGCGCGTTCGTCTTCCTGCGAATGCACGAGCCGGCGCGCCATTCGCCGCAACTGGGCATCGGCCTGGCGGTGGTCGCTGATGTTCAACGCGAGCCCGCAGCCGGTCACGGCCAGCAGCGCCAGCGCGGCGATCACGATGACCGACAGGTACAACGCATCGATGTTGGCCTGCGCGGTCTGGTCGATCCGCGCGAGCGCCTGCGCGATATCGTCCTGGTACAGGCCGGTGCCGATCATCCACTGCCAGCGATCGATCGCGATCACGTGGCCGAGCTTCTCGACGATCTGGTGCGTCGACGGTTTCTCCCACAGGTAGCGGACCGGGCGGCCCTGTCCGTGCCCGTCGCGGGCCGCGGCTAGCAGCGCCTGGATCACCGGACGGCCGTCGCGGTCGCGCAGCGCCGACAGGTCCTGGCCGATCAGCTCGGGCTGGCGCGGATGCATCAGGTTGCGGCCCTGCAGGTCGTAGACGAAGAAGTAGCCGTCGGTGCCGAACTCCATCCGGGACAGCAGGTCGAGCGCGCGCCGGCGCGCCTGCGCGGGATCGCTGGCGTCGTCGCGCAGCAGCGGCTCGATCGCGCTGCGGGCCAGCCCGACGTAGTTGGCCAGCTCGGTCTGCCGGGCGGCCAGCCATGCCGATTCGACCAGCGACTTCTCGCGCTGCGCCAGCGCGAGCGCCTGGTACCGCACCGCCAGCACGACGCTCGCCAGCGCGACCAGCAGCGGAACGGCCGCCAGCAGCAGGATCTTGTCGCGAAGTTTCATCGTCATCGCCCCGGAACAGGCCGTGCGTGCGCATGCTACGTGATTCTACGTAGACGATCTGCGTGGTTGTGCGCTTGTACGGCCACGGAGTCAACCGAAATACTACGCCCCCGTTGCTTTCGCCATCGGCCTTCGCGACCGGCACGGCCGGTCCGTCGGAACCGCACCAGAGAGAGGGGGGGATTCCATGCAGAGCACAAGCAAGAGCCCGGTCGAGCACCTGGCGTGGCTGGCCGTCGCCGTGCTGGGCGCGTTCGCGTTCGGCGTCGTCGCGCTGGCCCGCGGCGAGACGATCAACGCGGTCTGGATCGTCATCGCGTCGGTCTGCGTCTATCTGATCGCTTACCGGTACTACAGCCGCTTCATCGCCGACAAGGTGTTCTCGCTCGACGCGACGCGGATGACGCCGGCCTGGAAGCACAACGACGGCCTGGACTACGTACCGACCAACAAGCACGTGCTGTTCGGCCACCATTTCGCCGCGATCGCCGGCGCGGGGCCGCTCGTCGGCCCGGTGCTGGCCGCGCAGATGGGCTACCTGCCGGGCATGCTGTGGATCCTGGCCGGCGTCGTGTTCGCCGGCGCGGTACAGGATTTCACCGTGTTGTTCATCTCGACGCGCCGCGACGGACGCTCGCTCGGCGACCTGATCAAGTCGGAACTGGGCCAGGTGCCGGGCGTCATCGCGCTATTCGGCGCGTTCATGATCATGGTCATCATCCTCGCGGTGCTGGCGCTGATCGTCGTCAAGGCGCTCACGCATTCGCCGTGGGGCACGTTCACGGTGGCGGTGACGATTCCGATCGCGCTGTTCATGGGGGTCTACCTGCGCTACATCCGTCCCGGACGGATCGGCGAGGTGTCGGTGATCGGCTTCGTCGCGCTGATGGCCGCGATCGTGTTCGGGCAGGACGTGGCCGCGAGCCCGACCTGGGGGCCGCTGTTCGATTTCGACGGCATCGCGCTGACGTGGATCCTGATCGGCTACGGCTTCGTCGCGTCGGTGCTGCCGGTCTGGCTGCTGCTGGCGCCGCGCGATTACCTGTCGACGTTCCTGAAGATCGGCACGATCCTCGCGCTGGCGATCGGCATCGCGGTGGTAGCGCCCGAGCTGAAGATGCCGGCGATGACGCGCTTCATCGACGGTTCCGGTCCGGTCTGGTCGGGCAACCTGTTCCCGTTCCTGTTCATCACGATCGCCTGCGGCGCGGTGTCGGGCTTCCACGCGCTGATCTCGTCGGGCACGACGCCCAAGCTGATCGAGAACGAGACCCAGGCCCGCTACATCGGCTACGGCGGCATGCTGATGGAGTCGTTCGTCGCGATCATGGCGCTGGTCGGCGCCTGCGTGATCGAGCCCGGCGTGTATTTCGCGATGAACAGCCCGGCCGCCGTCATCGGCACGACGCCCGAGGCCGTCGCCCAGGTCGTGTCGAACTGGGGCTTCGTCATTACCCCGGACCAGCTCGTGCAGACGGCCCGCGACGTCGGCGAGACGACGATCCTGTCGCGCGCCGGCGGCGCACCGACGCTGGCCGTGGGCATGGCGCACATCCTGCACCAGGTGATCGGCGGGCAGGCGATGATGGCGTTCTGGTACCACTTCGCGATCCTGTTCGAGGCGCTGTTCATCCTGACCGCCGTCGACGCGGGTACTCGCTCGGGGCGCTTCATGCTGCAGGATCTGCTGGGCACGTTCGTGCCGGCGCTCAAGCGCACCGAATCGCTGGTCGCGAACCTGATCGCCACCGGCCTGTGCGTGGCGGCCTGGGGATACTTCCTGTACCAGGGCGTCGTCGATCCGCTGGGCGGCATCAATACGCTATGGCCGCTGTTCGGCATCGCCAACCAGATGCTGGCCGCGATCGCGCTGACGCTGGGCACCGTCGTGCTGTTCAAGATGAAGCGCGACCGCTACGCGTGGGTCACCGTCATCCCGACGATCTGGCTGCTGGTGTGCACGCTGACCGCCGGCTGGCAGAAGCTGTTCGACGCCGATCCGCGCGTCAGCTTCCTCGCGCACGCCCGCCGCTACGAAGCGGCGATCGCCGACGGCAAGCTGCTGGCGCCGGCCAAGTCGCTCGAGCAGATGAAGCAGGTACTGTTCAACGACTACGTCGACGCGGCCTTGTGCGGGCTGTTCATGCTGGTCGTCGTCAGCGTGCTGCTGTTCGCGATCCGGTCGGTGGCGGCGGCGCGCCGCGACGGCCGGCAGACGGTGCGCGAGATGCCGTTCGAGCCGCTGCCCGCCGAGGCACACGCATGAGCGGCGGCGACGCGCCGCGTCCCGGCGGCCTGTTCGCGGGCGGCATCGGCCGCCGCGCCGGCGGCGTCGGGCGCTACCTGGGCCAGACGCTGCGGCTGATGGTCGGCGTGCCCGATTACGACGCGTACGTCGCGCACGTGCGGCGCACGCATCCGGACCGCGTGCCGATGGACTACCCGACGTTCTTTCGCGAACGGCAGCAGGCGCGCTACGGGGGCAAGGGGCGGATCGGCTGCTGCTGAGCGTCGCGGTGCCGCGAATGGTCCCGTACTGCGGGTCGTCCCGGTGCTGCGAGCGGTCCCCGCGCTGTGAACGGTCCCCGTACCGCGAGCGGTCCCGGTGCTGCGAGCGGTGCCGGCGCTAAGAACATCCCGGTGCCGCGAGGCCCGTTCGCCTCGTCAGTGGATCGTGTCGCGGTAGGTCGCCCAGAACGAGCAGTAGATCGTCGTCAGGATCGTCAGGCTGATCGGCACCTGCAGGAAGTACAGCAGCGACGCGCCGTTCAGCAGCAGGCTCAGCAGACTCAGCACGAGGCCGATCGCCACGACCGTGCCCAGCCAGCCCAGCAGGTAGAGGGCGAACGCTCCCTTGTTGCGCACGACCGCGGCGAAGCTGAAGAACAGCGCCTTGCCGATCGGGATGCCGTCCCAGGCGACGAAGACCGGCGCATACCACAGCGCCATCTGCGCCGGCAGGTAGATCGCCAGGAAGACCAGGCCGGCCCAGCGCAGGCTCTGGTCGCCGATCTCGACGTCGTCGGTCTTGACCGATCCGCTGAGGATCTGGAACAACTGGTCGTTGATCGCGGCCGAGCCCATCAGCGCGATGCCCATCGACGCCGAACCGATCAGGCCGAGCATCAGCAACGGCCGCCAGGCCTGGCCGCCGCGCTCGCGCAGGCCGCTGAACAGCAGGCTGGGCACGACCGGGCGCTTTTCGTCGGCGGCCCGCACCGCCGACATCATGCCGACCGACAGCATCGGCGCGAGCACGGCCGGCGCGATCGAACCCAGCAGCGGGATCGCCGACGAGAACACCAGCAGCAGCAGGTAGGTCATCGTGATGACCAGCAGCGGCAGCGGCGCGAGCTTGAACAGGCGGAATCCGTCGCCGACCCAGCGCAGGCCTCGGCGGGCCTCGAGCTTGTTGACTTGCATCGGTGATCAGCCCCCGGCCAGCGGCGGCTGATCGCCCTGGCGCGCGCGCAGCACGCGCTCGCAGTGGCCCGGATCCTTGGGCGTGACCATCTGCGCGGGCCGCGGCAGGTGCAGGTCGAACAGCCTCGACAGCCAGAAGCGCAGCGCCGCGGCGCGCAGCGCGGCCGGCCAGCATCGCAGTTCGGCCGCTTCGGGTTCGCGCACCGAGCGATAGGCGCGCAGCAGCGCATCGAGCCGCGCCGGGTCGAACTCGCCGCTCGCGTCGTCGATGCACCAGTCGTTGCAGGTCACGGCCAGATCGAAGATCCAGGTGTCGACGCCGGCGAAGTAGAAGTCGATGACGCCGGTCAGCGTCGTGCCTTCGAACAGCACGTTGTCGCGGAACAGGTCGGCGTGCACGGCGGTGCGCGGCAGCCGGGCGGCGATCGGATCGGCCGCCAGCGCGAGCTGCTCGGCCATCGCGTCGCGCAGCAGCGCGCGCTGCCCGTCGTCGAGGAACGGCTCGACCCGCGGCGCGGTCTGCTCCCACCACGCGAGCCCGCGCAGGTTCGGCTGCGCGCCGTCGTAGTCGCGCGCCGCCCGATGCATGCGGGCCAGCGTTTCGCCGACGGCCGCGCAGTGATCGGGCGCCGGGGCCATGTTGCTGCGGCCGGCCAGCCGCGTGACCAGCGCCGCCGGCTTGCCTTCGAGCTCGCCGAGCAGGCGGCCGTCGTCGGCGGCGATCGGATCGGGACACGGGATGTCGTGATGCGCGAGCGCGTGCATCATCCCGAGGTAGAACGGCAACTGCGCGGCCGACAGCCGCTCGAACAGCGTCAGCACGAAGCGACCGGCGGGCCGGCCGTCGGCCGCCGCCGCCGTGGTCACGAAGAAGTTGCTGTTCTCGATGCCCGAGGCGATGCCCTCGAATTCGACCAGCGGTCCGAGCGGAAAGCGTGCGAGCCAGGCCTGCGCCTGGGCGAACGTGACGTGTGTGAAGACGGCCATCTTGGAAGGACGCTGATCGGCTACAGGTGCAGCAACTGTTCGCGCTCGGCGTCGGTCGGCGTGAAGCCGCGGGTCTGGTAGAAATCGAAGATCGCCTCGACGACCTGGGCCGGATCGTCGAAGATCTGGATCAGGTCCAGATCCTCGGGCGACACCAGGCCGTTGCCGACCTGCTGGTCGGCGATCCAGTCGAGCAGGCCCTGCCAGAACGAACGGCCCATCAGGATGACCGGGATCCGGCGCCCCATCCGCGTCTGGATCAGCGTCAGCACCTCGCACAGCTCGTCGAGCGTGCCGAAGCCGCCGGGCATGCCGACGAAGGCCGTCGCGTATTTGGCGAACGCCACCTTGCGCGCGAAGAAATGCCGGAACGTCAGCGACACGTCCTGATAAGGGTTGCCCGAGGTCTCGAACGGCAACTGGATGTTCAGGCCGATCGACGAGGACTTGCCGGCGAACGCGCCCTTGTTGGCCGCTTCCATGATGCCGGGACCGCCGCCCGACAGCACCGCGAAGCCGGCGTCGGACAGGCGGCGGGCCAGATCGACGGTGGTCTCGTACCACGGCTCGCCGGCCCGGATCCGCGCGCTGCCGAAGATCGACACGGCGGGGCGCACGTCCGACAGCTTTTCGGCCACCTCGACGAACTCTGAGATAATTCCCAGGATATGCCAGGACTCGCGGGCCTTGATCGATGTGGAGCGCCCGGGATCCGGGATCGCGCGTAGCTGAGAGACGTTCTTGCTGGTGGACATGACTGAAAAAACACTCCTGCTCGTCGACGGCTCGAGTTTTCTGTTCCGCGCGTTCCATGCGCTGCCGGACCTGCGGAACAAGGCAGGAGAACCGATGGGCGCAGTCTACGGCATTGTCGCGATGCTAAGGCGTCTGCGGTCCGACGGCAAATTGAACGAGGGGGCGACGCTCGGCGCTGTCGTTTTCGACGCGCCGGGCAAGACGTTCCGCGACGAATGGTACCCGCAGTACAAGGCCAACCGGACCGAGACGCCCCCCGATCTGGTGCGCCAGATCCCGCTGATCCACGAGTTCGTCAGGGCCAGCGGCTGGCCGCTGATCATTCGCGAAGGCATCGAGGCCGACGACGTTATCGGCACGCTGGCCACGCAGGCGAGCCGCGCCGGCTGGCGCACCGTCATCAGCACCGGCGACAAGGACATGGCGCAGCTCGTCGATGACCGCGTCGTGCTGCTGAACACGATGACGCGCGACACCGGTCCCGTCGAACGGCTCGACGCCGCCGGCGTGCAGGCCAAGTTCGGCGTGCCGCCCGAACGGATCGTCGATTACCTGACGCTGGTCGGCGACACCGTCGACAACGTGCCGGGCGTCAGCAAGGTCGGGCCGAAGACCGCGGTCAAGTGGCTGGCCGAGTACGGCTCGCTCGACGGCGTCGTCGCCAACGCCGACAAGATCGGCGGCGTCGTCGGCCAGAACCTGCGCGCGGCGCTCGACTGGCTGCCGACCGGGCGCAAGCTGGTGACGATCAAGCTCGACTGCGACCTGTCCGACGAACTGCCCGATCTCGAAAGCGGACTGGCGCTGCGTCCAGAGGACGACGCGCAGTTGCTGGCGCTGTACGAGCGCGGCGGATTCCGGACCTGGCGGCGCGAGCTCGAAGAGCGGCTGGCGCGCGCCGGGATGTCGCCGGCGAACGGGACGAGCGCGTCGAATGGGGCGGGCGCATCGAACGGCTCGAATGGTTCGAACGGGTCGGCGGCCTCGCCCGACGGCGGCGATGCCGCTCGGGCGGCGAGCGATGCGGGCGATGCTGCCGGCGGCGCGACGACGGCAGCGGCCGTCGACTACGAATGCGTGCTGACGCTCGACGCGCTGGACCGCTGGATCGAACGGATCGAGTGCGCGCCGCTGACGGCCTTCGATACCGAGACGACCTCGCTCGATCCGATGCGTGCGCAGCTCGTCGGCCTGTCGCTGTCGATCGAGCCCGGCGAGGCCTGCTACGTGCCGGTCGCCCACGTCTATCCGGGCGCGCCCGATCAGTTGTCGCGCGAGCTCGTGCTCGAGCGGCTGCGCGGCTGGCTGCAGAGCGATGCGCACAAGAAGGTCGGCCAGCACCTGAAGTACGACGTGCACGTGCTGGCCAACCACGGCGTCGCGCTGGCCGGCATCGAGCACGACACGATGCTCGAATCCTACGTGCTCGAAGCGCATCGCAACCACAACATGGATTCGCTGGCGCTGCGCCACCTCGATCGCAAGACGATCACTTATGAGGAGGTCGCCGGCAAGGGCGTCAAGCAGATCTGCTTCGACCAGGTCGGCCTCGAGCAGGCGACCGCCTACGCGGCCGAGGATGCCGACGTCACGATGCAGTTGCACCGGGCGCTTTATCCGCAGATCCGCGACGACGCCAAGCTCGAATCCGTCTACCGGCGCATCGAGATCCCGACCGCGCGGGTGCTGCAGAAGGTCGAACGCAACGGCGTGCTGATCGATGCCGAACTGCTGGCGCGCCAGTCCGACGAACTGGGACGCAAGATGCTGGCGCTCGAACAGCAGGCGTACGAGGCGGCCGGGCAGCCGTTCAACCTCGGATCGCCGAAGCAGCTCGGCGAGCTGCTGTTCGACAAGCTCAAGCTGCCGATCGTCAAGAAGACGGCCACCGGCGCGGCGTCGACCGACGAGGAAGTGCTGTCGCGGCTCGCGCACGATTACCCGCTGCCGCGGATCGTGCTCGAGCACCGCGGGCTGTCCAAGCTCAAGAGCACGTATACCGACAAGCTGCCGCGGATGATCAACCCGTCGACCGGCCGCGTGCACACCAGCTACGGCCAGGCGATCGCCGTCACCGGCCGGCTCGCGTCCAACGATCCGAACCTGCAGAACATCCCGATCCGCACGGCCGAGGGCCGGCGGATACGCGAGGCGTTCATCGCGCCGCCGGGCAGCGTGATCATGTCGGCCGACTATTCGCAGATCGAGCTGCGGATCATGGCGCACATCTCGGGCGACGAGGGACTGACGCGCGCGTTCGCCGACGGGCTCGACGTGCACCGCGCGACGGCCGCCGAGGTCTTCGGCGTGCCGGTCGCCGAAGTCAATCCCGAGCAGCGCCGCTACGCGAAGACGATCAATTTCGGCCTGATCTACGGGATGAGCGCGTTCGGCCTGGCCTCGAGCCTGAACATCGAGCGCGATGCGGCCAAGCACTACATCGAACGCTATTTCGCCCGCTACCCGGGCGTGCAGCGCTACATGGAGCGCACGCGCGAGCAGGCCAAGGCGCAGGGTTACGTCGAGACCGTGTTCGGCCGTCGCCTGTGGCTGCCCGAGATCAACAGCCCGAACGGACCGCGCCGCCAGGCCGCCGAGCGCGCGGCGATCAACGCGCCGATGCAGGGCACGGCGGCCGACCTGGTCAAGATGGCGATGATCGACGTGCAGCGCTGGCTCGACGAGCAGGCGCCGGCGACCAAGCTGATCATGCAGGTGCACGACGAGCTGGTCCTCGAAGTGCCGCAGGCCGAACTCGATCGCGTTCGCGACGGCGTGACGGCGCTGATGACGAAGGTGGCGACGCTGGACGTGCCGCTGGAAGTCGGCGTCGGCGTCGGACCGAACTGGGACGAAGCGCACTGAGCGGTTCCTGAGCGTCCTGAGCCTCCTGAGCGTTCGTCGCGGACCTGCCGGCGGCCCGGCGGTGGCCGTCTGCCGGGCGCGACCCGCGGCCCGCGACGCGGGTCCGGCGCATGCGACGCAGGCCCGACGCATGCGACGCAGGCCCGACGCACGCGTCGCGGGACCTGCGCCGCGAATGTTCGTATCGGCGCCGCGCGCGCGTCAGCAGGGCGCGCCGATCGCGGCCGCCGGCTCGGCACGCTTGCGGGCGGATCCGTGCCGCGCGCGCTCGCCTTCGCTGGCGCGATCGGCCCGGCCGGTCGCCGCCGTGCCGTGGCGCGACGGCTGCTTGGCGGCCGGGCGCGCGTCCTCGCGCATCGCGGCGCAGCGGATCCGGTCGGCGTCGGTGCCGACGCCCATCGCCAGGCCGGAGTTGCGCCGCGGGTCGTTCGCGCCGTAGAAGCGGTACGGGCCGACCGGCTTGCCGCCGAGCGACGGCGCGCCGATCAGGATCGCCGCCAGGTGGTTGGCCGGCTGCGGCTCGCCCAGGTTGTGGCCCATCGCCGTCAGCAGCTTCGCGGTGTCGGGCGACAGCGCGTACGGCTCGACGTTGGTGACGTCGGGCAGCCATTGCTGGTGGAAGCGCGGCGCGTCGACGGCTTCCTGCACGTTCATCCGGTAGTCGATGACGTTGATGATCGTCAGCGCGACGGCGGTGATGATCCGGCTGCCGCCCGGCGTGCCGACGACCATCACCGGCGCGCCGTCCTTGGTGACGATCGTCGGGCTCATCGAGCTCAGCGGCCGCTTGCCCGGCTCGATCCGGTTGGCTTCGCCCTGCACGAGCCCGTACAGGTTCGGCACGCCGACCTTGGCCGTGAAGTCGTCCATCTCGTCGTTCAGCAGCACGCCGGTGCCGCCGGCCGTCACGCGCGCGCCGAACCAATCGTTCAGCGTGTACGTGACCGATACCGCGTTGCCGAAGCGGTCGGCGATCGAATAGTGCGTGGTGTTGCTGCCCTCGTGCGGCGGCACGCCCGGCTTGATGTCCTTCGAGACGCCGGCGCGGGCCGGGTCGATCGCCGCGCGGATGCGCGCGGCGTAGGCCTTGTCGAGCAGGCGATCGAGCGGATTGCTGACGAAGTCCGGATCGCCGAGGTAGCTGTTGCGGTCGACGTAGGCGTGGCGCATCGCCTCGATCTGCACGTGCGTGGCCTGGGCCGATCGATAACCCATCTCCGCCAGCGGGTAACCCTCGACGATGTTCAGGATCTCGCAGATCGCCACGCCGCCCGAACTGGGCGGCGGCGCCGACACGATCCGGTAACCGCGGTAGTCGCATTCGACCGGGTCCATCTCGCGGACCCGGTACTGCGCCAGGTCTTCGGCGGTGATCAGGCCGCCGCCGGCGCGGCTCGACCTGGCGATCGCCTGCGCGACGCGGCCCTTGTAGAAGCCGTCGGTGCCGTGCTCGCCGATCTCGCCCAGCGTGCGCGCCAGGTCCTTCTGCACGAGCCGTTCGCCGACTTCATAAGCGCGGCCGCCGCGCGTGAAGATCGCCGCCGATGCCGGATCGGTTTTCAGGTCGTCGGTGGCCGCGCGCAGCATGTCGACGTCGCCGCGATCGAGAATGAATCCGTGCTCGGCCAGCCGGATCGCCGGCGCCAGCAGCGTGCGGCGATCGCGCGTGCCGAACTTCGCGCGCGCGTATTCGAGGCCGGCGACGCTGCCCGGCACGGCGACGGCCAGATGTCCCTTGGTGCTCAGGCCCTTGACGACGTTGCCGTCCTTGTCCAGGTACATGTCGGCGTTGGCGGCCAGCGGGGCCTTCTCGCGGAAATCGATGAAGCGCTTGCGGCCGTCGGCCGTCTGCAGCGTCATGAAGCCGCCGCCGCCGAGGTTGCCGGCGGCCGGGTAGACGACGGCCAGCGCGTAGCCGACGGCGACCGCCGCGTCGATCGCGTTGCCGCCGCGCCGCAGGACGTCGACGCCGACCTGCGTGGCCAGGTGCTGGGCGGTGACGACCATGCCGTGTTCGGCGGCGGCCGGCGCCGCCGACGCGCCGATCGCCGGCCGCGCGAACACGGCGGTCAGCGTCAGCGCCAGCACGGCCGCGCGGCGGCGAAGAACGGGTCGAACCTGCAGGGGAAACGGGCGGCGCATCGGCATCTCCGGCTTTCTCGTCTTGTCGATCCGTTAGTATCGGTGATCCGGCGGCCCACCCGGTCTCGAAAACGACCCGGCGCCGCCTCGCATGGAGACACGGCGATGAACAAGCGGACTCTTCCGGGCACCGAGCTGACGGTCAGCGAGGTGTGCCTGGGCACGATGACCTGGGGCGAACAGAACAGCGAGACCGAAGCGCACGAGCAGCTCGAGCATTCGGTCGCGAGCGGAATCAATTTCATCGATACCGCCGAGATGTATCCGGTGCCGCCGCGGGCCGAGACCCAGGGACGCACCGAGCGGATCCTCGGCAACTGGCTGGCCGGGCGCCCGCGCGGCGACCTGGTGATCGCGACCAAGGTCGCGGGTCCCGGGCGCCGCGACTGGATCCGCGGCGGACGCACCGATCTGACGCCCGAGGTGATCGCCGAGGCCGTCGGCACCAGCCTGGAGCGGCTGAAGATCGATTGCATCGATCTCTATCAGATCCACTGGCCGCAACGGAACGTGCCGGCGTTCGGCGCCGTCTCGTTCGATCCGACCAAGGAGCGCGACGGCCCGCCGATCGAGGCGCAGATCGAGGGCATGGCAGCGATGATCGAGGCCGGCCGGATCCGGTATTACGGTCTGTCGAACGAGACCGCGTGGGGCGTGACGGCGTTCCACGCGACCGCGCGCCGGCTCGGGCTGCCGGGGCCGGTGACCGTGCAGAACAGCTACAGCCTGGTATCGCGCAACGCCGACTTCGATCTGGCCGAGGCGCTGTTCCGCGAGAAGATGAGCGTGCTGTCGTACAGCCCGCTGGCCGGCGGCATGCTGACCGGCAAGTACCTGGACGGCAAGCTGCCCGAGGGCTCGCGTTTCGCGCGCTTCACGACCTTGGGCGGACGGTTCCGCACGCCGATGGTCATCGAGGCGATCGACGCTTATGCGGCGCTCGCGCGTCGCCGCGGCCTGACGCTGGCGCAGCTCGCGCTCGGGTACGTGCGCAGCCGGTGGTTCGTCGGCTCGACGATCATCGGCGCGACGACGATGGCGCAGCTCGAGGAGGACATCGCCGCCGCGCGGACGACGCTCGACGAGGCCACGCTGGCCGAGATCGCGCAGATCCAGGCCCGCTATCCGAATCCCGGGATGTGAGGATCCTCGCGCGCCGCGTCGCGGGCGGCGCGCAAACGGTGTTAACGTCGGAGCTCCGTTCACCGTGAAGGAGACGTCCGATGACCGATGCGATCGACGATGATCTGAACAGCCTGCTCGGCACGCGGCCGCTGCCGCGTCGTGGTTTCATGATCGGCTCGCTGGCCGGCGGTTTCGCGCTGTCGGTCGCGCCGACCGGCGCGCTGCTCGCGCAGACGATCCATACCGATTCGTCGGGCCTGCTCGCCGGCGAAGTCGGGGTGCCGGTGGCCGACGGCCGGATCGCCGCCTACCGCGCGCAGCCGGCCGGCAAGACCGGGCTGCCGACCGTGCTGGTCGTGCAGGAGATCTTCGGCGTGCACGAACACATCCGCGACGTGTGCCGCCGCTTCGCCAAGCTCGGTTATCAGGCGGTCGCGCCCGAGCTGTTCGCGCGCCAGGGCGACGCGTCGACGTACAAGTCGATTCCGGAACTGCTGTCGAACGTCGTCGCCAAGGTGCCCGACGCGCAGGTGATGGCGGACCTGGACGCGACGGCCGCGTGGGCAGCGTCCAACGGCGGTGATCCCGAGCGGCTCGGCATCACCGGCTTCTGCTGGGGCGGCCGCATCGTCTGGCTGTACAGCGCGCACAATCCCCGCCTGAAGGCGGGCGTCGCCTGGTACGGCACGCTGACGCGGCCGGCGACGCCGCTGTCGCCCACCAATCCGTACGACGTCGCCGGCAAGCTCAATGCGCCGGTGCTGGGCCTGTACGGCGGAAAGGACGCTGGAATCCCGCAGGACACGATCAGCGAGATGAAGGCCAGGCTCGAGCGCGGCAGCGCGGCGGCCCGCCAGTCGCAGTTCATCGTCTATCCGGACGCCGAGCACGCTTTCAACGCCGATTACCGGCCCAGCTACCGCAAGGACGCGGCCGAGGACGGCTGGATCCGCGCGCTGTCCTGGTTCCGCCGGAACGGGCTCGGCTGATCGCTCGCGCCTGCTATACTCGCCGCTTTCGCCACTCTGTTGCATTAGCGTGACCGGCGAGGGCGTGCCGCCGGGCCGCCGATGCCGCGCCGCGCGTTCCGAGCCATCCGTTCCCACCGGCGCCGATCTTGATCCTGTTTCACATCCTCGCCGCGACGCTGGTCGGCGGCGCGGTCAGCGTGCTGGCCGCCGCATCGTTGTCGATGTCGCTGCTCAAGCGACTCGTTCAGCAACTGGTCAGTCTGTCGGTGGGGATGCTGCTCGGCACCTCGATGCTGCAACTGGTTCCCGAGGCCTTCGAGGCCGACATCGATCCGCACGCGCTGGGCTGGGTGCTGCTGGCCGGGCTGGTCGGCTTCTTCCTGCTCGAGAAGCTGGCGATCCTGCGCCACAGCCATCACCACGAAGGCGATGGGCACGGCCATCGCCATGGCCACGACGATCTCGAGGCGGGGCCGGGCGGGATGCTGATCCTGGTCGGCGACTCGATCCACAACTTCACCGACGGCGTGCTGATCGCCGCGGCCTTCCTGATCGACGTGCACCTGGGCTGGGTAACCACGCTGGCGATCGCGGCCCACGAGATCCCGCAGGAGATCGGCGATTTCATCGTGCTGCTGAACGCCGGCTACTCGCGCGGCCGCGCGTTCGTCTACAACCTGGTTTCGGGCCTGGCCGCCGTCGTCGGCGGCGTGTGCGGCTATTTCGCGCTCGAGCGCAGCCAGCACCTGGTGCCGTACGCGATCTGCCTGGCGGCCGCCAGCTTCATCTACATCGCGCTGGCCGACCTGATTCCCGACATGCACCGGCAGAGCCGTCGGCGCGCGGGCGGCGCCGAGCGCGCGCGCGATTCGCTGGTCCAGATCGTCTGGATGCTGGCCGGCATCGCGATCATCGCCGTGGTATCGAGCTTCGTGCACCACCATTGACATCCGAGAATCCGTGGACCTGAGCGCAGCCGCCGTTCTGGTACTGTTCCGGGACGGCGTCGGCACCGTGCCGCGATCGATCGCGAACGGGTAACCCGGCCGTCGTCCGCCGTGCCCGGCACACGGCGATCCGCGCTCCCGTTGCCGACGGAACTTCCGACCATGAGAATCGAACCCGCCGCCGCCCTGGCGGCTTTTCCGCTGTCCGCCCGCGCGCAGTCGCTGCGCAGCTCGGCGGTTCGCGACCTGCTGCGCGACGCGCAGCGTCCGGGCATGCTGTCGCTGGCGGGCGGCCTGCCCGCGCCCGATCTGTTCGACGTCGACGGCCTGCGCGACGCGACCGACGCGGTGATGCGCGACGCGCCGCTCACCGCGTTGCAGTACGGCGTCACCGACGGCCAGCCCGGCCTGCGCGCCGAATTGGCGACGCTGCTGGCGGCGCGCGGCGTCGTCACCGATGCCGGACACATCGTCGTCACGACCGGTTCGCAGCAGGGCCTCGACGTCATCGCCCGCGCCGTCGTCGATCCGGGCGATCGCGTGGCCGTCGAAAGTCCGGCGTACCTGGCGGCGCTGCAGGTGTTCACGCTGAGCCAGGCGCGTTTCGTCGCGGTGCCGGTCGACGCCGACGGCGCCCGGGTCGATACGCTGATCGACGGCGACGGGCCGCCGCCCAAGCTCGTCTACCTGGTCACGAACTTCGGTAATCCGAGCGGCGCGACGCTCGGTCGCGAGCGGCGTCTGCGACTGCTGCACTGGGCGGTCGCGCACCGAGTGCTGCTGCTCGAGGATGACCCGTACGGCGAGCTGCGCGTGTCCGGCCAGGCGCAGCCGTCGCTGTTCGAGCTGGCCGGCGGGATCCCGGGTGCCCGCGACTTCGTCGTCTACCTGTCGTCGCTGTCGAAGGTGATGGCGCCGGGGCTCAGGATCGGTTTCGCGGTGCTGCCGCCGTGGCTGCGCGAGGCCGTCGTCAAGGTCAAGCAGTCGCTGGACCTGCACACGTCGACGTTCGTGCAGGAGGTCGCCGCGCGCTACCTGGCCAGCGGCCGGCTGACCGAGCGGATGCCGCGGATGCGCGAGGTCTACCGCCAGCGGCGCGACGCGCTCGTCGACGCGCTGGGCCGCCGGCTCGACGGATGCCTGCAGTTCAATCGGCCCGACGGCGGCATGTTCGTATGGGCGCGCTTCGTCGACGGCACCGACAGCGCGGCGCTGCTGCCGGCGGCGCGCGACCTGGGCATGATCTACGTGCCGGGCGAAGCGTTCTACGACGAGGCGCCCGATCGCTCGACGCTGCGGCTGAGCTTCGCGACCGCGACGCCCGAGCAGCTCGACGAAGCCGTCGCCCGGCTGGCGCGCGCGCACGGCGCGCATCGCGCCGGCTGACGGACGCGGCTCGGTTCAGCCGGGCAGGGGACCGGTCGCCACCGGCCGGCTGCGGTCGGCGACCCACTCGCTCCACGATCCCGGATACAGCGCCGAGCCCGCCAGGCCCGCGTATTCCATCGCCAGCAGGTTGTGACACGCGCTGATGCCCGATCCGCACGAATGCACGATCGACGCGGCCGGCCGGTCGCCGAGCAGTGCCTCGAACTCGGCGCGCAGCACCGGGGCCGGCTTGAACGTCATGTCCGGACGCAGGTTCTGCGTCTGCGGCCGGTTGATCGCGCCCGGGATGTGGCCGGCGACCGGATCCAGCGGCTCGACCTCGCCGCGATAGCGCTCGCCGGCCCGCGCGTCGACGACCAGCAGCTCGGCGCGCGGCAGGTTGTCGAGCAGCCGATGCGCGTCGACGGCCGGCGCGACGCTCGCGTGCTCGGCGAGGTCGCCGGGGGCGGGCGTCGGTTCGTCGCGGGACACCGGATAGCCGGCCTTGCGCCAGGCCGCCAGCCCGCCGTCGAGCACCGCGACCTGCCGATGGCCGAGCCAGCGCGCGAGCCACCACAGGCGGGCGGCCATCATGCCGCTGTCGGCGTCGTAGGCGACGAGCTGCTGGCCCTCGTGCAGCCCGGCCTCGCGCAGCCGCGCGAGCAGCCGGCCGCGATCGGGCAGCGGATGACGGCCCAGGCCCGGGCCGTGCGGGCCGGCCAGGTCCTCGTCCTGGTGCAGGAACACCGCGCCCGGGATATGCGCTTCACGGTAAGCGGTCCGGCCGGCGGACGCGTCGGTCAACGCGTGGCGGCAGTCGACGACCACGCAGCCGTCGATGCGCAGCGCCAGTTCTTCCACGGTGATCAGGGTTTCGAACGAATGTCGGGCGCTCATCGTCGTGTCTCCGTCATGAAATCGAATCGTTGTCGGGCAGGCGTCGGTCCGCGGGCGGAATCGAACCGTCATCGGGCAGGCGCCGGTCCGCGGGCGGAATCGAATCGCCGTCGGGCACGTGCCGGTCCGCGGGCGGCGGCTCCGCCATCGTCGCCGGCCGCGCGGCGGACGCGCCGTTCGTCGATTGCGCGGCCGCCTGCAGCGCGGCGTCCTTGCTCGACAGCCAGGTCGCCATCGCGCCGCTGGCGATCACCATCGCCATGCCGACCAGCTCGAGCGTGTCGGCGCGTTCGTCGAAGAAGATCCAGCCGACGATCGTCGCGAACACGATGCCGGTGTACTGCAGGTTGGCGGTCAGCAGCGCGCGGCCGCGGCTGAACGCCCGCGTCATCAGCAACTGGCCGGCCAGCGCCAGCAGGCTCAGGCCGACCAGCGTGGCCACGGTGCCGCCGTCCAGCGGATGGAAGCCGTCGATCGCCGCGCCCAGCAGTCCGTACAGCGCGTTGACGACCGAGAAATAGAACACGGTCCGCCATTCCGGTTCGCCGATGCGGCCGAGCGCGCGGATCTGCAGCAGCGCGAACGCCGACAGCAGGCCCGAGGCCAGTCCCAGCGACATCGCCATCGTCTGGCCGGCGTCGACCGACGGCCGCAGCGTGATCAGCACGCCCGCGAAACCGCCGGCGATCGCCAGGTACAGCCGGTGCCGGCTGGCCGCGCCCGGCACGGCCGACGGATCGACGCCGTGCCGGCGTTGCTGCCGCCACGCCATCACCGCCAGCAGCAGCGCGATGAAGACCGGGGCCGTGTAGTTCAGCGTCATGCCGGTCGACAGCGGCAGCTTGCCGACCGCGTAGAACCAGAACGACATCGCGACCGTTCCGATCACCGAGCGGCGCACGTGCATCATCGTGCGCTCGGTGCCGAAGCTCAATCCCCGTGCGCGGATCCACAGGCCGATCAGGATCGTGCAGATGACGCCGCGATAGAACACGACCTCGAACGGGCTGACGCTGGCCGTCGCGTACTTGACCAGCGCGCCCATGACCGCGAAGCACAGCGCCGCGGCCACCATCCAGAGGGATTGCATGAAGGATCGTCGGAGCCTGTGAAGGGATCGTGCTCGCAGAACGGCCGGAACCGGGCCGTTCTCAGTCCAGCGGGCCGAGCTCGCGGCGCAGGAACTCGTGGAAGTGCTGCATGCCGTCTTCCATCGGGCTCTGGTACGGCCCGACCTCGCTGACGCCGCGCAGCATCAGCGCGTGGCGTCCGGCATCCATGCGCTCGGCGATCTCGTCGTCCTCGACCGCCGTCTCCATGTACGCGGCGCGTTCGGCTTCGACGAACTCGCGCTCGAACAGCACGATCTCCTCGGGATAGTAGAACTCGACGATGTTGGTCGTGTGTTTCGGTCCGCGCGGGATCAGCGTCGAGACGACGAGCACGTGCGGATACCACTCGATCATCACGTTCGGGTAATAGGTGAGCCAGATCGCGCCGAACTCGGGTACCCGCCCCTCGTTGAAGCGCAGCACCTGCTCGTGCCACTCGCGGTAAGCGGGCGAGCCCGGACGGGTAAGTTCCTTGTTGACGCCGACGGTCTGCACCGAATAGCGGTCGCCGAACTCCCATTTGAGGTTGTCGCAGTTGACGAACTTGCCGAGGCCAGGATGGAACGGCGCGACGTGATAGTCCTCGAGATAGACCTCGATGAAGGTCTTCCAGTTGTACTGGCACTCGTGCACCTCGACGTGGTCGAGCAGGTAGCCCGAGAAGTCGAAATGCTCGCGCACGCCGAGCGCGGCCAGGTCGCGGACGACGTCGCGCGGCCCTTCGAACAGCAGTCCCTGCCAGTTCTGCAGCGGCGTGCGACCGAGATTCAGGCACGGACGCTCGCCGAAATGCGGCGCGCCGAGCAGCTCGCCCTTCAGGTCGTAAGTCCAGCGATGCAGCGGGCACACGATGTTCTGCGCGTTGCCCTTGCCCTTGAACATGATCGCCTGGCGATGGCGGCACACATTGGACAGGCACTCGATGCCGTTGGCGTTGTGCACGAGCATCCGGCCGTCGCGTTCGGCGGGCAACGTGAAATAGTCCCCGCGCTCGGGCACCATCAACTGGTGACCGACGTAGCCGGGCCCCTGCTTGAACAGCAGATCGATCTCGCGCTGATGAAGCGCCTGGTCGAAGTATGCGGTGACCGGAAGCTGAGCGCACGACGGTGTGAAGTACGCACGCCGACCCAGATCCGACATCCTTGCCTCCTGTGCAGAAAGGGAAAACGACGGGTCCAATATCGGCGTCGGCCCGGTGAACCGAAGGGGATGGCCCGGTCCGGGTTAGCGGGAACCCGGCGGAATCGGGGGGTAGACCGGGAGACGCGCGGCGAAGAGCCGGGGAGAATACCCCGAATCCGTGCCCGGGTCACCACATTTCGGTCGACGGGTAACCCGTTCGCTCGCGGCGATCGCGCTCCGACTTGGGGCAGGGCCGCGACCCGAGTAAAATCAGGGTCTTGGCGGCGCCGCAGCGGCGCGGATCGACAGGGCGGATCGCGCGTGCGCCGCCCCGATTTTGTTAACCATTGCGACATCACGATGCCGGCGCCGCCGGCAGGCCGGCCGCTTCGCGGCGGAATCGGCCGCGCAGCCAACCGAGCAGGCTTTTTCGATGACGGATCCACGAACTCCCGACCCGACCGCGGCATCGTCGAGCGACGCACGGTCGCCGGCCGACGATGCGGGTAACCCCGTTTCGTTCGAGGCGGCGATGACCGAGCTCGAAGCGCTGGTCCAGGCGATGGAAGGCGGCGCGCTGTCGCTCGAGCAATCGCTCGATGCGTACAAGCGCGGCGCCGCGCTCGTCGCGACCTGCCGCGAGTCGCTGGCCGATGCCCGCCAGCAGGTGCGCATCCTCGAGGCGGACCTGCTCAAGGTGTTCGACGCCGACGCCGCCGACGCCGCCGATGCGGCCGGAGATGACGCTTGAGCGCGGCGCCGATGCCGGCCGATGACGCGGGCTCGTTCGAGCGGTGGCTGCGCGCCGCCTCGTCGCGCATCGAAGCGTTCCTGGCCGAGCGCCTGCCGGCCGAGCAGACCGAGCCGTCCGACCTGCATCGCGGCATGCGCTACGCGGTGCTCGACGGCGGCAAGCGCGTTCGCCCGCTGCTCGCGTACGCGGCCGGCGAGCTGGTCGGCGCGCCGGCGGCGGTCGTCGACCACGCGGCCGCCGCGGTCGAGCTGATCCACGCGTATTCGCTGGTGCACGACGACCTGCCGTGCATGGACGACGACGTGCTGCGCCGGGGCAAGCCGACCGTGCACGTCGCGTTCGGCGAGGCGACGGCGATGCTCGTCGGCGACGCGCTGCAGGCTCAGGCCTTCGCGGTGCTCGCCGATGCCGAGCGGGCCGGCGCCCGGCCCGAGTCGATCGTGCGGATGCTCGCCGAGCTGGCCCGCGCGGCCGGTTCGCTGGGGATGGCCGGCGGCCAGGCCATCGACCTGGCGTCGGTCGGCCGTCGGCTCGATCGCGACGCGCTGCAGCGGATGCACGAGCGCAAGACCGGCGCGATGCTCAAGGCCTCGGTGCTGATGGGTGCCGAGTGCGGCCGGCCGCTGTCGGCCGACGAGCGGCAGGCACTGGTCGTCTATGCCGACGCGGTCGGGCTGGCCTTCCAGGTCGTCGACGACGTGCTCGACGTCGAGGCCGATTCGGGCACGCTCGGCAAGACCGCCGGCAAGGACGCGCAGCACGACAAGCCGACCTACGTGTCGCTGCTCGGGCTGGACCAATCCAAGGAACTGGCGCACAGTCTGAGGCGCCAGGCCCATTCGGCGCTGGCCGGCTTCGGGGCCGACGGCGGGCGGCTGGGCGCCTTGGCCGACATGATCGTCTTGAGAAAATCCTGAATGAATCCACGCTTCGCTCTGCTCGAACGACTCGACGATCCGCGCCAGTTGCGTGAGCTCGGACGCGACGAACTGCCCCATCTGGCCGACGAGTTGCGCGCCTTCGTGCTCGAATCGGTGTCGCAGACCGGCGGCCATCTGTCGTCGAACCTGGGCACCGTCGAGCTGTCGATCGCGCTGCACTACGTGTTCGACACGCCGTACGACCGGCTGATCTGGGACGTCGGCCACCAGAGCTATCCGCACAAGATCCTGACCGGCCGGCGCGAGCGGATGCGCACGCTGCGCCAGTTGGACGGCATCTCCGGGTTTCCGAAACGCAGCGAGTCCGAATACGACACGTTCGGCACCGCGCATTCGTCGACGTCGATCTCGGCGGCGCTGGGCATGGCCGTGGCCTCGCGCGAGAAGGGCGAGAACGAGGGGCCGGGCCGGCGCCGGCACGTGGCGGTGATCGGCGACGGCGCGATGACGGCGGGCATGGCGTTCGAGGCCATGAACAACGCCGGCGTCACCAACGACATCGATCTGCTGGTGATCCTGAACGACAACGAGATGTCGATCTCGCCGCCGGTCGGCGCGTTGAACCGCCACCTGGCCGGGCTGCTGTCCAGCCGCACGTACGCGCGCGCGAAGGATGTCGGCCGCGCGGTGCTGTCGCGCGTGCCGCCGGTGTTCGAACTGGCCAAGAAATTCGAAGAACACGCGAAGGGCATGATCATGCCGGCGACGATGTTCGAGGCCTTCGGCATGAACTACGTCGGCCCGATCGACGGGCACGACCTGAATGCGCTGATCCCGACGCTGCAGAACCTGCGCGGCCTCAAGGGCCCGCAGTTCCTGCACATCATCACGCGCAAGGGACATGGCTACAAGCTCGCCGAGGCCGATCCGGTGCTGTACCACGGTCCCGGCAAGTTCGATCCCGAAGAAGGCATCAAGAAGCCGTCGACGCCGGCCAAACCCACGTACACGCAGGTGTTCGGCGACTGGATCTGCGACATGGCGGCGATCGACCGGCGGCTGGTCGGCATCACGCCGGCGATGCGCGAGGGTTCGGGCCTGGTCGAGTTCGAAAAGCGCTTCCCGTCGCGTTATTTCGACGTCGGCATCGCCGAGCAGCACGCGGTGACCTTCGCCGCCGGCCTGGCCTGCGAGGGCATGAAGCCGGTCGTCGCGATCTATTCGACGTTCCTGCAGCGCGCGTACGACCAGTTGATCCACGACGTCGCGCTGCAGAACCTGCCGGTGCTGTTCGCGCTCGACCGGGCCGGGCTCGTCGGCGCCGACGGCGCCACGCATGCCGGCGCGTACGACCTGGCGTTCCTGCGCTGCATCCCGAACCTGGTCGTCATGGCACCGTCCGACGAGAACGAGTGCCGACAGATGCTGTACACGGGCTTCCAGCACGAGGGGCCGGCCGCCGTCCGCTATCCGCGCGGCGCCGGCATCGGCGCGACGGTCAAGCGCGACCTGGTCGAGATCCCGATCGGCAAGGCGCAGGTCCGGCGCCAGGGGCGCAAGCTGGCGCTGCTGGCTTTCGGCACGATGGTCGCGCCGGCGCTCGAGGCCGGCGAGAAACTCGACGCGACCGTGGTCAACATGCGCTTCGTCAAGCCCGTCGATCACGAGCTGCTGGCCGAACTCGCGCGTACCCATGACGCCTTCGTGACTATCGAGGAGCATGCTGTAATGGGCGGCGCGGGCAGTGCGGTCGCCGAGGCGCTGGCGGCCGCCGGCATCGTCAAGCCGCTGCTGCAGCTCGGCCTGCCCGACCGCTTCATCGACCATGGCGAGCAGGCGCAACTGCTGCGGGCCGAAGGGCTCGATGCCGACGGCATCGCGCGCTCGGTGCGCGAGCGGTTCGGCGAGCCTCAGGCCGAGGGCGTGCCCCGGCTGGTCGCCAGCAGATAGCCCCCGAAGGGTGGATGTCGATCGGCTCCTGCCGAAATCGCCAAGGCTTGTTATCGTTCGGGGCCTGGCGTGCGACGCGGGACGCTTCGACCGGCCGACGAGCGCCGCCTTTCAGACCATACAGAGTGACCGATGAACATCCATGATTCCCAGTTGCTGATGTCGGGCCAGATGATCGACGTGCAGGGCAGTGCCGACCTTCGGCAGATCGCGATCGAGCGGGTCGGGGTCAAGGGCGTGCGCGCGCCGCTGCGCTGGCGTCTGGGCGACGGCACCGAGCAGCCGAGCGTCGGTCAGTTCGCGATGGACGTCGCGCTGCCGGCCGACCAGAAGGGCACGCACATGTCGCGCTTCATGGCACTGATCGGCGAGCAGTCGGAAGCGCTGGACATGGCGCGGCTGATCGCGCTGCATCGCGAGATGGTGACGCTGCTGGACGCGCGCCGCGGTCGGATCGAGATCGCGTTCCCGCTGTTCCTGCGCAAGGCGGCGCCGGTGTCGGGGATCGAGAGCCTGATGGATTACCAGGTCACGGTCGTCGTCGACGGCACGATCGACCAGGCGGTGGCCGACCTGACCGTGCTCGTGCCGGTGACCAGCCTGTGCCCGTGCTCGAAGACGATTTCCGATTACGGCGCGCACAACCAGCGTTCGCACGTGACGGTCACCGTCCGCTCGAGCGAGCCGCTGTCGCTCGAGGCGCTGATCGCGACGATCGAGGCGCAGGCCTCGTGCGAGCTGTGGGGCCTGCTCAAGCGCGTCGACGAGAAGTACGTGACCGAGCGCGCGTACGACAATCCCAAATTCGTCGAAGACCTGGTGCGCGACGTCGCCGCCCGGCTGGCCGAGGACGAGCGCATCCTGCGCTACGTGGTCGAGGTCGAGAACTTCGAATCGATCCACAACCATTCGGCCTGGGCGCGGATCGAATCCGACGCCTGACGCGCCGCTGGCCCGCGCCGCTCGCATGCGCGATGCCGGGCGCGACCATTCATCCGTCGTCCGCCCTCGGCGAGTCGTGAGCCGCTCCCGCCCGGACGCGGGAGTCTCCTCGCCACGATACGGGGCGCCTTCGGTGCCGGAACACGATGGCCTCGCCGCTCGACCTCGTCCTGAAGGGCGAGGCTCGTGCGTTGGCTCGTGGTCAAGGGTTCGCTGGTAACGTGTCGGCCTGCCGCGCCGTCGGGCGCGATGATCGGCGCGTCTGGCCGGTACGAGGATGGGATCGACGATGACATCGAAGGCGGGATCGAACGCGGCACCGAGAGCGACGTCGAAGGCCGCCGGAACGGCGGCGCGGGGGCTGTGGCCCAGTTTCTGGCAGATCGCCCGTCCGTACTGGGTCTCCGAAGAGCGCTGGATCGGTTGCGGCCTGTTCGTCGTGCTGATCGTGCTCAGCCTCGCGCTGGTCTGGGTCAACGTTCGGCTGAACACCTGGAACGGCCACTTCTACAACGCGCTCGAGGACAAGAACTTTCCCGAGTTCAAGCGCCTGCTGTTCCAGTTCACGTGGATCGCGTTCCTGTACATCGTCCTCGCCGTCTATCAACTGTATCTGCAGCAGATGCTGACGATGCGCTGGCGGCGCTGGCTGACCGACGTCCATCTGGCGAGCTGGATGCGCGACGCGATCCATTACCGCCTGTCGCTCGCCGATTTCGGCTCCGATAACCCCGACCAGCGGATCGCCGAGGACCTGCGCGACTTCGTATCGCTATCGCTATCGCTGTTCTTCGGCCTGTTGTCGTCGGTGGTGACGCTGCTGTCGTTCGTCGGGATCCTGTGGGGCCTGTCCGGGTCGATGACGCTGGCCGGCGTCGAGATCCCCGGCTACATGGTGTGGGTCGCCCTCGTCTACGCCGGGCTCGGCAGCGTGGTCGCGCACATGATCGGCAAGCCGCTGATCGGCTTGAATTTCCAGCAGGAACGCTTCGAGGCGGACTTCCGCTTCGCGCTGGTGCGCGCGCGCGAGAACGCCGAAGGCATCGCGCTGTACCGCGGCGAGCACGACGAGCTGGCCGGGTTCCGCGAGCGCTTCGCGCGCGTCGTCGCGAACTGGTGGCAGATCATGAAGCGGCAGAAGCGCTACACGTGGTTCGCGTCGTTCTATGGCCAACTGGCGATCATCTTTCCGTTCGTCGTCGCCGCGCCGCGCTATTTCTCGGGAGCGATCGCACTGGGCGCGCTGATGCAGACCTCGATGGCGTTCGGCAAGGTGCAGGAGTCGCTGTCCTGGCTCGTCGACTCGTACACGACGCTGGCCGACTGGCGCGCGGCGATCGCCCGGCTGGACGGGTTCTCGCGCGCGATCGACGCCGCCCGCGCGCTGGGACCGACGCCGCCTGCCGAGGCGGCCGCCGGCGCTTCGGGCACATCGGGTACTCCGGGTGCTTTGGGTGCTTTGGGCGCTCCGGGCGCTCCGGGCGTTCCCGGTGCCGATCCGCTGGCGCGCGTCGATCTCGGCCACGCGCTGGTCGCCGTGCCGGTCGCATCGCCGTCGTCGCACGCCGAGCCGGCCGATGCGGCGATGCCCGCATGGCGGGACGCGCCGATGCCGGCGATCGTCACGCGGCCGTTGTTGCAGACCGAGCACCAGCGGATCGAGCCCGGGCAGCACACGCTGATCGTCGGTCCGTCGGGGACCGGCAAGAGCACGCTGTTCCGCCTGCTGGCCGGTATCTGGCCGTTCGCCGACGGCGACGTGACGCGGCTGCCGGCCGACCAGGCGCTGTTCCTGCCGCAGCGCCCGTACCTGCCGCTGGGCTCGCTGCGCGATGCGTTGTGCTACCCGCGCCAGGCGCAGGCGGGCAGCGATGCCGCGATCGCCGACGCGCTGAACGCGGCCGGCCTGCCGTCGCTGGTCGCGCGGCTGGACGAGGTCGCGAACTGGACCCAGGTGCTGTCAGGCGGCGAGCAGCAGCGTCTGGCCGCCGCCCGTGCGTTGCTGATCGCGCCGCGCTGGCTGCTGCTGGACGAGGCGACCAGCGCCCTCGACGAACGCGGCGAGCAGGCGATCTACGAGGCGCTGCACGATCGTCTGCCGGACACGACGATGATCTCGATCGCGCACCGCCCGTCGGTCGCGCGCTTCCATCGCCAGGTGCTGCGCGTCGAGCCCCGCGACGACGGACCCGCCGTCCTGCGGCTGGCGCCGCTGCCGGCGGCGGGTTGATCGTCGGCGGGTTGTGATCCTCGCGGAGCTGGGCGTCGCCGAGCTGATCATCGCGGGGCTGATCGTCGCAGGGTTGATCCGGCGGGCTGATCTGCCGGCTGTGCGGGTCGCGAGCGTGGCGCTCTTCGGGTGAACAGCTCCTAGCCGCCGGCGCCCTGAAAGAACCCTCGTACCAGCGCCAGGCAGAAAGGCGGGACCAGCGTCTTGTGATACACGGCGACGACGGCCGCCGCGCCGGCCGCGCCGCCGCCGGCCTGCGCGCTGACGCCGGCCTTGGCCGCCTCGAAGCCCTGCTGGATCGCGGCCGGCACCGTGCCGGCGTCTTCGACGTCGAAGCGGGTGACGGTCGCGCCCTGGCCGGCGAACGCTGCTTCGGCGCTGGTGCTGTTCATGCCGAACACCGTCGGGTCGCCGGCGCCGTAGCACAGCGCCATCGGCGCGGCGGGTTTCCAGCCGCCGAGCAGGTCATTGCGCTGCAACGCCTGCGCATACGGGCTGCCGGGCTGCTGCGACGCCAGGCGGAAACTGGTCTTGAAGATGAACGGCGAGCCGTCGCCGGCATCGAACAGCGTCCGGTACGAGCCGTCGGCGCCCGCCGGGATCTTGGCGATCGCGCCGGCCGGGTCGGCCGACGGCAGCAGGTCGGGCAGGATCGTGTCGTAGGGCGGCTGGTACGCATCGGACGGCGTCGTGTAGAGGTTGCCGTACGCCTGCTGGTAGCTGGTCACCAGCATCGGCGTGAACAGGCTGGCGCCGATGTTCTGCTGGCCCTGGAGGATCAGCCGCGAGAACGTCCACAGCGCATAGGGACCGGACATCGGTCCGCTGGCCGTGACCGTGAACTCGTCCGGATAGCGCTGCTGCATCGCGCGCTGCGTGGCCATCGCCACGTGCCCCCCTTGCGAATAACCGCTCAGGTACAGCCGCTTGCCCAGCTTCACCGTCGTCGACATCGCGCCGAACTGCGCGCGCGTCGCGCGCATCGCGTCGATCATGTCGTCGGCCTGCGCGTCGGCGTTCAGGTAAGGGTGGTAGCCGAGCCGGGAGCGGGCGTAGCCGGTGTAGTTCGGCGCGACGACGACGTAACCTTGCGCGGCGAACGCGATCATCGTCAGTCGCGCTTCGTCGTTGATATCGACCTTGGCCATGTCGAAGGTCTTGTCGAAGTCGGTGCCGTGCGCGTACAGGACGACCGGCCGCTCGCCGCTGCAACCGTCGGCGGTGCCCGTGGGCACCATGACGGCGGCGGTCGCGTTGGTGTCCTCGCCGCGTCCGCCGACGGTGTTGTATTCGAGGCTGCTGATGGCGACGCCGCAGCGGGCCGGGCCCAGCAGCGTCGCCACACCCATGGCGTCGGCTCCGGCATCGATCTGGGCGGTCGTCAACGCCGCCGTCTGCACCGGGGTGACCACGGCGCTGCCGCGATCCGGTCCGCCGCTGGTTCCGCCGCAACCGGCCAGCAGCAGTCCGGCTGCCAGCGGCCAGGCCGCGATGCTCCGAGAGTCGATCCGCATTCCCGTCTCCTGCGTGCGGTGGCGTGTCGAGCGCACGCCGAACGCAGCGAGCATGGACCGGCGCGGAACGCTGCGCAATCGGCGCCGCGCATGAAATGAAAGCGCCGGCGGGCGTATCGGCAACGGCGCCACGGCCGTCGCCACCCGTCACCTGTCACCTGTCACCCGTGCTGCCGATCATCGTCGCCGGCTCGAATCCCCACGGCCACGGTTCATGGGACGCGGCACCGGATCCTAATCGACCTTGCCGCCCAGCACGTCGCTGAAGAAGCCGCGGGCGAGCGACATGCAGAACGGCGGCACGAGGCCGGCGTGGTAAGTGGCGAGCAACTGGCGATCGCCGGCCGCGCCGCCGCCGGCGCTCAGCCGGATCGCTTCCTTGATCGTGCGGAAGGTGTTGGACAGCGCGGTCGGCACCGTGTCGCTATCCTCCACGTCCCAGCGCCGGACGCGCACGCCGCGCGCGGCGAACGCCTGCTCGGCCGATTCGGTGTTCATGCCGAACACGGTCGGATCGTCGTGCCCATAGCACAGGGCCATCGGCACCGAAGGCGCCCATCCCCCGGGCAGCGAGTTGGCCTGCACGTCCTGCACGAAGCCGCTCGACGGCGTCAGCCCCGTCTGCCGGAAGCTCGCGTTGTACAGGTACGGTTGCCCGTCGCCGAGGTCGAACAGCGTCCGGTAGCTGCCGTCGGCGCCGGCCGGCAGACGGTGCGTCGCGTCCGGATCGATCGACGGCAGCAGGCCGGGCACGATCTGGTCGTACGGCGCCACGTAGATCTCCGAAGGACTGCCGTAGATGTTGCCGTAGACGTGCTGCAGGCCGTCGATCAGCATCGGCGTGAACATCGCGGCACCGACGTTCTGCTCGCCCGAGAAGATCCGGTTCTGGAAGTCGGCCAACGCATAAGGGCCGGACATCGGCGCCGAGGCGGTCACGTGGAACTCGGTCGGATAGCGCAGGTCGATCGCGCGGTGCGTGGCCATCGCGACGAAGCCGCCCTGCGAATAACCGGTGACGAACAACTGGCCCGAATCGGCGACGGCCAGCGCGGGAGCGGCCTTGCGGAACGCGCGCAGCGCATCGATCATGTCGTCGGCCTGCGCGTCGGCGATCAGGTAAGGGTGGTAAGCGAGCGTCGAGCGGTCGTAGCCGGTGTAGTTCGGCGCGACGACCGTGAAGCCGCGCGCGGCGAACAGCGCGAGGATCGCCGTCGCCTCGGTATCGGTGTCGACGTTCGCCATGTTCTTCGTCCGATCGCTGGACGTGCCGCGCGCATAGAGGACGACCGGGCGAGGGCCGTCGCAACCCTCGCCGGACGGCACCATCACCGCGGCGGTCGCGTTGGTCGGCTCGCCGCGTCCGCCGACGGTCTGGTAGTCGATCTCGTGCACCGACACCGCGCAGTCGGCATCGCCGGTGACCGCGCGCAGCGCTTCGTCCTCGCTCAGGCCATCGATGTCGTGGCGGCTCAGCGCATGGCGCAGGATCGGCTGCGCGAGCAGGTCACCGCGCTGCGAGCCCGTCTGGACCGGCGGCGGGACGCCGCTGTCCGAAGGCGCCTGATCGCCGTCGCTGCCGCTGCCGCAGCCGGCCAGCAGCGACAGCGAGACCAGCAGGGCGCCGCCCAGCGCGCGCAGGGGCAGCGAGACGCTTACCCCACCGTCCGGTGCATCGGATGGCCGGCAGGAACGACGACGGGCGCCGCGCGGGCACGAGGGCGGAAACATGCGATCTCCTGAGTCGAAGAGGAACCCTCGACAGGATGTCCGTTCCGCGCGGCCTCGTCATCGGCTGCCGGTCCCGTCGCCATGTCGGACGATGCCGCATCGATCGGCGCGATGCGTGGGCCGGTCAGCGATCGCGGCCCAGCAGCTTGTCGACCCAATGACCGAGCAGGCGGGCCGCCGGCTCGCGCCCGCCGAGGCCGAACGCCAGCGCGAACGCCACCGCGACCGCGCCGAGCGACAGCCCGAACGCGAGCTGGACGATCTCGTTGGCGACGCCCATCGCGCGCAGGCCCATCGCGACGACCAGGCCGATGATCGCCGCGCGGCCGATCTGCGCGGCCCAGTTCGAGCCGCCGTCGGGATTGCGCTGGCTGAATGCCCTGAACAGCAGGTTGGCGAGCCAGAAACCGATCAGCAGGATGACCGTGCCCAGCAGGATGTCGCCGCCGAAGCGGATGAACGTGCCGACCAGTTCGCGCACCTCGCCGAAGCCGAGCCGGTCGGCGGCCTCGGCGATCGCGAACAGCATCGCGAAGAACAGCACGAGCCGGCGCGCGACGAGCGAAGGACGCAGCGGATCGGAGACGACGACTTCCCCGAGGCCCAGGCGGCTGGGCAGCGAATCGAAGCCGGCGTTCTCGAGCAGCCTGCCGAGCAGGTCGGCCACCAGCCGGCCCACGTAGAACGTCAGCAGCAGGATGACCGCGGCGGCGATGATCTGCGGCACCGCGTCGAGGAACTGCGACAGCATCTGCGAGGCCGGCAGCGAGATCGTCTGCAGCCCGGCCGAATCGAGCGCGGCGATCAGAGCCGGCACGAACACCAGGATGAACACGATCGTGCCGATCAGCGACGACAACTGCACGCTGCGGTCCAGGCCGAGTTTTTCGTTCAGCCGATCGAGGCCCGCGGCGGCCAGCACGCTGGTGACCAGCCCGCGCAGCACGCGCGCGACCAGCCAGCCGACGACGGCCAGCACCAGCGCGCCGACCAGATCGGGTACGTGCGTCAGCAGCTCGGCGACCATCGCCTGCACCGGTTCGAGGACGCCGCGCAGCTCGAATGCCGACAGCACGGCCGGCAGGAACAGCAGCAGCACGATCCAGAACAGCACGTTGCTCAGGCTCCTGCTCATCGGCGCCATGCCGGCCTCGGCCGACAGCTTGTCGTCGAGCGTCGTCGCGGCCAGCGCCCGCGCGCTGAGCGTTCGGACCAGCGCGGCGACGATCCAGGCGACGATCGTCAGCAGGCCGCCGGCGACCAGGTGGGGCAGGTAGCCGAGGAAGCCGCTCATCAGTTCGGCCAGCGGCAACGACAGCGTGCCCAGATCGAGTGCGTTGAGCACCGCGACGAGCGTGGCCAGCAGGATCAGCCAGAACACGCCGCTGACGATCACCGGCGCGACCGCGACCGGCTGCGTGGTGGTGCGGCTGATCCTGGCATCGAGGTCGATCAGTTGCAGTCCTCGACGGACCAGCGCCCGCACCAGCACGGCGATCAGCCAGCCGATGACGAGGATCAGCAAGGCCCCGCCGATGCGGGGTAATTGCATGCCGAACGCGCCCTGCAGCGCATCGGAGAACGTCGCGTATTCCATCCGGACCTCCGTGTTGAATGAGGGAAGCCCTTGCCGGGGCCCCTCGTCGGAGTATGCCGGACCCGATAACCGCCGTTAACCCTAAGATCCCGATATGACTGCGATCTCGGCGCCAACCGGCTCCGATCAATCGCGAAAGTTGTTGAAAGCCAACGGCACGTCGCTGATTTCCTTCTTGAGGATCGGCATGATCGCCTGCAGATCGTCGCGCTTGGCGCCGGTGATGCGCACGGCATCGCCCTGGATGCTCGCCTGGATCTTCAGCTTGCTGTCCTTGACCGCGCGCACGATCTTCTTCGCGTGTTCGCTCGACACGCCGTGGCGCACGGTGATCAGTTGCTTGACCTTGTCGCCGCCGATCTTCTGCGGATCGCCGATGTCGAGGAAGCGCACGTCGACGTTGCGCTTCGCGCACTTGGACAGCAACACGTCCCGCACCTGCGACAGCTTGAAGTCGTCGTCGGCGTACGCGGTCAGTTCGCGTTCCTTCTGTTCGATCCGCGCGTCGGATCCCTTGAAGTCGAAGCGGGTGCTGATCTCCTTGTTGGCCTGTTCGATGGCGTTGCGGACCTCGACCACATCGGCTTCGGATACCACGTCGAATGAAGGCATGATGGATTCCTTCTCCTTATAGGCGGCTGGTGGATTCTGTTTCGTCGGACGCTTAGGACGTTCATTGTGCCGCAGCCCGCGCGCCTTGCGCGGCCTCGCGGCGTCGCCTCATCGGCCGCGCGATTCGAGGGCTTCCCAGCGGCCCAGGCAATCGAGCAGTTCGGCTTCGATCGCCGCGCTGCGCGCCTGCAGCGCGCGCACGGCCTGCGCGGCGTCGTCGCCGGCCGTGCCCGGCCGCGCCGGCTGATAGGTCGCCGGATCGGCCAGCCGCGCCTGCAGCTCGGCCTGTTCGGCCTCGAGCGCGTCGATGCGCGCCGGCAGTTGCTCGAGCTCGCGCTGCTCCTTGTACGACAGTCGCGCGGGTCTGGCCGGCGAACGGGTCGCGTCGGCCGGCGCCGGATCGGCGTTCGCCGCGCGCGGCGCCGGACCATCGGCCGCGCGCGACGGCGGGCCGTCGGCCGCGCGGCGGGTGCCGGCGTCGTCGGCCATCCGCGCGAGCGCCGCCTGGTAGTCGGTCCAGCCGCCCGCGTACTCGCGCCAGCGGCCGTCGCCTTCGGCGGCGATCACCTGCGTGACGACGCCGTCGAGGAACGCGCGGTCGTGGCTGACCAGCAGCAGCGTGCCGGCATAGTCGGCCAGCAACTCCTCGAGCAGTTCGAGCGTGTCGATGTCCAGGTCGTTGGTCGGTTCGTCGAGCACCAGCACGTTGGCCGGCCGCGCGAAGAGCTGCGCGAGCAGCAGCCGGTTGCGTTCGCCGCCGGACAGGCTGCGCACCGGCGATCGCGCGCGCTCGGGCGCGAACAGGAAGCGCGCCAGGTAGCTCATCACGTGCATCCGCTGCGAACCGATCTCGATCCAGTCAGACCCCGGGCTGATCGTCTGCGCGACGCTGGCGTCCTCGTCGAGCCGCGCGCGAAGCTGGTCGAAATACGCGACCTGCCGCTGCGTGCCGAGCTCGACGGTGCCGGCATCCGGTTCGATCTCGCCGAGGATCAGCCGCAGCAGCGTCGTCTTGCCGGCGCCGTTGGGGCCGACGATGCCGACCTTGTCGCCGCGCTGGATGATCGCGTCGACGTCGCGCAGCAGCGGCCGGCCGTCGAAGGACTTGGACACGCCGCGCAGCTCGGCGACGCGCTTGCCCGAGCGCTCGCCGGTATCGAGGTCGAGCTCGACGCGTCCCAGCGATTCGCGCCGGCGCGCGCGTTCGCGCCGCAGCGCCTCGAGCCGGCGCACGCGACCTTCGTTGCGCGTGCGCCGCGCCTCGACGCCCTGGCGGATCCACGCTTCTTCCTGCGCCAGCAGCTTGTCGAACTTGGCGTTCAGCACCTGTTCGGTCGCCAGCTCGTCGCGCTTGCGCGCCTGGTAGCGAGCGAAGGTCTCGGGGTAGCTGCGCAGCGCGCCGCGATCCAGTTCGATGATGCGGGTCGCGACGCGGTCGAGGAAGTGCCGGTCGTGCGTGATGACGACGATCGCGCCTCGGTACGCGAGCAGCAGGTCCTCGAGCCAGGTGATCGACGCGATGTCCAGGTGGTTGGTCGGCTCGTCGAGCAGCAGCAGGTCGGGTTCGGCCACCAGCGCGCGGGCCAGCGCGACGCGCTTGCGCGTGCCGCCGGACAACTGCTCGACGATCGCGTCGGGCACCAGCCGAAGCCGCGACAGCACGCTGTCGATCCGGTGCCCGAGCGACCACGTACCGGCCGAATCCAGGCGCTCCTGCACGGCGGCGAGCCGCTCGATCGAGCCGTCCTGCACGTCGGCGTGCAGCAGCCGCTGGTATTCGGCCAGATCGGCCGCGCCGGGCAGGCCGGCCGCCACCGCCGAGTACACATCGACGCCGGGCGCGAACACCGGTTCCTGCGCGACGAGCGCGACCGTCGTGCCGCCCTGGCGCACGAGCTGGCCGTCGTCGAGCGCCTGTTCGCCGGCGAGCACGCGCAGCAGCGACGACTTGCCGGTGCCGTTGCGGCCGATCAGGCCGAGCCGCTCGCCGGCCTCGATGCTCAGATCGACCTTGTCGAGCAGGGCCACGTGGCCGAACGCGAGATCGGCTTGTCGAAGAGTCAGTACCGCCATGTCGGAGCCGCAGATCAGTCGCGCGCGAACCACAGAGCCGGATCGACGCGCTTTCGCCATTCGGGCGAGCTACTATAGCCGAACCCCGATGGGCGGCCCACCGGGACGACCGGAGCGAACGGGCCGAACCGGGCCGTGCGGATCAAATCAGGCATCCAAAAGGAGCGCATCTTGAGCCGGCAAGAGACCCATCTGTCCTTCGTGCAATCGGATCCCAACGGCCCGTGGGCCACTTACCTGTCGCAGGTCGAGCAGGCCGTGCCTTATCTGGGCGAGCTGAGTCGCTGGGCCGAAACGCTGCGGCGTCCGAAGCGCTGCCTGATCGTCGACATCCCGGTCGAACTGGACGACGGCACGATCGCGCACTTCGAAGGCTACCGCGTCCAGCACAACCTGTCGCGCGGCCCGGGCAAGGGCGGCGTGCGCTTCCACCCCGACGTGACGCTGCACGAGGTCATGGCGCTGGCCGCGTGGATGACGATCAAGAACGCCGCGGTCAACCTGCCTTATGGCGGCGCCAAGGGCGGCGTGCGGATCGACCCGTCGCGCCATTCGCGCAACGAGATCGAGAAGGTCACGCGGCGCTACACCAGCGAGATCGGCCTGATCATCGGCCCCGACAAGGACATTCCCGCGCCCGACGTCAACACCAACAGCCAGATCATGGCGTGGATGATGGACACGTATTCGATGAACGTCGGGGCCGCGGCCACCGGCGTCGTCACCGGCAAGCCGCTGCAGCTCGGCGGCTCGCTCGGGCGCGTGAAGGCGACCGGCCGCGGCGTGTTCGTCGTCGGCCGCGAGGCGGCCGGCTGGTCGCAGATCCCGATCGACGGTGCGCGCGTCGCGATCCAGGGTTTCGGCAATGTCGGTTCGTCGGCCGCCGAACTGTTCGCGGCGGCAGGCGCCCGCCTGGTCGCCGTGCAGGACCATTCCGGCACGCTGTTCAACGCCGACGGCATCGACTGCGCGGGCCTGACCGCGCACGTCGCCGCGCACGGCGGGATCGCCGGTTTCGCCGGTGCCGAGCCGATCGACGACGAGCAGTTCTGGGACGTCGAGTCCGAGATCCTGATCCCGGCCGCGCTCGAAAGCCAGATCACCGCCGAACGCGCGCGGCGGATCCGGACGCGGATGGTGCTCGAAGGCGCGAACGGTCCGTGCACGAAGGACGGCGACCAGGTGCTGAACGATCGCGGCATCCTCGTCGTGCCGGACGTGATCGCGAACGCCGGCGGCGTGACCGTGTCGTATTTCGAATGGGTGCAGGATTTCTCGTCGTTCTTCTGGACCGAGGACGAGATCAACGTGCGGCTCGACAAGATCATGGTCGGCGCGTTCAAGCACATCTGGGATACGGCCGGCCTGCACAAGATCCCGCTGCGGACCGCGGCCTTCGTCGTCGCCTGCGCGCGCGTGCTGCAGGCGCGCGCCGAACGCGGGCTCTATCCCTGAGTCGGTCGCAGCGAACGTCACGTTACTCGGGTGGCGAGGTACCAGCCGCCTGGTCGGCCGCCTAATCGAACAGCGGCAGCGGCGGCTGGCGATCGTCGCCGGGCGCCCCGGCGCCTCTCCGTGCCTTGGTCCGGGCATCGGTCCCGGCGCTCGCCACGACGTTCGTCCCGGCACTTGTGCCGGCGCTTGTTCCTGCGTTCATCCCGGCGTTCTTCCCGGCGCCCGTTCGCGCGTCCGCATCCGCGTCGACGGCAGCGGCGCCGGCCGGCGCGAGGCTGCTCGCGCGCACGCCGAGCAGCCGGATCCTGCGCTCGGTCGACACGCGGGCCAGGCACTCGAACGCCGCGCGGCGCACCATCACCGGATCGTCGCTGGCCTCGCGCAGGCTCAGGTCGCGCGTGGCGGCCCGGAAGTCGTCGTAACGCACCTTCACGCCGATCGTGCGCGCGCGGTAGCCTTTGCGGCGCAGATCGTCGCCGACCTGCCGCGCGAGCAGCGCGAGCAGCGCGGCGACCTTGTGCCAGTCGCGCCGGATGTGCAGGTCCGACGAGAACGTCGTCTCGCGGCTGATCGAGCGCGTCGGGCTGCTGGTGGCGATCGGCTTGTCGTCGCGGCCGTGCGCGACCTGGTGCAGCCACAGGCTGTAGTTGGGCCCGAAATGCTGGCGAAGCAGCGCCGGGTCGGCCCGCGCCAGTTCGCCGATCGTGCGGATCCCGATCGCGGCCAGCCGCTGGTCGGCTTTGGGGCCGATGCCGTTGATCTTGCGCGCCGGCAGCGGCCAGATGCGTCGCGCGAGTTCGTCGTACTCGAGGATCGCCAGCCCGTCGGGTTTGTCGAACTCGGACGTCATCTTGGCCAGCAGCTTGTTCGGTGCGATGCCGATCGAGCAGGTCAGTCCGCCGGTGGCCTCGAACACGCGCGCCTTCAGCAGGCGGCCGACGGCGGCGCCGCGCTCGACGTCGATGCCGGCGACCCGCGTCAGATCGAGATAGACCTCGTCGATGCCGCGATCCTCGATCTGGTCGGTGACTTCGCGGATCGCGTCCTTGAACTGCCGCGACGCGCGCCGGTACGCGTCGAAATCCACCGGCAGGAACACGCAGTGCGGACACAGTTCGAGCGCCTGGCGCAGCGGCATCGCCGAATGGATGCCGAACTCGCGCGCGGCGTAGTTGGCGGTGCTGACGACGCCGCGGCTGCGCGGATCGCCGCGTCCGCCGATGACGACCGGCTGGCCGCGCAGCTCGGGCCGGCGCAGCAGCTCGACCGACGCGAAGAACGCGTCCATGTCCAGGTGGGCGATCCGCCGCTCGGGACCGTCGCCTGCCATCGCGTCACACTCTGAGCGCGGCGGTGGTCGGGATCGTATCGGTGTCGACCCGGTGCACCGGCAGCGTCAGGTAGAACGTCGCGCCGTCGCCCTGTTCGCTGTCCACGCCCGCCAGGCCGCCGTGCAGTTCGGCGACGCGCTTGACGATCGCCAGCCCCAGGCCGGAGCTGCCGCGCTGGTCGCGGTGATGGCTGGCCTGGTAGAAGCGTTCGAACAGATGCGGCTTGTCCTCGTGCGAGACGCCGGGGCCGGTATCGGACACCTCGACGCGCACGAACTCGCCCTGGCGCCGCACCCGTACGTCGACGCGGCCGCCCGACGGCGTGACGCGCAGCGCGTTGTCGAGCAGGTTGGACAGCGCCCGCTCGATCAGGCCCGCGTCGACGTTGGCCAGCGGCAGGCCGTCCGGATAGTCGATCGACAGGCCGATGCCCAGATCGTGGGCGCGCGTCTCGTAGCGCTGGACGACGTCGCCGGCCAGGTCGCCGATCGCCGTCGGCTCGGGCTGCGTCGAGAAGTCGGGGTTGTCGAGCTTGGCCAGTTCGGCCAGCGCGTCGGTCAGCCGCTTCAGGTGCTGCGCGTTCAACAGCGCGCGATCGATGAACTGCTGCTGCTGCGCGGGGCTCAACTGATCGTGCTTGAGCCGCACGGTCTCGAGCAGCCCGATCAGCGCGGTCAGCGGCGTGCGCAGGTCGTGCGAGACGCTGGCGACCATCTCGCGGCGCTTGACGTCGGTCTCGGAGACCCGCTGCATCTCCTGCCGCAGGCGCGCGACCATGTCGCGGAAGGTCCGGCTCAACTGTCCGATCTCGTCCTGGCGCATCGCATGCGGAAACGGCTGGTCGTCGAGCTGCGCGAAGCCCGCTCCCTTGACGCGATCGGCCACGCGGGTCAGCCCGATCAGCGGCTTGGTCAGGATCGCGACCATCGCCATCGTCAGCAGGACGGCGATCGTCAGCACGACCAGTCCGACCTTGGCGGCGGTGCGGATAGCATAACTCTTGAACAGGTCGGGCGAGGGGTCGCCGATGTCGGCCGATCGCGCGACCAGGTACAGCCAGCCGTACAGCACGTTCGCGCGCATCACCGGGCGCACCGACACCACGTAGCTGCGCCCCGGTTCGTCGGGATCGTCGCCCCACATCGGCATCATCGGGTCGATGTCCCACGAGTCCTTGATGCGGTCCAGGTCGACCTGGTAGTCGTTCCAGAACGGCTTGGCCTCGCCGGCCGTGGCCAGCACGCGGCCGTCGACGTTCAGCAGGTACAGACCGGTATTCGGCGAATACAGGATGTAGTTCTCGAGGCTCTCGGAAAAACCGAGCTTGTCCTTCTCGTAGGTCTCCCACAGGCTCGGCGAGGTCTCGAGCACGCGTTCGAGGAATTCGCCCGATCGCTGGTACAGCACGCTGTTGTAGTAGTCGCGCACCGACTGGTGCATGACCAGCGAAAGCGCGGCGGCGGTCAGCAGGCCGTAGCCCGCGACCAGCATCAGCACGCGGGCGCGCAGCGAGTTCATGTGCGGTTCGGGGCCGTCAGGTTCTCAATCGTCGGTGAAGCGATAGCCGACGCCGCGCACCGTCAGCACGTAGCGGGGATTGGCCGGATCGGCCTCGATCTTGGCGCGCAGCCGGTTGATGTGCGTGTTGACGTTGTGCTCGTAGCCTTCGAACGACGTGCTCCAGACCGCGTCGAGCAGTTGCGCGCGGGTGAACACGCGGCCCTTGTTGCGGGCCAGGTAGAGCAGCAGGTCGTATTCCTTGGTCGTCAGCGAGACCGGCCGTCCGTCGAGCCGCACCTCGCGGCTCGCGCAATCGATCGACAGGCCGCCGATCTGGATCTTTTCGCTGGGCGGCGGGAACGGGTTGAGCGGCGCCTGGCGTTCGAGCCGGCGCAGCGCGGCCTTGACCCGGGCCTGCAGCTCCGGAATCGAGAACGGTTTGGTCAGGTAGTCGTCGGCGCCGAGCTCGAGCCCCAGCACCCGGTCGATCTCGGTCGAGCGGGCCGTCAGCATCAGGATCGGAATGTCGACCCTTTCCATCCGCAGCGAGCGGACGATGTCGAAACCGTCGCGGCCGGGCAGCATCACGTCGAGGACCGCCATGTCGTAACGCCCGCTGCGCGCCGCCTCGAAGCCGTTGTCGCCGTCGGCGACGCAATCGACGCGCAAGCCCAGGTCGCGCAAGTGCAGCGCGATCAGGTCCGCGATGTCCCGCTGGTCCTCGACGACCAGAACCGATCTGTCCAACGACGCCTCCGGCGAAACGCAAAGCATAGCAGCAGCCCAAGGCAGAGATTCTTCTTCTGTTTCCGTGCCGGCGACTGGCTTACGGATCGGTGTTGGTCAATAGGCCGATGACGCGATTCGGCGCTCTGGTCGCACGAATGTAAGCCGCGTTACATGCGGTTCCCATTTGTTATGAAATCGAGACTTTTGCGTGATCGTTTTGAAAGAACGGGCGGTCAGACTGGCTCCACGCATCTGAACCCAGAAGGAGTTATCCATGACCGAAGTTCAAGTGGCGACCGTTCAAGGCCATCCGCGCGAGACGACCCCTGCGGCACGCCTCCTGCCGAGTGAATTGACGGCGCACCGGGCGGCCATGCTTCGTTTCGCCCGTCGCAAGATCCGTGATGCGGACCTGGCGGAGGATGCGGTTCAGGATGCGCTGGTCGCGGCGCTGGCCAGCAGCGACAGCTTCAAGGGCGAGTCGGCGCTGCGCACCTGGCTGATCGGTATTCTCAATCACAAGATCCAGGATACGTTCCGCCGCGAACTGCGCTACGTCCGGCAGGAGATCAGCGAGTCGACCGCCGACGGCGGCTCCAATTCCTGGAACGACACGGCCTGGGAACGGCAGGTGCGGCCCGAGCCGATCGTGTTCAGCGACGATTCGGATCCGTTCGCCGAAGTCGCGCGCCGGCATATGCGCGATCGCCTGGTCCACGAGATCGAGGCGCTGCCGCCGACGCTGAAGGAAGTGTTCACGATGCAGGCGCTGGACGGCGTCGCGACCGAAGAGGTCTGCCGCCGCCTCGACATCACCGAGGCGAACTGCTGGGTGCGCCTGCACCGCGCGCGCAAGCGCCTGGCGCAGCGGATGGCCGATCACCTGTCGTGATCGCCGAGACAGGGGGCGGCTCTCGCGCCGCCCCAGCCGTCCGTGTCGGCTTGCGCCGGCCCGATCGACGGCATCCGATCGTACAGATCGATCGCTACGAATCGCGATCAGTGCGGACCGGTCGGTCGTCGACCGGTCAGCCGTTGACCGGTCAGTCGTCGACCGGTCAGTCGTCGACCGGGCCCACGACCAGAAACTCCAGCAGCGCCTTCTGCACGTGCAGCCGGTTCTCGGCTTCGTCCCAGACCACCGACTGCGGCCCGTCGATGACCTCGGCGCTGACCTCCTCGCCGCGATGGGCGGGCAGGCAGTGCATGAACAGCGCGTCGGGTGCCGCCACCGCCATCATTTCGGCGTCGACCTGATAATCGGCGAACGCGCGCAGGCGCTCCTCGTTCTCGGCTTCGAATCCCATGCTGGTCCAGACGTCCGTCGTCACCAGATGGGCGCCCCGGGCCGCTTCCATCGGATCGTCGAACGAGCGCAGGCAGCGGATCGACGAGCCGGCCATCGCCGGGTCGACCTGGTAGCCGGGCGGGCTGGACACGTGCACGCTGAAGTCGAACAGCTCGGCAGCCTGCAGCCACGTGTACAGCATGTTGTTCGAGTCACCGATCCAGGCGACGGTCTTGCCGCTGATCGAGCCGCGATGCTCGAAGAACGTATGCATGTCGGCGAGGATCTGGCACGGATGGTATTCGTTGGTCAGCCCGTTGATGACGGGGACGCGCGAGTGCGCGGCGAAGCGTTCGATGATCGACTGCTCGAACGTGCGGATCATCACGACGTCGCACATCCGCGAGATCACCTGCGCGGCGTCCTCGACCGGTTCGCCGCGGCCGAGCTGCGAATCGCGGGTGTTCAGGTAGATCGCCGTGCCGCCCAGTTGCTGGAAGCCCGCTTCGAACGACAGGCGGGTGCGCGTGCTGGCCTTCTCGAAGATCATGACCAGCGAGCGGTCGACGCAAGGATGATAGGGCTGGTAGCGCTTGAAGCGGTCCTTGATGATCCGCGTGCGCGTGAACAGCGTTTCGATCTCGTGCCGCGAGAAATCCTTGAACTGGAGAAAGTGGCGAATCGTCATGTCACGAGCCTCTGGCGGGCGGCAATTGCCGGATCAGCGGGACGAGCTTGTCGACCAGTTCGTCGGCGTTGGCCTTGCTGAAGATCAGCGGCGGCAGCAGGCGAATGACGGTGTCGGCGGTGACGTTGATGATCAGGCCCGCCTGCAGTGCCGAGGCGACCAGCTCGCCGCACGGACGGTCCAGCTCGACGCCGATCATCAGGCCGCGGCCGCGGACCTCGCGCAGCATGCCGGTCGGTTTCAGATCGTTTTCCAGGCGTGTCCTCAGGTAGCCGCCGATCTCGGCCGCGTTGGCGAGCAGGCCTTCTTCCTCCATCACCTGCAGCGTCGTCAGCCCGGCCCGCATCGCCAGCGGGTTGCCGCCGAACGTGGTGCCGTGGCTGCCGGGCTTGAACAGTTCGGCGGCCTTGCCGTGCGCCAGCACGGCACCGATCGGCACGCCCGATCCCAGGCCTTTGGCCAGCGGCATCACGTCGGGCAGGATGCCGGCCCACTGGTGCGCGAACCACTTGCCGGTGCGGCCGGTGCCGCACTGGACCTCGTCGATCATCAGCAGCCAGTCGTTCTGGTCGCACAGCTCGCGCACCTGGCGCAGGTAATCGAGGTGGAACGCGTGGATGCCGCCTTCGCCCTGGATCGCTTCGAGGAAGACCGCGCTGATCGACGGGCGCTCGGCCGCCAGCTTGCGCAGCGCGTCGATGTCGTCGAGCGGCACGCGCACGAAACCCTCGACCAGCGGTTCGAAGCCCTTCTGGACCTTGGCGTTGCCGGTCGCCGACAGCGTCGCCAGCGAACGGCCGTGGAACGCCTTTTCGTAGACGATGATCTCGGGACGCTCGATGCCGCGCGCATGGCCGTGCAGGCGGGCGAGCTTGATCGCCGCTTCGTTGGCTTCGAGGCCCGAGTTGCAGAAGAACGCATTGGTCATCCCGGACAGCGCGACCAGGCGCTCGCCCAGCGCCGTCTGCAGCGGCACCTCGAACAGGTTCGACGAGTGGATGATCCGGCCGACCTGCTCGCGCAGCGCCTGCACCAGCTTCGGGTGCGCGTGGCCGAGCGTGTTGACGGCGATGCCCGACAGCGCGTCGAGGTAGCGCTTGCCGCTCGCGTCGTACAGGATCGCGCCGTCGCCGTGCGTGAACGCGACGGGCTGGCGTCCATAGGTCGACATCAAGGGCGTGGTGGCGGCCATACGTGCTCCGGGGGGCGTGAAGCGTCCGCTGTGGTGGATCGAACGCGGGTTGTTCAAATGATCAACGGCGGGTTCGCCGCCGTTGTTCTGAGTGACAAATTGTAGGGGACAAATTTTACAGGGGATATAATGGAATCCGATGCCATAGTGCGGAAGCGTCCGGGGACCGGACGGCCGCCTGTGGTCGATCTCCTCCCCGCGCGTTCCTCCCGCGCATTTCTCTTCCACGGCAGACTCGTTCGCAATGATCGAAAGACCGGTGGCACGATCGTTCCTGATCGTCGGCTTGACGACGGCGGGCAAGGTCTTTCGACCCAGCGATTGGGCCGAGCGGATCGGCGGCGTGATGGCCTCGTACCGGCCCGGTGCCCGCGTGCAGGCGGCCCATCTCGGTTATTCGCCGTACGTGATGCCGAGTCTGCGCGGCGACCTGCGCTGCGTCAGGGTCGATGGGAGGCTCAACCAGATCGAGCCGATGGCCTACCAGTTCATGGTCGCCTTCGCCCGCGACAACGATCTGACGGTCGAAGACCTCGGCGCCGTTTCACCGGCGCCGGACGGCGCGACACCCGCTACGCCTGCGACCCCCGCGACGACGATCACCCGCTGACGGTCCGCGAGCCCGCTCGACGGCCGTCGTCGATATCGCGTACTGGCCGATCGGAACCCGATTGCTGCGACGATGGATGAACTGAACGCCGTAAATCGTTGCTTGGAATCAACTTTATCTGACAGACATCGTTGAATCGTGAAGCGGCTCGACTAGAATCATCGGCAATCGCCGGTCGGCGGGCCGTTCTTGCCGGAGCGGTCGCGGACGGGGCGAATCGGAATGTCACGATGAACGTCTTGCCGATCTTCAACGGTACCGTGGAAACCTACCGCCTGCGCGGCTCGACGAGCGCGGGCGTCGCCCAGGAAGCCGATGTCGAGGCCGATGCGCGGCGTCCGCGGGCGCTGGTCGTCGACGATAGTCCGACGGTGCGTCACCAGTTGTCGCTGGCGCTGCTGCGGATGGGGGTCGAGTCCGAGGCCGTCGGCAATGCCGACGACGCGCTGCGGGCGCTCGGCGGGTACCGCTACGACCTGGCGATCCTCGACGTGGTGATCCCGGGCATGGACGGATTCCGTCTCGCCAGGCATATCAAGCGCGATCCGAAACTCAGGACGACGCCCGTCATCATGCTGACCAGCCGTTCGTCGCCGTGGGATCTGGCGCGCGGCGCGCTGGCCGGGTGCAACAGCTATCTGGTCAAGCCGGTCTCGCCGAAGTCGCTGCGCGAGACCATCCTGCGCAATCTGGCTCACGGCGTGCAGTCGCGTCGCCGGGCGCTGGCCCGCGAAGAGCAACAACGGGCCGGGGCGGCGGCGATCGAAGGCTGACGGATATCGCAGGCCCGGCGCTCGGGCGGACCGCCGATGCGCGATCCGCGTCGCGTCGTCCCGGCCGTTCAGGTTCTCAACTCGCGTCGCGTCCCGGCCGTTCAGGTTCTCAACCCTTGACGCGGTTGCGGTACTCAGCCGTGCGCGTGTCGATCTCGATCTTGTCGCCGATCTGCACGAACGCCGGCACCTGGATCGTGAAGCCCGTGGGCTTGATGCGGGCGGGCTTGAGCACCTTGCCCGACGTGTCGCCCTTGACCGCCGGTTCGGTGTATTCGACTTCGCGAACGACGCTGTTCGGCAGTTCGACCGAGATCGCGCGCCCTTCGTAGAACGTCACTTCGCACGGCATGCCGTCGTCGATGTAGTTCAGCGCGTCGCCCATGCTCTCGGCTTCGACCTCGTACTGGTTGTACTCGGCGTCCATGAACACGTACATCGGATCGGCGAAGTACGAATAGCTGACCTCGCGCTTGTCGAGCACCAGCACGTCGAACTTCTCGTCGGCCTTGTAGACGGTTTCGGTGCCCGAGCCATTGAGCAGGTTCTTCAGCTTCATCTTGACGACGGCGGCGTTGCGGCCCGACTTATTGTATTCGGCCCTCTGCACGACCATCGGGTCCTTGCCGATCATCACGACGTTGCCGGCGCGCAGTTCCTGAGCGAGTTTCATGGCTCGTTTCCTTGAGGTTTCGCGGGGTTCGCGAGAAATTTCGCGTATCGATTCGACGGCGCCGGCCGCGACGGAGGCTGGCCCGTCGTCGGGGACACCGTGGCGACGCCGCGCGGTGACGCAATGGGCGCCGCATGGGCGCGGCGCGGAGTCGAACCCGAGATTCTAGCTTGAGGCCAGCGCGCGTGTAAATTCGATCAGTTGGCCGGCCAGGTCCGGCTGTCGCCGCAGCGACGACTGGAACGCCTGCCAGCGCGCGGCCCCGGCCGCGTCGAACGCGTACCGGGCGAAGCCCGGCCAGGCGTCGCCGACCCGGCCGTCGCCGATCCACGCGTGATGCAGCGTCCGGGTCGCTTCGGCTGCCTGCCCGGGCCAATCGGCGGTCAGGCGATCGAGCCACGCGTCGAGCTTGATCCGGCGCGTCGCGTCGTCCTGCGGGTAGGGCTGCCAGACGAACGGGCGCCCCGCCCAGTGGGCCCGGATCCAAGAGTCTTCGCCGCGGACGAAGTTCAACGCGCACGCATGCAGCAGATCGTCGTAGCCGCGCTGATCGAGCCAGCGCAAGGCCGCCGCCTGCAACGCACCGCGCGCCAGCGGCCCGCCGTCCCGGGTCAGCGGGCGTCCGAAGTAACGCGCGAGTGCCGCGCTCGCGACCCCTTCGGGGACCAACAGGCGCACCGGCCGCGAATGCGCGGCCAGGCATTCGAGCAGCTCAGCGACGATGTCGACCGGGTAGCAGAACAGCGAGATCGTGACCGGGGCGGCGCCCGCGTCGGCCGGCGGCGCGCCGAGTTCGCGCAGCCGCGCCTCGCGCGCCGCGGGTTCGGCCAGCGCCGCCTGGCGCTGCGGCAGGTCGGCCTCGCGCAGCAGGCCGCCGGTCGCGGCAGTGAAGCCGGGGAAGAAATAGTGCTCGACCGCGCCGTCGGCGGGCTTGACCGATGGGCACCGATGCGCGGATTCGACCCAAGGCTCGGCGCTCAGGTGCTCGACGTTGATCCATATCGGCCGTGCATCGCCATCCGCGTCGCGAGCCGCCGGGCCGAGCCCGCGCCGGACGGCGTCCGGCAGCTCGCAGCCGAACGTCGACAGCAGCACGTCGGCGACCGGCGGACGCGCGTCGTCGGCGGGCCAGGGACGGACGCGGACCCCGTCGATGACCGTGGCGTCGGCCGGATCGCGCGCAGAATCTTGGGGGGCGTTGGCGTTGGCGTTGGCGTTGGCGTTGGCGTTGGCGTTGGCGTCGGCGTCGGCGTCGGCGTCGGCGTGGGTTTGGTGCGTGTCGGGGGTATCACGGGTGTCGCCGGTATCGCGGGGCGGCGGGACCAGAGCGGCGTCGGTCGGCCACAGCGGCCGCATGACGTCCAGCCGGTCGACATACAGCGTGACGTCGCAGCCGTGTTCGGCGACGAGCTGACGCGCGAGCCTCCAGCAGACGCCGGCGTCACCGACGTTGTCGACGACCCGGCAGTACAGCGCGACGCGCAGTCGCGGCGATCCGTCGGTCATCCGCGGCCGATGTCCGATGCGTTCACCGGAACAGGTCGTCGAGGCGGGAGCGAGCGTCGGCCGGCGCATCGGCGCTGGCCGGCTCCGACGGGTACTCGTCGGCGATCCGGTCCTCGAAATAGCTGTACGGCGTCGGGGCCGACAGCAATCGCCGCCATACCTCGGCGGGTACGCCCTTGTAGCGTCGCACGCTGCGGTCGGCGAATTCGATCTCCAGGTGCTGGAGCCGTTCGTCGTAGCCGGCCGAGCGCAGTTTCGATCCGGATAGCGGTTGGCGTTTCAAGCTCGTTCTCCGGTGGCCGTGGTCGTGCGGGCATGATACTTGGCCCACCGGTCCCGTGCACTTCGTGATGAACGCAGACACCGTTCCGTCATACCTACGCAAATTTAGTCATTACAGACCCAATCCACCGCTGACTTCCTCCGTCGGCGCTGACGATGCCGATGCCGATGCCGATGGGACGGGCAGCGGGGTTTCCGGTGGGCCTGCAGATCGTCGGCGCGTTCGACGCCGATGCCCGCCTGCCGGCGCTCGCGCGCTGGTGCGAAGCGAGGCTGGCGCCGCCCGGTCAGTCCGCCGCGATGGGGCAGCGGATCACTCAGGGCGGCGGATCACTTGGAACAGCGAATCACTCAGGGCGGCGAATCACTCAGGGCGGCGAATCACTCAGGGCGGCGAATCACTCAGGGCAGCGAATCACTCAGGGCAGCGAATCACTCAGGGCAGCGAATCACTCAGGGCAGCGAATCACTTAGGGCAGCGAATCACTTAGGGCAGTGGATCGCTTGGCGCGGGGAATCACTTCGGCGCCATGCGGATCGCGCCGTCGAGACGGATCGTCTCGCCGTTGAGCATCGGGTTGGCGATGATCTGCTGCGCGAGCAACGCGTATTCCTCGGGCCGTCCGAGCCGCGACGGGAACGGCACCTGCTTGCCCAGCGAGATCTGCGCCTCTTCGGGCAGGCTCTTCATCATCGGCGTCAGGAACAGGCCGGGCGCGATCGTCACGACGCGGATGCCGTCGCGGGCCAGATCGCGCGCGATCGGCAGCGTCATGCCGACGATCCCGCCCTTGGACGCCGAGTACGCGGCCTGGCCGATCTGGCCGTCGTACGCGGCCACCGACGCGGTGTTGATGATGACGCCGCGTTCGCCGTCGGCGTTCGGCTCGTTGCTCGCCATCGCCGCGGCCGCCAGCCGCAGCATGTTGAAGCTGCCGATCAGGTTGACGTTGAGCACGCGGGTGAACGCGTGCAGCGGATGCGGCCCGTCCTTGCCGATCGTCTTCATCGCGACGCCGATGCCCGCGCAATTGACCAGCGCGACCAGTTGGCCGAGCTTGACGGCCGCGTCGACGGCCGCCTGGCCATCGGCTTCGGACGATACGTCGCACTTGACGAACTGCGCGCCGGCGCCGATCGCCTTCGCATGCTGGTTGCCCAGTTCTTCGTTCAGGTCGGCGATCAGCACGCGAGCGCCTTGCTCGGCCGCCATGCGGGCGGTCGCGCCGCCCAGGCCGGACGCGCCGCCGGTCACCAGCACCACTTTGTCCTTCAATTGCATCGATGGTCTCCTTCGTTCGGCATCGGTGGCGCGCACGCGCGCCTGATTGTCATTGCACCTTGACTTCGACGCGGCGCGCCTGGCGTTCGTCTCCGCCGCCGGTCGTCTCGACCGGCTTGTTCAACACGATCTGGCTGTCCGGCAGGCCCGCGGAGATCAGCAATTGTCGGACCGCGAGCGCGCGCTCCTTGGCCAGTTCGGCGTTGCGCGTCGGATCGCCGCTGGCGTCGTGGAAGCCCGACACGTCGATCCGGGCGTCGGCGTGTTGGCGCGCGTAGGCGATCAACGCGTCGACGCGCGAACTCGCGTCGGCCGGCAGCTCGCTCGACGCCAACCCGAAGTACAGCACGGCCGTTTCGGGCAGGGCCGCCGACGCGGCGGCCGGCGCCGCCGTGACCGCCCCGGTCACCGGTGCCGCGGCCGTGCGGTGCGAGACCGGGTCGACGCCGAACAGGCCGGTGCCGAGCACCGGCACGAGCAGCAGCGCGACGATGTTGATGATCTTGATCAGCGGGTTGACGGCCGGGCCGGCGGTGTCCTTGTACGGATCGCCGACCGTGTCGCCGGTCACGGCCGCCTTGTGCGCCTCGCTGCCCTTGCCGCCGTGATGGCCTTCCTCGATGTACTTTTTGGCGTTGTCCCAGGCGCCGCCGCCGGTGCACATCGAGATCGCGACGAACAGGCCGGTGACGATCGTGCCCATCAGCAGGCCGCCGAGCGCGGCCGGGCCGAGGATCAGGCCGACCAGGATCGGCACGATGACCGGCAGCAGCGACGGGATCATCATCTCCTTGATCGCGGCGCTGGTCAGCATGTCGACCGCGCGGCCGTACTCGGGCTTGCCGGTGCCTTCCATGATGCCCTTGATCTCGCGGAACTGGCGCCGCACCTCGACGACGACCGAGCCGGCGGCGCGGCCGACGGCCTCCATCGCCATCGCGCCGAACAGGAACGGGATCAGGCCGCCGATGAACAGGCCGACGATGACGTTCGGGTTCGACAGGTCGAAGCTGACGAGCTTGCCGGCGCTTTCGAGCGCGTGCGTGTAGTCGGCGAACAGCACCAGCGCCGCCAGGCCGGCCGAGCCGATCGCGTAGCCCTTGGTGACGGCCTTGGTCGTGTTGCCGACCGCATCGAGCGGGTCGGTGATGTTGCGCACCGCTTCGGGCATTTCGGACATCTCGGCGATGCCGCCGGCGTTGTCGGTGATCGGACCGTAAGCGTCGAGCGCGACGATGATGCCGGCCATCGACAGCATCGACGTGGCGGCGACGGCGATCGCGTACAGGCCGCCGATCTCGTACGACACCAGGATCGCGATGCACACCATCAGCACCGGCCAGGCCGTCGACTTCATCGACACGGCCAGGCCGGCGATGATGTTGGTGCCGTGACCGGTCTCGGACGCGGCGGCGACGTAGCGCACCGGCTTGTACTCGGTGCCGGTGTAGTACTCGGTGATCCAGACGAGCGCGGCCGTCAGCACGAGCCCGACGACCGAGGCGCCGTAGATCTTGCCGACCGACAGGCCGACGGCGGCCAGGTCGGCATCGCTGAACACCCAGCTCGTGATCGGATAGAACGCGATCAGCGCGAGCACGCCCGACACGGTCAGGCCCCTGTACAGCGCGTTCATGATCTTGCCGCCGGGCGAGGCCTTGACGAACATCGCGCCGATGATCGACGCGATGATCGCGAACGCGCCGAGCGCGAGCGGATACGCGGCCGCCTGCGTGGCGGCCGGCGTGACGACCAGCGCGCCGAGCAGCATCGTCGCGATCAGCGTCACCGCGTAGGTCTCGAACAGGTCGGCCGCCATGCCGGCACAGTCGCCGACGTTGTCGCCGACGTTGTCGGCGATCACCGCAGGGTTGCGCGGATCGTCCTCGGGGATCCCGGCCTCGACCTTGCCGACCAGGTCGGCGCCGACGTCGGCGCCCTTCGTGAAGATGCCGCCGCCCAGCCGCGCGAAGATCGAGATCAGCGACGAGCCGAACGCGAAGCCGATCAGCGGGTGCAGCGTCGCGCTCAGCGAGGTGCCGGGCCGCGAGCACAGGTACAGGAAGAACGCCGCGACGCCGAGCAGGCCCAGGCCGACGACCAGCATGCCGGTGATCGCGCCGCCGCGGAACGCGACGGCCAGTGCCTCGTTGAGCCCGCGCGTGGCCGCCTGCGCGGTGCGCACGTTCGCGCGCACCGATACGTTCATGCCGATGAAGCCGCACACGCCGGACAGGATCGCGCCGGCGGCGAAGCCGGCTGCGGTCGTCCACCCCAGTCCGCCGACCAGGCCGATGATGATCAGGAGGATGACGCCCACGATGGCGATCGTCGTGTACTGGCGGGCCAGGTAGGCCTTGGCGCCCTGCTGGATCGCCGCCGCGATCTCCTGCATCCGGGCATTGCCGGCATCGAGCCCCAGGATCCAGCGACTGGATACGAACCCGTAGATCACGGCGATGATGCCGCACACAAGCGCCAGCCAGACAGCCGTCGACGAGACACCGGACAACATAGGGTCTACCTCCTTCGTGGATGGAATTCTTCAGTGCGAGTGACCGGGGAGAATTCGCGGCAGGATCCGGTTATCGGCTCCGGATTCGCTGCCATGACATCGGGGAGCAACGCGGTGGTGGCGGTGGTTCGTCTCCGGTGGGGCGGTGCGGCGGGCCGGCGTCAGCGCGCCGGTCGCGAGGCGGGGAGGGAGAGGCGCGTCATCGGCTCAGCGCAGCGCGTCGATCACGCGCGCCGAGATCTGCTCGACGGTGCCGACGCCGGCGATCTTGCGGTACTTGGGCGCGCCGGGCATGTTGTTCCTGGCCTGTTCGCCGTAGTAGTCGACCAACTGCTTGGTCTGATCGTGGTAGATCGTCAGCCGTTTGCGGACGGTCTCTTCGCGGTCGTCGTCGCGCAGGATCAGGTCCTCGCCGGTGACGTCGTCCTTGCCCTCGACCTTCGGCGGGTTGTACTTGACGTGGTAGACGCGGCCGCTGCCCGGATGCACGCGGCGTCCGCTCAGGCGGTCGATGATCTCGCTGTCGGGCACGTCGATCTCGAGAACGAAGTCCAGGCCGACGTTGGCGGTCCGCATCGCCTCGGCCTGCGGGATCGTGCGCGGGAAGCCGTCGAACAGGTAGCCGGCCTTGCAGTCGTCCTGTTTCAGGCGGTCCTTGACCAGGTTGATGATCAGGTCGTCGGAGACCAGTCCGCCGCTTTCCATCACCTGCTTGGCCGTCTGGCCCAGTGGTGTGCCCGCCTTGACGGCCGCACGCAGCATGTCGCCGGTCGAGATCTGGGGAATGCCGTAGCGTTCCTTGATCATCGCGGCCTGGGTGCCTTTGCCCGCGCCGGGCGCGCCCAACAGTATCAGTCGCATCTACTCGATCCCCCGTATTGAATCAGAAAGGTAACTTGTCGGATGTTGCCCGGTCAATCGCGCGGCCATGGGCCGGATGCGTCGCGCCGGGCGCTGGGTTCGCCGGGGTCGTGACCGTCCGGCGAGTGTCTTCGAATCCGTGCCGGTCAGCGTGCGGACGATGCGGCGGCTCCCGCGCGGAACGCCGCCCGGACGCGCTCGAGATCCTCGGGCGTGTCGACGCCGGCCGGCATCGGCCGCTCGATACGGTACACGGCGATCCGGTATCCATGCCACATCGCGCGCAGTTGTTCGAGCATCTCGATGGTCTCCAACGGTGAGGCGTCCAGCGCCGGATAGGCGCGCAGGAACGATGCCCGGTAGGCGTACAGCCCGACGTGGCGCAGCGGCAGTCCGGCATCGCGCAGCCGGTCGTCGACGCGTGCGTGCGTCGTCGTGTCGGCGCGCGCCGAGCCGCCATCGCGATCATAAGGGATCGGGGCCCGCGAAAAATACAATGCGCGTCCCCGGGCATCGACGACGACCTTGACGACATTGGGGTTGCGATAGTCGGCCGCGTCGCCGATCGGATGGGCGGCCGTCGCGATCGCGCAGTCGTCGCAGCGGGCCAGTTCGGCGGCGACGGCGCTGATCGACGCCGGGTCGATCAGCGGCTCGTCGCCCTGCACGTTGACGACGATCTCGTCGTCGCCCAGTCCCAGCAGCGAGCAGGCTTCGGCCAGCCGGTCGGTGCCGGACGGGTGCGTGTCGCGCGTCAGCACTGCGCGATGGCCGGCGGCCTCGACCGCGCGGAGCACGGCCTGCGAATCGGTCGCGACCGCGACGAGCGCGGCGCCCGAGCGGATCGCCCGCTCGACCACGCGCACCACCATCGGTTGGCCGCCGATGTCGGCCAGCGGCTTGTCGGGCAGGCGCGTCGACGCCAGCCGCGCCGGAATCAACGCGACGAAACGCGGAGGGGCCGACCGGGCGCCTCCGGGCTCGTCGGCGCCCTGGCTGGCGTTCTGGCTAGCGTCCTGGCCGGCCGGCCGCGGCGAGGAAGGAGCGGGCGTCATCGCAGCGATCACGCGTCAGCGTCTTCGATCTTGCGGGCTTCGGCCTCGATCATGACCGGAATGCCGTCGCGCACCGGAAAAGCGAGCTTGTCGCGCGGACAGATCAGTTCGCCCTGCGCGCGCAGATGGGTCAACGGCCCCTTGCAGATCGGGCAGACCAGGATGTCGAAAAGGCGATTGTCCAACGTGTCAGTCCTGAAGAAGCGGCCGCCGCGCCGCGGGGGCGGGCAGGCGCGCGGTCAGCCAGCCGAAGAAATCCCGATCGAAATGGGCGGCCACCTCGAGGGTCCAGCACGGCGGCAAGCCGTCGAGCCCGGTCAATTTTACGGCGTCTTTGTCGGTCATCACGAATAGGGTGCCGTCGCCGTCCGCCGCCATCGACGCGAGCCAGGCCCGATCGAGGCGGGCATGGTCGGGCAGCGGGACCGGCCGGAACACGATGCCCGCCGCGTCCAGCACGCCGAAGAACCGGGCCGGGTCGGCGATGCCGGCCAGCGCGACGATGCGCCGGCCGGCGTAGCGCTGCCGGAACGCGGCCAGCGGCAGGTAGTCGGCTTCACAGTCGGCATCGCGGTCGGGGCCGATCCGCCGCAGCACCGTCGGCATCACGCGGAACGGGAAGACCGCCGGGTGCTCGACCGGCGGATGGTCGGTACCGTTGAGCAGCAGCGCGTCGAGCTGCGCGGCCGTCGACAGGGGTTCGCGCAGCGGGCCGGCCGGCAGCATCCGGCCGTTGCCGGCGCCGCGCCGATCGAATACCGCGAGCTGCAGCCGCCGCGGCAGCCCGAAGTGCTGCAGGCCATCGTCGGAGATCACGACGTCGAGCCCCGGATGCCAGGCGTTCAGGCTGGCCAGCGCCGCCCGCCGGTCGCGGCCGCTGGCCACCGGCAGGCCGGTCAGACGCGCGAGCAGCACCGGTTCGTCGCCGATCTGCTGCGGATCGCTGTCCGGCCCGACCCGGTGCGGGCCCGCGTCGCGCGCGCGATAGCCGCCGGCCAGCACGCCGACGCGCAGCCCGCGATCGGCCAGGCCGCGAGCGATCGCCGCCACCGCCGGCGTCTTGCCGGTACCGCCGACCAGCAGGTTGCCGACGATGACGACGGCCGGACGGCCTTGCGGATCGCGTTGCAGGCGCGTGGCGCGGCGGCGCAGCGCGATGCGCGCGGCCAGCCAGCTCAGCGGTGCGAGCAGCGCGGCCAGCCGGCGGTCGGCGGCCGACGGCGTCGCCGAGAACCACAGCGCCAGCAGACGCCGTTCGATCCGATGCCGCAGGCGTTCGGCCCGGGGTACCACGGGTGCCGCCATCGGCGCGGGCACGGCGGGCTACTTGCCGTCGCCGGCGCTTTGCGCGGCGAAGCTCACCTTCGGCAGGCCGGCCAGCCGGGCGGCTTCGAGGACGTTGACGACCGCCTGATGGGTCGCGCCGGCATCCGCGTAGATGACCAGCACCGGATCCTGCAGCGTGCGAGCCTGCTGCGACAGCCGCTGCGCGAACGCGTCGGGCGTGCCGTACGGCGCCGGCGCTCCGTCGATCAGGTAGCGGCCGTCGGTGCCGATGGCGACGACGACCTCCGCCGGCGGCTGCGAAGGCTTGTCGGCGCCGCCGCTCGGCAGATTGACTTCGAGTTCGGTGAACTTCGAATACGTGGTGCTGACCATCAGGAAGATCAGGATGACCAGCAGCAGGTCGATCAGCGGGATGAAGTTGATTTCCGGCTCGTCGCGTCGGATCGCCCGCCGGAAGTTCATGGCCGGCCTCCGCCCAGCGAATCGATCAGGCGCAGCGACTGCTGTTCCATCTCGACCAGGAAGTCGTCGACGCGGGCGCGATAGACGCGATACGCGATCATCGCCGGAATCGCGATGACCAGGCCGAACGCGGTGTTGTACAGCGCGACCGAGATGCCGTGCGCCAATTGCTGCGGATTGGTGCCCGAAGGGGCCTGCGCGCCGAAGATCTCGATCATGCCGATCACGGTGCCGAACAGGCCCATCAGCGGCGCGATCGACGCGATCGTGCCGATCGCGCCGACGTATTTCTCGAGCTCGTGCGCGACCGAGCGGCCGGCTTCCTCCATCGACTCCTTCATCACCGCGCGCGGCGCCCGCTCGTAGCGCAGGCCGGTGGCCAGCACGCGACCGAGCGGCGAATTGCGTTCGAGGCGCTGCAGCATCTCCGGCGAGATCTGCTCGGACTGCCGCAGCGACAGCACCTCGTCGAGCAGGCGCGGAGGCAGGATCTTCGTGCGCTTCAGCGACAGGTAGCGCTCGACGATCAGGGCGACGGCGAGGATCGAAGCCAGGATCAGAAACCAGATCGGCCAACCGGCCGCCGCGATCAACGAAAACAAGGGAGCACTCCTGGAAGGGGGATGGCGCGCGACGCTTCTCGATGCACGGATTCGGACCAGCGATGGCGGGTGGCGCGAGGGCCGTGGGCCGCCGGAGCGATGCGGCGGCGGGTCTGACACAATATCCGAGCCGCCAGGCGGGCCGGGTCGGTCGGAGGGGCTCGATTTTCGCGGTTTTTTACATCTGCAAGCAAGCTGCCGAACAACACTCGGCGATTGTCTGGCTTCCTCGCAACAGATGGCCGGGGTTGTGGATAAATCTGTGCATAGCTGCGGACAACGTCTGCCGCGCCAGGTCCGGCAACCGCCCGCGGCATCGCGATTTTACGTCTGGAAACAATATTCTTGTTAAAAATCAATGCATTGCAACATAAATGCTAGCGCCTCGCCGGATCGGCGTCGGCACCGGTTCCGGGCGGGGGCTTGTGGACAGCGATAGGCCCGGAACCCGCGTCGTTGCTGGATCTTCCCCGGTCGACGAGGTGTCGGCCCGGCGAATCCTGACGGTTTCGCAGTTGAACCGGCTGGTGGCGGGACTGCTCGAACGCCAGGTGCCGGTCGTCCGGGTCAGCGGCGAGATCTCCAACTTCACCCGGGCGGCCAGCGGCCACTGGTACTTCACGCTCAAGGATGCCGGTGCCCAGGTACGGGCCGTGATGTTCCGCGGCCGGGCCCAGCACGTGCGTTTTTCACCACGCGAAGGCGTGCGCGTCGAGGTCAGCGCGCTGCCCGGCCTGTACGAAGCGCGCGGCGAGTTCCAGCTCGGCGTCGAGTCGATGCGGCTGGCCGGCGCCGGCGACCTGTACCAGCAGTTCGTGCAGATCAAGGAGGCGCTGCAGCGCGAGGGCTTGTTCGATCCGGGCCGCAAGCGGCCGATTCCGGCCTGGCCGCGCGCGATCGGCGTGATCACGTCGCCGAGCGGCGCCGCGTTGCACGACGTGCTCAGCACGCTGCGCCGCCGCGCGCCGAGCGGTGATGTCATCGTCTATCCGTCGCTCGTGCAGGGCGCCGACGCGCCGGCCCGGCTGCGGGCCGCGCTGCAGGCGGCGTGCAGGCGCGCCGAATGCGACGTGCTGCTGATCGTTCGCGGCGGCGGATCGATCGAGGATCTGTGGGCGTTCAACGACGAGGCGCTGGCCCGGGCGATCGCGGCGGCGCCGATGCCGGTGATCAGCGGCGTCGGGCACGAGACCGACTTCACGATCTGCGATTTCGTCGCCGACCTGCGGGCGCCGACGCCGACCGCCGCGGCCGCCGCGGCGACGCCGGACCGGCGCGAGCTCGCGCATCGTCTGGCCGTGCTGACCCGGCAGCTCGCGCGTGTCGCCGCGCGACTGCAGCAGCAGCGCGAACAGCGGCTGGACCTGGCGGCGCGGCTGCTGCGGCCGCCGTCGGCAGCCTGGCGGCAGCGCGCCGACCGGCTGGATGCGCTCGCCGTGCGGCTGGACCGAGCGTGGCGGCAGTCGCTGCGCCATCACGACCACCGGCTGCAGGGGCTGCGGGCCCGGCTTCGCGCGCCCGATACGCGCGAGCGCGCGCTGCGCTGGAGGCAGGCGGCCAGGCGCCTGGCGCAGGCCGGTCCGCGGCGGCTGGACGCGCTCGATCAACGGCTCGAGCAGCTCGCCCAGCGCCTGAGGCTCGCCAGCCCGCAGGACGTGCTGGCGCGCGGCTACGCGATCGTTCGCGACGAGCAGGGCCGGATCGTGCGCGACGCTAGGGCCACGCACGCCGGCCAGTCGCTCGAGGTCCTGCTCGGCGAAGGCCGCATCGCCGTTACGCGGCGGTAGCGGGCGGCGGTAGTGAGCAAGCAGTAGTGAGCGGCGGTAGCGGACGCCGGTAGCGAATCGCTCGGGCGCGCCGCCGCGTGACGGCGGCGCGCTCGGGCAGCCGGGCAAGCCGGGCAAGCCGGGCAGCCGTCGCCCGGCACCGTCATGTCCGGGCCGCCGTCCTGACCTACAATGGTCACGGCTCTACTGCCTGTGGCTCTACAACTACTTGGCTGAACGAAGGAGACCGGCTGCCCCGCTAAGGGCACCGGTTGGTCAACATTTTTGCTGTAAAAAAGAAGGATTGTGCGATGGAACACAAACTCCCCCCGCTGCCGTACGCGATGGATGCGCTCGCACCCAGGATCTCGAAGGAGACGCTCGAGTATCACTACGGCAAGCACCACCAGGCCTACGTGACGAACCTGAACAACCTGATCAAGGGCACCGAGTTCGAGTCGATGTCGCTCGAGGACATCATCAAGAAATCGTCCGGCGGCATCTTCAACAACGCCGCGCAGATCTGGAACCACACGTTCTACTGGAACTCGCTGTCGCCGAACGGCGGCGGCCAGCCGGGCGGCGCGCTGGCCGCGGCGATCGACAAGAAATGGGGATCGTTCGACGCGTTCAAGGACACGTTCACCAAATCGGCGATCGGCAACTTCGGCTCCGGCTGGACCTGGCTCGTCAAGACCGCCGATGGCGGCGTCGACATCGCCAACACCAGCAATGCCGCCACGCCGCTGACGACGGCCGACAAGCCGCTGCTGACCGTCGACGTGTGGGAACACGCGTACTACATCGACTTCCGCAATCGCCGGCCCGATTACCTGAAGGACTTCTTCGAGCTGGCCAACTGGGAGTTCGCCGCGGCGAATTTCGCCTGAGGCACGGAATCCGAGAACGCCCATCGGTCGCGACCGATGCGTTCTCGGATTCTCAGGGCTTGTTCGCGGGCGCGCGGAACAGCACCGCGCTGCCCAGCCGCATGCCGGCCTTGACGCCGCGCCGCGCGAACCAGCCCTGTTCCATTTCGAGCGCGAAGCGCACCGGACGGGCCGCGCAGTGGCTGGTCTCGTCGAACGGCTGCATGTCCGCGAGATTGGCGATCTGGCCGCTGTCGTCGATGAACGCGATCGACAGCGGGATCCGCGTGTTCTTCATCCAGAAGCAGTGCGTGGCCGCGCCTTCGAAGACGAACAGCATGCCTTCGTTCGGGCCGAGGCCCGGGCGGAACATCAAGCCCTTGGCGCGGGTGTCCGGTGAGTCGGCGACCTCGGCGCGGATCAGGTGCATGCCGGCCTGGATCTGCGTCGTCGGCAGCGGCGGCTGGCCGGTCTGCTCGTCCTGCGCGCGCGCGGCCGGCGCGCAGGCCAGGCCGACGCCTAGCGCCGTCGCCGCTGCCGCGGCGGCGAACTGCGCCGGGATCCATGCGGCGAACCGTGTCGGGAACCGGTTGGGGCGGGTCATTCGCACGGCTCAGTAGGACTTGGGCAGTCCGAGGATGTGTTCGGCGACGTAGCTGAACACCAGGTTCGTCGAGATCGGCGCCACCTGGTACAGCCGCGTCTCGCGGAACTTGCGTTCGATGTCGTACTCGCACGCGAAGCCGAAGCCGCCGTGCGTCTGCAGGCAGACGTTGGCCGCTTCCCAGCTCGCCTTGGCGGCCAGGTGCTTGGCCATGTTGGCGGCGGCGCCGGCGTTCTCGTGCGCGTCGATCTTCTGGCAGGCCTTCCAGCGCATCAGGTTGGCGGCTTCCAGTTCGATCAGCGACTCGGCGATCGGGAACTGCACGCCCTGGTTCTGGCCGATCTTGCGGCCGAACACCACGCGTTCGTTCGCGTACTTGGTCGCGCGGTCGATGAACCAGTAGCCGTCGCCGATGCATTCGGCGGCGATCAGCGTGCGCTCGGCGTTCAGGCCGTCCAGCAGCGTCTTGAAGCCCTTGCCCTCGGGGCCGAGCAGGTTCTCCTCGGGAATCTCGAGGTTGTCGAAGAACAGCTCGTTGGTCTCGTGGTTGACCATGTTCAGGATCGGCCGCACCGTCAGGCCGTTGCCGATCGCCTGCTTCAGGTCGATCAGGAAGCAGCTCAGCCCGTCCGAGCGCTTCTTGACTTCGTCGACCGGCGTCGTGCGCGCGAGCAGGATCATCATGTCGCTGTGCTGGATCCGCGAGATCCACACCTTCTGCCCGTTGATGACCCAGCGGCCGTCCTTGCGGACCGCGGTCGTCTTCAGCTTGGTCGTGTCGCTGCCGGTGGTCGGTTCGGTGACGCCCATCGACTGGATCCGCAGTTCGCCGGTGGCGATGCGCGGCAGGTACTTCTGCTTCTGCTCGTCCGAGCCGCTGCGAACGATCGCGTTCATCACGTACATCTGGCCGTGGCAGGCGCCCGAGTTGCCGCCGGCGCGGTTGATCTCTTCCATGATCACCGAGGCCTCGGCCATCGTCAGTCCGGAACCGCCGTACTCGGTCGGGATCAGCGCGGCCATCCAGCCGGCCTTGGTCAGCGCATCGACGAAGGCTTCGGGGTAAGCGCGCTGCTCGTCGGTCTTGCGGAAATACTCGTCGGGAAACTGCGCGCACAGCGCGCGGACGGCGTCCCGGATCTCCTGGTACTGGTCGGTCTCGTGATACATGGGGGGCTCCTGTCGAAAGAGGGGCGCGCGATGGCGGCTGCGCATTCTCCGCCAAGCGGCGGGATCCGCGAAAGCGTGCGCCGGGCGCTCGACCCTAGACGATACCTTCATCGATGCGCATCGGCGCTTTCGGGGAAGCCCGATATTCGCCGTCGCGCCCGGCGCGCGATGCGGCGCCGGCGTCGCCGATCGGCAACATCGCCGGGGCCGGTCGCGGTGTAGACTGCCGGGCTTTCGATCGGGACAGGCGCGTTGTATGAGGCAAGAGGCGGCTCACGGGCCTGCCCGACCGCCCGGGGTCGCGGCCCCGGCGCTGCGGCCCCGGCCCGAAGGCCGGGCGGCCGGCGCGTCGGCCCGCACCGGGCTGACGGGATCGGCGTTCGTGCGCCTGCTCGCCGGCCTGGTCGGCCCGCAGGCGCCGCTGCGCGAGACGCGTGACGCCTTCGCGCAAGGCCTGGGGCGCTGGACCGCATGGACCGATGCGATCGCGCTGTCGGCCGCGCTCGACGGTCCGGCGGCCGGGGCCGCGGGGGCGGCCGATGCCGGCGTGCGCGACGCGCAGGCCGGCGAGGCGGCGGACGAGGGCGGCGATCGCTTCGATGCCGAGCGCGTGCGCGCGATGCTGGCCGAGACGATCGAGCGGGATGCGCGATCGGCCGGCCGTTCGCCGCTGGGCGTCGATCTCGGCTACGGCCCGTTCCGCCAGTGCCACGTGGCGCGCCAGCAGGCGATGGCATCGGCGATCGCGGCGCTGCGCTCGCGCGTGCGCCGTCGGCTGCTGGTCGGGACGCCGGCGCTGGCCCGGCTCGCGGCGGTCGATGCCGCGCTCGAGCAGGTCGTCGGCACGCAGGAGCGGCGGCTGCTGGCGGCGGTGCCGGCCCTGCTCGAGCGTCACTACCACCGCCTGCGCGAGTCGCCGGCCGATGCCGCCGACGGTGGCGATCCGGCCGCCGCCGCCGTCGATCGTTTCCGGCACGACCTGCGCGCGGTCCTGCTGGCCGAACTGGCGCTTCGGTTCGAGCCGGTGTTCGGCCTGCTCGAGGCCGCATCCCAGCCTCCTCGTTGAACCTTGGTCATGAACAGACTGTTCTCTTCGATCGCTTTCGTCGCCGGCCTGATCGTGCTGGCATGGATCGGCGCCGACTACCGGACATCGCAGCCGCTGGCGCTGCTGGTGACGGCCGGCATCGCCGGTTTCTACGTGCTCGGCGTCGTCGAAGCCTGGCGCAGCGGCCGCGCGGCACGCGGCCTGGACCGCGCGTTGCGCGGGCTGTCGACGTCGCCGCCGGCCAGCCTCGACGCGTGGCTGGCGAGCGTCCCGTCGTCGCTGCGCGGGGCCGTGCGCCAGCGCGTCGACGGCGTCCGGCAGGCGTTGCCGGGGCCCGTGCTCGCGCCGTACCTGACCGGCCTGCTGGTCCTGCTCGGGATGATCGGCACCTTTCTCGGCATGGTGATGACGCTGTCGGGAACCAGCGCGGCGCTGGCCGGCGCCGACGGGCTGCGCGGGATCCGCGAGGCATTGACGGCGCCGGTGCGCGGACTGGGGATGGCGTTCGGCACGTCGGTGGCCGGGGTCGCCGCATCGGCGATGCTGGGACTGATCCTGGCGCTGGCGCGCCGCGAACGCGTCCGGGTCGCCGAGCGTCTCGATGCGGCGCTGCTGGCCCCGGAGCTGCGGAACTTCTCGGGTGCCCATCGGCGCGAGCAGTCGTGGCAACTGCTCGAACGACAGGCCGATCTGCTGCCGGCGCTGGTCGAGCGCATCGACGGCTGCCTGGCGGCCATGGAGCGCCGGCAGCAGGCGCTGTCCGAGCAACTGGCCGGCCGGCAGGCGGACTTCCACGCGCAGACGGCGCGACGCTTCGACGAGGTGGCGGCCGCGGCCGATCGCGTGCTGACGGCCAGCGCGGCCGACGGCACCCGCCAGGCGCGTGCCGTCATCGAGACCGCGGTGCAGCAGACGTTCGAGGCGCTGGGCCGCCACGGCGAGCAGGTGCAGCAGGGGCTGGCCCGTCAGGTGGCCGAACAGCTCGACGGCATCGCCGGACGCTTCGCGGCGGCAACCGCCGACGTCGCCCGGCAATGGACCGACGCGCTGGCCGCGCAGCAGCGTAGCCAGCGGGAGGGGGCCGACGCGCTCGGCCAGACGCTGGACGGCTTCACGACGGCGTTCTCGGCGCAGGCCGCGGCCCTGGCCGACGGGTTCGCCAACCATGCCGGCAGCCGCTTCGACTTGCTGGTGCAGCGATCCGACGAGCGATTCGACGTGATGACCCGGCGCACGGCCGAACAGTCGGCCGCACTCGTCGAGCGCGTCGCCACGCAGGCGCAGGCGTCGACCGCCGAGGTCGCGCAGCGGATCGAAGCGCTGGCCGCGCGGATCACCGAGCAGTCCGTGGCGATGGCGAACCGGGTCACCGAACAGTCCGTGGCGATGGCGAACCGGGTCGCCGAGCAGTCCGAAACGCTGGCGAACCGCGTCGCCGAGCAGTCCGAGACCCTGGCGACCCGCGTCGCCGACCAGTCGTCGGCGCTGATCGATCGGCTCGGCGCGCAGGTCGAATCGCTGACCGCGCGAACCGGCGCGCAAGCCGATCAGATGGTCGAGCGCACCGGCGCGCACGCCGATGCGTTGGCCGCTCGGATCGGCCTGCATGCCGAGACCTCGGCCGAACGCTTCGACGGCGCGATGCGCGCGGCCGGCGACGAATTGTCCCGCCACGCGACCGCGCTGGTCGCCGGCGCCGCACAGGCGCAACAGGCGTTGCACGAGCGCCTGGCAGAGCAGTTCGCGCAGCGCGCGCAGGCCGATGACGCGCGGATCGACGCGGCGGTGCGAAACCTGTCCGAACTGGCCGATCTGCTGCGGCGGCAGTGGCACGACGCGGCGGCCGAGTCCGTGACGCGTTGGCGCGAGGCCGACGAGACGCTGCAACGCACGGCCCGCACGATCACCGACGGGCTGCGCGAGCAGGCCGACGCCACGATCGGCCGGATCGGCGAGCTCGTCCGGGCCGCCGCCGAGGCGCCGACCGCCGCCGCCGACGTGATCGCCGAGCTCAGGCTCAAGCTCAGCGACAGCCTGACGCGCGACAACGAGGCGCTCGCCGAGCGCAACCGGCTGCTCGAGACGCTGGGCGGGCTGCTGACGACCGTGCAGCAGGCGGCCGGCGAGCAGCGGGCGGCGATCGACGCGCTGGTCGGCACGTCGACGGAACTGCTGGATCGCGCGCAGACGCAGTTCGCCGATGCGCTGCGCGGGCCCCAGGCGGCGATCGAGACGGCTGCGGTCCAGGTCGCCAGCGGGGCGATCGACGTCGCCAGCCTCGGCGAAGCCTTCGGCGGCGCGGTGCAGTTGTTCGGGCAGTCGAACGAGCAGTTGCTCGCGCAGCTCCAGCGCATCGAGGCGGCATTGGGCCAGGCGCTGGCACGCAGCGACGAGCAGCTCGACTACTACGTCGCGCAGGCCCGCGAGGTGATCGAGCTGAGCATCGGCGCGCAGAAGCAGATCATCGACGAACTGCAGCAAGTGGCCGCGGCCCGTGCCGGCGACGCGCATGTCGCCCGGCTCGACTGAGGCGCGCGAAGATGAGCCTTGGCGACTTCGATCTCGATGCCGGGGCCGATCCCGCGCACGACGGCGCGATGCCGGTGTGGGCGGCGTTCGGCGACCTGATGGCCGGCACGCTGGGCGCGTTCGCGCTGATCCTCGTCTGCGCGATCGGCATGCAGATTGACCTGAGCGAACGGCTGGCTGGCGAGGCGCGCGAACGTACACTGCAGGCGCAGCGCCTGCAGACGCTCGAGCAGGCGCTGGCCGATCCGCTGGCCGGCGGCCGGGTGACGCTGACCGACGGTCGCATCGGCATCAGCGGCAGCGTGCTGTTCGCGTTCAATTCCGACGACCTGCAGCCCGAAGGCCGTCAGTTGCTGCAGACACTGGTCGGGCCGCTGAATACTTATCTGCACGAGCGCGGCGAGATCCTGATGGTCAGCGGATTCACCGACGATCGTCCGATGCGCGACGCCCATGGCCGCTACGTCGACAACTGGGAGCTGTCGGCCAAACGCGCGCTGACGGTCACGCGCGCGCTGATCGATGCCGGCCTGCCGTCGTCCGACGTGTTCGCGGCGGCCTTCGGCGCCGAACAGGCGGTCGCGTCCAACGCCGATGCCGCCGGGAGGGCGCGCAACCGGCGCGTCGAGATGGCGCCGATGGCGAGGGTGCCGCGCACCGCGTCCGACGCTCCGGGCTGAAAATCCGTGAACGAACCCGCCACGTCCGCTCGTCGCATCAGGACGATCCCGATCGTCGTTGCGAATGCTCGCCCTATCACGCGATATGGCTGCGCTTCGCGCCTCGATCGGAACCGCCCGGACGCGCCGCTCGGCCGCGTCCGATTCGTTCACGGATTCTGAGCCGATGACGGAGGCGACGGTCAGCCTGTCGAGCCCGATCGCGGCAGCGCTCGAAGCGCTGCGGGAGCGGCAGCCGTTGCGGGTCGAGCCGCTGCGCTGGCTGCGGATCGAGGCGCTGGCGCGCCGCATCGACGGACAGGACGAGCGCGTCCGCAGTCTGCTCGAAGCGCGGCTCGCGTCGCTGATCGCCGCGCATCGTACGGCGCTGGACGAGCGCGATGCCGGGCCGGCCGGCGCGCCGGTGACGTCGGTGTCGCCGGTGACGTCGGTGTCGCCGGTGTCGTCGGTGTCGCCCGTGGCGTCGATGTCGCCGATGTCGCCGGTGTCGCCGGTGTCGCCGGTGTCGCCGGTGTCGCCGATGGCGTCGGTGGCATCCGTGCCGTCGATGTCCTCGAGTGCACGGAGCGCGTCGACACCGACCGATCGCGTCGGGCGCTCGCGAGCGCTGCGGGCGTTGAGCGAATCGCTGGCCGCGGCTCATGCCGGCGACGCCGTTGCCGTGGACGGCCGGGCGCCGCCGCCCGCTTCACCGATCGATATCGGCATCGGCATCGATGACGGCGACCGATGGACCAATCCGCACGAACTGCGCGCGCTGCGCCGGGATCGCGACACCTGGATACGGCTGTCGGCCGAACGGCGGTTGCGCCATTCGCTCGACCAGGTACCGCCGCAGGCCGGTCCACTGAATTCACCGCATCTCGTGCATCGCGCGCTGCAGCTGATGCAGGCCAGCGCGCCGGCTTATCTGCAGCGCTTCGTCGCGCACGTCGATGCGCTGCTGTGGCTCGAACGGCTGACGGCCGGAGCGAATCCGTCCGAGGCGCGCGCCGATCTCGTTCCGCCCGGCGGCCGTCTGGCGCCGCGCGCGCCGTCGGCGCCCGCGAAGAACGGAGCGGGAACGGCGCGCGCCGCGCGACCGGCGCGGGCCAGGCGGGCTCGCTGAGCGCATCGGCTCGTCCTCCGACGCGCGCCGGACCCGGTCGCGGGTGTTATCGTGACGAGCATCCCCGTCTCCGTGGGCGCGCGCGTGCGCGCCGCCGTCGATGTTCGTCGAGTTGCTGCTGCTCGTGCTCGCGCTGGCCGTCGCGCTGCTGATGCGCCCGTGGCGGCTGATGCCGCATGGCGAGCGCATCGGACCGCTGATCGCCACGCTAACACTGTGGCCGATCCTGTGGACCCTGCCCGTGCCGTTGCCGCTGGCCGGCCAGTTGCGTTGGTCCGGCGCGTGCCTGGTCGTGCTGATGATCGGCTGGCCGATGGCCGTTCCGGCGCTGATCGGTGCCGCGGCGATCGCCTGGGCGGCCTCCGGGTCGATGGATGCCGCGCAGGCGATCGACCTGGCCTGGTGGTCCGGCGTGCTGCCGGCGACGCTGGCGATGCTGTTCGGCGCCGCCGTGCGCCGCTACGTCGGCCATCATCTGTTCGTCTACGTGCTGGTGCGAGCGTTCGTCGGCACCGTCGTCTGCCTGTTCGCCACCAGCCTGCTGCATCGGTGGGCCCAGCCCGGGGCCGGTGCCGACACGCCGTGGGTCGCCAGTTGGCTGATGGCCTGGGGCGACGGCATCGTCACCGGCATGCTGGCCAGCATCTTCGTCGCGTACGCGCCCGGCTGGCTCGCGACCTGGTCCGACCGGCGCTTTCTGTACGACAGTTGATCGATCCCTGCGGACGGGCTGCGATGGCCGGTTCTCGGAATCCCCGTGGACGTCCGCTCATCCGCGTGCCGGTCCGGACCGGGCCGTCTTCGCCGATCCGATGAGAATAAGAGGCGTTTACCGATAAGATTGCGGCCTCGATCAATCGGGTGCCGAGCATGTCGACTCCTTCTTCGTCCACGCCGACGTTGCTGGCCAGTTTCCGAACCTGCTACGGCGAACTGCTGCGCTATCTGGTCCATCGCTGCGGCGATGCCGATGCGGCGCGCGACATCGCTCACGATACCTGGGTCCGCGCCTTCGAATTGTCCGATCGCGGACAGGGGCCGGCGCTGCGCGACGATGGCGAGGCGCGCGCCTACCTGTTCACGATGGCGCGCAACCTGCTGATCGATCAGCAGCGGCGCGATGGCGTGGCTCGCCGCCTGGCCTCGGAGACCTCGATGGCGTCCGGCGCGGGCGTGTTGTCGATCGCGCCCGACGCCGCCGACGCGGCGATGTATGGCCAGGCGATCGACGCGATCGAGCGCGCGTTGGCCGCCTTGCCCGAACGGGCCCGGCAGGTGTTCACGCGGCATCGCGTCGACGGCGTCGATCAGCAGACGCTCGCCAGCGCGTTCGGCATTTCGCGCAACATGGTCGAGCGGGACATGATGCTGGCGATGGACCGCGTGCAGCACGCGCTCGAGCAATGGCGCTGCGGCGACGATGCGCGGCCGGCATCTTCGCCGTCGGTGTCGGAAGGCGATGGGGGCGGGCCGAACTCGGACGTCGCGCGGCGCCGCGGGCGGCGTCGATCGCTGGGCTCGCTGCTGGGTCTGGCTGCCACGACATTGGCGGGCCTGGGCGGCTGGCGCTGGTGGCGGCTCGCGGTACCGCAGTGGCAGGTCGCGGTGGCGACCGGACGCGCACGATCGGCTCGTCAGTCGTTGCCGGATGGCGGCGCCGTCACGCTCGATGCGATGAGCCGGATCGAACTGGCGTATTACGCGGGCTGGCGGCACGCGCGGCTGCTGACGGGCGCCGCCTTCTTCGACGTCGCCGCCGACGCGAGCCGGCCGTTCATCGTCGACGTCCCGATAGCGGCTGCTCCGGTGGCGGGTGAAACCGGCTCGCCTGCCGGAGCCGGCGATTCGACGCCCGGCGACGGGACTGCGCTGCGCATCACCGTGCTCGGCACCCGCTTCGGCGTCGAGCGGCTCGACGATGCGGGCGTACAGGTGCAGGTCGAGTCCGGTCTGGTGCGCGTGCGGGTGCCCGGCCAGGGCGCCGCTCCGGCGCGGGACCACGAATTGAGCGCCGGCCAGTCGCTGCGCTGGCTCGCGGCCGATCCGTCGGCATCGGCCGGCTCGACGGTCAGCGTCACGCGAATGGCGACGCCCCGGCAGGCCGCCGACTGGCGGCACGGCGTCATCGCGTTCGACGACGCGCGGCTGGACGACGTCGTACATCGGCTCGAGCGATACCTGACGCGTCCGGTCGAGGTCGAACCATCGGCCGCCGGACTGCGGGTGTCCGGCCAGGTCCGCATCGCGCTGACCGAGGACTTCGTGCGGGCGCTGCCCGGCGTCGTGCCGGTTCGGTCGAGGATCGTCGACGGTCGATGGCGGATCAGCGCGCGCTGACGGCCAGGGCTCGTCGACTCGGGGATCGGACCCGCGCCGGGAGGCGGCCTCGGCGATCCAGGATCCGGAGCGCCTCGTTTTCAGGATCGGGAGCGGCTCGTTCGTTGTAGCGGACATCTTCGTTCGATCGACGTTCGCGTCGCCAGCCCATGACCACGCCGAGTTGTTTCCGTCCCCGTCTCCTTCCCGAATCCGGTTCCAATCCCGGCTCCAATCCCGGCTCCAATCCCGGTTCCGATCCCGGTTCCGATCCCGGTTCCAATCCCGGTTCCGATCCCAGCGTCCGGCCCTCAGCTCCGCCGCCTGCCCGGCGGCGTCCGGCCGATCGGCTTTCCGCCGAGCCGCGCTGCGCGGTCCCGCGAGCCGTCGTCCCCGCGCGCCGGATACGGATACTGGCCGTCGCACTGGCCGCCTTGCTCGGCGGCGCGGCACCGCTCGCGGCCGCGCAGGCCGCGCGCTTCGACATTCCCGCCCAGCCCCTGGCCGATGCGCTGCGCCGGTTCGCCGACCAGACCGGCGTGCAACTGGTGTTTTCGCCGGGGTTGACGGCCGATCGGCGTAGCTCGGCCCTGCAGGGCGACTACGAGCCCGACCAGGCGCTGCGCCAGTTGCTGCGCGGCAGCGGCCTGACGCTGCGCCGTGACGGGGCGACGTGGACCGTGGTGTCGGCGGCGGACGGGCAGCGCGGGCTGGCCGACGTGCTGGTGACCGCCGATGTCGATCGCGCGGTGCCCGCGATCGATCTCGCGCGACGGATCCAGCGCGAAGGCAGCGAGGCCGCCGGCTACCGGACCGAGACCGTCAGTTCCGTCGGCGTGCTCGGCGGCATGCGCGTGCTCGACGCGCCTTTCGCGGTCAACACGATCTCGCAGGACCTGATCCGCAACGTGCACGCGCAGTCGCCCGACGACGTCTACCGGATCCATCCGTCGACGGTGTCGCAGACGCCGCAACTGAGCGGCTGGGCGCCGCTGGTCAAGATCCGCGGCTTCAACATCTACGATCGCGCCGAGGACGGCCTGCGGCGCAGCTATTCGTACGCGGCCTCGCTCGAGGACAAGGAACGCGTCGAGGTGCTGAACGGCCTGTCCGGCTTCCTCTACGGTGCGTCGGCGCCGGGCGGCATGGTCAACTACGTGAACAAGCGCCCGACGGCCGATCCTTATCGAAGCGTCGTGCTCGGCACTTATGGCGCGAGCCAGGCCTACCTGCACGCCGACGTCGGCGGACCGATCGATAGCGGAGGCCGGCTCGGTTATCGGATCAACGTGGTCCGCCAGGACGGCGACACCGCGGTCGACGATCAGAAGATCGACCGCACGCTGATCAGCGGCGCCTTCGACTGGCGGCTGCTGCCGCGCCTGAAGCTCGAGCTGAACGCCAGCGCCAGTCGTTACCGGATGACCGCGCCGACCGCGTACTGGTCGTTCGGCGCCGCCGCACCGCGGATCGCCGCGCCCGACACCTCGCGCGACTGGAGCCAGCCCTGGATCCGGGACGAGATCCGTCAACACAAGTGGTCGGGGCGACTGGTCTACGAAGTCAACGACTCGCTGACGGTCCGCGTCGCGCACATGCGCGAAGGCCTGGATCGGCCGACGCAGGACCATACGATGAACTCCGTCACCGCCGATGACGGCTACCGGCAGATCGGCATTCATTCCGGCGACACGTCGTCGTCGGCGGCCGCGTCGCAGGCTCTGGCCGACCTGCGGTTCGATACGGGTCCGGTCCTGCATCGGCTGACGCTCGGCTACTATGGATTGAGCGAACGCTCCCGCAACACGCTGTACAGCCCGAACAGCGGCTGGCAGGGCCCCTATCCGTTCGGTGCGCCGACGCACGTCGCGCAGCCGGCCTGGCCTGCCGCGCCGGCCGATGCCGGCTATGATGGAGGCCGCACGCGCAACCACAACTTCGTCGTCGGCGACTGGCTGCGCTGGGGCGAGCGCTGGTCGGCGATCGTCGGCGTCAATCGTAGCCGCATCGAAAGCCGCACGCTGGCCGCCGACGGGACGCTCGACGGCCCCGCGTACGGCGACTCGCGGCTATCGCCGAATCTGTCGCTGATGTACCAGCCGACGCCGCGCCTGACGACCTATGCGACCTACGTCGAAGGCCTCGAGCAGGGCGGCATCGCGCCCGAGACGGCGGTCAATCGCTTCGCCGTGATGCCGCCGATGGTCAGCCGCCAGCGCGAGATCGGCGTCAAGGCCGAACTCGGCGGCATGCTGGTCGGCGGTGCGCTGTTCGACATCGCGAAGGCCTACGAGTACACGAACGCCGACAACGTCTATGGACAGGAAGGACGCCAGCGCCATCGCGGCGTCGAACTGTCGGCGATCGGCAAGCTGTCGCGGCAATGGACGCTGGTCAGCGGCCTGACCTGGCTGTCGGCCAAGGTCGAAGGCGGGGACAACGACGGTCTCGCGCCGATCAACACGCCGAAACTGGTCGCCAAGGTGTATGTCGAATACGCGGTCACCGCGCTGCCCGGCCTGCATCTGGCCGGCGGGCTCTACCACGTCGGCAAACAATGGGCACAGGCCGACAACAGCAGCCGGCTGCCGTCGTACACGACACTGGACCTCGGCCTGCGCTACGCGATCGAGGTCGCGGGCCGTCCGTTGTCGCTGCGGCTGTTCGTCAACAACGCGACCGATCGCGACTACTGGTTGAACAGCTACTACCTGGGAACGCCGCGCAGCATCGCGCTGTCCGCGCAGATGGTCTTCTGACGACGGCCGCGGCGCGTGCCCGTCCTCGCACGAGCGCGCCGCCGCGAGGCTGTGCGATGATGCGCGGCGAACCCGAAACTAACCAACGAGGGGGCAACGATGGGCTGGTTCTCGAAATCCCAGGACACGTTCTTTCTGGCGACGATCGTGCCGGACAGCCGGTTGGTGCCGATCGAACGGTACCTGGGCCTCGTCAACGGCGAGGCGATCATCGGCGCGAACATCTTTCGCGACATGTTCTCGGCCGTGCGCGACGTCGTCGGCGGCCGTGCCGGCGGCTACGAGCGCGCGCTGGCCGGCGCGCGCGACGCGGCGCTCGACGAACTGAAACAGGCCGCCAAGCAGATCGGCGCCGACGGCGTCATCGGCGTCGATTTCGACTACGAGGTGCTGGGAGAGAACAACGGGATGATGATGGTCTCGGTCAGCGGTACCGCGGTCAAGCTGGGCCCGCGCCCGGATCCGTCCGGTACTTAGCGCCGGGTCCGGAACTCTTCAGTAGTGCGGCGGCAGTTCGTCGCGCAGCGTGCGCGACGCCGGCGCCGCGACGTCGGCGAGCCGGTCGCGCAAGCGGGCCGTTTCGCGCAGCAGCGCGTCGATCTGCGCCTGCTGGCGTATGACCGTCTGGTCGAGCCGCTCGATCAGATCCTCGCTGAACGCCAGCTTGATCTCGATCTCGACCAGGCGCCGCGCCAGTTCGTCGACGTCCATCGATCGCCGCGCTCAGGCCTGCTTCGGCGCCTGGTGAACGAGCAGCACCGGGACCGTCGCCATCCGCAGGATCTGCTCGGCATCGCTGCCGAGCATCAGCCGCCTCATCCCGCGTCGGCCGTGCGTGCCGATGACGATCAGGTCCGCGCCCCAGGTCTTCGCGTCCTCGACGATCTGGTCGGACGTGCGATTGCCGAAATTCTCGATCAGGTGTTCTTCGACGGCGATGCCCGCCGCCTGCACGCGCTCGCGCGCGGCGGCGACCACCTTCTCGCCGGCGGCCTTCATCGCCGGGATCAGGTCGCCGATCATCGCGCCGGCCGGCTCGAGGCCGGTGGCGACGATCATCTCGTCGACGACGTGGACGAGCCGGATCGTCGCCTGTGTCAGCTTGGCCAATTTGATCGCTTCGTCGAGGCCCGCGTTCGAAGTGTCGCTGCCATCGACGGGGACGAGGATTCGCTGGTACATCGTAAGGCTCCTCAGAGTGGATGTCCGTGAAACGGAAAGTCGGTGATGCCTCGGAACGAGGCGATGCCGCGGCCAGTGTCGAGCAAAGACCGGGCGCGGGCCTTGATGGTCGTCAAGGCCCTGGCGGCCATTGCACGACCGGTCCCGTCGCCGATCCTGCCACCATTCGGCGCCGGCCGTTGGCGCCGCCAGCCTCGTGCGTTCCGGCTTCGTGCGCTCCGGTTCGATGCATGCCGCCGCACGCCGCCGATTCGATACGCCCCGGTTCGACGCGTGCCGGTTCGACGCGTGCCGGTTCGACGCATGCCGGTTCGATGCCTGCGGGTTTCACGCGATCGCGGCGCGGGCGCGGGTTCCACGCGCGTATTCAACCGGTGTAGTCGCCGTTGGCCTCGGGCTGATACGTCAGCGCCTCGATCCGGGCGCTTCGCCATTCGCCGGTCGGCGTCTGCCACGAGGCGACGTCGCCGACGCGCAGGCCGAGCAGCGCCCAGCCGGCGCGCGACAGCACCGACAGCTTCGGGATGTCGGTCGGCGGGTCGCCCGGATAACCGAGCCGGACCTGGCGCGGCGCCTCGCCGTCGGCATCGCGCAGCACGATGGTCGAGCCCATCGTCACGATGTCGGCGGGGATCTGCGGGGACGGCACCAGATCGGCGAAATCCAGCAGCTCGGCCAGCGACTCCCGGTCGGTGGCCGAACCGGCCAGGCCGGGGTCGCGTTCGAGCAGTTTGCTCAGGCGGACGTGGTCGAGTTCCGTCAACAGGCGTTCGTTCACCTGGGGCTTCATCGGGATTCTCCAAGGATGTGGGGAGCGCATGCGCGTCGCATGCGTGGTCACGGGCGGCTGGAAGTGGCCCGGCGATCCGCGAGAGCGCCCACTCGGGAGGCGCAGGAGCGATCGCCGGGCCTAATGGAGTCCGGCCGGCGAGCTCGGAGGCAGGGGGCGGCGCGACCCCGATCGGCGTGCGATGGCCCCGCGCGCGCGCGAACGCATCCGCGGTCCGCGGACGGACGGGCGGACGTCCCCGGGCTGCGAGGCCCGTCGATGACGCGCGAGGGTGGGCATGCCCTGATGCTATCCGGAACCCGGTCACCGGGCAAACCCCGGCGTGCGGAGTCCCGTCTCGGCGGGCCGTCGCGGCGGCCCCGCGCCGACCCGTGTTGATGACCGTCAACGGGCGGACATCCTGCATGTGGTCCAATTCGTGCAACCCGTTCGTCAGGCCATTCGAACCCCGCACGACGTCATCCCATGCACGCTGCCGTTCCTGACGACTCCGCCTCGTCCGCGCCGCTTTCCGCCGAACGACTTCAACGGATCGATGGCTGGTGGCGCGCCGCCAACTACCTGTCCGTCGGCCAGATCTACCTGCAGGACAATCCGCTGCTCGGCGAGCCGCTGCGCCGCGAGCACATCAAGCCGCGGCTGCTGGGCCACTGGGGAACGACGCCGGGCCTGAACTTCATCCACGTGCATCTGAACCGCCTGATCGTCGATCACGATCTGGACGTGATGGCCGTCATCGGCCCCGGCCACGGCGGTCCGGGTGTCGTCGCCAACGCTTATCTCGAGGGCACGTGGTCGGAGCGCTACCCGGCGGTCGAGCCCGACCGGCACGGCATGCGCCGGTTGTTCCGGCAGTTCTCGTGGCCGCTGGGCATCTCGAGCCACTGCGGCGCCGAAGTGCCCGGTTCGATCCACGAAGGCGGCGAGCTCGGCTATTCGCTGGCACACGCCTACGGGGCCGCGTTCGACAATCCCGATCTGATCGTCGCCTGCGTGGTCGGCGACGGCGAGGCCGAGACCGGTGCGCTGGCGACGAGCTGGCACTCGAACAAGTTCCTGAATCCGGCGCGCGACGGCGTCGTGTTGCCGATCCTGCACCTGAACGGCTTCAAGATCGCCAATCCGACGGTGCTGGCGCGCATCGGCGACGACGAGCTGCGGGCGCTGCTGACCGGCTACGGCCACGAGCCGTTCTTCGTCAGCGGCGACGAGCCGATGGCGATGCACGCACGGATGGCCGAGGTGCTCGACCAGGTGCTCGAACGGATCCGCGCGATCCAGCGGCGGGCGCGCGCGCGACCGCCGGCCGACGCCGAGCGGCCCCGCTGGCCGATGATCGTCCTGCGCACGCCCAAGGGATGGACCGGCCCGCGCGAAGTACGCGGCAAGCGCGTCGAAGGTCACTGGCGCTCGCATCAGGTGCCGCTGACCGGTTTCGACGATCCGGCCGCCGTCGCGCAGCTCGAAGCCTGGTTGCGCAGCTATCGGCCCGAACAGCTGTTCGACGAGCAGGGACGGCTGGCGCCCTCGCTGGCGTCGCTGGCGCCGACCGGTTCGCGCCGGATCAGCGCGAACCCGCACGCCAACGGGGGAGAGGTCTGGCAGCCGCTGTCGCTGCCGTCGCCGCGCCAGCATGCGCTGGCCGTGCCGGCGCCCGGCCGCGTCGACGCCGAATCGACTCGCGTGCTGGGCGCTTACCTGCGCGATCTGATGGCGCGCGATCGCTCGTCGCATCGCTTCCGTCTGTTCGGTCCCGACGAGACCGCGTCGAACCGCCTGGACGACGTCTATCCGAGCAGCGACGGCAAGGTCTGGCTCGCGCGTCGCGAGGCCGACGACACCGATCTGCACGCCGACGGCCGCGTGATGGAAGTGCTCAGCGAACACCTGTGCCAGGGCTGGCTCGAGGGTTACCTGCTGACCGGCCGCCACGGCCTGTTCTCGTGCTACGAGGCGTTCATCCCGATCGTCGATTCGATGGTCAACCAGCACGCCAAGTGGCTGAAGGTCAGCCGCGAGATCGGCTGGCGCAAGCCGATCGCGTCGCTGAACTACCTGCTGACCTCGCACGTATGGCGGCAGGATCACAACGGTTTCTCGCACCAGGATCCGGGGTTCATCGATCACCTGACGAACAAGAAGGCCGACGTCGCGCGGATCTATCTGCCGGCCGATGCGAACTGCCTGCTGGCGGTTGCCGATCATTGCCTGCGCAGCCGCCACGTGATCAACGTGATCATCGCCGGCAAGCAGCCGGCGCCGCAGTGGCTCGACTACGACGAGGCGGCCACGCACTGCGCGGCGGGCGCCGGCGTCTGGGAGTGGGCGAGCGACGCCGGCGAGCCGGACGTCGTGATGGCGTGCGCGGGCGACGTACCGACGCTCGAGACGCTGGCGGCGGTGTCGCTGCTGCGCGAGCGTCACCCGGACCTGCGCGTGCGCGTCGTCAACGTCGTCGACCTGATGGCGCTGCAGACGCGAGACGAACATCCGCACGGCCTGCAGGACGATCTGTTCGACGCGATGTTCGGCGTCGATCGGCCGGTGGTGTTCGCGTTCCACGGCTATCCGGCGCTGATCCACAAGCTGTGTTACAAGCGTCCGTGCCATGATCGGCTGCACGTGCACGGCTACCGTGAAGAGGGCACGACGACGACGCCGTTCGACATGGTCGTTCGCAACGGCGTCGATCGCTTTAGCCTCGCGCTGGCGGCCGTCCGCCACGTGCCGCGGCTGGCCGACCGCGTCGCCGCGCAGACGCAGTGGTACGAGGCGATGCTGCAGCAGCATCGCCGCTACATCAGCGAACACGGCGACGATCTGCCGTCGGTCAAGGATTGGCGATGGCCGGGACAGCGGGCCATCGGTGTAGGCTGAGGGTTTCAAGCGCTGCGCGGCGATGTCGCCGCGCGTTTCGTTCCGAGGAGAAGAAGACGATGATGACGAAGTCCGCGATCTGCCGCCTGTCGCTGGTCGCCAGCCTGATGGTGCCCGCCGCGACGACCTGGGCCGCCGATTGCACCGCCGAGATCGAAGGCAATGACGCGATGCAGTTCAACAAGAGCAGCATCGACGTGCCGGCCAGTTGCAAGCAGTTCACCGTCAAGCTCAAGCATTCGGGCAAGCTGCCCAAAGCGGCGATGGGACACAACTGGGTGCTGGTGAAGACCGCCGACGCCCAGGGCGTCGCCACCGACGGCGTCGCCGCCGGGGCCGACAAGAACTACGTCAAGGACGGTGATGCCCGCGTGATCGCGCACACCAAAGTGGTCGGCGGCGGCGAGAGCGATTCGGTCACGTTCGGGGTCGACAAGCTCGCCGCCGGCGAGTCGTACACGTACATCTGCTCGTTCCCCGGCCACTCGACGCTGATGAAGGGCACGATCAAGCTGGTCAAGTAATCGGCCGGCCCCCACGCGGGGCGATACGGACCGGAACGAGTCGGGCCGGTCCGCCCGGTCGACCGGCGGCTCCCGCCGGTCGTCGCCCGCCATCGATCCGACGAACGGTCGGTGGCGGGCGACGAAGCGTCGGTCGCGAAACACTTCGCATCGTCGCGCGCGCATACCATCCAGCGCATGAAAGCGAGTGGTGCGCCTCTCCTGCAATCCCTGTCCCGTCCCCGACGATTGTCGGCCTCGTCGCTCGCCGCGGCGCGTCGCAACGCCTGGCAATCGCGCTCGGGTGCCGAGGCGGTGAACAGCCGTCGGCAGACGTTGTCACATGACCAGTTGATCGACTGGGCGTTGGCCGAGTACCGCGCCTGCGACCGGCAGTCCGTCGTCGACGCGTTCCTGCAGGGGATCGAATCGAACCATCCGGCGCGGCGCGCGGCGTTCTCGGCCTACGCGATCACGACTCACCTGCGACCGCACGCGCACACGTCGGCGGCGGAGCCGTCGGCGCCGTGCGCGATCTGCGGCAGCCGGGCCGTGGTCGAGTTCGAACCGGAGCCGATCCTGGCGAGCCGCTGGGCCGGCGCCGTCATCGCCCGCGAACCCGTGATGCTGGCCGCCTATCTGCAACAGCACCGCCGCAGCCCGATCAGCGTGCCCGGCGAGTATGGGCTGAGCCAGTTCCGCGCGATCCTGGACCTGATCGACGCGAGCGAGCCGGACGAAACGCCGTCGACGCTGTATCGGCGGCTCAGGCGCCTGCCGGGATTGCGCCTGTCGATCGAAGAGGCGCGACTGTTGCTGGACACGCTCGGCTACGCGGGCATTCTCCAGACCCATCAGCATCCGGGATTCGTTTACCGCTATACCGATTATCTGGCGCCCCGCAAATCGCGCAGTTCGGAATGGGGTTACCCGGTCGATTTCTGGAAGGGCAGCGACGGCATCAATGTCGAGGCGCTGTCGTACTGGTTCGGCGCTTATCCGGCGATCGCCGATTGGCGGTCGCAGAAAAAGAAAATGCCGCCAGCATGATGACTGCTGGCGGCAATCGGGGCAGTCCGTCCAAACGCCGGACGTGGCCGCATCCACACCGCTCGGATTATTGCTCCGGCTGAATGTTCGATGCCTGCTTGCCTTTGGGCCCCTGCACGACGTCGAACTGCACGCGCTGCCCCTCCTTCAGACTCTTGAATCCGTTGACCTGGATCGCGCTGAAATGAGCGAACAGGTCTTCGCCACCGTCTTCCGGGGTGATGAAGCCGAAGCCCTTAGCGTCGTTGAACCACTTGACCGTTCCCTTTGCCATATTCCCATCCATCCCTGCAGAAAAAGCGCAAGCAACCTTTGGACGGACCTGGCACCGAACGACAACCGAAGGTTGCCGCGAAAGGAGACCGGCCATCGCCGAGCTGCTCGTCTATCGCGTCGCGACGTTCGCGCCGCACAGAGTTGCTTGTCATTGCACTAATTATCGGTCGACAGGCAACACAGCCGTAGGTTTTTTCCTACGGCTGCCGAGATCGATTCTTTGCCAAAGACGAAGGGAAGTCAAGCAAAGAGAACGCCTCCGAATGGGCGTCATTGCTTGTTCTCCATCAAGTTAACGATGTGTGCAAATTACCGGCGTCAGCGGTAAAAAAACGTGTCGGCAAAATGCGCCCAAATGGGCAATCCCGATGCGCGGATCCGCGCCGGCCGAAAGGGGGATGCGTGCGTCGGCAAAGGGCGCGATGCGAGGCTGACGAAGACGCCCTTAGGACGACGACCTTCGCCGACTCGCGCACTACCCAGTCGGGTGGCGCGATGGCGATTCGCGGCCGCCGCCGCCCGGCTCGGGCCGGGCTCGCCGGCGCCGGTCGCGACTGGTGCGGTTGGTGCAGCCGGTGCAGCCGGTGCGACCAGTGCGACCAGTGCGACCGGAGCGACCGGAGCGACCGGAGCGACCGGAGCGACCGGAGCGACCGGAGCGACCGGAGCGACCGGAGCGACCGGAGCGACCGGAGCGACCGGAGCGACCGGAGCGACCGGTGCGGCTGGTGCGACCCGGTGCGACCCGGTGCGACCGGTGCGACCGGTGCGACCGGTGCAGCCGATGCGACCGATGCGACCGATGCGACCGATGCGACCGATGCCACCGATGCCACCGATGCCACCGATGCCACCGATGCAACGGCCGCGCGATGACCGGGGCTCGCCTCCGCCCGGCTCGCCCCGGTTCGCGTGAGCGCCGCGGACGCGTCAGGAGCGGGGCCGAGCGGCGCCGGTCGCTGGCGCGACCGCACCGCACCGCACCGCACCGCACCGCGGCGCGGCACCGATCGCCGCGATTCCTTCGGTCGCGATCCTCGCGCGCTGCGCCGGCGTTTCGTCGATCCTGGCAGAGGTCGCCCGCTCGCGCGCGGCGGTAACCGGGAGCGCGATTCGTATCCGTGCGCGAGCATCGACAGGGGCGCGCCTGCCGCGCCGACCAAGCCGTGCGCCCGCCGGCGTGCCCCCGGGCGGTACGGGTATCGACGATGCGCAGAGGGTCGGCGGACGCCCTTCGCGGAGGGGGGCAAGCCGCCTAGCGAGACTTTGCGCACGGTTGCCCGGACACCATATGCAAGCGTTTGTGATTCGGTTCACAATGAAGTCGATCGCGGGCGCTGCTGTTATTGCAGTTGCAGCACGAGTCGATAGAATGGATCCATGGCCACGAAACACGACCCGGGCACCGTTCTCGAGAAGCAGGTTGAGAAGGTCAAAACGCCCCCCATGTATCAGGTGTTCCTGATCAACGACGATTTCACCCCGATGGAATTCGTCGTGACGGTACTGCAGAAGTTTTTTGGCATGGGGCGGGAAAAAGCCACCCAGGTAATGCTGAAAGTCCATCGCGATGGCAAGGGAGTCTGTGGTGTCTACCCTCGCGATGTCGCCGCGACCAAGGTCGAACAAGTTAGTAGTTACTCACGCGAGCATCAGCACCCGTTGCAATGCGTGATGGAGGAAGCATGATCGCTCAAGAGTTGGAAGTCAGTCTCCACATGGCCTTCGTCGAGGCCCGGCAGCAGCGGCACGAGTTCATCACGGTCGAGCATCTGCTGCTGGCGCTGCTGGACAACCCGTCGGCGGCCGAGGTGCTGCGCGCCTGCGCGGCGAACATCGAGGATCTGCGCAAGAACCTGACGGCCTTCATCAAGGAGAACACGCCGGTCGTGCCTGGCAGCGAAGAGATCGACACGCAGCCGACGCTCGGCTTCCAGCGGGTGATCCAGCGCGCGATCATGCACGTGCAGTCCACGTCGAACGGCAAGAAGGAAGTGACCGGCGCCAACGTGCTGGTCGCGATCTTCGGCGAAAAGGATTCGCACGCCGTCTATTACCTGCATCAGCAGGGCATCACGCGCCTGGACGTCGTCAACTACATCTCGCACGGCATCACGAAGAATCCGCAGCCGAAAGAGCCGTCCAAGGAAGAAGCGCCGGACGCCGAGCAGGAGCAGGCGGCCAATCAGCAGTCGGCGCTCGACCAGTACACGCAGAACCTCAACGCCGCGGCCCGCGAGGGCAAGATCGATCCGTTGATCGGCCGCGAGCATGAGGTCGAGCGGGTCATCCAGGTGCTGTGCCGCCGGCGCAAGAACAATCCGCTGCTGGTCGGTGAGGCGGGCGTCGGCAAGACGGCGATCGCCGAGGGCCTGGCCTGGCGGATCACGCAGGGCGACGTGCCCGAGGTGCTGAACGACGCGGTCGTCTATTCGCTGGACATGGGCGCGCTGCTGGCGGGCACCAAGTACCGCGGCGACTTCGAGCAGCGGCTCAAGACCGTGCTCAAGCAGTTGAAGAATACCCAGCACGCGGTGCTGTTCATCGACGAGATCCACACGCTGATCGGCGCCGGCTCGGCGTCGGGCGGCACGCTCGATGCGTCGAACCTGCTGAAGCCGGCGCTGTCGTCGGGCCAGCTCAAGTGCATCGGCGCGACCACGTACAACGAATACCGTGGGATTTTCGAGAAGGATCACGCGCTGTCGCGCCGTTTCCAGAAGATCGACGTCAACGAGCCGTCGGTCGAGCAGACCGTGCAGATCCTGCGCGGGCTGAAGTCGCGCTTCGAGGAGCACCACGGCGTCAAGTATTCGTCGTCGGCGCTGTCGGCCGCGGCCGAGCTGGCGGCCAAGTTCATCAATGACCGGCACCTGCCCGACAAGGCGATCGACGTCATCGACGAGGCCGGCGCCGCGCAGCGCATCCTGCCCAAGAGCAAGCAGAAGAAGGTCATCGGCAAGGGCGAGATCGAGGACATCGTGTCCAAGATCGCGCGCATTCCTCCCGCTTCGGTGTCGTCGGACGACCGCAGCAAGCTGCAGACGCTCGATCGCGACCTGAAAGCGACGGTCTTCGGCCAGGATCCGGCGATCGACGCGCTGTCGGCGGCGATCAAGATGTCGCGCTCGGGGCTGGGCAAGCCGGACAAGCCGATCGGCGCGTTCCTGTTCTCGGGTCCCACCGGCGTCGGCAAGACCGAGGTCGCCAAGCAGCTCGCGTACACGCTGGGCATCGAGCTGATCCGCTTCGACATGTCCGAGTACATGGAGCGGCACGCGGTGTCGCGGCTGATCGGCGCGCCGCCCGGCTACGTCGGCTTCGACCAGGGCGGGCTGCTGACCGAGGCGATCACGAAGAAGCCGCACGCGGTGCTGCTGCTCGACGAGATCGAGAAGGCGCATCCGGACATCTTCAACATCCTGCTGCAGGTGATGGACCACGGCACGCTGACCGACAACAACGGTCGCAAGGCGGATTTCCGCAACGTGATCATCATCATGACGACCAATGCGGGTGCCGCCGATCTGCAGAAGCGCGGCATCGGGTTCTCGTCGTCCAAGCAGCACGGCGACGAGATGGCCGAGATCAAGCGGATGTTCACGCCGGAGTTCCGCAACCGTCTGGATGCGGTGATCAGCTTCCGTCCGCTGGACGAGGAGATCATCCTGCGCGTCGTCGACAAGTTCCTGATCCAGCTCGAAGAGCAGTTGCACGAGCGCAAGGTCGAGGCGATCTTCACGGACAAGCTGCGCAAGTTCCTGGCCAAGGAAGGCTTCGACCCGCTAATGGGCGCGCGGCCGATGCAGCGGCTGATCCAGGACACGATCCGCAAGGCGCTGGCCGACGAACTGCTGTTCGGCAAGCTGGTCGGCGGCGGCAAGGTCACCGTGGATCTGGACGAGGACAACCACGTGACGCTGGACTTCTCCGAGGCGCCGCCACCGGCGGCCGGCGGCGAGGGCGAAGAGCAGATCGAGACGTTGCCGGCCTGAGGGTTTCGGTCTTCAGCCAGCGTGCCGAGCCTGTCGGTCTACGCTGGCCGAAGGCCGTCGGGCTCGGCTATTCGTCAGGCTTTTCGGGACGATACGCGGCGGTTCATGCTTGGCATGCCGCCGCGTTTCGTTTGCCGGACGCGGGGATCCCGTCCACTCCCCACGTTGCCGCCCCATGCCATGTCCTCCCGCAATCCTGTCGTCCCGTCGCCGCTGGTTGCGCGTCGCTGCCGCTGCCGGCGCCGTTCCGGTATTGAACCTGTCGAGCGGCTGCGCGTCGCCGTCGTCGATCGGCGCGCGCGGCGGTCCGCCGCGGGTCGTCATCGTCGGCGGCGGCGTGGCGGGCGCGACGCTGGCCGTGCGCCTCAAGCGCGAAGCCGGCGAGGACGTCGATGTCGTGCTGATCGAGCGCGAGCCGCGCTACGTGTCTGCGCCGCTGTCCAATGCCGTGATCGGCGGCTGGCGGCGGATCGAGCAACTGACCTGGGGCTACGAAGGGCTGCGCCGTTTGGGCGTGCGCGTCGTGCAGGACGAGGTCACGGCGATCGATCCGTCGTCGGTGCAGGTGAAGCTGCGCGACGGCACGTCGATGCAGGCGGAGCGGATCGTCGTCGCCTGCGGCGCCGAACCGGTCAGCTCGCGGATCGACGGTTACGGCCCGGACGTGCAGGCGCTGGTGCTGCACGCGTGGCAGCAGGCGCGGCAGGTCGAGGCGCTGCGCCAGCGCCTGGTGCGGCTGGCCGACGATGCGACCGTACTGCTGTCGATCCCGCGCGCGCCGTACAGCGGACAGATGGCGCCTTATGAACGCGCGTGCCAGCTCGCCACCTATCTTCGCCAGACGCGGCCGCGCGCGCGGCTGCTCGTGCTCGATGCGAATCCGGCCATCCCGCTGGCGCCCGACGCGCTGCACCAGATCTTCCGCCAGCGGTTCATGGGCGTGATCGACTACCGGCCCAACTGCGTGGTGACCGACGTCGGCGGCGACGGCATGCACGTCGTGCTGGAAGGAGGCGAGCGGGTCCGCGCCGACCTGCTGAACGTGATCCCGCCGGGGCAGGCGGCGCGACTGGCACATCAGGCAGGATTGACCGGCGCCGACGGACGATGGTGCGACGTGGCCTGGCCGTCGATGGCCAGCGCGCGCTGGCCGCGGGTGCACGTGATCGGCGATGCGGTGGCGGGGCCGCCGGGCATGGCAAAATCCGCAGCGATGGCCGCCGCGCACGCGCGCTGGGCGGCGCGATCGATCCTCGATTCGCTGTCGGTACGCCGACCCGAAGATCCATCGCGTCCGTACGGCGCGATCGTCGCGCGCCAGTTCGCGTTCGTCGACAGCCGCAGCGCGCTGCAGTTCACGTCCGTGCATCGCTTCGACGCGTCGCACGGCACCTGGGCCGAAGCGAGCGGCGTACCGGCGGACGGCGTCGATGATCAGGGCCTGCCGTTGCAACCCGGCGTGCGGGGGCCTGGCGATCCGCAAGGAGCGCAGGCACTCGCGTGGACCCGTCAATTATGGAAGGACATGCTTGAAACGTGAGAATCTGACGCTGGCGGTAGCCGGCTTGTGCGTCGGCGGCCTGATCGTCGCCCTGGTGTCGCAGCATCGATTCGACATGGAGCCGTGCGCCTGGTGCACGTTCCAGCGGTTGATCTACCTGCTGATCGCGATCGTCGCGTTGATGGCCTGGGGGCTGAACCGCGGGCCCGTGGCCAAGGCGTTGTCGTGGATCGGCGCCGCGCTGTCGATCGGCGGCCTGGCGGCCGCTCTGTACCAGCAGTTCGTCGCCTCGCAGAGCCAGAGCTGCACGCAGACCTTCGCCGACCTCGTCATCAAGGGTTTGTGGCTCGATGAACTCGCGCCATGGTTCTTCAAGGCGCGGGCGTTCTGCAACGAAGCCAACATTCCGATGGCGGGCATTCCGTATGCGATCTGGAGCGCGGTATTGTTCGCTGTGCTGGCCGTGATCCTGGTCATCCGCGCACGGCGCCCACGTTGAACGGAACCGATGATGAACAACAGCCTCGAGCAACTGAAATCGTTGACGACCGTGGTGGCCGACACCGGGGACTTCAACACGATGCGCGACTACCAGCCGCGCGATGCGACGACCAATCCGACGCTGATCGTCAAGGCGATCCAGAAGCCCGCGTACGCGAACCTGCTGACCGAGGTCGTCGACGCGCACCGGGGAGAACCGCCGGATCTGGTCTGCGACCGGGTGCTGGTGCGGTTCGGCTGCGAGATCCTGAAGATCATCCCGGGCCGCGTGTCGACCGAGGTCGACGCGCGGCTGTCGTACGACACCGAGGGCACCGTGGCCCGCGCGCAGCGGCTGATCGATCTGTACGCGGCCCAGGGCATCGGCCGCGATCGCGTGCTGATCAAGACGGCGTCGACCTGGGAGGGCATCCAGGCGGCCGAGCGCCTCGAGCGCGACGGCATCCATTGCAACCTGACGCTGCTGTTCGGCTTCGGTCAGGCGGTGGCCTGCGCCGACGCCGGCGTCACGCTGATCTCGCCTTTCGTCGGTCGGATCTTCGACTGGTACCGGCAGCGCGAGAACAAGGACTATGCGCCGGACGACGATCCCGGCGTGCAGTCGGTGCGCCGCATCTACGCGTACTACAAGAAGTTCGGTTACGCGACCGAAGTCATGGGCGCGAGCTTTCGCAACATCGGCCAGGTACTGGCGCTGGCCGGCTGCGATCTGCTGACGATCAGCCCCGAACTGCTGGGCCTGCTCGCGGCCAGCGATCAGCCGGTCGAGCGCAAGCTCGACGCGGCGGCGGCGCGGCAGCAGCCGATCGAGCGACATCACGTCGACGAGCGCGCGTTCCGTCTCGAGCTGAACGAGGACGCGATGGCGTACGAGAAGCTCGGCGAGGGCATCCGGCTGTTCGTCGCCGACGCGCGCAAGCTCGAGGCGATGGTGCAGCCGGGTTGAGAAGCCCGGAGTCTTTCCGGCACGGCCAAAAGCTCTCGGCTTCCGACACTCTCGGCCGCTGATACTGTCGGTTGCCGACCTGCCGACCTGCCGACCTGCCGACCTGCCGATCCGCCGACCTGCCGATCCGCCGACCCGCCGACATGCCGACATGCCGACATGCCGACATGCCGACGTGCTGAGGTGCCGACATGCCGAGGTGCCGACTCTCGTGCCGGCGGGCGCCGATTACTTCGCCGACGAAGCGCCGTCGCTGCGCGCCGCCCATTCGCGCAGCGCTTGCAGCGTGCGCTCGACGTGCTGTTCGGGTTTCATGCTCGTGTACTCGAACAGGATCCGGCGATCGGGCGTGATTACGTACGAGACGCGGTTGGCGATCGTCGGGCGGCTCGCCAGTCGGGCGTCATAAGCGTCGATGATCGTGCGGTCCGGGTCGGCGGCGACCGCGAAGCGGCTCTGGCAGGCGCTCAGCGAGAAGCGTTTGAGCGTGTCGATGTCGTCGGTCGAGACGCCGACGACGCGGGCGCCCAGCGCGGCGAAGTCTTCGGTCGCCTCGGCGAACTGGTGCGCCTCGATCGTGCATCCCTGCGTGAACGCAGCCGGATAGAAATACAGCACGACCGGTCCTTTCGCGAGGGCGTCGGCCAGCACGAAATCCCGCACTTCTCCGGCCAGGGCCGCCTGGGTGCGGATCGCCGGCGCCGGGGCGCCGACCGGTAGTACCGCAGCGGCCGGCGCGGAAGCGAGCGCGAGCAGGCCGGACAAGGCCAGCACCGCGGCGTCGGCCGGGCGCGGGCGCCCGGTGCGGCGCGAGGTGACGCGATGGCCGGGCGGATCGTAAGGGTGTCGAGTGGACATCGGTTGGGCTCCTCATCTTCTTCGTCGACGATCGCCGCGCGAGCGCGCCGACGGAACGTCGAGCGGGTGTCGTGGCGGGCACGGCGGGTGATCGCTGTCGCGGCCGGGCCGGGCCGTGTCGTGCCGCGCCTCGCCGACCAGGGCGATCGAACCGACCGGGCCACCCGGGCCACCGGGGCCACCGGGGCCAACCGGGCCAACCGGGCCAACCGGGCCAACCGGGCCAACCGGGCCAACCGGGCCAACCGGGCCGGGCCCGTCCGTATCGCGCATCGCCGCGGTGCGCCGCCCGTCAAGCATAGCGCTGTCGCGGCGGCCGGGTCGCTATCGGCCAGCGGTCGGTGGGGACTTGGACACCGCGACCGGCGACAGCCGACCGCCGTCCGCGAATCGACAAGCGGCCGGCCGTTCAGGCACCATGCCGGGCTCATCATGCTCGTGCTGATCTCGACCCTGCTGATCCAGGCCGTCGCGTCGCTGTCCAGCGTCGCGATGCCGGTGCTCGTGGCCGGAACGGCCGATACGCTCGGCGTCGGGCCCGCCGGACTCGGGCGCTACATGATGTGCCTGTACGCCGGCGCGATCGGTTCGAGCGTGTTGGCCGGGGCCTCGATCGCCCGCTTCGGTCCGATCCGGGCCAGCCAGGGCGCGTTGCTGCTGTGCGCGCTGGGGCTCGCCGTCTGCGCGATCGGGCCGGGCTGGCTGCTGCCGGGCGCGCTGCTGCTCGGTTGCGGCTACGGGCCGATCACGCCGGCCAGCTCGGCCCTGCTGGCCCGCTCGACGCCCGCCGCGCGCCGCAACCTGGTCTTCTCGATCAAGCAGACCGGCGTGCCGCTCGGGGGCGCGCTCGCCGGGCTGCTGGTGCCGGCGCTGCTGTACGCCGGGTCATGGCGCTTCGTGCTCGGCGTGCTGGCGGCGTGCAACGTGCTGTGCGCGCTGTCGGCCGAGCCGATCCGCCGCGATCTGGACCGCGGCGCCGGCGAGCTGCCGTTCGCGCGGGCCGACCTGTGGACGCCGGTGCGCCTGGTCTGGCAGGCGCCCGAACTGCGCCTGCTGGCCTTCGGCTCGCTGTGCTTCTCGGCGATCCAGTTGTGCGTGACGACCTACCTGACGATCTTTCTGGTCGATGACCATGGCCTGGATCTGGCGACCGCCGGGGCCTGCCTGGCGCTCGCGCAGGCAGGCGGCGTCGGCGGGCGCATCGTCTGGGGCTGGCTGTCGGATCGCTGGCTGGGCGCGGTGCGGATGCTGCTGGTGCTGGCGATGATCGTGATCGTCTGCTGCATCGCGCTCGGACTGGCCGGCGGAGCCGATACGTCGACGATGCGGCGCCTGCTGCCGGGCGTGTGCGCGGTGCTCGGCATGTCGGCGATCGGCTGGAACGGCGTGTACCTGGCCGAGGTGGCGGCGCGTTGCGGGCCCGGTCAGGCGGGCATGGCGACCGCCGGAGCGCTGGCTTTCACGTTCGTCGGCGTGATGGTCGGCGCAACGCTTTTCGGCCACGCGGCGCAGCACTGGATCGGCTTCGGCTGGGCGTTCGTGTCGCTGTCGCTGCCCGCCACGGTGATCGCCGGGCTGATGCTGACGCTGCTGCGTCGCCGCGCCGCGGCGGGCCCGGCCGAGCCGCCGGCGGCCTGAGCGCCGGCCGGCGGAGACGGTGGCCAGGCGTCGAAATGCCTGACACCTGACGCCCTCCTTACTCCGAAAAGCCCCTCAAATCGGGGATGCTCGCGCTTGTAAGGGCTGGCTATCATTCGCGAAACCTATGGAAAGCGACGTCAACGTGACCGCATCCTGCGGCAATGTTGATCAAAGAACAAGTATCGACACGAGGGGGAATCCAATGGACGAGACGCGCGAGCGCGCCCGTCGCTGGTCGCGCGCGGTCGCGGCCGTGATGCTGGCGATGTCCGCCGCCTGCGGCGGTGGTGGGGGCGGTGGTGGAACGCCCGATCCTGGGGGAGGCCCGACGCCTTCGCCGGATCCGGCCCCGAGCCCGGCACCAGCCAGCTACAAGGTGTCGGGTGCCGTCTCGGTCACCGAACCCAGCGCGGTCGATTCGGATACCAATGATCCGAACCAGGCCGACCATCGCAGCAACAACAGTTTCGCGACCGCGCAGGCGTTGCCGAACCCGGTGCAGGTCGTCGGCTACGTTGCGGTGCCGGGCGGCAATCCCCCCGGGAAGCTCGGCGCCAATGGCGATCTGGACGATGGCTTCAAGGTCACGCTGGCGGCCGGCCAGGTGATCGAACTCGAATTCGCCGCCGATCCCGACGACTACGATCTCGATCTGTACGTGTACACACCCGAAGGCGAGCTGGTCGGCGCGTCGGACGGGGTCAACCAGTACGAATGCGTGCGCGTCTCACAGCCGGGCACTTACGTGATCGGGGTCGAGAGCTACGCGCGTACCAGTGTCGGCGGCAGCATCTACCAGTTGCGCATCGGCTCGCCGGACGCGTCGACGCAGTGCCCGACCAGCACCGGCGCCGACGCGCACCTGATCGCCGACCGCATCATGGCCGTCTCCAGGCCGAACGCGTCGGCGCAGGCCAAGGCCGCGGCCGCGGTGCGGCTCGTCGACGGCGGCGGCAGCGGCGGTCAGGACGGCCTGCACCTGGTCCGCATGCCCGAGCGCGCCGCCGAACGCGACGGCGGCGCGCGGGCGATGCAGACGCTCGCGCTTCGGCAGAAGGGCGCCGGTTCGGTCCCGGCCACTCGCGACGAGGCGATCGACGCTCAGACCCGGCAATGGCGCCAGGGCATGACCGAGCAGGCGCGCAAACTGCGCGAGACGGTCGACTACGCGAAGCTGATGGTGGCCAGCGGCGCCTATGCGAGCGCCACGCCGGACCGGCTGGTGCGCACGCAGCAGTCGACCGGCTGGCCGGCGTATCCGCCGAACGATCGCGAGCTGGCCAGGCAGCGCTGGCACTACGAGGCGATCAATCTGCCGTCGGCGGTCGGCGTGCTGCGCGGCGTCGATCTGTCGGGTTCGGCCGCGCCGATCGTCGCGGTCGTCGATACCGGCATCGTCGCCGATCATCCGGACCTGGCCAGCCAGCTCGTCGCCGGCTACGACATGATCTCGGACCTCGACAGCGCCGGCGACGGCGACGGACCCGACGCCAATCCGAACGATGCATCGCGCTCGACGACGTCGGTGTTCCACGGCAGCCACGTCGCGGGCACGATCGCCGCGCAGGCCGGCAACGGGATCGGCGGCACCGGTATCGCGCCGATGGCGCGGATCATGCCGATACGCGTGCTCGGCATCGAGGGAGGAGGCAGTCTGTACGACATCCTGCAGGGCGTGCGCTTCGCCGCGGGCCTGTCGACCGACCGCAATGTCCGGCCCGACCGTCGCGCCGACGTCATCAACCTGAGCCTGGGCGGATCCGGTAGTTGTCCGAACGAGGTGGCCGACGTCTTCCGCCAAGCCCGGGCGGCCGGCAGCCTGGTGGTGATCGCCGCCGGCAACGAATCGACGCGCACCCGCACGTCGCCGGTCGGCATGCCGGCCAACTGCGACGGTGTCTGGTCGGTCGCTTCGGTCGATGCTAAGAACCAGCGCGCGCCGTATTCGAACGTCGGCCCCGAGAACGCGATCGCGGCGCCCGGCGGCGATACCTCGGTCTCGACCACCGGCAACGGCCTGCCGGACGGTATCTACAGCACGATGGCGACGATCCGCGGCGGGCAGCGTGAGCCCACCTACGGCTTCCTGCAGGGTACGTCGATGGCGACCCCGCACGCGGCCGGCGTGCTCGCGCTGATGCGGTGGGCGAATCCGGACATCAGTGCCGACCAGATCGATGCGCTGCTGCGCAACGGCACGATCGTCGACGACCTCGGCGATCGCGGCCGCGACGGCACGTTCGGTCATGGCCTGATCAATGCCCGTAAGGCGGTCGAGGCGGCGCTGGCCGCGCGCGGCGGCACGCCGGTGCCGACGCCGGCCGGGCAGGTCCAGGCGCGCCCGAGTTCGATCAGCCTGGGTTCGACGCGGACCGAAGCGGATCTGGTGCTGTCGCTGGACGGCACGAGCAGCGAACGGGTCGTCTCGGTCACCGCGGATTCGAACCAGATCACGGTCGCGCCCAAGGCGGCGGACAGCGTGGATCCGGCGACGGGCCTGGGCACTTATCGCGTGACCGCGGACCGGACCCAGCTCGGCATCGGCGCGTCGGCGTTCCCGAACGTCGTCGTGACGCTGGCGCCCGCGCGTACGATCCGGGTTCCGGTGGCGATCAGCCGCGGCGGGACCGATGGGGCGCTCGGCACGCTCGGCCCGGTCTACGTGCTGATCGCCGACGCCGACGACCCGGATCTGGCGACGGTCGGCGGCGCGACCGTGGTCGCGCCCACCGCCGGCCTCTACCCGTACGAGGCGGCGGTTCCTGGTACGCGATCGATCTTCGTGTTCGCCGGCAACGACCTGGACAACGACGGCTACATCTGCGATTCGGGCGAGGGCTGCGGCGCCTATCCGAGCCTGAGCAACGAGCTGAGCGCGTTGAATCCGACCGCCGACGTCAGCGGCATCGACTTCGCGATATGGCCGATCGGCGGCGTGCGGCCCGGCGTCAGCGCCGCCGGAGCCAGCGGCTCGCGGCCGCTGGTGTTGCGGCGATGAGCGCGATGACGTCGATCGAAGCGTCGCCGACGCTCGCGAGGATCGCGGCCGCCTGCCTGCTGGCGGCGCTGAGCGCCTGCCAGGCGGTGGGCTCGGAGCCGGTGCCGGGCGAGACCGTCGTCGAGGTGCTCGACCAGGCCGACGCGCAATGCCCGGACGGCCGCGAGCGGCCACCGGGCGAGGGGCCGCAAACGCCGGCGGTCACCGTTCAGCGCGACGCGCGGTCGTGGCGGGCGGTCGTGGTCCAGGCTCCCGACCTGGCCGGCTGGCTGGTCGACTTTGCGGGCGGTGAAACCGTGCTGCGCGTCGAGGCGGGGGCGCAACCGAATCCCGGCTGGCGGCTGCGCGTCGACGCGCCGAGGCTGGACGCCGCGCGGCAGGTGCTTCGGCTGCCGGCGACCGTGCTGCCGCCTCCGTCCGGAAGCTTCCATGCCCAGGTGATCAGCTACCCGTGCCGCTATCTGCGCCTGGCTCCGGCCCGCTACCGGACGGTCGAGGTCATCGCGCCGGATCCGGCGCGCTGAGCGCGCCGCCGGCGATGGCCGGCGCAGCCCAGCCCAGCCCGGCTCAGTCCAGCCAGCCCAGCCCAGTCAGCCCAGCCCAGTCAGCCCAGTCAGCCCAGTCAGCCCAGTCAGCCCAGTCAGCCCGGTCAGCCCGGTCAGCCCGGTCAGCCTGGCCTGGCCTGGCCTGGCCTGGCCTGGCCTGGCCCGCGGGCGGCAGGCCTGCCGCGCGGTCCTAACTCTTACTTCGTGCCGGTGCTGCCGAAACCGCCGGTGCCGCGGGAGGTATCGGTCGAGAACGATTCGACCAATCGCCACGCGACCTGGACGACCGGCTGGAACATCAGTTGAGCGATCCGTTCGCCCGGTTCGATCGTGAAGGTTTCGGCGCCGTCGTTGGCCAGGATCACGCGGATCTCGCCGTGATAATCGGCGTCGATCACGCCGATGCCCTGGGCGACGCGGATGCCGTGCTTGAGCGACAGTCCCGAGCGCGACGCGACGATCGCCACCAGGCCGGGATCCATCATGTTGATCGCCAGGCCGGTCGGCACCAGCAGGCGCTGGCCGGGTGCGATCGACACCGGGGCTTCGATGCACGCGCGCAGATCCATCGCCGCCGATCCGTCGGTCGCATAGGCGGGCGCGGCGATGCGATCGCCGAGCAGCGGGTTGACGATGAGGGCTTCGATCTGGCGGTGCATCGGCGATTCCTGGTGATGCGGGTTGGAGAATGGGTGAGGGAGGGGGGACGCCGGTGCTTCAGGCCTTCCTGTCGCCGCGGGGGCGTTCGCCGACCGGCAGGCCGGCTTCCTTCCACGCATTGAATCCGCCCTCGATGTGGCTGACCGGCGCCAGGCCCATCTGCTGCAGCGCGAGCGTCGCCAGGCTCGAACGCCAGGCCGACTGGCAGTACAGCACGAACTCCTTGCCCGATCCGAAGATCGGCTTGAAATACGGGCTGTCGGGGTCGACCCAGAATTCGAGCATGCCGCGCGGCGCGTGGAATGCGTTCGGGATCATGCCGTTGTGCTCGAGTTCGCGCACGTCGCGGATGTCGACGAAGATCACGTTCGGATCCTCGTATTTGGCCTTGGCCTCGTCGAGCGTCAACGTCCGGATCTGCTGGCGTGCTTCGGCGATCAGTTGCTTGCTGCTCTTGGTGATCGGCATCGGATGTCTCCTGGTCGGGTGGCCGCATCGCTTCGACGGGCCGGGGTAAGCGGTAGCGATGGACAGGCGGCGAGCGGAAGAGGCGTCTCGTCTCAGGATCCGTGAGCGAATCGGACGCGGCGAGCGAGCGTGGCCGGTTCGTTCACAAGTTCTCAGCCGCCGGCATCGTCGCCGCGTCGCTGTACGGTGCGCCGGCGGTTGTTGTGCAGGAAGGCCGCGGCGAACAGCAGCATCATCGCGATGAACAGGCTGTCGGCGAACCAGCCGATGCCGGCGACGATGCCGAGCAGCAGCCAGATCACGCCGATCGCACCGATGATCTTGGCCAGACCGGTCGATGCGCGCGACAGCAGCACGCCGAGGTCCGGCAACTGCGCGTCGCCTATCGTCGGCATGCCGGCCGTCGACTTGCTGCCGGTCGATGCGTTGCCGGTCGGCACGCCTCTCGTCGACCCACCAACCGCCGACCCGCCAATTGCCGACCTGCCAATTGCCGACCTGCCGGCCGCCAGTGCGACGCCTCGCGCCGAACGCGCAACGGGGGTGGGGACCACGGGCGCGAGCGGCGCCGCCGGGCCGTCGGCGCGGGCCGGCGCGGCCAGCCGTTGGCCGCTGCGAGCGACGAGGCCTTCGACGTAGCGGGCGAAATCCCCGTCCTTCGGCGCCTGGTCGATCGGTTCGAGCGGGTTCATCGGGCGTCGCGCGGCTCGGACTTCTGGTTCTGGTCTTGCCGGTCCAGCCGCATCGCGATCGCCGACACCAGTTCGCGCGCCAGCGCATGCTTGTTGGCGCGCGGCAGCGACTGCGCGCCGGCCTCGTCGATCAGCAGCACCTCGTTGTCGTCGCGGCCGAAGGTCTGGTGGCCGATGTTGGCGATCAGCAGCGGAATGCCCTTGCGGCGCCGTTTGACGTCGCCGTTGCGTTCGAGGTCCTCGCTCTCGGCCGCGAAGCCGACGCAGTAAGGCGGGTCCGGCAGGTGGGCGACGCTGGCCAGGATGTCGGGGTTCTGCGCGAATTCGATCTTCGGCGCGGGCGTGCCTTCGACCTTCTTGATCTTCTGGCCGCTGACATTCGTCACGCGCCAGTCGGCGACGGCCGCCACCGAGATGAAGACCTGCTGGCGGCGCGGCGGCGAGCCCGATCCGGTCAGCTCGCCGATCACCGCTTCGTGCATCTGCATCGCGCTGACGACGTCGATCCGGCGCACGCCCTGCGGGGTCGGCAGCGCGGTCGGGCCCGAGACGAGGACGACGTCGCCGCCGGCCTGCCGGCAGGCGCGGGCGATCGCATAGCCCATCTTGCCCGACGACAGGTTGGTGATGCCGCGCACCGGATCGATCGCCTCGAACGTCGGGCCGGCAGTCACCAGCACGCGGCGGCCGGCCAGCCGCTTGGGCACGAAGAACGCGGTCATCTCCTCGGCCAGGTCCTCGGCTTCGAGCATCCGGCCCTCGCCGGTCTCGCCGCAGGCCTGGTCGCCGCTGTCCGGTCCGAGGATCTGCACGCCGTCGGTACGCAGCCGCACGATGTTGCGCTGGGTCGCCGGGTTCTGCCACATCTGGCGGTTCATCGCCGGCGCGACCAGCAGCGGACAGTCGCGCGCCAGGCACATCGTCGACAGCAGGTCGTCGGCCAGGCCGTGGACCAGCTTGGCCATGAAATCGGCGGTGGCGGGCGCGACCAGGATCGCATCGGCGCGGCGCGACAGGTCGATGTGCGCCATGTTGTTGTCGACGCGCGCGTCCCACTGGTCGACGAACACCGGTTCGCCGGTCAGCGCCTGGAACGTGGGCGCGCCGACGAAGCGCGTCGCGGCCTCGGTCATCACCACCTGGACGGTGGCGCCGCGGCGCTGCAGCTCGCGCGCCAGCTCGGCGGCCTTGTACGCGGCCACGCCGCCGGTGATGCCGAGCACCAGGTGGCGGCCTTGCAGGTCGGTGGAGAGGGCGGACTCGTGCAATCTCATCGGCTTGCCTACTAACCTCGGGAGATCGTTGGTGGGCTTGGGCGATCGTTGGCGGGCGATCCTGCGGCGCCGCGCCGCGCCGCGCCGCGCCGCGGGCGCGGGCCCGGAAACGACGCCGGCGGTCAGGCGCCGTGACGGCGCAGTCTGATCAACTCGTCGACGATCAACAGGGCCGCGCCCAGCGTGATCGCGCTGTCGGCGGCGTTGAACGCAGGAAAATACCAGGGATCACGATAAAAGAGCAGGAAATCGACGACCTTGCCGAAGATCAAGCGATCGATGACGTTGCCGACCGCGCCTCCCATGATCATCGCCAGCGCCAGCGAAAACAAGGTCTGGCCGCGGTGACGGTGCAGCAGCACCGCGATGACCGCCGACGCGCCCAGGCCCAGCGCCGTGAAGAACCAGCGCTGCCAGCCCGAGGCGTTGCCCAGGAAGCTGAACGCCGCACCGGGATTGAACAGCAGGGTCAGGTCGAACAGGCCCGGGATCACCGGCAGCCGCTCGCCGGGCGCGAAGTGGTCCAGCACCCACAGCTTGGTCAACTGATCGATGATGACGACGGCCAGCGCGAGCGCGTACCAGCGCGCGGGCGAAGGCGCCGCCGCCGTGCCGGCCAGCGACGGGGCGCCAGGGCGCGAGTCGTCAGGGCGCGGCACGTGGGGGCGTGGGCTTTCAGCGCGCGGGCTGTCAGGGCGCGACACGTCGGGACGTGAGCCGTCAGGGCGCGACGCATCGGGACGCGACGCGTCAGGACGCGGCACGCCGGGGCGCGAGACCGGCGACGTCATCGGAGCGGGGCGCGCACGCGCATCAGGCGAAGGCCCGCTGTTCGCCGGCGCCGAACAGGTTGTCGTAGCAGCGGTCGCACAGCAGCGGATGATCGGCGTGCCGGCCGACGTCGGCGCGATAGTGCCAGCAGCGGTCGCACTTGGACGCCGAGCTGGGCCGTACGGTGATCCGCGTCGCGTCGTCCGGCGACGGCGGCAGCAGCGTCGCCTGCGACGTGATCGTCACGAAGCGCAGGTCGTCGCCGAGCGAGGCCAGCAGCGGGTGGTCGGCGGCCGGCACCTGCACGTCGATCTCGGCCTGCAGCGACGCGCCGATCTCGCCGCGGCCGCGCGCTTCCTCGAGCTGCTTGAGCACCTCGGCGCGCACCGCGCGGATCCGCGTCCACTTGGCGATCAGCGCGTCGGCGCCCGGCACCTCGGGCCACGCGAGCCAGGTCTGCGTGAAGATCGTCTCGCCGCCGGCCTTCCAGCGATCGGGCGAGAAGACCTGCCAGGCCTCTTCGGCGGTGAACGACAGCGCCGGCGCCATCAGCCGCAGCAGCGCGTCGGTGATCAGGTACAGCGCGGTCTGCGCCGAGCGGCGTGCGTGGCTGCCGGGCTGCGTCGTGTACAGCCGGTCCTTCAGGATGTCCAGGTAGAACGCGCCCAGGTCTTCCGAGCAGAACACCTGCAGCTTGGCCATCACCGGGTGGAACTCGAAGCGCGCGTAGTCCTGCTCGATGCCGCGCTGCCAAGCGGCGGTCATCGCCACCGCGTAGCGGTCGATCTCGAGCATCCGCTCGACCGGTACCGCGTCGCTGGCCGGGTCGAAATCGCTGACGTTGGCCAGCAGGAAGCGTAGCGTGTTGCGGATCCGGCGATACGACTCGACGACGCGCTTGAGGATCTCGTCGGACAGCGCCAGCTCGCCCGAGTAGTCGGTGCTGGCGATCCACAGCCGCAGGATCTCGGCGCCGAGCTTGCCGTAGATCTCCTGCGGCTCGATGCCGTTGCCCAGCGACTTGGACATCTTGCGGCCCTGGCCGTCGACGACGAAGCCGTGCGTCAGCAGCGACTTGTACGGCGGCACGCCGTTGAGCATCGACGAGGTCAGCAGCGACGAATGGAACCAGCCGCGGTGCTGGTCGCTGCCCTCGAGGTACATGTCGGCCGGGAACGCCGAGTCCTTGGCGTGCGAGCCGCGCAGCACCGTCTGGTGCGTGCTGCCCGAGTCGAACCAGACGTCGAGCGTGTCGCGGTTCTTGACCCACATGTCCGGTTCGGGCTCGCCGACCGAGGCCAGCATCTCGCGCGCGTCGATCCGCTGCCACACCTCGATGCCGTGCTGCTCGAACTGGCGCGCGACCAGTTCGATCAATTCGGACGTCTTCGGATGCAGCGCGCCGGTTTCCTTGTGCACGAAGAACGCCATCGGCACGCCCCACTGGCGCTGGCGCGACAGCGTCCAGTCCGGGCGGTTGGCGATCATGTTGTGCAGCCGCGCCTTGCCCCAGGCCGGATAGAACGTCGTCGCCTCGATGCCGGCGAGCGCGGTCTCGCGCAGCGTCGGACCGCCGTCCTTCGGCGTGACGTCCATGCCGGCGAACCACTGCGACGACGCGCGATAGATGATCGGCGTCTTGTGCCGCCAGCAATGCATGTACGAGTGCTTGTCGTGCGCGACGTTCAGCAGCACGCCGCGCTCGCGCAGCGTCTCGACGATCAGCGGATTGGCGTCCCAGATCGATTTGCCGGCGACGATGCGGCCGCCGGGCCAGTCGGGCATCGTCGACGTGTACCGGCCGTCGCCCATCACCGGCTGCAGGATGTCGGCGTCGGTCATCCCGTGCGCCTTGCACGACACGAAGTCCTCGACGCCATAAGCGGGCGCCGAGTGCACGACGCCGGTCCCGGTGTCCAGCGTCACGTATTCGCCGAGGAACACCGGCGAGCGCCGGTCGGCGAACGGGTGCCTGAACTCGATGCGGTCGAGCGCGCTGCCCTTGCAGGTGGCGATGACCTTGCCGGCCAGCTTCCACGCGGCCAGGCAGGCTTCGACGCGCTCGGCGGCCAGCAGCAGCAGCGCCGGCTCGCCGAGCCAGACCGTCTCGACCAGCGCGTAGTCGAACTCGGGGTGCAGGTTCAGCGCCTGGTTGGCCGGCAGCGTCCACGGCGTGGTCGTCCAGATCACGCACAGGCCGCGTTCGATCGGCAGCGACGGCAGGCCGAACGCGCGCGCCAGCGCCGGCAATTGGTCGGCGGCGAACGGGAAGCCGACGTCGACGGCCGGGTCGACCTTGTCCGCGTACTCGACTTCGGCCTCGGCCAGCGCCGACTGGCAGTCGAAGCACCAGTTGACCGGCTTCAGACCGCGGAACACGTAGCCTTTCTCGAGGATGCGGCCGAGCGCGCGCAACTCGTCGGCCTCGTTGCCCGGCGCCATCGTCAGATAAGGATCGTCCCAGTCGCCGAGCACGCCGAGCCGGATGAAGCCGGCCTTCTGCCGGGCGATCTGCTCGGTCGCATAAGCGCGCGAGCGGGACTGCACCTCGTCGGGCGGCAGGTTGCGGCCGTACTCCTTCTCGATGCGGATCTCGATCGGCATGCCGTGGCAATCCCAGCCCGGGATGTAGTGCGCATCGAAGCCCGCCATCTGCCGGCTCTTGACGACGATGTCCTTCAGGATCTTGTTGACGGCGTGGCCGTTGTGGATGTCGCCGTTGGCGAACGGCGGGCCGTCGTGCAACTGCCACAGCGGGCGGCCGGCCGACAGCGCGCGGATCCGTTTGTACAGGCCCTTGTCCTGCCATTCGGCGGTCCACTGCGGTTCGCGCCTGGGCAGGTCGCCACGCATCGGGAACGGGGTGTCCGGCAGGTTCAGCGTCGCGCGGTACGCCGATTCGGGTGCGGCCGGTTTCTTGGCCATGATCAGGTTCCTCAGGGTTGGCGCAACACGTCGCGCGCCTGGCGCGCGTCTGCGTCGATCTGCACCGTCAGCGCGTCGAGCGAGTCGAAGTGCCGCTCGTCGCGCAGCTTGCGGACGAACTCGACGCGAACGATCTCGCCGTAGACGTTGCGATCGAAATCGAACAGGTGGACTTCGAGCAGCGGCCGGCCATGCGCCTCGACCGCCGGCCGCGTGCCGAGGCTGGCCACGCCGTCGATCGGCGCCGGGATCGCCGATGCGTCGCCGGCCGGGGGCGGCAGGCCGTGCACGCGGACCGCGAAGATGCCCGACAGCGCCGGGCGATCGAACGGGATCCGCACGTTCATCGTCGGAAAGCCCAGCGTGCGGCCGAGCTTGCGGCCGTGCACGACGTGCCCGGAGATGCAGTACGCGCGGCCCAGCAACTGGCGCGCGTCGGCCAGCCGGCCGTCGGCCAGCGCCTGGCGGATCGCGGTGCTCGAGATCCGCGCGCCGTCGTCCTCGATCGTCGGCATCGCCTCGACGTCGAACGCGCGGCGCGGATCGCCGTCGCCGCCGGCCATCCGGCGCAGCAGCGCGAAGTCGCCGCGGCGCTGCGCGCCGAAGCGAAAGTCGTCGCCGATCAGCAGATACCGGACCTGCAGGCCGTCGACCAGCAGGTCGCGCACGAAGTCCTCGGCCGGCAGCGCGGCGAGGCGGGCGTTGAAATGCGCGATGTTGACGCGATCCACGCCGTACAGCTTCAGTGCCTCGAGCTTGTCGCGCAGCGTGGAGATCCGGGCCGGTGCCGTTCCGCGACCGGTCCTCGCGAAGTATTCGCGCGGATGCGGCTCGAACGTCAGCACGCAACTGACGAGGCCGCGCCGGCGCGCCTCGTCGGCCAGACGGGTCAGGATCGCCAGGTGCCCGCGGTGCACACCGTCGAAATTGCCGATCGTCAACGCGCACGGGCGGCGTTGGTCCAGCGGCGGGAGTCGACGGAAAGCGTGCATCCGGTTCGGGCGGCAAAACGTTGAAGTTTAAGCCATTCGGGGCGGAAGGGCCGAACCGCGGTGGTAAAGTGGCGCCCGGCGGGCAGCGCCGGCCGAGGGGCCGGCCGTCGACGCCGAGCGCCGGGCGGCGCCCGGCACGACCGGCGCCGGCCCGGATGCGCGAGGCGAATGTTGTTGCGTAAGCGATTGGTGATCCTGATATCGGGGCGCGGCTCGAACATGGACGCGCTCGTGCGAGCGTGCCGTGACGAGGCCTGGCCGGCCGACATCGTCGGTGTCGTCGCGAGCCGGCCGGATACGGCGGGCGCGGCGCTGGCGCGCGGGCACGGGCTGCCGGTCATCGAACTGGATCATCGCAGCCATCCCGACCGGGCGGCCTTCGACGAGGCGATGATCGCTGCGATCGATCCGCTGGCCCCCGATCTGGTCGTGCTGGCCGGATTCATGCGGATCCTGGCGCCCGCGTTCGTCGCGCACTATGCCGACCGGCTGATCAACATCCATCCGTCGCTGCTGCCCGCGTTTCCCGGCGTGGCCACGCACCGCCAGGCACTGGCCGCCGGCGTGCGCGTGCACGGCGCGACCGTCCACATGGTCGTCAACGAAGTCGACAGCGGCCGGATCCTCGCGCAGGCGGCCGTGCCGGTGCGCGACGGCGACGACGAACAGGCGCTCGGCGAACGCGTGCTGCGCGCCGAGCACGCGCTTTATCCGATGGTGGTCGGCTGGCTGGTCCATGACCGGATGCGGCTGCGCGGCGGCGAGCCGTCGTGGCGCGATCCGGCCGATGCGGCGCCGCGCTGGCTGTGGAGCGACGCGTGAGGCGCGGGGGCCCGGCGAAGGTAAAGGCGAAAGCGATGCGGCGCGACGACGCGGCACCGCGCGGCGGGGCCGTCTCCGCGCTGGGCCAGCGGCTGCTCGACGCGCTGGCGCTGGCGCTGGACGGCGCCCGGCCCGCCGATCTGGTGCTGCGCGACTTCTTTCGCTCGCAGCCTTCGCTCGGGCGGCGCGATCGCGGCGTGATCGCCGAGACGGTGTTCGACGTGCTGCGGCACCGGCGCCTGTACGCGAACTGGGCGCAGAGCGGCATCGGGCCGATGCCGCGGCGGCTGGCGCTGATCGCGCAGCGGCGGCTCGCCGACGCGGGCGCCGCTCCGGGCGGACGTCCGGCGCTGGCCGTCGAACCGGCCGAACAGCCGTGGCTGGACCGCGTCTGCGCGCTGGATCCGGCGGCCGTCGCGCCGCCGATCCGGTTCAGCCTGCCCGACTGGCTGTGGGAGGCGCTGCGGGCGACGCACGGCGACGCCGCGGCCGCGTCGATCGCGCAGGCGCTGCTGCGCCCGGCGCCGCTGGACCTGCGCGTCAACACCTCGAAGACGACGATCGACGACGCGGTCCGCGCGCTGGCCGCCGACCGCATCGTCGCGCATCCGTGGCCGGGCGTGCCCGGCGCGCTTCGCGTCGAGGGCAAGCCGGCGCTCGAGCGCAGCCGCCTGTTCGAATCGGGCGGCGTCGAGGTCCAGGACGCCGGCAGCCAGTTGCTGGCGCTGCTGGCCGCGCCCCGACGGGGTCGGACGGTCGTCGATTTCTGCGCGGGCGCCGGCGGCAAGACGCTGGCGCTGGCCGCGTTGCTGAAGAACACCGGCCAGGTCTACGCGTGCGACGTGTCGGCGGCGCGGCTGGCCAAGCTGCGCCCGCGCCTGGCGCGGGCCGGCGCGACCAACGTGCAGCCGATGGCGATCGACAGCGAGAACGATCCGAAGCTCGTGCGGCTGGCCGGCCGCGCCGACGTCGTGCTGGTCGATGCGCCGTGCAGCGGATCGGGCACCCTGCGGCGCAATCCGGACCTTAAATGGCGGATCGACGAGGCCGAGATCGGCCGGCTGTGCCGGACGCAGGCATCGATCCTCGAAGCGGCGGCCCGGCTGGTCAAGCCGGGCGGCACGCTGGTCTACGCGACCTGCAGTCTGCTGGCGGCCGAGAACCAGCGGATCGCCGAGGGCTTCGACGCCGGCCATCCGGACTGGCGGCCCGAGCCGATCGGTCCGCTGCTCGAACGCCTGGCCGTCGGCATCGGCCGCGATCCGGCCGACCCCGGCGCGCGTTTCCTGCAGTTGCGGCCCGACCGCGACGACTGCGACGGCTTCTTCGCGGCGTGCTGGACCCGCGCCGGCTCGAGCGCATGAACACCGAGCGGCTGCTGCATTCGATGCTGCTGGATTTCTGGCGGGATCTGCAGCAGCCGTCGGTCGTCTGGCAGATCCTGGCGCTGGCGGCCTGCCTGATCGTGGCCTGGGCCGGATCCGGCGTGCTGCTGCGGCGCTGGCGCCGGGAGGCGTTGTCGCGCGTGACCGACGTCGATCCGGCGGTGGCGGCGACCGCGGCTGCGCTGGCGGCCGAAGCGGCCGGCGGCAGCACCACCGATCAGGCGGTCGCCGCCGAGGTCGACCAGGCGTCGCACGGCCTGTTCGGCAGGCTGCAGGCGCGCGAGGCGATCGCCCGGCTGCTGTTTCCGTTGTTCTCTCTGGGTCTTCTGAGCGTCGTCCGGCTGGTGATGGACCGGTGGATGGCGACGAACGTGCTGCGGCTGGCGATCGTCATGACGGTGGCGATGGTGCTGGTTCGCACGATCGTCTACGTCGTCTCGTCGGTGTCGCGCTCGTCGATGCTGGTCGCGTTCGAGCGCTCGCTGGTCGGCCTGGTCTGGGGGACGGTCGCGCTGCACGTGACCGGCTATGCCGACGACGTGGTGACGCTGCTGCGCTCGATCCGCTTCCCGGTCGGCGCGCAGACGCTCGACGCGTGGATGATGCTGTCGAGCGCGTTCTGGATCCTGGTCACCGTGCTGGCGGCGGTCTGGCTCGGCGGCCTGGTCGAGGCGCGCCTGCTGGCGGCCGCGTCGATCGACGTCAGCCTGCGCGCCGTGCTGTCGCGGCTGATCCAGTCGTTGTTTTTGATCGTCGCGCTGCTGATGGGCTTCTCGATCGTCGGCATCGACCTGAGCGCGTTGTCGATCTTCGGCGGCGCGCTGGGCGTCGGCATCGGCCTGGGCCTGCAGCGGATCGCCAGCAACTACATCAGCGGCTTCGTCGTGCTGCTCGAACGCCAGATCCGGCTCGGCGATCTGGTCCGGATCGATGCCGTGCAGGGCACCGTCAAGGACATCCGGACGCGGTTCACGCTGATCGAGGCCGGCAACGGCGCGATCCACATCATGCCGAACGACTCGCTGGTCGGCTCGGTCGTGCAGAACTTCTCGCGATCCGGGCGGCTGCGCCTGAGCCTGCCGATCCAGGTCGCCTACGGGACCGACCTCGATCAGGCGATCCGGCTGGCGATCGACGCGGCGCGCGCGACGCCGCGCGTGCTGGCCGATCCGCCGCCGTCGGTGTCGCTCGCACGGTTCGATCCTGATGGGATCAGTTTGGAAGTCGGCTTCTCGCTGGCCGACCCCCACAAGGGGCAGGGGCGCGTGCTGTCCGACGTGGCGATGGCGATCTGGCCGCGTTTTCGCGAGGCGGGCATCGAGGTGCCGGCGCCCCGGCGCGAGATCCGCAGTGGGCCATCGGTTTGACGCCCGTCAGTTTTTAGTCATTTTCCGACCGATGGAACGTCTGTGTTCTTGAAAAAACACACGGCGAACGCGACTTAACGGATAGACTCGGAGCCTTCGGGTAGACTGTGAGACGCTGGGTCGATTCGCGTCCAGCGTGAGCGCGCCGTCGCGTCGCCGCTCACATTTCCTTTGATGGAGATTTGGTTTGATCGATTCGATTCTGTCGTTTCTGGACACCGGACTGCTGAATTTCAGTTGGTGGCAGATCGTCATCTACACGCTGGTCGTGACCCACATCACGATCGCCGGGGTCACCATTTACCTGCACCGCTGTCAGGCGCACCGGGCGCTGGACCTGCATCCGGTCGTCTCGCACTTCTTCCGGTTCTGGCTGTGGCTGACAACCGGCATGGTCACCAAGGAGTGGGCGGCGGTCCACCGCAAGCACCACGCCAAGTGCGAGACCGTCGATGATCCGCACAGCCCGCAGATCTTCGGCATCAAGAAGGTGCTGCTCGAAGGCGCCGAACTGTACCGGGTCTCGGCGGCCGACAAGCCCGAGATCGACCGCTACGGCCACGGCACGCCGGACGACTGGATCGAGCGCAACCTGTACTCGAAGCATTCGGTCTGGGGTGTGTACCTGACGCTGGTCATCAACGTGCTGCTGTTCGGCGCGATCGGCCTGACCGTGTTCGCGATCCAGATGCTGTGGATCCCGTTCTGGGCCGCGGGCGTCATCAACGGCGTCGGCCACTACGTCGGCTATCGCAATTTCGACGTCGCCGACACCAGCACGAACCTCGTGCCCTGGGGCTTCCTGATCGGCGGCGAGGAGCTGCACAACAACCACCATGCGTTCGGCAGCTCGGCCAAGTTCTCGAACAAGTGGTACGAGATCGACGTGGGCTGGGGCTACATCAAGATGATGTCGTGGCTGGGGCTGGCCAAGGTGCGCAAGGTCGCGCCCAAGCCCAAGCTGGTGGCCGCGCGCAGCAAGATCGACCTCGAAGCGCTGCAGGCCGTCATCCATCATCGCTACGACGTGATGGCGACCTATGCGGCCAAGCTGCGCCGCGCGTGCAACGAAGAGGCCCGGCGCCTGCGTTCGATCAAGGCCCCCGAGAGCCAGTTGATCGCGTCGGCACGCAGTTGGCTGGCGCGTGACGACAGCAAGTGGAGCCAGCAGCACCGGGCCAAGCTGCCCGAGGTCATGGCCGCCAGCGATCGCCTGCGCACGCTGGTCGAGATGCGCAGCGAGCTGTCGCAACTGTGGGAGCGTTCGCACCAGTCGGGCGAGCAGCTCGTCCACCAACTGCAGCAATGGTGCGCGCGGGCCGAAGCCAGCGGCGTCCGTGCGCTGCAGGAAATGGCGCTGCGCCTGCGCAGCTACGCGGCGGTCTGATCCGCCGCTCGCGGAGCCGTCACGCCGGCTCCGCGTCCGTCTCGATCGCGTAGTAGCGATCGAGAATCTGCTGCGACACCACCAGCCGCTGATCGGTCGGACACGTGAATCGCAGCACCAGGTCGACGCGCCGCGCGTCGACCGGCTCGATCAGCACGATCGGCTTGCTCTCCGGCAGATCGATCAGGTACGCACCGGCGATCCGCTTGAAATGCCGGGTCGCTTCGTCGATCCAGGGCTCGGTCACGGCCGTGCCGGCCTGCAGCAGATGCGCCTTGGCCGACAACACGCGCGGGCCCGGTTCGATCGGAATCCGGATGAACTCGTGCAGGAACCGGCCGGTGTGCGACAGTTTGCGGACCGGGTTCAGCAGCAGCATCATGTTCGGAAACTCGACGGTCCGTCCCGATACGTAGCCGGTCGGCCCCTGCTCGAGCAGGCGCGTCGACATCAGGTTGATCTCGATGACCTCGCCGCGCAGCGTCGCGACCTCGATCAGGTCGCCGACCACGTAGCTGCGCTGCATCATGCGCATCAGCGAGCCCAGGCCGCTCATGAAGAATTCCTTGCCGGCGATGGCCACGCCGGCCGTCAACGCGGCCAGCGACAACGCGAAGTGCTGCAGCCAACCGCCCCAGATCACCAGCAGCAGGATGCCGACGATCACGCCGATCGAATTGCGCACCGCCAGGTAGGCGCTGCGCCGTCGTTCGGACGTGCCGGACGACTTGTCGCGGTAGTAGCGCTCGGCCAGCCGTATGCCGAGTGCCGCGATCAGCAGCAGGCACAGCGAAACGAGGGTCTGGCTCAGGTTCGACGAGGTGATCCTCGCCCAGGATTCGGTCAGCAGCAGGGCGGTCGATGGCATGCGGGGTCCGGCGGGTCGGTCAGGCGGGCCGACCATATCATGCTGATCGGTTAAGATTCGCGCCTTGTCAACGATTCGCCCGCTGCCCGCGAGTGATCGATCGTGAATACCGAGCCTGAGGCGCGCCCGCCGGCGCCCGCCACCGCCGACCGAGCCGTTCTCCCGTCCGCCGCGTCCGCTGACGCCGACGTGGCGCCCGTCGTCGCGCACGACGAGGCCGACCCACCGGTCAAGGTGCCGTTGCGCATCGAGGACTGGCTGACGGTCGTCATCATGGGACTGCTGGTCGCCATCACCTTCGCGAACGTGCTGGTCCGCTACCTGACCGACCAGTCGTTCGCGTGGACCGAAGAGATCTCGGTCTTCCTGATGATCGTGCTGACGATGGTGGCCGGTTCGGCCGCCGTCGCCCGTCATCGGCACATCCGGATCGAATACTTCGCCGACGGCGGCAGCCCGGCCCGCCAGCGGCGGCTCGCGCGCTTCTCGGCGCTGGTCGTCGCGCTGTTCTTCGCGCTGCTGGCCGGCCTGAGCGTCTGGCTGGTCTGGGACAACATCCGCTACGAGGAGACCTCGCCCGGCATCGGCGTGCCCGAGTGGTGGTATTCGATCTGGCTGCCGGTGTGCTCGGCGGCCATCGCGCTGCGCGCGCTCGGCGTGTTCATCCGCCGGGGCCGCGAGTCGGCATGATCGCGACGCTGCTGGTCGTCGCGTTCATCGCGCTGATGCTGCTCGGCGTGCCGATCGGCGTCGCGCTGGGCGTGGCCGGCGCGCTGGCGATCGGCCTGGCCAACAGCGACGTGCAGTGGTTCGGCCTGCTGGCCGTGCCGCAGAATTTCTATGCCGGCCTGGCCAAGTACCCGCTGCTGGCGATCCCGATGTTCGTGCTGGTCGGGTCGATCTTCGACCGTTCCGGCGTCGCCGCGCGGCTCGTGAACTTCGCGATCGCGATCGTCGGCCGCGGTCCCGGCATGCTGCCGCTGGTCGCGATCACCGTGGCGATGTTCCTCGGCGGGATTTCCGGATCGGGCCCGGCCAATGCCGCGGCGGTCGGCGGCGTGATGATCGCCGCGATGTCGCGCGCCGGCTATCCGGCCGCGTTCTCGGCCAGCATCGTCGGCGCGGCGGCCGCTACCGACATCCTGATCCCGCCGTCGATCGCGTTCATCGTCTATTCGGTGCTGGTGCCCGGCGCCTCGGTGCCGGCGCTGTTCGCCGCCGGCATGGTGCCCGGCGTGCTCGCCGGCCTGGCGCTGATCGTTCCGGCCGTCTGGCTGTCGCGCAAACACGGCCTGGGCCAGCGCGAGCGCGACCTGCCGCGGCCGCCGTTCTGGCGCAGCCTGCGCGAGGCCTCGTGGGGGCTCGCCGCGCCGGTGCTGATCCTCGGCGGCATGCGGCTCGGCTGGTTCACGCCGACCGAAGCGGCCGTCGTCGCGGTCGTCTACGGCTTGTTCGTCGGCATGGTCATCCATCGGACGATCGGCGTACGCGACCTGTTCCCGATCCTGCGCGAGGCCGGCGAGCTGTCGTCGGTGATCCTGCTGGTCGTGTCGCTGGCCGGGATCTTCGCGTACTCGCTGTCGACGCTGGGCGTCATCGATCCGCTGACCCGGGCGATCGTCAATTCCGGCCTCGGCGAATGGGGCGTGCTGGCGCTGCTGATCCTGATGCTGATGGTCATCGGCATGTTCCTCGACGGCGTGTCGATCTTCCTGATCTTCGTGCCGCTGCTGCTGCCGATCGCGCAGGCGTACAACTGGGATCCGGTGTGGTTCGGCGTCGTGCTGACGCTGAAGGTCGCGCTCGGGCAGTTCACGCCGCCGCTGGCCGTCAATCTGATGGTGTCGTGCCGGATCGCCCGGGTCGGCATGGAGCAGACGGTTCGCTGGGTCGTGTGGCTGCTGGCCGCGATGTTCGTCGCGATGCTGCTGGTCCTGGTGTTTCCGGAGCTGGCGCTGTGGCTGCCGAGGCGGCTCGGTTATTGATCGATCGACGGGTCGATGAACGGAACGGCCGGCGGCCTGCCGGTTCGTCGTCAACAGGAGGAGGAGCAAGATGAGAATGCACAAATGGCTGGCCTGCGCGGGCGTCGCGCTGTCGGCATGGATGGCGGCCGCTCCCGCGGCCGCGCAGGCGCCGGCGAACTACAAGGCCGAATACAAGCTGTCGCTGGTGCTCGGGCCTGCGTTCCCGTGGGGCAAGGGCGGCGAGATCTGGGCGGACCTCGTCCGCGAGCGCACGCAGGGGCGGATCAACATCAAGCTGTATCCGGGCACCTCGCTGGTCCAGGGAGACCAGACGCGCGAGTTCACGGCGATCCGGCAGGGCGTGATCGACATGGCGGTCGGTTCGACGATCAACTGGTCGCCGCAGATCAAGGAACTGAACCTGTTCTCGCTGCCGTTCCTGATGCCCGACTACGCGGCGATCGATGCCGTCACGCAGGGGCCGGTGGGCCAGCAGTTGTTCAAGGCGATCGAGAAGGGCGGCGTGCTGCCGCTGGCCTGGGGCGAGAACGGCTATCGCGAGCTGTCGAACTCCAAGCACGACGTGAAGCTGCCGCAGGACCTGAAGGGCCTCAAGATCCGCGTGGTCGGCTCGCCGCTGTTCCTCGAGACCTTCACGGCGCTGGGCGCGAACCCGACGCAGATGAGCTGGGCCGACGCGCAGCCGGCGCTGGCCAGCGGCGCCGTCGACGGGCAGGAGAATCCGCTGGCGATCTTCACCGCCGCCAAGCTGCAGACGGTCGCGCAGAAGCATCTGACGCTGTGGGGCTACGTCGCCGATCCGCTGGTCTTCGTCGTCAACCGCGACGTCTGGCAGAGCTGGACGCCCGAGGATCGCGAGATCGTCCGGCAGGCGGCGATCGACGCCGGCAAGCAGGAGATCGCGATCGCGCGCAAAGGGATGGTCGAGGCCGACCTGCCGCAGGTCAAGGAAATCTCGGCGCTCGGCGTTACGGTGACGCGGCTCGATGCCGCGCAGCGCGAGGCGTTCGTCAAGGCGACGCGGCCGGTCTACGACAAGTGGAAGAAGCAGATCGGCGAGTCGCTGGTCACGCAGGCCGAACAGGCGATCGCCGCGCGCAAGCATTGAGCACGGGGTCGATGTTGCCGCCGGAACCGCCTGTTCCGGCTTCGGCGGCAGGGCTGGGTTGACGGCGGCTCGACTGCGGCCGAAGCGCAAGACGGACACTCCCCGGACGCGGCCGCTCGGTCCGCTCAGGCGGGCTTGGTCTCGTTGTGCTCGGTCCGCTCAGGGGTGGGCTTGGTCTCGTTGTGCTCGGTCCGCTCAGGCGGGTTTGGTCTCGTTGTGCTCGGGCCGCTCAGGCGGGTTTGATCCCGTCGTGCTCGGGCCGCTCAGATGGGCTTGGTCCCATTGCGCTCGGTTCGCTCAGGCAGGCTTGATGCCGTTGTGCTCGATCAGCTTGGCCCACTTGACGTTCTCGCTGCGGATGAACCGCGCGAACGCGTCCGGCGTGCCGCCCGACGGCTCGCTGCCGGCCGCGCTGATCAGCGCCTTCAGCTCGCCGTCGAGCATCGTATTGACCTCGCGGTTCAGCCGTTCGACGAGCGCGGGCGGCGTTCCGGCCGGGGCGATCAGCCCTTGCCAGTTGTATGACTCGAAGCCGGCCAGGCCGGATTCGGCCATCGTCGGCACGTCGGGCAGCACGGCCAGGCGCTTGCTCGAGGTCACGGCCAGCGCGCGCGTCTTGCCGGCCTTGACCGACGGCAGCGCCGCGTAGCCCATCTCGAACATCATCGACACGTGGCCGGCCATCAGGTCGGTGGCCGCCGGCGCGCCGCCCTTGTACGCGATGTGCGTGATGTCGATGCCGGCCTGGTCGCGGAACATCTCGCCCGACAGATGGTGGGCGCCGCCGATGCCCGACGACGCGAACGTCAGCTTGCCGGGCTGCGAGCGCGCGAGCGCGATCAGCGCGCGCACGTCCGGCACGTCGGCCAGCGCCGGACCGACGCACAGGATCAGCGGCGACGATTCGATCAGCACGATCGGTGCGACGTCCTTCAACGGATCGTAGGGCAGCGTCTGCATCAGATGGCCGTTGACGGCCAGCGGCGCCAGGTGGCCGGTGCCGATCGTGTAGCCGTCGGGCTCGGCCTTGGCGACCAGGTCGGTACCGAGCACGCCGCCGGCGCCGGGCTTGTTCTCGACGACGATCGTCTGCCCGAGCGAGGCACCCAGCCGGCTGGCGATCTGCCGGGCGCGGATGTCGCCGAAGCCGCCCGCCGCGTACGGCACGATCAGGCGCAGCGGCTTGGTCGGCCAGTTCGCGGCACCGCCGCCGGCCGGGGCGGAAGCGGGTGCGGCCGATTGCGCGAGGGCCGGACTTGCGAGGGCGGCCGGCGCGAGCAGCGACGCCGCCGAGGCCGCTTGCAGCCAGCGCCGGCGGGAAGGCGAAAACGGGAGGTCTGCCATCGGTGTCTCCGTGTTGGGGGCGGGCGCTCGTCGCCGCCGGTCATCGTCGGCGCTCGTCAACGGCGCTCGAGATCGCCGCTCGACATCGGCGACGCAAAAAACAAAAACGCCAGCATGATGCTGGCGTTCTCGCGGAATCGGCAAGCACCGGACCGGGCGCGATGAGACGCCCGGGCCGCGGCCGGCCGATCACTTGATCTTGGTTTCCTTGTACGCGACGTGTTTGCGCGCGACGGGATCGAACTTCTTGATCTCCATCTTCTCGGGCTTGGTGCGCTTGTTCTTCGTCGTCGTGTAGAAGTGGCCGGTACCCGCCGTCGATTCGAGCTTGATCTTTTCACGCATGATGATTGTCCTTGTCTACGCGGGGAGCGCTCAGGCGGCGTCGCGGGCGCGCAGGTCGGCCAGCACGACGTCGATGCCTTTCTTGTCGATCAGGCGCAGCGCGGCGTTCGAGATGCGCAGGCGCACCCAGCGTTTCTCGCTCTCGACCCAGAAACGGCGGTTCTGGAGGTTGGGCAGAAAGCGGCGCTTGGTCTTGTTGTTGGCGTGCGAGACGTTGTTGCCGACCATCGGCGCTTTTCCGGTCACTTGGCAGACTTTGGCCATGGGATCACCTTGATACAGTTCGCGGAGGGTCAGACGCTGACGGGCGAGGCCTGACTCGTGCCGTCGCCGGATCGGGCCTGTCAGGTCCGGCGGTTCGCGAAAGGCGCCGGACCGGTTGACGGGCCACGCGCTTGGCGCGGCTTGCATGCAGTAAAGCCCTAAAGTATACGAAGTCTGGCGTTTTCCGTCAATGTCCGGTCATGCCGCCGGAAGGTGCGCCGGTCGAAACTGCGGCGCGCGTCGGGGAATTCGAAACGCTCGGCGGACGGGCGCCCGGTGGTCCGTCAGGGGCGTCACTATACTTCGCGGGTGAACGCAAAGAGCCTAGCCGGTGCCATCGACCGAACGTGGTCGACCCTTCGCCAACGCGCGCTGAGCGCGCCGCCCACGACCCGGGCGATCATGTGGGCGATCAGCGCCGGGCTGGTGTTCAGCCTGCTCAACACGACGCTGCGCGCGCTGACCCAGCAGATGCATCCGTTCCAGACGCAGTTCCTGCGCTACGGGGCCGGCTTCATCGTCATGATCCCGCTGATCCTTCGGCAGGGAGTCGCGCTGTACCGGCCCAACGGCGTCGCCGGCCAGTTGTGGCGGGGCGTCGTCCACACGGTCGGGCTGATGCTGTGGTTCGCCGCGTTGCCGCACATGGCGCTGGCCGACATCACCGCGATGGGATTCACGACGCCGATCTTCATCATGATCGGCGCCGCGCTGTTCTTCGGCGAGAAGATGGTGGCCGCGCGCTGGGTGGCGGCCGGCATCGGCTTCGCCGGCGTGCTGGTCGTGCTCGGTCCGCACCTGCGCGGCGACGGCGGCGTCTACGCGCTGCTGATGCTGCTGGCCTCGCCGGTGTTCGCCGGCTCGTTCCTGATCACCAAGGCGCTGACGCGCCGCGACAGCCCCAGCGTCATCGTCGCCTGGCAGGCGATCACCGTCGCGCTGTTCTCGGCGCCGCCGGCGTTGTACTACTGGCAGTCGCCGACGGCCGCGCAGTGGTTCTGGTTCCTGGTCTGCGGCGTGCTCGGCAGTTTCGGCCACTATTGCCTGACCCGCTCGTTCGCGGCGGCCGACATCTCGGCGACGCAGTCGACGAAGTTCCTGGACCTGATCTGGGCGACGCTGCTGGGCATCGCCGTGTTCGGCGACCGGCCGTCGATGGAGACGCTGGCCGGCGGCGCGATCATCCTGGCGTCGACACTGTGGATCGCGCGCCGCGAGGCGAGGGTCGCGGTGGCCCGCGGCTAGTATCTCGGCGGCGTGCCGAAACCATTATTCGGGGCACGACGCGAGAGGGCTTCTTGATGTGCGATGCGCATCGAAGCATCAAGGGCCCGAAACATGCGGCTCCAGAAGGTCGACGCACGCCATAGTTGATCTGTTGTCGAGCAGTGCCAGACCCATGTTTGCTCTTGAGACAAGCTCCAGAGGGATCACCTGCTGTACATATTGAGCGTGAGCGATTCGATCCAATCCAGCACCAGCCAGCTTCGCGACGGTTCGAAGACTTGCACGCAGGCTAACGCCGTCAAGGTTTCCACCGTGAAGAATCAAATTGCGCTGACGGTACAATCGGTGAAAGGCTTCGGCGACCGTCTCCTTGATGTCCTGCAGTCCAGACCTCGGATTGTTCAGAACCTTCGAGACGCGGAGAATCGCCGCGGTATCGGCCGGTCGTCGATCGAGGCCACGAATCTGGCCGTCATGGATGAGTTCGGCGAGCCGCATGCATCGTTCACGATTGACTCGCAGTTGATCGAACTCCACGGCGTATTGCGCGACATGCTTCTGTACGGTGTAGGAGAGCGTGGTGAGCTCGGCCCGAGGCCAGGAACAGGCCACGAGAGCAGCCAGATTGTCGGCGGCTGTCGCTCGTGCGTCCGGCTCGGCAAGTAGCCCTTCGATCGCAGCCCATCCGCCGGCAATCGCCGCAGCCGGAGAACTTCCTTCCAAGTGGGCCATGAGTTCGATTGCTGCGTCGATGTTCTTGTACTGGGTTGGCTCATAGATGAGGTCTTCACGCGCTAGCGCCTTCACGCGAACGCCACGCGCATCGCCAAAAAGGGGAAAAGGTTCAGGGTGGCCGCGAACCCAGACCGTTTTCAGCCGCTCTAAGCGCTGCCCCGTCGCCACTATGGTTCGAGCGGCCAGTCGATCCGATTCTGAAGCAGCCGCCTCCGCCGCCCCTCGGGGATCCAAGGCCGTGACCGTCAAGACAGTGGCCGCGCTGATCCGCAGATTGGACGTATCGAAGCCATTCGCGATCAGCCATTCGGCCCCCATGTGACCGTTCATCCAACCGCGGGGATACCCACCAGGGTGCCGCGGAGACTTCTGAAATCCGATCAGAACCTCGAACTGTCGAGACTGATTGGTTCGTATCTCTGCTTGCAATTGCTCACAGATCTCGGCCAACGTCACCGAGTCTGATGTGCGAAGCGCCGCACGAACCGTCTCCTGCAGATGAGCGCGGGAAAAGCCATGATCGAGAAGGTGTGCGGCGACGCTCCGCGCGAAGTTTTCCAGACCGTAATTCGGCTCACCGCGTACGATCTGAGCCCAACGCATCAGGTAGTCCCGCTGCAAACGGTCGGCCATCTGCCGAATCGCATGGTGCTGAGCTGAGCCCACATGCGGGGGTTTCGGTTGTTGCAATTGCTCCCGGAGATGCGCCTTCTCCTCACGGGTAAGAACAGGGTCCTTCCCGGCTTTTCTCAGGAACGAGCTGACCAGTCGGCAGACTGATTTCTCACTCAGGATCGAGTTGCGGAACGCTTCGCACGCTTCATGCAGTTCATGGAGTTCTAGGACAAGACCGATGTTCCACAGCGACCGATTCCAGGGTGGGGAAGGACCAAGAAACTCAAGCAACCGTGCGGCGGCGGTGTGATCGATTGGGTTGACAGGGTTCAGCATGGTCACTATTCTGTTGCTGTGCGCTGGATTGATCCAGCCAAACGTCTATGGGGGTCCGACTCAGAAAGTTCGGGCAGCGATGCCCGGCCCGGATGGCTCAATACCCCCTTCTATTGAAAGAGGCCCTGGTTTCGGGGCCTCTTTTTTGTTGTGCGCCCGGCACGGGCGCACTCTTGGAGGTGCAAGTCCTCCCGTAAGTTGATCACAACGAGCGAAGCGAAGCGCAACTGCGTGAGGGCGACCGAGCGTGGGGAGGAAGCGTGGAGCGAAGCTGTGAGCCGATGGACAAGAACCGGATAGAAGGCGGTGCCGAGCAGGGCGAGCGGGCAATGAACCGTAAAGCTCTTGTGATCAAGGCGAGGCGGCGTAGATCCGGCGGTTGTGCAGCGAAGGAGTGCGTTCTTACCCGGGGAGATCTCGCCTTATGCCTGAAAGGGCGACGGCTGGTGCCGGAGCGAGAAGTCAGCAGAGGCCATAGTAGTGCGAGTCGCAGGCCGATGAGGCTGGAGCAAAAGGACGAAGGGCCGAACGAGAGTGAGTGACCGAAGACATGAGGATGTCAAAGGCCATGCGTCAGATGCCGGGGCGACCCGGGCGGGCAGGGGTAGCGCGAGGTGAAGCCAAGCGCGAAGCTGCCAGCGACGAAGCCGATGGCCCGCCCCATGAGCACCCGGGCACAGGGTCGGCAAGGCCGAAGGCGGGGGCTGGTCCTGTGCTGGAAGCGACGCTGACGAGAGAGAACCTGCAAGCGGCGTGGAAGCGGGTCAAGGCCAATAAAGGCGCAGCCGGGGTGGACGGGCTCGACATCGAGCAGACCGCCCAGGAACTGCGCACGAGGTGGCCGGGCATCCGCCAGGCGCTGCTGGCGGGCACGTACCGGCCAGCGCCGGTGCGCAGGGTGATGATTCCCAAGCCGGACGGCAGCCAGCGCGAGCTGGGCATCCCTACGGTGCAGGACCGGCTGATCCAGCAGGCGTTGCTGCAAGTGCTGCAACCGCTGATCGACCCCAGCTTCAGCGAGCACAGCTACGGGTTCCGGCCCGGACGGCGGGCGCACGATGCGGTCAAGGCCGCGCGGGCGTACGTGCAGTCGGGCAAGCGCGTGGTGGTGGACGTGGATCTGAGCAAGTTCTTCGACCGGGTCAACCACGACATCCTGATGGAGCGATTGCAAAGGCGCATCCAAGACGCCGCAGTCATCGGGCTGATCCGTGCGTACCTGAACGCCGGGATCATGGACGGCGGGGTGATCATCGAGCGCCAGCAGGGCACGCCGCAAGGCGGGCCCTTGAGCCCGCTGCTAGCCAACGTGCTGCTCGACGAAGTGGATAAGGCGCTGGAGGCACGGGGCTACGGCTTCGCGCGCTACGCCGACGACTGCAACGTCTACGTGGGCAGCATCAAGGCCGGGCACAGGGTGATGGCGCTGCTGCGAAGGCTGTATGCAGGACTGAAGCTGCAGATCAACGAAGCCAAGAGCGCCATAGCCAGCGCCTTCGGGCGCAAGTTCCTGGGCTACGCGCTGTGGGTAGCCAAGGGTCGGGAAGTCAAATGTGCCGTGGACCGCAAGGCCCTGGCCGACTTCAAGGCCCGCATCCGGCAACTGACGCGTCGCTCGGGCGGGCGCAGCATGGAGCAAGTGGTGGGCAGGCTGCGGCCCTACCTGCTGGGCTGGAAAGCGTACTTCGGGTTGGCGCAAACGCCCAAAGTCTGGCGCGAGTTGGACGAGTGGCTGCGCCACCGGTTGCGCGCGATCCAGCTCAGGCACTGGAAGCGGCCAGCGACGATGTACCGCGAACTCAAGGCGTTGGGCGCAGGCGAGGCTGCGGCCAGACGAGTGGCGGCCAACGGCCGCTGCTGGTGGCGCAACAGCGACCGCCTCCTGAAGACGGTACTGACCATTGCCTACTTCGACCGGCTGGGCGTGCCCAGGCTCTCCTGACCTCAAACTCTCGAACCGCCCGGTGCGGACCCGCACGCCGGGTGGTGTGGCAGGGGTGCCTCCTATGATGGAGGCCCCCTATGCCGATGACCCGCCCATTCTTGCCGCACGATGGCGCTCAGACGCGCCTCTGAGCGGCCCAGATGGCCTCATTCCCACGAGTCGGGCTGCGATTCTTCCGCATCTGGATACCGCTAGATGGCACCGGGCCTATAGCCAGCCCTTTTCGGCGAACGACAGCGACGCGTTGCCGGCGATGATCAGGTGGTCGAGCACCGGGATGTCGAGGCCGGCCATCGCGGCCTTCAGGCGATCGGTCAGCAGCCGGTCGGCGGCGCTGGCTTGGGCGACGCCGGACGGATGGTTGTGCGCGAGGATCAGCGCGGCGGCATTCAGTTGCAGCGCCCGGCGGGCGACCTCGCGCGGGTAGACGGCCGCCTGGTTCAGCGTGCCGCGGAACAGCTCTTCGGCGACCAGCAGCCGGTGCTGGCTGTCCAGGAACAGCACGGCGAACACCTCGTGCGGCCGGTCGCGCAGCCACAACGACAGGAAGTCGCGCACGGCCCGTGGCGTGGTCAGCGCGTCGCGGTCGCGCAACTGCTCGGCCAGGCTGCGGCGCGTCATCTCGACGGCCGCCCTCAGCACCGCCCATTTGCCCGGGCCTAGACCGTCGACTTCGCAGAATTCGCCGATGCCGCTGGTCAGTACCGCGTGCAGCGAACCGAAGCGGCCCAGCGTCTGGCGAGCCAGGTCGATGACGTGGCGGCCGGGCACGCCGGTGCGCAGGAACACGGCCAGCAGTTCGGCGTCGGTCAGCCGCGCCGGGCCTTCGGCGATCAGCCTCTCGCGCGGGCGTTCGGACGCGGGCCAGTCGCGCAGCGACAGCGTCGGCGGTTCGGACATCGGGGCAACCTCGCGGGGATAAGCTCGGAAAATCGGAACGAACGGGTAAAATGACGAATCAGCAATGCTCGTGCGGCTCCGTGCCGGCCCGGTCCGGCCGGGCTGGTGGCGCCGCCCATCGATGACCATGCGATCACACGAGGGCCCTGCGCCCGACGCGGACGGCCCGTCCGCCACGCCTGCGGCCGCCGACGAGTCGGCCGCGCGCGTCGTCCCCGGCTCGTTCCTGACGCTGCATTACCGGATCAGTCTTGCAGACTCCGGCGAGGATGTCGTTAGTACGTTCGGCGGCAATCCGGCCACGCTGCAATTGGGCATCGGTCAGATGGCCGAATCGCTCGAAACCTGCCTGTTCGGCCTGGGCGAGGGCGCGCACCAGCAGTTCGACCTGCCTTGCGAAGCGGCCTTCGGTCCGCGCAATCCGCAACTCGTGCAGACGGTGTCGCGGGCGATGCTCGAACAGAACAGTCCGACCGACACGCAGTACGAGCCGGGCGACCTGGTCGATTTCCCGGCGCCGGACGGCGGGCGCTTCGCCGGCGTGCTCAAGCGCATCGACGACGCGCAGGCCGTGTTCGATTTCAACCACCCGCTGGCCGGTCGCCCGATCCGGTTCGAGGTCCGTATCCTGAGCGTGTTATGAGTGCTTCCACCATCGACCCGACCCTCCGCCGGACCGATGCGGCGCCCGCCGCCGACGAAACCGGTCGCGTCGCGCCGTCGCGCGTCGACCTGAACGACGTGCCGGCGCCGGCCGGCGATGCCGTGGCGGTGCTGGCGCAGCCGCGCGGCTTCTGCGCCGGCGTCGACCGGGCGATCGAGATCGTCGAGCGCGCGCTCGAGCGGTTCGGCGCGCCGATCTACGTACGCCACGAGATCGTCCACAACGCCCACGTCGTCGGCGATCTGCGCGACAAGGGCGCGGTGTTCGTCGACGAGCTCGACCAGGTGCCCGACGGCGCGACGGTGATCTTCAGCGCGCACGGCGTCGCCCGCGCGGTGCGCGACGCGGCGCAGCAGCGCGGCCTGCAGGTGTTCGACGCGACCTGTCCGCTCGTCACCAAGGTGCACGTCGAGGTCGCCAAGATGCGCCGCGAGGGGCGCGAGGTGGTCATGATCGGCCATGCCGGCCATCCCGAGGTCGAAGGGACGATGGGGCAGGTCGACGACGGGATCCATCTGGTCGAGACGGTCGACGACGTCGCTCGCCTGCGGGTCGGCGATCCCGAGCGGCTGGCCTTCGTCAGCCAGACGACGCTGTCGGTCGACGACTGCCGCGGCATCATCGCAGCGCTCAAGCAGCGTTTTCCGAGCATCGCCGAACCGAAGAAGCAGGACATCTGCTACGCGACGCAGAATCGCCAGGACGCGGTCAAATTCATGGCGCCGCAGTGCGACCTGGTCCTGGTGATCGGCTCGCCGACCAGTTCGAACAGCAGCCGTCTGCGCGAGGTCGCCGAGAAGATGGGCTGCGAAGCGCGGCTGATCGAGTCGGCCGACACCTTGCAGCGGGCCTGGCTCGAAGGCAAAAAGCGGATCGGCGTGACCGCCGGTGCCTCGGCGCCGGAACGGCTCGTCACCGATCTGATCGCGCGGCTGCGCGAGTGGGGCGTGCGCAGCGTGCGCGCGCTGCCGGGAGCCGAGGAGCACGTGTCGTTCCCGCTGCCCAAGGGTCTGGGGCCCGTCCCCACCAAGATCGAGCCCACGTGAGCTGAGACCCTGAGCCGCCCGGGCGCCCGGGTGCCTGAGCGGCGCCGACCGACGCCGACGAGGGCGCATCGGGTCGAAAGCGGCCGTCCATCCGGGTTTCCGGGCGTCCGTCAGTACCGGGGTCGCCCGGCTTTTATCGAATTTCTACAATTCCTGCGGTATCAACCGGGCTTGGCCCGGCGGTTTCCGTAGGAGTTTGGAATGGTGACGACCGTCAACGGCGGACGCCCGTCCGGCGCGGCGCGCCGGATGATGCGCGGCATGGTGCGGATCGAGGCGATGGCGATGCTCGTGTTGTTCCTGAGCGGTGCGCTGGCGATCGTCGGGCTGCAGACGCGTGCGGCCCAGAGCCGCAGCGACGGCATGCTGCAGGCGCAGGCGGCCGAACTGGCGGCCGAGTTGATCGCCGAGATCCGTACGACCTCGCCGAACGCCCGCAGCCTGGCGTTCGACAGCGATCGGCACGGACCCCGCTACGCGCGTTGGCTGCGCAAGCTGCAATCCGGTCCGGTCGCTCTGCCCGGGGCGATCGAGCATCCGCCGACCGTCAGCGTCGTGAGCAACCCGGCGCGGGACGGCGATCGGCACCTGATGATCGCCGAGGTCACCGTCACGATCTACTGGCAGCGTCGCGGCCGCGACGTCCATCAGCACGTCACGACGGTCAGGATCCCTGATCCGGTGACGTGATCGGGCGCGTGATGCGTCGCGCGCGCGGGCGGCGCGGATGGGTGGACGCGACCGTGGCCGCGGTGATCGCGACGGGCGCGCTGCTGACGACGATCGAAATCCTGGACGGCACGCGCGGCCGGGAGTCCGGCGAGGGTGTCGCGGCACGCGCGGCGGCGGCCTCGAGCGGTGCGTTGGCGGCGGTCGAGCGCATGGTGGCCAGCGCCGGATCCGGGTTGCTGGCCGATGGCGGGCAGACGGGGCGCGGCCGACAGGCATCGCCGCTCGGATGCCGGCTGATGGCCGGCGCGCAGGTACTGACGGTCGCGCCGGTGCTCGTGCAGGGCGGGGCCGATCGGTTCGCATCGGACTCGGTGATCGCGATGGCCGGCGCCGGTGCGACGATGGCGACGCCGGTGGCGGTCATCGGCGACGGGCCGGTGCTGGTCAAAGGCACGCGGATGCTGCGACTCGCGGCGGCGCCGGGCGTCAGGCCCGGTGACCGGCTGCTGGTCTACGGGCAGGCCGCCGGCGGCGCGCCGGGCGCGCTGTGCGCGATCACGCGCGTCGCCCGGCTGCTGCGCGCCGAGCCGGCGGGCGGCGACGAGGGCGCCGCGGCGGCGAATGCCGCGGACGCCTCGCTCGGGGGCGAGCGCGTCGTACTGGCCGAGCCGTTGCCGGTGTCCGTCCGCGATGCCGCGGTCGTGCATCTCGGGGCGACGCCGCAGTTCGTCCGATTGCTGGTCGACGACGCGCAGCGACTCGTCGTCGAGGATCTGCTCGAGCCGTCCGCGCCGCGCCGCGTGCTCGCGCAAGCGGTCCGGGGCCTGCGCGTGCAACTGGGCGTCGACGCGGATCGCGACGGCGCGGTCGATCTGTGGCTGAACCCGGCCGACGATCGCGCCGATCGCGAGATGGCCGCGGGCCGGATCGGCGCGCTGCGCGTCGGGCTGCTGGGGATGCCGTTCGAGCGGACGACGCGGACGCGGGCCGCGGGTGGACCAGGTGGACTGGGCGGCCCGGGCGAGGCCGGCTGCGCGGACGACGGTGTGGTGACCGTGCTCGATCCGGTCGCCGGCCTGCCGCAGGCGGGGCTGCCGCCGATGCCGGCAGCGGCCCCGCTGGCGGTGTCGCCGGAGCCGTCATCCGGCGACGGCCGGCAGCCGACGGCGATGGCACTAGCCACAGCCACAGCCACAGCCACAGCAGCAGCCACAGCAGCAACAGCCACAGCAGCAACAGCAGCAACAGCAACAGCAATAGCGACGGCGACGGCGACGGCGACGGCGACCGCCGATTGCGGCAGGGCCAGCGTCGCGTCGACGGTGATCCCGCTGCGCAACGCGACGGCGGGGCGATCGTGACGGCGGCCCGCGAAGCGCGCGTGCCGTCGTCACTGGTCGAGGCCTGCGGCCGCAGCGGGCCGATGACGGCGCTGGTGCTGATCGCGCTGGCGGCGATGATCGCGGCGGGCGCCGCCCGGTTGCGCGACGACGCCCGTCAGCGCGACGAACACCGGTCGCGATGGCAGCGCGCCGCGTTCCAGGAAGTCGACGCGGCCTTGAACGACGCGACGCTGGCGTATCTGCGGCTCGGCGGTCCCGCCGAACTGAGGGTCGTCGACCGCGATCGCACCGACGCGGCGATCCGCTACTACGCGACCGGCCAGCCGCTGGACGTCGACGGCCTGCCGCGCGTGCTGTCGGCGGCGCGCACGCCGGACTGGCGTGGCGGGGAACTCGTGCCGACCGGATGGCCGGGCGAGTCGGTCGACGCCGGCTCGCGGCTGCTGCGCCGCTATGTGATCGAGCGCCTGTGCACGCGGCCCGGCGCGGCGTCGGCCGATCATTGTCAGATGGTCCGCGCGCCCGCCGATCCGGCCGCCTGTCCCGGCGACGATGCTGCGGCCTGTGCGCACCGCGGCGGCGGGGACGGCGGCGGCGGGGATGGCGGCGGGGGCGGCGAAGGGCAGGCCTACCTGCGGATCACCGTGCGAATCGACGGTCCGCACCGCACGATCGCCTATGGACAGATGCTGACGAAGCCTCGTCCGGACGGCGCGATCAGCGTCCGGATGCTTACCCCTTAGGAGCGCTCGGAACCCGTGAACGAGCGTGCGCGGCCGGCTCGTTCGCGGGCTCTCCTCGGCTTGACACGGAACACGGTTACTCAGTCCGGCCGACGGTCGGACGCCGATTGCAGGCTGCGCATCATCGCCGCCGCCAGCTCTGCCCGCGTGAACGGCTTGCGCAGCAGCGGCGCGTCCGAGGCCGCGCCCGGCGTCTGATCCGGGAACCCCGACATCACCACGACGCTGAGCGACGGCAGGTGCCGCTGCGCGTGCCGCGCCAGGTCCAGCCCCGAACCGCCGGCGCCCAGCGCGATGTCGGTCAGCAGCAGCCGGTAAGGGCGGCCCTGCCGCTGCGCGTTCGACAGCAGGTCGAGCGCGGACTCGGCGTTCGGGCACTCGGTCACCTCGCAGCCCATCGCCGCCAGCAGGTTGCGGGTCGCCACGCGCACGTCGGCGTCGTCCTCGACGAGCAGCACCGGCATTCGCGCGGGCAGTCGCGCGCAGCCGGCGGCCGTCGGGTGCATCGTCGACGGATCGAGCGATTCGGGCAGGTACAGCGTGACGGTCGTGCCGCCGCCCGGCGTGCTGGCGATCGCGGCTGTTCCGTCGGACTGCCGCGCGAACCCGTATACGGTCGACAGGCCGAGCCCGGTGCCGCGGCCGTGGGTCTTGGTCGTGAAGAACGGCTCGAACGCGCGCTCGCGGACGGCCTCGGTCATGCCGGTGCCGGTGTCGGAGACCGAGATCGCCACGTAGCGCCGCGGAGCGGCCGGACCGTCGAGTCGCGGCCGGTCCGCCGCATCCTCGGAGTCGATTCGCGACCGGTCGGCGTCCTCGGCGTCGCGCAGTTCGTCGGGGAGCGTCGCGCTCGTACGGCACGCGAAGCTCAGCGTGCCGCCGTCCTGCATCGCGTCGCGGGCGTTCAACGCGATGTTCAGCAGCGCCGATTCGAGCTGTCCGGCGTCGACGCGGCACGAGCAGGGCTCGGCGTCGAGCCGGATGTCGATGCGCGGGTCAAGCGTGCGCCGCAGCATGTCGGTCAGCGAGGCCAGCAGTTCGGCGACGTCGACGATCGTCGGTTGCAACCGCTGGCGCCGCGCGAACGCCAGCAGCTTGCCGGTCAGCTCGGCGCCGCGCCGCGTCGCGCGGATCGCCGCGTCGACGAGCGGCTGCGACGCGGCGTCTTCGGTGCAGGCGGGCATCTCCTGCAGCACCTGCAGGTTGCCCGATATGACGGTCAGCAGGTTGTTGAAGTCGTGCGCGATGCCGCCGGTCAACTGGCCGACGCTGTCCAGCCGTTGCGAGTGGTTCAGCGCCTCCTCGGTGCGCACGCGCTGCAGCGCCGTCGTCACGATGCTGCCGACCGAATCGAGGAACTGCGCGGCCTCATCGCTGAACGCGCGCAGGCTGCGCGAGGCCACGATCAGCGCGCCCGAGGGCCGGCCCCGGTCGGACAACGGCACGGCCAGCAGGCTCGACAGGCCGCGGGTCAGCGCCTGCGGCGCGAGCGGCACCGAATGCTCCTGCGCCAGATCGGCGATGCGGACCGGTTCGCCGGCCGCCATCACGTGGCCGATCAGCGTACCGGCGACGTCGTCGCACGGCAGCGTGGTGATCGCTTCGGACAGTCCGCGGGCCGCCAGCACGCGCAGCCGCGAGAGGTGGCTCTCGAACACGACGATCGCCGCCGTCTCCAGTTGCAGCGTGTCGGCCACGGCGGCCGGCACCTGATCGAGCAGGCCCTGAGGTTCGCGCGCGTTGACCGCGAGCCGGCCGAGCTGCGCCACGCACTCGGCGAAGCGCGCCCGTTGCAGCGCCTGCTTGACGCGCGGGTAATCGTCGACGGCGCGGATCGCGGCGACCGTATACGGCGGGCCCGAAGTCGCGCCGTCGGTGCGCAGCGGACTCAGCGAGATCTCGACCGTGACTTCGCTGCCGTCGCGGCGGCGCGCGCGCAGGTCGATCCGCGCTCCCATCGGCCGCGAGGTCGGCGCCTTGCCGTAGGCATTGCGATAGGCGGCGTGGCGCGGCCGCATCGAATCCGGCACCAGGTCGTCGACCTGTCGCCCGATCAGCGTGTCGCCCGGGTAATCGAACAGCAATCGCGCCGCGGGGTTGGCCAGCACGATGGTGCCGTGCGGGTCGACCATCAGCAGGCCGTCGGGGTAAGCGCTGAACAGCGAACGGTAGACGGCCAGCTCGTCGATGCCCGGCGGCGGCGGCGGCGCGGCGGCGGGCAGGCGCTGCGGATCGGCGGCGCTCATGGATGCACGTGCACGCGGGGCACGAAGACGTAGCCGACGCTGCGCACCGACTTGATCATCGGCGGAGCATCCGGGTCGGGCGCGAGTTTCTTGCGCAGCCGCGCGACCTGAACGTCGATCGTGCGGTCGAACGGCCGCGCGTCGCGTCCGCGCGTCTGTTCGAGCAGATAGTCGCGCGTCAGCACGCGGCCGGCGCTGCGCACCAGCACGCCGAGCAGGTCGAACTCGCCGGTCGTCAACGGAACGTCGCGGCCGGCCGGATCGGTCAACGTGCGGGCGCCGGTATCGAGCACCCAGTCGGCGAAGACCATCCGTTCGGCCGCCGGCGCGATGCCGGTCGGCGCGCCGACCGGTGCCGCGGACGCCGCCGGGCCTGCCGCCAGGCTCGTCGGTGCGGCGCAAGCGGCGTCGGCCAGACCGGCCGCCGCGAACGCGGCCGGCGGGGCGCCGCGGGCCGCCGACAGACCCGTCGCGGCCGCCGGCTGCGCGGACGGCTCGGGCAAGGCCGCGTTGTCGCCGCCGCCGGGCCGGGTCGCGACGACCCGCCGCAGCACCGCGTTGACCCGCGCCAGCAGTTCGCGCAGGTCGAACGGTTTGGTCACGTAGTCGTCGGCGCCGACTTCCAGCCCGACGATCTTGTCGACGGCGTCGCCGCGCCCGGTCACGATGACGAGGCCGCATTGCCAGCGCGCGCGGACCTGCCGCGCGATCGACAGGCCGTCCTCGCCCTGCAGGCCCAGGTCGAGCAGGATCAGCGCGGGCGGGTCGGCCTGCATCAGCGCCATCAGCTCGGCGCCCGATGCCAACTGGCTGACGCGAAACCCGCGTCCGCCCAGGTAATGCCCGAGCAGGGTCCGGATGTCGGCTTCGTCGTCGACGACGGCTAGATGGATCTTTTCGGTCACCGGCGCATGGTAGCCAGCAACCCGTCCCCGATCAACTTGGCCAGGAACAGGCCGGCGGCGCGGCTTGGAGCGCCACCGGCCGCACGCGGGCCAGCGATGTGCGCGCCCGTTCTACGGCGTCCGGCGAATCCTGGACGACGATCAGCAGCCGGTCCTCGGCCAGCGCGTTCTCGTAGTCGATCGCCTGATCGCGCGAGGCGCCGATGCTCCACAGCGCCAGCGCCATCGGCGAATCGCCGACCGCGCCGTCGGCGCCGCGCAGGCCGGCCGCGATCGACAGCGTGAATGGACCGGCCGCGACCACGAGCCCGACCGGCGGCAGCAGGAACATCGCCGGCGACGTCAACTGCGTCCAGGCTTCCTGCCACGGCGACGCCAGCTTGCCGCTGAGCTTGAGCCGGCCGCCGATCGTGTAGATGCCGCCGGCCTGGCCGGCAGCGAAATGCGGACGGCCGATCAGCGACAGCCGGTCGGCGCCCAGGCCGTCGGCCAGCAGCGCGCGCAGGCTGTTCGCCGCGGTCGCGTCGTCGTCGCAGACGACGATCAGCGGTTCATGGCCGTAGCGGCTGTCCATCGGCGACTCCGATGTTCTCGACGAAAAGCGTCAGCGCGCCGGCATCGGGGATGCGGATCTCGCGCCGCCGCCTCTCGTCGAAGCGGATCAACTGCAATCGCGCCAGCCTCGACAGCGCGCGACTGACCGTCTCCAGCGTCATGCCCAGGAAATTGCCGATCTCGGCGCGCGTCATCCTCAGCGAGATCTGGTCCGAACGCAGGCCGTGCCGCGCCAGCGTGTCGGCCCAGTTGCGCAGGAAGTCGGCGACCCGGGCGTCGGCGGGCAGCGTGCACAGCGACATCATCGCGTCGCGTTCGCGGCCGATCTCGCGGCTCATCGCCGCGTGCAGGCCGGTCAGCAGCGACGGGGCCTGGCCGCAGACCCGCAGCAGCGCCTCGTACGGCACGGCCCAGACCTCGCCGGTGTCCATCGCGATCGCGTCGCAGCCGTAGCGGCCGGTGGCGATGCCGTCCAGGCCGAGCCAGTCCTGGCGCAGGTTCAGGCCGACGAGCTGCTCGCGCCCGTCGCGGGCCAGGCTGACGATCTTGAAGAAGCCCGAGTGCACGAAGTAAAGCAGCCGGAACGGATCGCCGGCGCGGTAGACGGGTTCGCCGGCATGGACGATCCGGCGCTGCACCGGCAACAGCCGCAGCAGCAGGTCGCGGATATCGTCGCCGGTCGGCGGGACCGGCTGGTCTTCGGGGCGGGGAGTCGGACAGGACATGGCGAAAGACGACGGAAAGCCGATCGGCCCACGGGGGAAGACGTCCAGCTTAGGCATCGTTCGAAACACGACGCTGACCGCAGTGCTACGGTCGGTAACAGAACGTGAACGATTCGTTTCAACGATCGGCGGGCGCCGATCGCCGCCGCTGCCGCTGCCATCGTCGCTGCTGCTCCCGCCGCTGGCCGTCGCGGCGCTCTCCTACGCGTGCGGGGCCCGCGCGCCGATCGGCGTCCGGCGCCGGATCGGCTAAGTTGGCCGGACCGCTACTGCGATCTCCCCGACATGCGCGCTGCCGCCGACTCCGCCCGATCGTTCATCCGTCGACATCCTTGGATCGTCGCGACGCTGGGACTGTCGATCGTCGTGCTGGCGGTGCTGGCCGGATTCGACCGGGATCGGCTGCGGCCACCGCTCGAACGCGTACTCAGTGATGCACTGGGGCGATCGGTCAGCGCCTCGCACCTGGACCTGCGTCTGATCTGGCCGCCGCGCGTGCGGGTCGAGAACCTGCGGATCGCCAATCCCGAGGGCTTTGACGAGCCGACGATGGCGCGCATCGGCACGCTGGAGTTCACGGTGTCGCCTCGCGACGCGTGGTCGCGCCGGCTGGTCGTGCCGTCGATGGCGATCGCCGACGCCGACGTGCTGCTCGAACGCCGCGCCGACGGTGCGGACAACTGGACATTGCCGACGTCGTCCGATTCGGCGTCGAGCAGCGAGAACGGCGACGACGGAAGGGCGCCGCCGCTGCGGATCGAGCGGCTGTCGATCGACCGCGGACGGATCCGCTATCGCGACGCCGCGACGGGCTTCGACCTGGACCTGCGCGCCGATACCGTCGATCCGGTGCCAGCATCAACGCCGGCACAGGCATCGGCGTCGGCATCTGCATCTGCACCAGCACCAGCATCTGCATCTGCATCTGCATCTGCATCTGCACCGGCACCGGCGCCTAGATCGACGCCGTCGCCGGCCGGCGATGGCACGGGCCACGGCGACGCGCCCGCGAAAGACACCGGCGCGGACGAGCCGCCGCTGCGTACCCGGCTGCGCTTCAACGGCCACTATCAGCGCGCCCGCTTCGACGGTGAGGCGATGACCGGCGACGTGCTGAGCCTGCAGCGTTCCGGCGTGTTCTTTCCGATCCGCGGCCACCTGACGGCGGGCACGACGCGGCTGTCCGTCGACGGGCGCGTCGCCGACATCGTGCACCTCGGCGGCGTCGACGTGCGGCTCGAGATGGCCGGACAGACGCTCGGCAATCTGTATCCGTTCCTGCTGCTGCCGCTGCCGGCGACGCCGCCTTACCAGCTCGCCGGGCGGCTCGTCTTCGCCGACGGACAATACCGGCTGACCGACCTGGACGGCAGGATCGGATCGTCCGACATCGGCGGCGAGGCCCGCTATACGCCGCGCACCGGGCGGCCGCTGCTCGAGGCGGACCTGCACAGCCGACAACTCGTGATGGCCGACCTCGGGCCGTTGATCGGCGTGCAGACGAAGGCCGGCGGCGAGCGGATCGCCTACGACCAGCAGACCACGGCGACGCGTCCGCAGGCGCAGGCGGCCGAGCGCCGCAACAACGCCGATCGGGTGCTGCCGGCCGGGCGTTTCGATCCCGAGCGGATGCGCGCGATCGACGCCGACGTCAAGCTCAAGGCCGACAAGCTGAAGTTGATCGACGGCCTGCCGCTCGAGACGCTGGATGCGGCGCTGCGGCTCGACGAAGGGCGATTGCGGCTCGAACCGTTCCGCTTCGGTCTCGCCGGCGGGACGGTCGACGCGCGGGCGCTGCTCGACGGCCATCAGAAAGACCTCGATTCGACGCTCAGCATCGATCTGAGCAAGCTGCAGGTCGCGCGGCTGGTGCCGGATTCGCCGACGATCGCGCAGGGTGCCGGCACGATCACCGGACGGCTCGAACTGCGCGGGCGCGGCAATTCGATCGCCGATGCGGCGGCCAAGGCCGACGGCTCGCTGGCGGCCGTCATCGACGGCGGCCGGATCTCGAACCTGCTCGACGCGGCGGCCGGCCTGAACGGCGGCAAGGTCCTGACGCTGCTGCTCGGCGGCGATCGCGAGATCCGGCTCCGTTGCGGCGGCGTGGCGTTCGACATCCGCAACGGACACGGTCGTTCGACGATGTTCGTCATCGATACCGAGCAGACGCAGATCCTCGGCGACGGGCAGTTCGATCTCGATACCGAGCGCTTCGACCTGAAGGTTTCGCCGCGGCCCAAGGAGGCCGGCATCCTGTCGCTGCGCACGCCGGTCCATCTGTACGGCTCGTTCCGCTCCCCCGATTACCGGCTCGAGAAGCTGCCGCTGGCCGCCCGGCTCGGCGGAGCGATCGCGCTGGCCGGCGTCGCCCCGCCGGCCGCGCTGCTCGCGTTGATCGAGACCGGCGGCGGCGAGACTACCGATTGCGGCCGGCTGCTGAAGCAGGCCCATCGATCGCTGGACCGGTGAGCGTTGCCGATCGCCGGGTGCCGGGGGCTGGGTGCTGGGTGGCGAGTGCCAGGTGCCAGGTGCCAGTGCCAGTGCCAGTGCCAGGGGGGCCGGGCCCACCGGTCTGCGCGATCGGGTTGGCGCCGAACGATGTCATGATGCCGGGCATGCGCCGTCGACAATCGATCCGTCCTTCGCGCGCGCGGGCGTTGGCCCGCGTGGTGGTGTTTTCATCCTGGGGCCTGCTGGCGGCAGGTGGCGCGCTCGCGCAGGCTTCACCGCCGGTGCCGCCGTCGTCGTCCGCGATCGCTCCGGCGCCGATGCCCGCGATCGCACCGGCCGCCGCCACTGTTCGTCCCGACACGACGACCTGCATCGACCAGCCGGCGCGCGCGGCGCTGCGCGGTACGCTGCCCAGGCTGGCCGAGCGGTTGCGCGACGGACGCGGCGCGACGATCGTCACGATCGGCTCGTCATCGACGGCCGGCGCGGGCGCGACCTCGATCCAGGCCACTTACCCGTCGCGACTGGCCGTCGAATTGCTGCGGCAGTTCCCCGGTCAGTCGATCCGCGTCGTCAACAGCGGCGTCAACGGTGAGGAGGTGGCCGAGATGCTGCGCCGGTTCAAGATCCAGGTGTTCGACTATCAACCGGACCTGGTCGTCTGGCAGGTCGGCACCAACGCGTTGCTGCGCAACGTCGATGCCGAAGCCTTCGAGCGCGGCGTGCGCGACGGACTCGAACGGATCCGCAGCGCCCGCAGCGACGTGATCCTGATGAACCTGCAGTTCGCGCCGCGCGTCGAAGCCAGTGCCGGCAAGCAGCAGATGCTCGAACGCATCGATCGGCTCGCGAAGGTCGACGGCGTGCCGGTGTTCGATCGGTACGCGGTGATGCGCGGCTGGGCCGACGCGTTGGGCCGCGACTATCACCTGATGATCGCGCCTGATGGGTTGCACCAGAACGACTCGTCGTACCGCTGCCTGGCGCGCGAACTGGCGAGCGCGATCGGCGATGCGGTGCGACGGGCCGACCGGGAGGTGGCCGCCGCCGATCCGCCGCGCGCGGGCAGTGTCGGCCCGTCGCTGAGCGCGCGCGAAGGGCGCCGGTGAGCATGCCCCGGCCGACGCGCGGCGCGGCCGCGGCAGGCGACGCGGACGGCGACCTGATCGTCGTGCGGCCGGAAGGCCTGTACTGTCCGCCGGGGGATTTCTTCATCGATCCGTGGCGGCCCGTCGATCGCGCGGTCATTACCCATGCGCATGCCGATCATGCGCGCACCGGCCATCGCCACTACCTGGCCCACGAGGATTCGGCCGGCGTGCTGCGGCGGCGGCTCGGCGCCGACATCGTGCTGCAGACGCTGCCGTACGGCGAAGCGATCACGCATCACGGCGTGCGCGTGTCGCTGCATCCGGCCGGCCACGTGCTCGGCTCGGCCCAGGTCCGGCTCGAACACCAGGGGCGGGTCTGGGTCGCGTCCGGCGACTACAAGACGCAGGCCGACGGGACCTGTCCGCCGTTCGAGCCGGTGCGCTGCCAGGCCTTCATCACCGAGTCGACGTTCGGGCTGCCGGTCTACCGCTGGCCATCGCCGGCATCGCTGCATCGCGAGATCGTCGACTGGTGGCGTGCCAATGCCGAAGCCGGTCGCGCGTCGGTGCTGTATTGCTATGCGTTCGGCAAGGCGCAGCGGATCCTGCATGCGTTGGCCGACGAGTCCGACGAGTTCGACGCGATCGGACCGATCGTCGTGCATGGTGCGATCGACGCGCTGAACGACGCGTACCGCGCGGCTGGCGTCCGGCTCGCGCGCTGCGAACGGGTCGACCCCGCGAAGCGGCGAGGCGACTATCGGCGCGCGCTGGTGCTCGCGCCGCCGTCGGCGCAGGGCTCGCCATGGCTGCGCCGCTTCGGCGATCATGCCGACGCGTTCGCCAGCGGTTGGATGCAGCTACGCGGCACGCGCCGGCGGCGCGGCGTCGATCGCGGCTTCGTGATGTCCGACCATGCCGACTGGCCGGGCCTGCAGGAAGCGATCGCCGCGACCGGCGCCTCGCGCGTGTTCGTCACGCACGGCTACGTCGACGTGATGGTCCGCTGGCTGAACGAACGCGGCGTGGCCGCGCAGGGTTTCTCGACCGACTACGGCGATGATGACGACGGTGGCGACGGCGACGCGGCCGCCGCGTCGATCGAGCCGATGGAGCCGATCGAGCCGATCGAGCCGATCGAGTCGGGCGAACCGGGCGAACCGGGCGAACCGGGCGAACCGGGCGAACCGGGCGAAGGGAGCGCGGTGTGAAGGCCTTCGCCGACCTCTACCGCGAACTCGACGCCAGTACGTCGAGCCTGGCCAAGCAGACGGCGCTGCAACGCTACCTGCGCGCCGCCGATCCGGCCGACGCCGCCTGGGCCGTCTACTTCCTGGCCGGCGGCCGGCCGCGCCAGGCGGTGCCGACGCGTTGGCTGCGCGAGCAGGCGCGGCAGGCGGCGGGGCTTCCCGAATGGCTGTTCGACGAGAGCTACGACGCGGTCGGCGACCTGGCCGAAACGATCGCGCTGCTGCTGCCGCCGGCAGCGTCCGCCGGCGAAGGACTGCCGTTGTCGACCTGGCTCGAAAGTCATCTGCTGCCGCTGCGCGGATTGCCGCCGGCCGAGCAGGCCGAGCGTCTGCAGGCGCAGTGGCGATCGCTGGCCGATGCCGAACGGCTCGTGTATTTCAAGCTGATGACCGGTGCGTTTCGCGTCGGTGTCTCGCGCCTGCAGGTCACGCAGGCGCTGGCTGCGGTCGGCGGCCTCGATCCGAAGCTGGTAGCCCAACGGCTGGTCGGCTATACGCAGATCGGCGCGCGCCCGTCGGCCGATGACTATCTGGCGCTGATCGCGCCGCCGACCGGCGCGGCGACCGAGGGTGCGCAGCCTTATCCGTTCTTTCTCGCTCACCCGCTGCAGCTCGATGCCGATCGCCTCGAGGCCGAGCTCGGACCGGTCGGCGACTGGCTCATCGAATGGAAGTGGGACGGCATTCGGGCGCAGATCGTCAAGCGCGCCGGCCGCGTCGCGATCTGGTCGCGCGGCGAAGAACTGGTGACCGAACGCTTTCCCGAACTGACGACGGCCGCGCAGCGACTGCCCGACGGCACCGTGCTCGACGGCGAGATCGTCGTTTGGCGCGATCGGCCGATCGACACGGGCGATACGGGCGATACGGGCGATACGGGCGATACGGGCGATACGGGCGACGCGAGCGACGCGAGCGACACGAACGATGCGAACGATGCGAACGATGCGAACGACGACGGGCCGCCGCCCGGCGTGCAGCCGTTCAGCGAGCTGCAGCGGCGCATCGGCCGTAAGACGCTCGGCGCCCGGCTGCTGCGCGAGGTGCCGGTCGTGCTGCTCGCTTATGACCTGCTCGAAGCGGACGGCGTCGATCTGCGCGCGCACGCGCAGTCGCTGCGCCGCGAGCGGCTCGACGCGTTGCTGGGGACGCTGGACGATCCTGCGCTGCGGTCCAGCCCGCTGCTTCGAGCCGGCGACTGGCGCGACTGCGCGAGGCTGCGCGCCCGCGCCCAGCCCGGCGGCGTCGAGGGCCTGATGCTGAAGCGGCGTGACGGCGCTTATGGCGTCGGCCGCACGCGCGACGTCGGACTTTGGTGGAAATGGAAGATCGATCCGCTGTCGATCGACGCGGTGCTGATCTACGCGCAGCGCGGCCACGGTCGCCGCGCCAGCCTGTACACCGACTACACGTTCGCGCTGTGGGACGCGCCGCCGGGCACGCCGCAGCGGCGGCTGGTGCCGTTCGCCAAGGCGTATTCGGGGCTGACCGACGCCGAGATAGCCCGTGTCGACGCGATCGTCCGCAAGACCACGGTCGAGACCTTCGGGCCGGTGCGCAGCGTCGAGCCGACGCTGGTGTTCGAACTCGGTTTCGAGAACATCGCGCGCAGCGCGCGGCACAAGAGCGGCATCGCCGTGCGCTTTCCGCGGATGTTGCGCTGGCGGTCGGACAAGCCGGTCGACGAGGCCGACACCCTGGCCGATCTGCTCGCGCTGCTGCCGGCCGCGCGATGAACGTCCGACCGGCGACCGACTGGCTGGCCGCGCGCGGCTGGCGGCCGTTCATGTTCCAGCGGCACGTCTGGCGCGCGCTGGCCGACGGCCGCAGCGGACTCGTGCACGCGAGCACCGGCGCCGGCAAGACCTACGCGATCTGGCTCGGTGCGCTGCTGGCGTTCGGCGAGCGTGCGGACCGCGCCGATCGTCCGGGCCGTGCCGAGGGTACTGGTCGCAACGACCGCAACGACCGCAACGACCGCAACGACCGCAACGACCGCAACGACCGCAACGACCGCAACGACCGCGTCGATCGAGCCGCATTGCCGCCGCCGCTGACCGTGCTGTGGGTCACGCCGATGCGCGCGCTGGCCAGCGACACGCTGCGTGCATTGGGTCCGCCGATGCAGGCGCTGGCGCCGCACTGGACCGCCGGCATGCGTACCGGCGACACTGATGCGGCCGAGCGCCGCCGGCAGGATCGGCGCCTGCCGACGGTGCTGGTGACGACGCCGGAGAGCCTGTCGCTATTGCTGGCCCGCGCCGATTCGCGGGCGGCGCTGCGTCACGTGCGACTGGTGGTCGCCGACGAATGGCACGAACTGCTCGGCAACAAGCGCGGCGTGCAGTTGCAGCTCGCGCTGGCACGCCTGCGGCGCTGGCAACCGGCGTTGGCGGTCTGGGGGCTGTCGGCGACGCTCGGCAACCTCGACGAGGCGATGCGCGTGCTGCTCGGGCCCGCGCGGGCGGCGCAGGGCGAGCTGGTCCGTGGCGCGGCCGGCAAGGCACTGCGGATCGACACGCTGCTGCCCGAACGCATCGAGCGCTTTCCGTGGGCCGGCCATCTGGGATTGACGATGCTGCCGCAGGTCGTCGAGCAGATCGACGCGTGCGCGACGACGCTGGTGTTCACCAATACGCGTTCGCAGGCCGAGATCTGGTACCAGGCGCTGCTGACGCGGCGGCCGGACTGGGCGGGCGTGATCGCGCTGCATCACGGCTCGCTGGACCGCCAGCAGCGGGACTGGGTCGAGGCGGGGCTCAAGGAAGGGCGGCTGAAGGCGGTCGTCTGCACGTCGAGCCTGGACCTGGGTGTCGATTTCCTGCCGGTCGAGCGCGTGCTGCAGATCGGTTCGGCCAAGGGCGTCGCGCGGCTGCTGCAGCGCGCGGGCCGATCGGGCCACGCGCCGGGACGCACGGCCCGGATCACGCTGGTGCCGACGCACAGCCTGGAGATCGTCGAGGGCGCGGCGGCCCGCCACGCGCTGGCCGACGGCCGGATCGAGGCGCGCGAACCGCCGCGCGGATCGGTGGACGTGCTGGTCCAGCACCTGGTGACCGTCGCGCTCGGCGGCGGTTTCGAGCCGGACGCGTTGTACGACGAGGTCCGCGATACCGACGCTTATGCCGATCTGTCGCCGCAGGCCTGGGCCTGGGCGCTCGACTTCGTGCACCGCGGCGGTCCGTCGCTGGTCGCTTACCCCGACTACCGGCGCGTGGTTCCCGACGAGACCGGCTCGTGGCGGGTGCCCGATGCCCGCCTCGCGCGGCGGCATCGCGCCAACATCGGCACGATCGTCAGCGATGCCAGCATGTCCGTGCAGTTCGTCGGCGGCGCGCGGCTGGGTAGTGTCGAGGAACAGTTCATCGCCCGGCTGCGGCCCGGCGATGCGTTCGTGTTCGGCGGCCGGCTGCTCGAACTGGTCCGCACGCACGAGATGACGGCCTACGTGCGCCGCGCGCAAGGCAAGCGCGCCGCGGTGCCGCGCTGGAACGGCGGTCGCATGCCGCTGTCGTCGACGCTGGCCGACGAGATGCTGATCCAGTTCGCGCAGGCCGATGCGGGGCGTTTCGACAGCCCGGAGCTGCGCCATGTCCGGCCGCTGCTCGCGTTGCAGCGGCGCTGGTCGACGCTGCCGACGCCGACCGTGCTGGTGGCCGAGACGCTGCGCTCGCGCGAGGGCCATCACCTGTTCCTGTACCCGTTCGCCGGCCGCAACGTGCACCTGGGCCTGGCCAGCCTGCTGGCCTGGCGCGCGGCGAGGGATGACCCGGCGACGTTCTCGATCGCGGTCAACGACTACGGGTTCGAGTTGCTGTCGGCGCACGACCCGGATTGGGCCGCGCGGTTGCCGGCGCTGCTGGCGCCGGCCGACGGCGACGCGAAGCTGCTGGCCGACGTGCTGGCCAGCCTGAACGCCGGCGAGATGGCGCAACGCCGGTTCCGCGAGATCGCACGCATCGCCGGGCTGATCGCTCAGAGTTATCCCGGCGAGCCGCGCAGCGCCCGCCAGGTGCAGGCCTCGTCGGCGCTGTACTGGGAGGTGTTCCGCAAGTTCGATCCCGACAACCGGCTGCTGCGGCAGGCGCGCGAAGAACTGCTGGCGCAGGAGCTGTCGATCGCGCGGCTCGACGCCAGCCTGCGGCGGATGGCCGGACAGCGGCTGGCGCTGGCCGCGCTGCGCCGCGCGACGCCGTTCGGCTTCTCGCTGATGGTCGAGCGGTTTCGCGAGAAGCTGTCGAGCGAGACGCTCGCGCAGCGGATCGCCAGGATGGTGGAGGCACTCGAAAAGGCGGCGGGGGACGGCGGCGATGACCATGCCGGCCGCACCGGCCGCACCGGCCGTGCCGGTCGCACCGACCGCACCGGCCGAACTGATCGCGGCGACCGCACGGATCGCATGGACCGCCCAGACCGCCCAGACCGCACCGCCCCGGCGACCGACGCCATCTCGCGGTCCAGCCCCGCTGATCCCTTACGCACCGACCCCGTGCGCGCGACCGATGACGATCGCGGGTCCAGCGGCGACGACGAGTCCGCGCGCGCGGCGATCGCCGCCGATCTGCAGCAGGCGGTGGCGTTCGCCGCGGACCATGATCTGCCGTCGGCCAGGGGCGCCCGTTCGCGGACCGAGCGGCGTCGCCGCCGGCCGCTCGCGACCGGCCGCCCCGGTGATCGGAAATCGCGGCGATGAGTTCCGTCGATCAGACCCTCCATCAGCCCGTGCAGTGGGCCGGCGAGTCCTTGTGGCTGCTGCCCGACAAGGCCGTGTTCTGGCCGGCCCGGCGCCTGCTGCTGATCGCCGATCCGCATCTGGGCAAGGCCAGCACGTTCCGCCAGGCCGGGCTGCCGGTGCCGGCCGGCACGACGGCGGCCAACCTCGCGCGCCTCGACGCGCTGATCGAGCGGCTCGCGCCGGCCGGCATCGTCGTGCTCGGCGACCTGCTGCACGCGCGCGTCGGCCGCACGCCCCGGCTGCTCGAGCGGATGACGGCGTGGCGCGAGCGGCACGCCGCGATCGCGATGCGGCTGGTCCGGGGCAATCACGACAGCCATGCCGGCGATCCTCCGCCGACGTGGCGGGTCGAGGTCGTCGACGAACCCTGGGACATCGGTCCTTTCGCGTTGTGCCACGTCGCGCGGCCGCTGCCCGGACGCTTCGCGATCGGCGGCCACGTGCATCCGGTATGCCGGTTGAACGGGCCGGCGCGCGACAGCCTGCGCCTGCCGTGCTTCGTCGCCGATCCGGGAGTCGCGATCCTGCCGGCGTTCGGCGAGTTCACCGGCGGCGCGTTGATCGACGCCGCGCCGGGGCGGCGCCGCTACGCGATCGGCGGCGGCCGTGTCTGGCCGCTGGCCGCGAATCCCGGCGATTGACCACGGGCCAAAGCGCAAGCCTCGTCCTTCAGGACGTGGTCGAGTTACCGGGGTGTCGAGGTGCTATTCCTGCTGGACGAAGATCGCCCGCGCCGATCCGGCCTTGGCGGTCGTCGTCGTCGACAGCCCGATGCCGCCGAACGTGAATCCGCCGCCGCCTCCGCCGCCGGTGCCCACGCCGGTCCCGATCGACCCGGACGCCACGTTGCCGGTCGATTCGAGCAGCACGCCGTTGGCGCCGAGCTTGGCGGCTTCTTCTTTCAGGCGCTGGACGAGCACGTCCATCTGCGCCTGGTCCGAGAACGTGAACGAGCCGCGGCTCGAACTCTGGATCAACGCGATCTCTTCGTACTGCCGCGGCGGATGCGTGTACAGCCGGACCTGGTCGGCGGTGATCGCAGTGCGCGGCTTGCCGGTGACGATCGCCGACGTCGACGCGCAGGCCGCCAGCGCGGCGACCGAAACGAGCAGCGCGCCGAACCGGAGCGCGGCGCGCGTTCGGATCGAACCGTTCGCCGCGCCATCCGGTGCGCGGCATTCGCCGTTCACGGCGCGGCGAGCGGGTTCGGGCGGGCAGGTAAGGGAGGATCGGGGCATGGGGGGCGTCTCTCCGGGTCGGTAAGCACGGGTCCAAGGGCGGGACGGGGAGCGAAAACGGGCGACGGGATCGCATCGCCGCCGGCGATCAGTCGAACGCGGCCGCGCCCGCTTGCAGCGAGGCGTCCGCTTGCAGGGCGACGGCCGCTCGGCCGACACGACGAGGCGGTCGATGCGCACATCACCGTCGTCGTCGCGTCGTCATCATAGCCGCCACGGCTTCCGTTCCCCACCGTTCGATCCGAGGAGACGCGCGTGATCGGTGCCATCGTGCCGGCCCACAACGAAGAGGCCCTGCTCGGCGATTGCCTGGCTTCGCTTCGGCTCGCCGCCGCCTGCGCCGGCCTGAACGACGAAGCGGTGCTGCTGATCGTCGTCGCCGACGATTGCAGCGATCGAACGCCGGACATCGCCCGCATGCATGCCGACGCGACGCTGTGCGTCGCTTACCGCAACGTCGGCGCGGCCCGTGCGGCCGGTGCGCGGATGGCGATCGCGGCGGGCGCGCGCTGGTTGTCGTTCACCGATGCCGATTCGCGCGTCGCGCCCGACTGGTTGTGGCGCCAGTTGTCGCTCGGCGTCGACGCCGTCTGCGGTACCGTGCAGGTCGACGACTGGGCCTGCCATCCGCCGCAGGTCGCCGCGCGATTCGCGGCCGGCTACGTCGATCGCGACGGCCATCGCCACATCCACGGTGCCAATCTCGGCGTCAGCGCGGCCGCTTACCGACGCGCGCGCGGCTTCGCCGCCTTGAGCAGCGGCGAGGATGTCGCGCTGGTACGCGCTCTCGAACGCAGCCGCGCGCGGATCGCCTGGTCGGCGCTGCCGCGCGTGGTCACCAGCAGCCGCCGCGATTACCGCGCTCCGGCCGGCTTCGGCGCTTCGCTGCTGCGCGGCGACGCGCAGGCCGGCGCGGCGCGGCACGCGGCGCTCCGGCACGGCGCGGGACCGCTCGGCTCGCCGCGGCTCGCGCTCGGTTCGCCGCGGCCCGGCTCGCAGCCGCCCGATCACTCGCAGTCCGTCGGCGCGCCGCTCGCCGCCCGGGGGCGTTGATGGACTGGTTAGATCTCGTCCAGTGGCCGGCGATGCTCGCGTCGATCGTCGCCGCATGGTGGATCGGCGCGCGGAGCGCGTGGCGGCGCAAGGCCGGCTTCCGGGTGTTCCTGCTGAGCAACGCGTTGTGGATCATATGGGGATGGCATACGCAGGCCTACGCGCTGATCGCGCTGCAGATCGCGCTCGCGCTGACCAACCTGCACGGCATTCGCGAGAACGAGTCGACGGCGCGCGCAGATGAAGCACGGCGATGACGGCGGATCGAGCATGGCGATGACGACATCGTGCGGTTCTTCGTTGCCGGTCGGCGCCGCGCTGCGATCGCTGATCGACGCCGGCGACGATCGCCTGCCGATGCCCGGCAGCGGCAGGACGCTGGAGCGCTGGCGAGCACTCGCCCGGGTGGCGGCGCGCGACCTGTCGCTGGTCAAGCTGTTCGAAGGCCACACCGACGCGCTGGCGATCCTCGCCGAACTCGGCGCCGACGCCCTGCACGAGCCCGGGTGTTCGTGGGCGGTCTGGGCGGCGGAGACGCCAGGTGCCCGCGTGCGGATCGAGCGGCTCGGTCCGGCACGAGAGGGGCCGATCCGCGTGCACGGCCGCAAAGCCTGGTGCTCGGGTGCTGCGCAGGTCCGGCATGCGCTGCTGACCGCGTGGGACGACGATGAGGCCGACACTGGAGACGGCCCGCAACTGGTGGCGATCGACCTGGCCGAGCCCGGCGTGTCCTGCGACCCCTCGCCGTGGCAGGCGGTGGGCATGGCCGCCAGCGGCAGCGCCGACCTGCTGCTCGATGCGGTACCGGCGCGCCGCGTCGGCGGGCCCGGCGACTATCTGCGCCGGCCCGGCTTCTGGCACGGCGGCGCGGGCATCGCCGCCTGCTGGTACGGTGCGGCCGCGGCGCTCGCGCGATCGGCGGCCCGGTCGGTCGCCCGGTCGGCCTTCGCCGCGTCCGGCGCATCGCCCGGTGACGCGCCGCGCAGCGCGTCCGCGCCGGGCGATGCGCTGCGCTGCGCGTCGTTGGGCCGGCTGGACGTCGCGCTGTCGACGACGCGCGCGCTGCTGCGCGACGGCGCCGCGTGGATCGATGCGCATCCGCGCGCCGACGCCCGGGCGATCGCCATCCGCTGCCGGCTGGCGGCCGAGCACTGCGCGCAGCAGGTGCTGCATGAAGCCGGGCGGCTCGGCGGCGCCGCCGCGCATTGCCGGGACCGCTGGTTCGCGACGATGGCTGCCGATCTGCCGGTCTTCATCCGGCAGAGCCACGGCGATCGCGACCTCGCATGGCTGGGCGGAACGCTCGGCGACGAACCCGGATGGGGCTTATGAGCCGGCCGCTGATCCACGGCCGTGCGACGGCCGAATCGGTCTGGCGTCCGTGGCTGGCGCGGAACGTCGACCTCGGCTTTCGCCGAGCGCCGTTGACGCCGTCGGGCAGGCTCGTCGTGCTGGCGCCGCACCCGGACGACGAGATCCTGGCTTGCGGCGGCCTGTTGCGACGCTGGCGACAGGCCGGCGAGCCGGTCCTGCTGATCGCCGCGACCGACGGCGAGGCCTGTCATGGCCCGCTGCCGACGCGCGAGCGCGCGCGCCTGGCCGCGCGGCGCCGCGCCGAGCGCCGTCGCGGGCTGGCGCGATTGCTCGGTTCGCCGCCGCGGCCGGTCGCGCTCGGCCTGCCCGATGGCGGCCTGTCCGGGCATGGCCACCAGCTCGAACGCGCGTTGGACCGGCTCGGCGCGCCCGGTGACGTCGTCGTCACGACCTGGCACGCCGACGGTCATCCCGATCACGAAGCCTGCGGCCGGGCGGCCCGGCGCTGCTGCGAGGCCCATGGCCTGCGGTTGCTGCAGGCACCGGTGTGGATGTGGCACTGGGCGTCGCCGGCCGGCGCGCAGGTGCCCTGGCAAGCGATGCGCGCGCTGCCGCTCGATCCGGCGACGATCGCGGCCAAGCGCGATGCGCTGCGCGCGCACCGCAGCCAGCGCGAGCCTTCGCCGCGCGACGGCCGGCCGATCCTCGGCGCGGCGATCGTTGCCCGCAACCGGCGTCCGTTCGAGTACTTCATCGATGAATCCGCCGTTTGACGCCGATGCCTTCGAGCGCCTGTTCGCGCGCGACGACGACCCGTGGGCGTTCGCGACGCGCTGGTACGAAGCCCGCAAGCGCGCGCTGACGCTGGCCTGCCTGCCGGCGCCGCGCTATGCGCAGGCGTTCGAGCCGGCCTGCGCGAACGGGCTGTTGACGGCCGAGCTGGCGGCCCGCTGCGATCGATTGCTGGCGGTCGACGTATCGGCGCGCGCCGTCGAGCTGACGCGAGACCGGATCGGAGGCGCCGCCCACGTCGAGCTGCGGGTGATGGCGGTGCCCGAGCGATGGCCGGCGCCGGACCGGCGCTTCGACCTGATCGTCCTCAGCGAATTCGGCTACTACCTCGACGCGGCGCGCCTGCGGCGCCTGGCCGAACTGACGCGCGCATCGCTGTCGCCGACCGGCGTCGTCGTCGCCTGCCACTGGCGGCATCCGATCGAAGGCTGTCCGCTGCGCGGCGACGAAGTCCAGCGGCGGCTCGATGCCGGCCTGCGCTTACCCCGTTCGTGCGCGATCGACGACGCGGACTTCCGGCTCGATGTCTGGAGCGCCGATTCCGCATCGCCGGCGCGGCGCGAGGGTCTGGTCTGACCGGACGGGTCGCCGCGCCGATCGCTCGGGGCCGCCGATGACGAGCGCGCGGCCGCCGTCAGCCCGCGGCGGCCGTCAATCGATCCACCGGCGCGCCAGCCGCTCGCGCAGATCGTCGAACACCGGTATCGCGACCAGCGCCGTCAGCAGCAGCGCCAGCGGCACCGTCGACACGTAGCCGAGCCGCTTGAACGCCCAGGCGCCGGCCACCCCGCCGCTGAAGAAGCTCGACAGCAGCAGCGACAGGATCCGCAGGCGGTCGCGGTTGGCCGTTACCGGCGCGCCGGGCCCCTCGTCCGGATGCCGCAGGTGCCCGTTCCAGTACATCAGCTTGCCCAGCTCGATCCCCAGGTCGGTCACGATGCCGGTCATGTGCGTCGTCCGGATCTCGGCGCGCGACAGCTTGGTGATCACCGCGTTCTGCAAGCCCATCGTGAAGCACAGCAGCGCGACGGTGAACGGCACGAAGATCCCGTGCAGCGATTCCAGCCGCGCGCCGAGCACGCCGAACAGCAGCAGCATCAGCGCCTCGAGCAGCAGCGGGCCCGAGTATTCGCTGTGCAAGCGGTGGCGCCGCGCGAAGTTGACCATCACCGCCGAGCACCCGGCGCCGAACAGGAACGAGGCCAGCGCCCCCGCGCCCGCCAGCACGACCTGCCAGGCGCCCAGGATCAGGTTGTCGGCCATCGACGACACCACGCCGGTCATGTGCGACGTGTACTGGTGGACGGCGAGGAAGGCGCCGGCATTGGTCGCGCCGGCCACGAACGTCAGCGCGATCCCGATGTGCCGATCGGCTTGGCGTGAGCGTTGGCTGGCGGTCAGGCGGCGGGCGTAGTTCAGCGGCATGGCGACGGCAAGGAGGGGGCGCGGTCGTGACCGCGGGGCGAATCGCTGTCGAGGTCGGTCCGGCCTCGATCATCGCACCAACGCCGCGGCGCGGGGCGGGTGTGCCGATGGTCGTTGCCGGCGAGCGCGCGCATCGAACGCAGGCGCCGCACGCGTGCCAGCGGCGCGCGCGACGGAAGGGCGGGCTGTCGTAGGGGGCGGCTTCGGCTTCGGCGACACACGGTCTGTCGTCGAGGATATTTTCTGCTATAGTAGAAGGCTGCCTGGTCGAGGACGTTGGTGCGCAGTCGATGCGTGCCGGCGGAGTCGGTCGGCGGGGACCGCCGGTGTAGCTCAGTTGGTAGAGCAGCGCATTCGTAATGCGAAGGTCGGAAGTTCGAGTCTTCTCTCCGGCACCAATGGATTCAAACAAAAAGCCCAGTCTTCGGACTGGGCTTTTTGTTTTGCGGCCGATAGCAATGCGCGTCGATCCGGTCCGGCGCGGGCGTAGGCGCAGGCCCGCCCGCCGCCCCCGTCATTCCGGATCCGACTGCAGCGAAGCCTGCACGACCAGGCCGTAGTACTGCTCGCCGAGCTTGATCCGTTCACGCCCCGTGGCGACGCGGTGGCGGTTCGTGTCGCGAAGCGAATAGATGCAGCCGCAGTATTCCTGCTGGTAGAACTGTTCGCGCTTGCTGATCTCGATCATCCGCGCGGATCCGCCGCCCTTGCGCCAGTTGTAGTCCCAGTACGCCAGCTCGGGGTAATGGGACGCGGCGCGGATGCCGCAGTCGTTGATCTGCTGCATGTTCTTCCAGCGCGAGATGCCGAGCGAGCTCGTCATCACCGGAAAGCCGTGTTCGTGCGCGTACAAGGCGGTCCGTTCGAAGCGCATGTCGAAGCACATCGTGCAGCGGATGCCGCGCTCGGGTTCGTTCTCCATGCCCTTGGCGCGGGCGAACCAGTTGTCGCGGTCGTAGTCGGCGTCGACGAAGGGCACGCCGAACTTCTCGGCGAAGCGGATGTTCTCCTGCTTGCGCAGCTCGTACTCCTTCAGCGGATGGATGTTGGGGTTGTAGAAGAAGATCGTGAAATCGATGTCGCTGGCGACCATCGCTTCCATGACCTCGCCGGAACACGGGGCGCAGCACGAGTGCAACAGCACTTTGCGCTGGCCTCCCGGCACGGTGAGCGGCTTGCGACCGTCTTTGCTCATGTCGTCGAACCTCCATTGGCCAGGTGAGCGGATTGCTTGGCCAGATCGAAGAATGCCCGCAGGTAGTCGGTGTCCAGGTCGTCCTCGCGCGCGCCCAGATGGATCTGCTTGGCGATGCCCTCGGGGCCGAGCCGGACCGGAACGATATCGAGTTGCGCCGCGTATTCGAGCGCCAGCCAGCGCGGCAGCGCGGCGACGCCTCGTCCGCTGGCGACCATCTGCATCATGATATCCGTCGTCTCGATGGTCTTGTGGCGCTTCGGCATGATGCCTTCGGGCATCAGGAACTGCGTGTAGACGTCCAGCCGGTCGACGGCGACCGGATAGGTGATCAGCACCTCGTCGAGCAGTTGCCGGGGCTGTACGTGCCCGGCTCCGGCCAGCCGATGGTCCCGCGCGACGACCAGCACCTGCTCGTAGTCGAACACCGGTTCGTAACGCAGGCCGGGCCGATAGACGGGGTCCGGCGTGACCAGCAGGTCGATCTCGAACTCGAACAGCGCGGCGATGCCGCCGAACTGGAATTTCTGCTTGACGTCGACGTCGACGTCCGGCCAGGCCTCCAGGTACGGCGACACGACCTTCAGCAGCCACTGGTAGCACGGGTGGCATTCCATGCCGATGCGCAGCGTGCCGCGCTGGCCGAGCGCGAACTGGCGGATGCGTTCCTCGGCCAGACCCAACTGCGGCAGGACCCGGTTGGCGACCGCCAGCAGATAACGGCCCGCCTGCGTCAGGCGCAGGCTGCGGCCCTCACGATGCCAGACGTGGGTGCCGAGCTGCTGTTCGAGCTTGCGCATCGAGTGACTGAGCGCCGACTGCGTGACGTGCAGCACTTCGGCCGCGGCGGTCAGCGAGCCCTGGCGCTCGACCTCGCGGACGATGGACAGATGCGTTCGTTCGAGCATTCGCGATCAACCCGTCATCGATGAATGAACTTCATATGCATGTGAGAAATGACCATTTTACTTCATGAACGGAGCTTCCTACCATGCCCGCATCCTGTTCGGAGGCAAGGCATATGGCACTCATTCATTCGTTGGGGTTCCCGCGCATCGGCGCCAAGCGCGAGCTGAAGTTCGCGCAGGAGTCGTACTGGAAGGGCGAGATTTCGCGTGACGCGCTGAAGGCGAAAGGCGCCGAGCTGCGCCGGCGCCACTGGAACGACCAGGCGGGCCTGGATCTGGTCCCGGTCGGCGACTTCGCGTTCTACGACCAGGTGCTCGACATGAGCTTCACGCTCGGCAATCTGCCCGAGCGCGTGCAGGGCTTCCATGGCGATGCGCTGGATAACTATTTCCGCGTCGCGCGCGGCCGCTCGGCCGAGACCGCCGAAGCGCACGCCGGCTGCTGCGGCGGCGTCGCCGCCGGCGAGATGACCAAGTGGTTCGATACCAACTACCACTACATCGTTCCCGAGTTCACCGCGAACACGCAGTTCGAGCTGGACGCCTCGCGTCTGGTCGAGCAGATCGCCGAGGCCCGCGCGCAGGGCGTCAAGGTCAAGCCGGTGATCATCGGCCCGATCACTTACCTGGCGATCGGCAAGGCCAAGGACGGTTCGGACAAACTCGAGCTGCTCGACCGGCTGCTGCCGGTCTACGGCGAGCTGCTCGATACGCTGGCCGCGCAGGGCGTCGAATGGGTGCAGGTCGACGAGCCATGGCTCGTCACCGAGCTCGATGACGACTGGCAGCACGCGTACAACTTCGCTTATCACCAGCTCAAGGGCGGCCGGGTCAAGATCCTGCTGGCCACGTACTTCGGGCAACTGCTCGAGAACAAGCACCTGGCCGCTAACCTGCCGGTCGCCGGCCTGCACGTCGACGCGATCAGCGGCCGCGAGGACGTCGTGCCGCTGATCGGCCTGCTGCCCCCGCACAAGGTGCTGTCGCTGGGCGTCATCAGCGGCCGCAACATCTGGAAGACCGACCTGAACGCCGTGCTCGACTGGGTCGAGCCGCTGGCCGAGCGCCTGGGCGAACGGCTGTGGGTCGCGCCGTCGTGCTCGCTGCTGCACGTGCCGGTCGACCTGAACAGCGAACAGAAGCTCGATGCCGAGCTCCAGTCGTGGCTGGCGTTCGCGATCCAGAAGCTCGATGAACTGAAGGTGCTGGGCCGCGCGCTGCGCGAGGGCCGCGTATCGGTCGCCGATGCGCTGGCGGCCAACAAGGCGGCGCTCGATGCACGCCGCGCGTCGCCGCGGGTCAACAATCCGAAGGTCCGCGAAGCGGTCGCCCGGCTCGACGCGAAGCTCGGCCAGCGCCAGCATCCGTACACGGTGCGCGCGGCCAAGCAGGCGGCACTGCTGAAGCTGCCCGCTTACCCGACGACGACGATCGGCTCGTTCCCGCAGACGGCCGAGATCCGCCACGCCCGCAGCGAGTTCAAGGCGGGCCGGCTCGACGAGGCCGGCTACAAGGCGGCGATGCGCGCCGAGATCGAGCGCAGCGTGCGCGAGCAGGAAAAGCTCGGGCTGGACGTGCTGGTGCACGGCGAGGCCGAACGCAACGACATGGTCGAATATTTCGGCGAACAGCTCGAAGGCTACGCGTTCAGCCAGTTCGGCTGGGTGCAGTCGTACGGCTCGCGCTGCGTCAAGCCGCCGATCCTGTTCGGCGACATCAGCCGTCCGAAAGCGATGACCGTCGAGTGGATCAAGTACGCGCAATCGCTGACCGACCGGCCGATGAAGGGCATGCTGACCGGACCGGTGACGATCCTGAACTGGTCGTTCGTGCGCGACGACCAGCCGCGCTCGGTGTCGTGCAAGCAACTGGCGCTGGCGATCCGCGAAGAAGTGCTGGACCTGGAAAAAGCCGGCGTGCGCGTGATCCAGATCGACGAGGCGGCGCTGCGCGAGGGGCTGCCGCTGCGCAAGTCGCAGTGGAAGGCGTACCTGGACTGGGCGGTCGAGTCGTTCCGCATCACCGCCAACGGCGTGACCGACGAGACGCAGATCCACACGCACATGTGTTATTCGGAGTTCAACGACATCATCGCGTCGATCGCCGACATGGACGCCGACGTGATCACGATCGAGACCTCGCGTTCCGACATGGAGCTGCTCGAGGCGTTCGAGAACTTCCAGTACCCGAACGAGATCGGACCCGGCGTCTACGACATCCACTCGCCGAACATCCCGACGCAGGCGCACATCGTGCAACTGATGAAGAAGGCCGCCGAGCGGATCCCGGCCGAGCGGCTGTGGGTCAACCCGGACTGCGGGCTGAAGACGCGCCAATGGGCCGAGGTGATTCCGGCGCTGACCAACATGGTCTCGGCCGCGAAGACGCTGCGCACCGAGACCGCCTGACAGCAGTCCGCCGAAGCGGGATCCTTGTCGGCTGCGGCTGCGGCTGCGGCTGCGGCCGGACCCGAGCCTGCGCCGGAGCCGAAGCCAGCGCCGGAGACCGCGCTAGGCGTCCGGCCCGAGCTCGAACGCAGCGACCGCCGCTTCGAGCTGCGCGGCCTGCTGGTACAGGTTGTCCGACGCCGCCGCCTGTTCGACCAGCGCGGCGTTCTGCTGCGTGGCCTCGTCCATCTGCGTGACCGCGCCGTTGACCTGTTCGAGCCCGGCGCGCTGCTGCTGCGAGGCGACGGTGATCTCGGCCATGATGTCCGTCACACGCCTGGATGACGCGACGATATCGCCCATCGTCCGGCCGGCCTGCACGGCCAGTTCACCGCCCAGCCGGATCTTGGCGACCGAGTGCTCGATCAGCGTCTTGATCTCGCGCGCCGCGTCGGCCGACCGTTGGGCGAGGCTGCGGACCTCGGTCGCGACCACGGCGAAGCCGCTGCCCTGTTCGCCCGCCCGCGCGGCTTCGACCGCCGCGTTCAGCGCCAGGATGTTGGTCTGGAACGCGATGCCGTTGATCAGCCCGACGATGTCGGCGATGCGCCGGCCCGATTCGGAGATGTCGTTCATCGTCGCGCTGACCTCTTCGACGACCCGGCCGCCGCGCACCGCGACTTCCGAGGCGCCCGCCGCCAGGCGATTGGCCTGCTCGGCGCTGTCCGCGTTCTGCCGCACGGTGTTCGTCAGTTCGTCCATCGACGCGGCGGTCGACTCCAGGCTCGCCGCCTGCCGTTCGGTACGCCGGGACAGGTCGGCGTTGCCCTGGGCGATTTCCCGGGTCGCGACGCTGATCGCGCGCGAACCGTCGCGGATGCGGCTAACGATCCTCGTCAACTGCTCCATCGAACGATTCGCATAGTCGGCGAGCTGGCCGAAGGTGCCGCCGCCGATGTCGTCGATCCTCTCGGTCAGTCGGCCGTTCGACAGCGCGCCCAGCACCCGGACGACTTCGTTCAGCGCGGTCTCGCTCGACTGCATCAGCTTGTTCAGTTCGTCGGACAGCAGGCGGTGAAAACCTTGCAGGCCCTCGACCGGCAGCCGTTGCGAGAAGTCGCCTCCGGCCGCCCCGCCGACCAGATCGGCCAGCGCCTTCTCGATGCGCGCTTCGGCCGTGCGGTCCTGCCACTCCAGCACCGTGCCGATGCGCAGGCCGTCGGCGTCGAGGATCGGATTGACGATCATGCCGAACAGGCGCGAACCGATCCGGATCTGCGCGCGATGCGTGGTGCGCAAGGTCTCGAGCAGGCGGCGCTGGTGCGCGGGGGCCTTGTGGAAGACGTCCATGTTCGCGCCGATCAGCCGCCGCGCGTCGAATCCGGGGAGCGCGCGGCGCAGGTCCTCCTGCGCGTCGGCGAGCATCCTCAGTACCGTGGCGTTCGCGTACACGATGTCGAAGCCCGCATCGGCCACCATGACGTTGGCATCGACGACCTCGAGCGCGCGCTTCAGGCGGACCATTTCGACGTCGGCGGCGCGCGAGCGCATCATGGTTTCGCGCAAGCCATCCATCAGCCGGCTCAGCCGGACGGCGTCGCCGGGCAGTGGATCCATCCGTTGCGAGAAATCGCCTTCCGCATAGCGCCGGAGCAGGTCGAAGGTCTTTTCGCCGCGTTGTACGTACTGGTCGGCCAGCGTGTTGACGAGGACCGAGATTTCGCGCGGCGCGCCTTCTTCGAAGCCTTCGTGCGGCATCCGGTGTTCGAGGTGACCGGCGGCGTGTTGGCCGGCCATCGTCCGCAGTTCGCGCACGACGTCGTCGAGGCACGGAGCGGCCGCGTCGTCGCTTTCATCGAGGGGCGCGGCATCGGACCGCGCGGTGTCCGATTGCATCGTGTCCGATTGCACCGTGCCGGACCGCGCGGGGTCGTCGATCACCGTCGTCGGCACGGCCGGATCGGGCCGCGACGACGAGCGCATGCGGGTATCGATCTCGGCATCGGGTCCGGCGATCGCGCCGTTGACGGCGATTGCGGACCGCGGCGCGAGCACGTACCGGCCGATCGCCAGCGCGCCTGCCGACGACGCCAGCACGGCGGCGAACAGCGTCGGCCACGAGGCGGACCGGCCGAACGCATCGATCAGGCTGCTCGACGCGGTCGACAGGACGACCAGGCCGAGGGTCGCCGCGGCCGGGCGGCGGGAGTGGAGGCGAAGTCGCGAGTCGGACATGGTCAATCGCTGTTCGTTGGATGCGGCGGGGCCGGGCGTCGATCAGCGCGGGGCCGTCGGTGAGGCGGCGACGGATGCAGGCCGGTGCGCTCGTCGGATTCGATCCGGTATCAGCGCAGACGCTACGATCGCGGTCCCGCATTGCGCGAGGGCCAGTCCGGCCACTCGGACAGGAGGTCGAATCGAGGCCGCTCAATGGGCGGATTTCTATCGTTTTATCAAGCCGTGTCGGCGCGGCGCCACAGGCGAGGCGCCAGGGCGGCGTGGCCGGGGCTTAGGCCGAACCCGGCCCCGTTCGCGGCAGCCGGCACACGAACACCGAGCCGTGCGGCGCGTTGGCGTCGCACCAGACGCGGCCGCCGTGCAGCGCCGCGATCTGGCGCACCAGCGCCAGCCCCAGGCCGACGCCGCCCCGGCTCTCGCTGGCGCCGCGGCGTCGGTAGAACGGCTCGAAGATCCGCTCGCGCTCGCTCTCGGGCACGCCGATGCCGCGGTCGCTGACCTTGAGCACCAGGTCGTCGGACCCGTCGATCTCCAGCGTGACGTCGATCGGCTGGCCGTCGCCGTACTTCTCGGCGTTCTCGAGCAGGTTGCGCAGCAGCCGGCGGAACAGCACCGGATCGACGGACGCGCGCATCGGTGCGCGCGCGCCGCCCGGCGTTCGGCCGGTGTCGAAGCGGGCGCCGACGCGCGCGGCCTCCTGTTCGCAGATCGCGTCGAGGTTCGGCGGCTCTTCGGGGATCTGGATCGACGGCGAGCTGTCCAGCGTGCTGGCCGTCAGGATCTCGTCGATCAACTGTTCGATCTCGGCGATGTTGCGGCGGACCTCGCGGAACCGGGGATTCGCGTCCAGGCCCTCGTACTGGTCGCCGAGCAGCTCCAGCGCCAGGCGGGTGCGGGTCAGCGGCGAGCGCAGTTCGTGCGAGGCGTTGGCCAGCAGGCCTTGCAGGCCTTCGCCGAGGCGTCCGAAGTGTTCGGCGCCGCGATTGACGTCGGCCGCCAGCGCGGCGATCTCGTCGTCGCCGTCGACGACGGTCCTCAGCGCGTGGTGGCCGTCGACGATGCGCTTCAGGTCACCCTGCACGCGCGCCAGCCGCGTACGCGTCTGGCGCAGCATCCGGTGCGCGAACGCCGTCACGCCGATGGTGACCAGCGCCGCGATGACCAGGTTCTCGACCAGGTTGCGCCGTCGCTGCGCCTGCATCGAGCGCGGGTCGAACGGCGGCGGGCGCGGGCCCGGACCCGGCGGACGTTCGGCGCGCGGCCCGGGGGGCTCGGCCCCGTCGTCGGCTCCGTGGCCGGGGCCCGGGCCGGGGCCGGGCGGCGGCCCGGCATTCGGTTCGCCGTACGCGGGCGGGCCGCCCGGCTGGCTGCGCGGCGGCGGCCCGCCGTCGATCTCGAACCACGACTTGGGCACGAACTGCAGGATCGCCAGCGAGGCGCCCAGCACCAGCGCGGCGGTGATCGCGGCGCCGGCCCACAGGCGCCTGGTCAGGCCCGAGGCCATCAGTCCTGCTGCCGCGCGAACAGATAGCCGACGCCGCGCACCGTCTGGATCCGTTTCGGCGCGCGCGGATCGTCCTCGATCGCGGCGCGGATGCGCGCGACATGGATGTCGATCGCGCGGCCGGTCGCGCCGCCTTCGGGCTGGTTCAGCAGGTCGGCCAGTTGCTCGCGCGAGACGACCCGGCCGGCCCGTTCGGCCAGCGCGTACAGCACCGAGAACTGGTGGGCGGTCAGGTGCCGGACCTCGCCGCCGATCGACACCTCGCGGGTCTCGGGATCGATCCGCAGCCGGCCGAACTCCTTGATCTCGGTCGACGAGCCGGCCTGCAGCGGCGGGCGGCGCAGCAGCGCATGGATCCGCGCCAGCAGCTCGCGCGGTTCGAACGGCTTGGGCAGGTAGTCGTCGGCGCCCATCTCCAGGCCGACGATCCGATCGATCGTCTCGGCCCGCGCGGTCAGCATCAGCACCGGCGTCGAGCGGCGCGCGTCGTGGCGTGCACGCAGCCGCCGGCACAGTTCGAGCCCGTCGATGCCGGGCAGCATCAGATCCAGCGTGATCAGGTCGAAGGTCGTGCGTTCGATCGCGGCCCAGGCCAGCTCGCCGCTGGACGCGATCTCGATCGTGAACCCGTGCTGGCCCAGGAAGTCGGCCGCCAGCGAGGTCAGCCGCATGTCGTCGTCGACCACCAGCAGGTGGCGGGGCGCGGGCCGCGCGGCGGCCGGATCATTGCTGTCGTAGAGGGTCATCGCGGCTGGGAAGGCGGCAGTTGGCGCAGCGTCTCGTCGACGGTCGCAAAGCGCAGACGATACCGCAGCTCGGCGCTCAGGCGTCGATTCGACAGTCGTCGGCTTTCGCGCATGAACGACAACTGGGCCGGGCTCAGCGCGTCGGCGAGGCGCTCGCGCGGCCAGCGCGGCGGCCGGGGCAGGCCCAGCGCGTCGGCGACGCGGTCGAAGTAGTCGCCCATCTTCAGTTCGTTGTCGTCGACCGCGTGGTACAGCCGATTGATGCGGCCGCGCCACAGCGCCTGCAGGCACAGGCCGGCCAGGTCGTCCAGATGCAGGTGGTTGGTGAAGACGTCGTCCTCGGGCGCCAGCGCCGGCAAGCCGCGCAGCAGGCGTTCGCGGGGCAACCGGTCGGCCGCGTACAGGCCGGGCGCCCGTAGGATCGACAGGCGCGCGCGATGGCGCCGCGCCGCGCGCCGCCACAGCCGCTCGGCCGCCAGCCGGCGCAGGCCGCGCGGCGTCTCGGGTGCCGGCGGACGCGTCTCGTCGAAGCGCGCGCCGCCGGCGTCGCCGTAGACGCCGGTCGTGCTGACGTAGACCCAGCGCGGCGGCAGGTGGCGCGGGTCGCGGCCGCCGCGGATCGGCCGGGTCAGGTGCGCGACCAGGGCCCGGCTGCGCGGGTCGCCGTCGCCGGTCGCCGGCGGCGGCGCCAGGTCGATCACCCAGCGCGCGAGCCCCCGCAGCCGGCGGCCCGATGCGCGCGCATCGAGGTCGACGGCCAGCGGCACGGCGCCGAGCGCGCGCAGCGCCTGCCGGCGAGGCTCGTCGCGCGTGGCGCCGACGATGCCGATCCGCTCGCCGACGCGGCGTCTCAGCGAACGGACGATCCGCAGGCCGGTGTCGCCGCAGCCGACGATCAGCAGCCGTGGACGCCGGAAACGGGCGGGCAGTGCCCGGTTAGGTGAGGGGCGATGGGTCGGGGGATAATGCGGGCGCATCCCTCTATTGCACCAGATTCGCCGACTCATGCGTTTCACCGTTACCGTCCAGCCCAGCGGCAGGCAGTTCGACGCCGACGACGAACAGACCCTCCTCGAATCGGCGTTGCAGCAATCGGTCGTGTTGCCGTACGGCTGCAAGACCGGCGCCTGCGGCTCGTGCAAGAGCCGCGTCGTGTCGGGCGAGGTCGAGCAGGGGCCGCATGCGGCCAGCGCGCTGCGGCCCGAGGAAGCCGCCGGCGGCCACGTGCTGCTGTGCTGCGCTTACCCGAAATCCGACCTGGCGATCGAGGCCCGCGTCGTGATGGCCGGCGACATCCAGATCCGCAAGATGCCTTGCCGGATCGCGTCGCTGCAGCGGGTCGCGCCCGACGTGATCATCGTGAAACTGCAGTTGCCGGCCAACGAGACGCTGCGCTACCTGGCCGGGCAGTACCTGGAGTTCGTGCTGCGCGACGGCACGCGGCGCAGCTATTCGATGGCCGGCGCGCCGCAACAGGCCCAGCAGATCGAGCTGCACATCCGGCACCTGCCGGGCGGACGCTTCACCGACGCGCTGTTCGGCGTGGCCACGCCGCCGGTCAAGGAGCGCGACGTGCTGCGCTTCGAAGGGCCGATGGGGACGTTCTTCCTGCGCGAGGACAGCGACAAGCCGATCATCCTGCTGGCCAGCGGCACCGGTTTCGCGCCGATCAAGGCGATCGTCGAGCATGCGATCGACAAGTCGATCACGCGGCCGATGACGCTGTACTGGGGCGGACGCCGGCCGCAGGATCTGTACCTGCACGCGCTGGCCGAGCAATGGGCGGCCGAGCTGCCGCATTTCGACTACCGGCCGGTCGTCTCGGACGCGCGGCCCGAGGACGCGTGGACGGGGCGCACGGGTTTCGTCCACCAGGCCGTCGTCGACGAGCATCCGGACCTGAGCGGCCACCAGGTCTACGCGTGCGGCGCGCCGATCGTCGTCGACTCGGCCCGCCGCGATTTCGTCGCGCGCTGCGGGCTGCCCGACGACGAGTTCTACGCCGACTCGTTCACCAGCGCGGCCGACACGGTCAAACTCGCCTGAGCGCCTGAGCGCCTGAGCGCCTGAGCGCCTGAGCGCCGGGGGGCGGAGCCCGTCGAGTGACGATGGCGGCAGTCCGCCGGCGCCCAGGCTGTCAGTTGCGGCGCAGCGGGTTGTACGGCACGTGCTGCAGCGGTTCGAGCCGCGTTGCCAGCTTGCCGAACACGTCGTCGAAGTCCGGGGCGGCGCTCGCTTCGGGCGTGCCCAGCGTGAACCCGGATGCGGTGCGGATCTGGTTGTGCAGCACCCGCTTGCGCAGCGCTGGCGTGATCTGGAAGTCGGCCAGCCGGCCGATCAGGCGCAGCGCGTCGTTGCGCTTCGGGCCGATCAGTTCGGCCAGGCTCAACGACTTGCTGCCGTACCAGACTTCCTGGGCGATGTCCTTGATCGTGTCGAAGTCGACCGCCTCCAGTCCTTTCATCGCGATCTCGGATAGGGCGACACGCGGTGTCCTGAATCTGGATTCCATACGTATGAGATGAGGAAAGTGATCTAGTGCATTGATTATTACGTGATTACTGGAATCGTCTCCATCAACGATGCGTGAATGCGACACTCGGATATGGCAACATCCGACGCACGGAACCCGTCAGGAGACAAAACGATGAGCGACGACACGCGCCTCTCTGGTTCGACAGACGATCACCCGGCCGGAGCCGGGAGCGGTCGGACAAGCGGCGAGCAGGCCGATCACGGGTTCCGCGGCGACGCGGGCCGGCGTCGCCATCTGGCGGCGCTGGGCGGCCTGGGGCTGGGCGCGGCGCTGGCGGCCTGGCTGCCTCGCGAGGCCTGGGCGCAGGCCTATCCGAACAAGCCGATCCGGATGGTCGTTCCGTATACGCCGGGCGGCTTTACCGACACGATGGCGCGCCTGCTCGGCGAGCCGCTGGGCCGTGCGCTCGGGCAGCCGATGGTGTTCGACAACAAGCCCGGCGCCAACAGCCTGATCGGCGCCGACATGGTCGCGAAGGCCGCGCCGGACGGCTACACGCTGGCGACGGTGATCGCCGCGCATTCGGTCAATCCGAGCCTGTACGCGAAGATGCCGTTCGACCCGGTCAACGACTTCTCGCCGGTGACGGTGATCGGCAAGGCGCCGGTGATCCTGTGCGCGAACAACGACGCGCCGTTCAACACGATCACCGAGCTGATCGCCTACGCGAAGGCCCATCCGGGCAAGGTCAGCTACGGTTCGTCCGGGGTCGGCGCCGCCGCGCACCTGACGATGGAGTACTTCTGCGCGCTGACCGGTACGAAGATGGTCCATATCCCGTACAAGGGCACGGCGCCCGCGCTGACCGACCTGATCAGCGGCCAGATCCTGGCGCTGTGGGACGTGACCTCGTCGATGATGCCGCACATCAAGGCCGGCAAGGTCAAGGCGATCGCGATCGCCAGCGAGAAACGCGTCGGCGTCGCACCCGACGTGCCGACCGTCGACGAGAACGGTCTGCCCGGCTTCTATTCGTCGACCTGGGCGATGCTGCTGGCGCCGGCCCACACGCCCAAGGATATCGTCCAGCGCCTGTCGGCCGAGTCGGCGCGGCTGCTGCACTCGCCCGAGCTGCACGAACGCTTCGATCAGTTGGGAGTGGTCCCCGGCGGCGACACGCCCGAACAGACGCTGGCGTTCCTGAAGGCCGAGGTCGCCAAGTGGGGTAAGGTCGTACGCGAGGCGAACATCAAGATCGATTAGCGTGAACGGACGCTGAGCCTGAACGGACGCTGAGCCGTCGCGCGGCGGCCGCCGCGCGCTTTTCGCGGGATTCCATGCCGATCGACGCGAACGGGCGCGCCCGTCCGCGCACCGCCCGTCGCGCTCTTGTCCGGCGTGCTCTATCCGTCGTGCACCTATCCGTCGTGCATCTATCCAGCGTCCGCCTATCCGGCGTGCTCGGCGACGATGCGCTCGATCATCGCTTCGGCCTCACGCGTCGCGTGATCGTGGATCGCCGTCGTCTGCGCGGCGGCGTCGGTCGGCGCCGAGGCCAGCGACTCGCCGTCGCGATGATGCAGATCCACGCTGACCTGCATCGACAGGCCCAGCCGCAGCGGATGCTCGCGCAGTTGATCGGCCGACAGCGCGATCCGAACCGGCACGCGCTGCACGATCTTGATCCAGTTGCCGGTCGCGTTCTGCGCGGGCAGCAGCGACAGCACGCTGCCGGTGCCCACGCCGACGCCGACGATGCGGCCGTCGTACGTGATGCCGTCATAAGCGTCGGCCTGCACGCTGACCGGCTGGCCGATGCGCAGCGCGGCGATCTGGTTTTCCTTGAAGTTCGCATCGACCCAGACCTGGTCGAGCGGCACGATCGCCAGCAGCGGCGTGCCGACCGACAGCCGCTGGCCGATCTGCACGCTGCGCTTGACGACGTAGCCGCTGACCGGGGCGGCGATCCGCGTGCGCGCCCAGCCGAGGTAAGCGGACTTCAGGTCGGCGGCGGCCTGCGCGACGCGCGGGTGCCCGGCGACGGTCAGGCGGTCGACCGGGATCGTCGCCGCCGTGACCTGGTGCCGCGCGACGCCGAGCGCCGCCTGCAGGCTGTCGCGCTGCGCGCGTGCCGCGGCCAGGTTGGCCGTGGCGGTCTCGACCGCGTGACGCGCATGGTCGATCTCCTCGACCGGGATCGCCTGGCCGTCGCGCAGCGGCGCGCGGCGCTCGTGGTCGTCGCGGGCGCGCCGCAGCTCCGCGCCGTTGCGGGCCAGGTCCGCCTGCGCGCGCGCCAGCTCCGCCTGGCGCTCGGCGATCGCCGCCTGCGCGAGCGCGCGCTGCGCGTACAGGCCGCGTACCGCTCGCAGGGTTTCGGCCAGCGTCGCGCGCGCCCGTTCCAGCGCCACGTCGGCGTCGGCCGCGTCGAGCTGCACCAGCAACTGTCCCGCCTCGACGCGTTGCGTCTCGTCGACCAGCACCGCGGTGACGGTTCCGGCCACCTGCGGCGTGACCGGGATCAGGTGCCCGCCGACGTAGGCGTTGTCGGTCGTTTCGTACCAGCGGCCGACCAGCCAGTGATGCAGGCCGAGACCCAGCGCCGTGACGGCGACGATTAGCGCCAGCCCGGTCAGCAGACGGCGGCGCTGGCGCGGCCGGGCGCGGTCGGGCGGCGCACCCGGAGCACCCGAAGCGCTCGAAGCACCCGGAGCACCCGGAGCGCCCGAAGCGCCCGAAGCGCCCGAAGCCGGTGGCGAGGCCGGCGGTACCGCCGGCGGCGAGGCGGGGTTCCGCTCGTCAGGCATCGGCGACCGGGAGCTGGCGCCGCAGTTCGGCCTTGGCGATCTTCTCGAGTGTCGAGCGCGGGAAGTCGTCGACGAAATGGTAGGCGCGCGGCCGTTTGAACTCGGCGAGCTGGCTCGCGCACTGCGCGCGCAACGCTCGCTCGACCTGCGCGGGATCGGGCGGCTGCGGCGCGAGCGGATCGAGGCGGATGAAGGCGACCGGGATCTCGTCGAGCATCGGATGCTGTTGCGCGACGACCGCCACCTCGGCGAGCCCCGGCACCGTCAGCAGCACGCGCTCGATCTCGGACGCGGCGACGTTCTCGCCGCCGACCTTCAGCATGTCCTTGTTGCGGTCGGCGAAGAACAGCGCGCCGGTCTCGCCGACCCGGACGCGATCGCCGGTGATGAACAGCCCGCGTTCGTCGAACGCCTCGTCGGTGGCCTTGGGATTGTTCAGGTACTCGGCGAACAGCGACAGGCCGCGCACGCCGCGCACCAGCAGGTCGCCGGTCTGGCCGGGTTCGCACGGCCGTCCGTCGATCTCGATGCGGATGCCGTACTCGGGCGCCGGACGCCCCATCGACAGGGATTCGTTCGGCAGCCCGATCAGGCCGATCGTGCCGTGCGTGATCGTCTCGGTCATTCCCCACCAGCCGACGGTCGGGATGCCGAAGTGCGCATCGGTGGGCGGCGCGCTGACGCCGCTGCCCCATTGGCGATAGAAGTGCCGCTCGGGCAGCGGTTGCGCGAGCAGCGCGCGCACGCAGAACGGAATGACCGACGCCCACGTGCAGCGCTCCTCGACCGATACCGGCCAGAACCGGCTGGCCGAGAAGCGCGGCTGCACGACCGCCGTGGCGCCGGCCCACAGCGTGGCCAGCATCGAATACGCCTGCGCGTTGGTGTGGAACAGCGGCAGCGTGACCAGGTGGATGTCGTGCGCGGTCAGCGTTTCGTGCGTCGCGTTGACGCGCGCGCCCCACAGCGCGTTGGCGTGCGTCCACAGCACGCCCTTGGGCCGCGAGGTCGTGCCCGACGTGTACTGCACGCTGAACGGCGCCATCGGGTCGAACGGCCGTTCGGGCAGGCGCGACGGATCGGCGTCGATCGCGTCGAACGACGATGCCGCGTCGGGGCGGCCGGTTCCGGCGTCGTCGCCGTTGTCGGTCGTCGTGACGGCCAGCCACTTCAGGCGCGGGCAGGCGCGCGCGACGACGGCCGCGAAGCGGGGCTGCGTGATGCCGGCGACGACCTGCGCGTCGTCGGCGAAATAAGCGATCTCGTCCTCGCTAGCGCGGGCATTGGTCGTCACCGCGACGGCGCCCATCCACGCGCAGCCGAACCACGCGACGATCGCTTCCGGACAGTTGTCCAGGTGCACGAGCACGCGCTCGCCCGCGCGCACGCCGCGCGCGTGCAGGCCGGCGGCGAAGCGCTGGATGCGGTGATGGAACTCGGCATAGGTCCAGCGCAGGGCCGGCCCGGTGAACGGGCGCCAGACGATGAACGGATGCCCGCCGCGCAGCGCGGCCTGCGCGGCGATCAGCGTGCGGATGTCCTGGCCGGCAAACGTCTGCGTATGGCGGTCGGCGAGTTCGGGCGCCATGGGGTCTCCTCCGGAACGATGCGCGCGGCGGCGGTCGCGCGCGATCCGCAGGATAACCGGCGCCCGCCGATCAGCGCGCGCGTTCGGTCGAATGAACCCGGGCGGGCGCGCGGCCGATCAGGCGGAGCAGGCCGGGGCCGAACCCGCCGCGCCAGTTCAGCGCGTCGTGTCCGCCCGAGGTCTCGGCATCGGTGACCGCGTAGCCTCTGGCCTGGAGCACGTCGCGCAGGTGCCGCGAGCTTTCGAGGATGCCGATCTGGCCGCGGCGCGAGACCTCGAAGCGGCCCGCTTGCAGATGGAACCGGATCGGCCGGCGCGGCAGGCGCGCGAACTCGCGGGCCAGCCATTCGGGTTCGTCGTCGTCCTCGGGGGCCCACCAGAACGAGCCGGACTGGCTCAGCACGTTGCCGAAATGCGTGGGCGCGCGCAGCGCCGCGTAGGCGGCGGCCAGGCCGCCGTAGCTCGATCCGGCGACGACCGTGCGTCCGGCCGAGGCACTGACGCCTTGCCGGCGCGCCCAGGGCAGCAGCTCGTGCGTCAGGAAGCGCACGAACGCCGGATTGGGCGGCAGCTCGCGGGCGCGCGTCGACGAATCGGGATTGGCGATGATCAGCGCTGCGACCGGCCCGAGCCGGCCGGCCGCCCGCAGGTTGTCCAGGATCGTCGGTACCGGCACGCGATGCAGGTACGCGTGCGCGTCGAAGACGACGACGAGATTGCGTCCATGGGCGTCGGGACGCCAGCCGGCGCTGCGGTAGAGCACGACCTGGCGCCGGTTGCCGAGCACCTGGCTGTCGAGCCAGTGCGTCTCGATCGAGCCGGTCGCCACGCCGGGCCGCGGCGCGATGTCCGGCTGGGGCGGTGCGTCGGGCAGCTCGAGCATCGACCAGGACTGCGCCGGTTCGTCCGGCGCCAGATCGTTGCCTTCGAGCCAGACCCGCGGGTTCAGCGGGTCGCGCTGCCGCGTCGCCGTCAACGCGGCGCGCGACGGTTCGATGCCGTCGGGTGACGGAGCGATGTCGGGCGCGATCTGGTAGCGCAGCCTCGCGTCGGCCGGTACGCGGAAGCTGCGGTACCAGACGTCGCTGTCGCCGAGCCGCCGCATCGGTTCGTGATCGCCGGACGGGCTGGCGACGATCCAGGCGTTACGCTGCGCGCCGCGCCACACGAAGGTCACCAGCAGCGAGCGCGGTGCGGAGCCGGCGAGCGGCGGGCGCGAGGCGGCCGGGCCGCGGCCGGGCGCTGCCATCATCGTGGTCGCCGTGGTCGCCGTGGTCGCCGTGGTCGCCGCGGTCATCGCGGTCATCGCGGTCATCGCGGTCGTCGCGGTCGTCATGGCGCCGGGCAGCGGCTCGACCAGCGGCGTGCCGCGCTGCGCGATCGTTCGCCAGAACGCTTCGACGTCGGCCTTGCCGTCGCGCAGGCGATCGGCCAGCTCGCGCAGCAGCGGGCTGGCCGGCGGATGCTCGGGCTGGCTGTCCGTCGGGCGCAGGTTCGCGGCATCGGCCGCCGTCGGCTGCGCGGCCGCGCCGGCAGCCGATAGCGTCAGCGCGAGCCCGAGCCCGAGCCCGAGCAGTACCGCGGCGATGCCGCGCATCGTCAGGCCGGCTCCGCGGGCGGCGCTTCCTCGCCCAGGTAAGCGGCGCGCACGCGCGGATCGGACAGCATCGTCGCCGCCTGGTCGGTCATCGTGATCTCGCCCGAATCCATCACGTAGCCGCGCGTCGCCGATTGCAGCGCGAGCCGGGCGTTCTGCTCGACCAGCAGGATCGTCGTGCCGCCGGCCGATACGTTGCGCACGACCTCGAAGATCTTGTCGACCATGATCGGCGACAGCCCCATCGACGGTTCGTCGAGCAGCAGCAGCTTCGGGCGGCACATCAGCGCGCGCGCCATCGCCAGCATCTGCTGCTCGCCGCCGGACATCGTGCCCGCCAGTTGCGTGGCCCGCTCCTTGAGCCGCGGAAACAGCCCGAACATCCGGTCGATGTCGGCATCGATCTGTCCGCCGTCGTTGCGCGTGTACGCGCCCATCAGCAGGTTCTCGACGATCGTCATCCGCGCGAACACGCCGCGGCCCTCGGGCACCATCGCCAGCCCGCGGCCGACGAGCTGGTACGCGGGCACGCCGTTGATCGAGCGGCCGTCGTAGACGAGTTCGCCGCCGGCCGGCCGCAGCGTGGCGGTGATCGCCTTGAGCGTCGACGTCTTGCCGGCGCCGTTGGCGCCGATCAGCGCGACCAGTTCACCCGGGTAGACGTCCAGGTCGATGCCCTTGACCGCGTTGATGCCGCCATAAGCGACCCGCAGGCCGCGCACCTTGAGCAGCGGCTCAGCCATGGCTCGACCCCGTGCCCAGATAGGCTTCGATGACCGCCGGATCCTTCTGCACCTGCGACGGCGGCCCTTCGGCGATGATCTTGCCGTAGTCGAGCACCGACACCTGGTTGCACAGGCCCATCACCAGCTTGACGTCGTGCTCGATCAGCAGGATGGTCTTGCCGTCGCCGCGGATCCGCGTCAGCAGGTCGCGCAGCGCGAGCTTCTCGGTCGCGTTCATGCCGGCCGCCGGTTCGTCCAGCGCCAGCAGCTTGGGGTCGGTGGCCAGCGCGCGCGCGATCTCCAGCCGCCGCTGGTCGCCGTACGACAGCGTGCGCGCGCGGTACTGCGCATAGCGCGACACGCCGACGTAGTCGAGCAGTTCGGTCGCGCGGGCGCGGATCGCCGCTTCTTCCTCGCGCACCGATCGCGGCCGCAGCACCGCGCCGAGCACGCCCGCGCGCGTGCGGATGTGGCGCCCGACCATGACGTTTTCCAGCGCGGTCATGTCGCCGAACAGGCGGATGTTCTGGAACGTGCGGGCGATGCCGGCCTCGGCGACCTTGTGGACGGCGGTCGGCTCGTAGCGCCGGCCGGCCAGCGTGAACTGCCCGGAGTCGGGCGCGTACAGCCCGGTGATCACGTTGAAGAACGTCGTCTTGCCGGCGCCGTTGGGGCCGATCAGTCCGTAGATCTGGCCGGGCATCACGCTCAGGCGCACGTCGGCCAGCGCCTGCAGGCCGCCGAAGCGCTTGTTGACGCCCTGTACGCGCAGCAGGGGTTCGGACATGGCGGCCTTACCCCTTCGCCGGCGGCGTACCGCGCGGCAGCGCCTTGCCGTGTTCGGGCGACGGCCACAGGCCGGTCGGCCGGTACAGCATGACCAGCACCATCGCCAGGCCGAACAGCAGCATCCGCAGCGCTTCGGGCGAGATGATCTCTTCGCCGAAGATCGATTCCTGCAGCGGCTTGGCCAGGTAGCGCAGCGCCTCGGGGACCGAGTACAGCAGGATCGCGCCGAGGATCACGCCCGGCACGTGGCCCATGCCGCCGAGCACCACCATCGCGACGATGACGATCGACTCCATGAACACGAAGCTCTCGGGCGAGACGAAGCCCTGGAAGGCCGAGAACATCGCGCCCGATACGCCTCCGAACGATGCGCCCATCGCGAACGCCAGCAGCTTCATGTTGCGCGTGTTGATGCCCATCGCCTTGGCGGCGATCTCGTCCTCGCGGATCGCCATCCACGCGCGCCCGATCCGCGAGTCCTGCAGCCGGATCGTGACGACGATCACGCCGATCGTCAGCGCGAGGAACAGGTAGTAGTACATCTGCGCCATCGTCAGCTCGACGCCCAGGATCGTGTGCGTCTGCGAGAAGTCGAAGCCGAACAGCTTGACCGGATCGATGTTGCCGATGCCCTGCGGGCCGTTGGTGACGTTGTACGGCGCGTTCAGGTTGTTCATGAAGATCCGGATGATCTCGCCGAAGCCCAGCGTGACGATCGCCAGGTAATCGCCGCGCAGGCGCAGCGTCGGCGAGCCCAGCAGCACGCCGAACAGCGCCGCCAGCCCCGCGGCGATCGGCACGGCGATCCACACCGACGTATGGAGCCCGTCGGGAAACATCGCCGCGATCGCCTCGAAATTGTCGCTCAGGTGCGGCGAGCACAGGATCGCCCACGTGTACGCGCCGACCGCGTAGAACGCCACGTAGCCCAGATCCAGCAGGCCCGCGTAGCCGACGACGATGTTCAGCCCGAGCGCGAGCATCACGTACAGCAGCGCGAAGTCGAGGATGCGCACCCACGAGTTGCCGTGCGTGCCGGCCCACAGCGGCAGCACCAGCAGCGCGACGGCCAGCACCGCCGTGGCGGCATAAGCGGCCTTCGGATTGTTGCGCAGCGACGGGAACAGGGCGGTCATGGCGCGAGCCTCCGGTCAGGCGCGGTCGGCGACGCGCTCGCCCATCAGGCCCGACGGACGGAACACCAGCACGACGATCAGCACCGCGAACGCGAAGATGTCCTGGTAGTTGCTGCCGAGGAATCCGCCGGTCAGGTCGCCGATGTAGCCGGCGCCCAGGCTTTCGATGATGCCGAGCAGCAGCCCGCCGAGCATCGCGCCCGCGATGTTGCCGATGCCGCCGAGCACCGCCGCCGTGAACGCCTTCAGTCCGGGAATGACGCCCATCATGAACTCGGCCTTGTTGTAGTTCAGCGCGTACAGCACGCCGGCGATCGCGGCCAGCGCCGCGCCGATCGCGAACGTGAACGCGATCACCTGGTTGGCGTTGACGCCCATCAGGCCGGCGATCCGCGGGTTCTCGGCCGTCGCGCGCATCGCCCGGCCCAGCTTGGTCCGGTTCACCAGCAGCAGCAGTCCGGTCATGATCGCGGCCGACACGATCAGGATCAGGATCTGCTTGGGTGCGAGCAGCGCGCCGAAGATGTCGATCGGCGTCGTCGGCAGCAGGTCGGGAAACGAACGCGGCCGCGGCCGCCAGATGATCATCGCCACCGTCTCGATGACGATCGACACGCCGATCGCGGTGATCAGCGGCGCCAGGCGCGGCGCGTTGCGCAGCGGCCGATAGGCGACGCGCTCGACGAACAGCGCCAGCGCGATGCAGACCGGGATCGCGGCCAGCACCGCGAGCACCAGTACCGCCGGGCCGGGCACGCCGGCGTCCAGCAGGATCGGCGCCAGCGTCGCGGCGACCATCGCGCCGATCATCAGCACGTCGCCGTGCGCGAAGTTGATCAGCTGCAGGATGCCGTAGACCATCGTATAGCCCAGAGCGATCAGCGCGTACACGCTGCCGAGTACCAGGCCATTGAGGATCTGCTGCAGCAGGATCTCAAAGTCGAACTCGATCATAAGCCTCCCTGGCGTCGGCGATGGCTGCGCGGGGAACCGCGGCCTTCTCGTCGTTCAGCGTACCCCAAGACGGTGCGCATTCTAGTCCCGATCCCCATTCGCCAGCGGCGGACTAGGTGTATCCACCAATGCGTTCGATCCCGGGTCAAGCACGGGGCGTGCCAGCGCGACGCGCATAAAAAAAGCCCCGGGGCGAACCCGGGGCGAACCAGCCAGGGAGGAAAACCTGTATGTGGCTGGAAGAGGAGGCGTCGTCGGCGCGATCGAACCGATACCGGATCAAAGCCCGCGCCAACGACGGCCAATGTATCGGCGCCGATCGGGCTTGGCTGGCGCACCGCGACTGATGGCGCGACGCGCCGGATGGACGGGCCGGCCGCGCGGAGGCGGCCGCGAGGCGGTTCGTGGCGGGGGGATGGACGGTATGCGGCGGGGGCCGGCGTCCCCAGCGGGCGGCGCCGGCGGCGCTCGGAGGGCGAGCGCTTTTCGGGCGGAGGAAAGACTGCCGGCGCTCAGGGGAGCGACAGGATCCAGCGGACGATGGCCTGGCTGTCGGACTCGCTGACCTGCGGATTGGCCGGCATCTTGACGACGCCCCAGGCGCCGCCGCCGCCTTCCCGGATCTTCAGCGCGAGGCGCGCGGCCGCGTCCTTGTCGTTGCGATAGCGCGCGGCGACGTCCTTGAACGACGGGCCGACCAGCTTGCGATCGGTCGCGTGGCAGGCGATGCAGTTGCGGGCCTTGACCAGATCGGGGCCGGCCTGCGCCTGTGCTTGCGCCGGCGCCTGTGTCTGGGCTTGTGCCTGTGTCTGTGCCGCCGGGACGTACGCGGCCAGGCAGACGATGCCGATCAGTATCCGGCGCGTTGCGCGAAGGGCGAGGGGAGAAGCGGTGATCGGCACGGCGATGGAGCGATGGCGGTGGACGCGGGGAGTGAAGCGGTACCGGAGCCGGGTAGCGGGCCCGGCGATCGCGGACCGGCCCATTCTAAGGCAGCCGCAGTCCGTCGAGCCTGTCGCGGCTCGTCAGCGCTGCCGCGATCCCTCATGCTGGTCTCTCATGGCGGCGGCGATCCATCCAGGCTGCCGCGATCCATCGAGGTAGCGGCGATCCATCGAGGTGGCGGAGATCCATCGAGGTGGCGGAGATCCATCGAGGCGCCGACGACCCGTTCTCGCGCGCGAGCGACCGTCGACCTCGCGCGAGCCGCCTTCCGGCGCGGTCTCGTTGGCAGGCCGGCGCCGCTCGGATCAGATGACGCGTGCGCCCGGCCCATCGACGGAATTCGCCGGGTTCTCGCTCGATATTCGCTGGATTCCCGATGAGGCGCCGTCATGATCGTGCTCTGCATTGCCGTCGTACTGCTGGTGCTCAAGCTGCTGGAGGTCGGGCCGCTGGCCACGCTGTCGTGGTGGTGGGTGATGCTGCCGTTCGGCCTCGCGTTCCTGTGGTTCGAGGTCTTCGAGGCGCTCATGGGCCGCGACAAGCGCACGGTCGAGCACGAGCACTACGACAAGCTGCGCAAGGCCCGCGTCGCTCAACAGTTCGCCGACGCGCGCGGCAAGCGCGGCGCGAAGTAGCCGGCCGGTCGCCGGCCGGGTGAGGCAGGGCCGCGCGGCCGCCGATCGTTCAGCGGCGAACGACTTCGCGCGTCTCGCCGAACACCACGCGCGGATAGCGCTCCTGCGCCAGCCGCAGGTTGACCAGGTTCGGCGCCAGGTAGACGAGATCGCCGGCGCCGTCGAGCGCCAGGTTGGCGGTCTGCGCGTTCGTCAGTTCGCGGATCGCATCGTCGGGGCCGCTGACCCAGCGCGCGGTCGCCACCGGCGTCGGCTCGAAGAACGCGTCGACGCCGTACTCGTGTTCGAGCCGGTGCGCGACGACGTCGAACTGCAGCACGCCGACGGCGCCGAGCACGACGTCGTTCGACGCCATCGGCCGGAACACCTGCGTCGCGCCTTCTTCGGCGAGCTGGTCCAGGCCCTTCTGCAACTGCTTGGCTTTCAGCGGGTTGCGCAACCGCGCCGCGCGGAACAGTTCGGGCGCGAACGACGGGATGCCGACGAAGCGCAGGTCCTCGCCCTCGGTGAACGTATCGCCGAGCCGGATCGTGCCGTGGTTCGGGATGCCGAGGATGTCGCCGGCATAGGCCTCGTCGGTCGTATTGCGGTCCTGCGCCATGAACGTGATCGCGTTGTTGACCGAGATCTGCTTGCCGCTGCCGACCTGCTTGAGCTTCATGCCGCGGCGGAACTGGCCCGCGCAGACGCGGATGAACGCGATGCGGTCGCGGTGCTTAGGATCCATGTTGGCCTGGATCTTGAACACGAAGCCCGAGAACGCTTTCTCGTCGGGGTCGACGTGGCGGGTTTCGGTGTCGCGCCCGCCCGGCGACGGCGACAGGTCGTGCAGCGCGTCCAGCAGCAGCGATACGCCGAAGTTGTTGACCGCCGAGCCGAAGAACACCGGACACTGCTTGCCGGCCAGATAAGCGGCGGCGTCGAACGCGTGCGAGGCGCCGCGCACCAGCTCGATCTCCTCGCGCAGTTCGTCGGCCTGCTCGGCCAGCACGCGATCGACCTCGGGGTTGTCCAGGCCGTCGATCGTGCCGCCCAGCGCGCGATCGGCCTTCGGGTCGAACAGCAGCACCTGGTCGCGCACCAGGTCGTAGACGCCGCGAAAACGCTTGCCCATGCCGATCGGCCAGACCATCGGCGCGCACTGGATGTCGAGCACCGACTCGATCTCGTCGAGCAGGTCGATCGGCGAGCGGCCCTCGCGGTCGAGCTTGTTGATGAACGTCAGGATCGGCGTCGCGCGCATCCGGCACACGTTCAGCAGCTTGATCGTCTGCGCCTCGACGCCGTTGACCGAGTCGATGACCATCACCGCCGAATCGACGGCGGTCAGCGTCCGGTAAGTGTCCTCGGAGAAGTCCTCGTGGCCCGGCGTATCGAGCAGGTTGACGATGCAGTCGCGGTACGGGAACTGCATGACCGACGAGGTCACCGAGATGCCGCGCTGCTTTTCCAGTTCCATCCAGTCCGAGGTCGCGTGGCGGCTGGCCTTGCGCGCGCGCACCTCGCCGGCGACCTGGATCGCGCCGCCGAACCACAGCAGCTTCTCGGTCAGCGTCGTCTTGCCGGCATCGGGGTGGGAGATGATCGCGAACGTGCGTCGGCGCTTGACTTCATCGGGGATAGAACCGCCAACCATCCATCACTTCCTGTTCGATGTACACGGCTGCCCGGGAAGCTGCGCGGCAGACTCCTGAGCATTCAAAGCCACCCGCTCCGAGTGGGATGCGCATAATAACCTAAAAATGGCTTGACATAAAAACCTAAATTGAATAAAACACGAAAACCTAGAAAGTACAAGACATGATTCCCTAAAAGATGGCAACGCCCGCAGACAAGCTCGCCGAGTCGTTGGCCGCCCTGAAACGGCTGCAGGATGTGAATACCGCGGCGATCCGGGCGTCCGATCTCACGCGTGTCCACCGGGAGCGGCTGCTCAGGAGCGGGTTCATTCGTGAGGTGATGAAAGGGTGGTACATCCCCGCGCGGCCCGATGGTCCGGAGGGTGAGAGCACCGACTGGTACGCGTCGTTCTGGCCCTTTTGCGCGGCTTACCTGACGGAGCGGTTCGGGGATGACTGGTGCCTGGGCGCCGAGCACTCGATCGCGCTGCATACCGGCGACTGGAACGTGCCGCGCCAGCTTCTGGTGCGCGCGACTCGCGGCGGCAACAAGCCGACAGGGCTGCTGCACGGCACGTCGATCTTCGATATGCGTCTGGACGTTCCGTCGGATGCGGACGTTCGAGTCGTCGATGGCCTGCGCCTGATGCGCCTGCCCGCGGCGCTGATCGCCTGCGCACCCGGACACTTCACGGCCCATCCGGTCCGGATGCGCGCCGCTCTCGCGATGATCGTCGATGCCTCGGAAGTGCTGGGCCGCTTGCTCGACGGTGGCCATAGCAGCATCGCGGGGCGGCTTGCCGGCGCCTTCCGCAACATCGGCCGCGATCAGGTCGCGGACGCGATCACCGCCACCATGCGGACCGCGGGTTATACGGTCAGTGAAACCGACCCGTTTGCCGACCGGCCGCCGGTCGCGATCGGGCAGCGCCAGACATCGCCCGCGGTCAACCGGCTTCGAATGTTCTGGGCGACGATGCGAGAGACGGTGCTCGCATGCTTTCCGGCGCCGCCGGGCTTGCCTGTCGATATCGACGCTTATCTGCTTCGCGTCGACGACAGCTATGCGACCGACGCCTACCACTCGTTGTCGATCGAAGGTTATCGAGTCAGCGCGGAACTGATCGAGCGCGTCCGGTCGGGCGATTGGAACCCGGACAGCGAGGCCGATGCCGCCCGACGCGATGCCCTCGCTGCCCGCGGCTACTGGCAAGCTTTCCGGAGAGTCAAGGACACGGTCGGCCGCATCGTTCGCGGGGCGAACGCGGGCGAAGCTGTTGGAACCGATCACGGTGCCTGGTACCGCGAATTGTTCGGTCCCAGCGTCACGGCGGGCATCCTGAAGCCTGCCGATCTCGCCGGCTACCGGAACGGTCCGGTGTTCATTCGGCAATCGATGCACGTGCCGCCGCGCAGCGAGGCCGTGCGCGAGCTGATGCCCGCGTTCTTCGATCTGCTGAGCGACGAGCGCGAAGCGGCGGTCCGCGTCGTGCTCGGCCATTTCTTCTTCGTCAACATCCACCCGTACTTCGATGGGAACGGACGGATGGGACGCTTCCTGATGAACGCGATGCTGGCCTCGGGTGGTTATCCGTGGACGGTCGTTCCGCTTGCGGAGAGAACGCGCTACATGAGCGCGCTCGAGACGGCGAGCGTGAGGGGCGATATTCGGCCTTTCGCGGAATTGCTCGCGGAACTGGTCGCCCGCTGAGGGGACCGGATCGACGAGCGCCGATTCGCCCGGTGTCCGTTGGTTCGTGTGGAGACGGGCATCGCCGTCTATGCGGCGCTGTTATGGGCGCTGGGCCTGCTCGATCAGCTCGATGTCGTGGCGTCGCCCGAGCGGGACGAAGAAGGGCAGATGCTGGCGCTCGCGCGCGAGCGGCTCCGCGCGCGTCCGAAGACGGAACCGAGCAATGACTTCTGAGCTGCCGTCGGAATGTTTCGTCTACATCACCTTGCCCGGCGAAACGCAAGCCGTCACCGCGGGGCGCTTCGTCCTGGCCGCTGACCGTCGCGGCATGATGGAGGGGCGCTTCGTCTATGGGCGCAGCTATCTGGAACGCCCGAACTGGAACGCCCGAACGCGGTCGCCCTCGATCCGATCGAGCTGAAACTCGCGCCCCGCACTTACGCGACGGTCGCCCTTGGCGGCATGTTCGGGGCCTTGCGGGATGCGAGTCCCGATTACTGGGGCCGCCTGGTGATCGGGCGGCATCTGGGCAGCGCCCGACCGGGGGGGGGGGAGATGGCTTATCTGCTTTTTTCTCCGAACGATCGCGCTGGTGCGCTGGGCTTCGGCTTGAATCAGGCACCGCCCGCTCCCAAGCGCACGTTCAACCGGACGCTCGATCTGGCAAAGCTTCAGGCGGCAGCCGATGCCCTCGTCATCGATGCCGAAGTCCCCGGAACCGGTACGCTTCACGCGCATGCTGGCGCAGCGGAGACTGATCACGAGCAGGTCGAACGACTTTTGATGCTCGGCACGTCGATGGGCGGTGCGCGGCCCAAGGCCGTCGTCGAAGATGACGACGCATTGTGGGTCGCGAAGTTCAATCGTCCCGACGACCCCTGGAACAGCGCTCGCGTCGAGCATGCGATGCTGAAGCTCGCGCGCTCCTGTGGTCTCGCGACAGCCGAAAGCCGCGTCGTGGAAGTCGCCGGACGCGACGTGCTGCTCGTCAAGCGCTTCGATCGCGAAAGATCGCCGGATGGTTATCGTCGTGCCCGCATGGTGAGCGCCTTGACCTTGTTGCGCGCGGAGGACACGTATCGGTCGCGCGACAAGTGGTCCTATGTGCTGCTGGCGGAGGAGCTTCGGCGTGTCTGCGCCGATCCGGCGCGCAACGCCGAGGAGTTGTTCCGGCGCATGTGCTTCAACGCATTGATCTCGAACATCGATGATCATCCGCGCAACCATGCGGTGATCGCCTGGGGGCAGGACTGGCAGCTATCTCCCGCTTATGATCTGACGCCGGCGACACCGGTCAGCCAGGAGCGACGCGATCTGGCAATGGCCTGCGGAGATCGGGGCGCGCTGCGAATGCGGCCAACATGCTCTCTCAAGCAGCGCGTTTCCTGCTCGAACCGGTTCGGGCCGAGGCGATCGTGTCGGCCATCGAAGAACAGGTTCGGGCGACCTGGTATGCGGCGGCGCGCAATGCCGGGGTGTCGGAGCGTGACTGCGAGCGCATCGCGCCGGCGTTCGCGTATCCGGGCTTCCGGGGCGCTGCGGGTTGAGCGTTGGGCGAGTGTCGAGCGCTGCCTCGATATCGATACCGGTCACGGCTTCGCTGCTGGATAGCGTTCAACTCGGGTAGCTGCGCTCGCCGGCATGGTGAAGCTGCCCGCCCGCGGCGTACCGCGTCGACTGCGGGACTTCGATCCGGCATCGCTCGCTGCTCGCGAACGGCCGGTGAAGAAGCCGTGAAAGCACTCGATACCAACGTCCATGTGAAGCTGCGTGCGCGTGCCCGGCGCGCCGTGCCGCCGAATCACGGCCATGGTTCCTTGCGACGAATGGTAGCTGCCCCCGCCCATGACAGGTTCGGGGGGGGGGGTGTTCAACTCGTCCCTAAGCGAAAAACCGGTTCGGCGGCCGTCGCAGCTCCAGGTGATCGCGCAGCGTCCGCCCTTCATAAGCTTGGCGGAAGATGCCGCGCCGCTGCAGTTCCGGCACGACCAGGTCGCAGAAGTCGTCGAGCCCGGTCGGCACCGTCGGAAACATCACGTTGAAGCCGTCGCAGGCATCGCCGAGCAGCCAGTCCTGCATCTGGTCGGCGATGTCGTCGGCCGTGCCGACCATCTGCAGGCCGCCATAGCCGCCGACGATCTGCGCGAGCTGGCGGACGGTCAGGTTCTCGCGCCGCGCCAGCTCGACCAGCGCGTCGCGGCCGCTCTGGCTGGCGTTGGTTTGCGGGATGTCGGGCAGCGGCGCGTCCAGATCGAAGCCCGACGCATCGACGCCGAGCCGTATCGACAGGTTCGGTACGCCGCTGTCCGGGTGGACCAGGCTGTCGAGCAGTTCTCGGCGTTCCTGCGCCTCGGCGCGCGAGCGGCCGGCGATGACCAGCGCGCCGGGCAGGATCTTCAACTCGTCGTCGCGACGCCCGGCCGCGCGCATCCGCTCGTGGATGTCCTGATAGAACGCCCGGCCGGCCTCGATCGTGCGGCTGCTGCCGAAGATGACTTCGGCGGTCTCGGCGGCGAGCTGCCGGCCCGCGTCGGACGCGCCGGCCTGGACGATGACCGGCCAGCCCTGCACCGGCCGCGCGATGTTCAGCGGGCCGCGCACCGATAAGTGCTCGCCCTGATGGTCGAGCACGTGAAGCTTGGCCGGATCGAAGAACAGGCCGCTTTGCGGATCGCGCAGCCAGGCGTCGTCGGCCCAGCTATCCCACAGGCCGGTGACGACCGAGAAGAACTCGCGGGCGCGCCGATAGCGCTCGTCGTGTTCGACGTGTTCGGTCAGCCCGAAGTTCAGCGCCGCGTCGGGGTTCGACGTCGTCACGATGTTCCATCCCGCGCGTCCGTCGCTGATGTGGTCGAGCGACGCGAAGCGACGTGCGATGTGATAAGGCTCGTCGAAGGTCGTCGACGCGGTCGCGACCAGGCCGATGCGCTCGGTGACCATCGCCAGCGCCGACAGCAGCGTCAACGGTTCGAACGAAGTGACGGTGGCGCTGCGTCGCAGCGCCGGCATCGCCAGGTTCAGCAGCGCCAGGTGATCGGCCATGAAGAACGCATCGAAGCGCGCCGACTCGAGCTTGCGGATCAGCGTGACCAGATGCGACAGATTGAAGTTGGCGTCGGGCCACGCGCCGGGCATTCGCCACCACGCGGTGTGGATGCCGACGGGCCGCATGAACGCGCCCAGATGAAGCTGGCGGGGCATCGCGATTTCTCCGTCTTCGGATCAGCGGACAGCATACGCCGCCCGCGGAAACCTCGTGCGGGGCGCGGCATCGGCGCCAAATGAAATTCTTCGATGAGCAATGCGGAATTTCTTCGTTCCGCCGTGCCCACCGGAACGCTTACCCCGCGATGCATCGACCCGCGCATCAATCGCGGCGCGGCGCAGCGTGGTACGGCACGGCACGGCGATGAGATTCAGTCCGCCGTCGGAAAATCCGCGTCGAGCGTCACCTGGCGCCAGGCGTCGAAATCCTTGCGCAGCGATTCGATCTTCTGCATGCCGATGGCCAGCGCGGCCTTGCCGAGCAGCAGGTGCAGCGGCGGATCGTCGCTCTGCACCGCGGCGATGATCGCCTTTGCAGCCCGGATCGGATCGCCGGGCTGCGAACCGCTGGCCGACTGGATCTGCGCCTGCCGCTTGTGCGCGGTACCCGCGTAGTCGGGCAGGCGCTGCTCGGCGGTCTTGATCGACCGGCCGGCCCAGTCCGTCCGGAAGCCGCTCGGCTCGACCAGCAGCACGTGGATCCCCAGCGGCGCGAGCTCCTGGCTCAGCGCTTCCGAATAGCCTTCGACCGCGAACTTGGTCGCGTTGTAGAAGCCCACGCCCGGCGCGCCCCGAAGTCCGCCGATCGACGAGAGATTGACGATCGTCCCGCTGCGGCGCTCGCGCATCAGCGGCAGCACCTGTCGCGTGACGCGGGCCAGGCCCCAGAAGTTGACCTCGAACATCTCGCGGGCGTCGGATTCGGCGCTTTCCTCGATCGCGCCCAGATAGCCGTAGCCGGCGTTGTTGACCAGGACGTCGATCCGGCCGAAGTGCGCGTGGCACCGGGCGACGGCCGCGTCGACCTGGTCCGCGTCGGTGACGTCCAGCGCCAGGCGCAGCAGCCGCGCCGGATCCGATTCGGGCGCGGGGATCGCCGCCAGATCGTCGAGGCGCCGTGCGGTCGCGGCGACCGAGTGGCCGGTATCGAGCAGGGTCTGGCAAAGGGCTCGGCCGAGTCCGGTCGAGCAACCGGTGATCAACCAGACTTTCTGAGGGGCGGATGAGCTCATCGTGGGATCTCCTTATGAGTCTTGCGGTATTCCGACGGGGTGGTGCCCAGATGCCGGCGGAACTGCCGCGCGAAATGACTTTGGCTGTTGTAGCCGAGCGCGTCGGCCACCTGCGCGATCGACGATGACGAGTCGGCGAGCCGCCGCGCGGCTTCCTGTATCTTGAGCCGGGCGACGTACGTGCCCGGCGTCATGCCCGTCGACGCGCGGAACAGGCGGATCGTCTGCGAGACGCTCAGGCGCGCGGCCTCGGCGATCTGCGCGAGCGACGGCGTCGTGTCCAGCCGGGATGCGATGAACACCTGCGCCCGCTGCAGCTTGCGTGGGCTGACGGCGGTCACGCGCGCAGGGGAGGGCGCTTGCAGCGTCGCCAGCGTGATCAGCAGCGACGCGGCGTGCGACTGCGCATACAGCGCGGCCAGGCGGTCGTCGGGAGCGTTGTCCGCTGTGCAGTGTTCGACCAGCGCGATCGCCTCCTGAACGAGGGCGGGGTGGGTCGATGCGGTGGCCGGCCGCCAGTCGCGAGGCAGGAGGTCGTGATCTTCGGCCGAGAAGATCCGATGCGGATCCACGAAGATCGCCGCGTAGGTCAGGTGCCCGTTGCCGCGGGTGGATCCGGTCGTCTCGGATCCGGCGGGCCTGAACGACACCATGCCCGGTCGGGACACGAATTCCACGCGCGGATGGCCGGCGACCTTGCGGCTGCACTGGAACCCGCGGCTCATCTCGTAGTAGATCGCGTGCTCAGGAAGACGGACGTGCAGCGACGCCGCCTGATCGCTCAATGCGCACTCGATCCGCTCGACGCGAACGCCGGGCCAGGACCGGACGATCTTCCTGATGCGCGGCGCGCTGAACTGCCTGATCGGCATCGCGGTATTCTCCGGGTGATCCGCCTCGACGATGCATCGACGCGCGGTGTCGACGCAAGCGGGCGAAGACATCGATTGAACCATCTGCCGGGCGCCGGACCGGATACGAAATGCGCATGCTGTTGACGGATATCGGCGACCTGCCTACCGCGTTTGCGTATCTCGGCTTTGCCAGCTCAGGCGAGGTGGAGCACGACCCAGTTCGTGCAATCGAGTCGAAGGAGGACGATACCCCGACGTCAGGCCACGCCCTTGAACACTGCAGCCATCGGCAGCCGGCACTCGATGCTGGCCAGTGTCAGCTCGGCCGCCGTCGTCTGATCCGTCAGCAGCCAGCCGTCGGCGGTCAACGTGAACACCTCGATCTCGCGCGAGGCGGGATCGATCAGCGCATATTCGCGCAGTGTCGGCAGACCGCGATAGAGAATGAATTTGTTGCGTTTGTCGTAGCCCATCGTCGAGGGCGACAGCACTTCGATGATCAGTGTCGGATCGGTGACGACTTGTTCGTCGCCCGCCAGCGCGCTACCGCAGCTCACCATCACATCCGGGTACAACACCGCTTCGTCGGCGAGTCGGACCTTCATCGACTCGGCGAAGACCTGGCAGGAGGTGCCGTCCAGATGCTCGCTCAGTCGGGCGGCCAGATTCAGGATGACGCGATTGTGGCGGGCCGAGCCGCCCGTCATCGCGAAGACCTCGCCGCGGAAGAATTCGTGACGAGTCGGCTGCTGGGCTTCCCAGGTCAGGAAATCGGCCACGGACATCGTCTGAAGCGGAAGCCCCATGGGTTTTCCTTTGCCGGGCGGCACGCAAGCAACGCGAACGATGCTAACGAACTTCCCGGCGGCGGGCAACGAGACCGGTTGCCTGTCGCCGAGACGTCCGACAGCCTCAATCCTCGAACGCGTCCGTCACCGCCCCCTTGCTCGCCGACGACGCGAGCCTGGCGAACCTGGTCAGCACGCCGCGCGTTTAGCGGGAGGCCGCCGGAGCAGATTTCAGTTGTCAAAATGTGACTCTAGGGCTACATTTTTCTCGATCAACGAGAAAATGACGCCCTGGGGCTACAGTGACTACACTTGCCGATGTTGCCGAGATGCTCAGAAGCGCTCGCCGCGAAGCTCGGCTGAGCCAGGAGGCGCTTGCCCTGCGGGCAGGCGTCTCGCGCACGACCGTGGCACGCATGGAGAACCTCTCCAAAGGGGACATGAGCGTGTCGGCCCTGGTGCGCCTGCTCGAAGCGGCCGGCTACGATCTGAAACTGGTCAAGGCCGGCCATGTGCGTACGGTCGAGGACATCCTGGCCGAGCAGCGCCAGGATGACGTTCGATGAGACTCGACGTTCAGGTCAGCGGAAGCACCGTCGCCCAACTCTATCGCGAGCGCGACGAGTACGTACTGAAGTACCTCCCCGACACCGATCCCGGCCAGTTCGTGAGCCTGGCGATGCCGGTGCGCGAGGCCCCGTGGCGCTGGCCGCGGGATCTCCATCCGTTCTTTCGCCAGAATCTGCCCGAAGGCTATCTGTTGAACATCATCCGGGAGGAGTTCGGTCCCTTGCTGGATGGCACGGACCTATCCCTGCTGGCGGTGGTCGGCGGTCGCGGCATCGGCCGTGTCACGGTCACCCCGGAGGGCGGCAGACCGGGCGCGGAGATGGAACCTTTGCAGGTCGAGGCCCTGCTGAAGGCAGACAACACCACCGAGCATTTCGCATCGTTGGTGCACCGTTATGCGCGTGCGTCGATCTCTGGCATGGTGCCCAAGTTCATCGCGCCGGAGATGTCGTCGACCGCGAAGGCAGGCCCGGTGGGCAAGCCCACGCTGCGAACGAGTCGCCACATCATCAAGGGCTCCAACGACAGTACGCCGTATCTCGGTTTCAACGAGTTCTACAGCATGCGGGTGCTGGCACGGCTGGACGTCGTGCCTGTCGCCAGGACGCGCGTGTCGGACGATGGTCGTGTCCTGATCGTCGAGCGGTTCGACGTCGACGATCGCGGCGTGCCCACGCATGGTCTGGAGGATGCCTGCAGTCTGCTGGGCCTGCCTCCCCATGAGAAGTACGCGACGACGACCGAGAAGGTACTGAACGCCACGCGTGCCTATCTGCCGCCCGCGCAGGCGCGCGGACAGTTGGAACGGCTCGGTTGGCACCTGCTGGTCAACTACCTGGTGCGCAATGCCGATTGCCATGCGAAGAACATCGCGCTCCATTACACCGGCCTGGCCGACGTGGGCTACACGCCGGTCTACGACATCGTGACCACGCAGGCTTACCCGCGCTACGCGAGCAGCCCTCCGGGCCTGTCGGTCGATGGCCGCCAGACCTGGGCGATCGGCAAGACCCTGGAGCGTTTCTTTCTCGCGCGTCTGGGGTTGCCGCCCCGCCGTTATGCCGAGATGGTCGAATGCCTTTGCGAATCGGCCGTGGAGGTCGGTAAGGAAGTGATCGAAGCGGCCAGGAACGAACCGCGCTGGCGTACCGTGGCGAAGCACATGCTGCATGCGTGGAACGACGGCATGTCATCGCTGCGTGATCCGCGGAAATCAGGTTCTCAATCCTCGAACGCGTCCGTCACCGCCCCCTTGCTCGCCGACGACGCGAGCTTGGCGAACTTGGCCAGCACGCCGCGCGTGTAGCGGGGCACCGGCGGCGTCCAGGCGGCGCGGCGGCGCGCCAGTTCGGCGTCGTCGACGTTCAACTGCAGCAACTGCGTGTGCGCGTCGATCGAGATCGAGTCGCCGTCCCGGACCAGGGCGATCGGTCCGCCGACCGCCGCTTCGGGCGCGACGTGGCCGACGACCATGCCCCAGGTGCCGCCCGAGAAGCGGCCGTCGGTGATCAGCGCGACCGACTCGCCGAGCCCCGCGCCGATGATCGCCGACGTCGGCGCGAGCATCTCGGGCATGCCGGGCGCGCCCTTCGGGCCGAGATAGCGCAGCACTAGCACGTCGCCGGGCTTGATGCGGTCTTCCATGATCGCGGCCATCGCCGAGGGCTCGTCGTCGAACACGCGCGCCGGGCCGGTGATCTTCGGCTCCTTCAGCCCGGTGATCTTGGCAACCGAGCCGTCGGGCGCGAGGTTGCCGCGCAGGATCGCCAGGTGGCCCTCGGCGTACAGCGCCTGGTCGATCGGGAAGATCACCTTCTGGTCGGCTCGCGGCTGGGCAGGCACCGATTCGAGTTCCTGCGCCAGCGAGCGGCCGGTGATCGTCATGCAGTCGCCGTGCAGCAGGCCCGCCTCGAGCAGGATCTTCAACACCTGCGGGATGCCGCCGGCCTTGTGCAGGTCGGTCGCGACGTATTCGCCCGAGGGCTTCAGGTCGCAGATCACCGGCACCTTGCGGCGCACGCGCTCGAAGTCGTCGAGCGTCCACTCGACCTGCGCCGCGTGCGCGATCGCCAGGTAGTGCAGCACGGCGTTGGTCGAGCCGCCGGTCGCCATGATCAGCGTGACCGCGTTCTCGATCGATTCGCGGGTGACGATGTCGCGCGGCTTCAGGTCCTTGCGGACGGCCTCGACCAGCACGCGGGCCGACTCGCGCGCCGAATCGAGCTTCTCGCGATCGGGGTTGGCCATCGTCGACGAGCCGAGCAGGCTCATGCCCAGCGCCTCGAACGACGAGGACATCGTGTTGGCCGTGTACATGCCGCCGCACGAGCCGGTGCCGGGGATCGCGTTCTTCTCGATGCCGTCGAAGTCCTCTTCGCTCATCCGGCCGCGCGAGTATTCGCCGACGGCCTCGAACACCGACACGACGGTCAGGTCCTTGCCCTTCCAGTGGCCGGGCTTGATCGTGCCGCCGTAGACGTAGATCGCCGGCACGTTGCTGCGCAGCATGCCGATCATGCCGCCGGGCATGTTCTTGTCGCAGCCGCCGATCACCAGCACGCCGTCCATCCACTGGCCTTGCACCGCGGTCTCGATGCAGTCGCCGATGACCTCGCGCGAGATCAGCGAGTACTTCATGCCTTCGGTGCCCATCGACATGCCGTCCGAGATCGTCGGCGTGCCGAACACCTGCGCGTTGCCGCCGGCCGCCTTGATCGCGTCGATGGCCGCGTCGGCCAGCGGCTGCAGGCCCGAGTTGCACGGCGTGATCGTCGAATGGCCGTTGGCCACGCCGATCATCGGGTTGGCGAAGTCTTCTTTCTTGTAGCCCATGCCGTAGTACATCGACCGGTTGGGCGCGCGCGCGACGCCCTCGAGGATGTTGCGGGAACGGCGATTGGGCGGCGAGGCGTCGCCTGCGCGTTGCGCTTCGGGCGTGGACATAACGGGGTCTCCAAGTCGGTTTTTAGAGCGGGAACGATGCGAGCCGGAGGCCATGTTACGCGTGCGCACGCATTCGATGGAACCCCGGCGGGGGAGCCGGCGGCGCCGCGTCGCGCGGCAGCTCGGCGCGACGCCCGATCGTGTCGGTCCGAGTGATTCATTTTGTTAACGATAATTGTTTCTATTACGATTGTCGTCGATGCATGCCTGCACGGACCGGCGACCCCTCGCCGGTCCGGTTCCTGCGCGACCCGTCTCGAGGAGTGGCCGTGAAGCGTTTTCCTGCGCGAAGGATCTTGTTCCATCCGCTGCGGCGTTCAGCGCCGATGCCGGCGCCGGCCGGCCGCACCGGCCGCTCCGGGCCGGGTCCATGGTGGATCGGATTGGCCGGCGCCGCCGGGCTGGTCGCCGGCGGCGGTGCCGGCGCGCAGACCGCGCCGTCTGCCGCGGCCGCGCAGGCCGCGCCGGCGACCGCCGACGTGCGGCTCGCGCAGTCGGCCGCGGCGGCCGGGCTGTCGGCCGTCACCGTCAGCGGCGCTCGCGTCGAGCGGCGGATCGACGAGGTACCGGCCAGCATCTCGATCATCGACGCCGAGGACATCGAGACGCAGCGGGTGCGCGACGTGCGCGATCTGGATCGCTACGAGCCGAACCTGAGCGTGCGCCGCGGCCCGACGCGGTTCGGGCTCGCGCAGGGGACGACCGGCCGCGCGGGCAACGAGGGCTTCAACATCCGCGGGCTCGAAGGCAATCGCGTGCTGATGCAGGTCGACGGCATCCGTCTGCCCAACAGCTTCAGTTTCGGCGCCAATTCGTTCGGACGCGCCGACTACCTGGACGTCTCGACGATCGAACGCGTCGAGATACTGCGCGGGCCGGCGTCGACGCTGTACGGCAGCGATGGATTGGCCGGCGTCGTCAGCTTCGTGACGCGCGACCCGGACAGCCTGCTGCGGCGCTCGGGCCGGGACGTCTACGCGTCCGCGTCGATGGCCTACGATTCGGCCGATCGCAGCTTCGCCGAAACGCTGGGCGCGGCGACCCGACTGGGCCGATGGGACGTGATGGGCTTCTATACGCGCCGCGACGGCAAGGCGCTGCGCAACCAGGGCACGAACGATGCGGCCAACGTCGATCGCACGCGGCCCAACCCGCAGGACTACGGCTCGAACGCGCTGCTGGCCAAGGCCGTCTATCACCACAGCGCGACCAACACGTTCCGGATCACGCTGGACGCGTTCTCGCGCCACGTCGACACCGACGTGCTGTCCGGCATCGCGCGGCCGCCGCTGGCGGCGACCAGCGTCGTCGGGCTGACCGCGCAGGATCGCCAGCGCCGCGTCGGGCTGGTGCTCGACCACCGGATCGATGCGCTCGACGCGCCGCTGGCCGATTCGCTGCGCTGGTTCCTGTACCGGCAGGACACCAAGGCGCGCCAGAACGCCTACGAGGACCGCAATACCGCGGCCGACCGCTCGCGGTCGACGCGCTACGACGAGACCTGGACCGGCGGCGGCGTGGTCGTGCAGAAGACGCTCGCCGGCGCGGCCACGCACAAGCTCGTCTACGGCGCCGATGCGTCGACGGCCACTTATGAGGGGATCCGCGACGGGACGGTGCCGCCGGTCGGCGAGACCTTTCCGGCCAAGTCGTTTCCGGACACGCGCTACAACCTGTTCGGCGCGTACCTGCAGGACGAGATCGTGCTGGCCGGCGGCGACGTCAGCGTGATTCCGGGCCTGCGCTGGGACGCCTACCGGCTGTCGCCGAGCACGGACGGCTACGTCGGCGATGCGAGCAAGTCGGATGGGTCGCGGTTCTCGCCGCGGATCGGGCTGATCTGGCGGCTGCCGGTCCAGCACTCGGTGTTCGCGAACTTCTCCGAGGGCTTCCGCGCGCCGACGCCGGACCAGGTCAACAACGGTTTCTCGAATCCGGTGACGAACTACCGGTCCGAAGCCAATCCGAACCTGCGGCCCGAGACCAGCCGCAGCATCGAGATCGGCCTGCGGCGCAGCGCGCCCGGGGTCTTCTACTCGGTGTCGGCGTTCGCGGGGCGGTACAAGAATTTCATCGACCAGCAGCAGGTCTCGGGCAGCTTCACGACGGCCGATCCGGCGGTGTTCCAGTTCATCAACGCCGGCGAGGTCAGGCTGCACGGCATCGAGGCGACGGGCTCGTATCGCGTGGCGCCGGCCTGGCGGTTGATCGGCGGCCTGGGCTGGGTGCACGGCACGAATACGTCGGCCGGCCGGCCGCTGAACAGCGTCGATCCGTTCAAGGCGATCGCCGGCGTCAACTGGGAGCCGGCCGAAGGCACGATGCTGGGCCTGCGCGCGACGGCCGTCGCGGCGAAGAAATCGTCGCGCATCGATTCGTCGTCGCTGGTGACCGCGCCGGCCACGCAGTTCGCGACGCCCGGTTACGCGACGTTCGACCTGTTCGGGAGCTGGCGCCTGAATCGGCACTTGCAACTGTTCGCCGGTGTGTTCAATCTGACCGATCGCAAGTATTGGCGCTGGACGGACGTGCGCGGTCTGTCGTCGAGCTCGACGGTCGTCGACGCCTATACGCAGCCGGGGCGCACGGCCAGCGTGATGCTGAAGATCGAACTGTGAAGACGATGAGGATGGCATGGCCGCACCAAGCATGATCGACCCGCAGGACCAGGAGGCGTTGCGCGAGGCCTGGCGCGAGATGGCCGGCCGCCGGATGCGCCAGCGCGACATCGCGACGGCGCTGGGCATCAGCGAGGCGCGGCTGCTCGGCTGTCGCGTCGGCATCGTGCCGGCGGCGCGCCACGAGCACGGCGAAGCGGGGACATCGGCGCCCGGCCAGCCGACGGTGATCCGGCTGCGTTCGGACCTGGACGCGATCCGCGCGCTGCTCGAGGGACTGCCGGCGCTGGGGCCGGTGATGGCGCTGACGCGCAACGACAGTTGCGTGCACGAGAAGGACGGGCCTTATCGCGACATCGAGCTGGCCGGACACGCGGGCCTGGCGCTCGGCGTGATCGACCTGCGGCTGTTCTACCGGCGCTGGCGCCATGCGTTCGCCGTCGAGGACACGTCGGTCGATCCGCCGCAGCGCAGCCTGCAGTGCTATCTGTCCGACGGCGAGGCGACGCACAAGGTGTTCCTGCGTCCGGCCAGCGACGTGTCGGCATGGCGGGCGCTGGTCGAACGCCTGCGCGCGCCCGAGCAGGCGCCGGGGCTCGAGGCCGAGACGCCGCTGGCGATCGACTACCCGCTGGCCGACGAGGTCGACGCGCAGGCGTTCGCGCGCGACTGGCTGGCGATGCAGGACACGCACGAGTTCTTTCCGCTGCTCAAGCGCTACGGGCTCGCCCGTACCGGGGCGCTGCGGATCGCACCCGACGGGCATGCGACGCGGGTCGGCGACGATACCGTCGAGCGCGTGCTGACCGCGGCCGCGGCCAGCGGCCTGTCGATCATGGTGTTCGTCGGCAATCCCGGCTGCATCCAGATCCATACCGGTCCGGTCGTCCGGATCGAACGGATGGGGCCTTGGCTGAACGTGCTCGATCCGGGATTCAGCCTGCATCTGCGCAGCGATCACGTCCGCGAGACCTGGGTCGTGCGCAAGCCGACGTCCGACGGCATCGTCACCTCGCTCGAACTCTACGACGAGGCGGGGCGCCTGATCGCGACGCTGTTCGGCGAGCGCAAGCCGGGGCGGCCCGAGTCGCCCGGCTGGCGCGAGCTCGTGTCGTCGCTGACGGAGGCCGCATGAACGCGCCGGCCCGGCCCGACCGGGCGCTCGCCGACCGGCGCGCGTGGCCTTCGCAGGCCCGGCGCCGCTGGCTGTCGGGCTGCGCGCGAGGGGCCGCGGCGTTGGCCGCAGGGAGCCTGGCCGCCGGCTGGTCCGGCGTAGTGCGGGCCGCGCTGCCGCCGGCTTCGGTGATCGTGGTCGGCGGCGGACTGACCGAGATCGTCTACGCGATCGGCGCCGCCGACCTGGTGCTGGCCACCGATTCGACGAGCATGTATCCGCCGGCCGCCAACGAGACTCGCAAGGTCGGCTACCAGCGATCGCTGTCGGCCGAAGGTCTGCTCAGCCTGCGGCCCAGCCTGGTGATCCTGGCGCCCGAGGCGGGCCCGCCGGCGGCGATCCAGCAACTGAGCCAGTCGGGCACGCGCGTGATCCGGACGACCGAGCGCCACGATTTCGAGGGGCTGCTCGAACGCGTGCGCGTGATCGGCGACGCGCTCGAGCACGGTGACGACGCGCGGCGCCTGGCCGCGCGCCTGAGCGACGAATGGGCCGACGTGCAGCGCGAGGTCGACGGGCGGCGGCGGGGCGCGTGGGCATCGCGCGCGCCGCGCGTGGTGTTCGTGCTGTCGCACGCGGGCGCGCCGATGGTCGCCGGACGCCAGACCGCCGCCGACGCGATGATCTCGATGGCCGGCGCCGTCAATCCGCTTCACGACGGCTTCGCCGGCTATCGGCCGATGACTCCCGAAGCCCTGCTGCTGGCGGCGCCGGACATCCTGCTGACGACCAACGAAGGCATCGCCGCGAACGGCGGCGTGCCCGGCATCCTCGCCAAGCCCGGCGTCGCGGTGACGCCGGCGGGCAGGACCGGTCGCATCATCGGCCGCGATGCGCTGCCGCTGCTCGGTTTCGGTCCGCGGCTGCCCGAGGTCGTGCGCGATCTGTCGCGGACGTTCGCCGGTGCCGGTGCCGGCGCCGGTGCTGGTGCTGGTGCTGGTGCTGGCGTTAGTGCTGGCGTTAGTGCTGGCGTTAGTGCTGGTGCTGGTGCCAGCGTCGGTGCTGGCGCCGGTGCCGCGGACGAAGGGCCGGCAGCGGCCGCGCGATGAGTGATCCGGTCGCCGTTCGATCACCGATGACGTCCGGCCGGTCCGCGATCGCGATCGGACGACCGTCGGGCCTGTCCCGGCGGCGGGCGATGATCCTGGCGCTGCTGGCCGTCGCGGTCCTAGTCAGCGGCGTGGCGGCGGCATCGGCGGGGGCGGTGCGCATCCCGATCGGCGACGTACTGGCCGCCGCGCTCGCGCCGCTGGGCGGGCACGCCGACGTGCCCGCCGACTACCTGGCGGTGCTGTACGCGATCCGGTTTCCGCGCGTGGTGCTGGCGGCGATCGTCGGCGGCGCGCTGGCGCTGGCCGGCGCCGGCATGCAGGGCCTGTTTCGCAACCCGCTGGCCGATCCGGCGCTGATCGGCGCGTCCAGCGGCGCCGCGCTGGCCGTGGCGTTCACGATCGTGCTCGGCAACGCGCTGATGCCCGGCTTCACGCACGCGCTGGGAGCGTACGCGCTGCCGGTGGCGGCCTTCTGCGGCTGCCTGGCGGCGACGTTCGCCGTCAAGCGGCTGGCGTCGTCGGCGCAGATCGTGTCGATCGGCGCAATGCTGCTGGCCGGCGTCGCGGTCAATCTCGCCTGCGAGGCCGGCATCAATGCGATGACGTTCGCGGCCAACGACGAGCAGTTGCGCAACCTGACGTTCTGGCGGATGGGCAGCCTGGCCGGCGCGAGCTGGCCGTTGTGCGCGATGGCGGCAGCGTGCGCGGCGCTCGGCGGCATCGTGATGTGGCGTTGCGCGGCCGGGCTGAACGCGCTGGCGATGGGCGAGGAGCCGGCCAGCCATGCCGGCTTCGACGTCCGGTCGCTGAGCCGGCGCACGGTGATCGCCGGCGCGCTGCTGGTCGCGGCGGCCGTGGCCAGTGCCGGCATGGTCTGGTTCGTGGGCTTGGTCGCACCGCACGTCGTCCGATTGATGGGCGGCGCCGACCAGCGCTACGTGATGCCGGCATCGCTGCTGCTCGGCAGCGCGCTGGTGCTGATCGCTGACCTGATCGCGCGCCTGGTCGTCATCCCGGCCGAACTGCCGATCGGGGTGCCGCTCGCGCTGTTCGGCACGCCGTTGTTCATCTGGCTGCTGAGCCGCGCGCGGCTGGCGGGGCGCTTGTGAACGGACGGGGTCGCGACGGCGCGTTGTGCGCCGAGCGCGTCGGGGTCCGCCGCGCGGGCCGCTGGGTGCTCGACGACGTCTCGCTGGCGCTCGCGCCCGGTCGCGTGTCGATGCTGATCGGACCGAACGGCGCCGGCAAGTCGACGCTGCTGCGCGTGCTGGCCGGTACGCTGGTGCCCGAGCGCGGCGAGGCGCGGCTCGACGGGCAAGCGCTGCGGCGCTGGACGCTCGCGCAACTGGCCGCGCGGCGGGCGGTGCTGCCGCAGTCGATGGAACTGGCGTTTCGCGTGACCGTGGCCGAACTGGTGATGATCGGCCGGCCGCCGCGCCGCGGCGTGCGCGGACGCGGGGCCGGGATCGGCGCGGGCACGGCGGCGAACGCTTCGATCGGCATCGAAGCCGCGCCGCCGCCGACCGACGACGAACTGCTGGCTTCGGTGCTCGCCGCGACCGAGACCGCGACGATGCGCGACCGCATCTATCAGGAGCTGTCCGGCGGCGAACAGGCCCGCGTGCAACTGGCGCGCGCGCTCGCGCAACTGGGGCTGCTCGCCGATCGCCGGCCGAGCGACGAGGCTGGGACTGGGGCTGGGGCTGGGACTGGGGCTGAGGCCGAGGCCGAGGCCCGCGACCCGGCGGACGCGGGGCCGACGCGCTACCTGCTGCTCGACGAACCGGTCGCCAGCCTCGATCCGCGGCACCAGCACCGGCTGCTGCGGCTGGTCCGCACGCTGGCCGTCCGGCATCGGCTCGGCATGCTGATCACGATGCACGACCTGAACCTCGCCAGCCAGTATGCGGACGAGGTCTGGCTGCTGGCCGACGGACGCCTGCTGCGCCACGGCGCGCCGTCCGACGTGGTCTCGAACGACGCGATCGGACCGGTGTTCGACGTGTCGCTGCGCACGACGCCGTTCGACGGCGACGGACGCGCGGTACACGCGGTCGCGACGACGCCGCGCGGGGCGTCCGCGGGCGAGAACGCAGGCAGGAACGCAGGCAGGAACGCGGGCAAGAACGCGGGCAAGAACGCGGACCGATCGGGCCCTTCGCGCATGTCAGAATGACGGATGCTCGTTCATCCGCAATTCGATCCGGTCGCCGTGCACCTGGGGCCACTGGCCATCCGCTGGTACGGCCTGATGTATCTGGCGGCCTTCGTGTCGTTCTATGCGCTCGGCCGTTATCGGCTCGGCAAGCCGACCTGGGCGCAAGCCAGCGGCATGCAGCCGCGCGACCTCGAGGACCTGCTGTTCTACGGCGCATTGGGCGTCGTGCTCGGCGGGCGCCTCGGCTACGTGCTGTTCTACAAGCCCGGCTACTACCTGCAGCATCCGCTGGAGGTGTTCGCGGTCTGGGAGGGCGGCATGTCGTTCCACGGCGGCCTGATCGGCGTGCTGCTCGCGTGCGCGCTGCTGTGCTGGCGCCGCGGGCTGAAGTTCCTGCGCGTGATGGACTTCGTCGCGCCGCTGGTGCCGATCGGGCTGGCGGCCGGGCGCCTGGGCAATTTCATCAATGGCGAGTTGTGGGGCCGGGCGACCGATCTGCCTTGGGCGATGATCTTTCCGCAGGCCGGTGACGGCATCCCGCGCCATCCGTCGCAGCTCTACCAGTTCGCCGGCGAGGGCCTGCTGCTGTTCGCGCTGCTGTGGGTCTATTCGTCGCGACCGCGCGCGGTCGGCCGCGTGTCGGGCCTGTTCCTGATCGGCTATGCGACGCTGCGCTTCCTGGCCGAGTTCGCGCGCGAACCCGATGCGTTCCTCGGGTTCCTCGCGTTCGGCGCGACGATGGGACAGTTGTTGTGCATACCGATGTTCATCGCCGGCGTCGTGCTGATGACGCGCCGCGTCCCGGCGTCGGACGGGGGTTGATCGCGCGGCGGCCGTCGCGTGGGGCGGATTTCCAGCGAAAGAGGAGGCAGCGTGTTCGAGCGGATCAAGCAGGCCCGTCGGAATTCCCGTGAACGCGTCGACCTGACGCAGTTGCTCGATTTGTGTCGGCAGTTGATGACCCAGCGCGGCGAGGCCAACAGCCTGGCGATCGCCTCGCGCGCGGTCGAGCTGCTGTCGCGGCTCGGCGACGACGGCATGACGCGGCTGTTCGAGGTGCTGGCCGGCGATTTCGACCCCGATCCGGACGAGGTGCTGCGACGGGCCGAGCAGTACGCGGCCGACCGTTCGCCCGATAACCTGATCAGGCTGAGCCACGCGGTCGAGCCTCCACGCCAGGAGTTGTTCCGGCGCCTGAATCGCACGGCCGGCGGCACGGCCGTGCTGGTCGGCATGCGCGCGCGGCTGCTCGACCGGATGAAGCAGGATCGCGGGCTGGCCGGCGTCGATGCCGACCTGCAGCATCTGTTGACGTCCTGGTTCAATCCGGGCTTCCTGCGGCTCGTTCAGGTCGACTGGCGCTCGCCGGCCGCGCTGCTCGAACGCATCATTCGGCACGAGGCCGTCCACGAGATCGACGGCTGGAACGATCTGCGCCGGCGGCTGGAGCCCGATCGGCGCTGCTTCGCGTTCTTCCATCCGGCGCTGCCCGACGAGCCGCTGATCTTCGTCGAAGTCGCGCTGGTCGCGCAGATGCCGGCGGCCATCGCGCCGCTGCTGGCGCGCGAGCTGCCCGAAGCCGGCGTCGATCCGGGCAAGTTCAAGGTCGCGGTGTTCTATTCGATCTCGAACTGCCAGCCAGGGCTGCGCGGCATCAACCTCGGCAACTTTCTGATCAAGCAGGTCGCCGAATACCTGAGCCGCGAGTTTCCCAGCCTGCGCACGTTCTGCACGCTGTCGCCGATCCCGTCGTTCGTCGGCTGGCTGCAGCGGCTGGAGGCGATCGAGGCGCCGCATCTCAAGCCGGCCCAGCGGACGCGGCTGGGCCAGGCGCTGGCCGGTCTGCGCGAACGGCACGGACGCGACGCCGCGGCGCTGAGCAAGGCCGTACAGGAGCCTAAGGTCGCCGACGCCGATCGCCAGGCGCTGACCGCCCTGTGCGCTTACTACCTGAGCCAGCATTCGGCGTCGCCGAACGGCGATCCGGTGGCGCGCTTCCACCTGCACAACGGCGCGCGGCTCGAACGGATCAACTTCGCTGCCGATCTGTCGCGCAAGGGCTTGAAGCAATCACTGGGGCTGATGGTAAATTACCTCTACGATCTCGACGAGATCGAAGCCAATCACGAACGATTCATCGACGGACAGGTCAGCGCGTCTCGGGCGGTGCTCGGGTTGCTGTAGCCGGGCCCGATCGACCCACGAGGAGACTTCCGTCATGTCACGCCCGATCATTGCCCGGCGTCGCGCGCTGTCGGTCGCGTCGCTGGTGGCCGCCCTGGCCGTCGCATCGTTCGCCGCGCCGGTCTCGGCGCAGGGCCCGGCCGGGGGAGCGCCGGCCGGCGGCCCCTGGCCCGCGCATCCGGTCAGGCTGATCAGTCCGTTCCCGCCCGGCGGCGGCACCGACGCGTTCGCGCGGCCGCTGGCCAAGGTGCTGAGCCAGCAGTTGGGGCAGCCGGTCGTCATCGACAACCGCGGCGGTGCCGGCGGGACACTGGGTGCCGAGCTGGCGGCCAAGTCGCCGCCGGACGGTTATACGTTCCTGGTCGGCGCCGTGCATCACGCGATCGCGGTCAGCATGTATCCGAAGCTCGGCTACGACCTGCGCAAGGACCTGACGCCGGTCACCGTGCTGTCGCTGGTGCCGAACGTCGTCGTCATCAATCCGACCCGCCTGCCGCAGATCAAGACCTGGAACGACTTCCAGGCCTATGTGAAGGCCAACCCCGGCAAGCTGAACTACGCATCGGCCGGCAACGGCACCGCGCACCACCTGACCGTCGAGATGTACAAGACGATGACGCGCTCGTTCGTCACGCACATCCCTTATCGCGGCGCCGGGCCGGCGGTGCAGGACCTGCTGGCCGGGCAGGTCGATTTCATGTTCGACGGGCTCGGCAGCTCGATGCCGTACATCCGCGCCGGGAAGTTCCTGCCGCTCGCGGTGACCAGTGCCAAGCGCTCGTTCGCGCTGCCCGACGTGCCGACGCTGCAGGAAGGCGGCGTTCCCGGCTACGAGGCGCAGACCTGGTACGCGATCTGGGCGCCGGCCGGCACGCCGGCCGACATCGTCGACCGGATGCAGGTCGAGGTCGCCAAGGCGCTGGCCGGTGACGAGTTGAAGGGCATCTGGCGTTCGCTGGGGGCCGAGCCCGGCGGCCAGCCGCCGGCCGAGATGGCCCGCTTCGTCGATGACGAGATCCGCAAGTGGTCGAAGGTCGTCAAGGACGCCGGCGCCCGCGTCGATTGAACCAGGAGAAGAATCGAGTGTCCAAGAAACGAATGCCCGGCAGCAATGCCAATCTCTACGCGGTGCTGGCCGAGGGTTTCGCCCGGCGCGAGCCCGACGCGTGCGCGATCGAGGCGATCGACGCCGCCGGCGCGCCGCTGTACTACAGTTGGCGCGACATCGATCGGGCCAGCGCGCGGCTCGCCAACCTGCTGGCGGGGCTCGGCATGCCGCGCGACGCGCGCGTCGCCGTGCAGGTCGACAAGTCGGTCGAATCGCTGCTGTTGTACCTGGCCTGCCTGCGCGCCGGCTACGTCTACCTGCCGCTGAACTCGGCATACCAGCAGGCCGAGGTCGACTACTTCGTCGAGAACGCCGAACCCTCGTTGATCGTCTGCGCGCCGCGCGCGCTGCCGTGGATCTCGGCGATCGCGCAGGCGCGCGGCGTCGCCAACGTACTGACGCTCGGCGACGATCGCACCGGCACGCTGCTCGAGCGCGCGGCATCGTTGTCCGACCACTTCGAGGCCGTCGCGCGCGGCGCCGACGACCTGGCGGCGATCCTGTACACGTCGGGCACGACCGGACGCAGCAAGGGCGCGATGCTGTCGCACGGCAACCTCGCGTCGAACGCGCGGACGCTGAACCTGTACTGGCGCTGGCGCGACGGCGACGTGCTGCTGCACGTGCTGCCGATCTTCCACGTGCACGGCCTGTTCGTCGCCAGCCACGGCGCGCTGCTGTCGGGCAGCAAGATGATCTGGCTGCCGAAGTTCGACGCCGCGCAGGTGATCGCGCAGATGCCTCGCGCGACCGTGTTCATGGGCGTGCCGACGATGTACGTACGCTTGCTCGACGACGCCCGCTTCGATGCCGACTGCACGCGCGGCATGCGCCTGTTCATCTCGGGTTCGGCGCCGCTGCTGACCGATACGTTCCAGCAGTTCGAGGCGCGAACCGGCCAGCGCATCCTCGAACGCTACGGCATGAGCGAGACCGTGATGCTGACGTCGAATCCTTATGACGGTAACCGTGTGGCCGGCACCGTCGGACTGTCGCTGCCCGGCGTACAGTTGCGGATCGTCGACGACCAGCAGCGACCGGTCGACGGCGACGAGATCGGCGCGATCCAGGTCAAGGGGCCGAGCGTGTTCGGCGGCTACTGGCGGATGCCCGAGAAGACGCGCGAAGAGTTCACCGACGACGGCTTCTTCAAGACCGGCGACGTCGGCCGTTACGACGCCAACGGCTACGTATCGATCGTCGGGCGCAGCAAGGACCTGATCATCAGCGGCGGCTACAACGTCTATCCGAAGGAGATCGAGTCTTATCTGGACGAGATGGAAGGCGTGCTCGAGTCGGCCGTCATCGGCGTGCCGCACCGCGACTTCGGCGAGGCCGTGGTGGCGGTCGTCGTCGCGCAGCCGGGCAGCCAGCCCGAAGAAGCCGCGCTGATCGCCGGCCTGAAGGCGCGGATCGCCGGCTTCAAGGTGCCCAAGCGCGTGCACGTCATCGACGAGTTGCCGCGCAATCAGATGGGCAAGGTGCAGAAGAATTTGCTGCGGGATAGGTATAGCGGCGGTTGATGGGCTGCCGCATAGAAGGCCCAGCGTTTCGCTGCTCGATAGTGATCGCGTCATTCGACGTGATCGTGGGAACCGTGCCAGCGGCAGCTCCGAAGGACGCACTGGAATGGGCGAGGCCCAATCAAACCTTGCTCGTACAGACATGGCAGGAGTTGAACGGATGAACGTTCTCGACAAGACGCGCACGATTACCGCTGTGCGCGCGACCGGCCCTGCGTCGTTGCACTTGTCCTGGTCAGATGGGGCGGCCGCCGATCTCGATCTCGGTGCGATCCTCGCTGATCGCGCCTTCGCCGTATTGCGCGATCCGGGCGAGTTCGCCAGAGTCATAGTGGGCGATTGGGGGCATAGCCTCGCATGACCTTCGGGGGCCGAGCTGGGGGCGGACATGCTGTTGCTCGAAACGCTCTCGGCAACCGGGCATGGCGACGTGCGCACATTCCTCGAGTGGCGACTGCGCCATGCCTTGTCGCTATCCAAGGCGGCCGACGCGCTGGGTGTCTCGCGCCGGATGATCGCCTACTACTCCAGTGGGGAAAAGAAGGTGCCCAAGGCGATCCTGCTTGCATGCCGGGGTTGGGAGGTCAGCCACGGGATGGACCAGGCTGCTTAGCCCTACCTCGGCGAGATAGGCGGGGTGATTGAATCCGCGGTGGTCGGGCGTGTCGCACCGCGATTTCGGCGAGGCCGTGGTGGCCGTCGTCGAGCCCGCGATCGGGCAGTCAGCCGGAGGACGCCGCGTTGATCGCTACGCTCAAGTGAAACTGACCCTGAAGTGCGCATGAGCCGTGGCACGTCGGAGTTCGAGGGTTGGAATCTACAGACGAGGATCAATCGGCTCGCTCTCGAGTGCGAGCACGGCGAAAACACATTCGTGAACCCGCCGCAGTGGGGCGCGGTCGACGAAACGAGCAAGTGACTCGTGACCGAGTGCGAATTCGCGTAGCGCCAGCCGGCGCTTGCCGGCCAGCGCCGGCCGATCGCGCGATGTGCCGTTCATCGCGGTGCGGAAGACGCGATTGAGCGCGACCGCCAGCAGCGAGGAGGCGGCGTAGGGCCGGTCGTTGACGTAGTGATCGAGCATCCCCTCGCCACCGGCGCCACCGCCACCGCGAACGAGGCCGACAGGATCGATATCCAGCATCAGAACGGCCTCGCAGCGAGCCTCATGCGATTCCGGGAAGAAGATGAGGGCGCGGCCATAATAGGGCAGTGCCGTTTCATGCACCCGGTCCGGATGCTTCATCAGCAAAAAGCCGAGATCGCTGGCCGGGTGATGGGTGGTGGATAGGGAGAGGATCATAGGTGTCGTATAGATGAACGGAGTTCCTGCATCAGCTGTGAAAGCTACGACTTGATCTGACATATCCTCGCCCGAAGAGGCGACAAGGAGAAGTCAGATGACTCAGGAACAGAAGATCATCAAAAACAAGCTCGGATTGCTGAAGCTGGCGCAGACGCTGGGCAGCGTGTCCGAAGCATGCAAGGTGCTGGGCTTCAGCCGAGATAGTTTTTATCGGTTCAAGGAGCTGTACGAGACAGGAGGCGAGACGGCACTGGCGGAGATCTCGCGCAAGAAGCCGAACCTGAAGAACCGCGCGGATCCGGCGATCGAGCAGGCGGTGAGGGCTTTCGCTCTGGAGCAACCGGCGTACGGCCAGGTGCGGGTATCCAACGAGCTGAAAAAGCGCGGGATCTCGGTGTCGCCGGCAGGCGTGCGCACGATCTGGTTGCGGCATGACCTGCAGACGTTCCAGCAGCGACTCAGGGCGTTGTCCACGAAGGTGGCCCAGGACGGGATCATCCTGACCGAAGACCAGGTCCGAGCACTGGAGAAGGCGCGTGAAGAGAAGGAGGCGCATGGGGAGATCGAGACCGAGCATCCCGGCTATCTGGGCTCACAGGATACCTACTACGTGGGCAACCTGAAGGGCGTGGGGCGCATCTACCAGCAGACGTTCATCGATACGTACAGCAAGCTGGCGATGGTCAAGCTCTACGATCGCAAGCACGCGATCACCGCGGCCGACATGCTCAACGACCGGGTGTTGCCGTTCTTCGAGGAGCACGGCGTGCCGCTGCTCAGGATCTTGACCGATCGGGGCAGTGAGTACTGCGGCAACAGAGAGTCGCACGAGTATGCTTTGTACCTGGATCTGGAGAACATCGAGCACACGCGTACCAGGACCAAGAGTCCACAGACCAATGGCATCTGTGAGCGGTTCCACCAGACGATTCAGAATGAGTTTTACGCCAGCGCATTCCGGCGAAAGCTGTATCGCTCGCTCGAGGAGTTGCAGGCCGACACGGACGCCTGGATGCAGGCATACAACTGCGAGCGAACGCACTCGGGCAAGTACTGTTACGGCAAGACGCCGATGCAGACATTTCTCGACAGCGCGGGCCTGGCTTACGATAAGCAGTTGGACCGGCTCCAGCCGACACCCGAGTCGGAATCAATGGCCGAATAAGTGGCATGTCCGTCAGATCGAGTCCAAGCTAGGACACATCAGCCGCGCCAGCCCTTGACCCGCGGGCACCTGCCACGCCAAGTCCACCTCCGGCGTCAGCGCGGTAGGTTCCGGGTTGATCTCCACCACGGGCACCCCTCGCTTCCTGGCGAGGCCGGGCAGGCTGGCTGCCGGATGCACGACACCCGATGTGCCGATCACCAGCAGCGCGTCGCATTCGGTTATCACCTGCACCGCGCGTGCCAGTGACGCTTTCGGGAGTTGCTCACCGAACCAGACGACCCCCGGCCGGATAAACCCGCCGCAATGGGCGCATACCGGTGGCGTCATTCGCAGCGCCGGCCGAGCCGCGAGCGCCGGATCTGCCGGCTGATGCGGACAGGATCGGGCGCAGGCGAAGCAGCGCGGCGCGAAGAGGCTGCCGTGAAGATGGATCACGTCCAGGCAGCCAGCACGCTCGTGCAGGTCATCGACGTTCTGGGTCACCACCACCAGACCGGGTCGCAACGCGCTCAGTTCCGCCAGTGCCCGGTGGCCTTCGTGCGGTTGCGCCTGTTCGACCATCGCCGTCCGCCATTGGTACCAGCCCCAGACCAACGCCTTGTCGTTTCGCCACGCGTTGGCGGTGGCCAGCGTCTCGGGATCGAAGTTCGACCATAGCCCGTTGCTCGCGCCGCGAAAAGTCGGGATGCCGCTTTCCGCTGACATGCCTGCGCCAGTGAGTACGGCGATCCGACGGGCAGGGGTCAGCAGATCGAAGAGTCGGTCGGGCATGGCGAGGTGATCGTTCTGCATGCCGGGGGGTGTTGATGGTCGGTTGCTGGAAGCTCCATTGTCGGTCGATCAGCAAGTCGAAGTACGCGGCACGGTGCGATGAGCCAGCGGTTGTGGGCGTTCGGCCCGACCGTCGAGGTTCTGGCGCCCGAAGCGCTGTGCACGGAGTTCGCGTTGGAAGCGCAAACACTGGTGAGGATCTACGGAGATGGGTGATGTCGGCGTTGAGCGCTGGCGGTCAGACAGGATTTGTCCGAAGCGGTGGCTATCTTGATAGGGTGGCTGGTTGAAGCCACGCTATCAGAACTGCTGAATGGAGAAATCATGTACCCATGTGGAAACTCCTCCCCGCTGCATCACTTGGCTGCATTTGCAATTGTGTTTGTGGTGACGGTGATTGGCACCGTGGCGGTTGGGGCGTACGTCGACGATAGGAAGTCCGACGACAAACGTGATTGATTGTATTTTTTTCTGATATTCATCGGAGTCGACATGCCAGTACGCCTCAGATTGTTCACATTGATGTGTAAAAAATGCAATTGGAAGCAAACTTTTTCTCCGATCAGCGATGTGCGAGTTCCTGGTGTGGATACTCGATCGAATTGACCAGAGTGTGGGTATGTCGATTTAGTTATAAAAGAGCCGAGTTTTCTTGATCGGACTTTCGGCAAACTTGGAAGGCGTCTAATCTATTCGTCTGATTCGAACGTTGCTGAAGGCGATGCCACCAAGCGCGAACTGACTGACGAAGAACTGATAGCCAAGATCGAAGAAGGTATTGAGTTGCTCGCTGCAGAGGAAATCAGAAAGATGGAGGAAGCCGGGCGAAAGAAAAAGGATAAGTAGTCATCAAATCCGAAAATTAGGGAAAACATATTTGTCCCGTGTCCGCTGACACGCTGCGGGAGGTAGGGATGGATAAACGACAATGACAGCCAGACTGAGCGCAGACCCAGCCTGGTAGAAGAGAACTCGCTGCGTGGTCGGTTGATTGTTCCTGGGTGGTGGACCTCATGTTGTCCTGGCATCCCGCATATGGGTTGGTTCTACCGCTGAAATCGGGGTTGGCATCGAGCGCTGGCATCCACGCGCGGGCGGGCGGTCCGCTCGACTGCCAGATACAGGCGTTCATCCAAGTACTGGAGTTCTGATCGAAGGGTGGGCCTTATGGTGGTGGTCACCCGACGTCGGCTTGCGGCCACTGATATGGCTACCGAGGCGTGGCGGGCCTTCTCAGTTCCCATGGCCGGATATGCTGAATCGCGAAATCATGCGGGTTCTGCCCGATGCAGGTCGAGGAGAGGCGCCGCTATCGACGCCCGACGTGCATCGCAAACTGAGCCGTATGTTGCCCGAGCCGCCTGTCGTGAAGACGGTGCAGCGCCGGCTCGAGGGGCTGCTCGAGCGCGGCCTCGTCGACGTCGAGCAGCGCGGTCGAACCAAGCATTGGCTCAAGGTCGCGGGTGCGAATGGTCTTGCCGCCAAGGGCGCCGGCATGCTGACGCATGACGAGGCGTTGGCCTTGCAGATTCTGCGACGTTTCTCGACATGGCGGATTCCGACGTTGGTGGCGGAACCGCTGGAGCCGTTGTTTGACGCGGCGGGTAAGCGGCTGGATGCCATCAATAGCGAGCATGAGCGCCGTTGCCGTAGATGGATCGAGAAGATCGAGGTGGAAGCGGGGAATTTTGCGCTGCACTACCCCGAAATCGATCCCGGCCTCTTCGCCGAGGTCTCGCAAGCGCTGTTTTGCGAACAACAGCTTGAAATAGTTTATCAGTCGCGTGTCAGATCGTCTGACACCGAGCTCAAGGTGGCGTCCACCAGGGTCGTCCATCCGCTCGGTCTGGTCGAAGTCGGCGGGCTCGTCTACCTCGTGGCGGCCATGCCGCACCATGCGAGTCCGGCCATGTACCGGCTCGATCGCCTCGTGCAGGCGACGATGTTGCCTGAGCCGTTTGATTATCCGCGTGAATTCAAGCTTTCCGTTTATGTGCGCGAACAACGTCAGTTCGACTTTATGGTTGAAGGCGAGGTGGGGCTGAGGCTGCGCTTCACCTGTGGTGCTGGCGATCATTTGCTGGAAACACCGATGTCGGTCGATCAGAAGGTCAGCCAGAACGGAAACGTGCTCGAAGTGTGCGGAACGGTGCGATTGAGCCAAAGGTTGCGGTGGTGGTTGCGAGGGTTTGGACCGAATGTCGAGGTTTTGGCGCCAGCAGGACTGCGCTCGGAGCTGGCGACAGACGCCCGAACATTGGTGGGAGTCTATGGCGATGAGTGATGCCGATGCTCAGCGCCAGTGGTCAGACAGGATTTGTCCGAAGCGGAGGTTACATTGATAGGGCGGCTCGGTGAAGCCTCTCCGTTAGATTTTAGAGAAGAAAATCATGTACCCGTGTGGAAATTCGTCCCCTCTGCATCATCTGGCTGCGTTTGCGATCGTGTTCGTTGCGACCATGATAGGCACTGTCTTGGTCGGTGAGTATGTCGATTATATGAAAGCAGATGAGAAACGCGATTGAATGGATTTTAGGTGATCAAATGATTGATAAAAGCTGATGTAACAGAACAAGCTGGGGGGGTCAGAGAGATGTTCGATTCGCTCTGATTGTAAACTATACTGCGAATTGTAGTTCAAAAAATAGTGTTTGTGTGAGCGCATGCAACGTAAAAGCTCAGGAGTGCGCTGATTTATTCCGCGCTCGCTGCCGGGCACGTGCCGGCGGGCGCGGAATAAATCAGCGTGTCCCTAACATGTGCGCAGCTACACCTTCAATCAGGATCGACGATGAATAGCGAATATCGGAAAATCCTAGTTCAGTCCGTCAGCGTTTGTCCGATATGGCCGGCCGAGGCCACCCAGAAAATCGGCCAGATGATCAGCGAGATCAATCAAGCCAATGCCATCATGGGCAATATTTCGGCTACTGCGCAAAGCGCCGCGATCAAAGGAGGTTTCGCGGCCGAAACTTTTCACGCTGAATCATTCAATCTCGATGCGATCCTGAAGGACAAGGACGTACGCGCCTTCACCGACGCCTTCAGGCAAACCCCGCTAACACGCAACGATCCGACCCACGACATCGTTGTGATGAAAGACGGCGAGCAGGTGCTGAGCGCGCAACTGAAGTATTTCAAGAACGCAGACGCTACCCAGAAGGCCTTCCGTTCGACCCGCGACGGCGTTCACAGTTACGAGCGGGCCGACCGCTTCATCGGCCCGTCCGACCAGATCGAAGGGATTCGTGCGTCCGCTGACAAGACCGTGCTGAAAAATCAGCAGACCCGCCCCGAGGTGGCGCGCGCGGCCGAGAAGGTGCGCGACAACACGGTTGGCCAGATCGAGGTGGATGGCGTGCAATCCACTCCGCTCAGCAAGACCGAGGCCGAGCAACTCGGCGCCGGTATGCAGCAAGGCAAGGATGTGCACCAGCGCATGCAGGACGGCTATCTGAACAAGGCTACGGTCCAGCAGAGTCTGCGCGCGGCCGGCTCGGCGGCCGTCATCACGGCGGTGACGGCTGGCTGCATCAACACCTTCCAGAGCATCAAGCTGGTGCGCGACGGCGAACTGAGCCCCGAGGAGGCGGTGCTGCGCATCCTGCGCGACACTGCGATCGCGGCCGGTGACAGCGCCCTGAAGGCCGGCGCGGCCACCGTCAGCGTCAGCCTCGCGGCGCGCTCGCTGCCGTCGCTGTTCTCGGGTTCGGCGTTCCAAACCAGCCTGGCCAGTGGCGCGATCGTCGGCGCGACGGTCTGTGCCGTGGACCTGGTGCAATGTCTGGTGCTGTTCGCGGTCGGCAAGATGACTCGCGACGAGTTGGAAACGCGCACCGGCAAGAACATCTTCCAGACCGGCGCCGCCGTGGTGGGCGCCTCAGTGGGCACTTCGATCGGTGCGCTGGGCGGCCCGGTGGGCATGCTGATCGGCAGTCTGGTGGGAGGCATGATCACCTCGCTGGCGATGAATATCGCGCTCGACAATCACATCGAAAGGCCGTTCCAGCTGACCATGGCGGCTACCGAACAGGTGGTGGCGAACGGCCTGGATGCGCACGGCGCTTTGCAGTACCTGCAGCTTTCGCAGGGGTATTTTGCAGAGTTTCATCAAGGACTCGTGTTGTCCGAGCGCCATTTCGAGCAGCAAGTCAAGACCATGCAGGCGCAGGGAATGCGCCTGAAAAACAAGATCAACAATCTCTGAGATATCAAGATGAATCAAGCCAGCCTGAGTGAAGCCGAGCAGATTTTCGGGGAACCGCTCGACAGTTCGGAACTCGCGGCGATCAACGGGCTCGTCGAAAAGCACCGGGCCAATGCCACCGTCACGCAGCAATTGGCAATGGACGCCTCAAGGCTCGTCATGGCGAGCCAGGAGCGTCTGGCTCGCCAGGCGGAAGCCAGTTTCTTCAAGCGCCTGGCCCATGCGGTCAGCGGCAAGGCCAGCGAAAACCAAGCGCTGAACCAGGCGGACATGCTTCAAATGCAGCGCTTTGCCTGGCATTATCTACAGCAATTGCAGCAGCAGAACCTGATCACGGCGCAAAGCATCGCGGTGATCCGCAACAACCTCGGCACGATGAACGAAGTGATCATCGAAACCAGGGAGTTTCTCGAACAGGCGATCGACCGGATTGATCATCGCCTGGGCCATGTGGAAAAAAACTCGAATTTCAGCACTTGGGCTCTCAATATCGAGGCCAACAAGCGGCGCTTCACGTCGATCTCCAAGAACCTGCTGGTTCTTCGGCTTGCCTATGATTTCCTGCGCCAGCACCCGGGCGCGATGCTGACCGGTCGCGACGTCGGCAATTACCTCGTCACCACGTTGGAAAAGCTCGACGTGAATTGCGACGAAACCGTGCGCTTGCTCGATTTCATCAATGATCTGATCGATCAGATCGGCGTGGTGGGCCTCGATCAATACCGCGCCACCGTCGCGCTGTCGACCGATGCGCACGACATCGATTCGGCCTATATTCAGAAGTCGATTTCCGGCGTCGGCTTCAATGCGCTTTATTTCCTGGCCGATCACTACGAGAAGATCGCTGACCTGATCGGCGATCCGGATCTGTGCGCCAGCGACGCAGCGCGCGAGAAAATCATCGCCAAATTCTTCGGCCAGGAGCTGAACGGCTTGGCCGCGACCTACAGCATTCGCGATCTGGTCTGCGAAATCATCGGCGGTGGCCAGATGGCGATCGCGGTGTATCGCGATCAGCATGGACTCGACGTGCCGCCCGAGGCGCCCGCTCTGGACGCGGAAGCCGCGCCGGAGCAGATCGCGCTGGTGTCGTCGCTGCCAGACATCATCGCGCACAGTTTCCTCGACGCCTGCAGTAGCCACCAAGCCAAGTGCGATTACCTGCTGCTGCTAGCCTTGTGCGTGGACAACGCGGCGGCGTTGAACCGCCCAGCACGCGAATTCCTTGCGCTGCTGGCCGACCATGCCGGCACGCCCGATCTGCTCCAGGACGTGCTCGCGCTGGCCGACGATCCGCGCAAGGCGCTGCACTGCCAGCCGATCATGCAGACCCTACTCGACGACGAGAACAAGAAAGCCACCTGGCTGCTCGACGCCTTCTTCCTGTTGACGCTCGCGCAAAAGCCGATCGAAAGCCCGGCGATCAACATCGTGCTCGGCCTGCTCAAGTCGGTGGGCCTGAAAGACAGCCTGCCGAACCTGCTGTTGATGGTGAACGGCGAGGACCCTGCCGCCGTGCTCCGCGCGGCTCAGCAGTTGAACGCGAGCACGCAGGGCTGGAAGAACCTGGTGCGCTACCGCTCGCTGCGTTTCGAGGTCTGCTATTCCGAGGTTCTCAAGCAGTTGAGCTTGGCCGGCTTGGCCAGTGTGCTGATCACGCTGGAAATGGCCAGCGTATCAACGAAGGCCATGGAATATGCGTTCTACATGCCCTCGTCCGACGGCGGTTTCCTGAGCGGCCTGGCGGACAAGGCCTGCTCCGCCGCCTGCAGCCACGGGCGGCGTTCGGCGCTGGCGAGCCTGAACGAACTCCGGAAGAAGGCAGGCGACGTCTTGTCCGAGCACCTATCGTCGCTGTACGCGGCGAACAGCCAAATTGCGAGCTGGAACCTACCAGAGTTCGAATTCTCGGCGGATATCGCCTATTCCGACTACGAGCTGGATAACTCCGCCGACAACGAAGACTGGGGTGATCAGTTCCAGCACTACCACGACCAACTCGATCGCACGCTCAATGCTTTTTCCAGCGCGTGTACCGAAGCCGGCCGGCAGCTCGAGTTTTTTGTGAAGGGCGATTTTGATTCCTCGGTCATTGCGATCAACGCACGCAAACGCGCGGAATGGCAGCAGAAGCGGGCGTTGGAACAGCTGGAGATGCAGTCGGTGTCCATCGTGAAAGACGGCGAGCCCTGCCTGCTCGGCTTCGAATGGCAGCAAGTTGCGCAGCCGCCGTGCGATGCGGAGAAGATTGCTCACATCCACACCGACGGCAAGATATGGCTGGTGGTGGCCCACATCGACTCTAAGGATCGCTTCTACCGTAGCGAAGACGGCCTACGTTGGCAGGAGGTGCGGCTTGATGCGCCCGAATGCGAGGTCAGCCTGAATAAGCTCGAGATCGTCAACGGCGTGTGGATCGCGTGGAACCGCTCTTGGTCGCGTGCTCCGCGCCCCGAGGGCTTCTATTACTCGCACGACGCATTGAACTGGCAACACAGTGCCGGACCCGCACCCGCGAATAACAGCAATCTGTCGCTCAATGACGGGCACCTGTCCTACCAGGACATCGTGTATTTCAACGGCATGTGGCTGTGGACCGCGACTAAATACCGGCGTTACAGCTACGTCGAAAAGGGCTTCTTTTCCGGTACCACCAAGTCGGGCTCGTATGCGCAAACCCTCGTGTTCTGCGGGGCCGATCTCGCCGGCCCTTGGGAGCCCTGGGATCAGACGCCGCGCACCGACGAGGGCGTGGTAATCGAAAGGATCTGCGCCCTGCCCGGCCGCAACGGCTTGTTGGCGTTCTGCAACTACGACCGGTCGTACATGCGCGACAAGAAGAAGCCCGAGCAGCCGCCGTTCGTCATGTATTACGGCGCGGCAAAAACGTGGCAGAAATGCGACTGGGAAAGCAGCTCGCGCTACAGCGCGTCCAGCACGACAGCGGTTCATCTTGGCTCGGGCGGAGGGCTGATGTGCGTAGCATCGGAACTGTTCACCTCCGACAAGGGCTATGCATGGACGCATCGCGACACGCCGATCTACATTGGCCAATGCTTCGCGCTGAAAGACCTGAGCCTGATTACCTCGAGCATCGGTGGAACGATGCTGGTGAGCCAGGACGACGGGCTAAGCTTCAAGGAACTGCGCATGGAGGACGGCCACTGGAACCACCTCACCGCCAACGACACGAACCTGCTGGCCGTGTACTACGAGAATCGGCATGAGGAAACCGTGCTGCGCATCGGTAGCTACCGCTACCTGCCTCCGCAGTCCTGATCTACGCTGAACCCAGCTGAACCCAGCTGAACCCAGCTGAACCACGCAGCCGCGGCGCGGTTTGATGCGGTGCCGGTGTCTGCGGCGATGGGCGAGGCAGCCAAGGCGGCCTGGTGCCGCGCAAACGGCGTGTACTTGAAGGTCCTTCAGGCGTGGCGCGAGAACGCCGGGCAGGCCCTGGCGTTTAACCGCGCTGCCCTATGGGCCGCCTTGGGTGACGAGGGCTGCCGCTCGCGTAAGAGGGAAATCGGTCATAGGCCGATGGCCGTCTGCAGCTGAGGTTTCCCCACATCTTTTTCCCTGACGCGAAGCACACGGCGGGCGACCGAGGGTCGGTCAGATGCTGATGGCGAAGCCGCCGCAACTGTTCGACCAGCGCTCGCGTTTCTGGCACGGTACGCGGCAACGGGCCAGTGGCGTAGCCCGCCATCACATCGGCAGGCGTCAAGTCCCGCAAGTCCTTCGGCACCCTACATCCGCGCCTAATGAGCCGCCAACCCCCGATACAACATATACGCCGCCAGCGTATACAGCAGGCAAGCAAACGCGCGCTTCAGTTGCGCGACCGGCATCCGGTGGGCGGTGCGCGCGCCTAGCGGTGCGGTCATCACGCTGACGACCGAGATCAGCACCAGCGCCGGCAGGTAGATGTAGCCGAAGGTGGCGGGGCCGATCTGCAGGCCCAGGCCCGCCCACACGTACCCGATCGCGGCGGATGCGGCGATCGGGAACCCGCAGGCGGCGCTGGTGGCGATCGCGTTCTGGATGCGTACGCCGCACGAGGTCAGGTAAGGGACGGTCAGGAAGCCGCCGCCGGCACCCACCAGCGACGACAACGCGCCGATCACGCCGCCCATCGCTACCTGCGAGACGCGCGAAGGCAGTTGTTCGGCCGGTGCGCCGTCGGCCTTGGTCGGCGACTTGCCGCGCAGCATCTGCGTGGCGCTGTACGACACGAACACCGCGAAGAACAGCTCGAGCCACTTCGACGGTATGTAGCCGGCCAATCGCGCGCCGACCATCGCGCCGAGGATGATCCCCGGCGTCAGCGTGGCGACGACGGGCCAGCGGATGGCGCCGGCGCGCCAGTGCGCGCGTACGCTCGACATCGACGTGAACAGGATCGTCGCCAGCGAGGTGGCGATCGCGATCTTGACCAGGTAAGTGTCGGGGATGCCTTCGGTCGCCAGGATCATCACCAGGAACGGCACCATCAGCATGCCGCCGCCGATGCCGAGCAGGCCGGCCAGGAAGCCGGCGACGATGCCGAGCGCGAGCAGGCTGGCGATGGTGAGCGGGCTGATATTGATCATCGAGCCGATATTGGCTATCGAGTCGAGATTGATCATATTGGTCACTGATTCGATGCTGATCATCGGGTCGCCTCGGCGAGCGGTCGGGCGAGCCGGTCGCGGATGAATCGCCATTCGGCGTCGGTCACCGGCGTGATCGACAGGCGGTTGCCCTTGCGCAGCACAACCATGTCCGCGAGTTCGGGGTGGCGGCGCAGCTCGGCAAGGCCGAGCGTGGTGATCTTGCACGAGGCCTGCACGTCGACCAGCATCCAGCGCGGTTCGTCGCGCGAGGCCGTCGCGTCGTAGTACGGGCTCTGCGGATCGAACTGCGTCGGATCGGGGTAAGGGGCGGACGCGATCCGCGCCAGGCCGACGATGCCGGGTTCGGCGCAGCTCGAGTGATAGAACAGCACCGGGTCGTCGATCCGCATCTGGTCGCGCATGAAATTGCGCGCCTGGTAGTTGCGCACGCCGAACCACGCGATCGTGCGGTTGGGCATCGCCAGCACGTCGTCGATCGATGCTTCGTCGGGTTCGGACTTCATCAGCCAGCAACGCGGGGCGGCCGGAGCCGGCCCGGCGCGGCGTCCATCGTCGGGACTGGGAGAGTGGGGCGTCATCGCTGAAGCTTCGGGCGCGGGGTCAGTCGAGCGTGTCCGGCGGTTCTTCGTCGCCGTCCTCGATGTCGGCGTCGGAGTCGGCGCCGGCATCGTCGCCGCCGGCTTCCATGCCGATCAGCGACCACCAGACGAGCAAGCCGAGATGATAGGCCAATTCGCTGACCTGCTGGATCGCGCCGGTGCCGTCTTGCAGCGCCTGCGCCCGGTATTCGGCCGGCGCCCGGCCCGTGGCCAGCGCGCGCAGCCGCCGCCCCAGCCACAGGCGCAGCCAGCCGCCGAAGACCAGTGCGGGGACGACGGCGAACGCGAACGGCTTCGCCGCATCGAACCACCAGACGGCCAGCGCCAGCGGCAGCACGGCGATGCCGGCCGCGATCGAGCGATCGACGACGCGCGCGCCGAACGAATCATCGCCGAGCCGCCGTCGCGCGCCGATCGCCGCCAGCGCCGCGATGCCGTACGACAGCGGCTGTCCGGTCAGCAGCGCCAGGCTCAGCCAGCTCGGGTCGAGTGAACTCAGGGTCTCGGCGCGCAGCAGCACGACCAGTAGCAGCATCAGCACGCCGGGCACGGCGATCGCGCGCGGCGTGCGGGCGTCGAAGAAGCGCGCGAGCGCCGCTTCCTGGCGGCCGCCGGTGATCAGCAGGCCGAACGTGATCGCTAGCAGCGTCGCGACCGCGTGCGGCAGCAACTGGGCGAACAGCAGGTAGATGACGGCGCCGTACAGGCCCGAGATCAGGCCCGCCAGCGGCAGGAAGCGGATGGCCCGCCCCGTATCGAGGCCCGGCGGCGACGCCCATCGGAGGGCGCGGCCGGAGATCGGGAAGCGGGTGTACCGATGGATCGCCAGAAGCAGGTAACGAAACTGGTTGGCGAACATCGGCAGCCGTGCGGGACGACTGCGACGGCAGTCGAAACGAAAAGGGTGCCCCGCACGTGCCGTCAGGCCGGCATCCTGAACCGTATCAGTTCAGGTCGGCCGCAGCCGCCACCGCATCAGGCGCATCCGACGAGGGACGCGCTCAACAGCAGTGGTCTTGAACGCCGCAGCCTGGTTCAATACATTGGTTCAAGGAATGTATGACCTAGGCGAACACAGCAGGGCAGGACTGCATTGTACTGGCTTTTGCCGGCGGATCGGCTCGCCGCGCATCGGTCGGCCCGTCGCGGCGGCGCGGGCCGGGACGTCGATCAGAACAGGCTTTCCTGGCGCTTGAGCTCTTCGTCGATGTCGGCCGTCATCTTCTGGATCCGCCGAAGCATCGTGCCGGTCGACGAGCCGGCCGGCGGGTTGCGCAGCATGACCAGCTCGAGCGCCAGTTGCAGCGCGGCCATCACGGCGATACGGTCGATGCCCGCGACGCGTCCGGTGTCGCGCACCGAGCGCATCTTCTCGTCGAGCACGACGGCCGCGTCGATCAGGCTTTCGCGTTCTTCGGGGGTGACCGCGAGCTTCCAGTCGCGATCGAGGATCTTGACGCTGATTTGTTCCATGCTCAGCCCTCGTCGTTGACGACCAGCGGCAGCCGTGACAGCGCCGATTCGACCCGGGCACGCGCATCGAACATCCGCTGCTGCAGGTCGGTGTAGGCGTCACGCGTCTGGGTGAGCTGCGCCTGCAGGGCGGCGTTCTCGTCGGAGAGACGCCGGACTATTGTCAGCAAACGTTCAATTCGTTCGCTAAGTCCTTGAATTTCTTCTTCCATGTCAGGATGTTAGGCGCGCCATCGGTTAGGGTCAAGCTCGCTGATTTCAGTTAGACTCGGAGGTCATGAAAAAGACGCTGGCCTGCGTCGCGCTGTTGCTCGCGACGCTATTGTCTCAGACTGCGGCCGCGCGTGGATTGAAAGTGCAGGCGGTCGAGGTCGAATTGGTCGCCGACCGCGTCGCGATCCACCCGGGCGAGCCCTTCAAGCTGGGTTTGCGCATCCGTCATGACCCCCATTGGCATACGTACTGGCGCAATCCCGGCGATTCGGGGCTGCCGACGCAGATCGCGCTGACGCTGCCGCCGGGCATGCAGGCCGGGCCGATCGAGTGGATGACGCCGCAGATCCACCGCGTCGGTCCGCTGGCCAACTTCGGCTACGACGGCGAGGTGATCCTGCCGATGACCGTGCGCACCGATCCGACACTGCCTGACGGCACGATGACGATCGGCGCGCGCGCGGACTGGCTGGCCTGCAAGGACGTCTGCGTGCCGGGCCAGGCCGAGTTGTCGCTGCGCTTGCCGGTCGATCGGCGCGCGCCGGCCGAGCCCTCGGACCAGGCCGGCCTGTTCGATGCGATGGCGGCGAGGACACCGAGTCGGACGCTGGACGGCCAGGCGGCCGTGGCCGACGGTGAACTGTCGCTGGCGATCGAAGCGGCCGGCGCATCGGTGCCGCAGGTGCAGTTCTTCCCGTACGAGTCCGGACTGATCGCGAACGCCGCGCCGCAGCGCCTGTTCGACCTCGGCACCGACGGTCCGCAGCGGCGCTGGCGGCTGGCCGTGCGCCTGGCCGACGGCGTCGGACGGGCGCGGTTCGACGAGGCCGGTTTCTTCGGCAAGCCTGCCGGCGTCGTCGTCGTCGACGGCCGGTCGTTCGAGTTCGTCGGCCAGGCCGTCGCCGCGCTGCCGGGGGGCGAGCCGGTGCGATCAGCGTTGCCGTCGTCCGAGCCGTCATCAGCGGGTATGTCCGCCGGATCCGGTCAGCCCGGCGGCACGCTGACGTTGGCGCTGGCGACCGGTTTCGCACTGCTCGGCGGCATCCTGCTGAACCTGATGCCCTGCGTGTTTCCGGTCGTCAGTCTGAAGGTGCTCGGTTTCGCGCAGCAGGCGTCGAGCGGCCGCGAGCAGACCGACGAGGCGGCGGCGCGGGGCATGCGGCGGCACGCGCTGGCGTTCGCCGCCGGGGTGCTGATGGCGTTCTGGGCGCTGGCCGGGCTGCTGGCCGCGTTGCAGATGGCGGGGCAGGCGGTCGGCTGGGGATTCCAGATGCAGTCGCCGGCCTTCGTCGCGGCGATGGGCCTGCTGTTCGTCGCGATCGGCCTGAACCTGGCCGGCGTCTTCGAGGTCGGCGGCGCGATGACGCGGCTCGGCCAGTACGATCGTGGCGGCGGCCTCGCGGGCGCCTGGGCGTCGGGAGCGCTGGCCGTCGCCGTGGCTACGCCGTGTTCGGCGCCGTTCATGGGCTCGGCGCTGGGGTTCACGCTCGGCCGGCCGCTGACCGAACTATTGCTGGTGTTCACCGCGCTCGGCCTGGGCATGGCGCTGCCGTACCTGATCCTGGGCTGGCATCCGGGCTGGCTGCGGCGGCTGCCTCGCCCCGGACGCTGGATGCAGACGCTGCGGCAGTTGCTGGCGTTCCCGATGTTCGCGACCTCCGCGTGGCTGGCCTGGGTGCTGGCGCAGCAGGCCGGCGTCGATGCGCTGTTCGGCTGGCTGCTCGGTGCGGTCGCGCTCGGCCTGGCGGCCTGGCTGTACGGCCGGTTCGGCCATGCGGGCAGCGCCGGCGGCGGTTCGGGCACGCGAGGCCGGACGCTGGCGACCGCGGGCGGGCTCGTCGTCGCACTGCTGGCGATCTGGCTGGCCTGGCCGCCGACGCCGCCGGCACAAGTACAGGCACAAGCGCAGGCGCGAGAGCAGACGCCGACGATCGCTGACGGACGCGTGGCGGATGGTTTCGACGGCGCCGGGGATGCCGCCGGTCCGGCCGGCGGCGCGTTCCGCTCGGCGATCGAGGGGGACAGACCGACCGGGCAGGGCTCGATGTCCGCTTTCGGCGCGATGCGCGCGCAACCGGCGGCCGCTGGTGGGGCTGGTGGCCGTGGAGCCGGTAGTGCCGGTGGTGCCGGTGGTGCCGATGGAGCAGGTGGAGCAGGTGGAGCAGGTGGAGCAGGTGGAGCAGGTGGCGTCAGTCGTGCCGGTGGTGTCGGTGGTGTCGATGGTGCCGGCGGAACTGGTAGCGCCGGCGGAACTGGTGGTGCCGCGGCGGCGGACTGGGGCCGCTGGAGTCCGGCAGCCGTCGAGGCGGCGCGCGCCGGCGGCCGGCCGGTGTTCGTCGATTTCACGGCGGCCTGGTGCGTGAGCTGCCAGGTCAACAAGAAACTGGTGCTGGATACCGACCGCATCGTCGCCGAGATGCAGCGCCGCGATGTCGTGCGGCTGCGCGCCGACTGGACGCGGCTCGATGCCGGCATTCGGGATGAATTGGCGCGCTACGGTCGCAGCGGCGTGCCCTTGTACCTGGTGTTCCGGCCCGACGAGCCGACGCCCCGGATCCTGCCCGAGGTCCTGACGCCCGGCATCGTGCTGGCGGCGTTCGGCGACTGACATGGCGTCCGCCGACGAAGCCCTCGCGGTTCGGTTGGCGCGCCCCGATTCGCCGTTGCGGCGGGCGATGCGCGAGCTGTTGCGGCCCGACCAGACGCTGATGATCCGTTTCGTCGAGCAGTCGGCCCGGCACCACCGGGTCGAGCGCGGAACGGTGCTACCGCTGGTCCTGGAGCGCGATGCCGGCGTGATGATCACGGTGATGCTGGCCGGCGGCATCGGTTATTGCGCGACGCCCGATCTGTCGGCGGCCGGTCTGCGCGGGGCCGCCGAGCAGGCCAGGCAATGGGCGCTGGCCAGTCGCGCCAGCGGCTTGTTCGAGGGCCTCGACTGGCAGGCGCCGCCCGGCGTCGCGCGCCGCGGGGCGCCGCTGACGCGCGCGGCCGCGTCCGACAGCGGGTTGGAGACGGAGACGGTCACGGCCTTGCTGCGGCAGGAGGCGGACGCCTGCCGGATCGATCCGCGCATCGTGCACTGGAGCGCTTCGCTGGCTGATTCGGCCTCGCGGCAGTGGCTGTTCGTGCAGACCGACCTGTTGTCCGACCAAGCCAGCCGGTTCGTCGAGCCGAACCTCGCGGCCAGCGCGCACGATGGCCAGCGCACGCAGACGCGCAGTCTGGGCGGGCAGTACAACGGCTTCTGCCAGCAGGGCGGCCGGGAGGTCATCGAGCGCTCGGGGCTGGTCGGGGCCGGTCGCCGCGTGGCGGGCGAGGCGCTCGAACTGCTGCAGGCGCCCAACTGCCCGAGCGGCCGGATGTCGGTGCTGCTGGCGCCCGACCAGATGATGCTGCAGATCCACGAATCGATCGGTCATCCGCTCGAACTCGATCGCATCCTGGGCGACGAGCGCAACTTCGCCGGTACGAGTTTCGTGACGCCCGACATGTTCGGTACGTACCGCTATGGGTCGCCGCTGCTGAACGTCTGCTTCGATCCGGTGCAGCCGCACGGGTTCGCCAGCACCCTGATGGACGACGAGGGGATGGTCGCCGAGCGCCAGTGGCTGATCCGCGACGGCATCCTGCAGCGGCCGCTGGGCAGCGCGTTGTCGCAATGGCGCGCGAACCGCGCGGGCCATGCGCTGGCCGGCGTGGCCAATGCGCGCGCCTGCGGCTGGCATCGCGCGCCGATCGACCGGATGGGCAACATCAACGTCGATCCGGGCGACGCGAGCTGGGACGAACTGATCGGCGCGGTCGAATACGGCGTGCTGATGCGCACCAACGTGTCGTGGTCGATCGACGATTCGCGCAACAAGTTCCAGTTCGGCTGCGAATGGGGCCGCTTGATCGAGAACGGCCGGCTGACCCGGGTCGTGCGCAACCCGAACTATCGGGGCGTGTCGGCGTCGTTCTGGCGCAGCCTGAGCAAGGTCGGCGATGCGTCGACGATGGAAGTGATGGGCACGCCGTTCTGCGGCAAGGGCGAGCCGGGGCAGGTGATCCGGGTCGGCCATTCGTCGCCGGCCTGTCTGTTCGACGACGTCGACGTGTTCGGGGCCGCATCGTGAGCGCGCTGGCCGACGGATTCGCCGCCGTGCAGGCGTGGCTGGGCCGTCGCCGGGGCGCGTTGGCGTCCGGGGTCGCGCTGTACGCGTACTGGCAGGGCGAGCGCAGCGATTTCGTGCGCTTCAATCACGGCCGGGTGCGCCAGGCCGGGACCGTGGCGCGGCAGGCCGTCCGCCTGCGGCTCGTCGACGGCCAGCGCTCGGTGGTGCTGGCGCAGACGCTGGGCGGGCGAGCGGCGGCCGATGCGGCGCGGCTCGATGCGGCGCTGGCGGCGATGACCGATGCGCTGCGGGACGCGCACGACGACCCCTATCTGTTGCTCGACACCGAGGCCGGAAACAGCCGCTTCGTCGAGGACGCCCGCCTGCCGGCGCCGGCCGATCTGGTTCCGGTAGTCGAGCGGGCGGTGCGGCAGGCGGCGGGCGCCGACCTGGTCGGCTTCTACATGGCCGGGCCGATGGCCTGCGGCCTGCTCAGCAGCCTCGGTCACTGCCATTATCACGAGTCGGCGTCGTGGTCCTTCGATTTCTCGCTGTATTCGCCGCTGCCCGCGCTGCGGGACAAGGCGGTCAAGTCGTCGGTGGCGGGTGTCGACTGGGATGAGGCGGCCCTCGTCGACGCGGTGGCCGCCGCCGCGCGCCAGGTGCCGATCCTTGCCCGTCCGGCTCGTCGCCTCGCGCCGGGCAGCTATCGCGCGCTGCTGTCGCCGCAGGCCGGCGCCGACCTGCTGGCGATGTTCGCCTGGGGCGGTTTCTCGGCCCGCGAACTGGCCACCGGCCAGTCGCCGCTGGCGCGCCTGCGCGATGGCCGCGTGCGGCTCGATCCGCGGCTGCAGGTCCGCGAGGCGCCGGCCGAGGCGCGCGTGCCGCGTTTCCAGGACAGCGGCTTCCTGCGTCCGGATTCGCTGCCGTTGATCGAGGGCGGCCGTTTCGGGCAGCCGCTGGTGTCGGCCCGCAGCGCGCGCGAGTTCGGGATGGCGGGCAATGGTGCCGGCGACGCCGAGATGCCCGAGGCGATGCGGATGTCGCCGGGTGATCTGGATCCGGCTGCCGCGTGGCAGGCGCTGGGCACCGGCCTGTCGGTCGGCAACCTGTGGTATCTGAACTTTTCCGATCGCGACGCCTGCCGGGTGACGGGCATGACGCGGTTCGCGACGCTGTGGGTCGAAGACGGCGAGCCGGTCGCCCCGGTCGAGCCGATGCGCTTCGACGACAGCCTGTTCGATTTGTTCGGCGAGCGCCTCGAAGCGCTGGGCGCGGACAGCGTCTGGCTGCCCGATACCAGCAGCGATGACTGGCGCGGCTTCGGCGGCTGCTCGGCGCCGATGCTGCTGCTCGGCGCGATGTCATTCACGCTGTGATCGTGCCGTGCCGTCGTGTCGCTGTCGCCGTGTCGCGCCGCCGTGCGCGGCGCTCACGGGCATCACATCGCTAACTAAGGCTGGGCCTGTGCCTTGGGATCGGTGATGAAGCCGATCTTCGTCAGCCCGGCCTGCTGAGCCGCCGACATCACTTCGGCGATCGTCTGATACCGCGATTCCTTGTCGGCCCTCAGATGCAGCTCGGGCTGCGGCTGCTTGCCGGATTCGCCCTGGAACCGCGCGGCCAGCGCCGCGATATCGGCGACCGGCTCGTTGTTCCAGTACAGATGGTTCTGCCCGTCGATCGACAAGGTGATCGTCTCGGGCTTCTCATCGGTTGCCGGCGCCTGCGCGGCCGGCAGATCGAGCTTGATCGAATGCGTCATCAGCGGCGCGGTGATGATGAAGATCACCAGCAGCACCAGCATGACGTCGACCAGCGGCGTCGTGTTGATGTCCGCCATCGGCGCGCTGCCGCCCTGATTGTCGAAACCTCCGAATGCCATGATCGTCGAGCGCCTCTCAATGACCGACGGTCGCTTTGGGCGGCATCGAGCCGACGAACTGCGGCGTGATCCGCTCGTTGGTGCTCTGCGGCACGCGGGTACCGGTCGTCACCAGCGCGAACACGTCGTGCGCGAAACCGTCGAGCTCGGACAGCGTGATCCGGTTGACCCGGTTGAACGCGTTGTAGGCCAGCACCGCCGGGATCGCGACGGCCAGACCGGCCGCCGTCATCACCAGCGCTTCGCCGACCGGGCCGGCGACCTTGTCCATCTGCACCTGGCCGGCCGACGCGATCGTCAGCAGCGCGTGATAGATGCCCCACACGGTGCCGAACAGGCCGACGAAGGGCGCGGTACTGCCGACCGAGGCCAGCAGCGTCAGGCCGTTCTCCAGCCGCGACGACGCACGGCTGATCTGCTGACGGATCGCGCGGGTGGCGATCTCGGTGCCGTGGACCGAAGAGGCCAGCGACGAATCGGTCTGGGTCGCCATCGCCTGGCGGGCGTTCACGACCAGCGGCGTGAACACGGTTTCGGTGTCGACCTTCTTCAACTCCTCGACGCCTTCTTCGATCGAGCGGGCCGACCAGAACTTCCTGAGTCCGACGAGGATCGTGCGTCGCAGCCGCCAGGCTGTCCAGGCCTTGGAAAGGATGTAGTACCAGCTCACCACCGACATCAGCAGCAGCAGGTAAGCGACCGTGTGGGTGACTGCGTCACCTGCCTGCCAGAAATGCAGCAGTCCGAGAGAGTTCTCTTGCATGTTCTCAACCTTCCAGTTTGAATACCCAGCGCCAGTTGTAGTACCACTCGGCCACTGCTTTGCCGCCGACCGTTGCCGGCTTGAATCGCCATTTGCGGACCGTGTCCATCGCGGTCTGATCGAGCAGCGAAGAGCCGCTCGAGCGTTTGAGCTTGATGTCCATCACCGTGCCCTCGGGCGAAATCTGGATGTCCAGACGCACCTCGCCCTGCTCGCCGAGCCGCCGCGCCAGCGCCGGATAGGGCGGCGGCACGTTGCCCGACCACGATGCGTCGGCGCGCGGCGGTTCGCGCATCGGCCCCGGATCGGGGGCGGCGGCCGCGACCGGCGTATCGGATATCTTGCTGGCGACCGGCGCGCTCGGTTCGGCCGCCTCGGCCGAAATGGTGTTGGTACTGCTTTCGGTAGCCGCCGGCGCGATCGCGACCGGTACCGGCTCGGGGGCCGGCGCCGGCGTCGGTTCGACGACCTTTTCCGGCTTGGGCTCCCGCTTCGGCGGTTTGGGTTTCGGCTTCGGAGGGGGCGGCGGAGGTGGCGTGACGGCGACCGGCAACGGTTCGGGCGGCTTGGCCGCCTCGGGCGCGGGTTCGGCGGCCATGGGGGCGGGCTCGGGCGCGGTGATCAAAGCCACTTCGAGCGGTTTGACCGGCTGGTGTGCGGGAGTCTGCGCGAGCGATACCAAACCGCCCAGGGCAAGGCCGTTCAGCAACGCGGCGCCGATGACGGCAGGATAACGGATACGAGGCATGCGTGTAATAGAATTTCGGCGATTATAAATAAGAACTATTCACAGGACAAAATGCCCTTATTCTTTTTCGTCCTGTCGGTCGCCGTCACTGTATGCGCGACCGGCTGGCTCGCCGGGTGCTCGACGCCCCCGCGCGACCCCGCCTCCCCGATCGCCGCTGCGGTCGCTGCTCCGGCCGCGGCTCCATCCGTGGCTCCATCCGCAACTCCGGACGCGGACCCGGCCGCTGATGCTCGCTCGGTCGCGCTGCCGGATCCGCCGCCCCGCCTGCCGGCGGCGGCTTTCGATGCCGACGTCCTGCTGCTGGGCGAGGTCCACGACAACAGCGTCCAGCACGCGATTCGTGCCCGGTGGCTGGCCGAACTGGCGGCCTCGCGCCGGTTCGCGCTCGTCCTCGAGCAGCTCGATCGCGCGTCGCAGCCCGCGATCGACGCCGCGCTGCGGGAAGGCGTCGCGCCGCGGGAACTCGCCGAACGTGCCGGTTTCCGCTTCGCGGGTTGGCAATGGCCATTCTACGAGCCGTACCTGCGTCTGGCGATCGATTCTCGTTTGCCGCTCGCGGGTGGCAACCTGTCGTCGGCCGAACTGATGGCGATCGCGCGCGGCCAGCATCCGGCTCCGGAACTGATGGCGGCCACGGGCGTGGACTGGCGCGATGCCGACGATGCGGCGATGCGCGCCGTGATCGATGCCGGGCATTGCGGCAAGATGCCCGCGTCCGCGCTGGGCCGGATGATCGTCGCGCAACGCGCCCGCGACGCGGGGCTCGCGCAAACCGTCGTCGACGTGCACCGGCAGACCGGCCTGCCGGTGGTCGTGCTGGCCGGCAATGGCCACGTGCGCCGCGATCTCGGCATGCCTCGCTATCTGCGCGCCGCCTGGCCGCAGGCGCGCATCCTGTCGATCGGATTCGAGGAGGCCGCGCCGACGCCGGCCGATCCGGCGGCGGCGGGCGAGCGGAGTGGGGCGGCCGATGCAGCGGGAGCTCGCGCGGCCGCGACGGGCCCGGCGCCGCGCTACGACGACGAGATCCTGACGGCCGCGCAGCCGCGTCCCGATCCCTGCGCCGCGTTCGAGAGCCCGCCCGCGCGTCCGCCGGGCGAGTCGCCGCGCTGATCGAAAACGCCGACGGAACGGAAACGGCGACGGAACGGCTGCGGCAACGAGGCGGCAGCAGCAACGAAGCGGCAGCAGCGGAACGGCAGCGGCAGCAGAACGGAAACGGCAGCAGAACGGCAGCGCCAGCGGACCAGCAGCAGAACCGGGAACGCCACGGAACCGGCAAGGGATCGGGCAGCAGAAAGACAACGGGCTGCAGACAGGCAACGGAACGCGAGTGCTGCGTGGGAAAAACGTGGCGGCAGCGGCGGGGTCCTGTCGTTCGACCCCGCGTCGTTATCTTGTTATCGCTGCCGTTGCCCACGCGCCGGATGACCGGCAGACCCACAGGGCCCCTCTTCGCCACACGCGCCCGGTCGTTGCCGGGCGTCTGGAATCCGTGCCTGCCGGTCGCGACATCGATGTCCGCGAGCCGGCGTCGGACGGATTTGACGGGTTTTCCTGGCGTTATTCAACGCTTGCGGCGCCGCTGGAGCGCGGCACCCGACGAAAGGTCCGCGTCCGGATGCGGCGTTCGGGTCACCGCGTCGGTCGCGGCTCGAATCGGGCGGCGACACGACAGGCATCGCGCATTCGTCCCCGTTTGGCATGCCGTCTGGCGGTACGAAGGGGTCGCATCGGGAAGGATTCGGGATACTCGGACGGACACGAGCCCTGATCGATTGCCCTTATGGTTGCCGTTTCGTCCAATAATCCGGTCGCCGGCGCGGAGCCGCAGCGCGCGGAGGCGAGCTGTGCTGCGCCTCCCGCCCCCGAGCCCGTGACGTTCGAGGATCTGCGCTGGCCCGTCGGCATCCGTCTGCAATGCCTGGTGCAGCGCGGGCCGCGCGGACAGATCGTCGGCTCGACCTTGATCGGCTATCTGGTCAACGAGTACCTGATCATCCGCACGCCGCTCGAGAACGGACTGCCGATGCAGTTCGAGCCCGGCGACTCGATGCGGATCCGGGCGTTCTCGGGCGTGTACGTCAGCGAGTTCAAGACCGAGGTCGACCGGGTGTTCCGCAGCCCCTGGTATCTGCATCTGAGCTATCCGACGCAGGTGCGCGTGCAGAAGCTGCGTTCGGCGCCGCGCGTCAAGATCGACCTGCCCGCGACGGTGACGACGGCCGGCGGCACGAGCGCGCCGGGCCGGCTGCTGGACATCAGCGTCAACGGCGCGCAGGTCGTCGTCGGCGGACTCGAGGTGTCGAAGGACCAGACGCTGTCGCTGGCTTTCGAACTGGACGGCGGTGATGGAGTCGGGGATTCGGCGCCGCTGCAGGTGCGCGCCCGGGTCGCCGCGGCGCGAGGGACATCGACCGATGCGGCGGCACCGCAGTCGGCCGATCCGGACGGCAAGCAATCGCTGGGACTGGTGTTCGACGGGCTGGACCCCGCCGATACGCTGCGGATCTCGAACTTCGTCTATCAGAAGCTGCTGACGGGCGTCTGAGCCCCCGGTCCCCGCCCGGGGAGCCAGGGAGCCATCATCAGGCGCTGATGTCGCCGATCATCGACTGCTGGTAGTTCTGCAGCCCGACCTTGTCGATCAGGTCGATCTGCGTCTCGAGCCAGTCGATGTGCTCTTCGGTGTCGTCCAGGATCTTCTGGAACAGGTCGCGGGACACGAAGTCCTTGACCGACTCGCAATACGCGATCGAATCCTTGACGTGGGCCTGAGCCGCGACCTCGAGCGACAGATCGCAGGCGAGGATCTCGGGCGTGGTCTCGCCGATCTTCAGCTTGTGCAATTGCTGCAGGTTCGGCAGCCCGTCGAGCATCAGGATCCGCTCGATCAGCGCGTCGGCATGCTTCATTTCGCCGATCGACTCGGCATATTCCTTCTGGTTCAGCCTGTCCAGGCCCCAGTGCCGGTAGATCCGGGCGTGAAGGAAGTATTGGTTGATCGCCGTCAACTCGTTGGTCAACTGCTGGTTCAACATCGTGATGACGTGCTTGTCACCTTTCATCGGGGGCTCCTGCCTTTGAACGGGGTCGCTCGCCAAGCGCGAACGACATCAGGCGCCGATTCTAGCGCCCGATGCAGCAGCCAAATGAGAACCGATCCAGGGTGAGAACCGGGATTATTCCGCCATGCTCGGACAGCGGCTCGCGCACGTGCTTGAGATCAATTCACAGGCGCATTCCCGGCACTGACCGCAGCAGGTGCCTACCCCCAGATCGAACTGGATTTCTTCGAAAGTCGTCGATCCGGAATGAACGCGAGCCACGATTTCCTTCTCGGTGACAGCGGTGCAAACGCAGACGTACATGGCGAAGCTCGAGTTTTAATGATAACGATTATCAACATTAACACTCGACCATGCAAGAGGGGGGCGATCCGGGTTTGTCCGGTCCTCTCGGCCTTTCGTCGCCGGGTACGCTGGTGGGTGCAATAACTGACTGTTTTAGTCGGGTATTGTGCGGGCCGGAGCGGGCCGGAGCGGGCCCGGGCCCGCGCCCAGGAGCCTGCACGCCGTCCGCCGCGCGGACGCCTAGCGCAGGCCCAGCACGTCCTGCATGTCGAACAGCCCATCGGTGCGCCCGGCCAGGAAGCGGCAGGCGCGCAGCGCGCCCTCGGCGTAGCTGGCGCGGCTCGTCGACTTGTGCGTGATCTCGATCCGCTCGCCGGTGCCGGCGAACAGCACCGTGTGGTCGCCGACGATGTCGCCGCCGCGGATCGCCGAGAAGCCGATGCTGCGGGCCGCGCGTTCGCCGGTGTGGCCGTGGCGCGCGTAGACGGCATCGCGCGCGAGATCGCGGCCGGTCGCCTCGGCGACGACCTCGCCGAGCCACAGCGCGGTGCCCGACGGCGCGTCGATCTTGTGCCGGTGATGGGCCTCGATGACCTCGACGTCGTAGCCTTCGTCGAGGATCCGGGCGGCCACCGCGAGGATCTTGCCCAGCGCGTTGACGCCGACGCCCATGTTCGGCGCGAACACGATCGGGATGCGTTCGGCGGCGGCGTGGATGCGCGCCTTGCCGGCGTCGTCGAAGCCGGTCGTGCCGATCACCATCGCCTTGCCGGCCCGTTCGGCCGCCGCCAGGTGCGACAGCGTGGCGGCGGGCCGGGTGAAGTCGATCAGCATGTCGGCGCCGGACAACGAGGCGTCGACGTCGTCGCTGATCGTCACGCCCGATTTCTCGCCGAGGAAATCGGCCGCGTCGCGGCCGATCGCACGGCTGCCGGGCACGTCGAACGCGCCGTCGAGCAGCAGGTCGTCGGCGCGCAGCACGGCTTCGACCAGCATCCGCCCCATGCGCCCGTCGGCGCCGGCGATCGCGATGCGCAGCGGCGCCGCCGCCATCGGCGTGGAAGAAGGGGTCATCGTCAACTCTCCTTGTCGCGGTTGCCGCGATAGCCGGGCAGCGCCGGATCGTCGTTGTCGTCGCGCACCGGCAGCGGATCGGCTTCGATCCGGTCGACGCGGTCGTCGGCGAAGAAGACGACGACGCGGCGCACGTCGGCCCGGCCGTTGGCATGCTGGAACCGGTAGATGTAGTTCCAGCGGTCGGTGCGGAACGCGGCGTTCAGCAGCGGCGAACCGAGCGCGAAGCGCACCTGCTCGCGGCTCATGCCCGGCTTGATCTGGTCGAGCATCTCCTGCGTCACGTAGTTGCCTTGCGGGATGTCGAAGCGATAGGGCTCGAGCAGTCCGCTGCGCGTATTGTCTTTCGACGCGCAACCGCCGAGCGCCAGCAGCGCCATGCCCATCAGCAGCGCCGCGCGCGGTCGCGACAGCCTGCGCGGCGCGACGGCGGTGTTCACGCGAGTCATCTGAGAAATCCTCCGGACGGCCGGACCGGCGGCACCGGTCGGCAAAACCGATATCATAATGACTCTGAAAAAAACGCTGCCAGCCCGCCCGGCTGGGGACAGTCATGGATGGCCCGAACGAACTGAAGAGCATGGGGCTCAAGGCGACGCTGCCGAGACTGAAGATCCTCGAGATCTTCCAGACCGGCAAGCGCCGCCACATGAGCGCCGAGGACGTCTACAAGGAACTGCTTGCCGAGCAGCAGGACATCGGTCTGGCCACCGTCTACCGCGTGTTGACGCAATTCGAACAGGCCGGCCTGCTCAAGCGGAGCAATTTCGAAGCGGGCAAGTCGGTGTTCGAACTGAACGAGGGCTCGCATCACGATCATCTGGTCTGCCTGCATTGCGGCCGGGTCGAGGAGTTCTACGACGCCGAGATCGAGAAGCGCCAGCAGAAGATCGCCAAGGACCACGGCTTCACGCTGCAGGACCATGCGCTGTCGCTGTATGGCGTGTGCTCCCGAGAAGCTTGCCAGGTGCTGGCGCGCCGTTCTTGACGGCGGTCAATTTCCACCGCATGTGACCGGCGTCGTTCCGTCGGCGCTGATCGTGATCGGCATCGGCCGTCGTCGGCCCGCCGGCGCCGGACATCGCCTGGCCGCGTCCGGTTCGCGCCGGGTGTCGTAGAACCGAAACGACGCTCGTTCGCGGGGCCGCCGCCCGGCATGGATCCTGCGTCAGGTCTTCAGTCCCTCGTTGCGCTGCGCGCTCCAGACAAATGACTTACTGCATCGGCATGTCCCTCGACGAAGGGCTGTTGTTCGCGTCCGACTCCCGCACCAATGCCGGCGTCGATCACATCTCGACGTTCTCGAAGATGACGATCTTCGAAACGCCGGGCGAGCGGGCGATCGTCCTGCTGACCGCTGGCAACCTGGGCACGACCCAGACGGTGATCAGCGCGCTGCGTAAGCAGACGACCACCGATGGTCCGCACCTGCTGAACGTGCCGAGCCTGTTCGACGTCGCCGAGCTGGTCGGCTCGCAGACGCGGCGCGCGGTCCATTACTACTCGACCGCCGATCACCAGCAGAGCTACGTCGACTTCACGTGTTCGTTCCTCGTCGGCGGACAGATCCGCGGCGAGGCGCCGCGGCTGTTCCAGATCTATCCGCAAGGCAACTTCATCGAGGCCACGTCCGATACCTGCTATCTGCAGATCGGCGAGAGCAAGTACGGCAAACCGATCATCGATCGCGTGATCAATCCGGCCACGACGATGGAAGAGGCGCTCAAGTGCGCGCTGGTGTCGTTCGATTCGACGATCCGCAGCAATCTGTCCGTGGGCCTGCCGATCGACCTGGCCATCATCCGGCGCGGCGAGCTGCGCGTCGGCTTTCGTCACCGGATCGGGCTCGAGGACCAGTACTTCCTGTCGCTGCGCGACGGATGGAGCCGCGGCCTGAAGCGGGTGTTCAACGACCTGCCGATGCCGAACTGGTTCGATTACTCGTGAGTGTCTGGCGGTGCTGAGCGTTCGGCGGTGAGCGTTCGGCGCCGAGTGTTCGATGCCGAGTGTCCGATGCCGAGTATCCGGCGCCGAGCGTTCGACCGTTCGCGGACGGGCCCGGTCAGCGCGTACCGAACAGGCGGTCGCCGGCGTCGCCGAGGCCGGGCACGATATAGCCGTCCTCGTTGAGCCCGCGGTCGATTGCCGTCGTGTAGACCGGCACGTCCGGATGCTCGCGATGGAAGTTGGCCAGACCTTCGGGACAGGTCAGCACGCACACGAACTTGATCGAGCGCGGGCGGGTCTCCTTGAGCCGCTCGACCGCCGCGATCGCTGTGTTGCCGGTGGCCAGCATCGAGTCGACGATGATCGCGTCGCGCTCGTCCATCGCGCTCGGCATCTTGAAGTAGTACTCGATCGCGGTCATCGTCTTCGGGTCGCGGTACAGGCCGATATGGCCGACGCGGGCGCCGGGCATGATGTCGAGCAGGCCGTCGAGGATGCCGTTGCCGGCGCGCATGACCGACACGAACACGATCTTCTTGCCGTCGATCAGCCGGCCGGTCGTCGCTTCGAGCGGCGTTTCGATCGGCACTTCGTGCATCGCCAGATCGCGCGTCACCTCGTAGGCGAGCAGCGTGCTCATTTCGGTCAGCAGGCGGCGGAAGCTGTTGGTGCTGGCTTCCTTCCTGCGCAGCAGCGTCAGCTTGTGCTGGACCAGCGGGTGATCGATGACGGTGACGTTAGTGGTGACGTTGGCGGGGGCGAGCATCGTGCGGCGCTCCGGAGGCGGTTCAGAAGACGGTGCCGTCGCTGACGATCGTCAGCGGCGGGCTGCCGCCGCGCAGGCGGTTGGCCAGCACGCGGCCCGCGGCCCAGGTGCCGCCTTCGAGGATCTTGGCCAGCGGCAGCCGGCACGCGTCGAGGCCGAATTCGTGGCGGACCAGATCGGCCAGCGGGTCCATCAGCGCGATCGTCAGCGCCCGCCATTCGATGATCGGCTCGGCGGCCGGCGTCAGCGGCTGCTGCGCGAGGCGCGGGTCGATCGGCTCGATGACGCCGGCGTCGATCATCAGCCCGCCGTTGCGATACTCGGCCAGCGCCGTCAGCCGATCCAGCCCGATCACCGCGATGCCGGCGCGCTCGAACGGTTCGAGCAGCGAGTACGTCATCCACTGCGACAGCTTGTGGAACGGCACCCAGCCCGCCGACGGTCCTTCGCCGCCGGCGAAGCGGTGGGGCCAGCAGTCGCCCAGCGATTCGCCGTCGAGCCGGTTGCCCGACGGCCAGATCGTGCTCAGGCCGGTCAGCAGCGCCTGCAGGATCGCCTCGGCCGGCAGGCTGGCCGAGTCGGCCAGCGCGTCGAACAGGCCGCCCGGGCGGCCGTCGGGGCCGAACAGTTCCGGATGGTCGGCCAGCGCTCGGGCCAGCCGGCGCATCAGCTCGGCGCGGCCGTCGGCGCCGACCAGTTCGTTGCCCGGCGCGATCTGGAAGATCCGTCGTACGCTGGCCTCGTCGATCCGCGCCAGACGCTCGGCATCGACGCGCAGCGGCTGGTCGGGCTGGCTCGAGAACTCGCCGGCGACGAACGCGTGCCATGCGGCCACGCCCAGACCCTCGGAACGGCTCAGGCGCTGGCCGCTGTCGGATTCGAAGTAGCTCCATTGCGGGCCGGCGCCGGCGTCCAGCAGCACGCTGACGACGGCCAGATCGATCTCGCTGCGCGCGCGCTCGACGCAGGGCAGCCGGCTCAGCGCTTCGCGCAGCGACGCGTGACGGTCGCGTCCGCCGGCCTCGAAGTGCCGCCAGCGGCTGTGATAAGGGATCTTCAGGTCCGGATAGCGGCTGCGGGTGACCTGGGCGACGATCTGCGCGGCGTGCGCGAGCCGGTCTTCATGGACGATGAAATGCGCGGACCGGCGATCCTGCACGGCGGCCAGCACGTTGCGGCTGCGCTCGCGGATCGTTCGCGGATCGCGCAGCACGGCGACGGCGGACGAGGTCATCGGATCGATCCTCCGCTGCCGCCGTTCAGAGCCCGCGGCCCTTGGCCGCCGCCAGCGCCGTCGCATCGGGCGCCGGGCCGTCGCTGAAATAACCGGCGGCCACCTTGGCGTCCATCTCGACCCGCGCGTCGTCCGGGATCAGTTCGTCCGGGATCGGCACGCGCTCGCCGACGTCGATGCCCGATCCGGTGATCGCGTCGAACTTCATGTTGCTCATCGATACCAGGCGGTGGATCCTGCGGATGCCGAGCCAGTGCAGCACGTCGGGCATCAGCTCCTGGAAGCGCATGTCCTGCACGCCGGCCACGCATTCGGTGCGCAGGAAATACTTGTCGGCGCTGTCGCCGCCTTCCTGCCGCTTGCGCGCGTTGTACACGAGGAACTTGGTGACCTCGCCGAGCGCGCGGCCTTCCTTGCGGCTGTAGGCGACCAGGCCGACGCCGCCCAGGCCGCCGTGCGCCGGCGCCTGCGCGCCGCGGATGCATTCCTCGATCGCATGCGTCAGGTAAGGCCGGCACGTGCAGATGTCGGACCCGAACACGTCCGAGCCGTTGCATTCGTCGTGGACCCGGGCGGTCAGCGTGACCGACGGATCGGCCAGGTCGCGCGGATTGCCGAAGATGTACAGCGTCTGGCCGCCGATCGGCGGCAGGAACACCTCGAGATCGCTGCGCGTGACCAGCTCCGGATACATGCCGCCGGTCTCCTCGAACAGCGTGCGCCGCAGGTCGCTCTCCGAGCAGCCGAAGCGCCGGGCGACGCCGGGCAGGTACCAGACCGGCTCGATCGCCGCCTTGGTGACGACGGCCGCGCCGTTGGCCTTGAGGATCACGCCGTCGGGCCGCAGCCGTCCGGCGCGGATCGCGTCGTGGACCTCGGGCAGATCGATGTGCGCCTTGGTGACCGCGATCGTCGGACGGATGTCGTAGCCGTGCGCCAGATGCTCGGCGAACACCTCGGCGACGACGGCGCCGAACGGATCGATCGACACGATCCGGCCCGGGTCGAACCATTGCGGGTAAGGACCGATCGGATCGGTGGGCGCCGTGTTGGTCAGGTCCGCGCGATGGCCGCGCGCCAGCGCGCCGGCGGCGATCGCCAGCGCGCGGTACACGCCGTACGATCCCGCGTGCGTGCCGATGACGTTGCGATGGCTGCGCGTCGTCGTCGTGCCGATCACCGGCCCGCGCTCGGCGGCAGAGGGCGCGCCCCAGCGCAGCGGCGGTAGCGCGCCGATGCCGGCGGCCGGATGCGAGGTCAGGCGGATGTGCGCGCTCGGCCGCGACTGACTGCTGCCCGCTTGACCCTTGTCGATGGTCATGACGGCCCTTTGCCCCTTGGCGGGAATGCAAAGGATCAGTAAATGCCAAGCGCAACGGCGCGTCAAGCGAGTCGGGGCCGGTCGTCCGCCGGCATCGACATCGATGCGACGAACGCCGTGCCCCGGGGCACCGGCGGTGCGCCCGCCGGTCGGCGTCGGACCCGGATTACTCAGGCCGTCGCGGTTTCGGCGGCGGGTGCCGCCGCGTCCTGCGGTGCCGACGTCCGGATCAGGTGATCGAACGCGCTCAGCGCGGCCTTCGCGCCGTCGCCGGCGGCGATGACGATCTGCTTGTACGGCACCGTCGTCGCGTCACCGGCCGCGAACACGCCGGGCACCGAGGTCTGGCCGCGAGCGTCGACCTCGATCTCGCCGTGGCGCGACAGCTTGACCGTGTCCTTGATCCAGTCGGTGTTGGGCACCAGGCCGATCTGCACGAACACGCCGGCCAACGCGATCCGATGCGATTCGCCGGACTCGCGCGACTTGTAGACGAGGCCGTCGACCTTCTCGCCGTCGCCGGTGATCTCGGTCGTGGCCGCCTCGACGACGATGTCGACGTTCGGCAGGCTGCGCAGCTTGCGCTGCAGTACGGCATCGGCGCGCAGCTCGGGCAGGAACTCGATCAGCGTCACGTGCTCGACGACGCCCGCCAGGTCGATGGCGGCCTCGACGCCCGAGTTGCCGCCGCCGATCACCGCGACCTTCTTGCCCTTGAACAGCGGGCCGTCGCAGTGCGGGCAGTAGGCGACGCCGCGGCCGCGGTACTCGCGCTCGCCCGGAACGTTGATCTCGCGCCAGCGCGCGCCGGTCGCGAGGATCAGCGTCTTGGCCTTCAGCGTGCCGCCGTTGGCGAAGCGCACTTCGTTCAGGCCGCCTTCGGTCTTGGCCGGGATCAGCGCCTCGGCGCGCTGCAGGTTCAGGATGTCGACGTCATAAGCGCGCACGTGCTCTTCGAGCGCGGCCGCGAAATGCGGGCCGTCGGTCTCCTTGACCGAGATGAAGTTCTCGATCGCCATCGTGTCGAGCACCTGGCCGCCGAAGCGCTCGGCCGCTACGCCGGTGCGGATGCCCTTGCGCGCCGCATAGATCGCCGCCGCCGCGCCCGCGGGGCCGCCGCCGACGATCAGCACGTCATAAGGGGCCTGCGCATCGAGCTTGGCCGCCTGGCGCGCGTCGGAATGGGTGTCGAGCTTGCCGACGATCTCCTCGACGCCCATCCGGCCCTGGCCGAACGGTTCGCCGTTCAGGAACAGCGTCGGCACCGCCATGATCTTGCGCTCGTTGACCTCGTCCTGGAACAGCGCGCCGTCGATCATCACGTGGCGCACGTTCGGGTTCAGCACGGCCATCAGGTTCAGCGCCTGGACGACCTCGGGGCAGTTCTGGCAGCTCAGCGAGATGTAGGTCTCGAAGCGGTAGTCGCCGTCGAGCTGGCGGATCTGGTCGATCAGCTCCTGCGCGGTCTTCGACGGGTGGCCGCCGACCTGCAGCAGCGCCAGCACCAACGACGTGAATTCGTGTCCCATCGGAATGCCGGCGAAGCGGATCCGCGCGTCGCCGCCGGGCTCGCCGACCGTGAACGACGGCGTGCGTTCGCCGTCGTCGCGGCGCTCGACCAGCGTGATCCGGTCCGACAGCGAGGCGATCTCGGTCAGCAGCTCGCGCAGCTCGCGGGATTGGTCACCATCGTCCAGCGACGCGATGAGCTCGATCGGTTGCACCACCTTCTCGAGGTAGCTCTTCAACTGATTCTTCAGGCCGGCTTCCAGCATGGCGAACGTTTCCTGGGAAAAGAGGGGAGGGAAGACACCCTCGCGGGCGTCTTCGTCACGGCTGTCCGATCAGATCTTGCCGACCAGATCCAGCGACGGGGCGAGCGTGGTCGCGCCGGGCGTCCACGAGGCGGGGCAGACTTCGCCCGGGTGCGAGGCCACGTATTGGGCGGCCTGGACCTTGCGCAGCAGCTCCTTGGCGTCACGGCCGATGCCGTTGTCGTGCACTTCCATGACCTTGATCTCGCCTTCCGGGTTGATCACGAACGTGCCGCGCAGCGCCAGGCCTTCTTCTTCGATCAGCACTTCGAAGTTGCGCGCCAGCGTGGCCGTCGGGTCGCCGATCAGCGGGTACTTGACCTTGGCGATCGTCTCGGACGTGTCGTGCCAGGCCTTGTGCGTGAAGTGCGTATCGGTCGACACGCCGTAGACCTCGACGCCCAGCTTCTGGAACTCGGCATAGTTGTCGGCCAGGTCGCCGAGTTCGGTCGGGCACACGAACGTGAAATCGGCGGGGTAGAACACCACGACCGACCATTTGCCTTTGAGGTCCGCATCCGAGACCGGAACGAACTTGCCGTTGTGGTAGGCGGTGGCTTTGAAGGGTTTGATGACGGTATTGATCAGCGACATGCGTCTTCCTTATGGGTGGACGGTGGGGGAACAAGTCGTATGGTAGGTCAGGCGACTGGATAAATCAAATCGAATGAATACATTGATTTGATAGTTTCGAGCTATTTTGACGGAGCCTTGCGCTGCTTCGGACGGGCCGGCCGTCCGGGTTCGCCCGAGGCCGATGCGCGAGGGGGCGGAGCGGCCGACGCGCTCGGCCCGGTCAAGGCGGCCGGCTCGGTCGCCGAGGCGTCGCCGGCGGCGGGCACGGCGGCCGGTGCCGCCGCCGGCCCCGCGGCATCGGTCGTCGAGGCGCCGGCCAGCATTTCGCGCGCATGGCGGCGCGTGGTGTCGGTGATCGCCATCCCGCCCAGCATCCGGGCGATCTCCTCGACCCGCTCGGCGCGATCCAGCGGCCGGACCTCGCTGACCGTCGTATCGGCACGCTGCGCCTTGCTGACCGCGAACTGCTGGTGCGCCTGCGCCGCCACCTGCGGCAGGTGGGTGACGCACAGCACCTGGCGAGTCTGTCCGAGCCGGCGCATCAGCGCGCCGATGACCTCGGCCACCGCGCCGCCGACGCCGGCATCGGCCTCGTCGAAGATCAGCGTCGGCACCGGCGTGTCCTGCGCGGCCAGCACCGAGATCGCCAGGCCGATCCGCGACAGCTCGCCGCCCGACGCCACCTTGGCCAGCGCCCGCGGCGTCGCGCCCGCGTGGCCGGCGACGCGGAACTCGATCCGGTCGATGCCGTTCGCCGACGGCGGCGCGTCGTCGAACGCGACGTCCAGCCGGCCGCCGCGCATGCCGAGCAACTGGATGTTGTGGCTGACGCCGTCGGCGAGCCGGATCGCCACCTCTCGCCGTCCGGCCGACAGCCGTCTGGCGGCGTCGTCGTATGCGTGCCGGGCCGCGTCGACCCGCTTGCGCAGCCCGTCGAGATCGGCCGCTTCGTTCAGCCGCGCGAGCTGCGCCTGGAGGGCCAGCCATTCGGCCGGCAGCGCGTCCGGCGTCACGCGCAGCTTGCGCGCCGCCGAGAACAGCGCGCCGATCCGCTCGTCGAGAACGGCCAGCCGCGACGGATCCAGGTCGACGTGCCGCGCGTAGCCGGCCAGCGTCGACGCGGCTTCTTCGATCTGGATCTGCGCGCCCTGCAACAGATCGACCGCGCTCTGCAGCGACGCGTCGACGTTGACCAGCGACTGCAGCTTCTGGATCAGCGGGTACAGGCGGGACGCCAGCGACGCCTCGTCGTCGTTCAGTGCGGCGGCGGCGCCGGCCGTGCCTTCGATCAGCGCGGCCGCGTGCGACAGGCGCTTCTGTTCGGCGTTCAATTCGTCCCATTCGCCGTCGACGGGCTTGAGCGGCGCCAGCTCGCCGAGCCGCCATTCGACGCGCTCGCGCTCGAGCGCCAGCTCGCGGTCGTCCGACTCGGCGCGTTCGAGCGCGGTCTTCAGTTCGCGCCAGCGTTGGTAGGTTTCGCCGACCTCGCGCAGCGTCGCCGACAGGCCGCCGAACGCGTCGATCAGCTCGCGCTGCCCGTCGGCGCGCAGCATCGACTGCGCGGCGTGCTGGCCGTGGATGTCGATCAGCCGGTCGCCGAGCTCGCGAAGCTGCGTGGCCGTGCCCGGATGGCCGTTGATCAGCGCGCGCGAGCGGCCGTCGGCATCGATGACGCGGCGCAACAGCAACTGGCCCGGATCGCCGGCCAGCTCGCGTTCGGCGAGCCAGCGCTCGACGTCGGCGTCGATCTCGAATTCGGCGCTCAGGTCCGCGCGCGCGGCGCCTTCGCGGACGACGCCGGCGTCGGCGCGGGCTCCCATCAGCAGCGCGAGGGCGTCGAGCAGGATCGACTTGCCGGCGCCGGTCTCGCCGGTCAGGACGCTGAAGCCGGGACCGAAGACGATCTCGGCCTCGTCGACGATCACGAACTCTCGAAGACGCAGGCGTTGCAGCATGGCGGCAGGGGGGTCAGGGGTCGGGGGCGCGCAGGATCGGCAGTTCGTGCCAGTTCAGCTTGGTCCGCAGCGTCTGGTAGTAGCTGTAGCCGGCCGGATGCAGGAAATGCGACGCGAACGGCGAGCGCTGGATGATGATGTCGTCGCCGGTCAGCAGCTCGCTGAACACCTGCATGTCGCTGGCGACCCGCGGTTCGCGGCCTTCGACGACGCGGATCGAGATGCTGACGTCGTCGGGCAGCACGATCGGGCGGTTCGACAGCGCCTGCGGCGCGACCGGCACCAGCACGATGCCGCCGACCGCCGGATGCAGGATCGGCCCGTTGGCCGACAGCGCGTACGCGGTCGAGCCGGTCGGCGTCGCGACGATCAGGCCGTCGGCCCGCTGGTTGTACATGTATCGGCCGTCGACCTCGACCTGCAGTTCGATCATGCCGGCCCGCGACGAGCGGCTGACGACGACGTCGTTCAGCGCCAGCTCTTCCCAGATCACCTCGTCGTCGCGCACGACGCGCGAGGTCAGCAGCGTGCGCCGCTCGACCGTGTACGCGCCGCTGAGCACCGCGCCCAGCGCCTCGACGCATTGCTCGAGCGGGATGTCGGTGATGAAGCCCATCCGGCCGTGGTTGATCCCGAGCACCGGCACGTCATAAGGGGCGAGCTGGCGGGCAGTGCCGAGCATCGTGCCGTCGCCGCCCAGCGAGATCGCGAGGTCGGCCGTGCGGCCGATCTCGTCGAGATCGGCGGTGGCCAGGTCGGTGCGGCCGATCGCCTCGGCGGTTTCGGCCTCGAGGATTACGCTCAATCCGCGCTGGACCAGGTATTCGGCGATCGCCAGCAGGTTCGCCGCGACGCCGGCCGTCTCGTATCGACCGATCAGCGCGGCAGTCTTGAACGGTGACTCGGGCTTCGCGTGCATGCGGGGATTACACCATACAATAGTGCTCGCCATGGACAGACGAGCCCAAACCTTACTGAAGGCGCTGATCGAGCGTTACGTCGCCGACGGACAACCGGTCGGCTCGCGCACGCTGGCCCGTTCGTCGGGGCTCGATCTGTCGCCGGCGACGATCCGCAACGTGATGGCCGACCTCGAGGAGCTCGGCCTGATCGCCAGCCCGCATACGTCGGCGGGCCGCGTCCCGACCCCGCGCGGTTACCGGATGTTCGTCGATTCGCTGCTGACCGTGCAGCCGCTGCAGATCGGCGAGGCCGAGCGCATCAAGGACTCGCTGCATCCGGACGAGCCGCAGCGCGTGCTGTCGGTCGCGGCGGACCTGCTGTCGAACCTGTCCAGCTTCGCCGGCGTCGTGCTGACGCCGCGGCGCTCGTCGATGTTCCGGCAGATCGAGTTCGTGCGGCTGTCGGCGCGGCGGCTGCTGCTGATCATCGTGACGAAGGAAGGCGACGTGCAGAACCGCATCCTGCAGACCGAGCAGGATTATTCGCCGTCGCAGCTCGTCGAGGCCGCCAACTACATCAACCAGCACTATGCGGGCCTGGCTTTCGACCAGATCCAGCGCCGCCTGCGCGACGAGCTGATGACGCTGCGCGAGGACATCAACCAGTTGATGCAGCGCGCGGTGCGGGCCAGCGAGCAGGCGATCGCCGAACACAGCGATCCGGTCGTGCTGTCGGGCGAGCGCAACCTGCTGACCAGCGACCTGGCCGACAACATGGACCGGCTGCGCAAGCTGTTCGACCTGTTCCAGCAGAAGACGTCGCTGACGCAACTGCTGGACGCGTCGGTCAAGGCGGCCGGCGTGCAGATCTTCATCGGCGGCGAATCCGAACTCGTGCCGATGGATCAGCTCAGCGTCGTCGTCGCGCCGTACGAGGTCAACGGCCAGGTCGTCGGCACGCTGGGCGTCGTCGGCCCGACGCGGATGGCTTATGAACGCGTGATCCCGATCGTCGACATCACGGCCAAGCTGGTGTCCAGCTCGCTGAGCCAGACCTGATAATTCGTGAACGAACCGGACGGGATGAGCGAAACCTGCGTGCTGCTCGTGCAGCTCGGCACGCCGGATGCGCCCGAGCCGGGGGCCGTGCGCCGCTATCTGAGGCAGTTCCTGTCCGATCCGCGGGTCGTCGAGATTCCGCGCGTCGTCTGGCTGCCGATCCTGCACGCGTTCGTGCTGACCCGGCGGCCGCGCGCGTCGGCGGACAAGTACCGGTCGATCTGGACGCCCGAAGGCTCGCCGCTGCTGGTCAACAGCCAGCGGCAGGCGGCGGCGCTGCAGCAGGCGATGACGGCGGCGGGGCGCCGCGTGCGGATCGCGCTGGCGATGCGCTACGGCGAACCGGACCTGGCCCGTGTGCTGCGCCGGCTGCGCGACGACGGCATGCAGCGGCTGCTGGTGCTGCCGCTGTATCCGCAGTACAGCGCGTCGACGGCCGCCAGCGTGTTCGACGCGGTCTGGCGCGAACTGCGGTCGTGGCGCGTGCAGCCCGAAGTGAGGACGATCCGGCAGTTCCACGACGAGCCCGCGTGGATCGCCGCGCTGGCCTCACGCCTGCAACGCGCCTGGCAGCGCGACGGCCGGCCGGACCAGCTCGTGCTGAGTTTTCATGGGCTGCCGCAGCGATCGGTCGATCTGGGCGATCCGTACCAGGCGCAATGCCGCCGGACGGCCGAGCTGCTGATCGCCGCGCTGGGCCTGCGCGACGATGCGGTCCACGTCACGTTCCAGTCGCGTTTCGGCAAGGCCAAGTGGCTGACGCCGTATACCGATCGCACGCTCGATGCACTGGGACGGCGGCGGGTCGGCCTGGTCGACGTCACGTGCCCGGGTTTCGTCGCCGACTGCATCGAGACGCTCGAAGAAATCGCGATAGAAGGGCGCCGGACCTTCGAGCACGCGGGCGGCGGCCGGTTCCGCTACCAGCCGTGCCTGAACGACGATCCGGACGCCATCGACGCGCTGCGGGCGCTGTGCGACAGGCACCTGCAGGGCTGGCCGTCATGAGCGGCCGTCATGGCCGGCCGGCGCGCCCCCGCCAGTGCCCGTGCCGCCGCGGCGGCGATCGCGCCGGCGTCGACGCGGCGCGATCGCGCTCGCCGGATCAGGGCTTGGGCGGGATGCGCAGCGTCTGGCCCGGGTAGATCTTGTCCGGATGGCTGAGCATCGGCCGGTTGGCCTCGAAGATCGCGTTGTAGGCGTTGGCGTTGCCGTAGAAGTCCTTGGCGATCTTGGACAGCGTATCGCCCTTGACCACCGTGTAGTACTGGCTTGCGTCGGTCGGCGTCGCCACCGTCATCTGGTCGGTGACCGTCGAGACGCCGCTGACGTTGCCGCAGCACAGCACGATCTTCTCGCGCGTCGCCTGGTCGGCCGCCTGGCCCGAGACCGTGACCTCGCCGCTGGCCGCGTCGAACTGGACGGCCAGATCCTGCGCGTCGAGTTTCATCGCATGGATGTAGTCGACGATCGCCTTGGAGGCGGCGGCATTGGCTTCGGAGACTTTCGCGGCGTCGTTGGTGGCGGCGTGCGCATTGCCCCCGAACAGCTTCTCACCGGCTTCCTTGATGAATGACAGCAACCCCATGGAGTACTCCGTTCGTTTTGTTGAGTGGAAAAACGGCGCAGTCCTCGCGGTCTGGCCGGGGCGTCCGTCGGCAGACGGCCGGCCGATCTTACCCGGCAGGGGGCGATCGGTCACCCCATCGGGCCTGCATCGGGTGGTTGAAATGGCGACGCGCGTCCCCATATCCCCGGACAGAGTCTTTGTTGCTATTTGTCAAGCTATTGATTCTATAGAGGAAATCAATGTCGAATCCGCAAGCCGATGAACCGTTGAAACCCGTGGGCGAAGGTCCGGGCGGCGCTCCGGAGGTCTCCGCCGGATCGGCGGCCGGCGCGCAGCAGGCGGCGCCGGCGGGCGATCCGGCCGTCGGAGCGGCGCCGGCCGCCGATCCGCAGCTCGAGGCGCTCAGGCAGGAACTGGCCGCCGCCCAGGCCAAGGCCAGCGAGCACTACGACGCGTACGTGCGCGCCCGCGCCGAGATGGAGAACGTGCGCCGCCGCGCGCAGGACGACGTGGCCAAGGCCCACAAGTTCTCGATCGAATCGTTCGCCGAGTCGCTGCTGCCGGTGCGCGACAGCCTGGAGATGGCGCTCAAGACCGACAAGGTGTCGGCGCAGAGCCTGCTCGAAGGCGTCGAGGTCACGCTCAAGCAGCTGGCCGCAGTGTTCGAGCGCAACAAGCTGATGGTCATCGACCCGGCCGGCCAGAAGTTCGATCCGAACCTGCACCAGGCGATCTCGATGGTGCCCGGCAATTCCGTCAATCCCCCTGTCGAGCCGAACCACGTCGTCAGCGTGCTGCAGAAGGGATACCTGATCAACGACCGGATCCTTCGCCCCGCGCTGGTGACGGTCGCCCAGTCTTGAATTCCGTTTCGCGCAGCACCAGATACTGATCAACCGAATTCCTCCGCATTCAAGTCTTCAAGGAAACGAACATGGGCAAAATCATTGGCATCGACCTGGGCACCACGAATTCCTGCGTGGCGATCATCGAAGGCGGGCAGCCGAAGGTCATCGAGAACTCCGAAGGCGCGCGCACCACGCCGTCGATCGTCGCCTACACCAGCGATGACGAGATCCTGGTCGGCGCGTCGGCCAAGCGCCAGGCCGTCACCAATCCGCGCAACACGCTGTACGCGGTCAAGCGCCTGATCGGCCGCAAGTTCGCCGAGAAGGAGGTGCAGAAGGACATCGACCTGATGCCCTACCAGATCGTCAAGGCGCCGAACGGCGACGCGTGGGTCAAGGCGCGCGACAAGGACACGGCACCGCCGCAGGTGTCGGCCGAAGTGCTGCGCAAGATGAAGAAGACCGCCGAGGACTACCTGGGCGAGGAAGTGACCGAGGCCGTCATCACGGTGCCGGCGTACTTCAACGACAGCCAGCGCCAGGCGACCAAGGATGCCGGCAAGATCGCCGGTCTCGACGTCAAGCGCATCATCAACGAGCCGACCGCGGCCGCGCTGGCGTTCGGCCTGGACAAGGCCGCCGGCAAGGATCGCAAGATCGCCGTCTATGACCTGGGCGGGGGCACGTTCGACATCTCGATCATCGAGATCGCCGACGTCGACGGCGAGAAGCAGTTCGAGGTGCTGTCGACCAACGGCGATACGTTCCTCGGCGGCGAGGACTTCGACCAGCGGATCATCGAATACATCATCGGCGAGTTCAAGAAGGAGCAGGGCGTCGACCTGTCGAAGGACGTGCTCGCGCTGCAGCGCCTGAAGGAAGCGGCCGAGAAGGCCAAGATCGAGCTGTCGTCGAGCGCCGCGACCGACATCAACCTGCCGTACATCACGGCCGACGCGTCGGGTCCGAAGCACCTGAACCTGAAGTTCACGCGGGCCAAGCTCGAAGCGCTGGTCGAGGAACTGGTCGAGCGCACGATCGAGCCCTGCCGTCTCGCGCTCAAGGATGCGGGCCTGAAAGCCTCGGACATCGAGGACGTGATCCTGGTCGGCGGCATGACGCGCATGCCGAAGGTGCAGGAGGTCGTCAAGGAGTTCTTCGGCCGCGAGCCGCGCAAGGACGTCAACCCGGACGAAGCCGTCGCCGTCGGCGCGGCCGTGCAGGCGGCGGTGCTGGCCGGTGACCGCAAGGACGTGCTGCTGCTCGACGTGACGCCGCTGACGCTGGGCATCGAGACGCTCGGCGGGGTGATGACGCCGATGATCAAGCGCAACACGACGATCCCGACCAAGTACTCGCAGGTGTTCTCGACGGCCGAGGACAACCAGCCGGCGGTGACGATCAAGGTGTTCCAGGGCGAACGCGAAGTGGCGGTCGGCAACAAGGCGCTCGGCGAGTTCAACCTCGAAGGCATCCCGCCGGCCGCGCGCGGCACGCCGCAGATCGAGGTCACGTTCGACATCGACGCCAACGGCATCCTGCACGTGTCGGCCAAGGACAAGGCGACCGGCAAGGAGAACAAGATCACGATCAAGGCCAGTTCGGGATTGTCCGAGTCCGAGATCCAGCAGATGATCAAGGACGCCGAGGCCAACGCCGCCGAGGACAAGGCGCGGGTCGAGCTGGCCAACGCCCGCAATCAGGGCGAGGCGCTGGTCCATTCGGTGCGCAAGTCGATGACCGAGTACGGCGAGAAGCTCGAGGCCGAAGAGAAGTCGAAGATCGAAACGGCGCTGCAGGAGGCCGAGGCGGCGCTGAAGACCGACGACAAGAACGAGATCGAGGCCAAGACGCAGGCGTTGACGAGCGCTTCGCAGAAGCTCGGCGAGATGATGTACGCCAAGATGCAGGGCGAGCAGGCCGACGTGCCGCCCGAAGCGCAGGCGGCGGCCGATGCGGCGTCGGCGGGCGAGGCGCGCCGGCCGAAGGACGACGACGTGGTCGACGCCGACTTCAAGGAAGTCAAGCGCGGCAGTTGAGCCGGGCGGCGCGCCGCGGTGACGATCGCGGGCATCGGTTCGACGCCGATGCCCGTCGATGCGGGACCGGCGGCGGCCGCATCGGATGGGGCTTGGGCCGGGCGGCGGGACGACGCGAGTCGATTCCGCCGCCCGGCATCTTGGTTTTAGGATGCCGGAGCAATCGATGGCGAAGCGTGATTACTATGACGTTCTGGGGGTTGCCAAGAACGCCACCGAAGAAGAAATAAAGAAGGCCTATCGCAAGCTTGCGATGAAGTTTCACCCGGACCGCAATCCGGACAGCAAGGACGCCGAGGAAAAGTTCAAGGAGGCCAAGGAGGCCTACGAGATGCTGTCCGACGGCCGCAAGCGTGAGGCGTACGACCGCTTCGGGCACGCCGGCGTCGATCCGAACGCGGGGGCCGGTGCGGGCGGCTTCGGCGGCGGCGGGTTCGCCGACGTGTTCGGCGACATCTTCGGCGACATCTTCGGCGGGCAGGCCGGACGGCAGGGCGGCGGACGCAGCAACGTGTACCGCGGCGCCGATCTGCGCTACGGGATGGAGATCACGCTCGAGCAGGCCGCCAACGGCTACACGACCGAGATCCGCGTGCCGAGCTGGACCTCGTGCGAGAACTGCCACGGCACCGGCGCCAAGCCCGGCACCAAGCCCAAGACCTGCAGCGCCTGCAACGGTCAGGGCGCGGTGCGGATCCAGCAGGGGTTCTTCTCGATCCAGCAGACCTGCCCGACCTGCCACGGAACCGGCAAGGTCATTCCCGACCCGTGCACGCACTGCGACGGCCTGGGGCGCGTCAAGCGCAACAAGACGCTCGAGGTCAAGATTCCGGCGGGCATCGACGACGGCATGCGGATCCGTTCGGCCGGCAACGGCGAGCCGGGCGTCAACGGCGGGCCGTCCGGCGACCTGTACGTCGAGATCCATATCAAGAAGCACGATGTGTTCGACCGCGAGGGCGACGACCTGCATTGCGAGATCCCGATCTCGCTGACGACGGCCGCGCTCGGCGGCAAGGTTCAGGTACCGACGCTGTCCGGCCGCGCCGAGATCGAACTGCCCGAAGGCACGCAGAGCGGCAAGACGTTCCGGCTGCGCGGCAAGGGCCTGAAGGGCCTGCGCTCGTCGTATCCGGGCGACCTGTACGCACGCGTGATCGTCGAGACGCCGGTACGGCTGACCGACAAGCAGAAGCAGTTGCTGCGCGAGCTGGATCTGTCGCTGAAGGATCCGCGGCACAGCCCGCAGACGCGTTCGTGGATGGATCGCGTCAAGGATTTCTTCCAGTAAGCCGGCCGGGCGGCGGCAGGCGCGAGACGTTCTTCAGTCGAGCCTCGGTACGCCGCCAGCCCCGGACCCGAGTCTGGTCCAGGCCTAAGTCCAGTCCAGCGCCGCGAGCCCCGGGCCCAAGCCCAGTCCGAGTGCCACCAACGACGAGCCGGCGATCGTCAGCGTGCATTGCGGGTCGCCCTGGAACACGGTCCGGCGGCGCCGCGGCGACGTGAATCGCTCGCCGGCGCCGACGAAGATGTCGTCCGGTTCGCCTTCGACGGTGACCCACGCGCGGCCGCGCGTGACGGTGAACGTGATCGATCGCCGGATCGTGAACGTGTCGCCGTCGGCCAGCGCCAGTTCGAGAACGCCCTCGGTGCGCAGGCGTCGCTGCAGCGTGTTCATCGCGGGTCCTCCGGCGGATTCGTGGCATTCGAGTATCGGCGGCCGCGCAAGTCCGGCTCAATCGATATTTTTTGCTGCTACGATAAAGAAAAACTGAATCGTCGCGATGAAGCTGCCGCCGCTGAACGCGCTGCGCGCCTTCGAAGCGGTCGGCCGCCTGGGCGGGGTCAAGCAGGCGGCCGCCGAGTTGTCGGTGACGCCCGCCGCCGTCAGTCAACAGGTCCGCCTGCTCGAGGACTTCCTCGGGCTGCGTCTGTTCGACCGGCTGCCGCGCGAGTTGCGCCTGACCGATTCGGGCATCGAATACCAGCGCCAGGTCTCGCGCCACCTGCGCGGCATCGCCGAGGCGACCGAGCGGGTTCGGCCGCGGCCGCACGCGGTCGCGCTGTCGGTCGTGCCGTCGTTCGCGACGCTGTGGCTGTCGCCGCGGCTGGCCGCGTTCGTTCGCGAAGCGCCGCACATCGCGATCCGCGTCGAGGCCGATCCGCGCCTCGTCGATCTGGGGGCGGCCGGCGATTTCGACCTGGCGATCCGCGAAGGCACCGGCCGCTATCGGCGCACCGACGTGCATCCGCTGTTTCCGGTCGCATTGCTGCCGGTCGCGTCGCCGAGCTACGTGCGATCGCTGACGACTCGGGCGGGCTTCGACTGGGCCCGCGCGCGCCTGCTGTTCGAGGAGGACCAGCAGGGCTGGGAGCGTTGGTTCGAGTTCACCGGGCGGCCGCTGCTGCCGACCCGCACGATGCTGTTCAGCCACGGCATGATGGCGCTGGCGGCGGCGGCCGAAGGCGAGGGAGTCGTGCTGGCGAGCTGGTGCCTGGTCGAGCACATGATCGGCAGCGGCCGGCTGGTCGTCGTCGAGCAGCAGGCGATGCCGACCGGCCGCCACTACTGGCTCGCGTGGCCGTCGCCCGAGGCGCGCGGCCTGTCGCCGGCGGCCGTCCGGTTCCGCGACTGGCTGATCGCGCAGGCGCAGGCTTCGCAGGAGCGCCACGCGGCGGCGCTGGCGGCGACCGAGTCCGCGCCGGCCGCTTCCGCGTCTGCCGCTTCCGCGTCTGCCAAGTCTGCCTCGGCCGCTTCCGTGTCTGCCGGTTTCGTACCCGCTAAGTCTGCCTCGGCTGCTTCCGCCTCGGCCGGTTCCGCCTCGGCCGGGTCTGCGCCGGCCGGCCGGCGGACTGCGCGGCGTCGCGCTAAGGACCGACCAGCCGGCTCGTGAAGCCGGCGGCGGCCAGCGCGTCGGTGATCTCGCGCACGTGCGATTCGCCGCGGGTGCTGACGACGACCTCGATCCGCGTATGGCGGACCGGCAGGTCGGCGAACGCCCGTTGATGCGTGACCTCTTCGATGTTGGCGCCGTGGTCGCCGAGGATCGTCGCGATGCGGGCCAGCGAGCCCGGGATGTCGCGCGCGCCGATCGCCAGCCGGACCAGGCGATGGCTGCGCGCCAGGCCGCGCTGCACGATGTCGGACAGCGTCAGCGGATCGATGTTGCCGCCCGACAGCACCAGGCCCACCCGTTTGCCGGCGAAGTGCTGCGGATGCGCGAGCACCGCGGCCAGGCCGGCGGCGCCGGCACCTTCGACGACGGTCTTCTCGATCTCCAGCAGCGCGACGATCGCCTTCTCGATGTCGGCCTCGCCGACGCGCAGCACGTCGTCGACCTGGCCGACGATCGTCGGCATCGTGTGCCGGCCCGGCACCTCGACGGCGATGCCTTCGGCGATCGTCGGGCCGCCCGCCGTGTCATCCCGGGCGACGTCCGAGGCCTCGTCGCCGGCCAGGTCCGCCCGGGCCCGATGGAACTGCCGCCACGCGGCGTCGTACAAGCGCGTCTGCACGCCGATGACGGCCAGCGCCGGCGCGAGCCGCCGCGCGGCGACCGTCACGCCGGCGATCATGCCGCCGCCGCCGATCGCCAGCACCAGCGCGTCGAGGTCCGGCTGCGCTTCGAGCATCTCGAGGCCCAGCGTTCCCTGGCCGGCGATGACCAGCGGATCGTCATAGGGATGGATGATCGTCAGGCCCTGCTCGTCGGCGATCCGCTGCATCCGGTCCCGCGCTTCGTCGAAGCGATCGCCGCCGAGCACGACCTCGGCGCCCAGCCGGCGCGTGTTCTCGACCTTGACCGACGGCGTGAAGCGCGGCATCACGATGACCGCGCGGATGCCGAGCTTGCCGGCCGCGTGGGCGACGCCCTGCGCGTGGTTGCCGGCCGAGACCGCGATGACGCCGGCCGCGCGCTCGCTCGCCGACAGCGCGGCGATGCGGTTGCCGGCGCCGCGTTCCTTGAACGAGGCCGTGTACTGCAGGTTTTCGAACTTGAGCCACAGCTCGCAGCCGGCGATCGCGCTGAGCGTGCGCGAATGCAGGAACGGCGTGTCGACGATCTGTCCGGCCAGCCGCGCGCGGGCCGCGACGATGTCATCGAACGTGATGCCGGGTTCGACGGCGGCGGCATCGCGCGATGCAGGCGAAGGGCGATCGTTGCGCATGGATTCGTCGTGGCGGAGGCGGCGAGGGGAACGGCGTCCCGCCATGATATTCCTTTAGACTTCCGGCATGACTGACAGCACTCTCGCGACCGGCTCGGCCGGCGCCAACCTGCGCGAATTCGAACGCGCGGGCAAGGTCCTCGTCGGCGGCGTCAACTCCGCCGTGCGGGCATTCCGCGCGGTCGGCGGCACGCCGCGTTTCATCGCCAGCGCCCAGGGCGCCTACCTGTACGACGTCGAGGGCCGCCGCTACATCGACTACCTCGGTTCGTGGGGACCGATGATCGTCGGCCAGTCGCATCCTTACGTGCTGGACAAGGTGCGCGAGGCCGTCGACCGCGGCCTGTCGTACGGGGCGCCGAACGTGATGGAGACCGAACTGGCCGAACGGCTGTGCGCGCTGTTTCCGCAGGTCGAGCGCGTGCGCTTCGTCAGCTCGGGCACCGAGGCGGCGATGTCGGCGCTGAGGCTGGCGCGCGGCTTCACCGGGCGCGACCGGATCCTGAAGTTCGAGGGCTGCTACCACGGCACGGCCGACAGCCTGCTGGTCAAGGCCGGGTCCGGCGCGCTGGCTTTCGGCACGCCGAGTTCGGCGGGCGTGCCGGCCGACCTGGTCAAGCACACGCTGGTCGCGCAGTTCAACGACCTGGCCAGCGTGCGCGCGCATTTCGACGCGGCCGGCGAGCAGATCGCCTGCGTGATCGTCGAGCCGATGGCCGGCAACATGAATCTGATCCCGCCGGTCCCCGGTTTTCTCGAAGGGCTGCGCGAGCTGTGCACGCGGCACGGGGCGCTGCTGATTTTCGACGAGGTAATGACGGGCTTTCGCGTCGCGCACGGCGGCGCGCAGGAGCTGAGCGGCGTCGTCCCCGACCTGTCGGCGTTCGGCAAGGTCATCGGCGGCGGCATGCCGGTCGGCGCGATCGCCGGGCCGGCGGCGATCATGGACATGATGGCGCCGCTGGGTCCGGTGTACCAGGCCGGCACGCTGTCGGGCAACCCGATCGCGATGGCTGCGGGCCTGGCAACGCTGGACCTGATCGCCGAGCCGGGTTTCTACGAGCGGCTGGGCGCGGCCTGCGGGCGGCTGATCGCCGGGCTCGAGCAGGCGGCGGCCGAGGCCGGCGTGCCGTTCAGCGCTCGCCACGTCGGCGGCCTGGCCGGCATGTACATGCTGGCGTCGCCGCCGGACTCGTACGCCGAGGTGATGCGCCAGGACGTCGAGCGGTTCAAGCGCTTCTATCATCTGATGCTCGACGGCGGCGTCTACCTGCCGCCGTCTCCGGTCGAGGCGTTCTTCTTCTCGTCGGCGCACGGCGACGCCGACATCGACGAGACGATCGCGGTCGCGCGCCGCGCGTTCGCCGCGATCGCGGCCTGACGCGGTGCGCGACGCGGATTCCGATACCGGATGCCTGACATGAGTGCATTGTGGAGCGCCGACGTCCAGCGCCTGACCCCTTATGTGCCGGGGGAGCAGCCGAAGATCGACGGCCTGATCAAGCTGAACACCAACGAGAGCCCGTACGGCCCGTCACCGCGCGCGCTGGCGGCGATCCGCGCCGCGGCCGATGATTCGCTGCGGCTGTATCCGGATCCCGATTCGACGGCGCTGCGGCAGGCGGTCGTCGAGCACCTGGCCCACGGCGCGGCGGACCAGACACGATGGGATCCGTCGCAGGTATTCGTCGGCAACGGATCGGACGAGGTGCTGGCGATCGCGTTCCAGGCGCTGATGCGCCATCCGCGACCGGTGCTGCTGCCCGACATCAGCTACAGCTTCTATCCGGTCTACTGCCAGCTCTACGACATCGCGACGACGATCGTGCCGCTGGACGACGCGTTCCAGATCCGCGTCGACGACTACGATCAGCCGAACGGCGGCATCGTCATCGCCAACCCGAACGCGCCGACCGGCCGCGCGTTGCCGCTGCCGGCGATCGAATCGCTGGCGCGGCAGCACCCCGGATCGGTGGTGCTGGTCGACGAGGCGTATGTCGATTTCGGCGCCGAGTCCGCCGTCACGCTGGTCGGCCGCCACCCGAACCTGCTGGTCGTGCGGACGCTGTCCAAGTCCAGCGCGCTGGCCGGCCTGCGGGTCGGCTTCGCGGTCGGCGACGCGGCGCTGATCGAGGGCATGAACCGGGTCAAGAACAGCTTCAATTCGTATCCGATCGACCGGCTCGCTTCCGCCGGAGCCGTCGCGTCGCTGCGTGATCACGAGCACTTCGAAGCGAACTGCCGGGCGGTGATCGCCGGGCGCGAGCGGCTGGCCGGCGAACTGGCGTCGCTGGGCTTCGACGTGCTGCCGTCGGCCGCCAATTTCGTCTTCGTCCGCCACCCGCAGCGCGATGCCGCGGAACTGGCGGCCGCGCTGCGCGAACGGCGGATCCTCGTGCGCCACTTCCGGCAGCCGCGGATCAGCCGGTTCCTGCGGATCACGATCGGCACCGATGCACAGAACGCCGCGCTGACGGCGGCGTTGCACGAGATCCTGTCGGTCGTCGCTTAGTCGCTTAGGCCGACGCCGATCCGGTCGGTGCGGAGCCGGTCGGTACGGAGTCGGTCGGTGCGGAGCCCGTCGGTACGGAGCCGGTCGGCGCAGAGCCGGTTGGCGCCGAGTTGGTGTCGGCGGCCGCCGCGCCGCCCGGTTGCCGCGCGCATTCGGAGAAGATCCTTGCCTGGCATCCGGTGCAGATGCCCGGATCGAGCTGCGGGATGATCGTCGCCAGCGCCTGATGCTTGGTCTGGAAGATGTGGTTCGGCAGCTTGTCGCGCCGGAATCCGGTCCGATCCCAGGTCTCGAGCACCTGGCGGCGCGGACGGTGGAAGAAGATGTCGCCGCCGACCGCGCGACGCGCCGCCAGTTCCTTCTCCCACATCTCGGCGGCGGCGACGTCGATGAAGTTCATGCTCTTGGTCATCGCCAGCAGATAGATCTGCTCGCTGTCGGTCCGATAGCGGCGCAACTGCTCGGCCACGTAGTTGACCGCGCCGAAATAGATCGCGCCCTCGACGCGCAGCAACTGCAATTGCGGACACTCGGGACGCGGGCCGTCGAACTCGTCCAGCGGTGTGAAGCGGCGCATCGGGTCGTCCGGGTCCGGCACCAGCGGACGCAGCGCCGGGCGCGCGGTCTGGTACAGGTAGACGATCAGGCTCACCATCGTGCCGAGCAGGATCGCGATCTCCAGCCGCAGCAGCAGCGTCGCGGCCAGCGTCCCGAGCGCGATGCCGAAGTCCAGCCGGCTGATCTTCGCCAACCGGCGCAGGCGCGCCAGGTCGAGCAGTCCCCAGGCGACCAGCACCAGCACCGCGGCGATCGACGCGAGCGGGATCTGGCCGAGCAGCGGCGCGCTGATCCACACCAGCACCAGCAGCAGGATCGACGAGAACACCGATGCCAGCGGCGTGCGCGCGCCGGCCTCGAAGTTCAGCATCGAGCGGTTCATCGAGCCGCACGATACGTAGCACGACAGGAAGCCGCCGACGATGTTCGACAGCCCCTGGCCGATGAACTCGCGATTGGCGTCGATCGTCTGGCCCGAACGCGCGGCGACGGCCTGTGCGATCGAGATCGACTGCGCCAGCGCGACGATCGTCAGCGCGGCGGCGATGCCGAACAGGTCCGGCAGCGACGACCAGCGGATCGGCGGCGGATCGAACTTCGGCAGCGCCGACGGAATGCGGCCGACCAGCGCGACCCGGGCGCCTTCGGCCAGCACCTGATGGTTCAGGTACCAGGCCAGTCCGTAACCGGCCAGCAGGCCGACCAGCATGTGCGGTGAACGGGGCGACAGCCGCTTGGCCGCCAGCGAGACGCCGAGCGTGACCAGGCCGACCGCGAGCGCCGGCCACTGGATTTCGGTCGGATGCATGGCGATGTGCGCGAGCAGCCCGAGCGCCGAGCCGCTCTGCCGAATCTGCAGTCCGAACAGGTCGCGCAGTGCGTACAGGCCGATCAGCAGCGCCGATCCGCAGGTGAAGCCCAGCAGCACCGACGACGAGATGAAGTGCGTCAGCAAGCCCAGCCGCAGCACGCCGACCGCGAACTGCAGCACGCCGACGACCACGGTGACGGCCAGCGCCAGTTCGATGTACTGCAGCCCGCCGGGCAGCGCCAGCGGACTGAGCATCGCGAACATCGCCAGCGAGTTGGCGTTGCTCGGCCCGGACATCACGTGCCAGCTCGAGCCGGCCAGCCCGGCGATCACGCAGGGCACGACCGCCGTATAGATGCCGTATTCGGGCGGCAGGCCGGCCAGCGTCGCGAACGCGACGCCCTGCGGCAGCACCAGTACCGCACCGAGCAGGCCGGCCATCAGGTCGGCGCGCAGCGAGGTCCGCGTGACCTGGGGGAGCCAGTCGAACCAGACTGCCAGCGAGCCGCGGTTCATCGACATCGGTTCATCGACATAAGCAGACGATTGTACGGCAGCTCCGCTGACGGTCCGCCGAATCGGCGGGCGTGTTCAGAACAGTTGCATGCCGACCCACCAGGCCAGTGCCGACATGACGGCGGCGGCCGGAATCGTCAGTATCCACGCCCAGACGATGTTGCCGGCCAGGCCCCAGCGTACGGCCGAGAATTTGTGCGACGAGCCGACGCCGACGATCGCGCCGGTGATCGTGTGCGTGGTCGAGACCGGGATGCCGAACGCCGACGCGATGAACAGGCTGATCGCCCCGGCCGACTCGGCGCAGAAGCCGCCGACCGGCTTGAGCTTGGTGATCTTCTGGCCCATCGTCTTGACGATCCGCCAGCCGCCGAACAGCGTGCCCAGCGCGATCGCCAGGTAACACGCGAAGATCACCCACAGCGGCAGGTGATCGGAGGTCGTGATGTTGGCCGAGATCAGCAGCAGCCAGATGATGCCCATCGTCTTTTGCGCGTCGTTGCTGCCGTGGCCGAGGCTGTACATCGCGCACGAGGCGAGCTGCAGCCGCCGGAACCACTTGTCGACGCGGTGCGGCGTCGATCGGAAGAACATCCACGAGACGGCCAGCATGATCAGCGAGCCGAACAGGAACCCGAGCAGCGGCGAGATCAGGATGAAGATCGCCGTCTTGGCGATGCCCGGCAGCACCAGCGAATGCGTGCCGGCCTTGGCGATGCCGGCGCCGATCAGCCCGCCGATCAGCGCGTGCGACGAACTCGACGGGATGCCGAAGTACCAGGTGATGATGTTCCAGGCCAGCGCGCCGACCAGCGCGCCGAAGATCAGGTGGTTGTCGACGATGTGCGGATCGACGATGCCCTTGCCGACCGTCGCCGCCACCTGCAGGTGGAAGATGAAGATCGCCAGCAGGTTGAACACGGCGGCGAAAGCCACCGCCTGCTGCGGTTTGAGCACGCCGGTCGACACGATGGTCGCGATCGAATTGGCCGCGTCGTGGAAGCCGTTCATGAAATCGAACGCCAACGCCAACGCGACCAGCGCCACCAGGGTGAGGAAAGCGGTGTCTGCCGTCATGAGGGTCAGGCGTTCTCGAGAACGACACCCTCGATGATGTTCGCGACGTCCTTGCACTTGTCGGAGACCGCTTCGAGCAGCTCGTAGATCGCCTTGAGTTTGATCAACTGGCGCACGTCGGTCTCGTCGCGGAACAGCTTCGACATCGCCGAGCGCATCACGCGGTCGGCGTCGGATTCGAGCTGGTCGATCTCCTGGCCGATCTTCAGGATCTGAGCGGCGTTCTCCATGCTCGACAGCAGGTTGACCGACGCCTGCACACGCTCGCAGCACATCTGGTTGATCTCGGCGAGCTGCTCGGTCTCGGGCGTCACGCGCTGCAGGTCGTACAGGATCGCCGATTCGGCGACGTCCTGGATCAGGTCCAGGATGTCATCCATCTGGATGATCAGCGTGTGGATCTGGTCGCGATCGAACGGCGTGATGAAGGTCCGATGCAGCAATGCGACCGCCTCGTGCGTGAAGCCGTCGGCCGCCTTCTCGATCGCGTCGATCGCATCGATGTGGCGCTGGCGCGCCGGCGGGTCGCCGTAGTGGCTGACGAGGTTGACCAGTTCGCGACTGCCCGCGGCGATCTGCTCCGCGTGCTGGTCGAACAGATCGAAGAAGCGGCCCTCGCGGGGCATGACGCGTCCGAACATGGTGTTTGTGTCAGGGTGATGACATACAGGGAAATCCCCGTGTTCGGGCGCGAGAATAGCAGAAAGGGGCGCGAGCGCTGAACGGGAGTCAGCTCGCGCGGCGCCGGATGCAGGCCAGATACGCGTCGCCGTCGGGCATCCGGCGGTCGCGCTGCGCCTCCCACAGCGTCTGTCCGAGGCACTCCATCACCTGGTGCGCGGCCTCGTGCAGCGAGTCCAGGCGCTGCGCGAGCCGCTCGAAGGCCGCGCGGATACCCGGCGGCTGGTCGATCGACAATTGCTCGGCGATCGCCAGGTGCATCGACAGGTGCAGGAACGGATTCTCGCGGCCGTCGTCGGCCGAATACGAGCGGTGCAGCGCGTCGTCGAGCGCGGCCAGGTCCGCGTGGTATTCGGGATGCTCGAGGATCCAGTCCAGCGCCATCGCCTCGATCGGCGTCAGCGGCTGGCTGGCCGCGTGCTTGGCCCAGATCTCGCAGAAGAAGCGGCGGACCTGCTCGGGGGACGGATTGAACAGCATGGTGGCGGCTCGTTCAGACCTTCGACGTCTTGTCGCGATAGTCGCACAGGTCGACGATCGGACAGCGCCAGCATTGCGGATTGCGGGCCGTACAGATGTAGCGGCCGTGCAGGATCAGCCAGTGGTGCGCGTCCCGCAGGAATTCGGCCGGGACCTTCTTCAGCAGGTTCAGCTCGACGGCCAGCGGCGTCTTGCCCGGAGCCAGGCCCGTGCGGTTGGCGACGCGGAAGATGTGCGTGTCGACGGCCATCGTCGGCTCGCCGAACGCGGTGTTCAGCACGACGTTGGCGGTCTTGCGGCCGACGCCGGGCAGCGCTTCGAGCGCTTCGCGCGTGCGCGGCACCTGGCCGCCGTGCTCGCTCAGCAGCAGCTCGCAGGTGGCGATGACGTTGCGGGCCTTCGAGCGGAACAGGCCGATCGTCCGGATGTACGGGATCAGGCCGTCGACGCCCAGCGCGGCGATCGCCGCCGGCGTGCTGGCCACCGGAAACAGCTTGCGCGTGGCGGCGTTCACGCTGCGGTCGGTCGCCTGCGCCGACAGCATCACCGCGATCAGTAGCTCGAACGGCGAGTCGTACAGCAGTTCGGTCGTCGGCTGCGGATTCAACGCGCGCAGCCGCGCGAACATTTCGTAACGCGTCTTCGGGTTCACGTCGGTCCGCGCCGTGACAGGTTCCGGCGCGCGCGCTCGGTCGCCGCCGCGATCATCGCGCGCTTGCGCTCGTCGGCGGCCGAGGCCGGCGGGAGGGCCGCGATGGTCGGTCGGATCGCAGCGGTCGGGATGGGGGGGGCGTTCGAGGTGGTCGAGGTAGTCGAAGCGGTCGAGGCGGTCGAGGCGGTCGAAGCGGTCGAAGCGGTCGAAGCGGTCGAAGCGGTCGGGGCGGTCGAAGCGGTCGGGGCGGTCGAAGCGGTCGGGGCGGTTGGCGCCGCGATCCGCCTCGCATCGTCGTCATCGCCCGCGGCGAGCGCCGGCGCCGTGCGGCGCACCGGGCCGCTCCGGCGGCGATGCCGGTCGTAGCGTTGCCGGGCCTGCCGCGCGAGCGTGTCGGTCCAGGGGGCGGGCGCATCGAGCGGCCGCATCACGATGCAATCGACCGGGCACGGCGGCAGGCACAGCTCGCAGCCGGTGCAGGCGGCGTCGAGCACGCCGTGCAGGAACTTGGGCGCGCCGACGATCGCGTCGACCGGACAGGCCGGGATGCAGCGCGTGCAGCCGATGCAGCGCTGAGGGTCGATCCACGCGAGACGGCGAGGGCCTTCGGCGCCGCGGGACGGATCGAGCGGGCGGACAGGGCGTCCGGTCAGCGCGGCCAGGCGAACGATGTTGGCGGCGCCGCCCGGCGGGCAGCGATTGATGTCGGCGCTCCCGTCGGCGATCGCCTCGGCGTACGGGCGGCAGCCGTCGTATCCGCACTTCGTGCACTGCGTCTGCGGCAGCAGCGCGTCGATGCGATCGGCGAGCGGTCGGGCCGGGGCGGGCGGCTGGGTCATCGGGCTCGATCGTTGCATGAACAGGCCCCGATCAACGAGGGCGGCAAGCTCGCATTATAGGAACCGGGGTCGTGGAACCGGAACCGAGGTCATGGAACCGGGATCGTGAGAATCAGGATCGTAGGAATCAGGATCGTGGGAACCGGGATCGCCGACCACGGCGTCGGCAGCCTTGGCAGAGATGCCGCGGGCGGCAGCCGGCGACAGGCGGGAAAGCGGAATCGGCGCCGGTTTCACGCGGGAGAGCGCCGCCCGTCCGCGTACAATCGGCGGCGGACGAACGGCCTATCACCGACGGTCGACGCCGCCGGCAAAACCGTCGTCCGCCAGAAGGACCAGCCAGGGAAGAGTCGGGAGGCTTCGCGCCTCCCGATTCGTTTCAACGCGGCCCGGGGCCCGAGGTCGGACCTCAGGCCGCGATCCGCTCGCGGTGCCGGGCGATGAACTCGCGCACCTGCGGATAGATGATCTCGCGCCAGCGCCGGCCGCTGAAGATGCCGTAGTGTCCGGCCCCCTGGGCCTCGAGATGGCGTTGATGGGCGGCCGGGATGTTCTTGCACAATTCGTGCGCGGCGCGCGTCTGGCCGATCCCCGAGATGTCGTCGAGTTCGCCTTCGATCGTGAACAGCGCGGTCCGCCGGATGTCGGCGGGATTGACGCGGATCTTCTTGCCTTCGAACGGGACGTCCCAGATGCCGCGGGGCAGGTGAAACTCCTGGAAGACGATTCGGATCGTGTCCAGGTAGTACTCGGCCGGCAGGTCGAGCACGGCGTTGTACTCGTCGTAGAACTTGCGATGCGCGTCGGCGTCGTCCAGGTCGCCGCGGATCAGGTTCTTGTAGAAGTCCCAGTGCGAATTGACGTGGCGGTCCGGGTTCATCGCGACGAAGCCCGCGTGCTGCAGGAAGCCCGGGTAGACGCGCCGGCCGGCGCCCGGATACTTGCGCGGCACCGCGTGGATGACGTTCATCTCGAACCACTCGAAGCTGTGATCGGTCGCGAGATTGTTGACTTCGGTCGGACTCTTGCGGGTGTCGATCGGCCCGCCCATCATCGTCATCGACAGCGGCTGCATCGGATCGTCGAGCGTCGCCATGATCGATACGGCGGCCATTACCGGCACCGTCGGCTGGCAGACCGACAGCAGATGGACGTCCGGCCCGAGATGGCGGATGAACTCGATGACGTAGGCGATGTAGTCGTGCAGGTGGAACGGTCCCTCGGACACCGGCACGTTGCGCGCGTCGACCCAGTCGGTGATGTAGACCTGGTTGTCGGGCAGCATTGCGCGGACCGTGTCGCGCAGCAGCGTCGCGTGATGGCCGGACAGCGGCGCGACGATCAGCACGACCGGGTCGTCGGCGTGTTGCTGCGCGATCGAGGCGGGCAGGTGCCGCTCGAAGCGGATCAGCTTGCAGAACGGCTTGTCGATCACCACCTTCTCGGTCACCGGCACTTCGTGACCGTCGACCACGGTCTGCGGTAGGTCGAACGGCGGCTTGCCGTATTCCTTGCCCAGACGGTGCAACAGTTCGAAGCCCGCGGCGATGTTGCTCGAGAACGGGACGTATGACATCACGCTATGCGGATTGCCGTACAGCTTGAACATGGACGCGGCCCAGTCCGACAGCGGCTGGACGAGCGAACGTTGACCTTCTCGAAGCTGATAGAGCATCTGCTTGAATCCTCAGGCTTGAAATTCTGGTGCGATCTGGTGCGATTATCCCGTTCGGGGGGCGTGGCGACAAAAGAACAAATTCCGCTTCATTGCGCGAAACATCGTCGGCGCGCCTCTGGCGGCGGCGGCACGACGGATCGTCGGGCTGCTCGCTGCACCCTGGTGTGATAATTGCTTGGATCTATTCGTGCACGGAACCGGGCCACTTTTCGCACACTTTCGGATCATCGGGGGATCTCGCCCGGTCCGGCTAGCGGGTAGCGGTCAAAGTTTGTGAAGGCCGGTCGGTTCGATGGCGGAGGGCGCGCGCTCGTCGACGGCGCGGCGATCCGGTATGCGGCCCGCGCGAAGCCCGGCCGGCCGGCGACGATGCGGCCCCGGCGCCTATCCGCGGTCGAGCTGGGCGAGCTTGTCCTTGACGTCCTTCCACTCGTCGGCGTCGTCGAGCGGGGGCTTGGTGCGGGTGATGCTGGGCCAGACGGGGGCCAGTTCGGCGTTCAACTGGATGAAGTGCTGCTGATCGGCCGGTACGTCCTCTTCGGCGACGATCGCCTCGGCCGGGCACTCGGGGATGCAGACGGCGCAGTCGATGCACTCGTCCGGGTCGATGACGAGCATGTTCGGCCCTTCCCGGAAGCAATCCACTGGGCACACGTCGACGCAGTCCGTGTACTTGCAACGGATGCAATTCTCCATCACGACATGAGTCATGCAATCAGGCCTTCTACGATAGAAAGAGGGGCAGGGCGATCGCTTTCGGCGGCGGCGGTACCGATGCCAGCGGCCGCTGGCCGCCCTGATGCAATCCGGGATTCTACTCCCCCGCGCGTCGCTTGGCAGGCGATCAGGCTTCGGCGGCCTCCGCCGCCTCGGCGCGACGCTGCCACGACGAGCCGATGACCATGCCGGCGATGCTGGCGATCAGCCCTGCCAGTTGCGGGGGAACGGCGGCCTCGGGCGCGACCAGTTCCATCGCGATCCAGACGGCCAGGCCGCAGAACATCGAGGCCATGCCGCCGACCGCGTTCGCGCGTTTCCAGTAGACGCCGGCCGCCAGCGGCACGAAGGCGCCGACCAGCGTGACCTTGTACGCGCTCTCGACCATCCTGAAGATCGACGCGTCGGTGTTCATCGAATAGACGAGCACCAGCGCGGTGAAGCCGACGACGACGATCCGCATCAAGCGCAGGAACTGCCGGTCGTCGCGGCGCGGCAGCAGCGGCTTCAGGATGTTCTCGGCGAACGTGACCGACGGTGCCAGCAGCGTGGCGCTCGCGCAGCTCTTGATCGCCGACAGCAGCGCGCCGAAGAACAGGATCTGCGCGGCGACCGGCGCGTGCGCGATGATGAACTGCGGCAGGATCTGCTGCGTGTCGGTCTCGCGGTAGCGGGCGACCAGCGCCGGGTCGATCAGCGTCGCGCTGTACGCGAGGAAGATCGGCACGAACGCGAAACCCAGGTACAACACGCCGCCGAGCACCGAGCTGGCGACCGCGATGCGCCGCGTCCGCGACGACATCACGCGCTGGAACACGTCCTGCTGCGGCATCGAGCCGAGCATCATCGTGATCCAGGCGGTGAAGAACCCCAGCGTCTCGACGAGGTTGGCGCCCGGCCAGAAATCCAGCTTGCCCGCGTCGGCCGCGTGGGCGATGACGCCCTGCACGCCGCCGACCTGGCCGCTGATCTCGTGGCCGATGTAGAGCATGCCGGCGACGATGACGATCATCTGGATCAGGTCGGTGATCGCCACCGACACCATGCCGCCGAACAGCGTGTAGACGAGGATGCTGGCGGCCCCCAGCAGCATGCCGGTCCGTTCGGCGATCGCGCCCTGCGACACGACGTTGAACACCAGCCCCAGCGCCTTCATCTGCGCGCCGACCCAGCCCAGGTACGAGACGACGATGCACAGGCTGATGACCACTTCGACCGTGCGGTTGTAGCGCACGCGGAAGTAATCGCCGATCGTCAGCAGCTTCTTGCTGTACAGCGGCGCGGCGAACAGCAGGCCGACCAGGATCAGGCACATCGACGAGCCGAACGGATCGGCGACGATGCCGCGCAGGCCTTCGTCGAGGAAGGTCGCCGGCACGCCGAGCACCGTTTCCGAGCCGAACCAGGTCGCGAACACGGTCGCCGTCACCACGTACATCGGCATCGAATGCCCGGCGACCGCGAAATCGGACGAATTCTTGACCCAAAGCGCCGCGATCAGCCCGATCGCGACCGAGACGATCCAGTACAGGATCACCAGCCAGAACAACATCCGTTCCCCTTTGCCAGGTTCCCGGCTCGCGGCCGGCGCATGCGATTGTCCGCGATCATAAATCAGCCGCGCGGCGCCCTGCGTCGGTGCGGGCCGCCGGCTAGGAGGCTGTCGTTTTCGCGCGGCCGGCGGCCATGCAATACTGGGGGTTGCACCAGGGAGGCGCCGGACCGGCATGATCATTACTTCGTTGCTCGATACCGATCTGTACAAGTTCACGATGATGCAGGTCGTGCTCCACCATTTCCCGGGGGCGCAGGTCGAGTATCGCTTCAAGTGCCGCAACGAAGGGGTGGCGCTGACGCCGTTCATCGACGAGATCCGCGAGGAGATCCACCATCTGTGCCTGCTGCGCTTTCGCAGCCGCGAGCTGGACTACCTGCGCAGTTTCCGGTTCATCAAGAGCGATTTCATCGATTTCCTCGGCCTGTTCCAGATGAACCCCAAGTACATCGACGTGCGTCCCTCGCCGAAGAACAACGGCGAGATCGACATCGTCATCAAGGGGCCCTGGCTGCACACGATCCTGTTCGAGATCCCGGTGCTGGCGATCGTCAACGAGATCTACTTCCGCAACACGCAGAAAGAGCCCGACCTCGAGGAAGGGCGGCGGCGGCTGACGGCCAAGATGTCGATGCTGATCGACCGCCCCGACCTGGACCAGATGAAGATCGCCGATTACGGGACGCGGCGGCGCTTCTCGCGGCTGTGGCAGGAAGAAGTGCTGCGCGTCGGCCAGCAGGGGCTCGGGCCGCGGCTGGCGGGCACGTCCAACGTCTACTACGCGATGAAGCACGACATGGTGCCGCTGGGCACGATGGCGCACGAATACCTGCAGGCCTGCCAGGGGCTCGGGCCGCGGCTGCGCGACTCGCAGACCTACGGCTTCGAGATCTGGGCGCGCGAGTACCGCGGCGACCTGGGCATCGCGCTGTCCGACGTCTACGGGATGTCGGCGTTCCTGCGCGACTTCGACCTGTATTTCTGCAAGCTGTTCGACGGGGCGCGGCACGATTCGGGCGATCCGTTCGTCTGGGGCGAGCGGCTGCTCGCGCATTACGAGGCCAACCGCATCGATCCGCGCACGAAGACGCTGATCTTCTCGGACGGGCTCGATTTCCCGCTGGCGATCCGGCTGTACGAGCAGTTCCGCGACCGCTGCCGGCTGGCGTTCGGCGTCGGCACCAACCTGACCAACGACCTCGGCTATACGCCGCTGCAGATCGTCATCAAGATGGTCCGCTGCAACGGCCAGCCGGTGGCCAAGCTGTCCGACACGCCGTCAAAGAACATGTGCGAGGACGAGGCGTACCTGAAGTACCTGCGCCAGGTGTTCGAGATCCCGGAGCCGGCCTGATGAAGCCCCGGCTGCTGATCACCCGCCAGGTGTTCGACCCGACGATCGCATTGCTGCGCGAGGCTTTCGACGTCGAGGACAACCAGAGCGACGCGCTGTGGGACGCCGACGAGCTGAAACGGCGCGTCGCCGACAAGCAGGCGCTGTTCGTGACCGCGTCCGACGCGATCGGCGCCGACGTCATCGACGCGGCGCCGGACCTGCGGATCATCTCGACCGGCTCGGTCGGCTACAACCAGATCGACGTGGCGCGCTGCCGCGAGCGCGGCATCGTCGTCACCAACACGCCCGACGTGCTGACCGAGGCGACGGCCGACATGGCCTGGGCGCTGCTGATGGCCGCGGCGCGGCGGGTCGGCGAATCCGAGCGCTGGCTGCGCGACGGCCAGTGGCAGCGTTGGGCGTTCGACCAGTTCCTCGGCCAGGACGTGCACGGCAGCCGGCTGGGCATCGTCGGCATGGGCCGCATCGGCTCGGCGGTCGCGCGCCGGGCCCGCGGCTTTTCGATGACGGTCGGCTACTTCAACCGCAGCGTCGCGCCGAACGAGGCCGAACTCGGCGCGACGCGCGTCGACCTGCCGACGCTGCTGCGCGAGTCCGACCACGTCGTGATCGTCGTCCCGTATTCGGCGCAGACGCACCATCTGATCGGTGCGGCCGAGCTCGCGTCGATGAAGCCGACCGCCGTGCTGGTCAACATCGCCCGCGGCGGCATCGTCGACGACCGCGCGCTGGCGCAGGCGCTGTGCGACGGGCGGCTGGGCGCGGCCGGACTGGACGTCTACGAGAACGAACCGGCCGTCGAGCCGGCGCTGCTGTCGGCGCCGCGCGTCGTGCTGACGCCGCACCTGGGCAGCGCGACGCGTTCGACGCGGGTCGCGATGGCCGAGTTGGCCGCCCGCAACCTGTGCGCGTGGGCGCGCTCGCAGCCCTTGTTGACGCCGGTGAATGCGGGCTAAGTCCTCGTCGGAGCGATGATGGACGCGGCCGGATTGATGGTCGTGCACGGCAACCGGCCCGAGGCGCTGCGCGACCTGCTGCTCGGCTGGATCGACGCGCACCCGCTGCCGCCGCTCGAGACCGAGGTCGTGCTCGTGCAGAGCAACGGCGTCGCGCAGTGGCTGAAGCTCGCGCTGGCGCGCGACCGCTCCGACGGCGGGCTGGGCATCGCCGCGGCGATCGACGCGCAACTGCCGGCGCGATTCCTGTGGCAGGCCTATCGCGCGGTGCTCGGCGCCGATCGCGTGCCGTCGACCTCGCCGTTCGACCGGCGGCTGCTGACCTGGCGGCTGGTCAGGCTGCTGCCGGCGCTGCTCGACCGGCCGGCGTTCGCGCCGCTGCGGCGCTTTCTCGACGGCGACGCCGATCTGCGCAAGCGCTTCCAGCTCGCCGAACGGCTGGCCGACCTGCTCGACCAGTACCAGGTCTATCGGGCCGACTGGCTCGAAGACTGGGCGCTGGGCCACGACCGGATCCGGACCTCGCGGCGCGGCGTCGTCGAGCTGCCCGACGAGCAGCGCTGGCAGCCGCAGCTATGGCGTTCGCTGCTCGACGACATGCGGCCCGGCGATGCCGCGCACAGCCGCGCCAACGTCCATCGCGAGTTCGTCGCGGCCGCGGCGCTGGCGGCCGAGCACGGCGGCGCGCGGCCGGCCGGCCTGCAGGGGCTGCCCCGGCGCGTGCTGGTGTTCGGCATCTCGTCGCTGCCGCAGCAGTGGCTCGAAGCGCTGGCGGCGCTGTCGACGTGGATGCCGGTGCTGATGTGCGTGCACAACCCGTGCGAGCACTTCTGGGCCGACATCGTCGCCGACCGCGACCTGCTGCGGATCGGGCGCAGCCGTCAGGCGCGGCGAGGCGGGCTGCCGCCGCCGATCGACGACGACGATCTGCATCGCCACGCGCATCCGCTGCTGGCGGCCTGGGGGCGGCAGGGGCGCGATTTCATCCACCTGCTCGACGTCCACGACGACCGGCAGCGCTACGAGCATCGCTTCGACGAGCTGAGCCGGCGGATCGACCTGTTCGAGTCGAGCGGCGAGGCGACGCTGCTGCAGCAACTGCAGGACGACATCCGCGACCTGCGGCCGCTGGCCGAGACCCGCGAATGCTGGCCGCGGCCCGATCCGTCGAGCGACGCGTCGATCCGCTTCCACGTCGCGCACGGCGCGCTGCGCGAAGTCGAGATCCTGCACGACCAGTTGCTCGACGCGCTGGCCCGCGACCCGATGCTGCAGCCGCGCGACATCATCGTCATGGTGCCCGACATCGACGCGTACGCGCCGCACGTGCAGGCGGTGTTCGGGCTGCCGGCGCCCGGCGACCGGCGCCACATTCCGTTCGCGCTCGCCGATCGCGGCCAGCGGCATCACGATCCGCTGCTCGGCGCGCTGGACAAGCTGCTCGAGCTGCCGACGAGCCGGATCAGCGCCGCCGAGGTCATCGACCTGCTCGACGTGCCGGCGCTGCGTCGCCGCTTCGGCATCGACGAAGCGCGGCTGCCGCTGCTGCAACGCTGGGTCGCCGCCGCCAACGTGCGCTGGGGCCTGCATGCCGAGCAGCGCGACGCGTTGTCGCTGCCCGGTTCGCCCGAACAGAACAGCTGGCGTTTCGGGCTCGAGCGGATGATGCTCGGCTACGCGGTCGGCGACGGCGACGCCTGGTCCGAGATCGAGCCGCTCGACGAGGTCGGCGGCATCGATGCCGAGCTGCTCGGTCCGCTGATGCGGGTCATCGACGCGATCGAGCGCCACTGGCGCGCGCTGCGCGAACCCGCGAGCCCGTCGCAGTGGACGCGGCGCCTGACGGCGCTGCTCGACGATTTCTTCGCGGCGCCCGACGGCGACGACGGCTTCACGCTGGTGCGGCTGCGCCAGTTGCTGGCCGACTGGCAGGCGGCCTGCGACGAGGCCCGCCTGACCGAGCCGGTGTCGCTGGCGATCGTGCGCGACCACTGGCTCGGCCAGCTCGACGCGCCGACGCTCGGACAGCCGTTCTTCGGCGGCGGCGTGACGTTCGCGACGCTGATGCCGATGCGCGCGATCCCGTTCCGCCGCGTCTGCCTGCTCGGCATGAACGACGGCGATTTTCCGCGCACGCGGATCGCGATCGATTTCGATCTGATGGGCAGCGACTATCGGCCCGGCGACCGTTCGCGGCGCGACGACGACCGCTACCTGTTCCTCGAAGCCGTGCTGTCGGCGCGCGACCACCTGCACGTGAGCTGGGTCGGGCGCAGCATCCACGACAACAGCGAACGGCCGCCGTCGGTGCTGGTCGCGCAGTTGCGCGACCATCTGCGGGCCGGCTGGCGGATCGACCCGGCGGCGCTGACGGTCGAGCATCCGCTGCAGCCGTTCAGCCGCCGTTACTTCGAGGCCGGGCGGCCGCCGGCGCTGTTCAGCTACGCCGACGATTGGCGCGCCGGCCTGCAGGCCGAGATCGATCCGCCGGCGGCCGGCGGCGCGACGACGCGACTGGCGGCCGCGAGTCCGGAGCCGCCGCTGACGCTGGATGCGCTGCGGCGATTCGTTCGCAGTCCGGCCGAGGCCTTCTTCCGTGCGCGCCTGCGGATCGCGTTCGATCCGGTCGATCCGGCTGCGCTCGATCACGAGCCGTTCGAGCTCGACGCGCTCGAGCAATGGCAGTTGCAGGACGAACTGATCCGCGCGCAGCGGCAGGCCGTCGATCGCGGCCTGCCGCGCGACGCAGTGCTGCGTGACGCGCTGGCGCGCATCCGGCGGCGCGGCGCGCTGCCGATCGCCGGGTTCGCGCAGCCGGTCGTCGACGCGCTGCTCGAACCGATGGACGACCTGTTCGAGCGCTACCTCGCCGCGATCGCCGACTGGCCCGAGGCGCTGGCGCCGCGGCTCGTCGTCGATCCGGTCGTGCGCGCCGATCCGGGCCTGCAGTTGCGCGACTGGCTCGGCGACTGGCGGCGCGACGGCGATGGCGCGCTGGCGCGCGTGCTGCTGTCGTCGTCGTCGCTGATCGACAAGCAGCGCAGCTACCGTCGCGAGCGCCTGCTGCGGCACTGGATCGATCACGTCGCCGCCCACCTGGCCGGTCCGCCGATGACGACCTGCGTGATCGGCAAGAACGGCAGCGCGACGCTGCGGCCGCTGGCGGCCGATGCCGCCGCCCGCTACTGGTCGGCGCTGCTCAACGCTTATGCCGACGGCTTGCGCGAAGCGCTGCCGCTGGCGCCGCGGGCCGGTTTCGCGTGGCTGCGCGCCGGCGGCCGGCCGGATCTGCCGATCGATGCCGACGCCGCGCGCAAGGCGCGCAGCGCTTATGAAGGCCAGGACGGCCGGCACGGCACGCCCGGCGAGGTGCGCGGCGATCCGTGCTTGGCGCGCGCTTACCCCGATTTCGACGCGTTATGGGCCGACGGGCGCTTCGCCGTCTGCTGCGATCGCCTGTACGCGCCGCTCGAGGCGCATCTCGAGGGCGGCGATGACTGAGCGGGGGGCGCCGATCCGGCTCGATCCGCTGCGGTTCCCCTTGCGCGGCAGCCGCCTGATCGAGGCGAGCGCCGGCACGGGCAAGACCTTCACGATCGCCGCCTTGTACCTGAGACTGATGCTCGGCCACGGCGGCGAGGCCGCGTTCGCGCGGCCGCTGACGCCGCAGCAGGTGCTGGTCGTGACCTTCACCGATGCCGCCACGCAGGAGCTGCGCGACCGGATCCGCTCACGCCTCGCGCAGGCCGCCGCGTATTTCGAGCGCTCGGCGGTCGAGGCCGAGGCCGGCAGCGATCACGGCGGGGATGGCGCGGCGGCCGGCGATGGCGACGATGCGACTGATGTCGCCGATGACGCTGATGACGCTGATGACGCCGATGACGCCGATGACGCCGATGACGCCGATGACGGTTCCGACGATGCGCTCGTCGATCCGCTGCTGCGCGCGTTGCGCGACGACCATCCGCCGGCGCGCTGGCGGCAGTGCGCGCGGCTGTTGCAGGCGGCCGCGCAGCAGATGGACGAGGCGGCCGTCTCGACGATCCACGGCTGGTGCCACCGGATGCTGCGCGAGCACGCGTTCGCGACCGACAGCCCGTTCACGCAGACGCTGCGCACCGACCTGTCGGACTGGCTGATCGACGTCGTGCGCGACTACTGGCGCGTGTTCCTGTATCCGCTCGACGAGGCCGACGCGCGGCGCGTGCGCGGCTGGTGGTCCAGCCCGGAGTCGATGCTGCGCGTCCTCGACCGCCTGCTGCCCGTGCACGAGCGGATCGCCGACGGCGCCGGAGAGGCCGACGAGCCGGCGCGGGCGCTGGCCGCCGCCCGTCGCGACGCCGACCTGCGCCTGGCCCGGTTGAAAGCGCCCTGGCCGGCCTGGCTCGACGAGATCGGCCCGCTGCTCGACGAAGCCTGCGCGAACCGCCGGGTGCTCGGGCAGAAGTTCAAGCGGAACCATTACGTGCCGTGGCTCGACGCGCTGCGCTGCTGGGCTACTGATCCGCAGGCCGTCCGGCTGGATCTGAAGACCGGCTGGCAACGCCTGACGCCGGCCGGCCTCGCCGAGGTCTGGCGCGACGGCGCGCCGCCCGCGCATCCGGCCTGGACGGCGATCGAGCGGCTGAAAAGCGAACTCGATTCGCTGCCCGACGGCCGCGCGGCGCTGCTGCGCCACGCGACCGCCTGGGTCGTCGAGCGCTTCGCGTGGGAGAAGTCGCGCCGCGCCGCCGTCGGTTTCGACGACCTGCTGACGCGGCTCGACCGCGCGCTGCAGGGCGAGCACGGCCGGCAGCTCGCGGCGCGGATCCGCGAGCGCTTTCCGGTCGCGATGATCGACGAGTTCCAGGACACGAATCCCGAGCAGTACCGGATCTTCGACGCGATCTACCGGGTCGACGCGGCGCCGGCCGCCGATGTCGATGTCGATGTCGATGGCGATGGCGGTGGCGGTGGCGGTGGCGATGGCGGTGGCGGTGGCGGTGCCGGCAGCGTCGACGATGCGTCGGCGCTCGTGCTGATCGGTGATCCGAAACAGGCGATCTACGCGTTTCGCGGCGCCGACATCCATTCGTACCTGGCCGCGCGCCGCGCGACGCGCGGGCGGCACTACACGCTGGCGACCAACTTCCGGTCGACCGCGCCGATGGTCGCGGCCGTCAACGCCTGGTTCGAACTCGCGCAGCGCGATCCGGCCGGCCGGGGCGCGTTCCTGGGCCGGCGCGGCGGCGAGGACCTGCTGCCCTTCCATCCGGCCGAAGCGCGCGGCCGCGACGAATGCTGGTGCGTCGACGGCGAGCCCGCGCCGGCGCTGACCTGCTGGACGCTGCCGCCGGGCAAGGTCGGCATGGTGGCCTACCGTAAGTCGCTGGCCGACGCGACGGCCGCGCAGATCGCCGCGCTGATCGGGCTTGCCGGCGCCGGTCGCGCCGGCTTCGCGTCATCCGGCGGGGAATGGCAGCCGCTGCGTCCCGGTGACGTCGCGGTGCTCGTCAACAACGGTGCCGAGGCCACGCTCGTGCGGCGCGCGCTGGCGCGCGTCGGCCTGCGCAGCGTCTACCTGTCCGATCGGGAATCGGTGTTCGACAGCCGGGTCGCCGGCGACCTGCTGGCCTGGTTGCGCGCCTGCGCCGATCCGTACGACGATCGCCGGCTGCGCGCGGCGCTGGCCAGCGCGACGCTGGGCCTGGACTGGCCGACGCTGGACCGGCTCAATGACGACGAGGCGTACTGGGAGGCGCAGGTCGAGCGCTGGCGCGCGTATCGGGCGATCTGGCGACGCCAGGGCGTGCTGCCGATGATCCGACATCTGCTGCACGATTTCGCGGTGCCGGCCCGGCTGCTGTCGCGCGGCGACGAGCGCGGCCTGACCGACCTGCTGCACCTGGCCGAACTGCTGCAGCAGGCCGGCGCCACGCTCGATGGCGAACACGCGCTGATCCGCGAACTGGCCGAGCGGATCCAGGCTCGTGCCGTCGGCGACGATACCCGTCGCCAGCGCCTCGAGAGCGACGACGACCTGGTCAAGGTCGTCACGGTCCACAAGTCCAAGGGGCTCGAGTATCCGCTGGTGTTCGTGCCGTTCGCGTGCGCGTTCCGCCGGGTCGGCGCGGAGGACCTGCCGTTGAGCTGGCACGACGACGACGGGCGACTGCACGTGGCGATCGACGGCGATCCGGCGCTGGTCGCACGGGCCGACGACGAGCGGCTGGCCGAAGACCTGCGCAAGTTCTACGTGGCGTTGACGCGCGCGCGGCACGCGGTATGGATCGGTGTCGCCGCCGTCGACGGTTTCGCGCGCAGCGCGCCCGGCTACCTGCTCGGCGCGGCGGCCGACGCCGTCGACGCCGATCTGGCGCCGCTGCTGGCCGGCGTCGACGCGGCGGCGATCGTCGCCGCGCCGCTGCCCGAGCCGGCCGCCGGCCCGTCGCCGGCGATCGCGCGCGTCGCGCCGCCGCTCGACCCGCCGTTGCCGCTGAGCGAACGGCCCCGCTCGCCATGGTGGATCGCCAGTTTCTCGGCGCTGCTGCGCGCCGGTCAGGCGCGGTCGTCCGACGTGTACGAGGACCGGTCGGTGTCGCCGGACCGTGCGGCCAGCGCGTTGCAGCAGACCTTCGCCGAGGCGGCCGCCGATCCGGCGGCCGACGATCGCGTGCCCGACTCGGACGCGACGCCGGCGTTTGCCGGCGCGGCGACTCTGGCGTCAGCCGGTGCGTCAGCCAGTGCGTCAGCCAGTGCGGCGGTCGGTGCAGCGGTCGGTGCGCGGGGCGATGCGAAGGGCAGTGCGGCGGGAAGTGCAGGGGGAAGTGCAGGGGGAAGTGCAGGGGGCGGTGTGGCGGCGCCAGCAACGTCAGCGGCGTCAGCGACGTCGATCGCGCCGGTGTTCGCGCACCAGCCGGACCTGTTCGATGAACCGGCCGGCGCGAGCGTCGACGCCTCGGCCGCGATCCATGATTTTCCGCGCGGCCCCGCGCCCGGCAGTTTCCTGCACGAACTGCTCGAGTGGGCCGGCCGCCAAGGCTTCGCCGCGGTCTGCGCGAGCCCCGAGCGGGTCGATGCCTGGCTCGACCAGCAGAGCGCCGCGCGCGGCTGGCAGGCGTGGCGGCAGGCGCTGCGGCACTGGCTGATCGGCCTGCTCGAGCGGCCGCTGCCGCTGGCCGGGGGGACGTGGCGGCTGGCCGATCTGAAGGCCGGTGCCTTCCTGGTCGAGATGGAGTTCTGGTTCAGCGCCCGCGATACCGACCTCGTCCGGATCGATCGCGAGGTGACTCGTCATACGTTGCAGGGGCGGGCGCGGCCGCCGCTCGGCGCGGTCCGCCTGCAGGGCATGCTAAAGGGCTTCATCGATCTAGTGTTCGAGCACGAGGGCCGCTACTACGTCGCCGACTACAAGTCGAACTGGCTGGGTCCGGGCGACGAGGCGTATACGAGTTCGGCGATGGCCGATGCCGTGGCCGCGCATCGCTACGACCTGCAGTACGCGCTGTACCTGTTCGCGCTGCACCGGCTGCTGAAGTCGCGCGTGCCCGACTACGACTACGACCGTCACGTCGGCGGCGCGGTTTACCTGTTCGTGCGCGCCTGTCGCGGCGACGGCCGCGGCGTGTTCGTCGAACGACCGGCGCGCGCGCTGATCGACGCGCTCGACGCGCTGTTCGGCGAGGCCGGGCGATGACGCCGGCGATCGCGCGCGACGACGCGCCGCATTGGCGGACGGCCGATCGGCGGTCGGCGCTGCGGATGCTGGCCGAATGGGCCGCGCACGGCTGGCTGCGCGAGCTCGATCGCGCGTTCGCCGAGTTCGTCGACCGGCATCTGACCCAGCCGTCGCCGTTGCTGCTGGTCGGCGCCGCGCTGGCCAGCCATCAGCTCGGCCGCGGCCACGTTTGCCTGGACCTGGCGGCGGCGCTGGCCGACCCGCGCTTCGTGCTGTCGCTGCCGCCGCAGGACGATGACGCGGGATCCGCCGGCGTCGATGGCGCGCGTCCGCCGGTACCGCCCGAGCGTTTTCTCGCCGGCCTGGGCATCGCGCAATGGCGCGACGACATCGCCGCTTCGCTGGAAGGCATCGCCGACGCGGCGACACCGCTGCTGCTCGATGGCGATCGGCTGTACCTGCGGCGCTACTGGCGCTACGAGCGCGAGGCGGCCGCCGACATCGCCGCGCGACTGCGCGCCGACCCTTGCGGTGTTCGAAGCGGCGCCGGCCTCGACCGGGTCCGCGCGGCGCTCGACGCGCTGTTTCCGGACACCGGCGCCGTCCCGGCCGCTTCGCCGGGGGCGTCGAACGTGGTGGTCGACTGGCAGAAGTGCGCGTGCGCGCTGGCCTTGCGCAGCGGTTTCAGCGTGCTGACCGGCGGCCCCGGTACCGGCAAGACGACGACCGTGATCCGGCTGCTGGCGCTGCTGCAGGCGCTGGCTTTCGCCGGTTCGCTCGGCGAGAGCGCGCGCGAGCAGGGGCTGCGGATCCTGCTGGCCGCGCCGACCGGCAAGGCCGCCGCGCGGCTGAACGAGACGATCGCGGGTGCGGTCGGCCGCCTGTCGCTGCACGGGCTGCCCGAGGCCGAGCGGATCCGGGCGGCGATCCCGACGACGGTCGTCACGCTGCACCGCCTGCTCGGCAGCCGCCCCGACACGCGCCGCCTGCGCCACGATCGCGGCAATCCGCTGACGCTCGACGTGCTGGTCGTCGACGAGGCATCGATGATCGATCTGGAGATGATGCACGGCCTGCTGTCGGCGCTGCCGCCGGATGCGCGCCTGATCCTGCTCGGCGACAAGGACCAGCTCGCCTCGGTCGAAGCCGGCGCCGTGCTCGGCGAGTTGTGCCGCCACGCGCAGCAGGGCGGCTATTCGCCGGCGACGCGCGACTGGTTGCGGGAGGTCGCCGGCCAGGACATCGGTGATGCGCTGCTGGGCGCTGCGCCGCGTACGCTCGATCAGTCGATCGCGATGCTGCGGCACAGCCATCGCTTCGACGCGCGCAGCGGCATCGGCCGGCTCGCCCGGGCCGTCAACGACGGCGACGAGGCGGCGGTGCACGAACTGTTGGCCGCCGGTCTGGACGACGTCGCGGCGATCGTCGTGCCGGCCGGCGATGCCGCGGCCGCCGCCGATGCGCTGGGTGCGCTGGTGCTGGACGGCGGCGTCGAGCCGGCGCGGGACGCGAGTTCGAGCATGGGCACGAGTTCGAGAACGGGCACGAGTCCGACTACAAGTCCGACCACGAGTTCGGGCATAACTTCGGGCACGGGCACGGGCACCGGCACGGGCACGGGCACGGGCACGGGCACGGGCACGGGCACGGGCACGGGCACCGGCACGGGCACGGGCACCGGCACCGGCACCGGCACCGGCACCGGCACCGGCACCGGCACCGGCACCAGCGCGGGTAAGGACGACGCGAGACCGAGGGCCGGTTATCGTCCTTACCTCGAACGCCTGCGTGACGACGATCCCGGCGACGGCGCCGACGGCGCCGCGATCGACGACTGGGCGCGCCGGGTGCTGGACGACTTCGCGCGTTTCCAGTTGCTGTGCGCGACGCGGCGGGGCGACGACGGCGTCGAGCGGATCAACCGCCGCATCGAACGCTTGCTGGCCGGCGCCGGTCTGATCGCCGCCGACTCGCCGTGGTATCCGGGGCGGCCGGTGCTGGTCACGCGCAACGACTACGCGCTCGGCCTGATGAACGGCGACGTCGGCATCGCGATCGCGTGTCCGGTCAGGGCGACCGATCCGCCCGGTACCACGCGCCGGCTGCGCGTCGCCTTCATCGCCGGGGACGGCAGCGGCAAGATCCGCTGGGTGCTGCCCAGCCGCCTGCAGGCCGTCGAGACCGTCTATGCGATGACCGTGCACAAGGCGCAGGGATCGGAGTTCGACCACGCGGCGCTGTGGCTGCCGTCGCGTCCGAACCCCGTGCTGACCCGCGAACTCGTCTACACCGGCATCACGCGCGCGCGCCGCTGGTTCACGCTGGTCCGGTCTGCCGCGGCCGGTCCGGTACTCGCGGCAGCGATCGGACGGCGCGTGCAGCGAGCCAGCGCGCTCGGCGATCTGGCCGGCATCGATCCGGACGCGTGCTGATCTTCGCGTTATCCGCGCGATACGACTGAAGCCTGTCGATACAAGGGCTTCACGCGGGTTCGATCTGGGCGTGGACAGGCCCTGAGTCGTGGACAGGCCCTAAGGGGTGAACAGGCCCTGAGGCGTGAACAGGCCCTAAGCCGACGACAGCGCCAGCAGTTGCGCGGCTACCGACAGCGCGATGACCTCGGGTTCCTTACCGATGATGCCGGGCATCCCGATCGGGCATTGCAGGCGCGCGATCCGCGCCGCCGGGATGCCGCGGGCGAGCAGCCGGCTTTCGAAGCGCGCGCGCTTGGTTCGCGAGCCGATCAGGCCCAGAAAGCCGAAGCGATCGCGGTCGAGCACCTGTTCGCAGATCCGCAGGTCCAGGTCGTGGTCGTGCGTCATCACCAGGTGGTAGGCGTCGGCCGGTGCGAGCCGCGCGTCGCTTTCCGGCGCGTCGCTGATGGTCCAGCGCCGGGGCGGGGCGTGGTCGGCGCCGGAGCCGGTATCGGCTCTGGCGGCGAGATCGGTACCGAAGTCAGCGGCGAAGTCCGCGTCGGCGATGACTCCGTGGTCGGCTCCCGAGCCCTCACCGCGATCAGCGGCCGCCAGTCCCGCATCGGCCGGTACGATCGCATCGCGGCTGTCGATCCAGTCGATCGTGCAGGCGACCGGCGCGAGCGCGCGCACCAGCGCCTGCCCGACGTGGCCGGCGCCGTACAGCATCAGGTGGAAGCGCGGCGGCCGGGCAGGCCAGGCGGCCAGCGCCGCCGCGCTCAGCGGCTCGATCGCGATCTCGATCCGTCCGCCGCAGCATTGGCCGAGGCTGGGCCCGAGCGCGAAGCGATGATGCCGCGGCGCGAACGTGCCGGCGTGCGCGTCCGACAGCGCCTGCCGCGCCAGCGCGATCGCCCGGAACTCGAGGTGGCCACCGCCGATCGTGCCGGCGATCCGATCGGCGCGAACCAGCATCCTGGTGCCGGTGCCGCGCGGCGTCGAACCGGCCGCTGCGGTGACGTGCACGATCGCGCACGGCTGCGCCGCGCCGAGCCAGCAACGCGCCAGCGCCGCCAGCGCATCGGGCGGGTCGACGGGGCGAAAACGGACATGAGGATCGCGGATCATCGCCGCGATGCGGCATGCAGCTTTCGTACCCGGTGCGCCGGGCGAGCGCGAACCATCGTGGTGCATCAAGGTCGGACCTCGCATCCGGATGGGGGCGCCGATCGCGAAAGGCGTCGACACCGCTTGGTCCGCGCTCTTGGCATCAAGCTTGCTCCGCTTTGACGACGACACGGACCGGCGGCCGCCGCGAGCGCGCGGCGGGCAGACCGGTCGGTCGAGAAAAGGAACCCACGGTGGCAGAGCCCAGGCTGGCACTCGCGCACATCACCAAGCGTTATCCGTCGGTCGTCGCCAACAGCGACGTCTCGCTGGTCGTCGCGCCCGGCGAGGCCCATGCGGTGCTCGGCGAGAACGGCGCCGGCAAATCGACGCTGATGAAGATCATCTACGGCGCCGTCAGGCCAGACGAAGGCAGCGTCGCGTTCGACGGCCGTGCCGTGCAGTTGCGCAATCCGCAGGAGGCGCGCGCGCTGGGCATCAGCATGGTGTTCCAGCACTTCAGCCTGTTCGACACGCTGACGGTCGCCGAGAACGTCTGGCTCGGCGTCGACCGCTCGATCCCGCTGGCCGAGGTGACCCGGCGGATCCGCGACAAGGCCGCCGAGTACGGGCTCGACATCGATCCGTCGCGGCCCGTGCATACGTTGTCGGTCGGCCAGATGCAGCGCGTCGAGATCATCCGCGCGCTGCTGACCGATCCGAAGCTGCTGATCCTCGACGAGCCCACGTCGGTGCTGACGCCGCAGGCCGTCGACAAGCTGTTCGTCGTGCTGCGCAAGCTGGTCGCCGAAGGCTGCAGCATCCTGTACATCAGCCACAAGCTGCACGAGATCCGCGCGTTGTGCTCGGCCTGCACGGTGCTGCGCGGCGGCAAGGTCACCGGCGTCTGCGATCCGCGCGAGCAATCGAACGCGTCGCTGTCGCGGATGATGATCGGTGCCGAACCGCCGCCGCTCGCGCACCGCGACGGCGCGCGCGGTCCGGTCGTGCTGCGGGTCAGCGGCCTGGCGCTGCCGCGCGACGATCAGTTCGGCGTCGCGCTCGACGACGTGTCGCTGGACGTGGCGGCCGGCGAGGTCGTCGGCATCGCCGGTGTGTCGGGCAACGGCCAGAAGGAGCTGCTGTACGCGCTGTCGGGCGAGGATGCCCGCGCCGCGCCCGGTACGATCACGGTGTCCGGCAAGGACGTCTCGCGCGCGTCGCCGCGCGCGCGGCGCAAGCTCGGCCTGCATTTCGTTCCCGAGGAGCGGCTCGGCCGCGGCGCGGTGCCGACGATGGCGCTGGCCGCCAACACGCTGCTGACACGCAGCGAGCCGGTGTCCGGCGCCGGCTGGATCCGCCGCGGCGCCGCGGCGCGGCTCGCCGAAGACCTGATCCGGCGCTTCGACGTCAAGGCCGGCGGGCCGCAGGCGGCGGCCCGCTCGCTGTCGGGCGGCAATCTGCAGAAGTTCATCGTCGGGCGCGAGATCGATGCGCGGCCGACGCTGCTGATCGTCTCGCAGCCGACCTGGGGCGTCGACGTCGGCGCGGCCGCGCAGATCCGCGGCGCGATCCTGGGCCTGCGCGACGCCGGCTGTGCGGTGCTGGTCGTCAGCGAGGAGCTCGACGAGCTGTTCGAGATCTGCGACCGGCTGCTGGTCATCGCGCAGGGACGCCTGAGCCCGGCCATCGAGACGGCGCGGGCGACGACCGAACTGATCGGCGAATGGATGTCGGGGTTATGGCCGGCCGCCGGCGCCGCGAGAGCAGGGGAGCCTGTCGATGCTCGGGCTTGAAGCGCGTCCGCAGCCGTCGCGGCTGATGTCGCTGGCCTCGCCGGTGATCGCGCTGGCCGCCACCGTCGTCGTCGCCGCGCTGCTGTTCATCGCGCTGGGCAAGGATCCGGCGCGCGGGCTCGGCGTGTTCTTCCTCGAGCCGCTTAGCAGCGTCCGCGCATTCTCCGAAGTGCTGCTGAAGGCCACGCCGCTGATCCTGTGCGCGCTGGGCCTGGCGGTCTGCTATCGGTCCAACGTCTGGAACATCGGCGCCGAGGGGCAGTTCCTGCTCGGCGCGATCGCCGGCGGCGGCGTCTCGCTGTGGCTGACGATGCACGGCTACGGCGGGCCGCGCGGCCTGTATTCGCCGATCGTGCTGATCGCCGGCGTGCTCGGCGGCATGGGCTGGGCCGCGCTGGTCGCGTTGCTGCGCGATCGCTTCAACGCGAACGAGATCCTGGTCAGCCTGATGCTGGTCTACGTGGCCGCCCAGTTGCTGAACTATCTGGTGTTCAACGCGTGGAAGGATCCGCAGGGCTTCAACTTCCCGCAGACCAAGACCTTCGTCGCGTCGACGTGGCTGCCGTCGCTGCTGCCGCCGTCGCGGCTGCACTGGGGATTCGTCGTCGCGCTGGTGCTGGTCGGCGTGTTCTGGGCCTTCCTGTCCGGCTCATGGAAGGGTTACCAGTTGCAGGTAGGCGGCCTGGCCCCGGCAGCGGCCCGTTATGCGGGCTTCTCGTCGCGCAGCGCGCTGTGGACCGCGCTGCTGATCTCCGGCGGCATGGCGGGGCTGGCCGGCGCGATGGAGGTCGCCGGTCCGCTGCGGCAACTGACGCCGCACGTGTCGACTGGTTACGGCTTCACGGCGATCATCGTCTGCTTCGTCGGACGCCTGCATCCGTTGGGCATCGTGCTGTCCGGCATGCTGCTGTCGATGATGCTGATCGGCGGCGAGCTGTCGCAGTCGCGGCTCGGCCTGCCGAACGCGCTGACCGGCGTGTTCCAGGGCTTGCTGCTGTTCCTGCTGCTGGCCTGCGACACGCTGATCCATTACCGCATCCGCTGGCGATCGGCGCCGACGACTGCGGCCGCCGTGCCTTCGGGCGCGGCCGACGCCTCGCCGCCCGCGCTGCCGCCGACGCCTTTGTCGCCGCTGTCGCCGACGCCATCGTCGCTGTCGTCGTCGTCTCAGCCGTCGCCGTCGTCGCCGTCGCCGACGATTCCTCCGATGACCTCCGCCTGAGCCCCGCGATGGACCAACTCGCGTTTCTGATCGCGGCCACGCTGGCCTCCGGCACGCCGCTGGCGCTCGCCGGCCTGGGCCTGCTGATCAACGAGAAGGCCGGCGTGCTGAATCTCGGCGCCGAGGGGATGATGCTGGTCGCGGCCGTCGCCGGCTTCGCGACCGCCTTCCACACGCAGAGCGACGTGCTGGCCTTCGCCGCCGGCGCCGGCGCCGGCGCGCTGATGGCGCTGGTGTTCGGCGTGCTGGTGATCTTCCTGAACACCAACCAGTACGCGACGGGGCTCGCGCTGAGCCTGTTCGGCGCTGGCTTCTCGGCGTTCGTCGGCGTCGGCTACGCGGGCAAGAAGCTCGCCGATCGCGGCATCACGTCGATTCCCGGCCTGTCGGACATTCCGTTCATCGGTCCCGCGTTCTTCCGCCTGCACCCGGCCGTCTACCTGACGATCGCGCTGGCGGCGCTGATCGCGTGGTTCCTGTACCGGCGCCGGGCGGGGCTCGTGCTGCGCGCGGTCGGCGAATCGCCGGACTCGGCGCATGCGCTCGGTTACCCGGTGCGCGCGATCCGGCTGCTGGCGGTCGTCGTCGGCGGCGCCGTGTGCGGGTTGGCCGGCGCGTACATCTCGGTCGTCTACGCGCCGCTGTGGGTCGAGGGCGTCGTCGCCGGCCGCGGCTGGATCGCGACCGCGTTGACGACGTTCGCGACCTGGCGTCCCGGCCGCGTGCTGCTCGGCGCCTATCTGTTCGGCGGCGTGACGATGACGCAGCTCGCGTTGCAGAGCGCCGGCGTCGAGATCTCGAGCCAGCTTCTGGCGATGCTGCCGTATCTGGCGACGATCGTCGTGCTGGCGCTGATCTCGCGCAATCCGGTGTGGATCCGCATCAACATGCCGGCGTCGCTCGGCAAGCCCTTCCATCCGGGTTAGCGCCCGGCTCCGCGTGAACAGGACCCCGTTCGATTTTCGTGCGCCGGCGCCGTGCGGGCGCCGCGTCTCAGCCCAGGAGAAAACATGACCGAATCCTCGACCCCGACCCGCAAGCGCGGGCTGCTCAAAGCCCTGGCGCTGACGTCGGTCGCCGCCGCCGTCGGCCTCGCGGGCTGCGGCAAGAAGGAAGAGCCGGCACCGGCCGCCTCGGCGCCGGCCGCGGCCCCGGCCGCGCCGGAGCCGTTCAAGGCGGCGTTCGTCTACATCGGTCCGGTCGGCGACGCCGGCTGGACCTACGCGCACGACCTGGGCCGCAAGCAGGTCGAGGCCGATCTGGGCAGCAAGGTCAAGACCTCGTACGTCGAGAACGTGCCCGAAGGCGCCGACGCCGAACGCGTGATCCGCGACCTCGCGCAGCAGGGCAACCGCATCGTCTTCGCGACCTCGTTCGGCTACATGGAGGCGATGCTCAAGGTGGCCAGCGAGTTTCCGGACGTCCGCTTCGAGCACGCGACCGGCTACAAGATGGCCGACAACATGGGCGTCTACGACTCGAAGTTCTACGAGCCGGCCTACCTGGCCGGCATCATCGCCGGCAAGATGAGCAAGACCGGCACGTTGGGCTTCGTCGGCTCGTTCCCGATTCCCGAGGTGCTGCGCAACATCAACGCGTTCACGCTGGGCGCGCAGACCGTCAATCCGGCGATCAAGACCAAGGTCGTCTGGGTCAGCACCTGGGGCGATCCGCCGAAGGAGGGCGACGCCGCGCAGACGCTGATCAACAGCGGCGCCGACGTGCTGCTGCAGAACACCGATTCGACCGCCGTGCTGCAGACCGCCGAGAAGAACGGCAAGTACGCGTTCGGCTGGGACAGCGACATGAGCGCGTTCGCGACCAAGGCCCATCTCGGTTCGGCGGTGGCCTTGTGGGGCGGCCATTACACGCGGGCGGTCTCGGCCGTCATCGACGGCACGTGGAAGTCCGGCCGGATCGTCGAAGGCATCAAGGAGGGCCGCAACGATCTGATCAAGGTGTCGGCCGAGGTGCCCGAGGACATCCGCAAGAAGGTCGACGAGACCCGCGAGGCGATGCGCGCCGGCACGTTCGAAGTGTTCACCGGGCCGCTGCTCGACAACACCGGCGCCGAGAAGCTGGCCAGCGGCGTCAAGGCCGACCAAGCGTGGAAGGACGTGATCGACTTCTACGTCAAGGGCGTCGAGGGCAAGGTGCCGTCGGCCAACTGAGCGCGGACCGCGACGAGGATCGATCGATGATCGAGAAGCGCCTGTTCCATCCGGTCGCGTCGACCGAGGACCTCGCCCGCCGCGACGGTGCGGCGATGGCGGTCCGGCTGCTCGGCGAGGACCTCGTCGTCTGGCGGGACGGCGAAGGCCGGGTGCGCGCCTTCGCCGATCGCTGCCCGCACCGCGGCGCCGCGCTGTCGATGGGCCGCGTCGTCGACGGAACGATCGAATGTCCTTATCACGGCTGGCGGATGCGCGGCGACGGCCGCTGCGTACGGGTGCCGGCGGTGCCCGCGTTCGAGCCGCCCGCCCACCATCGCGCCTGCGCGTACGAGGCCCGCGAGGCCTACGGCCTGGTCTGGGTCGCGTTGACCGAACCGTCGGCGCTCGATGCCGACGCGCGGGTGCCGCCGTTCGCCGCCGAATCCGACGATCGGCTGCGCAAGGTCACCAGCGGTCCTTATGACGTGACGACCAGCGCGCCGCGGATCGTCGAGAATTTCCTGGACATGTCGCACTTCGGTTTCGTGCACGACGATTACCTGGGCTCGCGCGACCGGACCGAGCAGCGGCCGTACGAGGTCGCGGCGACGCCGACCGGTTTCCTGGCGACCGGCTGCTTCGCGTGGCAGCCTCGTTCGAGCATCCATGCGACCGGCGGCGCGATGGTCGAATACACGTATGAAGTCAACGCGCCGTATACGGCGATCCTGACCAAGATCCCCGAGCAGGGGGCCGTCGGGCTGGCCGGTTTTCGCGAGTCGATCGCGCTGTTCGTCTGCCCGATCGAACCCGAGCGCAGCCGCGTATGGATCCGGATGGCGATGACGCGTTCGGACGATCCCGACCAAGCGCTGCGCGACTTCCAGGATACGATCTTCGGACAGGACCAGCCGGTGCTCGAGTCGCAGCGGCCCAGGCGGCTGCCGATCACCGCGCAAGCGCCGGTGCGCGAACTGAGCAGCGCGGCCGACCGCAGCGCGACCGCCTATCGGCGCTACCTGCTCGAGCGTGGTATCACGTTCGGCATCTGCTGAGCGAGGGGCCGATGACACCGGGAATCCAGGCATGGCGGGCGGCGATCCTTTACTTCGATGCGCGACGCGAGCCGCGGCGGATCGATGACGGCCTGCTGGTCGTGCAGGACGGCACGATCGTCGATCTCGGCGACTTCGCCGGGCTGCACGAGTCCTGGGCCGGCGTCGACCTGATCGACTGGCGCGGGCTGACGCTGGCGCCGGGCTTCGTCGACATCCACGTGCATTTCCCGCAGTTCGACGTCATCGGTTCGCCGGCCGACGGACTGCTGCCCTGGCTCGAGCACTATACGTTTCCGGCCGAGGCCGCTTTCGCCGACCCCGCCCATGCGGCGGCGGTCGCGCCGCTGTTCCTCGACGAGCTGCTGCGGCACGGCGTGACGACGGCGATGGTCTACGGCAGTTCGCATCCGGTCTCGGTCGACGCGCTGTTCGCCGAGGCCCGCGCCCGTCGGCTGAGGATGATCGCCGGCAAGACGCTGATGGACCAGAATTGTCCGGACGGCGTGCGCGACCGGACCGAGCAGAGCCTGCTCGACACCGAGGCGCTGATCCGGCGGTGGCACGGCGTCGACCGGCTCGGCTATGCGTTGACGCCGCGCTTCGTGCCGAGCTGCAGCGAAGCGCAGATGCGCGGCTGTGCGGCGCTCGCCGACAGCCATCCGGGTGTCTGGACGCAGACCCACGTCGCCGAGAACCGCGACGAGATCGCCTGGGTCGCGCGGCTGTATCCGTCGGCGCGCAGCTATCTGGACGTCTACGAACGCATGGGGCTGCTGCGGCCGCGCGGCGTCTTCGGCCACTGCATCTGGCTCGACGACGAGGATCGCGCCCGGCTGCGCGCGCACGATGCGAGCGCGGCGGTCTGCCCGACGTCGAACCTGTTCCTCGGCAGCGGGCTGTACGACTTCGCCGCCGCCGGCCGGGCCGGCCTGCGCCAGGGGCTGGCCAGCGACGTTGGCGGCGGCTCGTCGTTCTCGCCGTTCCGGACGATGATGGCCGCTTATGAGGTCGCGCGGCTGCGCGGCGTCGCGCTGTCGCCGTCGACGCTGTGGCGGCTGCATACGCTGGACGCCGCGCGCGCGATCGATCTCGAAGGGCGGATCGGCAACCTCGCGGTCGGCGCCGACGCCGATTTCATCGCGCTCGATCCGGGCGCGCGTCCGCTGCTGGCGCGGCGCGCGGCCGCCGCCCGCTCGCTCGACGAATGGCTGTTCGCGATGATCGTGCTCGCCGACGACCGGGCGATCCGGCACGTCGTCGTCGACGGCGAATGCCGGCGCGTGCCGGCTTAGGTCCGGGTCGAGGGTCTCGGCTTGCCCGAATATGGGCAAAGGAGGCGGGCACATCAACGCGCAACCGGCCGCAGGGCTTGCTGACCGTAGAGCGCGGCACGGAAAGCCGGTTGGCGGCGCGGCTGGCCTCGCGCAAGAATTCGTCTGGATGAGCCTTCTTCCGGCCGTGGCCGACGTGGCCGACGTGGCTGAGCCCTGGCCTAGCGTTGCCAAGGAGTCGGGCCGCCCTTGTTGCTCTCCTGCGCATCGAACGCCTGCCGAGCCGCGTCGATGTCGGCGATGTGCTCGATTGCCCAGGCTCCCAGAGCGATGACCGGCTGCGTGAGGGAGCGCCCGAGTGGTGTCAACTCGTATTCCACGTGAGGGGGCATGACGGAGTACACCGTCCGCTTGACCAGGCCATCCCGTTCCAGCCCACGCAGGCACAGGGTCAGCATGCGCTGTGAGATGCCGTTGATGGTGCGCTTGATCTCGGTGAAGCGCCGCGGCCCGTCCGTCAGGTACGTGATGATGAGCACGCTCCATTTCTCTCCCACGCGCGCCAGTACCTGACTGACTTTCTGGCAATCCGCATTCTGCAAATCATGGGGTGGAGCGGTTTTATTCATGGTACTCGGTTCACTTCCTGTGCCTTATTGTGCGGCGCAGGATAGATGGTTACATTGGTAGCTCAAGTAACAAATATATACCAAGGACAATGCCATGACCTTGCTGCACATCGACGCCAGCATCCTGAATGACCAGTCGGCCAGCCGGCGGCTCACGGCCGCCATCGTCAAGCGCCTGACCGAAGCCAGGCCCGGCATTCGTGTCATCCGTACCGATCTTGCCGCCGAACCGGTCGATCACCTGTCCACCGCCGAATTCCTGGCTTTCCAGGGTGTTCAGCCGGAAGACGACGCCACGAAGGGGGCTGTGGCCCGCAACGCCAGGCTCCTGGAAGACTTCCTCGCCGCCGACGTGGTTGTCGTGGGGGCGCCGATGTACAACTTTACGCTGCCCTCGCAGCTCAAGGCTTGGCTGGATCGGCTGGCGGTTGCGGGTAAGACCTTCCGCTACACGGACAAGGGCGCTCAGGGTCTGGCCGGCGGCAAGCGCGTGATCGTCGCTTCGACGCGTGGCGGGCTGTACGGCGAAGGCGCGCCGGCCGCGTTCCTGGATCACCAGGAAACCTACCTGCGCGGTATCTTCGGCTTCTTCGGCATCACCGACATCACCTTCGTGCGTGCCGAGGGCCTGGCGTTGGGTGAGGACGCCCGCAAGAGCGCCATCGCCTCGGCCGAGGCCCAGGTGGAGAAGCTTGCCGCTTAGTGCTCTGGTGCGAGGGGATCCCGGCCGGTACGGCCGGCACCTCTGGGTAGCCGGGCCGAGCTTGATATCGGAGGTCTCGACGATGAACGCCATTTCCGAGTTCGCGCGGCCGTCTTCGGCGTGCCCGTCTCCGATCAAACGAAGCCGGATCGTGACAGATGGAGTTCCATCGGAACAGTGTTGCCGCTAAGCCCTCAGTCCTTGCGCTGGCGAGCGGCGGCCAGCGCCATCGCCATCGCGTTCTGCGGCTCGGATCCGGCGCCGAAGCCGCCGCGGCCGCCTCCGCGCGCGCCGGCGCCGCGGCCGGCGCCGCCCGGACCACGGCCGCCGGGTCCACCCGAACCGCCCGGCCCGCGCGCACCGCCGTCGCGCCGTTCGCCGGCGCGCGCGTCGCCCGGCTGATCGGACAGCCGCATCGTCAGCGCGATCCGCTGCCGCTTGACGTCGACGTCGAGCACCTTGACCTTGACCAGGTCGCCGGCCTTGACGACCTCGTGCGGGTCCTTGACGAAGCGCTCGGACAGCGCCGAGATGTGGACCAGGCCGTCTTGGTGCACGCCGATGTCGACGAAGGCGCCGAACGCCGCGACGTTGGTGACGACGCCTTCGAGCGTCATGCCCGGCTGCAGGTCGCTCAGCGACTCGATGCCGTCGCGAAAGCTCGCGGTCTTGAACTCGGGACGCGGATCGCGGCCCGGTTTTTCCAGTTCCTTCAGGATGTCGCGGATCGTCGGCAGGCCGAAGCGCTCGTCGACGTATTTGTCGGCCTGCAGCCTCCGCACCAGGTCCGGCTTGCCGATCACCGTGTCGACGCTCGCGCCGATGTCGGCGAGCATCCGCTGCACGACCGGGTAAGCCTCCGGGTGCACGGCCGAGGCGTCCAGCGGATTGTCGCCGCCGCGGATCCGCAGGAAACCGGCCGCCTGCTCGAACGCCCGCTCGCCGAGCCGGGGCACGTCCTTGAGCGCCGCGCGGTTCGCGAACGCGCCGCGCGCGTCGCGGTGCCGGACGATGTTCTCGGCCAGCGACGGCGACAGGCCCGAGATGCGCGCCAGCAGCGGCGCGCTGGCGGTGTTCAGGTCGACGCCGACGCCGTTGACGCAGTCCTCGACGACCGCGTCGAGCGTGCGCGCGAGCCGGGTCTGGCCGACGTCGTGCTGGTACTGGCCGACGCCGATCGACTTCGGGTCGATCTTGACCAGCTCGGCCAGCGGATCCTGCAGCCGCCGCGCGATCGAGACCGCGCCGCGCAGGCTCACGTCCAGGTCCGGGAACTCGCGCGCCGCCAGCTCGGACGCCGAATAGACCGACGCGCCGGCCTCGGACACGATGGCCTTGGTCAGCCCGGCCTGCGGGTGGCGCTTGATCAGGTCGACGACCAGCTTGTCGGTCTCGCGCGACGCGGTGCCGTTGCCGATCGCGACCAGCTCGACCTGGTGCCGTGCCGCCAGCGCCGCCAGCGCCGCGATCGCGCCATCCCAGTCGTTGCGCGGCGCGTGCGGATAGATCGTCTGCGTGGCGACGACCTTGCCGGTGCCGTCGACGACGGCGACCTTGACGCCGGTGCGCAGGCCCGGGTCCAGCCCCATCGTCGCGCGCGGGCCGGCGGGCGCGGCCAGCAGCAGGTCCTTCAGGTTGCGGCCGAACACCTGGATCGCCGCCTCTTCGGCGCGCTCGCGCAGCGCGCCGATCAGCTCGGTCTCCATCTGCCACGCGAGCTTGACCTGCCAGGTCCAGCGTGCGGTCTGGTGCAGCCACGGGTCGGCGGCGCGGCCCTTGTCTTGGATGCCGAAGCGTCCGGCGATCATCTGCTCGCAGCGGTTGAACGGCAGCGCCGCCGGTCGTCGCGCCGCGGGAGCGCTGCCGGATCCGGCCGCAGCAGCGGCGGCGGCCGCTTCGGCCGCCTCGATGTCCTCGGGCAGCTTCAGTGCGACCTTCAGCACCTCCTCGCGGCGCCCGCGCAGCAGCGCCAGCGCGCGGTGCGACGGGATGTCGGCGAGCCGCTCCTGGTAGTCGAAATAGTCGCTGAACTTGGCGCCGGCCTCCTGCTTGCCCTCGGCCGCCGTCGACACGACGATGCCGCGCTCGTTCAGGTCCTCGCGCAGGCGGCCCAGCAGTTCGGCGTCCTCGGCGAAGCGCTCCATCAGGATGTGGCGCGCGCCTTCGAGCGCCGCCTTGACGTCGGCCACGCCGGGGTTGTCGCCGTCCGGTCCCTTGAACGCCGGCTTCAGGTAAGCGGCGGCCTCGGTCTCGGGATCGAGGGTCGGATCGGCGAGCAGCGCGTCGGCCAGCGGCTCGAGCCCCGCCTCGCGAGCGATCTGCGCCTTGGTCCGGCGCTTGAGCTTGTACGGTGCGTACAGGTCTTCGAGCCGCTGCTTGCTGTCGGCCGCGTCGATCGCGCCGGCCAGCTCGGGCGTCAGCTTGCCCTGTGCGCCGATCGCCTCGAGGATCGCGTCGCGGCGCTCGTCGAGTTCGCGCAGGTAGCCGAGCCGCTCGTGCAGCGCGCGAAGCTGCGTGTCGTCCAGCCCCCCGGTCGCCTCCTTGCGATAGCGGGCGATGAACGGGACCGTCGCGCCTTCGTCCAGCAGCGCGATCGTGGCCAGAACCTGTTGCGGGCGCACCGACAGTTCGGCGGCCAGACGTTGTTCGATGGGGGAGGGCATGGTGATCCGAAACGGCTGAAGGCGGGCAGGATGCCGCAAGCGCCGGACTGTTTCAAGTTGACAGATCAGCCGACATCGGGCCGATTCGAGGAACCCGACCCGGCCGGGTTACGATACGCGGGTTTGACTGGACGTACCGGTTCGCGATGGCGATCGCCGGCCGTCCGGTCGTCGGTCAACTATTGAGGAGCGGGAGGAAGAGGACGTGGATCTCGACTATTCGAAGGACGAGCAGGCATTCCGGGAAGAGGTGCGCGCCTGGCTCAACGACAATCTGCCGAAGACGCTTCAGCAGAAAGTGCTGAACAACGAAGGGCTGACGCGCGACGAGCTGCTCGCCTGGCAGAAGATCCTGGCCGCCAAGGGCTGGGCCGCGCCGTCCTGGCCGACCGAATGGGGCGGCACCGACTGGACCGCCGTGCAGAAGTTCATCTTCGACGAGGAACTCGGCTTCGCCGGCGCGCCGCCGCTGCCGCCGTTCGGCCTGTCGATGTGCGGCCCGGTGCTGATCCAGTTCGGCAGCCCCGAGCAGAAGAAGCGCTTCCTGCCGCGCATCTACAACGCCGAGGACTTCTGGTGCCAGGGCTATTCCGAACCCGGCTCCGGTTCGGACCTGGCGTCGCTGAAGACGCGCGCCGAGCGCCGCGGCGACAAGTACATCGTCAACGGCCAGAAGATCTGGACGACGCTGGGCCACTACGCGGACTGGATCTTCTGCCTGGTACGCACCGATTCGGATTCGCCGAAGCGCCAGGAGGGCATCAGCTTCCTGCTGATCGACATGAACACGCCGGGCATCACCGTGCGGCCGCTGATCCTGATGGACGGCCGGCGCGAGGTCAACGAGGTGTTCTTCGAGAACGTCGAGGTGCCGGCCGAGAACCTCGTCCATGAAGAAGGCAAGGGCTGGACCGTCGCCAAGTTCCTGCTCGGCCACGAACGCCTCGGCACCGGCCAGATCGGCGTGTCGCGCCGCAACGTGGCCCTGCTCAAGGAGTTCGCGTCGCGCCAGCCGGCCGGCGGCGGACGGGCGATGATCGACGATCAGCGCTGGCGCGACCGGCTGGCGCGCGTCGAGGTCGAGCTGATCGCGCTCGAGATCACGAACCTGCGTTTCCTCGACCAGATGGTGCGCAGCGGCAAGCCGCCGGGCTCGGAGGTGTCGATCCTGAAGATCAAGGGCACCGAGATCCAGCAGGCGCTGACCGAACTGGCCGTCGACGCGATCGGCCCGCTGGCCGAGGAATTCCAGGCCGTCGACGGCAACACCTCGCTGGATAAGTACAAGGCATGGCTGACCCCGCGCTACGCGAACTATCGCAAGGCGTCGATCTACGCCGGCTCGAACGAGATCCAGCGCAACATCCTGGCCAAGATGGTTCTGGGGCTGTGAGCCCTGCCGCCCCGAATCCGAAGCATTTCCGAATGGGAGACTGATCGATGAATTTCCAGTACACCGAAGAACAGCAACTGCTGGCCGACAGCGTGCGCCGCTACGTCGACAAGGAATACGACTTCGAAACCCGCCGCAAGCGGCTCGCGGCCGGTGACGGCTGCGACCCGCAGGTCTGGGCGGCGTTCGCCGAGATGGGCCTGCTGGCCTTGCCGCTGCCGGCCGAGCACGGCGGTTTCGGCGGCACGGCCGTCGACCTGATCGGCGTGATGGAAGCCTTCGGCGACGCGCTGGTCGTCGAGCCGTACGTGCCGACCGTCGTGCTCGGCGCGCGCCTGGTCGCGCTGGCCGGTTCGGACGCGCAGAAGGCCGAGATCCTGCCGGCCGTGGCCGAAGGCAAGCTGAAGCTGGCGTTCGCGCACGGCGAGGCCGACGCGCGCTACGAGCGTGCGCAGGTCGCGGCCAAGGCCGTCAAGAAAGGCGATGGCTGGGTGCTGTCCGGCAAGAAGATCGCGGTGCTCGGCGCGCCGCTGGCCGACAAGATCATCGTGTCGGCCCGCACGTCGGGCGGCGCGTCCGACGAGGCCGGCATCAGCCTGTTCATCGTCGATCGCCAGCAAGCCGGCGTGTCGCTGGCCGCGGCACGCACCTTCGACGACGCGCGCGCGGCCGACGTCGAGCTCAAGGAAGTCCAGGTGCCGGGCGCCGCGCTGCTGGGCAAGGACGGCGAGGCCTTCGAAGCGATCGACGACGCGCTGGATTTCGCCAGCGCCGCGCTCTGCGCGCAGGCGCTGGGCGCGATGCAGTACGCGAACAGCGCGACGCTCGAGTACATCAAGACGCGCAAGCAGTTCGGCGTGCCGATCGGCAGCTTCCAGGCGCTGCAGCACCGGATGGTCGACATGACGATCTCGGCCGAACAGTCGCGCTCGATGGTCTACCTGGCCTGCACCTCGGTCAACGGCGAGAAGCCGGCGGCCGAGCGTCGTCGCCTGGTCTCGGCCGCCCGCGTCAAGGTCGCCGACGCCTGCCGCCACGTCAGCCAGGAAGCCGTGCAGTTGCACGGCGGCATGGGCATGACCGAAGAGCTGAAGGTCAGCCACACGTTCCGCCTGCTGACGCTGCTGGCGCGCCGCTTCGGCGACGCCGATTACCATCTGCAGCGCTTCAGCCAGGCCGCCTGAGCGGTCCGCCGCGGCGGGGGCGGTGTCCCCGCCGCCGTCTTCGGCGCTCCTCTCGGCGCCCTTCGGTGCTCCTCCCGGCGCCCTTCGGCGCTCCTCCCGGCGCCCTTCGGCGCTCCTCGGCGCCTCTCGCGCCCCTCGGCTCGGGCGATCTCCGGGTGAGCGTGCACTGGCTGCAGGCCGCCCGCGCAGGTGTTATCGTGGACGGGCGAATCGGCGCCGCGCTTCGAACGAGCGCCGTCCACAGCCAGGGGAAAGTCGACGATGAAGCAGCGCCGTTCGCAGCAAGCCGCCCCCGTCGGTGACGACCGCCGAGCCGCCATCGATCGGCGGGCCGATACGCTCGCCGAGCGCCAGGGCGAGCGTCTGCTGATGTCTCCGGCCTTCGAGTTCGCCGGGCCGCTCGACCTGCTGTGCGCGCGCTTCGCGCTGAAGACGATCCTCACGCTGGGGGCCAAGTTCAATCTGCGGCGCGACGTCAACAACGTCGTGACGCTGACCGGCCGCTACCTGGTCTGGCCCGAGCCGATCCTGGTCAAGCTGCGCGATTTCCTCGTGCGCCGCTGCGCCGACGCGCCGGCCTGGGCCGACGCGGGCAAGCTCAACGTCGACGACTTCATGGTCCGCTACGGAACGTGGAACGGCCTGTACGACGATGCGTCGCTCTATTACTACCTCGACGAGTTCGTCAAGATCCACGCCAAGGACCTGCTGTCGGTCTTCCAGGTCAGCGTCGCCGCGCACGATGCGCGCCTGGCCAAGAGCCGCATCCGCCTGATCGAGAACATCGCGATGCTGTCGGCGGTGCTCGGCCTGTCCGATGCCGAGCGCGCGATCCTGCAGCACGCATCGCTGTGCAAGTACCAGCGCGACCTGCGGCCGGTGCTGGTCGACTGCAAGTCGTCGAGCGCGCAGGAGGCCTACGGCATGCTCGGCCAGGTGCTGGGCCTGAATGCCGGCGACGTCGCGGTCGCGCTCAAGAGCGGCGGCCGGCTCGAATCGCTGGGGCTGATCGAAACGCCGATCGCCGAGCACTCGATCACCGACCTCGGCGACCTGATGCGCGTGTCCGACAAGCTGCTCGGCGTGCTGACCGCCGAGTATCCGGACGAGTCGTCGATGATGGCGGCGTTCACGCGGCCGGCCGGGCACACGCACCTGTCGATCGACGATTTCCCGCACGTCGGCGACGATGCGCGCTATCTGGTCGCGATGCTCAAGGCCGCCGCGGCGACGCAGGAGAAGGGCGTCAACGTGCTGGTCTACGGCCCGCCCGGCACCGGCAAGACCGAATTCTCGAAGCTGGTCGCGCAGATGTCGGGGCTCGAGCTGTACGAGGTCGACTGCCTGGACAAGGACGGCAACAGCCTGTCGGGCAAGGAGCGCTATCGCTCGCTGCAGGTATCGCAGGCGTTCCTGCGCGGGCGGCCGAGCGCGGCGGTGCTGTTCGACGAGGTCGAGGACGTGTTCCCGCCGGTCGCGCACGAGCTGGCCGGCCTGTTCGGGCAGGACGAGCCGCGCGGCGGCGCCGTCAACGGCAAGGCCTGGATCAACCAGACGCTCGAGCAGAACCCGGTCGCGACGATCTGGATCTCGAACTCGATCAACCAGATAGACCCCGCTTACCGCCGCCGTTTCCAGTTCCATCTCGAGCTGGCCAATCCGCCGCAGCGCGTGCGCGAGAACATCGCGCGCAAGTACCTGGCCGAGATGGGCGTCAGCGACGCGTTCATCGGCCGGATCGCGACGCGGCGCGCGATCACGCCTGCGCAGATCCAGTCGGCCGCCCGTTTCGCGCGACTGGCGTCCGCGCATCTGGACGACTCGATCGAATCGCTGATCGAGCGGCAGTTGTCGCATGCCGACCGCGCGCTGGGCCAGCGCGGCGACGACGGCGAGGACTTCCGGCTGGCGCTGACGCAGTACGACCTGTCGTTGCTGAACGTCGAGTCGCGCTATCCGGTCGAACGGATCCTGGCCGGCCTGCAGAGCAAGCCGCGCGCGACGATGTGCTTCTACGGCCTGCCGGGCACCGGCAAGACCGGGCTGGCCGAGCACATCGCGCGCACGCTCGAACGGCCGCTGATGATCAAGCGCGCGTCCGATCTGGTCAGCAAGTACGTCGGCGAAACCGAACAGCAGATGGCGGCGATGTTCGCCAGCGCGCGGCGCGAAGAGGCGGTGCTGCTGCTGGACGAGGCCGACAGCTTCCTGCAGAACCGGCAGATGGCGGTGCGCAACTACGAGGTCACCGAGGTCAACGAGATGCTGCAGCAGATGGAACGCTTCGACGGCATCTTCATCTGCACGACGAACCTGTTCGAGCGCATCGACGACGCCGCGCTGCGCCGTTTCGGCTTCAAGATCCGCTTCCTGCCGCTGGCGGCCGCGCAGCGCGAACGGATGTTCGTCACCGAGGCGCTGGGCGGCGACGCCGACCGGCTCGACGCCGCGATCCGCGCGCGGCTGCACCGGCTCGACCTGCTGACGCCCGGGGATTTCGCCGCGGTTCGCCGCCAGCACGCGTTGTTCGACGAACCGCCGTCGGCCGAAGCGTTCATCGAGCAGCTCGAGCGCGAGCACGCGCTCAAGCCCGACGTACGTCACGCCAGGCGGCTCGGTTTCACGCAATGATCCGTGGCTTCGCTGCGACGAGCGTTCCGGCCGTCGCGATTATCATCACGGCACCATGAATCCATTCCTCGAAGAACTGACGCGCAAGTTCGTCACCCCCGTTCCCCATATGCGCGCGACCGGCCTGCGGATCATCGACGTCGGCAAGAGCCGCGGCACGATGCTGCTGCCGGCCAGCCCCGACTGGCTCGGCGATGCCGCGCGCGGGATGCTGCATCCGGGTGCGCTGACCGTGCTCGCCGATTCGGCCTGCGGACTGGCCGTCGGTACCTCGCTGACCCAGCGCGTGCCTTACGCGACGCTCGATCTGCGGATGGACTACCTGCGTCCGGCCGGGCCCGACGCCGACGTCTCGTGCGAGGCCGAGTGCTACCGGCTGACGCGCAACGTCGCGTTCACGCGCGCCACGCTATGGCAGGGCGACCGCGACGAGCCGATCGCCGCGGCCCAGGCGACCTTCATGCTGTCCACGGCCAAGGGCACGCGCCCGCCGACGCCGCTGGGCGTCTCGGCGCCGCCCGATCCGCCCGATTCGGCCGCGCGCGAGAACCAGTTGCCGCCGTGGGCTCCGCCGTCCGCCAACGAGGCGATCGCGGTCGGGCAGCCGGTTCCGTATGTCGATTTCCTCGGCATCCGCGTGGCGCCCGGCGAGCCGACGCTGTTCAGGCTGCCGTACCAGGAAAAGCTGATCGGCAACCCGCGGCTGCCGGCGCTGCACGGCGGCGTCGTCGCCGGCTTCGCCGAGACCGCGGCGACGCTGCACCTGATCTACCACCTGAAGGGCAGCAAGCAGCCGAAGTCGATCGATTTCTCGATCGACTACCTACGCTCGGGGCGGCCCGAAGAGACGTTCGCGCGCAGCGAGATCGTGCGGATCGGCTCGCGCGTGGCGCTGGTCCAGACGCGCTGCTGGCAGAAGAGTCCCGATTACCCGATCGCGGTCACGCGCGGGCATTTCCTGCTGGAGTCGCAGGAGGAGGGGTGATCTCGGCTGCTGGCTTGCAAGGGTAAGGTCGAGGGGTGGCCTTTGCTCGAGGTTATTGTGAAGATGCCATCCTGCGGGGCTTTGGTCGTTGACTGACCGACCTTTGCGTCGGTTCGTCACGGCGGCGCCGCCCGGTGGGGGTGGGGGGGCGACGGCCGAAGAGGGCGGTCGTCGCTACGCGCCGACTGCACCCACCTCAGCGGTGCTGCAGCCCATAAACCTGCAAATGGCAATTCGCGGTTCTCGTCATGGTCATGTCGATGCCAAGTTGCTCACCTCTTCGCAGCATATCGCCGACAATATCGTAGGATTCAAGGCGTGCCTGCCCCTGACCAATATCACGCATCATTGATGCGGCCCATACCGCAGATCGGTCTAGCAAGCGCTGCTTGACGGCTTCAACAGCCGATTCAGGCAAAGGATGGCCGCTGTGCTGTGCGACCAACTGGCATTCGGCCATGGCCCGCTCCATCAACGCGTAGCCATCGTCCGTTGCGAGGATGTCGCGTACGGTTCCACGCATCAAACACGTCATCAGCGAAGCGGCCGAAATCATCACCCACTTGTTCCAGAGCGCTTGCTCGATATCGGCGGATCGTTCACGCACACCAGGCGTCTTCGAAATAGCAGTCACCAGCCGATCGGCGATCTCAACTTGGGAGTCATCGCGCGCACCGATTAGCAAACGGTCATTCTTGCCATAGTGCACGATGGTGCCGCTATGCTCCAGCATCGTTGCGATGTATGCGACGCCACCCAGCACGTGGCGTCTGCCAAGCTGTGCATCGAGACGGTCATACGCGGAGAGGCCATTGAGGAGTGGCAGGATCAGGGTACGAGGCCCGATGCCAGCTCTCAGACTCGTAAGAGCGGTATCGAGATCGTAGGCCTTGCAGGCCAGAAGAACCAAATCGTAATCCGGCCTCAAGTCGTGGCTCGATATCGTATGGACGGTCGCGTTGAAATCGCCCAGTTCGCTCTTGACCACAAGTCCCTGAGTACGCAGGAATTCGACACGTTTCTCTCTCACGAGAAATGTCACATCCGCACCGGCTTCAATCAAACGCGCACCATAGTAACCGCCGATGGCACCGGCGCCGAGAATGAGTATTTTCATGATGTTTCCACGCTAGCTGCAGTCTTCGCCAGCTCCAAAAGGGTTGATGTTTCACCAACTGCCATCGGGCATTTGGCGCGATACTTCTGATTTTTTAACTTGCCTTTCAATCGTGAATGCAGACTCATCTGTCTGCTGAAATGGCGGCTGCCGGGCATGTGCCGGTCACAACCATCGCGGGAGCAGTTTTCGGCGCAGTTCGGAACCAGGTTCCGGACCAAATGGCTGTCAAGATGATTGCGCCATACAGCACCATGGCGCATGCCGCGATTGCGAAGAAGCCGTCCAATGAACCCGTGAGCCGCAAGGCAAGCCAGCCTCCGCCCACGCTAAGCACGAGCCTGAGAAGTCCGGCAAGTAGAGGCCACTTCAAACGTCTCGCGCCCTGCGAAGCGAAATACAGAGCCCAGCCCATTCCGAAGAATCCGTAGAACGGACCAACGAGGCGCAAGTACGCTGCGCCGACGCTCAGCACGTCAGGATCATCACTGAATAGCCCCAGCCAGACTTGCGGCCAGATCGCGACAACGAGGCCAATCGTTTCAGCAAGAACGAAGGCCAGCGCACCGCCTGCCATGGCGATCCGCAGCGCGCGTTGGGGTTGCTGCGCCCCGATGTTCGAACTCACCATCGCTACCAGCGGTGCTCCAATGCCAAAAGCCAGCGGTGCGATGAGGTACTCAAGCCGCGAACCGACTCCATAGCCTGCTACCGCGGCAGTTCCTGCATACGACCCGACCACGGCGATGGATAGCGCGATCATGACGTTCGTTTGCAAGGAATTGATCGTTGCAAGTCCACCCACCGAGAAGATTCGATAGAACAGGGAGTAGCGAAGCTTGCAGAACCGAAGCCTCGCGGGGTTGCGTCCGCTCGCGCAATACCAGCCGAGAATCAGCGATCCGGCCCCGTAGTAGGCCAGCATCGCAATGCCTGCACCCACGATGCCAAGGCGGCGAATCGGACCATAGCCAAAGATCAGGGCTGCCGACAGGGGGATCAATAGTGCGGCTCCGCCGCATATCACGAGGCCCGGCACGAGCATGTTCCCAGTCCCACGGATTGCACTCGCGAATGCGTTCATGATCCACATGAGCACGATGCCGCCAAACACGATGTTGGAATAGGTCAACGCAACAGCCAACGATTGGCCATGGCCTCCCAATAGGGGATAGAGCCATGGCGCAGCGATCAGCATCACGATTGAAAAGAACGCGCCGAAAGCGATGTTCAACGCCAGTGCATGCAGAACATAGTCATCCGCCTCGGCGCGTTTTCCCTCGCCCAGCGCGCGTGCGATGGCTGAGGAGATGCCGCCCCCCATCGCTCCCTGGGACATGTTTTGCATAAGCATGAGTAGCGGAACGACCAACGCCATGCCTGCCAGTGACTCGGTGCCCAGCCTCGCGATGAACCCCGTCTCGACGATTCCCGTGCTCGACTGAGCAAGCATCATCAAGATATTGGGCCACGCCAGACCAAACACGGTCGGAACAATCGGGCCATCGAGCATCGCTCGAAGCCGTGCATTGGATGGCCCCACCACAGCGGCTGCGCGCGCGCCGCGCTGGGGAGTTCGATGCTCGAAGCTATGGTCTGGGCGCTGCATTTCTACGCGTTCTCTGCTCATATGCTTGAGTATGCACGTAAATGTACGGGCATATGCACGTATCTGTCAAGACGTCAGTTCAGCGATACACTCCTGAGTGTTGAATGAATGTTGGGATGCGGGACGATGGAAAAAACTGCAACTTCCAAGGCATGGGAAGCGCCAGTGCCCGTTTGCAACGGAGCGGCATTGCGCAAGGCAACGCGCAGATTGTCAGCGCTCTATGACGACATACTTGCACCGAGCGGGTTACGCTTATCGCAGCATTCGGTGCTTGTACATATCAAGCGTGCCGGCACGCCCACGATGACGGATCTCGCCCGCGACTTGGTGCTAGATCGCTCGGCCCTCTCGCACAACCTGAAGCCGCTTGAGCGTGATGGTTTTGTGACACTCTTCAAAGACAAGATCGACAAGCGCAGCACGCGAGTGAGCTTAACTGCCTCGGGCCAGCGCAAGCTCGCGGAATCCAAGGCCTTGTGGGCAATCGCTCAGAAGCGATTTGAGGGTGCATTCGGTGCAGCGAAGGCTAGCGCGATGAGAGAACTGCTGTTTGAAGTTTGCTCCGATGAATTCAATGAGAAGTTCTTGAGCCTACCGGACAGATGACAAGGCCTCAGACTGCTCTTTCAGGATTCGGGGCATCCTTGGATGTCATGGGCTTAGCTAACCGAAAATCCGCGCTGTCGCCCGATCTCCCATGACACGGAGCCGCCACGCAAAGTCGCGGCAAGCTGCTGCCCCAGCCGCTGCTCGATCACCGGCTTCCACGGCACCAGCGCGAATCCCATGCAGGACTCCAACCGGAATTCGACACCATCTGTTCTCGCCATGGCCTGGCTGCGCGGCCATTGTCTGACACCGGACTCGGTGCCGAGTGGCGAACATTCAGCCTCGCCCTGGAGGCCGAGCGCATCGCCCCAAGTGCGCCCGCTGCGGCCGAGCTTGTAGCCATCGCAGCGGAGCTTTCGGCGCCAGGCCCATTCCTGGCTTTCTTCAACGGCGATGTTCAAGTGAACAACTTCCTCGCCGGAGAGAATGACGATGGCCGGCTCATCGACTTCGAGGGTGGCGGCTTTCGCCACGCTCTTAGCGCAGGGGTTTTGTTTCACACTCCAGGAACTGCCTGGATAACTGTCACCGATCCGCTCGCGCATGATCTGGAAGAGGCCTTCCGTGCCACGCTGGAACGGAAGATTCCAGAAGCCGGTGATGACGAAAAGTTCGGCCGGGGCTTTGCGGCAGCAACGCTCGCTTGGGCATGCACCCGGCTTACCCGCCTTGCCCAGCTCGATGCCCGCCCCGCAGGTGACTATAGTCGCCTGCAAATGCTCGTGACCCTGGCGTCTGCCGCCGCCGTCGCGCGTCGGCACCGCCGATGGCTCCATGCTGCCGAATGGATGGAGCGCACCGCTGGCAGCCTGCGCCAACGCTGGCCCGATGCCAACATCGACCTCGCGGCGCTCAAGCCTTACACGCCTCGCTGCTGAGATCACTTTGCGTCGCCGTGCGCTCTCAGCGGGGGCTGGTACCCAGCGATGCGGCAGCAGTTCCTCGATCCGACTGCTGGGGTGCGTGGGCAGGTCGTGGAACCTGCGCCGGGCATGGGCCCTGAAGCCAGCCTCGACGACCCGGGCTTCGCCCCCTTGGCCGGCCTCGAACAGGGCCTTGTAGCCGCTGTAGTCGCCGAAGACCAGGCTGCTTCATCGCTGATCGCACGTGGCACGTGACTCGTCGCGCGTCATGCGTTAAGCGTTGCTCATCGCTAAGTCTTTCGCATGGCACGAACCGTGTGCTGCCAGTGGTGCCGGGCGTTGGTCTCGTGGGTGGGGGGCGGCCGGCCATAGGGGGCGCCGAGGAACGGAGGAAGGGGGTTGGCGCGCGCAGCGCGCATCGTAAACTGACTCGCGGGCGCATGTTTGAGCGTAGAGAGCGAAGCGAACGCAGCGAGTTCGGTGCGCCCAGCATGGGCGCGATCCTCGGGGTGCAAGTCCCCGGCCAAGCTGGCCACAGCGAGGCAAGTGAAACGCAACTGCGGGAGGGCGACCGACCGTGGGGAGGAAGCGTAAAGCGTAAGTCATGGGCCGAGGGACACGAATCGCATACGAGGCGATGCCGACCAGGGCGAGCAGTCCGAACTCTGCAAAGCTCTTGTGGCCAAGGGTTGGGTGTCGTAGATGCGGCGGCCGTGTGACGAAGGATCGCGCTCTTACCTGGGGAGATCTGGTCTTGTGGGTGAAAGCCCGACGTCGAGCAGACGGGGCCAGAAGTCAGCAGAGGCCGTAGTAGCCAAGTGTCGGGGCCGGGGAGGCCGAAGGCGGTGGCGAAGGGCCGAACGAGAGGGACAGTCACGAGAGCATGGAGCTTGATACTGCAAGGCATCAGAAGCCCGGGAAACTGGGGCGCACGACGGCTGCGGCCGGTGAAGCCGACCGCGAAACCGTGAGCGATGAAGCAGGATTGACGCACCAGGATCAAACGGGCTGGGGGGCTGGCGACCTGCTCAGGCAGGCGCTGGCCAGAGAGAACATGGTCCGAGCGTGGAAACGCGTGAAGGCCAACAAGGGCAGTGCCGGCGTCGATGGACGCTCGGTGATGGAAACGGGTGAGTTCCTGCGAAATGCGTGGCCCGCAGTCCGGCAACGGTTGCTCGACGGGACGTACCGACCAGAGCCGGTGCGGCGCGTTGGCATCCCCAAGCCAGGTGGCGGAACACGCGAACTGGGGATACCAACCGTCGTGGACAGGCTGATCCAACAGGCGCTGTTACAGGTGCTGCAGCCGCTGGTCGATCGGACCTTCAGCGCGCACAGCTACGGGTTTCGGCCCGGGCGAAGCGCGCATCAAGCGGTTCTGGCGGCGCAGCAGCATGTGCAAGCGGGCTATCGGATAGTGGTCGACGTGGATCTGGAAAAGTTCTTCGACCGGGTCAACCACGACATCCTGATGGACCGGCTGGCCAAGCGGATAGACGACAAGCGGGTGCTCAAGCTGATACGGCTGTACCTGCGAGCGGGGATCCTCGCAGACGGGGTCTGCATCGGACGTAAAGAGGGCACGCCGCAGGGCGGCCCACTGAGTCCACTGCTGGCCAATGTGCTGCTTGACGAGGTGGATCGGAAGCTAGAAAGCAGGGGCCATCGGTTCGTGCGCTACGCCGATGACTGCAACGTTTACGTGAGGAGCTGGCGAGCAGGTGAGCGGGTGCTTGAAGCACTGCGCGGTATCTACGCAAAATTGCGCCTGAAAGTGAACGAGTCCAAAACGGCGGTGGCCCGGGTCTGGGGACGTAAGTTCCTGGGCTACTGTTTCCAGCGTTCCAAAGAAGGCGGTAAGCGGGCGGTGGCGCCCCAAGCCTTGCGCGAATTGCGACGCCGTCTTCGGCGAATGACACGGCGTATGCGTGGTCGCAGCATCGAACAGGTCATCGAGGATCTGAGGGCGTACGTGCCGGGCTGGAAAGCCTACTTCAAGCTAGCACAGACCCCCAAGGTCATGGCGGATCTGGACAAATGGCTGCGACGACGATTGCGGGGGGTGCAACTCAAGCAGTGGGGGCGCGGTGTGACGATCATCCGAGAGGCGCGCAAACTGGGCGCCTCAGCGGAACTAGCCGCACGAATCGCCTCTCACCCTCGGAGTTGGTGGCATGGAAGCTCCATGGGCATCAACATCATCATGCCTATCGCCTACTTCGACCGCCTGGGATTGCCGAAGTTCTCCTGACCTCAACCTCTCGAACCGCCCGGTGCGGACCCGCATGCCGGGTGGTGTGGGAGGGGCGGAGCCAGACGGCTCCCCCCTATCCCGATACCGCGCAACCCCCTTCCGAGTACCGCAGGGAAGTCGTCGCGAAGCGACGACCGCTCCCTCTGGCCGGCCGCCCCCCACCCACGAGGCCGGCGCCTCGTGACCAACCCACGCAAAGGCCGACCCTCCACCCCCCGACACGCGCTCCGCCCACAACGTCCCCCCCGGCGAACGAAGCCGCGCCCCTCTCGCTAACCCGGCCGCCTCATCCGACAAGCATGAGGCGGCGCCGCCTCGTCGGCCGACACGAAGCGCACGGTCCTGAAGCCCACGCCGCTGCCCTCGACGTCGTAGCGGATGCCGTCCTCGCCGCGACGGGCCATCACCGACACGTACTGCGGCGTCAGGATCTGATGGTCGTCCGCGCGCATCGTCACCGCGTACGGCGGCCCGCCGTACCGCGCACCCTCCAGCGCCCGGGCCACCGCAACGGCCTGCGTCCCGCCGGCGCGCTCGATCGCCGCAGCGACCATCTCGAACATCACGACGTGGCGCATGTTGAAGTAGTCGTCGCGCGGGTCGCCGACCGTCGCCCGAAAGGCGTCGAGAATCCGCTCGCCTTCGGCGATGCCGGCATTCGGATGCCATTCGGACACCGCGAACACGCGCCCCGGGCCGCTGTCGGCCAGCGCCTGCGGCGCGCCCAGGCTGTTCGCGTAGAACGTGTAGAACACGACGTCGGCACCGCCGTCGCGCGCCGCGCGCACCAGCAGCGTCAGGTCGTTGCCCCAGTTGCCGGTGATGACGGCGTCGGCGCCGCTCGCGCGGATCTTCGCCGCATAGGGCGCGAAGTCCTTGACCCGGCCCATCGCCAGCAGTTCGTCGGCGACGATCGTCACGTCCGGGCGCTTGTGCGCGAGCATCGCCGTCGCCAGCGACGCGACCTGGCGGCCGAAGCTGTAGTCCTGGTTCAGCAGGTAGACGCGGCGGATCCGCGGATTCTGTGCGAGCGCGTCGATCAGCGCGCTCATCCGCATCCGCGCGTCGGCGTCGAAGCGGAAATGCCAGAAGCTGCAGCGCTCGTTGGTCAGCGCCGGATCGACGGCCGCGTAGTTGAAGAACAGCATCGCCCGGTCCGGCGCGCGCGCGTTGTGCCGGTCGATCGCGTCGATCAGCGCGGCGGCGATCGCCGAACTGTTGCCCTGCATGACGAACGGTATCGACTGGTCGGCCGCCTTCTGCAACTGGATCAGCGCTTCTTCGGTCTGACCCTTGCTGTCGAAGGCGATCAGGCGCAGCGGGTGCCGCCGCGCGCCGACGCGCACGCCGCCGCGGGCGTTGATCCGTTCCGCCGCGAACTGCAGGTTGCGCCAGACGGCCGCGCCGGCATTGGCGAACGAGCCGGAAAGACCTTCGATGACGGCGATGCGGATCGGCTCGGCCGACGCGTCGGCCGCCGCGGAGCGGCCGGTGGTGCCGCGATCGACGGAAGACACGGGCGCATCGGCGGATGATCGCGCCGGGGGTTGGGCCGAGGCGGTGGCGGGCAGGGCATCGACGGCCGCCAGCGCGGCCAGCGATCGGAGCCAGCGGCGCCGCGCCGGCGCGCGGAACGGAGATTTCATCGGCAGTGGATTCGGGGAGGAAGGCAGCGGCCGAGTCTAACCGAAGGGGCCACGACTCACCCAAGGACCTGCGACTCACCCACGGGCTTGCGGCTCACCTACGGGCTTGCGGCTCACCCGAGCGGTTGCGGCTTACCCGAGGGCTTGCAGCTCGCCGAAGGGCCCGCGACCCGCCGAAGAGCCCGCTAACCCGTGCGGGACTAGCGGACCAACAGCCGCGCGACGAGTTCGTGCACCGGCGCGCGCTCGAGCATCGCCATGTGGCCGACGGCGCCCAGCTCGATCGTCGTCGCGTCCGGCAGGGTCTGGATCGCCTGCGGCGCGACGATGTTGTCGTGATGGCTGAGCACGATCGTGAACAGGCGTCGGACGCTCGGCCATTCGGTGCGCGCCAGGTCGTTCAGCCAGTCGCTGTCGCGCCGCATCTGCCTGAGGTTGGTGGCCAGGCCGAAGCGCGAATGCGCGGTACCGCGATGCGGCGAGCCGATCGTCACCACGCGGGCGACGTCGTCGATCCCGCGCGCGCGCAGGTAGGCGCGGGCCGCCAGCCCGCCCATGCTGTGGCAGACCAGCGCGACCTGCTCGTCGCCGGTGCGCCGCTGCAGGTCGCGGATGCCGCGTTCGATGACGTCGACGTAGGCATCGATCGAGCCGAAGATCGGTTCGAGGTTGACGCTGGCCGTCACGTGGCCGCGCTGCGCCAGCATGCGGGCCATCGGCCGCCATACCGCCCGGTTGCAGAAGAACCCGTGGACGAACAGCACCGGCAGCCGGTCGGCGGCGCCCGGCGCCGCGGCGCTGGCGACCGGCCGCGAGCCGAGCAGCGGCTGCCGGACCGTGAACGACATCAGCGAGATCCGGGCTTCTTCGGCGAACACGCGCAGCCAGCCCGCCGGGCCGATCGCGAAGCGGGCCGGCACCGGACTGGCGGACCAGCGCGCCAGCAGGAACTGGCTGCCCAGTATCGCCAGGTGCGCGACCAGCGGCACCAGCACGGCGACGATGATCGACGGCGCGAGCAGCCATCCGGCGCCGGCGTGCAGCCCGTAGGCGATCAGCACGACGACCACCAGGCGGATCAGCGTCAGGACCCACAGCGTGCGGGCTAGCATGTCGGGAAGTTCTCCTTGTGCCGTTGGGCGTAGGGCGGGGGCGCGGATCGGCGCTGCGGCGCGAGAGCCGGCCGGCAACCGTGGAACCGGCCGCCGGCAGCCGAATCGGCTGCGCGATCGCTCGACCGGCAGATTGTAGTGGCTTGCCGCGCCGCCGTATCGCCCGGGGACCGGGGTTTCACGGGGGGAGGGGGCCGCGTTCGCCGTCGCGCGTCCGCTCGGTCGGGCTCCGCATGGCCCCTAGGCAATCGTCCGTGGGGCTGCTATAGTCTCGGGTTCCTTGCTGTACGGACCATTCAGGTGCCGTCGACTCGCCCGGCGCGAGCCCGACGCTGCCTGCGCACCCCGCGATCCGCGGGGTCTGCGGTCGGGCCGGCCGTCTTCGTATACGGTCGCCGCCGCGGTCCGGCAGCCTCTGCCCACAAGGAGCTTGAATGAGTCAACTGCGTCATTACGAGATCGTTTTCATCGTCCACCCGGATCAGAGCGAGCAGGTGCCCGCGATGATTGAGCGGTACAAGAGCCTGATCGAAGCCCAGCAGGGCAAGATCCATCGTGTCGAGGACTGGGGTCGTCGCCAGCTCGCGTTCCCGATCCAGAAGGTCGGCAAGGCGCACTACGTGCTGCTGAACATCGAGTGCAACAAGCCCACGCTCGACGAGCTCGAGCATGCGTTCCGCTTCAACGATGCCGTCATGCGTCACCTGACCGTGTCGATGAAGAAGGCCGAGACCGGCCCGTCCCCGATGTGGAAGCAGATCCAGAAGGAAGAAGCCCGCAAGGTTCCGAGCGAGGCGCCGGCTCAGGCCGCCTGAGCGGACCGTCCGCTTGGCCGAGCCGCTGAACGCGCTGCGCCTGGTCGCCGTGCTCGAACAGCGGGGGCTCGTCCGGTATACGCCGGCGGGGCTGCCGATGCTCGACGCGATGCTGCACCACCAATCGCAGCAGTCGCAGCAGTCAGCGTTCGGCGCGCCCGGTACGCGGCCGGCAGGCCCGCGGGCCGTCGACTTCCGGCTGGCGGCAGTGTTTCCCGGTGCCGTGGCGGCCCGGGCCGATGCGCTGCCCGTCGGCGCGCTGCTCGACGTCAGCGGCTACCTGGCTTCCCGAAGACTGGCTTCGCGATCGCTGGTGCTCCACGTGACCGACTTCTCGCTGATCGAGACCGATCCGCGCGAGCAGGACGGCACCGGCCCGGCGATCTGATCCGATCGAAACGTATTCAACGAGGTGTGATATGGCGTATTTCCGCCGTGGTTCCAAGGACAAGAAACCCAAACGCAATGCGCAGAGCGCGTTGTTCAAGCGCAAGCGCTTCTGCCGGTTCACCGTCGACAAAGTCGAGTGGATCGACTACAAGGACATCGAGGTGCTGAAGGATTTCATCACCGAGAACGGCAAGATCATCCCGGCCCGTCTGACCGGCACCAAGGCCCGGTACCAGCGCCAGTTGACCGACGCGATCAAGCGCGCGCGGTTCCTGGCCCTGCTGCCGTTCACCGACAACCACTGAGCAGCGGAGACCGAATCATGCAAATCATCCTGCTCGAAAAAGTGGTCAACCTCGGTCAGCTCGGCGATGTCGTCCGCGTCAAGGACGGCTATGCCCGCAACTTCCTGATCCCGGGCGGCAAGGCGCGCCGTGCGACCGAGGCCGCGATCAAGGAATTCGAAGCGCGTCGGGCCGAACTCGAGAAGGTTCAGGCCGACCGGCTGGCGGCCGCGCAGGCCGTCGGCGAGAAGCTCCAGGGCCTGAACGTGCGCGTCGCCGAGAAGGCGGGCGTCGATGGCCGGCTGTTCGGCTCGGTCACCAACTTCGACATCGCCGCGGCGCTGGGCAAACAGGGCTTCGAAGTCGAGAAATCGATGGTCCGGCTGCCCAACGGCCCGCTGAAGATGATCGGCGACCACGAGGTCGAGGTCGCGCTGCACACCGACGTCGTCGCGCCGATCACGGTCACCGTCGTCGGCGAGTCCGCCTGACGTCGCGCCGGCGAACGACGCGCCCGGCCCCGGTCGCCCACCGCCGCGTTCGCGATGGATGCACCGCCCGACGATCGGCACCCGGCGTTTGACGGCGCCGAGCCGGCCGATCGCGCGCCGCCGCGCGGCGGCGATTCCGAGCTGGCGGGGCTGCGCGTCCCGCCGCAATCGATCGAAGCCGAGCAGTCGGTGCTCGGCGGCCTGCTGCTCGACAACGAGGCCTTCGATCGCGTCGCCGGCCTGATCGCCGAAGACGATTTCTACCGCCTCGACCACCGGCTGATCTGGCAGCAGATCACGCGGCTGATCGAGCGCACGCAGCCGGCCGACGTCGTGACGGTCTACGAGGCGCTGCGCAACGCCGGCAAGGCCGAAGAGGCCGGCGGCCTGGCCTACCTGAACTCGCTCGCGCAAGAGACGCCGTCGGCGGCCAACATCCACCGCTACGCGGAGATCGTTCGCGACCGCTCGATCCTGCGCAAGCTGATCTCGACCGCCGACGAGATCGCGACGACCGCGCTGAACCCGCAAGGCAAGGACACGCGGCAGATCCTCGATCAGGCCGAGTCCCGGATCTTCCAGATCTCGGAGGACGGCGCGCGCGGCGGCACCGGCTTCCAGAAGATCGACGCCTTGCTCGGGCAGGTCGTCGAGCGCATCGACGAGCTGTACAGCCAGAGCAATACCAGCGACGTGACCGGCGTGCCGACCGGTTTCGCCGACCTCGACAAGATGACGTCGGGCATGCAGGCCGGCGACCTGATCATCGTCGCCGGCCGCCCGTCGATGGGCAAGACCTCGTTCAGCATGAACATCGGCGAGCACGTCGCCGTCGAGACCGGCCTGCCGGTCGCGGTGTTCTCGATGGAGATGGGCGCGACGCAGTTGGCGATGCGGATGGTGTGCTCGGTCGGCCGGCTCGACCAGCAGCGGATCCGCACCGGGCGGCTGCTCGACGACGACTGGCCGAAGCTGACCGTCGCGATCCAGAAGATGCAGGACGCGCAGGTGTTCATCGACGAGACGCCTGCGCTCAGCGCGCTCGAACTGCGCGCGCGGGCCCGTCGGCTGGCGCGCCAGTGCGGGCAGCTAGGCGTGATCATCATCGACTACCTGCAACTGATGTCGGGCAGCGGCAACGGCGAGAACCGCGCGACCGAGATCTCCGAGATCTCGCGCAGCCTGAAGGGCTTGGCCAAGGAACTGAACTGCCCGCTGATCGCGCTGTCGCAGTTGAACCGCTCGCTCGAGAACCGGCCGAACAAGCGGCCGGTGATGTCGGACCTGCGCGAGTCCGGCGCGATCGAACAGGACGCCGACGTGATCCTGTTCATCTACCGCGACGAGGTCTACAACCCCGAGTCGCAGGACAAGGGCACGGCCGAGGTCATCATCGGCAAGCAGCGGAACGGTCCGATCGGCACCGTGCGGCTCGCGTTCCTCGGCGCGCACACCAAGTTCGACAACCTGGCGATGCCGGGCAGCTACCAGGACGCATACTGACGACGCGCGTCTCGTCCGACCGGTTCGGCGGCGGCGTCCTCGCGGCCGCAGGTCCCCGGCGCGGCGTTCTCAGTACGACATCGTCAGCACGATCGCCTGCGAGTTGATGCCCGGGTTGGGCTTGCGGATCGACGCGTTGCTGAAATGCGAGAAGCGGTAGGCGATGCTCAGCGAGCGATTGATCCGCACGCCGAAGCCGATGTGGTCGGAGAACTGGAACGCGGTCGAGATCCGCTTGTCGCCGATCTGCGTGTGGTTGAACAGCGACACGCCGACGCCGCCTTCGACGTACCACGACGAACCCAACCGGTAGCGCAGCATCGGCACGGCGCTGGCCTGGTACAGGGTACGGTTGCCGCCGGCCCCGTCGTCGTGATCGCGGTGGAATCGCGCCAGTTCATAGACCGGCACGATCTGGAAGTTGCCGTTCTCGTAGATCGGGTCGGCCGTGTAGCCGAGGCTGTAGCGCGTGATGTCGTCGAGCTTGCCGCCCTGGACGGTGAAGCCGCCCGCCAGCGCGGCGGGGGCGGCCGAGGCCAGCGCGAGGCTGCCGAGGATGTGTCTGAGTTTCATGAAGGTATCAGTGTCATAGAACGTCCGCCGCGAAATCGGCGAGACGGGACCGTTCGCCGCGCTGCAGCGTCACGTGGCCGGCATGCGCCCAGCCCTTGAACCGATCGACGACGTAGGTCAGGCCCGACGAGCCCTCGGTCAGGTACGGCGTATCGATCTGCGCGATGTTGCCCAGGCAGATGACCTTGGTGCCCGGGCCGGCGCGCGTGACCAGCGTCTTCATCTGCTTGGGCGTCAGGTTCTGCGCTTCGTCGATGATCAGGAACTTGTTGATGAACGTGCGGCCGCGCATGAACGACAGCGCCTTGACCTTGACGCGCGAGCGGATGATGTCGTTGGTCGCCTGCCGTCCCCATTCGCCGGCCGCCGGATCGCCCTGGTTCAGCACCTCGAGGTTGTCCTCGAGCGCACCCATCCACGGCTGCATCTTTTCTTCCTCGGTGCCGGGCAGGTAGCCGATGTCCTCGCCGACCGGCACCGTCGCCCGCGTCATGATGATCTCGGAGAAGCGCTTGCCCTCGATCGTCTGCGCCAGTCCGGCGGCCAGCGCCAGCAGCGTCTTGCCGGTACCGGCCTGGCCCAGCAGCGACACGAAGTCGATCTCGGGGTTCATCAACAGGTTCAGCGCGAAGTTCTGCTCGCGGTTGCGGGCGGTGATCCCCCAGACCGCGTTCTTCAGGTGCGCGTAGTCGCGCAGCGTCTGCAGCACCGCCGTGCGGCCGTTGATCTGCTTGACCTGCGCGACCAGCGGCATGTCGCCGTCGAGCCAGACGAACTCGTTCAGCACGAACGACTGCACCATCGGCCCGGTGATCCGGTAGAACGTCGAGCCGGCCTGCTGCCAGGATTCGATGCCCTTGCCGTGCTTGTCCCAGAAGTCGGGCGGCAGGCCGACCATGCCGCTGTACAGCAGATCGGTGTCTTCGAGGACCTGGTCGTTGAAGTAGTCTTCGGCGGCCAGGCCGAGCGTGCGCGCCTTGATCCGCATGTTGATGTCCTTGGACACCAGCACCGTCTCGCGACCCGGATGACGCTCCTGCAGCGCGCGCACGACGCCCAGGATCTGGTTGTCGGCCTTGCCGACCGGCAGGCTAGACGGCAGCATCGCCGCCATCGACTGGGTCTGGAAGAACAGCCGTCCGCGCGCGTCGGTATTGCCGAGCAGCGACAGCGGCACGCCCTGCTCGAAATCGGTCGATCCGGATCGGGCGATCAGTTCGTCGAGCGTGCGCGATACCGCGCGCGCGTTGCGCGCGACCTCGCTCATGCCGCGCTTGTGGTTGTCCAGCTCCTCGAGCGTCATCATCGGCAGGAAGATGTCGTGCTCGGCGAAGCGGAACAACGCCGTCGGGTCGTGCATCAGCACGTTGGTGTCGAGCACGAACAGCTTCGGCGCTTCGGCCGGCGACGCGGGCGGCGGGCTCGCGCGTCGTGCGGCCGGGCGTGCCGGCGACGCCGGGGCCTCGGGCGCGCCGGTGCGGGCCGAGCGCGTGCCGCGCGCGCGCGGCGATTGGGGCGCGCGGGTCGAGGGCGCCGCCGGTGCCGTGGGGGCCGCCGGCGTCGTCGACGGCGAGCGCAGCAGCGCGGCTTCCCGCGCGTCGGCCGAAGGGGCCGGGGCGGGGGCCGGGGCCGAGGCCAAAGAGACGGGGGCCGAAGGGGGGGGGCCGCCGGCACCGGCTCGCCCGCGCCGCGCCCGTCGGCGGCCGCCGCGGCCTGCGGCGACGCCTGATGCGGATCGTTCGCGGGCATCACGAGCCGGGCCTTCGCCGTCGAGCGGCCGCGCGCGGCCGGCAGCGGCGCGACGTCGGCATCGCGGCCGCCGGCATCACGGCTGTCGGCCGGCTCGGGAGGCGGCGTCGACGGCTTGGGCGAGCGGGTCGCCCGGGCCTGTATCGCCGGGGTGATTTCGAGGATCGTGGCCGGTTTACTGGGAGCTTTGGGCAAAGGCATCGTCGCCAATCATCCGGAGGGGGGAAAGCGGTCGCAGGGCGGGTCGATGGACCGCCTCTGCGGGCGGCAGGTTGTCGCGGGCGGGCTGCGGCGGGGGCAACGGAGCTGTCCTGCCAGGGCTCAGCCGAGCGCCTCGACGGCGGTCAGCACCTCGGCGACGTGGCCGGGGACCTTCAGGCCACGCCATTCCCGGACCAGGATCCCAGTCGGGTCGATCAGGAACGTCGATCGTTCGATGCCGCGCACCAGCTTGCCGTACAGCTTCTTCGTCCTGATGACGTCGAACAGCGTGCACAGGGTTTCGTCGGTGTCGGCGATCAATTCGAACGGCAGTTCGAACTTGCGCTGGAAATTCTCGTGCGACTTCAGGCTGTCCCGCGAGACGCCGACGATCCGGGCGCCGGCGCGCTCGAAGGCCGCGTGATGCGTGCGGAAGTCGGACGCCTGCGTCGAGCAGCCGGGCGTGTTGTCCTTCGGGTAGAAGTACAGCACCAGGATCTTGCCGCGCGCCGAGGACAGCGTGAACTCGCCCCGCGTGGTCCGGCCTGAGAATTCGGGAAGCTGCTGTCCGAGGGCGACGGTCACTCTTGTTTCCTTGGCGAATCCCGCTCCGTCGTGGCGGTTCCATCGGCATGGCCCTGGCCCGTCGCTGGCCGGCCCGATCGGTGCGTCGAAAACACCTTAGCACAGTCGCCGCGTCGCCAGTGCGGCGGCCCGGCCACGGTCCGCGCCCGATCCGTCAGGATCAAGCCTCCTGCAACAGAGCGGCCAGCACCAGCCGGCCCTCGGTCATCAGGATGTTGTACGTGCGGCACGCCGCCGGCGTGTCCATGACCTCGACGCCGATCCGCCGGGCGAGCAGCGCCTGCGTCAGCCGCGGCGACGGGAACCGCTGCCGCCGGCCGGTACCGAGCAGCACGATGTCGGGGGCGATTTCGAGCAGCCGCTCGAAATGCGCGGCGCTCAGGTCCTCGAAACGCGCGACCGGCCAGGGTTCGGCCGGCCATTCGGGGCCGACGATCACCGACTCGTCGAATCGGCGCGCATTGATCTCGACGTATCCGTCACCGTACCCGGTGACGGTGTTCAGGACCGATGGTTGATCGGGGTGAAGTTTCATCGTTGTTTGTATGATAATGCACGTTTCGTTCCACCCAGAACATGAACGCACCCGCCCCCCGTTCTCCGCTGGCCGACGTCGTCGACCAGGGGCCGTCTTCGGCCATCGAGCTCCCGCCGCTGCGTCCGATCCGCAAATCCAGCAAGCTGGCCGACGTCTGCTACGACATCCGCGGCCCGGTGATGGTCGCCGCCCGCCAGATGGAGGACGAAGGCCATCGGATCATCAAGCTGAACATCGGCAACCTGGCGCCGTTCGGCTTCGAGGCGCCCGACGAGGTCAAGCACGACGTCATCGTCAACCTCGGCAACGCGTCCGGGTATTCGGACTCGCGCGGCCTGTTCGCGGCCCGCAAGGCGATCATGCACTACACGCAGCTCAAGGGCATCGCCGGCGTGGGGCTCGACGACATCTACATCGGCAACGGCGTGTCCGAGCTGATCGTCATGTCGATGCAGGGCCTGCTCGACAACGGCGACGAGGTGCTGGTGCCGGCGCCCGACTACCCGCTGTGGACGGCGGCGGTCAGCCTGTCGGGCGGCAAGCCGCGCCACTACGTGTGCGACGAGGGCGCCGGCTGGCTGCCGGACCTGGACGATCTGCGCAGCAAGATCACCGATCGCACGCGGGCGCTGGTGCTGATCAACCCGAACAATCCGACCGGCGCGCTGTATCCGGACGATCTGCTGAAGGATCTGGTCGAGATCGCCCGCCAGCACCAGTTGATCGTCTTCGCCGACGAGATCTACGACAAGGTGCTGTACGACGACGCCCGGCACACGTCGATCGCGTCGCTGGCCGACGACGTGCTGTTCGTCACGTTCAACGGGCTGTCGAAGAACTACCGGGCCTGCGGCTACCGTGCCGGCTGGATGGTGATCTCGGGCGAGCGCGGCCATGCCACCGACTACCTCGAAGGCCTGAACATCCTCGCTTCGATGCGCTTGTGCGCGAACGTGCCCGGCCAGTACGCGATCCAGACCGCGCTCGGCGGCTACCAGAGCATCAACGACCTGGTCCAGCCGGGCGGGCGCCTGCGCCGCCAGCGCGACCTCGCGCACCAGTTGTTCACGGCGCTGCCGGGCGTCAGCTGCGTCAAGCCGCAGGCGGCGCTGTACCTGTTCCCGCGGCTCGATCCCCGGATGTACCCGATCGCCAACGACCAGGAGTTCATCCTCGAGCTGCTGCGCGCGCAGCAGGTGCTGCTCGTGCAGGGCACGGGCTTCAACTGGCCGCATCCGGACCACTTCCGCGTGGTGTTCCTGCCGAACAGCGACGATCTGACCGAGGCGGTCGACCGGATCGGCCGGTTCCTGCACGGCTACCGGCGACGCCACGCGGCCTGAGAAGTTTGAGCCGCCCGCACGGCCCGGTCGTCTGTTCCGGGCCGTTCACCTCTTTTCGACTATCACTGGAATTCGATGAAACCGATCAACGTCGGCCTGGCCGGGATCGGTACCGTGGGCAGCGGTACCTGGGAAGTGTTGTCACGCAATCAGGACGAGATCCGGCGGCGCGCCGGGCGTGGCATCGAGATCACCACGGTCGCCGATCTCGATACCGCGCGCGCGCGCGGTCTGGTCGGTGACCGCGCGAAGGTCGTCGCCAGCGCGTTCGAGCTGCTCGCCGATCCGTCGATCGACGTCGTCGTCGAACTGATCGGCGGCTACGGCGTCGCCAAGGACCTGGTGCTCGAGGCGATCGCCGCCGGCAAACACGTGGTCACCGCCAACAAGGCGCTGCTGGCCGTGCACGGCAGCGAGATCTTCGCGGCCGCGCAGAAGCGCGGCGTGATCATCGCGTTCGAGGCCGCGGTGGCCGGCGGCATCCCGATCATCAAGGCGATGCGCGAGGGCCTGACGGCCAATCGCGTCGAATGGATCGCCGGCATCATCAACGGCACGACCAACTTCATCCTGTCCGAGATGCGCGACAAGGGGCTGCCGTTCGAGCAGGTGCTGGCCGAAGCGCAGCGCCTGGGTTACGCCGAGGCCGATCCGACCTTCGACATCGAGGGCATCGACGCCGCGCACAAGGCGACGCTGCTCGCGTCGATCGCGTTCGGCATCCCGGTGCAGTTCGACAAGGCCTACGTCGAGGGCATCACGCGGCTGCAGAGCGAGGACATCCGCTACGCCGAAAAGCTCGGCTACCGGATCAAGCTGCTCGGCATCACGCGCCGCCGCCAGGACGGCGACCGCACGCTCGGCATCGAGCTGCGCGTGCATCCGACGCTGATCCCGGCGTCGAGGCTGATCGCCAACGTCGAGGGTGCGATGAACGCGGTCTGGGTCAAGGGCGACGCGGTCGGCCACACGATGTACTACGGCAAGGGCGCCGGTTCCGAGCCGACGGCCAGCGCGGTCATCGCCGACCTGGTCGACGTCGCCCGCGCGGTCACCGTCGATCCCGACCACCGCGTGCCGTACCTGGCGTTCCAGTCCGACGCGCTGGCCGACGTGCCGGTGCTGCCGATCGACGAGGTCGAGACCGCGTACTACCTGCGCGTTCGCGTCGCCGACGAGCCCGGCGTGCTGGCCGACATCACGCGGCTGCTGGCCGATGCCCGGATCTCGATCGACGCGGTGCTGCAGCGCGAGCCGGTCGAGGGCGAGAACGCGACCGACCTGATCCTGCTCACGCACCGTTCGATCGAAGGCCGCGTCAAGTCGGCGATCACACGGATCGAGGCGCTGCCGACCGTGCTGTCGTCGGTGCACCTGATCCGCCTCGAAGACCTGAACTGAGGGCCCGGACGATGCTGTACGTCTCGACCCGCGGCGGCATGGCGCCGGCGCCGTTCCGCGACATCCTGCTCGGCGGCCTGGCGCCCGACGGCGGCCTGGTGATGCCCGAGCAGTATCCGCGCGCCGATCTGGCCGCCTGGCGCGGCCTGTCGTATCCGGCGCTGGCCTTCGAGGTGTTGTCGCGTTTCGCGACCGACATTCCGGCCGCCGACCTGCGCGAGCTGGTCGAGCGGACCTATCGCGCGGACGTCTTCGGCTCGGCCGAGATCACGCCGCTGCGCACGCTCGAGCCCGGCCTGCACCTGCTCGCGCTGTCCAACGGCCCGACGCTGGCGTTCAAGGACGTCGCGATGCAGCTTCTCGGCCATCTGTTCGAGTACGCGCTGGCGCGCGAAGGGCGCGAGCTGAACATCGTCGGCGCCACGTCCGGCGACACCGGCAGCGCGGCCGAGCACGCGATGCGCGGGCGGCGCGGGATCCGCGTGTTCATGCTGTCGCCGGCCGGGCGCATGAGCCCGTTCCAGCAGGCGCAGATGTTCTCGCTGCAGGATCCGAACATCTTCAACATCGCGATCGAAGGCGTGTTCGACGATTGCCAGGACCTGGTCAAGGCGATCTCGAACGACCTGGCGTTCAAGCAGCGCCACGCGATCGGCACCGTCAACTCGATCAACTGGGCGCGTGTCGTCGCGCAGGTCGTCTACTACTTCAAAGGGTATTTCGCGGCGACGACGGCCGACGACCAGACCGTGTCGTTCTGCGTGCCGTCGGGCAACTTCGGCAACGTGCTGGCCGGCCACATCGCGCGCCAGATGGGCCTGCCGATCCGCCGGCTCGTCGTCGCGACCAACGAGAACGACGTGCTCGACGAGTTCTTCCGCACCGGCCGCTATCGCGTGCGCAAGGCCAGCGAGACCTGGGAGACCAGCAGCCCGTCGATGGACATCTCGAAGGCATCGAACTTCGAGCGCTTCGTGTTCGACCTGGTCGGCCGCGATCCGGCCCGGGTGCGCGAACTGTGGCAGCAGGTCGACCAGGCCGGCGGCTTCGACCTGGGCGGACAGCCGTGCTGGCGCGACGTCGATCGCTACGGCTTCGTGTCCGGGCGCAGCACGCATGCCGACCGGATCGCGACGATCCGCGCGACCTGGGAGCGCTACCGGGTGATGGTCGACACGCACACGGCCGACGGCCTGCACGTCGCGCGCGACTGGCGCGAGCCGGACGTGCCGATGATCTGCCTGGAGACCGCGCTGCCGATCAAGTTCGCCGAGTCGATCCGCGAGGCGCTCGGTCGCGAGCCCGAGCGGCCGGCCCGCTTCGAGGGCATCGAAGACCTGCCCAAGCGCGTCGAAACGATGCCGGTCGACGTCGATCGCCTGAAGCGCTACATCGCCGAGCGCTGCGGCGGCTGAGTCGCGCGTGAAGGTCTTCGGCATCGCCGGCTACTCGGGGTCGGGCAAGACCACGCTGATCGAGCAGTTGCTGCCGCGGCTGACCGGTCGCGGCCTGTCGGTGTCGCTGGTCAAGCACGCGCACCACGACTTCGACGTCGATCAGCCGGGCAAGGATTCGTACCGGCACCGGCAGGCGGGCGCGAGCGAGGTCCTCGTCGCGTCGTCGCGGCGCTGGGCGCTGATGCACGAGTCGCGCGGCGAGGCCGAGCCGGCGCTGGACGCGCTGCTGGCGCGGCTGTCGCCTTGCGACCTGGTGCTCATCGAAGGCTTCAAGCGCGAACCGATCGCCCGGCTCGAGGTCCATCGCCCATCGGTCGGCAAGCCGCTGCTGTGCGCGACCGATCCGGGCATCGTCGCGCTGGCCACCGACGAGCCCGACGCGTTCGCGGCGATGGCGGCGGCGCGGGGACAGGCGTTGACCGTGCTCGATCTGGATCGACCGGACGACGTGGTTTCGTTTATCTTGATGGCGACGGGCCTCGCGGCGCCCGGCGCTTGATGCCGCCGCCGGACACCGGCGTGCCGCTGCGCCGTGTCGCTTGCGCCGTCCTGCCGCATCACTTCGCTTCGCCTGGTCATATCACCGAGCCGTACCGATGAATCCGCCCGTTTTGCTGTCGTTCGATGAGGCGCTGGCCAGCCTGCTGGCCCAGGGCCGACCGGTGGCCGATACCGAACGCGTCGTGCTGACCGAAGCGGTCGACCGGATCCTGGCCGAGCCGATCACCTCGCCGATCGACGTTCCCGGCGACGACAACGCGCAGATGGACGGTTACGCGGTGCGCGTCGACGACGTGCTGGCAGCGGCCGCGCCGATGTCCGCCGCGCCGGTGCCTGCCGGTGATAGGGGCGTGGCTGGTGATAGGGGCGTGGCTGGCGATCGGGGCGTGGCCGGCGATCGGGGCGCGGCCGGCGATCGGCACGCGGCCGGCGCCGGCTCGGCGTGGTCGACCGGACCGCTGCCGGTGTCGCAGCGCATCGCCGCCGGCCAGGTCGGGCAGCCGCTGCAGCCGGGTACGGTCGCGCGGATCTTCACCGGCGCGCCGATGCCGCCGGGCGCCGACGCGGTCGTCATGCAGGAATCGACGCGGCTGCTCGATCGGGGCCTGATGATCGACGAGCGCCCGCAGCCCGGCGCCTGGGTGCGCCGTCGCGCCGAGGACATCGCCGCCGGCGCCCGGATCCTGCCGGCCGGCGCCCGCCTGACGCCGATGGCGATCGGGCTGGCCGCCTCGGTCGGCGTGCCCGGCGTCGTCGTGCGGCGGCGGCTGCGCGTCGCCTGCCTGTTCACCGGCGACGAACTGGCCGAACCGGGCCAGCCGCTGAAGCCGGGCGCGCTGTACAACAGCAACCGCTTCATGCTGATCGCGCTGCTGCGCCGGCTCGGCTGCGTCGTCGACGACCTCGGCCAGGTACGCGATTCGCTGGACGCCACGCGTGCGGCGCTCCAGCGCGCCGCCGCGGCCAACGACCTGGTCATCAGTTGCGGCGGCATGTCCGTCGGCGAGGAAGACCACGTGCGGCCGGCCGTGCAGGCCGACGGCGAGCTGACGATGTGGAACATCGCGGTCAAGCCCGGCAAGCCGCTCGCGCACGGCCGGCTGCGGCGCGCCGATGGCAGCGCCGCCGAGTTCCTCGGCCTGCCCGGCAATCCGGTGTCGGCGCTGGTCACGTTCCTGATGTTCGGCCGGCCATTCATCCTGCGGCTGCAGGGTGCCGACGAACTGGCGCCGCCGCGCCTGACGCTGCGCGCCGATTTCGACTGGCCGCGGCCCGACCGGCGCCGCGAGTTCCTGCGCGCGCGGATCAATGCCGACGGCGGACTCGAGCTGTTCCCGAACCAGGGATCGGCGGTGCTGACGTCGACGGTCTGGGCCGACGGCCTGATCGACAATCCGGCCGGCCGGGCGATCGCGCGCGGCCAGACGGTGTCGTTCATTCCGTTCGCCGAGCTGCTCGGCTAGCGCGAGAAGAGGCTCCCGACGCCGATGGCCATCACCGTCCTGTATTTCGCCAGCCTGCGCGAGGGGCTCGGCCTGGGCCGCGAAACCCTCGATCTGCCCGACGGCGTCGGCACGGCCGGCCAGTTGCTGGCCTGGCTGCGCCGGCGCGGAGGCGTCTGGCAGGACCTGCTGGGCGAAGGACGGGCGGTGCGCATCGCCGTCGACCAGCGGATGGTCGATGCGGCGGCGCCGCTGCATCCGGGTGCCGAGGTCGCGTTCTTTCCGCCGGTGACCGGAGGCTGACGATGACGAGCGGCGAGTCCTTTGGCGCCCGCGCCCGCGCCGGAACCGGCGATCGGCCCGGCGATCGGCCCGGCGATCGTTCCGGCGATCAGGCCGCAGCGCGCATCGCGATCAGCGTGCGGCACGACGACTTCGACCTGTCGTTCGAGGTCGCGGCGCTGAGGGCCGGCGATCCGGCGGTCGGCGCGGTCGCGTGTTTCGTCGGCACCGTTCGCGATCTGGGGGGCGCGAATGCGATCGAATCGATGACGCTCGAGCACTATCCGGGGATGACCGAGCGGGCGCTGCGCGAGATCTGCGACGAGGCGCTCCGGCGCTGGCCGTTGCGCGGCATCCGGATCGTCCATCGAGTCGGCCTGCTGCGCGCCGGCGACCAGATCGTCCTCGTGGCCGTCGCCGGCCTGCATCGCGGCGCGGCGTTCGAGGCCTGCGAGTTCGTCATGGATTACCTGAAGACCCGCGCGCCGTTCTGGAAGAAGGAGCGGGGCGCCGCCGGTGAGCGCTGGGTCGACGCGCGCGACAGCGACGACGAGGCGGCGCGGCGCTGGGCGCAGGCCCAGGCGCAGCAGCAGTGAGCCCGATCGGCGCAGGCACGGGCGCAGCTGCAATGCGTTCGTTCGGCGCGGGCGGGCCGCGGTGATCGCCGGCCCGTGGTGGGTGCTGTTCACGCTGCTCGCGGCCGCCAGCCAGACGGCGCGCAACGCGATGCAGCGCGGCCTGACCGGGACGATCGGCACGATCGGCGCCACGCAGGTGCGCTTCCTGTTCGGCCTGCCGTTCTCGGCGCTGTGCGTCGCGGTGCTGGCCTCGCGTCCCGGCTTCCACTGGCCGGCGATGTCGGCCGCGTTCTGGGGCTGGACGATCGTCGGTGCGACCACGCAGATCGCCGCCACCGCGCTGATGCTGGCGGCGATGCGGCTGCGCTCTTTCGTCGTCGCCACCGCCTACGTGAAGACCGAACCGGTGCTGGTCGCGCTGTTCGGGCTGCTGGTGCTCGGCGAGCATCCGGGCTGGCTCGGCGCGCTGGCGATCGCGATCGCCTGTGCCGGCGTGATGACGATGTCGTGGCCGGCGCCGGCCGCGCGGCAGCGGTCGGCGGCCTGGACCGACGCGATCGCGCCGATCGCCTGCGGCATCGGCGCGGGCGTCGGTTTCGCGCTGTCCAGCGTCGCGTTCCGCGCCGCGATCCTCGCACTCGGCGACGGCTCGTTCGTCGATCACGCCAGCGTCACGCTGCTGTGCTCGCTGACGATCCAGACCGCGCAGCTCGGGCTGTATCTGGTCGTATGGAACCGGCCGGTGCTGATGGCGATCCTGCGTCAATGGCGCACGTCGATGCTGGCCGGCTTCGCCGGCGCGCTGGCCTCGCAGATGTGGTTCCTCGCGTTCGCGATCGAGAGCGCGGCACGCGTGCGCACGCTGGGGCTGGTCGAGATCCTGTTCGCGCAGATCGTGTCGCGGCGCCTGTTCGCGCAGGGCAGCAGCCGGCGCGAGAAGCTCGGCATCGCGATGGTCGTCGCAGGCGTCGTCGCGCTGCTCGCGGCCGGCGGCTGAGAGCGTGAGAGTTTTCTCTGCGCTCTACGAGTTGGGATGCAACTGGCCCGTTTGGGAGACAACAGTCGGGTTGGACAGCTGAAAGCCCGAAGCGCTTGGCTCTTGGCGCCTGTCTTGGTTGAGCGGCGCCCGGATCAGCGCGGGCGATTGCTCGAGCCTGCCCCATCGCGCTCTTTCGAAGCACCAGTCGAATCGGCTGATAGGCACGAACTACACCGCCTTTGCCCTGTTGCACGAATGTGCTAATGTGGGTTTGTGCAAACAACGGAGGGGCCTGTATGAGCCGCCTGAGCATCGATATGACCGAGCAGCAGCACCAGAGCCTGAAGGCGATGGCTGCGCTCAAGGGCCAGACGATCAAGGAATACGCGCTGGAGAGACTGTTTCCGGGCGGCGCCGCGGACGCCGGTGCGGCGCTTCAGGAGCTGAGGGAGCTGTTGCAGCGGCGCTTGGCCGAGAGCGTCGGGGATGAAGTGGTCAGCCAGAGCATCAGCGAGATCGCCGAGGGCGAGATCCGGGCCGGAAGGACCGCGTGACCCACGCCGCGTACGTCCTGAGCAAAGGGGCGGTAGCCGACCTGCGCGAGATCACTCGCTACACGATTGCCACGTGGGGGGAAGAGCGGTGCAGGACCTACGTGGCTGAGATCGAGACCACTGCTTCTGCTCTCGCCAGAGGTGAGGGCGTGTACAGGGAAATGGATGTGGTACTTCCCGGGCTGCGGATGGCCTGGAGCGGCAAGCACTGCCTGTTCTGTCTGCCTCGGCCAGGGCAGCGACCGATCATCCTGGCCATCCTGCACGAACGCATGGATATCCTGGCGCGGCTCAAGGATCGGCTGCTATAGCACCAGTGTGTTTTCCTAGACTGGCGCAACCGTTCTACAGCCGCGACTCGATGACCGCTCGCGCCTGCGCCAACGAAGGCAGCGCCGCGCAAGCGAGCGCGACGACCTCGGGCGGCGGCTGGACCAGGTCCGGCACCAGGATCACCGGCACGCCGGCCGCGTGCGCCGATCGCACGCCGTTGATCGAATCCTCGAGCGCGATGCACTGCCCGGCGGGTACGTCCAGGCGGCGGGCCGCCTCCAGGTAGATGTCGGGTGCCGGCTTGCCGTGCGCGACCTGGTCGCCGCCGACGATGTGCGTGAAATGCCCGACGATGCCGGCCCGGTCGAGTTTGTCGATCGCCAGGTGATGGCGCGTCGACGTCGCGACCGCGCACGGGATGCCGGCCTCGCCGAGCCACGCGAGCAGGCCGTCGAGCCCCGCCTTCAGGCGGATGCCCTCGGTGTCGAGGATCCGCAGATAGTGCGCGTGGGTCCGCTCGGCCAGTTCGGCGAGCGGAAAATCCTCGCCCAGATGCTGGCGCAGGAACGCGTGCGAGCCGGCGCGGTTCATGCCGATGATGCCGTAGGCCAGCGATTCCGGCATCCGGGCGCCGAGTTCTTCCGAAGCCAGCGTCCAGGCCTGCAGCGACACGCGCTCGGTGTCGAGCATCAGCCCGTCCATGTCGAAGATCACGGCCCGCAGCGCGACGCGGCCGGGCGGCGAAGAAGAGGTGTCGTCCATGCCGTCCATGGTAAAGGATGCGCCGCCCGGCGCGCGCGTCCGCCGGGTCGCGTTCTCGGCGGGGCGCACTCTCGGCGATTCTTGCGCTGCATCAAGCGTGGGCCGTCGGCGGCGTTGCCACCGGATGCCGTCTCGCTTGAAACGATCGCCGCTGCCCCGATCTGCTGATCAACCCGTTCGGTGACCATCGCGCCGCGGCAGCGCGGCGAGCCCCTCCGCCAGGGTGGCGGAGAGGCGTTTCCGATTGTCGACTGAACTCCACATTCGAAAGACGAGAGCGAAGGACGAGATCGATGCGAGCCGACAAACTGACGACCCAGTTCCAGAGTGCCCTGGCCGACGCGCAAAGCCTGGCCGTGGCCAACGACAATCCGTATATCGAACCGCTGCACCTGCTGTCGGCGGTCGTCGGCCAGCCCGACGGATCGGGCCGCGCGCTGCTCGAGCGGGCCGGCGTGCGCGTGCAGGCGCTCAAGACCGCGCTGGACGCGGCGCTCAAGCGCCTGCCGCAGGTGTCGGGCACCGGCGGCGAGGTCCAGGTCAGCCGCGACCTCGGCAACCTGCTGAACCTGACCGACAAGGAAGCGACCAAGCGCGGTGACCAGTTCATCGCGACCGAGATGTTCCTGCTGGCGCTGACCGAGCCGAAGGCCGGCGGCGAGGCCGGCCAGATCGCGCGCGATGCGGGCCTGAACCGCAAGTCGATGGAAGCGGCGATCGACGCGGTGCGCGGCGGCCAGACCGTCGACGATGCGTCGGCCGAAGGCCAGCGCGAAGCGCTGAAGAAATACACGCTGGACCTGACCGAGCGCGCGCGCCAGGGCAAGCTCGACCCGGTCATCGGCCGCGACGACGAGATCCGCCGCACGATCCAGATCCTGCAGCGCCGCTCGAAGAACAACCCGGTGCTGATCGGCGAGCCCGGCGTCGGCAAGACGGCGATCGTCGAGGGCCTGGCGCAGCGGATCGTCAACGGCGAGGTGCCCGAGACGCTGAAGGACAAGCGCGTGCTGGTGCTCGACATGGCGTCGCTGCTGGCCGGCGCCAAGTACCGCGGCGAGTTCGAGGAACGGCTGAAGTCCGTGCTCAAGGAGATCGCACAGGACGCCGGCCGCACGATCGTGTTCATCGACGAGCTGCACACGATGGTCGGCGCCGGCAAGGCCGAGGGCGCGATCGACGCCGGCAACATGCTGAAGCCGGCGCTGGCGCGCGGCGAGCTGCACTGCGTCGGCGCGACCACGCTCGACGAATACCGCAAGTACATCGAGAAGGACGCCGCGCTCGAGCGCCGCTTCCAGAAGGTGCTGGTCGGCGAACCGACGGTCGAGGCCACGATCGCGATCCTGCGCGGCCTGCAGGAACGCTACGAGCTGCACCACGGCGTCGAGATCACCGACCCGGCGATCGTCGCCGCGGCCGAGCTGTCGAACCGCTACATCACCGACCGCTTCCTGCCGGACAAGGCGATCGACCTGATCGACGAGGCGGCCGCACGGATCAAGATGGAGATCGACTCGAAGCCCGAGGCGATGGACCGGCTCGACCGCCGCCTGATCCAGCTCAAGATCGAGCGCGAGGCGATCAAGAAGGAAACCGACGAAGGCTCGCGCAAGCGGCTCGAACTGATCGAGCAGGAGATCACGAAGCTCGAGAAGGAATACGCCGACCTCGACGAGATCCTGCGCGCCGAGAAGGCGCTGGTGCAGGGTTCGGCGCAGATCAAGGCCGAGATCGACAAGCTGCGCGCGCAGATGGCCGAGCTGCAGCGCCGCGGCGAGTACGAGAAGCTGGCCGAGATCCAGTACGGCAAGCTGCCCGAGCTCGAAGGACGGCTGAAGTCGGCGTCCGAGGCCGAGGCCGGGATCGAGGGCCGGCCCGGCCAGCCCAAGCTGCTGCGCACGCAGGTCGGCGCCGAGGAGATCGCCGAGGTCGTGTCGCGCGCGACCGGCATCCCGGTCAGCCGGATGATGCAGGGCGAACGCGAGAAGCTGCTGACGATGGAGGACAAGCTGCACGAGCGCGTGGTCGGCCAGGACGAGGCGGTCGGGCTCGTCGCCGATGCGATCCGCCGTTCGCGGGCCGGCCTGTCGGACCCGAACCGGCCGTACGGATCGTTCCTGTTCCTGGGCCCGACCGGCGTCGGCAAGACCGAGCTGTGCAAGGCGCTGGCCGCGTTCCTGTTCGACGCCGAGGATCACCTGATCCGCATCGACATGAGCGAGTTCATGGAGAAGCACTCGGTCGCCCGGCTGATCGGCGCGCCGCCCGGCTACGTCGGTTATGAAGAGGGCGGCTACCTGACCGAGGCCGTGCGCCGCAAGCCGTACAGCGTGATCCTGCTCGACGAGGTCGAGAAGGCGCACCCGGACGTGTTCAACGTGCTGCTGCAGGTGCTCGACGACGGCCGGATGACCGACGGCCAGGGCCGTACGGTCGACTTCAAGAACACGGTGATCGTGATGACGTCGAACATCGGCAGCCACGAGATCCAGCGCCTGTCGTCGGATCCGAAGACCAACGACCCGGGCCTGATCAAGGAAGCGGTGATGGGCGAGGTCAAGCAGGCGTTCCGGCCCGAGTTCATCAACCGGATCGACGAGATCGTCGTGTTCCACGGTCTGGACAGCAAGCACATCGCGTCGATCGCCAGGATCCAGCTTCGCAACCTGGAGAAGCGGCTCGAGGCGCAGGACATGACGCTGACCGTCAGCGACGCGGCGCTGGCCGAGCTGTCGAAGGTCGGTTTCGATCCGGTCTACGGTGCGCGGCCGCTGAAACGGGCGATCCAGCAGATGATCGAGAACCCGCTGTCGAAGCTGGTGCTCGAAGGGCGCTTCGGGCCGAAGGACGTGATCCCGGTCGATTATCGCGACGGCAAGTTCACGTTCGAGCGCGTCGTGCACTGACGGCGTCAGGCGGCCGGCCGGCGCACCACGGGGGCCGGCCGGCGCGACGCCCGGATGCGGGGGAGCCGGGCGCGAAAAAGCGGTGTCAGGCCGGTATCGCGCGGGCGTCCAAGACCGACCCGCGCCGCGGCCCGATCGTCATACAGACGATCGGGCTTTTGTGTTCTACTTGCGCCTCCATCGACGCCCTCCGCCGGACACTGCCCGCCATGAAGTTCCGTTTCCCGATCATCATCATCGACGAAGACTGGCGGTCCGATTCCGCCAGCGGCCTGGGCATCCGGGCGCTGGCCAAGGCGATCGAGGACCAGGGCGTCGAAGTCGTCGGCGGCTTCACTTATTACGACTCGTCGATGATCGCCAACCAGGCGGCGCGCGCGTCGGCGTTCATCGTGTCGATCGACGACGAGGAGATCACCGAGGAAGGCCCCGAATCGGTCGCGCTGCAGGACCTGCGCAAGTTCATCAACGAGACGCGCCGGCGCAACGCCGACGTGCCGATCTTCCTGTTCGGCGAGACCCGCACGTCGCAGCACATCCCGAACGAGGTGCTGCGCGAGCTGCACGGCTTCATCCACATGTTCGAGGACACGCCCGAGTTCGTGGCCCGCTACATCATCCGTGAAGCCAACAACTACATGAGTTCGCTGTCGCCGCCGTTCTTCAAGGCGCTGGTCAACTATGCGAACGACGGCTCGTACTCGTGGCACTGCCCGGGCCACTCCGGCGGCGTCGCCTTCCTGAAGTCGCCGGTCGGACAGATGTTCCACCAGTTCTTCGGCGAGAACATGCTGCGCGCCGACGTCTGCAATGCCGTCGACGAACTGGGCCAGTTGCTGGACCATACCGGGCCGGTGGCCGCCTCCGAGCGCAACGCGGCGCGGATCTTCAACGCCGACCACCTGTTCTTCGTGACCAACGGCACGTCGACGTCGAACAAGATCGTCTGGCACAGCGCGGTGGCCGACGACGACGTCGTGCTGGTCGACCGCAACTGCCACAAGTCGATCCTGCACGCGCTGATGATGACCGGCACGGTGCCGGTGTTCCTGCAGCCGACGCGCAACCACCTGGGCATCATCGGGCCGATTCCGCTCAGCGAGTTCGATCCGGCGAGCATCCAGCGCAAGATCGAAGCCAACCCGCTGGTCAAGGACAAGCGCGCGCGGCCGCGCGTGATGACGATCACGCAGTCCACTTATGACGGCGTCGTCTACAACGTCGAAACGATCAAGCGGACGATCGGCGACTACGTCGACGTGCTGCATTTCGACGAGGCCTGGCTGCCGCACGCCACCTTCCATCCGTTCTATCACGAGATGCACGCGATCGGCCCGAACCGCCCGCGCAGCCGCTCGTCGATGATCTTCTCCACGCAGTCGACGCACAAGCTGCTGGCCGGCCTGTCGCAGGCCTCGCAGATCCTCGTTCAGAACTCCGAGACCGTGAAGCTGGACATTCCCAGCTTCAACGAGGCGTTCCTGATGCACACGTCGACCAGCCCGCAGTACGCGATCATCGCCTCGTGCGACGTCGCGGCGGCGATGATGGAGCCGCCGGGCGGCACGGCGCTGGTCGAGGAGTCGATCAGCGAGGCGATCGACTTCCGCCGCGCGATGCGCAAGGTCGACGCCGAATACGGCGATTCGTGGTGGTTCGAGGTGTGGGGGCCGAGCGCCTTCGGCCAGGGCACGCGTTCGCGCGAGGACTGGTTCCTGCGTTCGAACGATACGTGGCACGGCTTCGGCGAACTGGCCGATGGCTTCAACATGCTCGATCCGATCAAGGCCACGATCATTACCCCGGGGCTGAACATCGACGGCAAGTTCGCCGAATGGGGCATCCCCGCCCAGCTCGTCACCAAATACCTGTCCGAGCACGGCGTCATCGTCGAGAAGACCGGCCTGTATTCGTTCTTCGTGATGTTCACGATCGGCATCACCAAGGGCCGCTGGAACACGCTGGTCACCGAGCTGCAGCAGTTCAAGGCCGATTACGACGCGAACCAGCCGCTATGGCGCGTGATGCCGGAGTTCGTTCACGCGCATCCGCAGTACGAGCGCGTCGGCCTGCGCGATCTGGCGCAGCAGATCCACGAGGACTATCGCCGCAACGACGTCGCGCGGGTCACGACCGTGATGTACCTGTCGGACATGATCCCGGCGATGAAGCCTTCGGACGCTTATGAACGGCTCGCGCACCGCCGCGTCGACCGCGTGCCGGTCGACGATCTCGAGGGGCGGATCACCGCGATGCTGGTCACGCCGTATCCGCCGGGCATCCCGCTGCTGATCCCCGGCGAGCGCTTCAACCGGCCGATCGTCGATTACCTGAAGTTCGCGCGCTCGTTCAACCGCCGCTTTCCGGGCTTCTACACCGACGTCCACGGCCTGGTCGTCGAGCCCGATCCGGCCGGCGACCGGTACTACGTCGATTGCGTTCGCCAGCAGGACGAGCCGTCGGCCTGACGCGCGCGGCCTGCGGTCGCGGCGCCGTTCTCAGGCGCCGGCCACGCGCGACGCGGTCCGCGGCGGCCGGGCGATCGGCGAGAACGCCAGCCGCGTGCCGCAGACGATGTCGTACAGTGCCCGCCGCTGCGGGTCGACGAGCGTCGTCAGCCAGGGCAGGATCACCAGCGGAAACAGCCAGCCGCTGACGTAGCGCGTGGCGGCCAGCGCCGCGCACAGGCCGGCGACGGCGACCGTGTAGCGGCACCATGCGCGCAGCGGCGTCACCGGCGCGTCCGCCGGCCCCAGCAGCTCGACCGACATCGTCTTCATCGGCAGCGTTCGGCGCCCGTTGCTCCAGAAGTACGTGAAGTACGCGCCGAGCACGCCGTACAGGTAGGCGTCGAAGACCCACAGCAGCGGACCCGGTTGCCCCTTCAGTTGCGTGATCGCCGAGAACGCGTAGCCGAAGAAGAAGACGACGCCGAACAGGATCACCGACTCGTAGGTCAGGCTCATCAGTCGCCGCCAGGCGTTGGCGTTCGGTTTGTTCTCGGTCATGCTCGATGCGTGGTCAATGGGTGATCGCTCGCGGCACGCCCAGTCCCGGCATCGGCTGCGACGCGTGTTTGGCCAGGCCGGTCCGCGAGCCGGCGTGGCGCGCGGCGGTATTGCTGGTGCTGCTGGTCTGCAGCGCGTCGCGTTCCTCGGGCGTCAGCGCCTGGTAGCGCCGCACCTCCTCGTCCCGCGTTTCCTTCGGCAGATTGCGCACGATCCGGTAGTTCAGGCGCGCCATCCGGCGTTGCTCGGGCGTCAGGTCCGCCCATTCGCGGATCCGCGTGCGCAGCGCGTCCTGCTTGGCCTGCGACATCGTCGGGTAGCGGTCGGCGACGACGACCCAGGCGCGCTTCTCGACGGCGCTCCAGGCGTTCCATTGGGTCTCGAACGGCGCCAGCAGTTCCTGCTGCGCGCGGGTCAGCGTCGACCAGATCGGGCCGGCCCGTGGCAGCAGCGACGCGCGCGGCCGCCGCGAGGCGTCGGCGTGCACGTCGTCGGCGGCATGGGCCGCGGGCAGCGCGGTGACGGCGAGGCCGGCGGCGACCGCGATCGCCGCGCCGATCCGGCCGGCATGCAGGCGGATCGCCGGCGTCATGGCTTCGCGTCCGTGGTGGTCAGGAAGACGCCGAATCCGCGCTCGGCCAGCGTCTCGAGCGGCAGGTCGTCGGTCAGCACGTCGGTGTCGACGTCGGCCAGTTCCTCGGCCTTGACGACGTCGTCCCAGTAACTGATCGAGACCCAGCCGGCCAGCACGATCAGCAGCGGCATCACGACGCCCAGCCATCGCCACCACGGTCGCGGCGAATCGCCCCGCGGGGCGGAGGCCCCGGCCAGCGCGCCGAACCGGGCGCGCGGGAGCGCGTGCGGCGCGGCCGGGCCGGCGAGCGACGGGTGGGCGGCGGCCACGGTGACGAACGCCGACCGCGGCGCGCGCGCCAGCGCCGTCTCGCGCGCGGAGGCCAGGCGAGACGTGATCCGGGAGGGCAGGCGGTCGGTCGACGTATCGAGCACCCGCGCCAGGCGGGCGCCGAACTGCGCTTCATTCATAACGAGATTCCCTTGTCGCTCAGAGCCTTGGCGAGCGCGTGGGTGGCCCGTGAACAGTGAGTCTTGACGCTCCCTTCCGAGCACCCCATGGCAATCGCCGTTTCGGCGACGTCCATTTCCTCCCAGTAACGTAACAGGAATGCCTCGCGTTGACGCTTGGGCAGCTTGGCGATCTCGCCCTCGATGATCGACAGGATCTGCTGGCGCTGCACCTCGTCGGCGGCGCTCTCGGCGTGGCCGGAACCGGCCTCGGGCTCCAGGCTCTCGAGCACGTCGCGATCGACGCCGTCCTCGTCGTCGCCGTGCAGCGTCGACAGCAGCGTCGTCCACAGGTTGCGGACCTTCTGGCGGCGGAAGTGGTCGGTGATGACGTTCTGCAGGATCCGCTGGAACAGCGGGGCGATCTCGGCCGCGGGCTTGTCCGCGTACTTCTCGACGAGCTTGAACATCGCGTCCTGCACGACGTCCAGCGCGACGTCTTCGTCACGCACCTTGAACATCGCCTGCTTGAATGCCCGCCGCTCCACCGAGGCCAGGAAGCCGGCGATCTCCTGTCGTGTGGCCATGCGTTGAACGAGAATCCTGCGAGCGTGTCGGAATGGAACGGCGAGGCCATACTGGAACGGCGAGGCCAGACGATCGTCCCTGCCGGGCAGCGGCCGGACGATTCCGCCGGGTGGCCCTCCCGCCGGGCGACCCGGATGGCCGGCCAATGCTAGCAGACTGCGTGCACCGTTCCGGGGCCTGCCCGCTCGAAGATCGAGCCTGCGCCGAAGGGCGTCCCGGGGGGCGGCGTACGCGGCCGGTCCCGCGTCTCGGTTAAGCTGCGGGCTGCGCGCGGTGTTCGGCGACCGCAGGTGTTCGGCGACCGGGGCGCGGAGGGCGCGAGAGGTTCCGGATGGGTCAGAGTCTGCTGTGGATCGCCGTGCTGATCGGCATCAGCGCGTTTTTCTCGCTGGCCGAGATCTCGCTCGCCGCTTCTCGCCGGCTTCGGCTGCAGCAGATCGCCGAAGAGGGCGATCCGCGCGCCGTGAAGGTGCTGCAGATCCTCGAACAGCCGAGCGCCTATTTCACGGCGATCCAGGTCGGCGTCAACGCGGTGGCCATCCTCGGCGGCATCGTCGGCGAGGGGGCGCTCGGGCCGACCTTCGAGGCCGCCCTGGTGTGGTGGCTGTCGCCGGCTTCCGCGCAGACCGTCGCGTTCGCGCTGTCGTTCGTCTGCGTGATGTCGGCGTTCATCCTGTTCGCCGACCTGTTTCCGAAGCGTCTGGGCATGAACGAGCCCGAGTGGTTCGCGCTGCGGCTGGTCGGCCCGATGGGTGTGCTGCTGAAGCTGCTGATGCCGCTGGTCTGGGTGTTCAGCCAGCTCAACGACCTGCTGTTCCGCGTCTTCGGCCTGCCGGCCCGGCGCGACGATCGGATCACGCCCGACGATATCCTGGCGCTGGCCGAAGCCGGTGCCCAGGCCGGCGTGCTCGCGGTGCGCGAGCAGCAGGTCATCACCAACATCGTCGAACTGGAGAATCGCCCGGTCAGCAGCGCGATGACGCCGCGCGACCGGATCGCGTTCTTCCTGCGCGACGATCCCGAGACGCTGGTGCGGGCGCGGATCGCCAGCGAGGCGTACTCGACCTATCCGGTCTGCGACCGCGACATCGACCACGTGATCGGTACCGTCGACGCGAAGGACATCCTGCAGCGCGTGCTCAGCGGGCGGCCGATCGGCCTGGCCCAGGACGGGTTGGTGCGCAAGGTGCTCGTCGTTCCCGACCGGTTGTCGCTGGCCGAGGTCCTCGACCAGTTCCGCCAGGCGCAGGACGACTTCGCGGTGATCGTCAACGAATACAGCCTGGTCGTCGGCGTGGTCACGCTGAACGACGTGATGAGCACCGTGATGGGCGATCTCGTCGCCGGTCCCGACGAGGAGCAGATCGTCCGCCGCGACGATTCGTCGTGGCTGATCGACGGCGTCACCGCGATCCAGGACGTCCAGCGCGCGCTGATGCTCGACGATCTGCCGTTCGCCGACGAGTACGAGACGCTGGCCGGCTTCCTGATGGTGATGCTGCGGCGGGTGCCGCGCCGCACCGACTCGGTCGACTGGGGCGGCTACCGCTTCGAGGTGCTCGACGTCGACAGCTACCGGATCGACCAGGTCATGGTGACGCGGATCGATCCCGGTCCGGCCGGCACCCGGTCCGGCGCGCAGGACGAGTCGTCGCGCCGTTCCGCGGCCGGCTCGGCCTGAGGGCCGGTGAACCGCTGAACCCGGCTTGACCACTTGATTATTCGTGGCTTATAGTATTCGGCTACCCTAAAACGGGCTCGTTCAGCAGAGCGAGTAGCCGTTTCCGCCTCGGACGCGTCGGCAATCCCGCCGGCCGGCCGAAGGCAACGAATGTCCGGCACGGCTTCACGAGAGCCGTTACGGACGTCCGATCAATCTCACAGGTCCTGTACCGAGGCCTGTGTCGGGGCGATTGGATCGCAGGGATCCGCAGGCTCGGGTGCGCCCGCCGCCTCCGGAAACCGCCGGAGCAATCCGCGATCCGATGGCGCCGGCGCCGGCGGGCAGGCTCCCTGGGTCTTGAAACTGGACGACATCATGGAATTGACAGGCGCAGAAATCCTCGTGCGCTGCCTGCAGGAAGAAGGGGTCGAACACATCTTCGGCTACCCCGGCGGCGCGGTGCTCTACATCTACGACGCGATCTACAGCCAGGGCGACCCGCAAAAAGGCGGCGATCGATACACCCCGGTCCAACACATCCTCGTTCGCCACGAACAGGCCGCCGTCCATGCGGCCGACGCGTACTCGCGCTCGACCGAGAAGGTCGGCGTGTGCCTGGTCACCAGCGGCCCGGGCGTCACCAACGCGGTCACCGGCATCGCCACCGCGTACATGGACTCGATCCCGATGGTGGTCATCAGCGGGCAGGTTCCGACGCACGCGATCGGCGAGGACGCGTTCCAGGAGTGCGACACCGTCGGCATCACGCGGCCGTGCGTCAAGCACAACTTCCTGGTCAAGAACGTCAAGGACCTGGCGGTGACGGTCAAGCGCGCGTTCCACATCGCGCGGACCGGCCGGCCGGGGCCGGTGCTGGTCGACATCCCGAAAGACGTCAGCCGGGAGAAGTGCCGCTTCGAGTACCCGAAGACCGTCGAGATGCGCTCGTACAACCCGGTCGTCAAGGGTCACCTGGGCCAGCTCAAGAAAGCCGTGCAGCTTCTGCTCGGCGCCGAGCGGCCGATGATCTACACCGGCGGCGGCATCGTGCTGGCCAACGCGGCGCCCGAGCTGAACGAGCTCGTCGACCTGCTCGGCTTCCCGTGCACGAACACGCTGATGGGGCTGGGCGGCTACCGCGCGTCCGACCCGAAATACGTCGGCATGCCCGGCATGCACGGCACCTACGAAGCCAACATGGCGATGCAGCACTGCGACGTGCTGCTGGCCATCGGCGCGCGCTTCGACGACCGCGTGATCGGCAATCCGAAGCACTTCGCGCAGAACCCGCGCAAGATCATCCATATCGACATCGACCCGTCGTCGATCTCCAAGCGCGTCAAGGTCGACGTGCCGATCGTCGGCGACGTGCGCGAGGCGATGCGCGATCTGATGACGCTGATCCGCGAAGCGCAGGCCGGCGGCGGCGCCGGCAAGCCGCTGGCCAACTGGTGGGCGCAGATCGAGACCTGGCGCAAGCGCGACTGCCTGAAGTACGACCGCGAGGCCCGGATCATCAAGCCGCAGTTCGTCGTCGAGAAGCTGTGGGAAGTCACCGGCGGCGACGCGTTCATCACGTCCGACGTCGGCCAGCACCAGATGTTCGCCGCGCAGTTCTACCGCTTCGACAAGCCGCGCCGCTGGATCAACTCGGGCGGTCTGGGCACGATGGGCGTGGGGCTGCCGTACGCGATGGGCGTCAAGCTCGCGCATCCGGACGCGCAGGTCGCGTGCGTGACCGGCGAAGGCTCGATCCAGATGTGCATCCAGGAGTTGTCGACCTGCAAGCAGTACGACCTGCCGGTCAAGATCGTCAACCTGAACAACCGCTACCTGGGCATGGTCCGGCAGTGGCAGGAGCTCGAGTACAGCGGCCGCTACTCCGAGTCGTACATGGACGCGCTGCCCGATTTCGTCAAGCTCGCCGAAGCCTATGGCCACGTCGGCATGCGCATCGAGGCGGCGTCCGACGTCGAACCGGCGCTGCGCGACGCGTTCGGCAAATACAAGGACCGGCTGGTGTTCCTCGACATCATCACCGACCAGACCGAGAACGTCTGGCCGATGGTGCAGGGCGGCAAGGGCCTGACCGAGATGCTGCTCGGTTCCGAAGATCTGTGAGGGGGCAGCGATGAGACACATCATTTCCGTGCTGCTCGAGAACGAAGCCGGCGCGCTGTCGCGGGTCGTGGGCCTGTTCTCGGCCCGGGGCTACAACATCGAGACGCTGACGGTCGCGCCGACCGAGGACACGTCGATGTCGCGGATGACGATCGTCACCAGCGGCTCCGAGGACGTCATCGAGCAGATCACCAAGCACCTGAACCGTCTGATCGAGGTCGTCAAGGTCGTCGACCTGATCGAGACGCCGTACATCGAGCGCGAGCTGATGCTGATCAAGGTGCGCGCGGTCGGCAAGGATCGCGAGGAAGTCAAGCGCATGGCCGACATCTTCCGCGGCCGCGTCATCGACGTCACCGAACGGACGTACACGATCGAGCTGACCGGCGACGGTCCGAAGCTCGACGCGTTCATCGAGGCGCTCGACCGCAGCGCGATCCTCGAGACGGTCCGCACCGGCGCATCGGGCATCGCCCGCGGCGAACGCGTGCTCAGGGCCTGACGAGGCCCTGAACGATCAGTTCGGCGGCGCGTCGCGTCGCCACGTGCGCCCGTCGGGGCGTACACCACCACTTACCGGAGAATCGGATGAAAGTTTTCTACGACAAAGACTGCGACCTGAAGCTGATCAAGGGCAAGAAGGTCGCGATCATCGGCTACGGATCGCAGGGCCACGCGCACGCGCAGAACCTGCACGACTCGGGCGTCAACGTGACGGTCGGCCTGCGCAAGGGCGGCGCGTCGTGGGATAAGGCCAAGGGCGCCGGCCTGACCGTCGCCGAGGTCAAGGACGCCGTCAAGGGCGCCGATTTCGTCATGGTGCTGATGCCCGACGAGAACATCGCCGAATCGTACAAGAACGACATCGGCCCGAACCTGAAGGAAGGCGCGGCGCTGGCGTTCGCGCACGGCTTCAACGTCCACTACGGTCAGGTCGTGCCGCGCGAGGACATCGACGTCGTGATGATCGCGCCCAAGGCCCCCGGCCACACGGTGCGCGGCACCTACGCGGCGGGCGGCGGCGTGCCTTGCCTGGTCGCGATCCATCAGGACAAGTCGGGCTCGGCGCGCGACCTGGCGTTGTCGTACGCGTGCGCGATCGGCGGCGGCCGTGCCGGCATCATCGAGACCAACTTCCGCGAAGAGACCGAGACCGATCTGTTCGGCGAGCAGGCCGTGCTGTGCGGCGGCACCGTCGAGCTGATCAAGGCGGGCTTCGAGACGCTGGTCGAGGCCGGCTACGCGCCCGAGATGGCGTACTTCGAGTGCCTGCACGAACTGAAGCTGATCGTCGACCTGATCTACGAAGGCGGCATCGCGAACATGAACTACTCGATCTCGAACAACGCCGAGTTCGGCGAGTACGTGACCGGGCCGAAGATCGTGACCGCCGAGACCAAGAAGGTCATGAAGGACGTGCTCGACCGGATCCAGACCGGCGAATACGCGAAGGAGTTCATCCTCGAGAACCGCGCGGGCGCGACGACGCTGACCTCGCGCCGCCGCATCATGGCCGAGCATCAGATCGAGATCGTCGGCGAGAAGCTGCGCGCGATGATGCCGTGGATCAAGGCCAATAAGCTGGTCGACAAGTCGAAGAACTGATCCCGCGCGACACGGCGGCCGCGAGGGCCGCCGCGCGCCGGATCGGCGGGGGATTGCCTCTATACTGGCGCCATGACCAAGAAGCCCCCGCGATTCCGCCGGCTCAGAGCCTCGCGAGCCGGCGCGCCGACCGTCCCGCCCGCGATGGCCGCCGATCCCCAGGTGCGCAAGCGCCGCGGCCGAGGCATCTACATCCTGCCCAACGCCTTCACGACGGCCGCGTTGTTCGCCGGCTTCTTCGCGACGGTGCAGGCGATGAACGACCGTTTCGACATCGCGGCGATCGCGATCTTCATGGCGGCGATCCTCGACAGCCTCGACGGCCGCGTCGCGCGGCTGACCAACACCCAGAGCGCGTTCGGCGAGCAGTACGACAGCCTGTCCGACATGGTGTCGTTCGGCGTGGCGCCGGCGCTGATCATGTACGAGTGGTCGTTGCGCACGCTGGGCAAGTGGGGATGGATCGCCGCGTTCGTCTATTGCGCCGGCGCCGCGCTGCGGCTCGCGCGCTTCAACACGAACATCGGCGTCGTCGACAAGCGCTTCTTCCAGGGCATGCCCAGTCCGGCCGCCGCGGCGCTGGTCGTCGGCTTCGTGTGGACCGTCACCGATCTGCGCGAGACGCGCTGGATCACCGCCACGGCCCCCGATCTGGCCTGGCTGGCCTGGGTCCTGACCGTCTACGCGGGCGTCTCGATGGTCAGCAACGCGCCGTTCTACAGCTTCAAGGACCTGAACCTGCGCCGGTCGGTGCCGTTCATCTTCGCGATCGGGCTGGTGCTGTTGTTCGTGCTGGTCTCGGCCGATCCGCCGCTGGTGCTGTTCGGCATCTTCGTCATCTACGGCCTGTCCGGCTATGCGCTGTGGTTATGGCGCTGGCAGCGCCGCCGCACGTCCGCTCACGACGGCGCGAATTGACCCGTCTTAGCGCCGCATCGTACAATCGATGGTTTGGTTCCTGATCGATCAATGACAAGAAAGCCGCTCGTTACCGGCAACTGGAAGATGAACGGCGACACGGTCGCCAATCGTTCGTTGTTGTCCACGCTGCGTTCCGCGCTCGATCCCGTGTTGCTCGGGCAGCTCGACGTCTGCGTGTGTCCGCCGGCTCCGTACCTGGTTCCGGTGTTGGCGGCTCTCGATGGATCGGGCATCGCCGTCGGCGCGCAGAACGTCGCGGCCTGGGACAACGGTGCGTATACCGGCGAGGTGTCGGCGGCGATGCTGGCGGACCTGGGCATCGCCTGGACCTTGATCGGCCACTCCGAGCGCCGCACGCTGCTCGGCGAGACCGACGAAGACGTCGCGACCAAGACGCGGCTCGCGCTGGCCGGCGGACTGGGTGTCATCGTCTGCGTCGGTGAAACCCTCGCGCAGCGCGAGGCCGGCGATACCGATGCGGTCATCGGCGCGCAGATCGACGCGGTTGCCGCGCTGGCCGTCACGGCCGACCCGGCGCGTTTCGTCGTCGCGTACGAACCGGTCTGGGCGATCGGGACCGGCAAGACGGCCACGCCCGAGCAGGCGCAGGATGTTCATGCGGCGATTCGCGCGCGACTGGCCGCGGCCGGCGCGCCGGCCGACCGGATCCGCCTGCTGTACGGCGGCAGCGTCAAGCCGGCCAGCGCGCAGTCGCTGTTCCGGATGGCCGACATCGATGGGGGCCTGATCGGCGGTGCGGCGCTGGTGGCCGATGATTTCGCGGCGATCTGCCGCGCGGCGTTGCCGGCTTGAGCCGCGCGTCCGAACGCAGCGCAAGAGGATTCAGATAATGGCGATCGTGATGAATGTCGTGATGGTGCTGCAGGTGCTGGCCGCACTCGGCGTCATCGGTCTGGTGTTGATCCAGCATGGCAAGGGCGCCGACATGGGGGCCGCGTTCGGCTCCGGTTCGTCGGGCAGCCTGTTCGGCGCCAGCGGGTCGGCCAACTTCCTGAGCCGCACGACGGCGGTGCTGGCCGCGGTGTTCTTCGCGTCGACGCTGGCGTTGGCGTTCGCCTCGCACAAGTCGGTGCCGACCGGTGCCGGCAGCGTGATGGACCAGCCGGCGTCGGTCGTGCCGGAGGCCGCCGCCCCCGCGCCGGCCGCCGCACCCGCCGAATCGTCGCCGAATGCTTCGGGTGCAAATCAAGCGGGTACTTCGGGTCAAACTGGGGAAATTCCGAAGTAAAATAACGAAAGTGGTCGAAACGCAGCGAACGCCCCTGACAGGTATTCGAAGCGGATCGACCGGCAAAATCAGCCGACGTGGTGAAATTGGTAGACACGCTATCTTGAGGGGGTAGTGGCGAAAGCTGTGCGAGTTCGAGTCTCGCCGTCGGCACCAATACATTCGATGAGCCGTTTCACGAGTCGACACGCGCTCCGCTGATCCGGGCCAGCACCGTCACAGAAGCGGTGTCGTCCGACACATGGTCGGAGCCAAACTAGCGCAGGAATCAAGTGAGCCTTGAAGAATATCTACCCGTCCTGTTGTTCGTCGTCATCGGAACCCTCGTCGGCGCAGGGCCGTTGATCCTGGGCAAGCTTCTGGGGCCGAGCGCTCCCAATGCCGAAAAACTCTCTCCTTACGAATGCGGCTTCGAGGCTTTCGAAGACGCGCGGATGAAGTTCGACGTTCGTTATTACCTCGTCGCGATCCTCTTCATCCTGTTCGACCTGGAGATCGCCTTCCTGTTTCCGTGGGCGGTCTCGCTCGATTCGATCGGGTTTGTCGGTTTCATGACGATGATGGTCTTCCTCCTGATCCTGGTGGTGGGCTTCGTCTACGAGTGGATGAAAGGCGCCCTCGACTGGGAATGAAGCGGCATCGCGCCCGGGTGAGGGGCGTGGCGTCGTGGCAGTCGGTGGCATGGTGGTGATCGGGGCGGGATGCGCGCCCGGTCGGCAGCGGCGGGCACGCCGCGAGGCGACGGACGTCGCCGCCGATCGGCGAGGGTGTGGCGGCAGCATCTGTCCGCCGGGCCGCCGCCGGACAACAGGTTTTTTGATCAGGCGATCACATGAGTCTCGATGGTTTGCTCAATGAGGGATTCGTCACGACCCAGCTCGACAAGCTGGTGAATTGGACGAGGACGGGCTCGATGTGGCCCATGACCTTCGGCCTGGCGTGCTGCGCGGTCGAGATGATGCACGCGGGCGCCGCGCGCTACGACATGGACCGTTTCGGCATCATGTTCCGGCCCAGTCCGCGACAGTCCGACGTGATGATCGTGGCCGGCACCTTGTGCAACAAGATGGCCGTCGCGTTGCGCAAGGTCTACGACCAGATGCCGGAGCCCCGCTGGGTCGTCTCGATGGGGTCGTGCGCGAACGGCGGCGGCTACTATCACTACTCGTATTCGGTGGTGCGCGGCTGCGACCGGATCGTACCGGTCGACATCTACGTGCCGGGCTGTCCGCCGACGGCCGAAGCGTTGTTGTACGGCCTGATCCAGTTGCAGAACAAGATCCGGCGCACCAACACGATCGCCCGCTGAGCGAAGCCGATGACCCGACTCGATACCCTCCACGCCGCCGTGCAGTCGCTGCTCGGTCCGCTGGTCCAATCGATCACCGTGCGGCTCGGCGAAGTCACCGTCGTCGTCAGCGCGAACAATTATCTGGACGTCGCCCGCAAGCTTCGCGACGATCCGGCGCTGAACTTCGAGACCTTGATCGATCTGTGCGGCGTCGACTACCTGACGTATGGTGACGGCATCTACGATGGTCCGCGCTTCGCGGCCGTCAGCCACCTGCTGTCGATCAAGCACAACTGGCGGCTGCGCTTGCGCGTGTTCTGTCCGGACGATGACCTGCCGCTGGTCGCATCGCTGATCGATATCTGGCCCTCGTGCGGCTGGTTCGAGCGCGAGGCCTTCGATCTGTTCGGCATCATGTTCGACGGCCATCCGGACCTGCGCAGGATCCTGACCGACTACGGTTTCGTCGGCCATCCGTTCCGCAAGGACTTCCCGGTCTCCGGATACGTCGAGATGCACTACGACGAGGAGCGCAAGCGCGTCGCCTATCGTCCGGTGTCGATCGAGCCGCGCGAGAACGTGCCGCGCATCATCCGCGAAGACGGTTACGGACAGGGGCGCTGAACGATGGCCGGGATGAAGACGAAGGCAGGTGCCTGATGGCCGAGATCAAGAACTACACGCTCAATTTTGGCTCCGGCCGGCCGGCAACGCCGGCCTTGACCGGCGCGCCGCGCCGGTCAGCCTGCACCGGAATTGAGCGCGGCATGTGCACGTCGAAGGCAGGTGCCTGATGGCCGAGATCAAGAACTACACGCTCAATTTTGGACCTCAGCATCCGGCCGCGCACGGCGTGCTGCGGCTGGTGCTCGAACTGGACGGCGAGGTCGTGCAGCGCGCCGATCCGCACATCGGCCTGCTGCATCGCGCGACCGAGAAGCTCGCCGAGACGCGCACGTTCCTGCAGAGCGTGCCGTACATGGATCGCCTCGACTACGTGTCGATGATGTGCAACGAGCACGCGTACGTGATGGCGATCGAGAAGCTGCTCGGCATCGAGGTGCCGCTGCGCGCGCAGTACATCCGCGTGATGTTCGACGAGATCACGCGGATCCTCAATCACCTGATGAGCCTCGGTTCGCACGGGCTGGACGTCGGCGCGATGGGGGTGTTCCTGTACGCGTTCCGCGAGCGCGAGGACCTGATGGACTGCTACGAGGCGGTGTCGGGCGCGCGGATGCACGCCGCCTACTACCGGCCCGGCGGCGTCTATCGCGACCTGCCCGAGCAGATGCCGCAGTTCAAGGCCTCCAAGCTGCGCAACCAGGCGGCGATCGATGCGCTGAACCGCAATCGCCAGGGCTCGCTGCTCGATTTCATCGAAGACTTCACCAATCGCTTCCCGCACTGCGTCGACGAGTACGAGACGCTGCTGACCGACAACCGGATCTGGAAGCAGCGCCTGGTCGGCGTCGGCGTCGTCTCGCCCGAACGGGCGAAGGCGCTGGGCTTCACCGGCCCGATGCTGCGCGGCTCCGGGGTCGCTTGGGATCTGCGCAAGACGCAGCCTTACGAGGTCTACGACCTGGTCGATTTCGACGTGCCGGTCGGCGTCAACGGCGACTGCTACGACCGCTATCTGTGCCGGGTCGAGGAGATGCGCCAGTCCAACCGGATCATCAAGCAGTGCATCGAATGGCTGCGCAACAATCCGGGGCCGGTCATTACCTCCAACAACAAGGTGGCGCCGCCTTCCCGTGTCGGCATGAAGTCGAACATGGAAGATCTGATCCATCACTTCAAGCTGTTCACCGAGGGCTTCCACGTCCCCGAGGGCGAGGCTTATGCGGCCATCGAGCACCCGAAGGGCGAGTTCGGCATCTACCTGGTATCCGACGGCGCCAACAAGCCTTATCGATTGAAGATCCGCGCGCCGGGCTTTCCCCATCTGCAGGCGCTGGGGGAGATGTCGATGGGCCACATGATCGCCGACGTCGTCACGATCATCGGCACGCAGGACATCGTGTTCGGTGAGATCGATCGCTGAGGCCGTCTGCAGGGACTATTTCCGATGAGCGCTGTACCCGTTCCTTCCCGTTTGCTGTCCGACGATGCGTATCGCCGGATCGATCGCGAGCTGGCCAAGTATCCGCCCGACCAGCGGCAGTCGGCGACGATGTCGGCGCTGCGGATCGCGCAGAAAGAAAAGCGCTGGATCTCGCCCGAGGTCATCGACGACCTGGCCGCGTACATCGGCCTGCCGCCGATCGCCGTGTACGAGGTCGCGACGTTCTACAACATGTACAACATGAAGCCCGTCGGCAAGTTCAAGCTGGCGGTCTGCACCTGCCTGCCTTGCGCGTTGCGCGACGGCGAGAAGGCCGGCGAGTACCTGAAGGAAAAGCTCGGCATCGACTACAACGAGACGACCGCCGACGGACTGTTCACGCTGGTCGAGAGCGAGTGCCAGGGCGCCTGCGGCGACGCGCCGGTGATGATGGTCAACAACGACTTGCAGTGCAGCTTCATGGACAACCAGCGGCTCGACGAACTGATCGCGCGGCTGCGGTCCGAGGCTTGAGGGAGCATCGACATGGGTGCCAGGGATCTGATCATCACCGCGCCGCAGGTTTCGACCTGCTTCCACGGCCGCCACATCTCGCCGCAGATCTATGCGGGGCTCGATTCGCCCGACGGGTGGCACCTGAAGGACTACGAGGCGCGTGACGGCTACAAGGCGCTGCGCAAGATCCTGACCGAGGGGATGACGCAGGACCAGGTCATCGCCGAGGTCAAGGCCTCGGGCCTGCGCGGCCGCGGCGGTGCGGGCTTCCCAACCGGCCTGAAGTGGAGCTTCATGCCGCGCAACTTCCCGGGCCAGAAGTACCTGGTCTGCAATTCGGACGAAGGCGAGCCGGGGACGTTCAAGGACCGCGACATCCTGCGTTTCAATCCGCACATCGTCATCGAAGGCATGGCGATCGCCGCCTACGCGATGGGGATCTCGGTCGGCTACAACTACATCCACGGCGAGATCTGGGAAGCCTACGAGATCTTCGAAGCGGCGCTCGACGAAGCGCGGGCGGCCGGCTACCTGGGCGACAACATCATGGGCTCGAGCTTCTCGTTCCAGCTCCATGCGCACCACGGCTACGGCGCCTACATCTGCGGCGAAGAGACCGCGCTGCTCGAATCGCTCGAAGGCAAGAAGGGCCAGCCGCGCTTCAAGCCGCCGTTCCCGGCCAGCTTCGGCCTCTACGGCAAGCCGACGACGATCAACAACACCGAGACCTTCGCCGCGGTGCCGTGGATCATCCGCAACGGCGCGCAGCCGTATCTCGAGACCGGCAAGCCGAACAACGGCGGCACCAAGATCTTCTCGATCGGCGGCGACATCGAGTTGCCGGGCAACTACGAGATTCCGATGGGAACGCCGTTCTCCAAGCTGCTCGAGCTGGCCGGCGGCATGCGCAACGGCAGGAAGCTCAAGGCGGTGATCCCGGGCGGCTCGTCGTCGCCGGTGATCCCCGGCGACCAGATGATGACGCTGACGATGGACTACGACTCGATCTCCAAGGCGGGATCGATGCTCGGGTCGGGCGCCGTCATCGTCATGGACGAGACGCGCTGCATGGTCAAGTCGCTGGCGCGGCTGTCGTACTTCTATTTCGAGGAAAGCTGCGGCCAGTGCACGCCGTGCCGCGAGGGCACCGGCTGGCTGTACCGGATGGTCAAGCGGATCGAGAACGGCGAAGGGCGGCCCGAGGATCTGGACAAGCTCGACTCGGTCGCGTCGAACATCATGGGACGCACGATCTGCGCATTGGGCGATGCGGCGGCGATGCCGGTGCGCGCGTTCCTCAAGCACTATCGGCACGAGTTCGCGTATCTGATCGAACACAAGCGCTCGATGGTGCCGACGTACCTCTAAGGTTGAACGATGGTTGAACTCGAAATCGACGGCCGCAAGGTCGAGGTGCCCGAAGGCAGCATGGTCATGCATGCGGCCGAGAAGCTCGACATCTACGTGCCGCATTTCTGCTACCACAAGAAGCTGTCGATCGCGGCCAACTGCCGGATGTGCCTGGTCGACGTCGAGAAGGCGCCCAAGCCGCTGCCGGCCTGCGCGACACCGGTGACGCCGGGCATGAAGGTGCAGACGCACTCCGAGCGCGCGGTGACCGCGCAGAAGAGCGTGATGGAATTCCTGCTGATCAACCATCCGCTCGATTGCCCGATCTGCGACCAGGGCGGCGAGTGCCAGCTGCAGGACCTGGCCGTCGGTTACGGCGGTTCGGGTTCGCGCTATCAGGAAGAAAAGCGCGTCGTCTTCCACAAGAACCTCGGCCCGCTGGTGTCGGCCGAGGAGATGGCCCGCTGCATCCACTGCACGCGCTGCGTGCGCTTCGGCCAGGAAATCGCCGGCATCATGGAGCTCGGCATGGCCGGCCGCGGCGAGCATTCGCAGATCATGAGCTTCGTCGGCCGCTCGGTCGAGTCCGAGCTGTCGGGCAACATGATCGACGTGTGCCCGGTCGGGGCGCTGACGTCCAAGCCGTTCCGCTATTCGGCGCGGACCTGGGAGCTGTCGCGCCGTCGCTCGATCGCGCCGCACGATTCGCTCGGCTCGAACCTGATCGTGCAGGTCAAGAACAATCGCGTGATGCGCGTCGTTCCGCTTGAGGACGAGGCGGTCAACGAGTGCTGGCTGTCGGACAAGGACCGCTTCTCGTACGAAGGGCTCAATGCCGACGAGCGCCTGCTGCGGCCGATGGTCAAGCAGGACGGCCAGTGGCAGGAGGTCGACTGGCAGACGGCGCTGCAGTACGCGGCGCACGCGCTCGGCTCGATCGCCAAGGCGTCCGGCGGCGCGCGGATCGGCGCGCTGGTGTCGCCGCACGCGACCGTCGAAGAGGCGTACCTGTCGGCGCGGCTGCTGCGCGAGCTGGGCAGCGACAACGTCGACAGCCGCTTGCGCCAGGTCGATTTCTCGGCCGGAGCGGCCGTTCCGTCGCTCGGCCGCAGCGTCGCGTCGCTCAGCTCGCTCGGCGGCGCGCTGATCGTCGGCTCGTTCCTGCGCAAGGATCATCCGCTGATGGCGTCGCGGCTGCGTCAGGCCGTCAAGGGCGGCGCGCGCGTCGGCATGCTGCACGCGGCCCACGATGATCTGCTGATGCCGCTGGCGGCGCGCGCGTCGGCGGCGCCCAGCCAGTGGGCGGACGTGCTGTCGCGCGTGCTGGTCGCGCTGCTGCGCGCCAAGGATTCGCCGGTGCCGGCGGACCTGGCCGGCGTCGAACCCGATGCGCAGGCCGAGCAACTGGCCGCCTGCCTGCAGGGCGAAGACAGGGCCGTGCTGCTCGGCAACGCGGTTGTCCAGCACGCCGACTACGCGCGGCTGGCGTCGTTGGCGCTGCGGATCGCGCACGCCAGCGGCGCGAGCTTCGGTCATTTCGTCGAGGCGGCCAACTCGGTCGGCGCGCAACTCGTCGGCGCCGTGCCGCTCAAGGGCGGTCTGGACGCGCGGGCGATGGTCGAACAGCCGCTCGCCGGTTACCTGCTGCTCAACGTCGACCCCGATCGCGATCACGCGTTGCCGCGGGCGACGGTCGCGGCGCTGCGGCAGGCCGAATCGGTCGTCGCGCTGTCGGTCTTCCGTTCGGCCGAACTGCTCGAACTGGCCGACTGCCTGCTGCCGATCGCGCCGTTCACCGAGACCGCCGGCAGTTTCGTCAACGCCGAAGGGCGGCTGCAGCCGTTCAACGGCGTCGTGCGGCCGGCCGGCGAGGCGCGGCCGGCGTGGAAGGTCCTGCGCGTGCTGGGCAACCTGCTCGAGCTGCCGGGCTTCGAGTTCGATACCGCCGAGGCGGTGCGCGACCAGGCGTTGCTGGCCTCGTCGATCGAAGGCCGCCTGGCGGCCGGCGTGGCGGCGATCGCCGACGTCACCCCGCGGTCCGATGCCGCCGATGCGCGGGCGGCCGCCGACGCGACGACGCTCGAACGCATCGCCGACGTGCCGATCTACGCGGCCGATCCGCTGGTGCGCCGGGCCGAGAGCCTGCAGTTGACGCGCGACGCCGCGGTGCCCAAGGCACGGATGAACGCGGCGACGCTGCTGAAGCTGGGCATCGCCACCGGCGACAAGGTGCGCGTCACGCAGGAGGGCGGCGAGGCGCTGGTCGAAGCGCTGCTCGATGAACAGGTGGCCGACGGCGTGGTGCGCCTGGCGGCCGCGGTACCGGCCACCGCCGGTTTGGCTTCGATGGTCGGCCGCGTCGCGGTCGACCGCGCCTGACGACGCGCAGGACGATTTCCGATGGACCAATTCCTTGCTACCGTTCACAGTCTGGGCACGCAGTATCTGGGCGTCGTCTGGCCCGTCGTCTGGACGCTCGTCAAGATCGTCTGCGTGGTCCTGCCGCTGCTGGGCTGCGTCGCCTACCTGACGCTGTGGGAGCGCAAGCTGATCGGCTACATGCACATCCGTCTGGGGCCGAACCGCACCGGACCCAAGGGCCTGCTGCAGCCGATCGCCGACGCGTTCAAGCTGATCCTCAAAGAGGTCATCCTGCCGGCCAAGGCGAATCCCGTACTCTACGTACTCGGTCCGATCATGACCATCATGCCCGTCATGGTCGCATGGTCGGTGATCCCGTTCGGACCCGAGGCGGTACTGGCCAACGTCAACGCCGGCCTGCTGCTGCTGATGGCGATCACCTCGCTCGAGGTCTATGGCGTGATCATCGCCGGCTGGGCGTCGAACTCCAAGTACGCGTTCCTCGGCGCGATGCGCGCGTCGGCGCAGATGGTGTCGTACGAGCTGGCGATCGGCTTCGCGCTGGTCGTCGTGCTGATGGTGTCGGGCAGCCTGAACCTGACCGACATCGTGTCGCAGCAGATGCGCGGCTGGGGTGCGTCGCACGGCCTGAACTTCCTGTCGTGGAACTGGCTGCCGCTGCTGCCGATCACCGTCGTCTACGGCATCTCGGCGGTTGCCGAGACCAACCGCCATCCGTTCGACGTCGTCGAGGGCGAATCGGAGATCGTCGCCGGCCACATGGTCGAGTACTCGGGCATGGGCTTCGCGGTGTTCTTCCTGGCCGAGTACGCGGCGATGATCCTGCTGTCGGTGCTCGGTGCGACGATGTTCTTCGGCGGTTGGACCTCGCCACTGCAGTTCGCGCCGTTCACGTGGATTCCCGGCTTCGTGTGGCTCTTCATCAAGAGCTTCCTGCTGGTGTCGACCTTCATTTGGGTGCGGGCCTCGTTCCCGCGGTACCGATATGACCAGATCATGCGGCTGGGCTGGAAGATCTTCATTCCGGTCACGCTGATCTGGCTGGTGGTGGTGGCGATCTGGATGCAGACGCCGCTGAGCATCTGGAAATAGGGCTAGGTAGACGACCATGCAGAACGTCAAGGATTTCTTCTCGAGCTTCATGCTGCTCGAGCTGTTGAAGGGATTGCGGCTGACCGGACGCTATCTGTTCGCCCGCAAGATCACGATCCAGTTTCCCGAAGAGAAGACGCCGCTGTCGCCGCGCTTCCGAGGCCTGCACGCGCTGCGCCGCTATCCGAACGGCGAGGAGCGCTGCATCGCCTGCAAGCTGTGCGAGGCCGTGTGCCCGGCGCTGGCGATCACGATCGAGTCGGACGTGCGCGCCGACGGCTCGCGCCGGACGACCCGCTACGACATCGACCTGGTCAAGTGCATCTTCTGCGGCTTCTGCGAAGAATCCTGCCCGGTCGATTCGATCGTCGAGACCGACATCTTCGAATACCACGGTGAGAAGCGCGGAGATCTGCATTTCACCAAGGAAATGCTGCTCGCCGTCGGCGATCGCTACGAACAACAGATCGCCGCCAATCGGGCGACCGACGCCAAATACCGCTGATCGCCAGCCCCGACCGACATGGAAGTCCAGACCCTGCTGTTTTATCTGTTCGCGGCCGTTACCGTCGTCAGCGGCACGATGGTGGTCACCGCGCGCAACCCGGTGCATTCGGCGCTGTTCCTCGTGCTGACCTTCGTCAGCGCGGCCTGCATCTGGATGCTGCTCAAGGCCGAGTTCCTGGCGATCACGCTGGTGCTGGTCTACGTCGGCGCCGTCATGGTGCTGTTCCTGTTCGTCGTCATGATGATCGACATCGACATCGAGGCGCTCAGGGCCGGCTTCTGGAAGAAGCTGCCGATGGCCGGCATCGTCGCCGCGATCATCGTGCTCGAGCTGACGGCCGTGCTGTGGCACAGCTTCAACACGGTGCCGCAGACCGTGACGCCGCCGGTCGCCGGTTTCTCGAACACGAAGGTGCTCGGCCAGATCATCTACTCGCAGTACATCTACCCGGTCGAGATCGCCGCGGTGCTGCTGCTGCTGGCGATGGTCGCGGCGATCGGCCTGACGCTGCGCAAGCGCAAGGATTCGCGCTACAACAATCCGTCGAAGGCCGTGCGCACCCGCGCTCAGGATCGCGTGCGCGTGCTGAAGATGCCGCCGACGCCGCGCGAGAGCCTCGAGATCTCGCCGCCTGCCGAGACGGCCGAGGCCGCCCCGGCCAACCCCGCCGCAGGCACCGGCGCCGCGGAGCCCCGCAAATGACCCTGACCCTCGCCCATTACCTGGTGCTCGGCGCGATCATGTTCTCGATCAGCGTCGTCGGCATCTACCTGAACCGCCGCAACGTCATCGTCGTGCTGATGGCGATCGAGCTGATGCTGCTCGCCGTCAACATCAACTTCGTCGCGTTCTCGCATTTCCTCGGGGATGCGGCCGGGCAGGTCTTCGTTTTCTTCATCCTGACCGTCGCAGCGGCGGAGTCGGCCATCGGGCTGGCGATTCTGGTGCTGCTGTTCCGCAATCTCGACACCGTCAGCGTCGAGGAACTCGACCGCTTGAAGGGCTAGGCCAAGTGAAGACTGCTTATCTGATCGCCGCGTTCGCGCCGCTGGTGGGCGCGATCATCGCCGGGTTGTTCGGCCGCACGGTGGGCCGCGCCGGCGCGCATACCGTCACGATCCTCGGCGTGCTGGTTTCGTTCCTGGCGTCGGCCTGGGTGTTCTTCGACGTGCAGGCCGGCAATACGTTCAACGGCACTTTGTATCACTGGGCGACGATAGGCGGCATCAAGTTCGAGGTCGGCTTCCTGATCGACACGCTTACCGTGACGATGATGTGCGTCGTGACCTTCGTGTCGCTGATGGTGCACATCTACACGATCGGCTACATGGCCGAGGACCCCGGCTACCAGCGCTTCTTCTCGTACATCTCGCTGTTCACGTTCTCGATGATGATGCTGGTCATGTCCAACAACTTCCTGCAGCTGTTCTTCGGCTGGGAAGCGGTGGGCCTGGTCTCGTATCTGCTGATCGGCTTCTGGTACACGCGGCCGACGGCGATCTACGCGAACATGAAGGCGTTCCTCGTCAACCGCGTCGGCGACTTCGGCTTCGTGCTCGGCATCGGCCTGGTGCTCGCTTATTTCGGCACGATGGACTACGCCGAGGCGTTCAAGGCGGCGCCCGGCCTGGCCGACAAGACCGTCAACTTCCTGCCGAACACCGCGTGGTCGCTGATGACGGTGACCTGCATCTGCCTGTTCATCGGCGCGATGGGCAAGTCCGCGCAGTTCCCGCTGCACGTGTGGCTGCCCGATTCGATGGAAGGCCCGACGCCGATCTCCGCGCTGATCCACGCGGCGACGATGGTGACGGCCGGCATCTTCATGGTCAGCCGGATGTCGCCGCTGTTCGAGCTGTCCGACACCGCGCTGGGCTTCATCATCGTCATCGGCGCGATCACCGCGCTGTTCATGGGCTTCCTGGGCATCGTCCAGAACGACATCAAGCGCGTCGTCGCGTATTCGACGCTGTCGCAGCTCGGCTACATGACGGTCGCGCTCGGCGCGTCGGCGTACAGCGTCGCGATCTTCCACCTGATGACGCACGCGTTCTTCAAGGCGCTGCTGTTCCTGGGCGCCGGCTCGGTGATCATGGGCATGCACCACGATCAGGACATGCGCAACATGGGCGGCCTGCGCAAGTACATGCCGATCACGTGGATCACGTCGCTGCTCGGCTCGCTGGCGCTGATCGGCACGCCGTTCTTCTCGGGCTTCTACTCGAAGGACACGATCATCGAGGCCGTGCATCTGGCCAAGGTGCCGGGCGCGGGCTTCGCGAACTTCTCGGTGCTGGCCGGCGTGTTCATCACCGCGTTCTATTCGTTCCGGATGTACTTCCTGGTGTTCCACGGCAAGGAGCGCTGGAACGAGCCGGCCGCGCACGGCCATGCGGCGCACGACGATCACCACGGCGCCAAGTCCGCCGCGCACGGCGACGGCCATGGCCACGACGATCATGGTCATGACGACGCGCACGGCCATGACGATTCCTCGCACGATGACGACCACGCCCACCATGGCCTGCAGCCCGGCGACAAGCCGCACGAGTCGCCGTGGGTCGTTACGCTGCCGCTGGTGCTGCTGGCGATCCCGTCGGTGGTGATCGGCCTGCTCGTGATCGGGCCGATGCTGTACGGCGGTTATTTCGACGGCGTGATCACCGTGCTGGCGGACAAGCACCCGGCGATGCATCACCTGGCCGAGGAGTTCCACGGCTGGATGGCGATGGCGATGCACGGCCTCACGGCGCTGCCGTTCTGGCTGGCGCTGGCCGGCGTCGTGCTCGCCTGGTACTTCTACATGGTCAACCCGGCGGTGCCGGCGCGGATCAAGGCGATGTTCCAGCCGATCTACACGCTGCTGGACCAGAAGTACTACATGGATCGGCTGAACGAGATCGTGTTCGGCGGCGGATCGCGGCTGCTGGGCCGCCTGTTGTGGAAAGTCGGCGACCAGGGACTGATCGACGGCCTGATCGTCAACGGCAGCGCCAAGACCGTCGGGTGGGTGTCCGGCCTGGTTCGGCGCGTGCAGACCGGCTACATCTTCCATTACGCGATCGCGATGATCGTCGGCGTCGCCGCGATGCTGTGGCTCGTGCCGCTGATCCGGCACTGAGCCGGCGATGCGTATTTCCGAAAATTCCGAGATTCTGAACGGCCAGTCATGAGTTCTACTTTCCCCGTGCTGAGCGCCGCCATCTGGGTTCCGATCCTGTTCGGCGTGCTGGTGCTCGCGGTCGGCAACGACCGCAATGCGCCGATGGTGCGATGGTTGTCGCTGATTGGCGCGGTCGTCGGTTTTCTCGTCACGATCCCGCTGTACTGCGGTTTCGAGCGCGGGTCGGCGCAGATGCAGTTCGTCGAGAAGGCCGACTGGATCGCGCGCTTCGGCGCGCAGTACGCGCTGGGCGTCGACGGGCTGTCGGTCTGGTTCGTGATGCTGACGGCGTTCATCACGATCTTCGTCGTCATCGCCGCCTGGGAGGTCATCCAGGATCGCGTCGCGCAGTACATGGCGTCGTTCCTGATCCTGTCCGGGCTCATGGTCGGCGTGTTCTCGGCGCTCGACGGTCTGCTGTTCTACGTGTTCTTCGAAGCCACGCTGATCCCGATGTACGTGATCATCGGCGTCTGGGGCGGGCCCAACCGCGTCTACGCGGCGTTCAAGTTCTTCCTGTACACGCTGCTCGGCTCGCTGCTGACGCTGATCGCGCTGATCTACCTGTACCAGCAGTCGGGCTCGTTCTCGATCCTCGAATGGCACAAGCTGCCGCTGACGATGCGCGAGCAGGTGCTGATCTTCCTCGCGTTCCTGATGGCGTTCGCGGTCAAGGTGCCGATGTGGCCGGTGCACACCTGGCTGCCCGACGCCCACGTCGAGGCGCCGACCGGCGGCTCGGTCGTGCTGGCGGCGATCATGCTGAAGCTCGGCGCGTACGGCTTCCTGCGCTTCTCGCTGCCGATCGCGCCCGATGCCAGCCATTACCTGTCCGGCTTCATGATCACGCTGTCGCTGATCGCCGTCATCTACATCGGCTTCGTCGCGCTCGTGCAGGCCGACATGAAGAAGCTCGTCGCTTATTCGTCGATCGCGCACATGGGCTTTGTCACGCTGGGCTTCTTCATCTTCAACCAGCTCGGCGTGCAGGGCGCGATCGTGCAGATGATCTCGCACGGCTTCGTGTCGGCCGCGATGTTCCTGTGCATCGGCGTGCTGTACGACCGCATGCACTCGCGCCAGATCAAGGACTACGGCGGCGTCGTCAACACGATGCCCAAGTTCGCCGCGCTGTCGCTGCTGTTCGTGATGGCCAACTGCGGGCTGCCGGCCACGTCGGGTTTCGTCGGCGAGTTCTTCGTGCTCCTCGGCGCCGTCCAGTTCAACTTCTGGATCGGCCTGCTGGCCGCGACGACGCTGATCCTGTCCGCCGCCTATTCGCTATGGATGTACAAGCGCGTGATCTTCGGCGCGATCGCCAACGACCACGTCGCGCAACTGAAGGACATCGGCCGCCGCGAGTTCTGGATGCTGATGGCGCTGGCGCTGTGCACGCTGCTGATGGGCATCTATCCGAAGCCGGTCACCGACATCACCGACGCCTCGGTCGACGCGCTGCTCAAGCACGTGGCCGTCACGAAGATCAAATAAGCCGGCGCCGAATCGATTATGGACAAGCTCAATCTTTTTGCCGCGCTACCCGAGATCCTGTTGTTCGTCGGGATCTGCCTGGTCATCCTGATCGACGTGCTGCGCAAGTCGCCGCAGCCTGCCGTCGGTGTCGATCGTCTGGCGCTGCTGGCGCTCGTGCCGCCGTTCATCGCGACGCTGATGCAGGCCGGCGGCCCCAAGGTCTACGCGTTCGGCGGCATGTACGTCGTCGACGCGCTGGGCAACCTGCTGAAGGCCTGCTCGTACGTCGCGATCGCGGCCAGCATCATCTACGCGCGCAATTATGCGAAGGACCGCGGCATGTTCCGCGGCGAGTTCTACGGCCTGCTGCTGTTCTCGCTGCTCGGCCAGATGGTGATGATCTCGGCCGGCAACCTGCTGGTCGTCTATCTCGGACTCGAAGTGATGTCGCTGTCGCTGTACGCGCTCGCCGCGCTGCGCCGCGATGATCCGGATTCGGCCGAATCGGCGATCAAGTACTTCGTGCTGGGTGCGCTGGCCTCGGGCTTCCTGCTGTACGGCATGTCGATGATCTACGGCGGCACCGGCACGCTGGATCTCGCGCAGATCGCGCACCGGTTCAGCGCCGGACAGGTCAACCAGGTCGTGTTCGTGTTCGGCGTCGTGTTCATCGTCGCCGGCATCGCGTTCAAGTTCGGCGCCGTGCCGTTCCACATGTGGGTGCCCGACGTCTATGCGGGCTCGCCGACGGCCACGACGCTGCTGATCGCCGGGGCGCCGAAGCTGGCGACGTTCGCGATGGCCTTCCGCGTGCTCGCCGAGAGCCTGCAGGGCGCCGCGCAGCACTGGCAGCAGATGTTCCTGATCCTGGCGGTCCTGTCGCTGGTCCTGGGCAACCTGGCGGCGATCGCGCAGAGCAACCTGAAGCGGATGCTCGCGTATTCGACGATCTCGCAGATCGGCTTCGTGCTGCTCGGCCTGATGTCGGGCGTCGTCGGCGGCAAGGCCGACGGCGCGGCCGACGCGTACAGCGCGGCGCTGTTCTACGTGATCACGTACGTGCTGACGACGCTCGGTACCTTCGGTCTGATCCAGATGCTGGCGCGCGCCGGTTTCGAGTCCGACCAGATCAACGACCTGGCGGGCCTGAACAAGCGCAATCCGTGGATGGCCGCCGTCATGCTGATCCTGATGTTCTCGCTGGCCGGCATCCCGCCGACCGTCGGTTTCTACGCGAAGCTGGCGGTGCTGCAGTCGGTCATCGACGCCGGCTACCTGTGGCTGGCGATCGTCGCGGTGATGGCTTCGCTGGTCGGCGCGTTCTACTACCTGCGCATCGTCAAGACGATGTACTTCGACGAGCCGCCGGAGACCGCGGCGGCCGTGCAGACGACCGACGCCCGCGTCGTGCTCGCGTTCAACGGCCTGCTGGTGCTGGGGCTCGGCATCGTGCCGGGTCCGTTGATGACCGCCTGCCTGCTGGCGATCCGCCAGTCGCTGGGTGTCTGACCGGATGGCGCGCGACCTGACCGAAAAGACGCTCAGCAGCGAGCTGGTGTTCCAGGGCAAGTTCCTGAAGGTCAGCAAGGACAACGCGCTGCTGCCCGACGGCAAGTCCGCGTATCGCGAATACATCCGGCATCCGGGCGCGGCGGCGATGGTGCCGCTGTTCGACGACGGACGGATCCTGATCGAGCGGCAGTTCCGTTACGCGGTCAAGCAGACGTTCATCGAGATTCCCGCCGGCAAGCTCGATCCCGGCGAGGATTCGCTGGCGGCGGCCAAGCGCGAACTGCTCGAGGAAACCGGCCACCGGGCCGCCGAGTGGGGCCTGCTGACGTCGATCCATCCGGCGATCGGTTTCGCCGACGAGCGGATCGACATCTATCTGTGCCGCGGCTTGAGCACTGCCGAGCAGTCGCTCGACGAGGGCGAGTTCGTCGAGCTGGACGTCGTCACCTTGGGCTGGCTGATGGACGAGGTGCGCGCCGGCCGGCTGACCGACGTCAAGACCCAGATCGCCGTCCATTGGATGGATCGGATCGTCAGCGGCCAGTGGCCGTGGCCGGCGATGTCCGCGGCCTGACGAAGGACGGCACCGGCGGCGGTTTTCGGCCGCATACGGCGGCGCGAGCCGCCGGACATGCCGATCGGCCGGCTGGACTAGAATGACGGACTTCGGACTGCCGCACGGCGGTCGCGATCCGGGCGTCGAGGATCCTGCAGGGGTGGCCTGGCGGTTTTCAGGCGATGACCCCGAAGACTTTGCAGGAAGGGTGGCAGAGTGGTCGATTGCACCGGTCTTGAAAACCGGCGACGCGCAAGCGTCCGTGGGTTCGAATCCCACCCCTTCCGCCACTGCGCGGCTCCCGCTCGGAGACTATGCCGCCGCGTGGGAACGCTTTTCGCTCTGCTGTCGCTGACGTCCGCCTGCCTGGCGGTGACGCCGGCCTCGAGCGTATTGAAAGCCGGTGAATCGATCGAAGCGCGATTGAGTGCCGGGGGCGCTCGTACCTACACACTACCGTTGCAGGCCGGTGACTACGTAAAGGCGACGATCGAGCCGACGCGCGCCTCGGGCGAGATCCGGGTTCTGGCCCCCGACGGTTCGCGTTTGCGCAAGTTCACAGTCGAGCCTGGCAAGAAGCCGTTTTCCTTCGTCGCCGAGGTGGCCGGCGATCACACCCTTCGCTTGGAGGCCGGACAGCAGGCCGACGACTTTCGTTTGCGGATCGACCGGATCGAGCCGCTGTCCGAACGCATGGCTCTCGGGCCGACCCGGGCCACCCATGCCGTTCCGGCAATCGAAGCGCTGAAGAAGAGTCTTCCTTCACCGCGGGCGGTCGAGCAGTTCTGGCAGCAGGTCGAGAAAAGCGGTACGCCGCTGGTGACGCCGATCACCAATGATGGCGGCCATCAATTGGTGACTTTCTTGTGGCGAGGGAATTCGAATACGAAGAATGTGGCTGTGCTCGGATCATTCCATACTCGTCCGTTGACCGATTATCTGATGGATCGCATTCCGAATACGGACGTCTGGCAACTGACGGTCAAGCTTCCTGCCGGATCGCGTTTCGTTTATACCTTGTCGATCAACGATCCTTTGGTGGAGCCGACGGATCCGCGCGACGAAGAGCGCGCGGCGACGCGGCAGGCCGACCCGCGTAATCCGGAGAAAAGTTGGGATTTCAAACCCGGCGCGGATATTCATGAGTATTCGAGCATGGTCGAGCTGCCGGGGGCGCCGCCGCAACCGTGGATTGCAAAAAGACCGGGCGTGCCGGAAGGGAAGCTCGAGTCCGCGACGTTCAACAGTGATCTGCTCGGTAATGAGCGAAGGATCACGATTTATCTGCCTCCCGGTTATCGGAACGATGGACGCGCGGCCGATCTGGTCGTGCTTTTCGACGAGAACGCTTACGTCGACCGAATTCCTACACCGACTATCGTAGATAATCTGATCTCTGAACGAAAAATCAGCCAAACTGTTGTTGTATTCATTGCCAATTCGAGTCGAGAGACGCGAATCAGAGAGCTGGCGCCCAACGCCCGATTCGCCGATTTCCTCGCCGGGGAGCTGATTCCCTGGGTCTGCTCTCGTTACCACGTGACCGACGATCCGAGCAGAACCGTCGTCGCCGGGTCGAGTTTCGGCGGTATCGCCGCAACGTATGCGGCGTTCCGTCACCCGGGAGTATTCGGCAACGTACTTTGCCAATCGGGCTCGTTCTGGTGGGCACCCGATCACCGATACGGAGACGAGCCCGTCACCGAGACCGGCTGGCTGGCGAAGCAATTCATCGATAGTCCGAAACTGCCGATCCGGTTTTACATGGATGCCGGTTTTTTCGAGGTCGACTATGTCGGCAGCGGCGGCGCGATTCTCGAACCGTCGCGCAACATGCGGGATGTTCTGCTGGCCAAGGACTACGATGTCCATTACAGGGAATTCGCCAGCGGTCACGATTACCTGAATTGGCGGGGAACGCTCGCCGATGGGTTGATCGTATTGCTTGGTCAATCATCAATCGCGACGCGAAGCGCGCAACGTTGAATCGCCCGGAAATCGGGCTGCCGGGTATTCAATCCCGCTCTTTCCTTTCCGATCTTTCCGGCATCCCGCGGGCCGCCGCCGAGTTCGAGCGGTGCCTTTTCATCGCGCGGTGAGTACTTTTTTTTGATCTCCACAGGGCTAGGTAAGTGCTCTTGGATCGGGCAGGCGACCGATCGGGAACGGCGTTCCATCAGGCTCGTTTTCACTACCGTTTGTCCGGCTGTTTTCGGGGGGCCACTTTGGACTGTCGTAGAATCTGCACGTTTTTTTTAAGAATCATGAAATCAGGAGAAGCAGATGAGGAGAAGTGGGCAGCCAACGGGTGTCATCGCGGAGCGTGTGTTTGCTCGGACCTATCGGATATCGCAAGCCGCGATCCTGACCCTGGTGGTCGCCATGACGGTCGGTTGCGGCGCGGGGGGCGGCGAGAGCGAGTATGGCGCCGCAGCCGCCGAACCGGCGGCGGTGGAGAGCGGCAGCGACGCTGCGGTCGCCGCGCCGGCCACGCGGACCTTTGCCGCGTCGTCCGCCGCTCCGGCGTCCTCCAGCCCATCGACGGCCTGGCCTCGCCCTACCGGCCCGGTGATCACCGCTGATCCGTCCAACTATCTGGCCCGCGTGAGAGCGCTGAAGCCGGGGGACACGCTGCGGCTCGCGCCCGGCAACTACGACAACCCGAACGATGTTCCCGGCCTGCCGCTGTTCAACCTCGCCGGCACCGCATCGAAACCGATCCTGATCACCGGTCCGGAATCCGGCGCGCCGGCACGGATCCTCGGCAGGTCTACGCACAACACCGTCCGGCTGGACGGCAGCAGCTACGTGATCGTCCGGAATCTGGAGATCGACGGCCGCAATTCGGGCGCCGTAGGCGTCGCCGCACAGGGCAGCAACCACCATATCTGGCTGGAGAACCTCTACATCCACGGTGTCGGCAACAATCAGCAGATCGCCGGCATCTCGACGGTCAGCGCACCCAACTGGAATTGGGTGATCCGCGGCAACACGATCGTCGGCGCGGGCATCGGCATGTACCTCGGCAACTCCGATGGCCGGAACGCTTTCATCGCCGGCACCATCGAGAACAACCTGATCCGCGACTCGATCGGCTACAACCTCCAGATCAAGCACCAGAATCCGCGTCCCGCGCTGGCCGGCATGCCGACCGGCAAGAGCGTGACCGTCATCCGCTACAACGTCTTCAGCAAGGGCAGCAACAGCTCGACGGGCTCGATGGCGCGGCCCAACGTGCTGGTCGGGCATTTCCCGAGCAGCGGGCCGGGCTCCGACGACCACTACGAGATCTATGGGAACTTCTTCTGGCAGAACCCGACCGAGGCGCTGTTCCAGGGAGCGGGGAACATCGCGTTGTATGCGAACGTGATGGCCAGCAGTACGGGCGCGGCCATCAACATCCAGCCGCATGAGGGGGGCGTACCCAAGACGATCCGCGTGTTCGGCAATACGGTGATCGCCAAGACCAGCGGAATCAGGATCACCGGCGGGGCGGCCGGCTACGTGCAGCGGGTCCAGGGCAATGCGGTGTTCTCGAGCACGCCGATTTCCGCCCCGGACCAGCCGGCCAACGTGACCGCCGCTTATGCGCTGGCGACCAACTACCTGACCGCGCCGTTCGCCGCGCTGGGTTCATTCGACCCGTTCCCGAAGGCCGGAGGCGCGTTGTCGGGCAGTACCATCGATACGGCCGGGCTGTCCGTCTACGGTGACTGGGACCACGACTTCAACGGCCGGGCGCGGAACTGGTCGATGCGCGGCGCCTACTCGGGTACCGGGATCAACCCCGGCTGGAAGCCGGTGCTGCTGTCCCGGTGACTACAGGCGCCAGACGTCGATGCCGCGCGCGAGCGCGGCGTCGCGATCGAACGCCCCTTTGACGTCGACCAGCAGGCCTGCGGGGGCCAGACGGCCGAGGATCTTGTCGAACGGCATGTCGCGGTAGGTCCGGTGCGCGACGGCGGCAACCACCGCGGGAACCTGCGGGAGATCGTTCCAGTCGACGAGCGTCACGCCGTATTCGTGCCGCGCTTCGTCGGCGTCGGCGATCGGGTCGTGGATCAGCACCTCGATGCCGTAGGACTGCAGCTCCCGGACGATGTCGATGACCTTGGAGTTGCGCAGGTCCGGCACGTCTTCCTTGAAGGTCAGGCCCAGCACGACGACCTTCTCGCCGGCGATTCTCGATCCCTGCCTGGCCATCCGCTTGACGGTGTTTTCGGCCACGAACTTGCCCATGCCGTCGTTGATCCGGCGGCCGGCGAGAATGACTTCCGGGTGATAGCCGACGCTCTGCGCCTTGTGGGTCAGGTAGTACGGATCCACGCCGATGCAGTGTCCGCCGACCAGGCCGGGCGAGAATCGGAGGAAGTTCCATTTTGTGCCGGCCGCCCGCAGCACATCCTGCGTGTCGATGCCGATGCGATCGAAGATGATCGCCAGCTCGTTCATCAGCGCGATGTTCAAGTCCCGCTGCGTGTTCTCGATGACCTTGGCCGCCTCCGCGACCTTGATGCTCTCGGCCTGATGGATCCCGGCCTCGACCACGCTGCCGTACAAAGCCGCCACCGCCTCCAGCGTCGGCGCGTCATCGCCCGAAACCACCTTGACGATGGTCGAGAGGCGGTGTTCCTTGTCGCCCGGATTGATCCGCTCGGGCGAATAGCCGACATGGAAGTCGGTCTTCCACTTCATGCCCGAGACCTGTTCGAGGACGGGAACGCAGACTTCTTCCGTCGCGCCCGGATACACGGTCGATTCATAGATGACGATGGCTCCGCGCTTCATGTTCGCCCCGACGGTGCGGCTGGCGGAAACGAGCGGCGACAGATCCGGAAGATGCGCGTCGTCGATCGGTGTCGGCACCGCGACCACGAGGAAATCGGCGGCGCCGAGATCCTTAGGCGAGTCGGTGAAGCGCAGGTGACGCGCCTCGGCGAAATCGGCGGGCGCGACCTCACCGGTGGAATCCAGGCCGCGTCGCAGCCGCTCGACCTTTTGCGAGGAAAGGTCGAAGCCGATTGTCGGCAAACGTTTGCCGAACTCGAGGGCGAGCGGCAGTCCGACATACCCGAGTCCGATTACGGCAACGGTCTTCATGATGCAAGGATCCAATGTAGTAGGGGGTTCGAGCAGTAAGTACCAAGAGGGTACGAGCGGTTCGATCGACGCGCGCTTGCTTCGGGCGGCACGAGCCGAACTTCGATCAATTTGTCGCTAAGCTACACGACATGCCAGGACGGATTTCATCTGTTCAGCGATTTGATGGGACGCGACACTAGTTGTGATGATTCGACTTCGAGGCCGTTCGAACCAGTATCTGGAGCAGTTCCTGGATCTTGCGATCCCAGGCATGGCGCCGGGCATGCTCGATCAGCAGATCGGGGTTCGGTGTCGCCGTCAGTGATCGGCGGATCGCCGCTTCGAAGGCCTGCGGATCCCAGAACTCCACCAAGGTGCCGAGCGCGGGTTCCGGGATGACCTGTTCGTTACCCCCCACGCGAGTCGTGACGATCGGCAGCCCGCACGCCATGGATTCCAGAAATACGTTCGCCCAGCCTTCATAGGCGGTGGCGAGGACGAAGAGATCGGCGGCCGAATAGAACCAGCGCAGTTCGTCCGGAGACTGTCGTCCGGCCAGGCGCACGATGTCACCGACCCCGTGCGCCTCGGCGAGCTGCCGGAGTTCGGCTTCCTTATTCTGATGCGTCGGATCGCCGCCGACGATGACATATGTCAGCTTAGGGAACGCCTTGCGCAGATCGGGCAGCAAAGGAATGACGCGGTGGAATCCCTTGCCGTCCGTCAAATGCCCGACCGATAACAGTACCGTGGCATCACCGGGGATACCCAGGCGGTCTCGCGCCAGCTCTCGAGGCTCGCGCCGGAACCGTTCGGTATCGATGCCGTTGCCGACGACCGTCGTCTTGGCCGCGGCGGCGCCCAGGGTCCCGGTCGCCAGATGAGCCAGCGACTCGGATACGCAGATGACGGCCTGTGCATGAGCAATGCATTCGCGCATCATCGGTTCACGATCGGTTCCGACCAGGAAGCTGTCCTTGCTGCCTCGCATCGTGACCACGTAGGGCACGTCCAGCTCGCGCGCCAGCACGCTGGCCGCGTATCCGTCGGGATAAAGGAAATGCGCATCGATGGCCGACACCTCTCCTTGGCTGGCCAATTGCTTGAGCACTTTCCGGGCACCGGCCGCCATCAGCCGCCCGTCGAATCTTTTCAGGTACCCGGGAATGCTGAGAAAGCGGGGTCGATAGACGCGAACGCCATCCATGACTTCGTACTCGAGCGCTGGGGAACGAAACGAGGGTCGAAACCGCCGGATCAGGCGATCCAGCGGAGACCAGGACTGCGGAGCGACGACGATGATCGGAAAGTGCTTGTCGACCCGGAACATCCGTTCCCGAATGAACAGCCCGGCAACGGGTGTCGCAGCGCTCGGAAACAGGCTCGAGAAAACGATCAGGGCCATGACTTGATCCGGGGCCCGTCAGCCCTGGGCGTTGCTTTCCGAAAGAAATTGATTGAATGCATAGATCGACCAGATCGCCGTGCTCCAGTCGCGCTTGCCCTGCACGTGCTCGTCATACATCGTCCGCAGACGCGCGGCATCGAGATGGCCCGAAGCCGCGGCGGCCCCGTCGTGCATCAATGATCGAACCGATTCGCGCAGCGGGCCGCGGATCCACGAGCTCAAGGGCATCGAGAATCCCATCTTGCGGCGATGAAGGATCTCGTCGGGAAGCCACTTGCCGGCCGCCTGCTTCAGCACCCACTTGGTCGTTCCGTCGTGGATCTTCATCGAGGCGGGCAGGGTGGCCGCCCATTCGACCAGCAGGTGGTCCATCAGCGGATCACGGACCTCGAGCGAATTCGCCATGCTCGCGCGATCGACCTTGGTATTGATGTCGCCGGGCAGGTAAGTCTTGTAGTCCAGGTACTGCGCCAACGATAGCGGATGCTCGGCATGCGCTGCCCGGGCGTGCTGCTCGAACACTTCCACCGCACGATAGCCCCCCAGCCTCTGGCGAAACGCGGGCGAGTACATCGCCAGACGGTCGGCATCGGCGATGAACGAGACGCTGCCGTAGTAGGCCTGGACCGCCGAGCGGCCGATGGCTTGAAGCGTCGTCTTGGCGCGGAACGGGCGAGGGAGGAAGTCGAGTTTCGGGAATCGGTCGCCGACGGCGCCGATGGCCCGCCTGACGCGAGGCGGAAGCATCTGTCGGGCGGCGTCCTCGGCCAGATGCATCTGGTAGCGGCGGTAACCGCCGAAGGTTTCGTCTCCGCCGTCTCCGGACAGCGCCACCTTCACCCGCTCGCGCGCGAGACTCGACACCTGGAACGTCGGCAGCGCGGAGCTGTCCGCGAAGGGCTCGTCGAAGAGATGCGCGTAGCCGGTCAGCAGATGGGTGTCATCGACCGCGACGATGCGTTGGTGATGATGCGTCGCCAGCAGTTTCGACACCTGCGCCGCGAAGCCGCTTTCGTCGAAGCGCGGATTGTCGAAGCCGATCGCGAAGGTGCTGACCGGCGCCGACGAGGCGCCGACCATCGCCGCCACCACCACGCTGGAATCGACTCCGCCGGACAGGAACGCGCCCAGCGGAACGTCGGCGATCATGCGGATGCGAACGGCTTCTTCGATGCGCGCGCTTAGTTCCCGCGCGGCATCCTCCGGACGGATCGAATGGTTCGGTTCGAAGGAGAGATCCCAATAGCGACGCGGCACGGCTTGCCGCGCGCCCGACTTGATCACCAGGCTGTGGCCAGGCGCGAGCTTGGAAGCCGTCGTATAGATGGTGCGCGGATCGGGAACATAGCCGAACGCGAAGTATTCTTCGATCGCCTGCTCATCCAGCGTTCGGCGGAACTCGGGCAGCACGGTCAGGCACTTGAGTTCGGAGCCGAAAACGAAGCGACCGTCGGGCAGGAAACCGTAGTAAAGAGGCTTGACGCCCAGCCGGTCGCGGGCGAGGAACAGCGTCTGTTTGTTGCGGTCCCACAGCGCGAACGCGAACATGCCCCGGAAGCGCTCCACGCAGCGCTCACCCCAGCTTTCCCATGCGTGGACGATGACCTCGGTGTCGCTATGGGTCTGGAAACGATGGCCTTGCGCGACGAGTTCCGCCGTCAGTTCCTGGAAGTTGTAGATCTCGCCGTTGAAGACGACGCAGACCGATCCGTCTTCGTTGAACAGCGGTTGATGACCGAGCGCCAGATCGATGATCGACAGGCGCTTATGACCGAGCGCCACCCGCGCTTCGATCTGGATGCCTTGCTCGTCCGGACCTCGGTGCGCGATCGCGTCGAGCATCGTCTGGATGCTGCGAGCGTCGTCGACCGAGCCTTCGTTCGATGCGGGATGAAGAATTCCTGCGATTCCGCACATGGCAGTCAGATCGGGACGAGCATCGAAGCAGACATCGAAGCAAACATGGGCGGCGACAAGCGGGGGCGCCCATTGTGCCTAAAACGGCGAGCCGGGGAGGTAAAAGATTATGAAGTGTACTGATCCATAAGGAACCAGCAGGCGGAATCGGACCGAAAAGCGAAGCAACTGTGCGAGAATTCCGGGCGCAGCGCTTTAGGGCTGCAGATCATTCGGCTGCGAACTGGATCGGACCCGTGACTATTTTAACGCTTGTGGCCGGCACCCGGCCGAACTTCACCAAGGTGGCGCCTCTGATTCGCGCGCTCGAGCGCACGGAGGGGGCCTTGCAGTACCGGCTCGTTCATACCGGACAGCATTACGACCGCACGATGAACGACGTGTTCTTCGAGGAACTCGGGATTCCCCAACCGCACGTCAATCTGGCTTGCGGAGGCGGCAGCCACGCCGAGCAGACCGCCCGGATCATGGTGGAGTTCGAGCGCGAGATCGACGCGCATCGGCCCGACTGGGTGATCGTGGTCGGCGACGTCAATTCCACGCTGGCCTGCTCGATCGTCGCCAGGAAGATGGGGGTCAGGGTCGCGCACGTCGAGGCCGGGCTGCGCAGCGGCGACATGACGATGCCCGAAGAGATCAACCGGCTCGTCACCGATTCGATTTCGGATCTGTTCTTCGCGACCGAAGAATCGGCTTGCTCGAATCTGGCCCGCGAAGGAAAACCACCGGAGCGCGTCCATTTCGTCGGGCACGTAATGGTGGACAACCTGTTCTATCAGGTAAAGATCCTCGACAAAACGGATGTATCGGTATTTCCGACCGAGCCGCTGAAGCGGGAATTGCTGAATTCGGCGGGACGTTATGGGGTCGTCACCTTGCATCGCCCCGCCAACGTCGATGTGGTTGACACTTTCTCGGGAATTCTGGGCGCGCTTGCCGAACTGGCCGAAGAGCTTCCGCTGATCTGGCCGGTCCACCCGCGCACTCGCAAGCGGATGACCGAAGGCGGATTCCCGGTACCGAAGGGTTTGATCCTGACCGATCCGTTGCCGTACATGGAATTCCTGAATCTCTGGCGGGATGCGGCCATCGTGCTGACCGACAGCGGCGGCTTGCAGGAAGAGACGACCGCGCTGGGGGTGCGCTGCGTGACGATCCGCGACACGACCGAGCGCCCGGTGACGATCGATCAGGGAACCAACGTGCTGGCGGGTCTCGATCGACAGCAGATCGTTCGTCTGGCCAGAGAGTCGATGAGCGAGGAGCCTCGTCCATCGAGGCCGCCGCTGTGGGATGGACGTTCGGCCGAGCGGATCGTCGACGTATTGCTGAAAAGCGTTTGACCTTGTCGAATTCAGAAATTGATTGGCGGCTGCAAATGACCGTAGGGCGTAAATGAAGACGAGCGAAACCTTCGCCGGTCGCTGGCTGGTAACCGGTGCGGCCGGATTCATCGGTTCTCACCTCGTCGAGCGCCTGCTTCGGGAAGGCGCGGAAGTCGTGGGCCTGGACAACCTGTCGACAGGGTTCCGATCCAACCTGGAAGGTGTTCGCAACGCGGTCGGCGAGCATTGGGACCGGTTCCGATTCATCGAGGGCGACATTCGCGACAACGAGGTCTGCCGCAGCGCGATGCGTGGCATCGACTACGTGCTCCACGAGGCGGCGCTGGGATCGGTTCCCCGATCCATCAACGCACCGCTGGATACGATCGGCGCGAACGTCGTCGGATTCTGTCAGGTGCTCGATGCGGCTCGTCTGGAAGGCGTGCGCCGGTTCGTCTACGCCTCGTCCAGCAGCGCTTACGGCGATTCGGAAGCGCTGCCCAAGGTCGAGGAGGTGACGGGAAAACCGCTTTCTCCGTATGCGGCAACCAAGTGCTGCAACGAGACCTTCGCCGAGGTCTATGCGAGGACTTATGGGATGACCTGCGTCGGCCTGCGGTATTTCAATGTGTTCGGCCCAAGGCAGGATCCCAATGGGGCGTATGCGGCGGTGATTCCGCGTTGGATCTCGGCCTTGTCGAAGAACGAACCCGTGAAGGTCTTCGGGGACGGATTGACCAGCCGCGATTTCTGCTACGTGGCCAACGTCACCCAGGTGAATCTGCTGGCGGCCACGCATCCGTCACTGTCCGGGCACGAAGTGTTCAACGTGGCGGTCGGTGACCAGACGACGCTGCTCGAACTCTACGACCTGATCCGATCGAGTCTCGTGGAGGCCGGTACCGACGTTTCCCGCGGTGTGCTCGAACACGGGGATTTCCGTCGAGGGGATGTCCGGCATTCGAAGGCCTCGATCGCGAAGGCGAGCGAAGTGCTCGATTATCGGCCGACTCATGACGTTCGCCAGGGCATGAGGGAAACGATCGACTGGTACCTGTCTTCCGCCGGAAGCAACGCCTGGGCCTGATGGGACCGATGGGTCCGGACGCGACGTTGAAAATACTTTTTCTTTGCCATCGCTATCCGTTTCCGCCGCGGGACGGCGGGAAGCTTCGGGCGATGAAGATGATCGAACATCTGTCCCGAGTGCATGACGTGTTCGTCGTCTCGATGATCCGGGACGATGAAGAGGCCGAGCATGCGGCCGGCCTGAAGGACTTCTGCGCGGGCTTCGAGGCGCCGCGGGTAAGTCCGCTGGGCCAGTTGCTCCGGACAGGGCTCGCGCCGCTGCAGGCTCGGCCTTTGTCGTTCGGGTATTTTCGGTCGCCGGCGGTGCAGCGGATCGTCGATCGCTGGACTTCGACGATCGGATTCGACCGGATCGTCGCGTACAGCTCGTCGATGGGGCCGTATGTCAGCGCCGTCGCCGATGTCCCCAGGTTGCTCGACTTCTGCGACATGGATTCGGAGAAGTGGCTGATGTACGCGCGTGCGCAGGGGCTGCCCAAGAGCCTGATGTTCCGTTACGAATATGCGGCGGTGGCGCGCCAGGAACGTCGGCTTGCCGCCGCGTTCGACCTGAGCACCGTGGCCACGCCGACCGAGCTGCAGACGCTGCGTGACCGGTGCGGGGATGACCGGTGCGCATGGTTTCCCAATGGCGTCGATCTTCAGTATTTTTCGCCGCTGGATCAGCCCTGCGACCCGGATCTGCTGTGCTTCGTCGGGCGAATGGACTATCTGCCGAACGTGCGCTGCGTCGAGCAGGTCTGCACGCAGGTGCTGCCTCTGATCCGCGAGCATCGCCCTCAGGCGCGCTTCGCGATCGTCGGTTCCCGACCCAACCAGATCGTCCGGAAGCTGGGCGAGCTTCCGGGCGTCGAAGTGACCGGCACCGTGCCCGATGTCCGGCCGTGGCTGGGCCGGGCGTCGGCCATGCTGGCGCCGCTGGACATCGCCCGGGGCACCCAGAACAAGGTATTGGAAGCGATGGCGATGGGTGTGCCGGTGATCACGTCGGCACTGGTCAGGCAGGGACTCGCCGACGAGGCCGGAAAGGAATTGATCGTGGCCGAATCCGCCGAGCAGATCGCGCGATCGGCCGTCGAGCTGATGAACGATTCACAGCACCGCGGCCGTCTGTCGGAGGCGTCGCGTGCGGTCGTGCAGCGGATATATGGTTGGGAGGGGGCGATGTCCCGCTTCGAGTCGCTGCTGACGGACTTGACCCGGCGCCCCGAACCGGTTCGAGGCCGCCATTCGTGAAGAAATGATGGCGACTTCGACCAGCCACCGACGATTGCTCCATGTCTTTCCATCGTTCGCGTTGGGTGGATCCCAGGCTCGCCTGGTGAAGCTGATCGATGCCTTCGGCGATCGCTATCGGCATCGCATCGTCAGCATCAACGGCGACGAGTCGGCGCGGTCGGTGATCGGCCGCAGCGATCTGGTCGACTTCATCGCTTGCCCCAAGGCGGATGGCGCTCTCGGTCGCCTGAAGGCCTATCGCCGGCTGATCCGGGAGTCGGACGCGGATCTGCTGCTGACCTACAACTGGGGAGCGATCGAGTTCGCGATGGCCGACGTGCCCCGCATGGTCCGCCATGTTCAGGTCGAGGACGGATTCGGTCCGGAAGAGACGCAGCAACGGCTTTGGCGGCGCTCGATGACGCGTCGGGCGACGCTGATGGCGAACGGGTCGACGATGGTGCTTCCATCCCGGACCTTGCAGCAGATCGCGTTGTCCGAATGGCGGCTGAATCCGGAGCGAGTCAAGTACATTCCCAATGGAATCGATCCCGATCGGCATCGGGACGTGGCGGGCAGGGATCGGCCGAGCTGCCATGCCCGCTCCGCGCAGGAAGTCGTGATCGGAACGCTCGCGGGCCTGCGGCCGGAGAAGACGCTGGAAGTCATGATCGATGCCGTCGCGGCATTGCGGGACCAGTGGCCGGTTCGGCTGGTGATCGCCGGAGCCGGGCCGCTCGAAGCCGCGCTGCGGCAGTACTGCGAGCAGGGGGGGCACGATGCTTTCGTTTCCCTGCTCGGATTCCGGTCCGAACCCGACGAAGTCACTTTCGAACTCGATATCTTCTGCCTTTCGTCGCTGACCGAGCAGTTGCCCATCTCGATGATCGAGGCGATGTTCGCCGGTTTGCCGATCGCTGCGACCGATGTCGGCGATATCCGGCAGTCGCTTCCGGAGGCGCAGCACCCGTATCTGGCGCGGCATTCCGCCGTCGATCTGGCCAGGGTGCTGCAGCCGCTGGTGGCATCCGCGTCGCTGCGCCGCGAGTTGGGACAAGCCAACCGCGCCTGCGCGCGACAGCGGTTCAGCCTCGAGCCCATGCTGCGCGGCTGGGCCGAAGTTTTCGATCAACGGTGACGATGGCCATGCGAGTTCTTCACGTCCTCGATCATTCCCTGCCCTTGCAGAGTGGTTATGCTTTCCGAACGGTCTCGATCCTGAACGCGCAGAGGCGGCTGGGCTGGGAAACCGCACATCTGACCACGCCCAGGCATAACCGGTCGACGCAGACGGCTGAAGAAGCGGGCGGGTTCGTGTTCGAACGCAGCCCGAAGCCGAGGTCCTTCCTGGCCGATCTGCCGCTGCTGGGCCTGGCGGCGGAGATGCGTTCGACCCGGTCGCGCCTGCGCGAATTGGCCGGGCGGTTCAAGCCGGACATTCTTCATGCCCACTCGCCGGTGCTCGATGGCCTGCCGGCGTTGTCGATCGGCCGTGAACTGGGCATTCCCGTCGTCTACGAGATCCGGGCGTTCTGGGAAGATGCCGCCTCGGATCTGCGCGGAGTCGGAGAGCGCACGCTTCGTTACCGCCTGACCCGCAAGCTGGAGACCTCGGTCTGCCGGCGAGCCGATGCGGTGACGACGATCTGCAACGGATTGCGGCAGGATCTGGAAGCCCGCGGAATCGATGCGCGGCGGATCACGGTCATCCCCAACGCCGTCGATGTCGAGCGGTTCGAACTGATCGAACGCGTCGATGAGGACCTGAAGGCCTCGCTGGGCATCGCAGGCGCTTCGGTGATCGGGTTCTGCGGCTCGTTCTATGCTTATGAAGGCCTGGATCTGGCCATTCGTGCGATGCCCGCGATCAAGCGCCAGGTGGGTAATGCCAAGCTGCTGCTGGTCGGTGGCGGCCCCGAGGAGGGTGCGCTGAAGGCGCTGGCCGCATCACTGGGCCTGCAGCAGGACGTCGTCTTCTCCGGCCGGGTTCCGCATGATCAGGTCGCGCGGTATTACAGCGTGATCGACGTGCTCGCCTATCCGCGGCATTCGATGCGCTTGACCGAACTGGTCACGCCGCTGAAGCCGCTCGAAGCGATGGCTCAAGGGCGGCCGTTCGTCGCTTCCGATGTCGGCGGGCATCGGGAGCTGATCGAGCATGAACGGACGGGACTGCTGGCCAAGGCCGGTGACGCCGATGCACTGGCGTCGCAATTGCTGCGTTTGCTCGGCGATGCCGAGCTGAAGCGAACCCTGGTGAGCAACGGGCGCCGCCATGTCGAGACCGAGCGGACATGGGACCGAAGCATCGACGGGTATCGAAAGGCGTACGCGATGGCGATCGAGAATCGCGGACGCCGGCGAGGCTGAAACCGATAAGGCCCGGCCCTAACCGATGAGGCCCGGCCCTAAGCCGATAAGGGCCGGCCTTAACCGAGCCCGCGAACCAGCCGAGGCCCGATCGTATTGACCGCCCACCGAGGCATTCGGCGCCAGGTTTCGATCAGCAGGCGATACTTAGGATTCGTCGGATTGTTCTGCGGCATCGACGATCCGTCCTTGAGCCGGAACTCGTAGGCCAACGGAGTCGGCTCGAACCCCCAGTTCGCCTTGAACGCGAACGAGCCGGAGCCCCGCTTGCTGCGGCCGTAATTGAAGACCCGAAAGCCTTCATCGGTGGCCCGCCGCATCACTTCCCAGTACTTGAAGTCATTGGCCGCCAGCGTTCTCGCCTGCGGCGTATCCCCGGCATAGAATGGCAGGATCTCGTCGCGGTGGCACAGGCTGAGCACGCCGGTCAGCCGCTCGCCCGTCTTGGCGCGCACGGAGAGGATACGGCAGCGATCGCCGAACGCCTGCTGCATCGCTTCGAAGAACCGCAGCGGAACGGGCGGGGTGCCGTGACGATGGACGTTATCCGAATAGAGTTTGTAGAACTCCGACAGCGAGTCGTCTTCCGAGCGCAGCTCGTTCTTGATGCCTTTTCGGACCATCGCGCGCTGCTTGCGCGGAATCGCGTTCATGTTCTCGGTGTGATCGACGGACAGCGTGCGGCGGAACATCACGTACAGGTCCTGCGTCGGCCAGCCGCGATTCGCGGCGCCGATGGTCCGGATCTGCAGATTGTCGACGCGCAGGCGATCGGCCAGATCGCCTGCCGCCTTATCCAGCGCCTTCAGGCTATCGTCGTCACTGGCCAGCGAGCCGGCCCATGAGCAGAATGGCAGGCTGACCAGGCTGGATCCGAACAGCATCGTCCGCACTTCGGCCAGCGGGAGAACGCCGGTGACCGCACCGTTCCTTTGCGCATAGAGGAAGTGCATCGGATAACCGAAGGTGGCGCCGAGGATGCCGCGCCAGCTCCAGTCGTGGAAGACGGATGCCTGGGGATGGAGGGCGACGTAGTCGCGCCAGCGTTGTTCGTCTGCGTCGGCAGCGGTTCGAATCTGTACGGAATCCACGGAGAGCTTGCTGATTTCGGGTCTGAGGTCAGGGGAGGGGAGATCGAGGCAGGACGGTCAGAATCGGTAGTCCGCTCCGAGCAGCAGCGCGTTCTCCGTGTACCGGGCCAGCGAATCGCCGTTGGCGATCTGGCGGGAGCGGCGATAACCGATGCCGACGCTAAGTTGCTGGTTCAGGCGCTGGTTGTAATAGACCATATGCTGAATAAGCGTACTGCGGCTCGAGTTCGTCTGCGTTTCGGAGCGTACCGCGCGCGAGACCAGGTTGAAGGTGCTCACCGGTGTCAGTTTGTGCTGGAAGCGCGCGGTGATGCCCCGTTGCTCGAGGTCGTATAGACCGCCGCTGCCAATGACCGGCGCTTCCCCTTCGATGGGAGCGGCATGTCTGTTCATCTCGAACAGGGTGAGCGTGAAGCTGTCTCGCGGTCGGATCAGGCCCACGGTTGCTTGGGCGGTTCGCATCCAGATCAATGGAGCGGCGACGACTCCGCCCGCCAGCGCCGCTCCGTAGTCGGTCGGAACTCCATTCTGCTGGTTGTTGCCGCCTGCCTCGGGCTGGCCTGTCGTGGCGTTGCTCCCCGGATCGTACTGATCATTGCCCGGGCCCCCGGTTACGAGCGAGGGATCGTACGATAGAACGATCCCCTGCGAATAATCGACGACCGACCGGTCGTAGCTGGCCCCGAAAATCCAGGAAGAGGCTCGCTCCGATATTCGCAGCCGCGTAGTGTTGCCATAGTAGTTCTGGATCGTGACGGCCGACAGGCTGGTATGTTCGGTCGGGCGCCACGCCATGTACGCTCCCGGTCCCCAGCCGCTGGTTTTGCCGGAAGTGCTGCGCAGCCGGTCGCTATTGGCATAGTTGGCAGTGATACCGCCCATCAGTGTGGACGAGAACTCGTATTGCAGGCCGAACTGCGCATCGTTGCGGTGATAGGAGTAACCGAACTGGTAGTCGTACTGTTGGGTCCGGGCCATGGCATTCCAACCGAGTCCCCTTCCTTCCAGCGAACTTCGGATCCTCCCGAGGCCGGTGTTTCGGGTGACATGACTGCCCTGATTGATGTCGACGTAGGTGATCCCGTACATCAGCATGTACTGGGTGTCGGGCGTTCCGCCAACATAGTACGGAGTGAAATCGTAGCGCTGATAGCGGGATCGGTTGTTCGATGACGTCGAAGGGTCGAACGACGACGTGAAGAACGGCGAGCTGTTGATGTCGAAGACGCTCGCTCGGCCGGCTAGCCAGAAGTTGCTGTCTCCCAATTGGCTGCGGCCCATCGCCTGCAGTTCGTGCCGTGCGGCCTGCCGGTCCGATGATTCGGTGTTGTAGAAATTGCGCAGCGAGTAGTACAGCATGCCCTGCAGCTTGGGGCGGTCGGCGGTCGCATAGAAGTAAGGCGATATCTCCAGGATCGTGCCCGAGACCTCCTTGCCTTTAGGACCGAGGTTCAGGTTGTCGCTATAGGTCACTCCGCCCCGTACGCCGAGGGCGGTCGCGATTCCCGACCGAGGGTCGGCTTTCGGGATGTTGAGGTATCTGAGTCCTAGCAGATCCAGCGTCTGCCACGGGGTGGCGGTCTGCGCGAAGCTGCTTACGCCATAGGCCGAGATCGCGATACCGATCAATCCTATCGCGCTATGTCGGCGCGCCGTACCCATATCCATAGCCGTATTGTCCGTATCCTGGTGTTTTTCCAAACCCATGCGCCTTGTTCAGCAGCAGGTTGATTACCTCGCATGACTGGATCGTCGATAATGCATCGTCGACTGCCTGACGGCTAGTCCGGCCGGCCTCGACTACCAGCACGATCTGGCCCATGTGCTGCGCCAACACTCGCGCCTCGGTGGTCAGCAGCAGCGGCGGCGAGTCGAAAATCAGTATTCGGTCCGGATATCGTTGGCTCAGCATGTCGAGCAGCCGGGTCATCGCCGTGCTGGCCAGATACTCGGTCGCCAGCGTATGGTGCATGCCTGCCGTCATCACGGAGAGGCCCGGAATCGACGTGTTCGAAACCAGTTGAGCAATGTCGATTGTCGGATCGACCAGCCAATCCATTAGTCCGCGCCCGGCGGGAATACCCAACTCGACGGGAAACGATGGCTTGGCCACGTCGGCGTCGACCAGCAGCACCGAGGTATCGCGTTCGGCTGCGATGCTCAGCGCGAGGTTGATCGCGCAGAAGCTCTTGCCCTCTCCCGGCAGCGCGCTGGTCACCATGATCCGTCGACCATTAGTGACGTTCTTGCTGTTCGCTCCGAACGCGTTCGACAGCAGAGGGCGTTTGATGATTCTGAATTCGTGGCCCAGTCGGCTGGCGGTTTCGTGAGCCGTATGCCCCCGGGCCGTCAGGATGCCCGGATCGATTTGCAGAACGGGGAGCTCGGGCCCATTGTCCGTGACGGCAACCAGCGTGGGGGGAATATGCTGCTGCCTGCTTTCGCTTTCCGATGTCGCCTTGGACGGTGCAGCGGCCACCGAGATGCCGGATCGTGCAGCCGATGCCGGATCGGCGGCGGGGCCTTTGCGACCCAGGCGATTGATCGCGCGTTCGATGAGACTCATGAGGGGTATCCGTTCGGCTCAATGAGCCACTGCTCGAGAGAAGTAGTAGCCAATCACGGCCAGAAAGCATCCGAGGTACAGCAGCGTTCCAACGGAGAACAGGGCGTTCGGAGACACTGCGGATCGGCGTTGTCCGGAGTTCGATTCCACCATCGACACGATGCCGAGAACCGGCAAACCGCTGACCTTGCGCAGCGTGCGCAAATCGAAGAACTTCGGCTGGCTCTGGTCTCGCAGGAAGGTCATGCCGATGCCTGCCGCGATCGATACGAGCAGAACGCCGGCCAGCAGCAGCGGCCGGTCCGGCCAGACCGGTCTGGCCGTCGCTCGTGGCGGGTCGACGACGCGGAATTCGCCGACGCCGGCGGTGGAATCCATGCTGCCGGACATCTGCGCGGATTCGCGCCGAGCGACCAGTTCCTCGTAGTTCTTCTTGTTCACGTCGTAGTCGCGATTGAGCTGGGCGTATTCCGCCTCGACGCGCGGAATCAGCCGGGCCGTCTCCTGGATCTCGACATAGCGCCGCTCGGCGTCGGCGACCCGGGCCCGTTGCGCGGCGACCTTGGCGTCGGCTTCGGTGAGTGCCATCCGCAAGTCCTGGTACACCCTGTTGGGTATCGCAGCAGCCATCGGGATCGGTGTGTCGCTGGCCGAGGGCGCGGCTTCGGCGGCACGGCGTTCGGCCTCCAGTTGCTGTTCGAGCTCGGCCAGCAAATGGCGGGTATTGATGACGTCCGGGTGGCTGTCGGTGAAACGCATCAGCAGGTCGTCCAGGCGCTCGCGCAGCGCCGCGACGCGAGTTTCGAGCAGCGTGGCATGGCGTTGCTGCATGGGGGAACTGGGGTCCGACGAACTGATCATCGGTTTCTCACCGGCCAACTGGCTGCGAACGGCATCGCGGGAGAACTCCGCCTGACGAAGTTCGAGTCGGGCGGCGTTGACTTCACGCTGGGCTTCGTTGGCTCGCGACACATAGTCCTGCGCGAGGTTGGGCATGATCGCCAGATTGCGCAGCTTGAACTCCTTGAGCGCCGTTTCCGCGTCGACCAGCCGTTTCTCGTAGACGGTGATCTGGTCTTCGATGAACTTTCGCGCCTGCTCGGCATCGCGCCGTTTGTCCCCGAGGTTGGACTCGACGAAGATGTCCAGCAGTGACTGGACGACCTTGCGTGCCGCCGCCGGCGAGACGTCCTGGTATTCGATCGTATAGAGGTTACCCTGGCCGCCTTTGAGCTTCAGCGCCTTGATCATCGCGTCGACCTGCTGCGACTGCTGGCTCGGCGTGCTCGACCGCAGGTCCAGATCCGACATCCGGATGACCTTCTCGACGTTCGGGCGGCTCAACAGAGTCCTGGCCATCATCTGGACCTGCTGATCCAGATTGGGCTGTACCGCGAGTCCGGTCATCAGCGGCTTCAGAATCGACTGGGTATCGACATAGACGCGTGCCGAAGCTTCGTACCGGTCCGGGATCATCAGCACGCCTATGGCGGCGAGCGCCCCCACGACGATCGTGGTGACAAGACCCCACCAGCGATACGACCACAGGCCGGGAAGGATCGACCGGATGTTGTTCCAGAGTTCGAGCATGATGTTTCGGGCCGTATCAGAACCAGCTATCGGGGACCACGATCACGTCTCCCGGCAGCATTTCGATATCGGCGCTCACGTCTCCGGATTTCAGTAGATCGCTCAGCCGCACGTTGTACTGCGCGTTCTTTTCGCCCGAGCGGATCAATACCGCGCGATTCCCGGCCGCGTATTCGGTGAGGCCGCCCACCGCCAGCATGACGTCGAGCAAGCTCATGTTCTGGCGATACGGAACCGTCATCGGCTTGGCTACCTGTCCGATGACCCGGATCTGCTTGGCCGCGACGCCTTCGAACTGCTCGACCACCACGGTCACCTTCGGGTCGCGTACATACTTTCCGAGCCGCTGTTCGATGTCCGTCGCCAGATCGGCCGCGCTTCGCCCGGTCACGGATATCTCGCCGATCAGCGGCGTGGATATCTTGCCGTCTGGGCGCACCGGCACCTTGGCCGACAGCTCTGGATTGCGCCACACGGTGACGTTCAACTGATCGCCGGGGCCGATCTCGTAGCTGTAGGCGGGAGAGGAGGCCTTTTGCGGAGCCGGCGGCAGCGTGCTGGCGCAACCGGCCAGCAGTATCGAAATCATCGTGGCGGCCAGCAGCCGATGAACGAAGACTCGGGGGATGAAGGGGGTGCAGTTCATTTCAGAGTGCCTTGAAGTTCACGTGCTGCCGAAGCATGCGGCGAATCGGGAAAATCGCGTAGTACGGCGTCGGATTCGGCGCGTGCGGCTGCCGAATCTCCGCTGCCTGCCAGGGCCTGCGCATAGTGGAGCCGGATTTCGGGAGCTTTGGGCGCCAGCTCGACCGCTTGCTTCAGCAGCGGAACGGCACGGCCGTATTCGCGGTGGTCGCTGAGGATGACGCCGTAGGTGTCGAGCACCGGTGCGGATTTTGGCGCCAGTCGATAGGCCTGCTCGGCATAAGCGAGTGCCTTGTCGTCCTTCAGGCGGTGGAGCGTCCAAGCGAGGTTGTTGAGCGTCGCGGCGTTTCGAGCGTCGAGCTTGATGGCTGCCTCGTAATGATTGGCGGCAGCCCGGAAATCGTTGCGGGCCAGTTCGCGATCGCCCGCGTACATCTGCAGCGTCAGGTCGTTCGGTGTGGCCTTCAGACGGTCTTTCAGCAATCGATCGGCTTCCGCGGTTTCTCCGGCTTGGACCAGAACCTGGTGAACCCTGACCACCGTCGCGGCCGGCGGCTTGCTGGTCTGCACCGCGCGTCGATAAGGCACCAGACTTTCGCGCAGCTTGCCGGCTTGCCGAAGCAGGTCACCTTCGAGCTGCCAGCCTGCGGCCTGACCGGGGAGGTCCTTCTGCAGCCGCTTCGCTTCCTGCAGCGCTTCGTCGGGCTTGCCGCTGGCGGACAGCGCGCCGGCCAGCATCGCGCGGGCCGGCACCGAGCGACCGTCGATACGAGTGGCGGCCTGGAAATTTTCAACGGCACCGTTCGGGTTCTTCGTTTGCAGCTTGAACTGACCGACCCGCATCTGCACGGCGAAGTTCTGCGGGTTCTCGCGGGCGAGACGTTCCATCGTGTCGACCGCCTGCTGCTGCTGGCCGCTGCGCAGAAACGCGGTGGCCAGCAGCTCGGACAGTTCGGGGCGTCGGGGATTCAATGGCAGCGCGTGTTGCAGCAGCGGCACCGCATCTGCCGCCTTGTCGTTCTGTATGTGATCGAGTGCCAACGCCATCGTCGGCTGCACGGAATCCGGGTCGGCGTTATAAGCTTTCTGAAGCAGCGAGGTGACCTCCGCGCGGCTTGCTCCAGTGCGTTTCATCACCTCGGCCAGCGCGATCATCGCCGCGGAGTTTCCGGGATCCGAATCGACCAGTTTCTGTAGCGGAACGCGGGCCTGCTGGGGATGGCCCTGAGCGATGTCCAGCGCGGCCAGGTTGCCGTAGGGGGCGAGGAACTTCGGCTCCAGCGCAATGGCTTTCTCGAATGCGGCATGCGCCCCGGCCTGGTCATTCTTGCCCAGCAGGGCGAAGCCCCGTAGCTGCGGGACGCGAGCCGACTTGGGCATCTTCTTCTCGAGGCGGCCGATGGCGGCCAGTGCCTTGTCCCATTGCTGGTCGCGCAGCAGTGCCTCGATCAACGGAAAGTCGGCCTGCGTCGAAGCTTGGTCGGCATTCGATGCCGTTTCCAGTTCGCTCAAGCCCCCCTTGTGATCGCCCAGATCCAGCTTGGCCAGCGCCAGCCCGACCCGAGGGCCGGTGACCTCGGGCCGTTCGGAAACCGAACGATCGAAGTAGTCGACAGCCGATTTCGGGTCACGTGCGCCCAATGCCGCTTCGCCGGCGACCGCGAGCAGACCCGGATCGGCATTGCCGCCGTCGATCAGCGGTTTGACGACCGCCAATGCCCGCTGGGGGTCGCCTTTCTTCAGAAGGGTCGAGGCCAGAAGCCATGCACCGGCCGGCGTTCCCGGCGCGATTTCGAGGATCTGACGGCTTTGCGTTTCGGCCTGCTCGAGCGAACCGAGCGCGAGGTTCGCCCTTGCCGAATTGACCAGCGCTGGCAGATAGGTCGGACTGATCTTCAGCGCCAGCATCGCACTGTCTCGCGCCGCTTCGTTCTTGCCTTGGCGCAGTTGCAGCGCGGCGCGCTGGGACATCGCCACCGGCCAGACCCGGACGATCTTGTCGATCGCATCGAGTTGCTCGGCCGTGGCCTGATCATTATGGGCGTCGAACTCGAGCGTGGCCAGCGCCGAGCGGGCCTGGATGTCGCGTGGATTCAGTTCGATCGCCTTGTTAAGCGATTGCCGCGCGCCGTCGATATTGCCCAGCGTGGTGCGGGCTTGGGCCTGGTAGAGCAGCGCTTCCCTCGATGTAGGGTCACCCGCGACCAGCGCGTCGGCCTGCTCGGCGACACGCTGCGGCGTTTCATTATCCGCGGACAACTGCAGCAATCCAACCTTGGCCTTTGTCAGCGACGGGGCCAGCTCCAGCGCTCGTTGATACTCGTGTCGCGCATCGTTCTTGCGCCCCAATCGCAGGTCGGCCAACGCAGTGAGTACGCCGGCCTCGGCTTGCGCAGCAGGCTCGGTCAGCTTGATCTTCTGGGCTTCTTTCAAGTAGTCGGTCGGCGCTTTCGACTGGCTGAGAACCAACAGCAACTTGGGGCCGACCTGGTTGACGTCGGCGCCGGCTTCCAGCGCACGACGATATTCTTTCTCGGCGGCGCTCCAGTCATAATTGTCGACGTGCAGATCAGCCAGCATCACGCGGGCTTCGGCGTCGTTCTCCCTGGCCTGGAGCAGATTCTTCAGATGGATTTCAGCCGACTTGCGATCGTTGCTCTGGATCGAGGCGCGCGCCTTGGTCATCAGCGCGTCCGGCGAATCGGAGCAGGCCGAAAGCGAAACGCCTGCTCCGAGCAGCGAAGCCGCCAGAGCGACGCGCAGCGCTGTCCGCGTTGTCAGGGCAGCGGGGTAGGACCTGGATTTGTTCATACTGGGTTGTTCTCCTGCCGGCGCATCCCGAACCGATCGAGCATATCGTACAGCGTGGGTCGGCTGACACCGAGCAGCTCCGCTGCTCGAGCGATATTTCCGTCGACTCTCGCCATGACCTTCAGAACGGCTGCCCGTTCGGCTTCCTCGCGCACTTCGCGCAAGGTCTTCAATTCAGCCTCATCACTAGTGGCCAGTCCCAGGTCGTCAGGCGTGATGCTGTTTCCCTCGGCCATGAACACCGCGCGTTTGATGCGGTTCTCGAGTTCGCGGACGTTGCCGGGCCACGGATGTTTTTCGATCGCATCGGCGGCGTCGGGCCGCAGCTTGATCCGCTTGAGACCGTTCTGCTCGCAGACCTGGCTTAGCATGGCGTTGGCCAGCAGGACCGCATCGCCGATGCGGGCGCGCAGCGGCGGGATCTCGATCACCAGCTCGCTTAGCCGATAGTAGAGGTCTTCCCGGAAGCTGCCTTCCTTGATCCGCTCGAGCAGGTTGCGGTGGGTCGCGCAGACGACGCGGACATCGACCGGAATCTCCTCGCGGCCACCGAGGCGCTCGATGACCCGCTCCTGCAGAAAGCGCAACAGCTTCGCCTGCAGTGCCATCGGCAGATCACCGATCTCGTCCAGGAACAGCGTGCCCTTATGCGCGGTTTCGATCTTGCCCGGCGTTTGCCGATGAGCGCCGGTGAACGCGCCCCGTTCGTATCCGAACAACTCGGATTCGAGCAGGGTATCGGGAATCGCCGCGCAGTTGATCGCCACGAAGCGTTTGGCGCGGCGCGAACCGTGCGTGTGCAACGCGCGCGCCATCAATTCCTTGCCGGTACCGCTCTCACCCAGCAGCAGCACCGTGGCATTGGCATTGGCCAGCTTCTCGACCTGCCGGCACAGCTTCAGCATCTCCGGATCGCGGGTGATCAGGCCCGGAACGGCCTGCGAGCCCAGTTGCGCGGCGAGCTTGCGCTGCTCGCTTTCCAGGTCGGCCAGATTGAACGCCCGTGCGATCACCATGCCGAGCAGGTCGCCGTCGATCGGCTTGGGAATGAAATCGTAGGCACCGCGGGCGACGACCTCGACGGCATTCTGGCGCTCGTTCTGACCGGTCACGGCGATCACCTTGGTTTCGGGTGCCAAGGCCAGGATTTCACTAAGCGTGCGCAAGCCCTCGGAGGTTCCGTCGGGATCGGGAGGAAGTCCCAGGTCCAGCGTGACGACCGCCGGCCGTATGCGTCGAACTTGGGCGATCGCCTCCTCGCGATTAGCGGCGAAGACGACGTTGTACTGATCGAAGGTCCACTTGAACTGCCTGCGCAGCCCGGGATCGTCATCGACCATCAATAGTGCAGGCAGCGGCAGGCTCATTCTGGCGGCTCAGTGGCAGAAAGATGCGGATTGTAGTGCCCATTCCAGGGGTGCTGTCGACGGATACGTTCCCTCCGATCTCCTGGATGTAAGCGCGGCTTTCAAAGGCGCCGAGACCGGTTCCGTTGGCCTTGGTCGTCGTGAACGGCTTGAAGTATCCGTCGCGCAGAAAATCTTCGGTCATGCCGGCGCCGTTGTCCGCGACTTCGATCACGGCATCGGTTCCCTGACGGCTGGCGTGGACTCGGATGCTTCCGTCCGGAGGGGTGGCCTCGACCGCATTCTGCACCAGATGCCCGATGACTCGTTGCAAGCGATCGGCATGCGCCGATACGATGGCCTCGGCCACGTCGTCATCGATCCGGACCTGGGGGGACGGGGTCAGCGGACCCTTGGATGCGATGGCGCCGCGCACGGTCGCGCCGATCCGGACGGCGCCGGCGGCGCTGGGCGGGCGTGGGCCTTCTCGCAACTGCATCAGCAGCCCCTGCATTCGACCGACCACCTCCTTGACCGTCTCGACCATGTCGGCCTGGAACTCGGGATTGCCTTGATGGCGCTCCGAGTTGCGGATCAGCAGCGATAACTGCGACACCAGATTTTTCAGGTCGTGCACCACGAAGGCCGACATGCGGTTGAACGACTCGAACTGCTGCGCCTGCACCAGGGCCTCGACGGTCCGACGAATGAACAGGAAGCTGGCGACCTGGCGCCCCGCGGCCTTGAGCAGGTCGCGAATTTCCCAGTTCAGTTGCTTGCCGGCCAGCGGCTTGGTCAGGAATGCGAGACCGACCAATGACTGTTCATGCATCAGCGGAACGAGCAGCCAGGCGTCCGGACTGCTGGTAAACCATTCCGGTGCGGCGATCATGCCCGCCGGCTCGTCGGCCGTGCCGCTCGGGACACCGGCTTCGGAGGCATCCAGGATCCATTCACGTCGCTCGACCGCTCGCCAGAGAGAGGAATCGGCGGGTACTTCCGACGGCGCACTGCAATGGCCGAACGAGGCCCGGCGCAAGAAAGGGCCGTCGGCTTGCTTCAGGAAGAGCGCTCCCGCGGGACTCTCGACGATGCCGGCGATCGCCTGCAGGGCTCGCAGCTCGATGGAGTCGGATTGCGAAGCTGAGGATTCGGGCGAGTGGGCACTGGCTAGCGTATGGGTCAGCCGAAGCCATTCCCGACGATAGTCGAAGCGGTAGCTGTAGAAGTGCTTGGCAAGGAACACCCGCAGTCGGGCTCGAAGCGAACCCGATCCGACGAGTGCCGATAGCGCGACCAGGGCGGCGAATACGGCGACCGTGGCGGCCAGCTTACCGGCCGAGCCGCCGAAATACTTCAGGTAATAGCCTCCGAGCGCGATCAGCGTGAGCAGGCCGCCGGCGATCATCAACGTGGCCGAGTGGAACGCGATCTCCCGCGAGACGCTGACCTCGAGGCGCCATTGCGGGTTGCGTGCGGCCGTCACCGCGATCAGCGGCACCAACAGTGCGTTGACGATGCCTCGAGCCGACCACCATTCGGCATCGATGTGCCCGAACATCAGCGCATCGCTGTAGAGCACCAGGTCGTAACCGAACTTGAACGTCAGTGCGAGACAGAGAAACTTCATTGCCCAGCGCCGGTGCTTGGGCAGGTTGCGCCAGAGCTGCTCGACCGACAGCAGACCTGCCACCGCGATCAGCAATAGCAGCGCCAGCGAGATCCGCGAGGCCGGGGTGATCTCTCGCAGCACGACGCTGGTTACGGTGGTCGCGACCAAGCCGGCGGCGGCTACGATCAGTTGTTTCCGTGAGCGGTCCGCGTGGGCACCGATGCTGGCCGCGAGAATGCTCAGAACGAAGCCGATCCAGGCCAGGTCACGCAGCCCGTTGATGGTGTCCAGCAACAGCGATGGAATCGCGTAGCCGGCGCGATCGGACGCGGCCAGCAGACTCCAGACGGCTTCGGCTGCCACGGCCATCAACAGCAGGCGGCCGGGGCCGGTGCCGCGACCGCTGGCCACGAGGAGCGTGAAAAGCGCCAGGTAGCCCAGAGCGCAGAGGCTCAGGCTTGCGATCGCGAAAGTCTCCAACAGCATGGATGTGCGCTGTTACAGCGCACCTTTGCGTAGAACGACGACCTCGAGCGTTTCGATCACGATCAACAGGTCCAGCAGCAACGAGTGATTCTTCACGTAGTAAAGGTCGAACTGCTGTTTCATCTTGGCGGCCTCCAGTGACGAGGTGTAGCTGTATCGCACCTGCGCCCATCCGGTGATGCCGGGCTTGAGGCTGTGCCGCAATTCGTAGAAAGGGATCTGCTCGCGAAGCTGGGCGACGATCTCGGGGCGTTCGGGACGAGGGCCGACGAAGCTCATGTCGCCGCGCAGGACGTTGATGAGCTGGGGCAGTTCATCGATGCGAGTAAGACGAATGACTCGACCGACCCGCGTCACACGGCTGTCATTCTTCTGGGCCCAACGCACATTGCCGTTCTTCTCCGCGTCGTGACGCATCGACCGCAGCTTCAGGATCGTGAACGGTTTACCGTTTTCGCCGACCCGCTGTTGCCGATACAGGACCGGGGCACCGGATTCGATGTAGATCGCCGCCATGGCCAACAGCATCACCGGCAAGGCGAGCAGCAGCAGCAGGGCGCTGGCGCCTACATCGAACGCCCGCTTGATCGAGTCGCGCCAGCCTCCGACGACGAAGCCGTCCATGCTGAGCAGCCAACTGGCGCGCAGGCCTTCCAGAGGCAGCAGACCGGATTCCCGTTCCTGAAAGGACACGGTATCCATGACCTTCACCCCAGCCAACCGGCAATCGAGCAGTTGACGCAGCGGCAGCACGCCACCGCGCTGATCTTTCACCGCGACGACGATCTCGGAGATCCGCTGACCGCGGACGATATCGAGCAGCCGATCGTGATTCTGACTGCCGGGAGTGAGGCCGGCGACCTGGTCCGACTGGACTTCGTATGTGCCGCAGACCTTCAGGTTGCGCAGACGCGGATTGCTCTGGAGCTGCGTCTGGAACTGGCGCATCTCGTCCGGGGAGCCGAGCAGCAGCATCCGGCGCTTGAAGCTGTCGATGCCTGACAACCGGGAGAACACCAATCGGACCAGCGCGATGCCGATGAGGCTGATGAAAGCGGAATAGAGCAGGACTCCCCGGCCGACATACACGTCCTGGAACAGATAGAAGACCACCCCCATCAGCAGCAGGGCTACCGCGTAGGCGGCGATCAGTTTCTGGAACGTCTGCCGCCATGAAAGCAGTACGTCCTGGTACATACCGACGGCGGACATCGACGTCATCAGTACGACGACGAAGAGCGCGGCTTCAGGGTAAGGTTGATCTGTGGAATTCAGGCGCAGATGGTGCCCGAGCATCAGCGCCTGAACGAGAACCAGCGCTTCGGTGATCGTGAGCGCGACGATACGCACCGACAGGTAGTGGTTGAACAACCGGATCATGTCTCTTCGTGCTGAGGGGCGATGGATGATGGCAGCCGGAGGGCGAACGGTGGAACTCGCCCGATGCACGGTCAGCGCCAGCATCTTATAGCCCTTCGGGTGGCAGCAAGCACACGAAATGCCCGGCCTGACAAGTTGTGACGTCGTCCGCGCGAGTATCTACAAATTTTGTCAAAAAGTTCGGCGTTGCTGTCGTCGTCGTGTGATTTCTCTTTCGCCAGTAGAGCATTGGGAATTTACATATTTTGATTTGTGTGAAACGGCGCCGCCTTGCAGCCCGAATACGCGGTGATGTCGGCTCGGTTGGCGGGCAGAATCGATCATCCCGATGCGGTTCCCAGGCTAGAATCGGCCCCAATGATCGGCTGCCGACAGCCGACTCCAACAAGAGGAACCACGATTGACTGCGCCCAAGCAGACCCATGCGCTGACGGTTGACGTCGAGGATTACTTTCAGGTTTCGGCCCTGGCGCCCTATATCCCCCGCCAGACCTGGGCCACTATTCCATCGCGAGTGGAGGTCAATGTCGATCGCCTGCTGGCGATGTTCGATGAGGCCGGTGCGCAGGGGACCTTTTTCACGCTGGGCAGCGTCGCCGTCCGGCATCCGGCGCTGGTTCGCCGGATCGCGGACGCGGGGCACGAAGTGGCCAGCCATGGATTCGATCACCTGCGGGCGACCGATCAGACGCCGGAGCAGTTCCTGTCGGATATCGTGCGCGCACGCAAGCTGCTGGAGGATCTGGTCGGCCAGCCGGTCATCGGATATCGCGCGCCCAGCTTCTCGATCGGCAGCGAGTCGCTGTGGGCGTTCGACCAGTTGCAGGCGGCCGGATATCACTACAGTTCGAGCGTCTATCCGGTTCGCCACGATCACTACGGAATGCCCGATGCCCCGCGTACCCGGTTCCTGTCGAGACCGGGACTGGTCGAACTGCCGCTACCGACTGTGCGTCGCATGGGGCGCAATCTGCCGGCGGGGGGCGGGGGCTACTTCCGGCTCCTGCCGTATGGGCTGTCACGGTGGTTGCTGAACGGCTATTCGAAAGAGACGGGACAGCCGGCGATTTTCTATTTCCATCCGTGGGAGATCGATCCCGAGCAGCCGCGAGTACCCGATGTGGATGCCAAGACCCGCCTGCGTCATTACATCAATCTCGATCGAACGCAGGGGCGATTGAAGCGGTTGCTGCGGGATTTCCGGTGGAATCGGATCGATCGGCTTTTCGCAGTGGATGCGGCTTAGGGGCGCGTCGGCCATTCCCCGATCACAGAGCATCCAGGCTGCATTGTTCAGCATGTCCTCAAAGAACCAAAGATCACTGCTTCAGAATTTGCCATGCAGCGAACTGCATTCCTGATCGCGTTGCATTCGCCGCCGCACTCCTCGAGCAGCGGGGCTCAGCGAACGCTGCATCTTGCCCGGGAACTCGTCAAGCAGGGGTGGCGTCCGGTCATCATTACCGTCCCGCCGTTCACGCTCTCGGAGGAAGTCGATCGGTCCGTCGAACCTATCGATGAGTTCGATACGGAGCGTATCTTCGCTTTCAATACGGCCAAGCATTTTGCCATTTTTCGTCGCTATCCTTCCTGGTTGGCGATACCGGACTGGTACTGGACATGGCCGTTGTTTTTCAGGCTCCGGATGGCTCGGCTGATGAAGCGGTACCGGCCCGAGCTGATCTGGTCGACCCAACCCGTTCCCAGTGCTCACGTCATCGCGACGCACATCAAGCGAACGTCGGATCTTCCTTGGGTTGCCGATTTCCGCGATCCTTTGGTGTACGGCGACGGCTCTGTCGACGGAATGCTCGAAAAAAGGCGAGCTGCTCTCGAGCGAGAAGTCGCGTTGAATGCGGATCACATCACCTTCGCTTCCCCGTCTGCACGAAAGAATTTCCTCGTGCGCCATCCGGAAGCCGAAGCGCGTTCATCCGTCATTCTAAATGGTTATGACCCTTCGCTCTTTTCCCATAATTCGGGATGTCAAGAACGATCTCACGAAGGGCGTGTCAAGTTTCGCTTGGTCCATAGCGGCCACGTCTATGCGGACATCCGGAATCCCACTGGTCTTCTACAGGCGTTGCAACTGATCAAGCATGATCAGTCTGATATCTACCGGTCCATCGAAGTGATTTTCAGGGGCTCCGGTTCTGATGAATGGCTGCAGGACTTGATCGCCAGGCACGAAGTGGAGCCCACCGTTCAAGTGCTCCCCAGTTTGTCCAGAGAAGCGGCCGTGCAGGAAATGGAGCAGGCGGATTGCCTGATCGTGCTTCAGCGATCGGGAGCGAACGCCCAGATTCCGGCGAAGATCTACGAGTACGCGTGTTCGGGCCGGCCGATCCTTGGGTTGGTGGATCCGGCGGGTGATAGCGCGGCCGCGCTCGGAGACATGGGTTATTCCGCCATCTGTTCTCCGGACGATCCGGCGGCGATTCGAGATCTGATCGTCAGCTTCGTATCGGATGCCCAAAGATCATTGCCCATATGGTACGTGGCCGATGAACAGACCCTCGCGCGGTTTACTCGCCAGGCAGGCAGTCGTCAATTCTGCAGCCTGTTCGAGCGTGTATCGCGCCCCTCTCGCGCGACCCGTCCGGAGCCGCCCAGGGACTACATCGGCTCGGTATTCAGGTCCGCAACGCGTTTTTCTTCTCCTCGAGGCCCGCGCGCGAAACTGTCGATACTGACATTTCATAGAGTTCTCGAAAGGAAGGATGATCTGTTTCCATCGGAGCCGGATGCGGAAGAGTTCGAAACCAGGCTCCGCTGGTTGAGCTCGCAGTTCAATCTGCTGCCGTTGGGGCAGGCGTGCGAACAACTCCATGCCGGGACGCTCGTGGAGCGCGCCGCGGCAATAAGTTTCGACGATGGCTACGCGGCCACTCTGGATATCGCCCTACCCATTCTTCGCAGCCTGAAAATTCCGGCGACCTGCTTCGTCGCAACGGGTTTTTCTCGAAGCTTGATGTTCAACGATCGGGTGATCGAGGCATTTCGCCATACGACGGTCAAGCATCTGGACGCCTCGTCGCTGAAGTTGGGCAACCTCGATCTGTCGGATCCGAAGGGCCGTCGCCAGAGTCTGATCGACGTCATCCAGCGTCTCAAGTATTATCCGTCCGGCGAACGGGACGCGATCGTCGAGGAGATCGAGAAGGCCCTCGATTATCGGGAAACGAAGCCGATGATGTTGACCGAGGACCGGATTCGCCAGATTCATCGAGCCGGTATCGAGATCGGATCTCATACACGCAATCACTATATTCTTTCCACGCTGCCGGACGAGTATGCACGCCGGGAGATCGTTGCAGGCCGTGATGACATCGAGCGCATCATCGGCGTCCGTCCGACACTGTTCGCTTATCCGAACGGCCATTTCGGAACCGACTTCGATGCCCGCCACACTCAGATGATTCGAGACGCCGGGTTCAAATTCGCGTTCACCACCGATACGGGCTGCGCCGACTCGGGTACCGACCCTTTCCTGATCCCTCGGTTCACACCCTGGGACACCACGCTGTTCAGGTACCGGGCGCGTCTGCTGCTCAACAGTTTCGGCCTTCAGCGGCGAGTGGATATGGGAGATGCCGTTGTCCGCCCTTAGTCCGCTCGACCAGCAGGAGCGCGTGACCCCTTCGACCCACGACAGCAAACAGGCGGAGGACATTCGGTCCAAGATTGCTCCTGCCTTTCGCTGGGTGATCTCAGCCAAGCTTTGCATCCAATTGCTGAGCTGGGTCGCAACCTTGGTCGTGGTGCGGATCCTGCAGCCCAGTGACTACGGGATCAATGCGATGGCGATGGCCGTCGTCGGAATTGCGACTCTTCTGGCCGAGTTCGGCGTCGGTACGGTTACCGTTCAGCATCCGAACCTGAAACGGGAAACGCTCCAAACGTTGTTCCTGTTCACGCTGGTCTTCCATTCGGTGCTTTTCCTGGCCGTGCTCGCGTGCACGCCGTTGATGATCGGGTTCTTCTCGGAGCCGCGTCTGGCCTGGCTCCTTCCCGTTGCCGCGCTTCAGTTTCCGATTCTCGCCTGGTATTCGATACCGAACGCGCTTCTGGAGCGTCAGATGCGTTTCCGCGAGAAATCGATCGCTGACATCGTAGGCACGACTCTCGGTATCATCGCAACCCTGACGCTGGCACTATCGGGTATGGGTTACTGGGCCTTGATCGCCGGAACCCTGGTGACGACGCTGACCCGTGTGATCTGGATCAACTCGATCGTGGACTGGCCAAAGCGTCCTCTGTGGGTCCGGTCCGAATCCGAGCGGACATTGAAATTCGCCAGCGCATTGATGTTCTCCCGAGTAACCTGGCTGGCGCAAGCCCAATCCGATGTGTTCATCATCGGGCGCATGCTGGGTACGCAGTCGGTCGGGTTGTTCTCGGTGGCGAGCGAAATCGCGTTGGCGCCGCTGATGAAGTTTTCGGCACCGATCAGCAGCGTCGTGGTCGCCGCGGCCTCGCGCTTCCAGAGCGATCGGGCCGAACTCGCTCGCTTCACCCAGAACACGGCTCACGGCGTCGCGCTGTTCGCGTTTCCGATCTTCTGGGGTGTCTCGGTCGTGGCCGATGTGATGATCCCGTTGCTGTTCGGCGAACACTGGGCCGCAGCGGGGCCGATCGTTTCGTTGATCGCCATTGCGGGGCCGATACGGGCGATGAACATCGCCTGGATGGCCGCCATCACGGCTACCGGCCAGTCCAAACCTCAGGCCAGGATCGGCACGATCGCTTGCGCGGTGTTTCCGCTATCTCTGGTCTCGGGCGCGTGGATGCATGGCCTCGTCGGAGCTGCCGCTGCATTCTCGCTTGCCGTTCCGCTCTTCTTCTTCTATATCGCTTGCGAGGTTCGGAAAGCGATGGGTTTTTCGGTTGTTTTCCAGATCAAGCCGATGATCCTTCCTGCACTGGCCGCCGCGTTGATGGCTGGTGCCGTCGTTTTGATTTCGCGATCGTTGCCTTCGGATGGGCTCGCCCGATTGTTGCCGGAGATCGGTGTGGGCGTCGTCACCTACCTCGCCGCGGTCAGGATCATGTCCCGCCAGAGCTTCGAGCTCCTGATCAATCAGGCGCTGTTCTGGCGCAAGCGCCGCAAATGATCATTGCAGGCGGATATCTCGATACTGGATCAGCGCGGCGATCGTCATCGCCCTCAACCACTGAGTGCCATCGACGATCATGTCGCAGTTCAACAGCGGCCGAACCAGACCCTCGTCAACGAGGGAAGCAATCGAAGGATCACGAGGGGCCGGCTTCGAAATTCCGAGCCGATGCTTGAGCTGCGCCGCTCGTTGCCGTAGCCACGGAGGGCGGTGTTGCTCGACGAACATCTTCGCTTGATATAAGGGGCTCGGCCCCCGGGCCGGTGTGAATCCGTAGCTGAGCGGCACTGCGGCAAGCGGCTGGTCGAGCCCGGCGATCAGTTTCGACTGCAGTCGGCCGTAGTTCTTCCAGCTAAGCGGCAGTCCGGTGCAGATCCGGATCAGGTCTTTGTCGAGCAATGGGGTTAGAAAGGATCCGACGCGCGCCGCGATGCTGTTGTTTCGTCCTGCCCAGAATCGATTCCGAAAAAGGGGGTAAATCAACTCGACCTGAGCGCGGTCGAGTCGGCCCGATCCGACGACGGCTTCGATGCTGGCCGCCATTCTTTCCTGATAGTCACGATGTTCGGCGGCTGACCGAAAGACCTGCGGAAGGTATCCGCTGTAGAAGCCCTGAACGACTTCGGCTGCGGTCATAGGGCGATCCGGCAGGTAGAAGAAGTTGCGAAAGATTTCTCCTCCGCCTCCATTCAGCACCGCCGCACCTCCTGCGCTCTGGGCGATACGGGTACTTCGATCAACGCCCGAATCGAATATGCCGTCTACCGGTAGGCCGTCAAAAAAATCCAGGCTGGTCAGCAGACCTTCTCGCGCCAAAGGCGGGAACTGCTCGCGGAGAACCGATTTGTCGATGACCTCGATCGGTAGATCAATCGCCGCCGAAGCGAGCCCGGATATCCGGACATCGGAATCATCGGGTCTGCCATAGACGAACAGCGATGGGCGGCTACCGGCTGCGACGAGCGCAGCCACGATCAACCTCGAATCGAATCCTCCCGATAGCGCACAGCGCGTATTGCCATCGAAAGCTCGACTGATTCGAGTCATTCGATCCACCAGCAATTCGCTGCAGGTTCTCGAGGCGGCTTCGATCGAAGGGAGGGGTGCTCGCTCGATCCAACGGTCGACGGGCCACAAGGTGCGCGTCCGGCCGCTCGTCAGTTCGATGGCCAGCGCGGGATCGCAGATCCCCACGCCGTTCACCGGCGTGCGATCACCATGATTCGCGCCTTCGAGGATGTATTCCAGAGCGCCGAAACGATCGATGCGGGGCGAATCCGTCGCCTCGACGCATGCGAGCCACGAGGTGCACAGGACCTGACGGACGCGCGCATGATAGAGCTTCACCATGCCGACCGCATCGGCGAACAGCCAGACTTGGCCGGCCTTGCCGATGGCGAGCTGATAACTGCCCAGCAACTCGGAAGTCTGCACGCTTTCCGGGGTCTCGAAGTCGTGCCAGAGATCTCGAAGCGCGGCTTCCCCCACCTGGCCGCGGTAGACCACCGTGCCGACGCAGATCGCAAAGCCACCTCGCTCGGCACGGTAACAGGCCTGACTGGCTGCGCCGGCTGCCGGATTGCGGTACCAGTGCAGCGACCCGCCGTTCCAATCGAAGCGCTCGGCCGTGACGAATCCCTGTCTTCTCAGGGAGCGATCCAAGGCTGCGCCGTCCGAGTCCCGCTCATTCGAATCGCCCGCGGTGAGGGCAAACAAAGCGGACATGTCAGGTGTTCTCCCTCGGCCGGCGGCTATCTTGGCACGATGATCGCTGACGAGGCTCGCCGATCGTGCACATGTGTGAAAGATGGCAGTTGGCTGCCTCGATTTCCCGGCACTCCGGGTAGCCTTGCAGAACCACCATTTGCTTCTCGAATCTACCGGGTCGAGGTAATCGAGCATCGAGTGACGTCTGCGAGGATTGTAGAGGCACTCGGATGCAGTCGAACATGTGAGCCGCCAGAACGGCAGCGCGCGTGCCGTAGGGCTTGCGCCGTTGACCACCCGGTCTTCGAGCTCGGAAGGAAGCTCTCGATAGTCGCGTTGTCCGAGCGCGCCTTCGTCCTGCTCTGATGCAGCACGTGATGCCCTGGTCGACCCGTGGCCGCTGGAGCGGCTTCCTCGTATCCAGCGCCAACGCAATCGGCCGGAATCGTACACTACCCGGTGCGGCATCCAGGGCACCTGACTGCTTCGACGAGCGCATCGATTACCCGCTGCGCGGCTTTTCGCTCTTGACTGACGATCCGACGCAAGGTCCTGAACTCGCCGAGGGTCGGCGGCACCTACGCTGCGCGATTCGAATCGTGCGCTTGCCTGACGACGGGGGCGTCGCATGCTTGCTTCTCCGTCCCATCCCTTTCTTAACACATGGTGTCATCAAATGTGTCCGGAGAGCCGGGGTCACCCACGCCTCTGGTTACAATCGCAAATCATGCTGGGTGAGCCGCGGGGCACGACACTCGGTCGCTCACCTGTTCCAAATGACCTGGATTCCCTAAATGGGCCTTCGTGATATCGCCGTGTTCGTGATCCTCGGAGGGCTGCTGCCTCTGTCGTTCACGCGTCCGAGAGTCGCCGCGATCGTATTCATCATTCTGGGGGTACTCGCGCCGCACCGGCTGACCTTTGGTTCCGCGGCGACGGTGCCATGGGTCGCCATTTATTTCGTGCCGCTGATCATCGGCGCCCTCAATGGACCCTCTGGAAATATCAAGTCTGTTATCAGCGCCACCTGGCCGGTGTGGTTGTTCGTGTTGATGACGACGCTGACGACCATTTTCGCGATGGATATTGGGGTGTCGGCCTATCGGTACGGAGAGTTTCTGAAGATCCTGCTGGGCGCTACCCTCGTGTTTTCGGTACTCCGTAACCATGATGACATCGGCGCGGTCGTTGCGGCGTTCGCTGGATCGATGGCATTTCTCGGATTGAAGGCTGCTCCGTATACGCTCTTGGGTAGCGATGGGCATGTGCTGGGGCCAACAGGAACGGCTATTGAGGACAACAACCACATGGCGGTCGCTTTGATCATGAGCGTGCCGCTTCTGTATTGGTTGTCCCGTGTCCACCAGAGATGGATCGTGCGCCAGGGCTTGATCATCGCGATGGGGGCCACCTTGGTCTCGGCCTTGGGAACGTATTCTCGCGGTGGTTTCATCGCGCTGGTGGCGATGTTGAGCTGCTTTTTGTTTCGCGCGAAGAGAAAATTACTGATCCTGATCGTAATCGGCGCGATGTCGGCTGTCGTGTTCGAATTCATGCCGCAGCGATTTCGCGATCGGATCGAAACAATTAACGATTATCAGCAGGATAGCTCTGCACAATCGCGCTTCGGAGTCTGGGAGACCGCGCTGAATATTGCTGAGCACCGAATGTTGGGAGCCGGGTTCGAGTATTATCGAAACCCGGAGAACTTCTTCCAGTATTCGCGTGTGACCGATGGGGTGGTCAGGGCGACGCACAGCATCTATTTTCAGACACTCGGTGAACATGGATTCCCTGGTCTGATTATTTATTTTCTGATGTTTGGAAAGGCGTTTCTGTCGCTTCGCCGCGCTGAGCGCATGGCTCGAAACCGGCGCGAGCCAGTCATGGCTGAGCTGGCCCGAATGGTTCAGGTATCGTTGATATCCTTTTGCGTAGGGGCAGCTTTTCTCAGCATGACTTACTGGGAAGGACTGTACTATCTGATTTTTCTGTCATTCGTCTTTCCAGCGATGCTGGAACGGAAGCTCGAATCCAAGCTTCCGAAGCCGGCTCAGAGCAGTCAGCGAGAATTGAAGCAAGCCTGATCACCTGGGGCGGATGGCCCATTTGGGGTTGCTCGCCCAGTCCTGGGTCGCATAATTGTTTTCATGGACCCAGTTCCACGTGGCGAGACCGTTTGTCTGGTCGGTGATGAAGGAAACTGCTGCAGTCGCGATGTTCGTATACCCGTGCTCGAGGTCAGGCCGGGTTCGAATCCAGCTTTCCTGCCATGAGGTCCAATCGTCGAACGCATCGGACCACGACAGGAAAAATGGATTGCCGGCGCTGTTCTGGGTCGTGGGAACGAAATAGTCTGCCAGGTGCCGCGGATCGGAGCCCGGGTCGGTCGCGATGCCGGTGCTGAATTTGGCTGTCCAACTCAGCAACTCGCCAGAGTCGAATCCCAGCTCGCGGACATGGCCGAGAGCGGCGATCACGAAGTGCTGCATCCAGGGGGCCGTTCCCGATTTCATATCCGGCGGACCGCCGCTCGTATATCCGCCGTCGCTCGGAGCATAAGTCCAGACATGTAGCGGATTGTCCGACGGCGGTTTGCAACGGTTCTTTGCCCAATAAGCGCGAAGCGGATCGGCTCCGGTGCCGATTCGCATGCCTTCCCAGGCTCTCAGCACGCTTTCGGTGATCCTGGAAAAGTAAGCCTGCTCCGGGCTGTTGTCTGGCGACGCGAACGCAGCCCGCGCGCGCGCGCGCAGCAGCCACGCATCACCTCGAACCTCGTCCTGGATTATCGCATCCTTGGGTGAGCGCCCCGACCCCCAGCACGCCGAGCTCGGGTTGCTGTCGAAAGTTCCCCATGAAGCCCAGAATTGAAGTTGCTCGAGGTACCACCATTCCCCCGTGACGAGATAGGTCAAATACCAAGGATCGGGCTGATGTGCGCCATCGACTATCCAGGCTGTCTTGGGCGAAGCCGTGACATTGAAGGAATCGGCAGACTTGACTCCTGTCCCGGCATTATTGAGATAGTAATTGGCAGCATGCAGAAACTGCGTCGGATGGCTGTCACGCGTGGCGACGCGCCCCTGCCCGGCAGCTCCCGTGCTTTCATCGAAGATTCGAGAATCGCCTATGCGAAAGTGCGCCGGCCAGGCGGCGGCCAGATCGCTCTGCCGCCGCACCATGCGCCACAGCGCGGCGTCGCCGTCGTACAACGCGGCAAGATGCCACGAAGGGAGCAGGCCGATGTCGGCGCGACCGCCGGTCGTCGGCATTGCCCGTTGCCACAAACCTGCATCGTAGATGTCCGTCGGCTTCGAATTCCACAGATTGAGCAGCTTAGCTTTGGCGTCCTGGCTCAGGGTGATGGTCGAATCGTAGTTCGGGATGGCCTGGGTGGAAGTCAGGTATGCGACATTGTGCTGGATGCTCAATTCCGGCAGATCCCGCCCAACCCAGAAATCGCGTGTCCAACGGGTGCCGTACGCATGCGGCACAGCGTTTTTTTCGTACACCGTCTTGGGTGCATCCTTGCCGACGGTCACTCGGACAGAGTAATCCTGGCTCTGCAATTTCGTCGTGTCGGATTGTTCGACGATCACCCGCACGCGATACACGTGCGCCGTAGGCCAGAACTGAACATGAAAGATCGGGCGCAATGCATTGTTGCTGTCGGTGCCGAAGTCGTAACGCTTGGCGATATGATCCTCAATGATCGCCGTCGTATTGATAGGACCGTCCGTCCAGCGCCGATAGGGAAGCGTGGCCAGCATGCTTCGTGCCGAAGCCGAGCTGGCGTCATTGTCGTTCAGGATGATCCGGGTGTCGAAATCGAACTTCGTCAAGAGTTCGTTCGTCGAAGGTCCCGATGCGGACGTACAGATTGCTCCGGGCCTGAAGTCCATCGTCAGGCGCTCGGCGGCGCGAATGCTGGACAGCACGGTCGAGACGACCGCAAAGCGCAACGACCCATCGTTCCAGCGGTTCTTGACATCGATCTGGGCAGGAACCCGCACGTTATTGACATAGACATACGGGCAGCTCGCGATCTCGCCCTTCTTGAACACGCGACCGATCTCCAGCGGATAGTCGTTGATCGTCGCATTGGTCGGATTGGTCAGCAGCAGCGAGTTTTCGGATGGCTTGCTTTCCGGAACCCCCCCAGACCCGCCCGACTTGCCATCCGGACTCTTCGAATCGCTGACGGTTGCGGGCGGCGAGCTATCGGTGGCGGCAGTTGAATCGCCCGGCTTGGCATTCGATCCGCTCGAATCGCTCGCTGATGCAGGGGGGGAGTTTTCCGTGACGGGGGCCGAACTGCTCGAATCGGCTGCAGCCGCGGAAGGCACGCCCGAGCTGGGCGCCCCACATCCTGCAAGCGATATCGCAAGCGCATGGCAGGCGGCGACCAGCCGGATCTGGGGCGGTATCGTAGGCCGACGGGTGAACATGGAGCACTCCGTAATTGATTGTGACGTCGCTTCCAGCAGCCCCTGATGGGCGGGGCGCGCGATTGACCGCCTTGGCGTCGACGTGGAAAAATACATCGTTTCTTGCCGCTTATCGTTGAGCAATTGCCAAAGGATGGGCGGCGGCAATCGGGATTCGAGCGGATGCGGAGAGGGCTCCTTCACCGGCGAGCCAAGTCCCTTGAAAGTCAGGCAATTGCCAGTTCCGATCCTTCCGATGTCGAGTCGATCCCTTGCGTGGAATTGCAACATATCCTTTCCCCCAGGCGCTGGAGAATCCGCGCATTGCGTCTGAAATCGAGAGCGGGCGCTCCGCATCATTCTTCTTGTCCAGGCACTGGTTACGGTGCTGCGCGCAGAGCTGGCCTGCTGTTCCTGTCCGGCAGCTCCTCGAGATCCCTGCTCCCGACGGATCGGTCGCTTATGCCGTCATCGGGCAGCGTAGCGAGCGTCGGCATGGCTTCGTCAAGAGCCGCCTGCTTCTGCTGAACGAGTCCGGAGATCCCGGATTCGACGAGACCTTCATCGAACTCAACGGCTTTTATGGGGGACAGCCTCGATACTTCGGGGTTCAGTTGGACCATCTAGTCGAATACCTTTCCGCGCAGACGCATTGGGATGAGCTTCGGCTCGGAGGGCTGCTGCCCGAGCAGGCTGAAGACGCTTATCATGTCGCTCGCAAGCGTGGGTTAGGTTTGCATCTCCTCAGTGAACGCCCGTCATTCAGCGTCGATCTCAGCCGGGTCCGTGCGGTGAACCAAGGAGATTATCTCGCCACCCGGACGGCCAACATGCGTCAGCAGGTCAAGCGGGCGCGTCGTGCCGTGGAGCAGGCCTTCGGTGCCGCCAGAGTCGAATCGGCTCGAGACGTCGCGCAAGGGCTCGAATGGTTCGAGCGTTGCGGCGACCTCCATCGCCTGAGATGGGTCGCTTCGCGGCCAGGTCAGGTGTACGGAGGGTTCGACAATCCGTCTTTCGTCGCCTTTCATCGCACGCTGATCGAGGCGAATCTGGATAAGGGACGAATCGAGATGCTCAGATTGTCCGCGGGCGATCGCGTGCTCGCTTACCTGTACAACTTCGTGCTCGATGGGCATGTCTACTTTTACCTCAGCGGCATCGACTATGGGGATGACGTCACGCGATTCAAACCCGGGATTCTCTGTCATGTCCTGGCGATCGAGCGCGCTCTGCAGGCCGGCCATGCCTGCTACGATCTGCTGGCGGGCGACGCCCGATACAAAGCCAGCCTGGCTACTGATGTCACGACGCAGTCCTGGTTGATTCTCCAGCGCCCCAGGCTGTCGCTGATTGCCGAACGGGCTGGCCGCCGAATGAAAAACTGGCTCATCGATCGCAAAGAGAACATTGCGCCGGGCTCGCTCTGCAGCGGTCCTGGACAAGCTTCCGGATACGTCGCATGCGCGACTTCGATCAACGGCACATCGCAGTCGATCCGATGCCTGTGACCCGGCCACAGGGATCAAGCAGACGCGCATCGTGGCTCCTTGCAGGAGTTGGGATCGCGGTCGCCTTGGTCTCGCTTGCAGTGTGCTATCGCACGACACTGCACCAGATGATCGAAGTCTGGGAGAACTCCGAGAGTTTCCGTCATGGCTTCATCGTGGCGCCGATCAGTCTATGGCTCGTCTGGCGGCAACGCGAGGTCCTGAAGGGCCTGGTGCCTGTTCCGAATCTCATCGGTATCGCGCTGCTGATCGTCTTGACCGCATGCTGGGCCTTGTTCGAGCTTTCAGGCGTCAATTCGCTGGTGCAGTTCTCGGTGGTTGCGATGATTCCCGCCGTTGTGCTGACTTTCATGGGCTGGCCGATCACGCGGCAGATCCGGTTCCCATTGTTGTTCCTTTTTTTCATGGTACCAGCCGGCGACGGCCTGATTCCGATTCTGATGAGCGGAACCGCTCGTGCGGCGATCTGGGCGCTGCGGGCGTCCGGAATCCCTGTGTATCAGGAAGGTCTCAATTTCACGCTACCCACAGGACAATGGTCGGTGATCGAAGCTTGCAGCGGCCTGAACTACGTGATCGCTGCGCTGGTTCTGTCCGTGCTGTTCGCACATTTGAATTTCAGGAAACTGAAACGCCAGATCGCCTTCATAGTGATAGCCTTGTTGGTCGCTGTCGTCGCCAACTGGATGCGTGCTTACCTGATCGTGATGATCGGGCATTTCAGTCAGATGCGCTTCGGCGTGGGCCATGATCACGTCGTTTATGGTTGGGTGTTCTTCGGACTGGTGATGTTCATCGTGTTCCAGATGGGGTATCGATGGAGCGATTCACTGGATGACTCGAACACGAATGCCTCGGCTTCGTCCTTCGCGCCAGCCCGCGATTCGGCTTGGCGGGAGGCGCCGCTCGCGACCATGGCGATGCTGGCTTTGACCCTTGCGGTCGGCGTCGGGGGCCAATACGGTCTGGCCGCAGCTCGTGCGGTCACGCCGCGTACGGCAATGCCCGAGGCGATCGGCGAACTGCCTGCTGTATCGGCCGACGAACTCGCGTTGATGCCCCACTTCGACAATGCGCTGCTGCGCAGATTCGGCACTTTTGATCGGCCAAGCGCGACTCAGTTCTACGTCGCTTACTTTGCCAGGCAGTGGGAGGGCGCCGAGATGATCTCGCACACCCACTGGATCGTTTCCTTGAGTGATCCTCGATGGCGCATCGCTCAGCGGATCCGGCGCGAGGTATCCGACGGCAGCGTTCGCTGGCAGGTCGAAGAGTTGCATTTGAAGGCAGGCGAGCAGCATAGGCTTCTATGGCATTGGTATACGATCGGTGGCGTCGAGACCGTCGGCGACTACGCGGCCAAGGCGCTGACCGCGTGGTCGATGCTTCGCGGGCATGGAGATCATTCCACCGTCAACGTGGTGATGACCGATCCGGACGTCGATTCCGGAAATGCCGAGAATCGCTTGCTCTCGGCAGCCCGGATCGTGCGGCAGGTTAGCGCCCGCATCACCAACGAATAGCCCGACAGCCAGCACTCCTATCATGCAGAAGAAGTCTTTCGATCCGATCTGACGATGCTGTTCACTTCCGCTGCATTCGCCTTCGCATTTCTGCCGCTGCTGTGGGTCGGATTCTTCACGATCGCGCATCTGCGCCGGTCGCTCGCTGCCCTGTGGCTCTTCGCCGGCTCGCTGTTTTTCTACGGCTACTGGATGCCGGAGTTCGTCTCCCTGTTGATGGCGTCGATCATCTTCAACTTCTGGGTCGGTCGATGCATCGGGACAGCAGCCGATCGGCAGCGGGCTCGGCTGTGGCTCGGATTCGGTATCGTCACCAATCTCGTTCTTCTTGCTTACTTCAAGTATGCGAACCTGCTGGTCGAAACGACCAGGACACTACTCGGGGTGAACTGGATCATCGATCCTATTACGCTTCCGATCGGCATATCGTTCTTCACGTTCACTCAGATCGCTTTTCTTGCCGACGCCTATCAAAAAGGAACCCGCGAGTACAAACCGGTCCACTACGGGCTGTTCGTCACTTATTTTCCTCATCTGATCGCCGGCCCCATCCTGCATCATGCCCAGATGATGCCGCAGTTCGACTCTCCGGCCACCTATCGCATCAACCCGGCCAACGTTTCGCTCGGGCTGTTGATGTTCGCTCTGGGCCTTTTCAAGAAGGTCGTTCTTGCCGATGGCGTGGCTCCCTATGCGGATGTGGTTTTCTCGGCGGCGGACGGCGGCCGGGCCTCCGGTTTCGGTGAGTGCTGGCTGGCGGCGCTCGCGTATACGCTTCAGCTCTATTTCGATTTTTCCGGATACTCCGACATGGCGATCGGGTTGTCCTGGCTGTTCAATATACGCTTGCCGTTCAACTTCGATTCACCGTATCGGTCTGCGAACATCATCGACTTCTGGCGTCGATGGCATATGTCGCTGTCGGCGTTCCTCAGAGACTATCTATATGTTTCTCTCGGCGGCAATCGCCGTGGAAGACTCCGTCGATACGTGAATTTGCTCACGACCATGTTGCTCGGAGGGCTTTGGCATGGTGCAAACTGGACTTTTCTCGTCTGGGGTGGGCTGCACGGAGCCTATCTCGTCTTCAATCATCTCTTTCGCAGCATCTTGAGCGATGCTGTTCATCAGAGGCTCGCAGCAAGCAGGTCCTACCGATGGGCTTGCTGGTTTCTCACGATGTTGTCGGTGATGGCGGCGTGGGTCGTCTTCAGGGCTGATACTTTCGCCGGCGCGAAGCTCATCTACTCGGGCATGCTTGGTCTGAATGCGATGGCTTCCAGCGACCTGGAGCTCTGGAATGCAGGACTCCGTTCGCAGCTCGGCTGGCTCTGGTGCCTGGTGCTGACATGCTTTGCAGTCATCGGTCCGAATACCAACTGGATCGGAGAAGCGATACGAGTGCGCGTTGAGTCTCGGCTTTCGTTGCGAATGGTGCTGTGCGGCGCGAGCGCGGCGGTAGCGGTGCTGTTGATCCTGATCAACGCGGCGCGTGGCTCGTCGAGCCCATTCATCTATTTCAACTTCTAGATGATCAGGCCAATTTTCCGCTTTATTCTCGGTGTACTGATTGCGGTCGTGCTGGCCGAAGGGCTGTTGCGCGTGCTGCCCGTGTCGACGGCTACCGAGAGCGGCTACTACATCGATCCGGAAATCCTGACCTATCCGGCGCATCACGTCTGGACCAGTTCCACCGGCTGGGATCTGAAGAATGCGCACCGACATCTGAGCAACAACGCGGGATTTCTGGCCGACCGCGACTTCGTGCCGGATCCGAATGCCATCGCGTTGATCGGCGACAGCTACGTAGAAGCGTCGATGCTCGATCCGGACGATCGCCCGGCGGCTCAGCTAGCCCGTCTGATATCGACACGGCCCGTGTACGCGATGGGGGGGCCCGGCTCCTCGCTGCTGGATTACGCCGAGCGGATCCGGTTTGCCGCCACGACTTATGGCATTCGCGATTTCGTGCTGTTGCTTGAACGTGCGGACGTTCGGCAGGCTCTGTGCGGGTCAGGAAACATTCACGGCCCCTGTATCGATCGTCAGACATTGGTGCTCAGAGACGAACATCAGCCGCCGCCCACTCTGATGAAGCGCTTGGTTCGCCAATCCGCATTCGCTCAATACCTGTTCGGGCAGCTCAAGATCGATCCGCAATCAGCGATGCGGATGATGTTCGGCAGGATCAGCGCTGACGAGCAGCGCGAGCCGGAACGGAGATCCGCGCAGGTTGAAACGGATGGCATGAAAGCTTTCGAAGCTGTCGTCGACGACTTCGCGTCGAAGACCCAGCGTTACGTCAAAGGCAGATTGATCGTCGTCATCGACGGAGATCGTTCCAGAATCTATCAGGGGCTGGAGCCGCGACCGGATCCGTCGCTGGATCTGCTGATCGCAAGGCTTCATGCCCAGCGGATCCCGATCGTCGATGGTCAGCCTCTGCTGGCAGAGTATTACCAGCGCAGCTCCAGACGACTGGACGTAGGCCCATATGACCATCATCTGAATCCGGTCGGCGTTCGCTTGCTGATGCAGCCTGTTGCGCGACTATTGGCTTCGGAATGACGGGCGGCCGCAGTGGCGAGTGGAGGTCGTTCGGCCGATCCATGCCAGCCGGTTCTGCTGGCGGTCTGCGAGCGAAGATGTCCTCGCGCGAGTTGTACAATCGAGGCTTGAGCTGCTGTCCAGCTCCTTTCGTTTCGAGCAATCATCCGAATCAGCGGATTGCAGCACTCGACACTTACCATGCTTCCTGAGCGAAGCGTCCGAGCGTACACACAACCCATGGACTTATCGGATTACCGCGCCTCCGAGGCCGAAAGAGATCGCACCGCCGACTTGCTCCGCCTTCTCCCTCGGAGCGCAGAAAATGCGTTGGACATCGGCGCTCGCGATGGGCACTTCTCTGTGCTGATGGCGGATCGTATCGCGCAGGTCACCGCGCTGGATCTGACGCTTCCTGACATCGCGGATCCGAGGGTCCACTGCGTGGCGGGTAACGCGGCGGCTCTGCCCTTTAGCGACCGTCAGTTTGATGTCGTCTTTTGTGCGGAGGTGCTGGAGCATATTCCCGAACCCACGCTGCAGATGGCCTGCAAGGAAATATCGAGGGTCTCGGCGAAGCATGTCCTCATCGGGGTTCCAAACGAGCAGGATATCCGAGTTGGCCGTTGTACTTGCCAAAGTTGCGGTAAATCGAGCCCTCCATGGGGGCACGTCAACTCGTTCGATTCGCAGCGGCTTCGAAACCTGTTCCCGGAGTTCGAAGTGGAATCGGAATCCTATGTCGGCGAACGGCGCGAGGCCACCAACGGATTGTCGACGTTGCTGATGGACCTGGGGGGCAATCCTTATGGTACGTATGGACAGGAAGAGCCCTGCATCCACTGCGGCCAGCCGTTGAAAGCCCCGGTTGCTCGGTCTGTCGTGCAACGCGCATCGACCAAATTGGCATTCGTGGTGCGCAGAGCAACCGAGCGATTCGCGAAGCCCCGCGGCAACTGGGTGCATATACTATTTCGGCGACGCGCGGATACTTGAGTCCGGACGCCATGCGGCAGCGGAATCGACTCTAGCGGTCGGAATCCTCGGATTGTTTCGACACGCGACAGGTCTTGCGAGACGCCGGGTGTCCTCACCGGTCGAACTCTCATCGACAAAAAGCCCCGCCGAAGCGGGGCTTTTTGTCGATCCAAGCCGAATTCGCTCAGGCTGCCTTTCGGGGCCGGCGGCGCAAGCCGAGGCCGAGCGCACCCAACCCCATCAGCGCCAACACGCCAGGCTCCGGCACGGCCATGCCGGCATCGACCGAACCGCTGCCATTCCGGCTGGCCGTAATCACCAACTCCTGAGTCAGCGTATACGCCCCCGGCGCAGCCGTGTAAACGAGTGGCGCAGAAGCCTCTGCGAAACCGGCCATACCCGTACCTGGGCTGGCTGCCGAAACCGTGCTGACCAACGCACCGTTCAAATAGATGTTCTGAACGACAGACCAGCCACCAGGCAGAGTGAGAGAAAAGCCCTGGATTCCCGACGCGCCCGAACCTGTGCTGACGAAGCTATCGTCGCTATAGCGAACAGTGATCACATTGCCGTTGTCGGCGTTATTTCCGTTCGATGTATACGCACCGGCAAACGTGATATGCATTGCCGGAGGCTCGGTCGATTGCGTCGAACCTTGAGCGAACAAGATCCCGACTCCAGTCCATTCGCTGAGACCTGGGATGGCGACGGTGCAGAAGTCGCCCGTGCCGCCCGCATCATTGCAGGCTATCTGCGCCGACGGAACCGACGCGCTATCGCCAGTCTCCACCGTCAACGTCGGGACGGCGAATGCCGAAAAGGCCACGGTGCCCAGCGCGGCCACCGACGCCTTCGCCAGGAATTTCGTTATCTCTTTTTTCATTTTCATTGGGAACTCCCATGTGGGTCCGAAGGGTGCTGCGCTTCGTAGGAGCAACATTCGGGCCAGATATGAAAACTAATAATAATCAAATACTTATATCGGATCGGTTGGCTTTTCAGGGCCAATGTGTAAAGCAGAGTGACTGGGAGGGCTTCAGCATTGTGAAATGGCCGAAAGCCGTAGCCGAACCGGGAGGGCTGGGTGACGCCGGCTGACGCATCCGGCCTGTTCCCGCCTTGCACCCCTGGCTTGCGCCCCCGTCTACCGCTTCTTCTGCGGCGCCGCCTCGAGCCGATAAGCCAGGCCGATGAACAGCGCCTGCGCGACGCAGAGCGCCGCCGTCAGCGAACGAAAGCCGTAGGTCTCGCTGTCCTGGGCCACGAGCGTCGCCGCGGCGTTCCTGGCCAGCGGGCTGAACTGGCTGTCCGTGATCGCGATGATCCGCGCGCCGCGCGCATGCGCCGATTCGACGACCTCGAGAGTTTCCCTGGCATAGGGTTCGAACGAGGTCGCGATCATCACGTCCTGCCGGGTGATGGCGCGCAACTCGCCTTGCTGCATGTGCCCCAATCCGTTGAGCCAATGGACGGGCTTGGCCGTGTGCCGCAGCGCATAGGCGAGATAGGCGCCGACCGGAAACGCGCGTCGGTTCGCGACCAGCCACAGCGAATGCGCCTTGGCCATCAGCTTGACGGCCGTTTCCAGCTCGCCGTCGGCGAGTCCGGCGTCGAGGGCCTGCAGGCTCTGCACGCTGCCGCGGATCACCTCGCGGGCGATTCTTTCCGATTGCAGCGGCGGAGCGCCACTGTCCACCAGCGAACGGATGCGGTCCTGGTAGTCGCCGCGCGGAGACAGCCGTCGGGCCGCCTCGTCGCGGAACAGCCCCTGCATCTCCGAAAAGCCGGACAGGTTGAACTGTTGGGCGAAGCGGATGATCGCGGACGGCTGGACGCCGCACCGGGCCGCCGTTTCCTGCACGCCTTCGAGGCCGATGTGATCGCGATGGGCTTCGATGTATTTGGCGATCTGTTTGAGCTGGCGGCTCAGTCCGTCGAAATGCGCGCGGATCAGCACCAGCAGTTCGTCGGCGGTGGCCGGCTTGCTCGTGGGCGGAGGGGACGGAGGAGCGCTCATGGATACCCTGTGATTGTAGGGGGTGGCATGGCGTTGCCGAAACCGGGCCGCCACCAGAGCATGGCGGGCACACGGGTTTCCGATGCATGGCAATGCATGGGTTTCTAATTTTCTATCATATTGACATTTTTTTCTAATCACCCGTACACTGCGCTCCGACCAGAGACACAGAGGGCAGACCCGGACACCATGCAAACGCTCGCCTTCCCGGACGGCCGTCCGTTCGACATCGCCTGCCTCGGCCGGCTCGCCGTCGATCTGTACGCGGACCAGATCGGCTGCAGCCTGGAAGCGGCCAACAGCTTTTCCAAATATCTCGGCGGTTCATCGGCGAACATCGCGTTCGGAACGGCTCGCCTGGGCATGAGGTCGGCGATGATCTCGCGCGTCGGCGACGAGCAGAACGGTCGGTTCCTGCTCGATACGCTGAGCCGGGAAGGGTGCGACGTCAGCCAGGTCCAGATCGACCGGCAGCGCCTGACCGGGATGGTGCTGCTGGGCATCAAGGACCAGCATACGTTTCCGCTGCTGTTCGCCAGGGAGAACTGCGCGGACATGGCGCTCGACGCGGCGCTGATCGACGAGGACTTCGTCGCGCGATGCCGGAGCCTGCTGATCACCGGTACGCACCTGAGCGCGCCGACCGTGCTGGCGGCCAGCAGCCGCGCGCTCGAGCTGGCCGGGCGCCACGGTGCGGTCCGGGTGCTCGACATCGACTACCGGCCGGTGCTGTGGGGGCTGACCGGTCGCGGCGACGGCGAGACGCGCTATATCCGCGACGATCAGGTCAGCGCGCATCTGCAGGCGCAACTGGGCCTGTTCGAACTGATCATCGGTACCGAAGAGGAATGGATGATCGCCGGCGGGGTCGAAGGCGATCTGATCGCCTGTCTGCGCCGCGCGCGCGAGTGCACGGCGGCGGCGTTCGTCGTCAAGCGCGGCGCGCTCGGTTGCAGCATCATCACCGGCGACATCCCGGACCGGATCGACGACGCGGTGACGGTGCTCGGCGAGCGGATCGAGGTGCTGAACGTGCTCGGCGCCGGCGACGCGTTCGCGTCCGGCCTGCTGGCCGGTCTGTTGCGCGGCAAGAGCTGGGAGCAGTCCGCCAGGATCGCCAACGCCTGCGGGGCCATCGTCGTGTCGCGGCATGGTTGCGCGCCGGCGATGCCGACGCCGGCCGAACTCGCGCACTGGTTCTCCGGCAACCGCCATCCGAAACCGGATCGCGATCCGCAGCTCTCGCACCTGCATCGCGTCAGCGCGCGCCGCGCGCAATGGCCCGAACTCTATGCGCTGGCCTACGATCATCGCTCGCAGTTCGAGGCGATCGCCAGCGAACTGGCGGTACCGGTCGACCGCCTGGCGACGGTCAAGCGCCTGATGAACGAGGTGGTCGCCGAACTCGAGGCGAGCGAGCCCGCCTATCGGGGGCGTCTGGGCGTGTTGATCGACGGGCGGGCCGGCCTGGGCGAGGCCGCCTTGCACGCGGCCACCGGGCGCGGCTGGTGGGTCGGGCGGCCGGTCGAGCTTCCCGGCTCGCGTCCGTTGCGCTTCGACGGCACCGATTCGATCGGTACGCACCTGAGGAACTGGCCGCTCGAACAAGTGGTCAAGTGCCTGGTGGCCTACCATCCCGACGATCCGCCGGCCCTTCGGCAGGAACAGGAAACCTGGCTGGCCGGATTGTGGGAGGCGACACGCGCCACCGGCCACGAGCTGCTGCTCGAAGTGATTCCTCCCGATCCGGCCGGCGGCGCCGTCGCGCAGGACGGCGGCGAGGCCGCGATCCGGGCGATCCGTCGTTTCTACGAGATCGGCTTGAAGCCGGAGTGGTGGAAGCTGGCGGCGATGCGCGCCGAGTGCTGGGACGAACTCGACCGGCTCGTGCAGCAGAACGATCCGTACTGCCGCGGCGCCGTGATCCTGGGCCTGTCGCAGCCGCTCGATCGGCTGATCGCGGATTTCGCGCAGGCGACCGCGCCGATCGTCAAGGGTTTCATGGTCGGGCGGTCCGTCTGGATGGCACCGACCCGGGCCTGGCTGCGCGGCGAACTCGACGACGCGGGATTCCGCCAAAGCGTCCGCGACGGTTTCGAGCGTCTGATCCGCGGCTGGCGGGACGCTCGCGCGAACGCTTCGAGCGCGCGGCGCGCCGAGCCCTCGGTTTCGATCGATTCCCTGCTGCCCTGACCGGCGGGCAATCCCTTTGTGGAGATCCTGATGACTACATCCCGAGACGGCCGGATGGCCGACAAGGTCGTTCTGATCACCGGCGGCGCGAGCGGCCTGGGTCTGGCCAGTGCCAAGCGGCTGGTGCGCGATGGCGCGTCCGTCGCGCTGGCCGACGTCGACGAGGCGCGGCTGCGCGACGCGCAGGCCGAACTGGGCGTCGACGCCTCGCGCGCGCGCACTTATCGGCTGGACGTCTGCGACGCCGCGAGCGTCGAGCAGGTCGTCGATGCGGTCATCGCCGACTTCGGCCGCATCGACGCGTTGGTCAACAGCGCCGGGGTCAGCTACCAGGGATCGGTGCTCGACAACCCGCTGGACGCGTGGAACCGGGTGATCGCGATCAACCTGACCGGCAGCTACCTGTGCACGCAGTTCGTCGGCCGCCACATGGCCGCGCGCCGATCGGGCCGCATCGTTTTCATCGCGTCGATCTCGGGCCAGCAGGTCTGGTCCGGACGCGCCGCTTATTGCGCATCGAAGGGCGGCGTGCTGGCCCTGGCCAAATCCTGCGCGATCGACCTCGCGCCGTTCGGCGTCACGGTCAACTCGGTTTCGCCCGGGCCGATCGAAACGCCGCAAACCGCGACGCTGCACAACCAGGTCATCCGCGACGCGATCGTCGCGGCGACGCCGATGGCGCGCTACGGCCGGCCCGACGAGGTGGCCGATGCGATCGCTTTCCTCGTCAGCGACGACGCGCGCTTCGTCACCGCCCATGATCTGGTCGTCGACGGCGGCCTGACCAGCGCTGCGATCCTCTACGATCTGAAGCAGAATCCGCAACCGGCCTGACGCGTCGGATCGACGCGGCGACGAAAGGCCATTCCTACTACCAGGAGACACATTTCCATGCATGACGCTGGCTTCGAGTTCAAAGCAACCCGCCGCGCCGCCCTGCGCGCGCTGGGGGCCGTCGGCGGATCGATGATGATCGCGCCGTCCGGTTTCGCGCAAAGCGACTGGCCGACCAAGAACGTGACGCTGGTGGTCGGCTATCCGCCGGGCGGGCAGACCGACTTCGTCGCGCGCGCGTTGACGCCGGGCATGCAGACGGCGCTGGGCAAGTCGGTGATCATCGACAACCGCGGCGGGGTCAACGGCAACATCGGCGCGGACCTGGTGCTGCATTCCCCGCCGGACGGCTATCGCCTGCTGGCGGGCAACGGCGTGCTGACGATCAATCCGCATACGTACCGGACGACGCAGATGGTCGATCCGCTGAAGTTCACGCCGATCGGCACGATGCTGACGTCGGGCCTGGTCCTGGTCGTGCCGAGCACGTCGCCGTACAAGGACTACCGGCAGTTCGCCCAGTTCGTCCAGGAACAGGGCAAGAAGGACGGCATCAACTACGGCAGTTCCGGCGCGGGCGGCCTCACGCACGTGACGATGGAACTGCTGCGCGAGCGCTTGGGCAAGCCGGCGATGAACCACGTGCCGTACAAGGGTGCGGCCGCCGTGTCGGTCGACCTGATCGCGGGCCGGGTCGAGGCGATGTTCGACGCGGCCTCGGTCGTGTCGCCGTTCGTCAAGACCGGTCAGATGCGCCCGCTGATGGTCACCAGCAAGCAGCGCATTCCGGTGCTGCCCGACGTGCCGACCGCGGCCGAATGCGGACTCAAGGATTTCGAGATCATCTCGTTCATCGGTTTGTACGGCCCTCCGGGCCTGTCGCAGGACATCGTCAAGAAGGCCAACGCCGCGATGAATGCCGCGCTGGCCGATGCCGCGGTGCGCAAGGTGATCGTGGACCGCGGCGATGAACCCGGCGGCGGAACGGCCGAGGAACTGGCGGCGCTGACGCGCGATCAGTTCGAGCTGTGGGGGCGCGTGGTCAAGTCCAACGACATTCGCGCCGACTGACATGGCCGGCCCCAGTGAATCGCCGCGCATCGCCGGCATCATCGGCGCCGGCATGATCGGGCGCGCGTGGGCGATCGTGTTCGCGCGCGCAGGATGGGCGGTCAGGCTGCACGGGACGAAGGCGCCGAAACTGGACGAGGCCGTCCGACAGATCGCGCAGACGCTGCGCGACATGCGCGCTGCCGGCCTGCTCGACGAGACGCCGGACGCCATCGTCGCCCGGATCCGCCCGACCGATTCGCTTCGGGACGCCTGCGACGGCGCGGCGCTCGTCCAGGAGAACATCCCGGAGACCGTCGAGGCCAAGCGAGCGATCTTTTCGGCGATGGACGAGGCCGCGCCTCCGGATGCGATCCTGGCCAGCTCCACGTCCTGGCTGCCGGCGTCGCGGTTCACCGAGGACCTGGCCGGCCGCCATCGCTGCCTGGTCGCGCACCCGACCAATCCGCCCAACCTCGTTCCGCTCGTCGAGGTTTGTCCGGCGCCGTGGACGGCGCCCGATACCGTGGACCGGGCGATCGCGCTCTATCGCGAGGTCGGGCAGGAGCCGGTGCGGATCAGCCGGGAGATCGACGGTTTCCTGCTCAACCGGATCCAGGGCGCGGTGCTCAACGAGGTGATGAACCTGTTCGAACAAGGCTATGCGAGCACCGAGGATCTGGACAAGGTGATGAAGTTCGGCCTCGGGCTGCGCTGGTCGTTCATCGGGCCGTTCGAGACGATCGACCTGAACGCGCCGGGCGGCGTCGAAGACTATGCGTCCCGGTACGGTCACACGTATGCCAGGGTCGGCCGCGAGCAGGGGCCGAACGACTGGTCGGCCGACGTGGTCGCCAAGGTCGCGGCCGAACGCCGGCAGCGGCTCGACCGCAGCCGCCTGTCCGAGCGCGGGCGCTGGCGCGACAGGCGTCTGATGGCGCTGCGCCGGCATCTGACGACGCAGCCGGACACGCTGGACGACTCGCCGGTGGGCGAGGGCGCCGAACGGGCCTGAAGGGGGCCGGCCTCGGGCAGGGTAGGCCTCAAGCAGCGTGCCGAGGGGCGAGCCGGAACTCGCGCCCGCCTCAGCGCGTTTTCGGCGGTGCTTCGTCCGAGCCGCGTTCGACACGCGACGAGCGCACGCCGCCGATCTGCCCGCGGACGACCTTCCAGAAGTTGCGCGTGCCGTCGACGAGCCGCCAGGCGTTCGATCGATGCGCGAGCACGCCGACCTCCGGCAGCACCTCGCGCAGATGCGCGATGCCCAGGATCTTCTGATACTTGCGGATCGTCATCGGACTATGGACGAGCAGCATGACGCGCCAGCCATAGTGGCGGCCGAGTATCAGCATGCCGATCGCGCTTTCCAGCTCATCGAGATCGCCGTCGAACTGGTCGACCGCGCGATCGATGATCTTGATCAACTCCGCGGTATCTTTCATCGATTGCCAGGGCTCGGCCGGTCCGGCCGGGGTTGCGCAGTATAGTAGACCGAAACAGCGTCCACCCTCAAAAAACACGAGGTGCATGTGTTCGGGATATTCGTGATCACCGCGCGGGAAGCGGCCGAGCTGTTCGTCGTGCTGTACTTCATCATCGAATGCGTCCGGCGGGCCGGCGGCCAGCGTCCGGTTCCGTTGCTGGCGACCGGTGCGGCGATCGGCGTGGGGCTGGGCGCCGCGGCCGCCGGTCTGTTCGATGCCGAGGCCGTGCCTTCGTGGGGCACCGCGCTGTTGTCGGCGCTGGTGGCGCTGGCGATCATCGGTCTGGTCAGCGGCGGCCTCGAGACGGTGGCCAAGATCCGCCGCGCGATCGATGCCCGCTTCGACGGGCTGTCGCTGCGCGCGGCGACCGCGCTGGCGTTCGCGATGGCTCTGCTGGCGGGTCTCAGGGAGGCGTTCGAATGCTGGGCGCAGGTGCGGATGCTGTCCGAGGCGACGCCTTCCGTCCAGGCCACGGTGCCGGTGATCGCGGCGATCGCGCTGACGTCCTGCGTGGCGGCCGCGGGGCCGCGCCTGCGCAGGATGGTCGGCGCGACGCTGCTTTTCCGCGCGTCGGCGCTGGCGGTGATGCTGGTCGCCGTCGACATGCTGGTCGATGCGCTCGGCGTGCTCGCCGTCGCCGCGCTGGATGCCGGCCATTTCGCGGCAGGCGCCGGCGTCGATCCGACGGTCGGCGGGGCCGGATTCGGCAACGTGGCGCGCGCGGCCCTGATGGCCGGGCTGCTGGTCCTGGCCGCCCAGCGCTGGTGGCGGGAAGCACGATAGACGACGAATCGGCGCGACCCGATAGGGTTGTACTTGACAGTACTACTGGTTGCCCGATAAATTTCGCGTCGATCTGAGAATCATTCGTATTCCAGATACTTCCGTACGCTTTCCCGCACGAGCGCCACGATCCGCCTGGATGCCTACCCGAGCGGATGCAGGCGTTCGCCCGTCATTTCGCCAGAGAAGAGCATGCACCACCGCTACACGACCCTGGCGGCCACCCTGATGGCCGCTTTTTCCATTCCGGCCGCTTTCGCGCAATCGGCGTCCGGCGAATCCAGTCTGCCGGCCGTGACGGTCAAGGGCAATAGCGACCCGCTCTACAACCCCGAGCATGCGACGACGGCGACCAAGGTCGATGCGCCGCTGCGCGACATTCCGCAGACGGTCAACGTCATCTCGCAGGAGATGATGCGCGACAAGGGTGTGCGTTCGATGGAGGACGCGCTGAAGTCGGTGCCGGGCGTGAGCCTGTCGCATGGCGACGGTCAGCGCGACCAGGTCGTGATCCGGGGGTTCAGCGCGCTGGGCGACCAGTTCGTCGACGGTTTCCGTGACGACGCGATGTACTACCGCGATCTGTCCAACGTCGAACAGATCGAAGTCATCAAGGGGCCGGCGGCCGTGCTGTACGGCCGCGGGTCGTCGGGCGGCATGATCAACCGCATCACGAAGAAGCCCGGCATCGACAAGAGCGAGCTGACGCTGCAACTGGGTAGCTGGAATCAGCGCCGCGGGGAGGTCGATCTGGCCCGCAACATCGACCAGACGATGTCGTTCCGGCTGACCGGCGCGATCGAGCGGGCCGACAGCTTCCGCAACCAGCAGTTCCTCGATCGCGAGGCGTTCGCCCCTTCGCTGCTGTTCAAGTTCAACGCCGATACGTCGCTGCTGGTGCAGGCCGAATACCTGCACGACAAGCGCGTGACCGACTGGGGTATCCCGTCGTACCAGGGTCGTCCGCTCGACGTGCCGCCCCGCATGTATTACGGCGCCGCCAACGCGCGCGACGCCGATACGGCTGACTCGCAAGTCTCGTCGCTGGGCTTCACGCTTAACCACCGTTTCAATGACCAGTGGTCGCTGCGCAACGGTTTCCGCTTCTACCAGTACAAGCTCGATCGCTACATCACGTCGGCGGGCGCGGTCACGCCGGATGCCAATCTCGCGCTGTATCCGTCGGGGTTCCGCGTCGCGCGCAGCCGCAGTGCGATCGCCCGCAGCGAACACGGCATCTTCAACCAGACCGAGCTGACGCAGAAGACGACGCTGGCCGGCATGCGCCACCAGTTGCTGTACGGCTTGGAGCTCAGCGAGCAGGACCGCTGGCAGATGAGCCGCTCGGGCACGGCCACGCCGCTCGATGCGTACAACCCGGTGGCACCCGATGCCAATCCGGTGCTGACCGTCAGCCCGTCGGGCACCAATTCGGGCAAGAGCCAGGTCGCGGCCGTGTACGTGCAGGACCTGGTCTCGCTGACCGATCACTGGAAGGCGCTGGTCGGCATCCGCTACGACTCGTTCAAGCAGGAGGTCGACGTCGCGACGATTCCGGGGCGCACCGACAAGGCCTGGAGCCCGCGCGTCGGTCTCGTGTACCAGCCGACGTCGACGCAGTCGTACTACGCGTCGTGGAGCAAATCGTTCCAGCCGGCGGGCGAGAGCTTCAACCTGACGCCGGCCAACGCGACGACGGAGCCGCAGCGCACGACCAACAAGGAGATCGGCACCCGGATCGATCTGTTCGATCGCAAGGCCACGGCGACCGCGGCCATTTTCAGCCTCGAGCGCACCAATATCCTGACCAGCGATCCGGCCAATCCGCTGCTGTCGATCCCGATCGGCACGCAGCGCACGAATGGTCTGGAACTGACGTTCGCCGGCGAGCTGGGCGACGGCTGGACCGTGTCGACCGGCTACGCGTTCATGGACGCCAAGATCAACAAGTCGCTGAATCCCGACGTCCAGGGCAAGCGCGCGACGCTGACGCCCCGTCACAGCGCCAACGTCTGGCTGACCAAGTCGGTCGCGCGAAGCTGGCTGGCGGGGGCGGGCGTCAACTACGTGGGGCCGCGCTTCGCGGATTCGACGAACACGACGACGATGCCCGGTTACACGACGGTCGACGCGATGCTCGCTTACCGGCTGGGCAAGGCCTACCTGCAGTTGAACCTGTACAACCTGTTCGATCGCCGGTACATCGCGTCGGCCCACGGCAGCGTGGCGAACTCGCTGCTGCCGGGAGCGCCGCGCTCGGCGATGCTGACGGCCCGCTACGCGTTCTGATGAGGGCCCGGGCTCGGTCCCTCAGGGTCTGGGCTCGACCTCTCGGAGCCCGGGATCGGTCCCCCAGGGCTCGAGCTCGGTCTCCCGGGACTCGAGCTCGGTCTCCCGGGGCTCGGGTTTCGGCCCAGGCCCGCGCCGAAGCCGAGCCCTCGGCTCAGCGGTTCTTCCACTGCGGCTTGCGCTTCTCGGCGAAGGCCTTCGGGCCTTCGAGGTAGTCCTCGGTCGTCGCCAGGTCGTCGACGAACGCGTTCGGCGCGTTGGCGGCGGCCGCTTCGGACGCCTGCTCGTCGGCGGCGTTCATGCCCATCATCGAGATCCGCACCGAGGTCGGCGAGACGGCCAGGATCTCTTCGGCGATCGCCAGCGCGCCGTCGAGCGCCCGGCCGGCCGGCATGATCCGGTTGACCAGCCCCAGTTCGTACGCGCGCTGCGCGGTCATCGCGCGACCGGTCAGGATGTGCTCGGTGGCGACCTTCTTCGGGATCTGCCGGGGCAGCCGCGCCAGGCCGCCGGCACCGGCGATCAGGCCGACCCGCACTTCGCTCAGCGCGAACGAGGCCTTGTCGTCGGCGACGACGATGTCGCAGGCCAGCGCCATCTCGGTGCCGCCGCCCATCGCGAAGCCGTTGACCGCGGCGATGATCGGCTTGACCCGCGTCCGGTTGGTCAGGCCGCCGAAGCCGGTCAACGGCATCCACATCGGCTTGCCGCTGGCCGTGTACTTGAGGTCGTTGCCGGCCGAGAACGCCTCGGCGCCTTCGCCGGTGAACACCGCGACCCACAGATCGGGGTCGGCCTCGTACGCGTCCCAGATCTGCGCGAGTTCTTCGTTGGCCATCGGATGCAGGCTGTTGCGCACGTCGGGGCGGTCGATCGTCACGATCAGCAGGCGATCGCGCCGCTCGACCTTCGCGAACTCGTACTTGTCGCGCAGCACGGCGGCCACCGGCGGCAGCAGCGCGTTCATCCGTTCTTCGCTGAACGTGAAGCGGTTGGCCTGGCCGGTCGTGCGCACGTAGATGCGGCGTCCCAGCGCATCGCCGTCGAGCGTCTGGGCGACGGTCTCCTTGTCCTGCGGCAGCGTGTTGGCCAGGAAGCGCTCGCCGTTGGCGGTGCGGCCGACGACGACCGCGTAGTCGGGCACGCCCTTCGTGTAGACGACCGTATAGGTTTCGATCGTCGCCCAGCCGTCGGGCCGTTCGGCGCGCACCGGCGCGGGCAGCGCGTCGATCTGCGCCTGCAGCGGCGCCGAATCGAACGGCACGAACGGTGTCGGCCGGGTCGAGTAGACGCCGGCCGCGTACTTGGACAGGTAGCCGCCGTTGGCGCCGATGAAACCGTAGCTGCCGGGCTGCGCGCGCAGGCGCTCGACGATGCTGCACAGCGCGTGCATCGTGTAGTTGTTGCCCGGACCGCCGAAGTACGGCAGGCCGCCGGTGACGGTCAGTCCCCGCGGATCGTCGCCGGCGACGCCGAGGCCGTCGGTGGCCACCGCCGACACGGCGATCGGATAGCAGCTGTAGAAGTCGAAGAAGTGGATGTCGTCGGCGGTGATGCCGGTCTGCTCGAGCGCCGAGCGCGAGGCCAGTACGGCGGCCGGGTAGGCGCCCAGGTCCTGGCGCTGCATCACTTCGCGCTCGACGACCATCGCATGGCCGTGCAGGTACACCCATCGGTTTTCGGCGATGCCCAGCTCGCGCGCGGTGCCGATCGTCGTCAGCACCAGCGCGGCGCCCTGGTTGACCTGGTCGCGGGCGACGAGCCGCTGCGGGTAGGGCAGCGAGATCATCCGGTTGCGCTCGCCGACGGTGACCAGTTCTTCGGCGCTCATCGCCTGGACGGCCGACGACGAGTAGGGATTCTCGGCGGCGACGCGCGTCAGCGGCTCGAACAGCCGCCCCATGTCCTGGGTATACGACTCGATCGTCTGGCCCAGGCGGCCGCGCCGCGCGGTCTCGCACAGCGCGTAGGTCGGCATCGTGCCGAGCAGGCCGTGGCGAATGTTGTAGCGCACGGCCAGGCCCTTGAGCCCCATGCCGCGGTTTTCGACGCTGCCCTCGACCGTTTCGGACCAGTCGGCGGTCTTGCCCTGGCTCTGCAGCCAGCGGGCCGTCGAGATGTTCTCGGCGCCGGCGATCAGCACCGCGCGGAACTCGCCGGCGGCCAGCCGCGCGCAGAATTCGGCGACGAGCTGCTGCGGCGAGTTGCCGCCCCCTTTTTCCCAGACCGCGGTGTGCGGCGTCAGGCCCAGGCGCTGCGCGATCGAGCGCGGGAAATTGTTGGACTTGCCGAACGGCTGGGCGCGGCGGGGCGTCGAATCCTCGAACGTGCGGGTCGTCGCGATCGCGTCGATCGACGGGCGCAGCGCATCCAGCGACAGCGCATCGTCGAACGCGCGGCGCGCCGCTTCGGCGGCGATGTCGACCGACGACAGCGCCTTGAACTCGGGCGTGCCGATGCGTTCGGTGAACTGGCCGACGCCGACCAGGATCGGAGTATTGGCGGGCAGGGTCATGTCAGGAGCTTCCGGAAAAAGACGGGAGAAAGGACCGTTGGATCTGGGGCGTTGGACCTGGGGCATCAGGCCTGGGCGTCGGGCTGAGGCGTCGGGCTGAGGCGTCGGGCCCGAGGCGCCGCCGGCCGCGCGCGCAGGGGCGGCGGCGGACGGCGATCGGCGCGCGTTCAGCCGGGCTGGCCCGGCGGATCGATGCCCAGCTCGCGATTGATCTCTTCGGTGTGCTGACCGGGTGCCGGCGCGTGCAGGGTTTCGGGGTAATCGAAGCCGCCGAAGCGGACCGGCGGCCGGACCTCGATGTACGCGCCCTCGGTCGGATGCTCGCGTTCGCGGAACAGGCCGGTCTGGCGCAGATGCGGATCGTCGAGCACGTCGCCGATGCTGTTGACGCGGAACGCCGGCACGTGGGCTTCCTTCAAGGTCGTCAACCACTCGTCGGTGGTCCGCTCGGGCAGGATCTTGCGCGCCTCTTCGTACATCAGCGACATGTTGGCGCGGCGGATCGCCTTGTCGTTGAAGCGCGGATCCTCGAGGATCTCGGGGTGGCCGGCCGCCTTGAAGAAGCGGACCCAGCGCTCGTCGACGTACGGGGCGATCGAGATGTAGCCGTCCTTCGTCGGCATCGGCTGGCGCGTCGGATCGAGCTGGCGCGGATAGCCCCAGTCGCCGGTCGGCGGCACGAACGTCGCGTCGCACAGATGCTCGAGCAGGTTGAAGCTCGTGATCGCCTCGAACATCGGTACCTCGACGTACTGGCCCTCGCCGGTCCGCATCCGCTGGATGACGGCGGCCAGCGCCGCGTACGCGGCGTGCAGGCCGGACACCTTGTCGGCGAACAGCATCGGTACGTAGCGCGGATTCGGATTGCCGTCGACGCGCGGCAGCAGGCTCGCCGCCCCCGAGGCCGCCTGGATCACGTCATCGTAGGCCTGCAGGCCGGCATACGGGCCGTCGAGCCCGAAGCCCGTGCAGTGCACGTAGATGATGTCGGGTTTGATCTGCTTGACCGTTTCGTAGTCGAGTCCGGCGCGCCCGATCGCGTCGGGGCGGATGTTGTGGATGAAGACGTCGCAGGTCGCGAGCAGGCGGCGCATCGCTTCGCGGCCGCTTTCGTTCTTCATGTCCCAGACGACCGATCGCTTGCCGCGGTTCAGGCGCAGGAATACCGGTCCCATGCCTTCGGTCTTCGGCGGCTTGCCGATCAATCGGGCCGTGTCGCCGGTGTCGGGCTCCACCTTGATGATGTCGGCGCCTAGGTCGGCGAGAATCTGCGTGCAATACGGACCGAACACGACCGTGCTCATGTCGGCGATACGGATACCGGTCAGCGGCGCTGGTTTGCTCATACGAGAGTGTCTCCGATGTGTGCGCACCCCACACTTTGACGCCTCTCATCGCGGACGAGCCGTAACCGGGAGCAGACGCTGGGTGCGAGCCCGAGGATACGACGAAACGCCGCGCTTGACATGCGAGGCCGTACCGCTCGCCGCGGATTGTCATCGGACGGATCGACGGACGCTCTCATCCGGCCGCGGGCGCCCGGCGCCGCAGCTTCGCGCGCACTGGCGTCGCGGGTTCCGAGCCGCGAGAATGTCGGGGGTCGTACCGATGGGAGGAGAGGATGGACAAGGAGCGCGCCCAGGCGTTCATGAAGAAGGTCGTCGGCGATGTCGGGACCGCGATGTCGGCGGTGCTGGTGATGGTCGGCGACCGTGCGGGCCTGTTCGCGGCGATGGCCGGCGCCGGCCCATCGACGGCCGAATCGCTGGCCGGGCGCGTCGGCATGCATCCGCGCTACGTGCGGGAATGGCTGTCGGTGATGACCTGCGCCGGCTATGTCGTGCATGACGAGGCGGCCGACGCGTTCGTGCTGCCGGACGAGCACGCGCTGTATTTCGCCGACCCGTCGGCCGAGACGTATCTGGGCGGCCTGTTCTACGGCCTGCCCAGCCTGGCTCGCGCGGCGCCCGATCTGGTCGACGATTTCCGCCAGGGCAGCGGCATCCCGTTCACGGCGTTCGGCGATGCGTTGCCGGTGGCGTTCGAGCAGATGAACCGTTCCGTCTACGAGAAGCGGCTGGTGTCGAGCTGGTTGCCCGAACTGCCGGGGATCGTCGAGCGGCTGGCGGCCGGCGGGCGGGCGCTCGACATCGGCTGCGGGACCGGCGTCGTGCCGATCACGCTGGCCCGGGCGTTCGCCGGCGCGCACGTCGAGGGGCTCGACGTCGATGCCCGTTCGATCGAACTGGCCCGGATGAACGCGCGCGAGGCCGGGGTCGCCGATCGCGTGGTGCTGCGCGTCGCCGGGGCCGACGACGTGCCGGCCTCGCCCGGATACGATCTGATCACGACCTTCGACGTCATCCACGACCTGCCCGATCCGCTGGGCGCGCTGCGGGCGATTCGCGGCGCGCTGACGGCGGACGGCACCTATCTGATGGTCGAGCCGAAGGTCGAGGACCGCCTCGCCGCCAACGTGGGCAATCCGTTCGCCCGCATGCTGTACGCGATCAGTTGCATGCATTGCGTGCCGCAATCGCTGTCGCAGGGCGGCGAGGGGCTGGGCGCGTGCTGGGGGCCGGCCCGGGCGCGGCGGCTCGTCGAGCAGGCCGGGTTCTCGCGCTTCGAGGCGCTGCCGATCCGCAGTCCGGCGCTGGCGTTCTACGCGGTCCGTCCATGACGCGAGTCCGTCCATGACGCGAACGACGACGCGGCGGCCGGCGTCGATGCGAGAGGCCGTCCTCGACGCATGAAGACCTTCCTGTTGTACGTGGCGACCGCGCTGGCCGAGATCGTCGGCTGCTACCTGCCCTGGTTGTGGCTGCGAGGAGGCCGTTCGATCTGGCTGCTGGTGCCGGCCGCCGCGAGCCTGGCGCTGTTCGCCTGGCTGCTGACGCTGCACGAGACCGCGGCGGGCCGCGTCTACGCCGCGTACGGCGGCGTCTACATCGGCGTGGCGCTGATGTGGTTGTGGGCGGTCGACCGGATCCGCCCGACCGCCTGGGATCTGGCCGGGGCGGCGATCGCGCTGGTCGGGATGGCGGTGATCATCTGGCAGCCGCGCTGACCGGCGCCGGCGCGAAAGCGGGTGTCGTACCGCCGCCGCGTCAGCCCAGATGCGTCGGGCGCCCCGACGGGGCTTCGGTCTCCATGACGGCCAGCTCGTGCAGGATCGCGCAGTTGCCGGTCGTCGATCCGCCCGCGCATCGGTCGCGCAGCTCGCGCAACTGCTCGCGAAGCGCGGCCAGTTCGCGGATGCGCGCATCGACGTGCTCGATGTGCGCGTCGAGCAGCGCGTTGACGGCGTCGCAGCCGTCGCCCGGATGGTCGGCCAGGCGCAGCAGCTCGCGGATCTCGTCGTGGCTCATGTTCAGCGCGCGGCAGTTGCGGATGAAACGCAGCCGCTCCAGATGAGCGCTCGTGTATTGCCGGAAGTTGCCGGTGCTGCGGCCCGGCTCGGGGAGCAGGCCGGCCTTCTCGTAGTAGCGGACGGTTTCGACGTTCGTGCCGGCCGCGCTCGCCAGTTGTCCGATCTGCATCGCGAATCTCCGTCGATCAGGGAATCATTTGACCCTATACCCGCTACAGGGTGTCGAATCAAGTCGGGTTCCAGGAGTTCCGGATGGCGTTCGATATCGAACATGAACATGATCGCGGCCGTGGCCACGGCCACGGCCACGATCACGATCACGATCACGATCACGATCACGATCACGATCACGGGCACGGGCACGGGCACGGGCACGGGCACGGCCGCGATCACCAGCATGCCCACGGCCACGATCGTGGCCGGGATGGGGCCGGCGGCTGTTGCGGCTGCGACGGCGGTACCGGCGGTGGCGGCGGTGGCGGCGGCGCGCGTTCGCGCGAGGATCCGTCGGTGCTGCGGCCCGTCGTGCTCGGTGACGGCCGGCTGCGTACGCCGATCCGGATCCGGCAGATGGACTGCCCGACCGAGGAGGCCTTGATCCGCGGCAAATTGGGCGGGCTCGATGGCGTGGCGGCGCTGGAGTTCAACCTGATGCAGCGCGTGCTGACGGTGACGCACAGCGCCGCCGCGCGCGATTCGATCATGCAGGCGGTCCGCTCGCTCGGTTTCACGCCGGAGACCGCCGGCGATCCGCCGGCGCCCGAGGCCGCCTACGCGACCGGGGCCGGGTCGTGGCGGCCGTTGCTGGGCGCCGGGCTGCTGGCGATCGCCGCCGAGCTCGCGCATGTCTTCGACGCGCCGGTCTGGCTGCCCGCGCTGTTGGCCGTCGCGGCGATCGCGACCTGCGGACTGGGCACGTATCGGAAAGGCTGGATCGCGCTCCGGCACCTGACGTTGAACATCAACGCGCTGATGAGCATCGCCGTGACCGGCGCCGCGCTGCTGGGCGACTGGCCCGAGGCGGCGATGGTCATGGTGCTGTTCACGCTGGCCGAACGGATCGAAGCGCGCTCGCTCGATCGGGCGCGTTCGGCGATCCAGGGCCTGCTGGACCTGGCGCCGGCACGGGCGACCGTGCGCCGGCCCGATGGCCGCTGGGTCGAGACCGACGCCCGGGACGTCGCCGTCGGCGATCGCGTGCGCGTCAAGCCGGGCGAGCGGATCGCGCTCGACGGGCGGATCGTCGCCGGGCGTTCGAGCGTCGACGAGGCGCCGATCACCGGCGAGAGCCTGCCGGTCGACAAGACCGTCGGCGACGCCGTCTATGCGGGGACGGTCAACGAAGCTGGCTCGTTCGAGTTCGAAGCGACGGCGGCCGCCGGAGAGTCCACGCTGGCGCGGATCATCGCGGTGGTCGAGCAGGCGCAGGGCTCGAAGGCGCCGACCCAGCGCTTCGTCGATCGCTTCGCGAGCGTGTACACGCCGATCGTGTTCGCGCTGGCGCTCGCCGTCGCGGTGCTGCCGCCGCTCTGGATCGGCGGCGGCTGGTGGGAATGGGCCTATCGCGCGCTGGTGATGCTGGTGATCGCGTGTCCGTGCGCGTTGGTCATCGCGACGCCGGTGACCATCGTCAGCGGCCTGACGACCGCCGCCCGCCAGGGGATCCTGATCAAGGGCGGCATCCATCTGGAAACCGGGCGCCTGCTGCGCTGGGTGGCGCTGGACAAGACCGGCACGATCACGCGCGGGCGGCCGGTCCTCGTCGAGGCGCGGCGCATCGGCGACGAACTGCCCGACGATGGCCGGGTCGGCGCCGCCGTGCACGAAGCGGATTTCGCGGCCTGGCCCGAGTCGGCGGTCGCCGCCGGGCTCGCCGCCCGCTCGGATCACCCGGTGTCGCGGGCGGTCGCCGCCGGCCTGGCGGCGACGACGCAGGTCGGGCCCGAGCGGATCGAGGACTTCGAGTCCGTCACTGGCCGCGGCGTGCGCGCGCTCGTCGACGGCAAGCGCTGGTCGCTCGGCAATCGCCGATGGATGCGCGAACAGGGCCTGTCGACGGCCGCGCTGGACGAGGCGGTCGATGCGCTCGAACGCGAGGGGCGGACCGTCGTCTGCGTGGCCGACGAGCAGCGGGTGCACGCGCTGTTCGCCGTCGCCGACACGGTCCGAGCGACCAGTACCGAGGCGATCGCCGAGCTGCACGCGCTGGGCGTGCGCACGATGATGCTAAGCGGCGACAACGAGGCCGTCGCGAACCGGATCGCGCGCTCGGTCGGCATCGACGCGGTCCGCGCCGGCCTGCTGCCCGACGACAAGCGGACCGAGATCGCCGCGCGCCAGCGCGACGGCGGCCGGATCGGGATGGTCGGCGACGGCATCAACGACGCGCCGGCGCTCGCGCAGGCCGACATCGGCTTCGCGATGGGCGCGGCCGGCTCGGGGACGGCGATCGAGACCGCCGACGTGGCGCTGATGGACGACGATCTGCGCAAGCTGCCGCGCTTCATCCGGCTGTCGCGGCGCACGCATCGCGTGCTGTGGCAGAACATCGCGATCGCGCTCGGGATCAAGGTCGTCTTCCTCGCGCTGACGCTGGCCGGGATGGGGACGATGTGGATGGCCGTGTTCGCCGACATGGGCGCCAGCCTCATCGTCGTCGCCAACGGGCTGAGGCTGCTGCGGGCGCGGCCGGATTCGCCGGCATCGCGTGCGGCCCGCGCCTGAAAACGACCCGGCGGCGATCCGGCGGCGCTCGCGCGATCGTTCATACTGCGGACTGGCGCGCCTGCCCGGCAGCGACGCGCCCGATGCACGGACGGTGCCGCGACGGCCGCGGCGTCGCGCCCGTGCCCAGCCATCGAGAGGACAGACATGAGCAACGAACCCCGTACCGATTCGCCCGCTTCCGGTCGCAAGGCCGCCATCATCACCGGCGGGGGAACCGGCGTCGGCGCTGCCACCGCCGTCGGCCTGGCCGAGCGCGGTTTCGACGTGATCATCAACTACTCGCGCAGCGAAAAAGAGGCGCGCGAGGTCGAGGCCGCGTGCCGGGCGAAGGGCGCCGATGCGATCGCCGTGCAGGGCAACGTCGCCGAGGACGCCGACTGCAAGCGGCTCGCCCAGACCGCACTCGAGCGCTGGGGCCGGCTCGACGTGCTGATCAACAATGCCGGCGTCACGACCTTCGTCGGCTCGGACAACTGGGATGCGCTGTCCGCCGACGACTTCCAGCGGATCATCGGCGTCAACGCGGTCGGTACGTTCCAGATGGTTCGCGCCTGCGCGCCGTTGCTGAAGAAGCAGGGCGGGGCGATCGTCAACGTGTCGTCGATCGCCGGCGCGCTCGGCATCGGCTCGTCGGTTCCGTATGTCGCGTCCAAGGGCGCGATGAACTCGATGACGCTGTTCTTCGCCCGCGCGCTGGCGCCGCACGTGCGCGTCAACGCCGTGTGCCCGGGCCTGATCACGTCCCGCTGGTTCGTCGACGGCATCGGCCAGCAGGGTTTCGAAAAGCTCAAGGCCGGTTATGAACACTCGACGCCGCTGCAGACCGCGTGCTCGCCCGAGGACGTCGCCGATGCGGTGCTGTGGCTGGCCGTCGGCGCGCGCACGACCACCGGCGAACTGATCCTGCTCGATTCGGGCACGCACCTGGGGCGTACCGGTGGCAGCGCGGTGCCGAGCCGGCCGGCCCGCTGAGCAGCGCAAGGCGCCGGCTCAGCCGGCGGCGGCGTTGCGGGGCGCGTGCCAGCCGCCGCCCAGCGCCTTGATCAGGTAGACCGACGTGATCTGGCGCTGGCCGAGGATCTGCGCGGCCTGGCGCTGGTTGTTCAACAGCGCCTGCTGCGCGGTGATCACGTCCAGGTAATTGGTCAACCCGCCGGCATAGCGGTCATTGGCCAGCGTCAGCGCGCGGTCCGAGCTGTCGACGGCCGCGCGCGCGGTCTGCGCCGCGCGTTCGAGCGCCGACAGCCCGGTCACGCCGTTCTCGACTTCCTGCAGCGCGGTCAGCACGGTCTGGCGGTAGCCGGCCACGGTCGCCTCGTAGGCGGCCTGGCTCAACGCGACGTTGGCCTGCGCGCGGCCGCCGTCGAACACGCGCTGCGCGACGCTGGCGCCCAGCGACCAGAAGATCGTCGATGCGCTGACGAGATCGGCCAGCCGCGTCGATTCGAAACCGAGCGCGCCGGTCAGCGCCACGCTCGGATAGAACGCCGTGCGCGCGACGCCGATCTGTGCGTTGGCCGCGGCCATCGCGCGTTCGGCCGCGGCGATGTCGGGCCGCCGTTCGAGCAGGTCCGACGGCAGGCCGATCGGAATCGTCGGCGGTGCGTCCCGCTGCACGCGCGGGGCGACCGAGAAATCGGGCGCCGGGGTGCCGGTCAGCGTCGCCAGCGCCGTCTCGTACTGGCGGCGCATCCGCTGCTGCAGCGACAACTGGGTCTGCGTCGACGCCAGCGTGGATTCCTGCTGCGCCAGTTCGAGCCCCGACGACGCGCCCAGTTCGTAGCGGCTGCGCGCCAGGTCGAGCGCACGGCGCTGCAGCGCGATGCCTTGCTCGAGCACGTCGATTTCGCTGTCGAGGGCGCGCAGGTTGAAGTAATTGCCGGCGACGTCGGTCGTCAGCAGCAGGCGCGTGTTCTGGTAGTCGGCCTCGGACTGCTGCAGGCTCGCCTGCGCGCCGGCCACCAGCGCACGGACGCGGCCGAACAGGTCGAGCTCGTAGTTGACGGTGAAGCCGAGCCGCAGATCGTTCTGGACCGTCGACATCGTCGACGACGAATAGTTGGTCAACGGCCGATCGGACGAGATTCGCTGCCGGCTCGGGCCGCCGGTCAACTGGACCGATGGTGCGAGGCCGGCCGCGTTCAGGTCGACCAGGCTGCGCGCCTGCTGGACGCGCGCGGCGGCAAGCTGCAGCGTGGCGCTGCGCGCCAGCGCCTGCTCGACCAGCCAGGTCAGCACCGGATCGTCGAACGTGCGCCACCAGTCGTCCTTCAACTGCGCGTCGCGCGGCGTCGCTTCGCGCCAAGGAACTTCGAGCTGCCAGGCCTGCGCCATCGGCGCGTCCGGGCGCTGGTACGGCGGCGCGACCTGGCAGCCGGCGGTCGACAGCGCGATCAGCAGCGCGCCGCACGCGGCCCGCCGCATCAGGCCCCCTCCTTGCCGGGGGGCGTGGCGACGGTGACGGCATCACCGTCGGCCAGCGAATCCGGCGGATTGACGACGAGGCGGTCCTGCGGCGTGATGCCCGAGAGGATCTCGATCGAGCGGCCGAAGTTGCGGCCGATCACGACCGGCTGCAGCCGGATCACGCCGTTCGCGTCGACGACCGCCACGCGCGTGCCCTCGGCGCGGAACAGCAGCGTGTTGGCCGGCACGACCAGGCGCTCGCTGCGCGCGGTCTGGAGTTCGACCTCGACATAAGCGCCCGGCATCAGCCGGCGATCGGCATTGTCCAGGTGCACGACCGCCTGCATCGTGCGGGTCGCGGTATCGATGGCGCCGGCAGTCCGGGCGATCCGGCCTTCGAAGGTCTGGCCGGGCAGCTCCGACTGCCGGATCGTCACCGGCTGGCCGATCGATATCGATTGCGCATTGGCCTGCGGAACGTAGATGTTGGTCTTCAGGCGATCGGTCTGCGCGAGCATGAACAGCGCGCGCGCGGAGCCGGCGTTGCCCGCGTCGACCAGGTCGCCGACGTCGATGTTGCGCCGGGTGATCGTGCCGGCATAAGGGGCGACGATGCGCTTGAACGCCTGTTGCTGCTGCAGGCGCCGGACGTTCGCCTGGGCCGCCTCGAGATTGGCCTGCGCCTGAACGAACGCGCTGCTGCGCTCGTCCAGCTCCTGCTGCGAGACCGCGTCCTTTCGCCGAAGCGCCTCCCAGCGCTCCTTCGAGCTGCGCGCCAGCGTGACGCTGGCCGCCGTCTGGTCGCGGGCGGCGATCGCTTGCGAAAGCTGCTGATCGATCTCCGGCGTGTCGAGTTCGGCCAGCACCTCGCCCTTGGCAACCGGGGCGCCGATGTCCTTGTACCAGCGGACGACGTAGCCGGTCGCGCGCGCGTAGATCGGCGATTCGACGATCCCCTGCAGCGTGCCGGGCAGGAGCAGCGAGGCCGCGTTGTGGTTGACGCTGGCCTGCGTGACGGTGACGTGGACCTGCGCGATCTGCTCGGTGACGGACGCCAGCGCCTGTCCCCGGCTGTGCCGGTCGAACAGCGCCCGGCCGGCGCCGATCGCCAGCAGCAGCACGGCGACCAGTGCGAGCAGCCGCGCGCGACGCAGGATCTGCCTGCGCTTGAGCGCGGACGGCGCCTCGTGCGCGTGCAGGCCATGGATCTGGAGGGAGGCGTGGCGTTGTTCGCTCATGTCAGGGCGCGGGCGTCGTCGTGGAGGGCGTCGATACGGTCGACGGCGGGGCGCGGCGGGACGCGCGATGCGCGAGCCATCGATGGACGGCGGCGAACACGACCGGCACGAACATCAGCGTCGACAGCGTCGCCAGCAGCAGGCCGCCGATCACGGCCCGGCCCAGCGGGGCATTCTGTTCCGAGCCTTCGCCGAGCCCCAGCGCCATCGGCACCATGCCGATGATCATCGCCATCGCCGTCATCAGCACCGGCCGCAGGCGCGTCGCGCCGGCTTCGAGCGCCGCCGACAGCGGCGGCACGCCGGCGGCCATGCGCTGCCGGGCGAACGAGATCACCAGGATGCTGTTGGCCGTGGCGACGCCCATCGTCATGATCGCGCCGGTCAGTGCCGGCACCGACAGCGTCGTGCCGGTCAGCAGCAGCATCCAGGCGATGCCAGCCAGTGCGGCGGGCAGCGCGACGATGACGACCAGCGCATCGATCCACGACTGGAAGTTGACGACGATCAGCAGGTAGACGAGCACGATCGCCATCGCCAGCCCGAGCAGCAGGCCGCTGAACGACGACTGCATCGTCTGCACCTGGCCGCGGATCGTGACCGTCGTGCCGCGCGGCAGTTCGCCGCTGATCTCGTCGACCCGCCGGCGCACCTCGGCGGCGACCGATCCCAGGTCGCGGCCCTGCACGCCGGCGTAGACGTCGACGACCGGCTGGATGTCGTAGCGCGAGACCACGGCCTGGCGGCGCTCGGGCGACAACTGCACGAGATTGCCGAGCAACTGCGGCGGGGTCGCCGTGGCGGCGGTCTGGCCGGCGGCGTTGACCGGCAGGTTCAGCAGCGCGTCCAGCGAATCGACCTGGTATTGCGGGGTCTGCACGGCGATCGAATAGACGACGCCGTTGGCCGGGTTGAGCCAGAAGGCCGGCGCCGTCTGGAAGCTGCCGGACAGCGACACCAGCAGGCTCTGCGCGACGTTCACGGCGTTCAGTCCGATCTGCTGGATCCGCGTGCGGTCGATGTCGACGGCCAGCGCCGGCAGGTCGAGCTTCTGGTGCACGCGCACGTCGACCGCGCCGTGGATCTGCCGGACGCGGCCGGACAGCCGGGCCGCCAGTTCCTGGTTGCGCACGACGTCGGGGCCGGCGAACTGCACGTCGATCGCGGCCGGCAGGCCGAAGTTCAGGATCTGCGTGACGATGTCGGCCGGCTGGAAGAAGAACTCGATGCCCGGAAAGGCTCCGGGCAGCTCCTGGCGCATCAGCGTCTGGTAGTGCTCGCTGGGGCGGTGCCCTTTCTTCAGCGAGATCATGATCTCGCCGTCGAGCGTGCCGATCGTGCCGGCATTGCTGTACGACAGGTTGATGCCGCTGTACGGCAGTCCCAGGTTGTCGATCAGGCTGTCCAGTTCGTCGGCCGGGATCAGTTCGCGGATCCGGTTCTCGATCAGGTCGGCCCAGCGCGCGGTCTCCTCGATCCGCGTGCCGCTGGGCGTGCGGAAGTGCAGCTTGAGCTGGCCGGCGTCCACGCTCGGGAAGAAATCCTCGCCGAGCGCGGGGATCCACAGCAGCGACGCCAGGCAGAACGCCATGAACCCGGCGCCGAACGACTTGCGATGGGTCAGCAGCGAGCTGAGCACGATGATGTAGCCGCCGCGCAGGCGCTCGAAGGCCGCGTCGAAACGAAGGTATATGCGCCTGGGCAGCGAAGGCCGCCGGGCCTCGCCGGCATCGGCGCCCGTGCCGGCATCGCCCGGCTCGGCGTGCTGTCCGTCCTGAGCGCCGGTGCCGGTGCCGGTACCGGCCGCCGGCTCGCCGTGCATGCCGCGCATCAGCAGCAGCGACAGCGTCGGCACCAGCGTGCGCGACAGCACGTAGGACGCCAGCATCGCGAAGACGACGGCCTCGGCCAGCGGCACGAACAGATAGCGGGCGACGCCGGTCAGGAAGAACATCGGCACGAAGACGATGCAGATGCACAGCGTCGACACGAAGGTCGGCACCGCGATCTCGCCGGCGCCGTCCAGGACGGCCGTGTACAGGTCCTTGCCCAGGTGCAGGTGCCGTTCGATGTTCTCGATCGTCACGGTCGCGTCGTCGACGAGGATGCCGACCGCCAGCGCCAGCCCGCCCAGCGTCATCAGGTTCAGCGTCTCGCCGAGCGCGTACAGCGCCAGCACCGACGACAGGATCGACAGCGGGATCGAGATCGCGATGATGCAGGTGCTGCGCCAGTTGCCCAGGAACAGCAGGATCATCGCCGCCGTCAGGCAGCCGGCGATCACCGCCTCGTGCATGACGCCGGCGATCGCCGCCTTCACGAAGATCGACTGATCGAACAACGGCGTGATCGTGATCTCCTTGGGGATCAGCGCACTGACCCGGGGCAGCAGCGCCTTGAGCTGCTCGACGATCTCGATCGTCGACGCAGAGCCGTTCTTGTAGACCGACAGCAGCACGCCGCGCTCGCCGTTCCGGCGGACGATGTTGGTTTGCGGCGTATAGCCGTCGTGCACGAACGCGACGTCGCGGATGTACGTCGTCGCGCCGTCGCGAGTGCGGATCGGCAGCGAGTTGAGCGCGGCGATCGTCGACGGCGAGCCGCGCGTGTTGATGCTGTATTCGGTTTCGCCGATCTTGGCGGTGCCCGACGGCAGGATCAGGTTCTGCGCGCTGATCGCGTTGACGACGTCGGTCGCGGTCAGCCCCTTGGCCTGCAGTGCCTTCGTGTCCAGATCGACCGAGACCAGCCGGTTCTTGCCGCCATAAGGGAAGGGCACGGCCACGCCCGGGATCGTGATCAGCCGCGGGCGCAGCGTGTTGACCGCGTGATCGAACAGGTCCTGTTCGGGCAGCGTCGGGCTCGACAGGCCGAGCTGGATGACCGGGATGCTCGACGCCGAATACTTGATGACCAGCGGCGGCGTGATGCCCGGCGGCATCTGCCGTGTCTGCGCCTGCGTGGCCGACACGATCTGCGCGACGGCCATCTGGATGTCCACGCCGGGCTGGAAGAACACCTTGACGATCGAGACGCCGGCGACCGACTGCGACTCGATGTGCTCGATGTCGTTGACCGTCGTCGTCAGCCCGCGTTCGTTGACCGTGGCGATCCGCGAACCCATCTCCTGCGCGGGCAGGCCGTTGTAGTTCCAGATGATGCTGACCACCGGGATGTCGATGTCGGGGAAGACGTCGATCGGCATCCTCATCAGCGCCAGCGGCGTGGCAAGCAGGATCATCAGCGCCATCACGATGAACGTGTAGGGGCGGCGCAGGGCGACTTGTACAATCCACATGGCGTCGAAAGTCTATCAGCAAGCGTTCCACGACACGTCGCGGCTAAGCGCGACTTTTCCCCTGCTTTCCTGGGGGCTTACACCCGGAGTACGTCGACCTTGTCAGATCGCCCGATCCTATGCGCGGTAGTGCTGGTTGCATTGAATGCAACTTCGTGGGACGTCCGGGCGCAGGCCGGCGACTCCGGTTCCTCGGACGGGGCGCCGGACGGTCTGGATCCGGTCGTGGTCTCGGCCAGCCGGAGCTCGCAGCGAGTGTTCGATGCGCCGGCCTCGATCCAGGCGATCGGCGGCGCCACGGTCCGGGACGCCGGACCGCAGGTCAACCTGTCCGAGTCGCTGAACCGGATACCCGGCGTCAGCGTGATGAACCGGCAGAACTACTCGCAGGATCTGCAGTTGTCGATCCGCGGGTTCGGCGCGCGGTCGACGTTCGGCATCCGCGGCGTGCGGCTGCTGATCGACGGGATCCCCGCGACGATGCCCGACGGCCAGGGCCAGGCATCGACGATCAGCCTGCTCGGCGTCGACCGGATCGAAGTGCTGAAGGGGCCGCTGGCCCAGCTCTACGGCAATGCGGCCGGCGGCGTCCTGCAGGCCTTCACGAGCGCGGCCCCTCGCCAGCCGTACGGCGAACTGCAGTTCGCGGCGGGTCGGTACGGCATGCGCCGGTGGGGGTTGTCGGCAGGAGGTCAATATGGTGCATGGAACGCCAGGATCGATGTCAGCGACCTGTCGGCCGACGGTTACCGCGACCATTCGGCGGTCCGGCGCCGCCAGTTCAACGGCCGTCTGCAGTTCGATCCGAGCGACGACACTCGGCTGACGATCGTCGCCAACGTGTTCGACCAGCCGCGCGCCGAAGACCCGCTCGGCCTGACGCGCGCGCAGATGGCGCAGAATCGGCGGCAGGCCGTGCCGATCGCTTATCAGCAGCAGACCGGCAAGCGGGTCGAGCAGCAGCAGCTCGGCGCGGTGCTGTCGCACCGCATCGATGCCAGTCAGCGGGTCACGGTGCGCGTGTACGGCGGCGAGCGCGACCTGTACAACTGGCTGGCGATTCCGCTGGCCGCGCAGCAGGCGGCCACGTCGGCCGGCGGCATCGTCGATTTCGATCGCCAGTACGGCGGGCTGGGGCTGCTGTACCAGCGCGACCAGGATCTCGGCGCGGCAGGGCTGCTGCAGATGACGGTCGGCCTGGACCTGGACACGATGCGCGAGGCGCGGCGCGGCTACGTCAACAACGGCGGCACCGCCGGCGCGCTCAAGCGCGACGAGATCAACCGCGTGACGAACAGTGACGGCTTCGCGCAGTTGAGCTGGTTGCCCAACGCCGACTGGACCCTTACCGGCGGCCTGCGCGCCAGCCGCGTCGCGTTCCGCTCGGACGACCGCTTCATTACCGCCGGCAATCCCGACGACAGCGGCTCGCGCCGGTATTCGGCCGTCAATCCGGTGCTGGGCGTCACCCGCCACGTCGGCGAGCGGCTGAACCTGTACCTGAACCTCGGCCGCGGTTTCGAGACGCCGACGTTCACCGAACTCGCTTATCGCCGCGCCGGCAGCGGCATGAACCTCGCGCTCGATGCGTCGCGCAGCCGCCATGCCGAGGTCGGCGCCAAGTTCCGCCCGACGGCCCGGCAATCGCTGGACGTGGCGCTGTTCGGCATCCGTACCGACAGCGAACTGGTCGTCGACCAGAACGTCGGCGGACGGACGACGTACCGCAACGGCGGCCCGAGCCGCCGCGAAGGTGCCGAGCTGTCGTGGCGCGCCGAATGGGCGCACGGCTGGTCGTCGCAGGCCGCGTTGACGTGGATGCGCGCGCGCCTGCAGGGTGACGACGGCCAGTGGCGGCGCCTGCCCGGCGTCGCCGACCGCCTGGCGTACGCCGAACTGGCTTGGACGCCGGGGGCGGGCGGCGGCGCGGGCGGCGGCAGGTCGCCGGTTTCGTCGGTGGGCGCATGGCGCGTCGGCGCGCCGACCGTCGCGCTCGAGTTGGTGCACGCCGGCCGGGTATTCGTCGACGACGCGAACAGCGACTCGGCGAGCGCTTATACGCTGTGGAACCTGCGTGCGGCATGGGAACAACGGATCGGCCGCTGGACCTTGCGCGAACTGCTCCGGCTGGACAACCTGACCGGTCGCCGCTACGCGGGGTCCGTGATCGTCAATGAATCGAATCAGCGTTACTTCGAGCCGGCGCCGGGGCGCGTCTGGCTGGCCGGGATCAGTGTCAGCTATACGTTCGACTGACGACGCAGGCCGATGCCCATGAACGGTTCGCTTCCGGGCGCATCCTCCGCCGTCGCGCCGGCGGCCGCGTCGCCGATTCCGGCCCGGCCCGCCGCGTCCCGATTCGCCGCCGTCTGGTCGTTGTCGTGGCTGATGACGCGACGCGACTGGCGCGCCGGCGAGTTGCGGCTGCTGCTGGCGGCACTGCTGGTGGCCGTCGCGGCGATCGCCAGCGTCGGCCTGTTCGTCGACAGGATGAAGCAGGCGCTCGACCAGGAGGCCGCGCAGTTGATCGGCGCCGACCTGATCGTCGCCAGCGACGAAGCGCCGACGCCGGCGCTGGTCGACGAGGCCGTCCGGCGCGGCTTGCGGACCGCGCGGACGGCGACCTTCCCCAGCATGGTGCTGGCCGGCGACCGGACGCTGCTGGCGTCGGTCAAGGCCGCGTCCGGCGATTACCCGCTGCGCGGTGCGTTGCGCGTCGCCGACGCGCCGGGCGCCGCCGACGGGCCGGCATCGGGAACGGTGGCGCCGGGCGAGGCCTGGGTCGACGAACAATTGCTGCAGTCGCTGGGCGTGGCCGTCGGCGACCGCGTGCAGCTCGGCGACAGCGAGTTCAGGATCCGGCGGATCATCACGCTCGAACCGGACCGGGGCAGCAATTTCGTCAACCTGGCGCCTCGCATCCTGATCGCGGCGGCCGACCTGCCGGCGACCGGCCTCGTCCAGCCGACCAGCCGTATCGCTTACCGCCTGATGATCGCCGGCGACGCGGCCGAGGTCGCGCGCTTCGGTGCCTGGGCGGGTACCCACCTGGGACGCGGCGAGCGCATCGAGACGATCGAATCCGGCCGTCCGGAGTTGCGGACCACGCTCGACCGGGCGCAGGGTTTCCTGTCGCTGGTGTCGATGCTGACCGCGCTGATCGCCGCCGTCGCGATCGGCCTGGCCGCGCGGCGCTTCGCGCTTCGCCATACGGACGCGTGCGCGGTCATGCGGGCGATCGGCCTGTCGCAACGCCGGCTGACGGCCGCGCTGCTGCTCGAGCTGCTATGGCTGGGGCTGGCCGGCGGCGTGCTGGGCGTGGCGCTCGGCTGGGGCGTCCATCGCCTGCTGGTGTTCGCGATCGCGCCGATGATCGCGGTGCCGCTGCCGGCGCCGTCGGCATGGCCGGTCGCCCGGTCGATCGTCGCCGGCCTCGTGCTGCTGCTCGGCTTCGGCGGCTGGCCGTTCGTGCGCCTGGCGCGGATCCCGCCGCTCAGGGTGCTGCGCCGCGACCTCGGCGCGCCCGGCGGTCAGGCCTGGCTGATGGTGACGATCCCGTCGGTCGCGTTCGCCGCGCTGCTCTGGTGGGCGGCCGGCGATCGCACGCTGGCGCTGATCGCGCTCGGCGGATTCGCGGCCGGCGCCTTGCTGTTCGCCGCGCTCGCATGGGGCGCCGTCATCGCGGTCGGTCCGCTGCGTCGTGTCGGCTCGCAGCGCATCGGTCCGGCGCTGCGCCTGGCGCTGGCGTCTTGGTCGCGGCGGCGCGGTGCCACGGTCGCCCAGACGGTCGCCGTGGCCGTCGGGCTGATGGCGCTGACCCTGCTGACCGTCACGCGCACCGACCTGCTCGATAGCTGGCGCCGGGCGTCGCCGGCCGACGCGCCCAATCGCATCGTCATCAACATCCAGTCGGACCAGAAGGACGCCGTCGCGCAACGGCTGCGCGACGAGGGCGCGCGCGATGCCCGTCTGTTCCCGATGATCCGCGGCCGGCTCGTGTCGATCAACGGCCGCGCCGTCGATCCCGAGGCTTATGAAGCCGGCCGCGCCCGGCGGCTGATCGAACGCGAGTTCAACCTGTCCTATGGCGACGAGCCGCCCGCGCACAATCGCACGGTCGAGGGGCGCTGGATCGATCCGGCCAAGCCCGAGGTGTCCGGCGAGATCGGCCTGATGCAGACCTTGAACCTGCACATCGGCGACGAACTGGGGTTCGACATCGCCGGCGAAGTCGTCGAGGTCCGGCTCGTCGGCGCGCGCAAGGTGGCCTGGGACTCGATGCAGGTCAATTTCTTCATGATCGCCTCGCCCAGCGCGATCGGCGACCGGCCGCAGAGCTGGATCACCGCCTACCACCAGCCGCCGGGCAGGCCCGACGCGTCGCTCGTGCGCCAGTTCCCGAATCTGACCGTGTTCGACACCGGGCACATCGTCCGCCAGATCCAGCAGATGCTCGACCAGGTGATCCAGGCCGTCGAGTTCCTGTTCGGCCTGACGCTGCTGGCCGGCATCGTCGTGCTGTACGCCGCGCTGGCCGGATCGCGCGACGAGCGCGTGCGCGAGGCCGCATTGATGCGGGCACTGGGCGCGTCGCGCGGCCAGCTCGTGCGGGCGCTGCTGTGGGAACTGGGCATCGCCGGCGGCGTCGCCGGACTGATGGCCTCGCTCGGTGCGCTGGCGATCGGCTGGAGCCTGGCCGCGCGCGTCTTCGATTTCGCGTACCAGCCCCGGTGGGAGGCGGTCGTGCTGGGCGTCGTCGTCGGCGCGGTCCTGGCCATCGGCACCGGCTGGCTGGGCCTGCGCGAAGTCCTGCGCGCGCCGCCGATCCGGACCTTGCGCGAATCCTGAGCGAGCCCACGGAGCGCCGATTGCCGAACCTGATGCTGACGATCGCCGCGCTGGCCGCGGCCGTTTTCGGTCTGATCGCCGTCATCCTGCTGGGCGTCCTGCTGGCGCGGCGCGCGGCCGATCCGTGGCCGATGATGCGCGACATGGCGCAGCAGTTCGCCGACGCGATGCAGAAGCTCGATCGCTCGGTCGCCCACGAGATCGCCGACCAGGCGCGGGCCCAGCGCGTCGAGCTGAACGACACGGTCGGGCGGATGGCCGGCGCGCTCCAGCAGCAGATGGCGACGCTGGCCGGCGTGCAGAACAACCAGATCGATCATTTCGCGATGCAGTTGAACCGGCTGACCGATGCCAACGAGAGCCGCCTGGCCGAGTTGCGCGCCACGCTCGACGAGCGGCTGCGCGGATTGCAGCAGGACAACGCGCAGCGCCTCGAACAGATGCGCCAGACGGTCGACGAGAAGCTGCAGTCGACGCTCGAACAGCGTCTGGGCGAGTCGTTCAAGCTGGTGTCCGATCGCCTCGAGCAGGTGCACCGCGGACTAGGCGAGATGCAGGGGCTGGCGGCCGACGTCGGCGACCTCAAGCGCGTGCTGACCAACGTCAAGACCCGCGGCACCTGGGGAGAGGTGCAACTGGCCTCGCTGCTCGAACAGATGCTGGTGCCGGGCCAGTTCGCCCGCAACGTCGCGACGGTGCCCGGCTCGGCCGACCGCGTCGAGTTCGCGATCCGCCTGCCGGGTCTGCGGGACGACCAGCCGGTCTGGCTGCCGATCGACGCCAAGTTCCCGCGCGAGGACTACGAGCGCCTGCTGGCCGCGCAGGACGCGGCCGATGCGCTGGCCGCCGAGGCCGCGCTGCGCCAGCTCGGCGCGCGGCTGCGCGACGAGGCGCGGACGATCCGCCAGAAGTATCTGGCGCCGCCGCAGACGACCGACTTCGCGATCCTGTTCCTGCCGACCGAGGGCCTGTATGCCGAGGCCGTGCGGCGCCCGGGGCTCGTCGACACGCTGCAGCGCGAGCACCGCGTCGTCGTCGCCGGTCCGACGACGCTGGCCGCGATCCTGTCCAGCCTGCAGATGGGATTCCGGACGCTGGCGGTCGAGAAACGCTCGAGCGAGGTCTGGCAACTGCTCGGCGCCGTCAAGACCGAGTTCGGCAAGTTCGGCGAGACGCTGGCCCGTACGCGCGAGCAGCTCGAGCGCGCGACGAACACGCTGGGCAGCGCCGCGACCCGCACCCGGGTGATCGAGCGTCGGCTCCGGTCGGTCGAATCGCTGCCCGACGCCGACAGCCGACGATGGCTGGGCGGGGTCGGCGACGACGCGCCGGCGCCCGACGGACAACCGGCCGAGCCGCCGCCGTCCTAGGATCTCCGGTTTTCCCGAGGATTCCGGCCGGGCCTGCGGGAGCCGAGGAGGGCCGTGGTGGCCGCAGTCCGGCCTGTCCGCGGCCCGTCCCTGGGCTGTCCGCGGCCTGTCCGCGGCCTGTCCGCGGTTCGTCCGCGGCTCGTCCTCCGCCGGTCCCCGGCCCGTCCCCGGCCCGTCCCCGGCCCGTCCCCGGCCGGTACCATTCCGATCGACGCGGATCGTACGGATGGCGGTATTCCCTCATTACGAAAACCCTATGTCATGATGTGGAAAACCATCGTGCGTTGCATCATCGGAGGATTTCACGGCAATGACCGTCTTCCCATTATGTGAAAAATTCACTCCAAACGACTGATTTTCAAGCGTATATTTTTCGAAACCCGGGCCGTGACCGGGTGTTGCCTCGCACAATGGCAGGCGTATCCTTGTGCGTTCCGAATTCAAGCCTTCCTTATCCTCAGCAGGAGCAACCAAGCAATGTCCTCGCGCCAACTCGAAGCTCAGAAACTGCAAAAAGACTGGACCGACAATCCCCGCTGGAAAGGCATTAAGCGTGCCTACTCGGCCGAAGACGTCATTCGTCTGCGCGGCTCGCTGCAGGTCGAACACACGCTGGCCAAACACGGTTCCGAAAAGCTGTGGAAGCTGATCAACGAAGAGCCGTTCATCAACTCGCTGGGCGCGTTGACGGGCAACCAGGCGATGCAGCAGGTCAAGGCCGGCCTGAAGGCCATCTACCTGTCGGGCTGGCAAGTCGCCGGCGATGCGAACCTGGCCGGTGAGATGTATCCGGACCAGTCGCTGTATCCGGCCAATTCGGTGCCGCAGGTCGTGCGCCGCATCAACAACACGCTGACCCGCTGCGACCAGATCCAGTGGATGGAAGGCAAGAACCCCGGTGACGAGGGTTACGTCGACTACTTCGCGCCGATCGTCGCCGATGCCGAGGCCGGCTTCGGCGGGGTGCTGAACGCGTTCGAACTGATGAAGGCGATGATCGACGCCGGCGCGTCGGGCGTGCACTTCGAGGACCAACTGGCCTCGGTCAAGAAATGCGGCCACATGGGCGGCAAGGTGCTGGTGCCGACGCGCGAGCAGGTCGCCAAGCTGACGGCCGCCCGCCTGGCCGCCGACGTCTGCGGCGTGCCGACCGTGCTGCTGGCGCGGACCGACGCCGAAGCCGCCGATCTGCTGACGTCCGACGTCGACGAGAACGACAAGCCGTTCTGCACCGGCGAGCGCACCGTCGAGGGCTTCTACAAGACCCGCAACGGCATCGAGCAGGCGATCTCGCGCGGCCTGGCCTATGCGCCGTACGCCGACCTGATCTGGTGCGAGACCGGCACCCCGGATCTGGCTTTCGCCCGCAAGTTCGCCGAGGCGATCCACAAACAGTTCCCGGGCAAGCTGCTGTCGTACAACTGCTCGCCGTCGTTCAACTGGAAGAAGAACCTGGACGCCGACACGATCGCCAAGTTCCAGCGCGAACTCGGTGCGATGGGCTACAAGTACCAGTTCATCACGCTGGCCGGCTTCCACAGCCTGAACTACGGCATGTTCAACCTGGCCTACGGCTACGCCCGCAACCAGATGTCGGCGTTCGTCGAGCTCCAGGAAGCCGAGTTCGCGGCGGCCGAGCGCGGCTTCACCGCCGTCAAGCATCAGCGTGAAGTCGGTACCGGCTACTTCGACGCCGTGACGACGACGGTCGAGCGCGAAGCGTCGACCGCCGCCCTCAAAGGCTCGACCGAGGACGCCCAGTTCTTCAGCGGCCAGTCGAAGGCGGCCTGATCGATCGGCAGCCGCGCCCCGGCACGCGCCCCGCTCGAGGGGGGCGTGCCCGTCGGACAGAATAAAAAAGGGGAAGTGCGAGGAGACGAAAACCGGCCCATCGGGCCGGTTTTCTCATTTGGGACATCGGGTCCGGCCGTTCGGCACGATCGGCCCACGCCCGCACGCCCGGCAGGACGTCGGAGGGCAAAGCCCACCCTGCGCGCGGGCCGTTCGCACATCGGCGATGTCAGGCGATTCGATGACGCCGATCCGACCTGGGCCTGCTCACTCGAAGATCGGCAACGACAATGCCGGCGGCGCGCGTCCGGCGAGCGGGATCGTCAGCCCTTCTTCGTCGCGTCGTTGACCAGCTTGGTGATTGCTTCGGCCTGATTGGCCAGTTGAAGATCCCGGACGAGCTTGTTGAGGCGCTCGCGCGCACGACGGGGCAGGTAGACCAGCAAAGGCACCAACTCGTTGCTGGCCGTCGATTTGGCGGCTTTCGCGGGGCGGACCGCTGCCTTGACGGGGGTCTTGACGTTCTTGGCCGTCTTGGCCGTTTTCGAGACCTTGGCGACTTTCGCGACCTTCGCAACCTTGGGAACTTTGGCGGCTTTGGCCGTCTTGGCGGCGGTGGGGGTTTTGGCGGTGCGCGGCAATGTTTTGCTCGTTCGGTTTGTGCGGTCGGTCTTCACGAACCGATCCGCTGATTGCATGACTGGGCGATTGAACTGGCTTATTTGTTGAACCGTCGTCTGAGCCGTCGTGAACCGGCTCCGTCGATATGATAAGCCCCATCGCAGGACATGTGAAACTCGTAGGCCGCAAGATTCTGACAATACGGCCTGCATTCGTATTGCCGTCGCGACAGGAGCGACATTCTTGCACGGCTAAGCGCTAAGCCGTGTGTGGGGCGTCGACGAAGCCCCCGGGCCGTGCCGCCCCCGGCGACCCGATGCGCTGACGCGCCGTCACATCGTCGAGCCGAGTGGTGACGATCGGGACCTCGATGCCCGATATCGGGCGTCGACGCCTTCGGTCACCGACCCGCTCCGCTATATCTCCTTATCCCGGACCGCGCTCGCGATGCCTTCGTCGGCCTCGCGCCGGCACGGCCGTCCGGACGATCGGTCGAACGCCTCGATCTGGTGCCTGGTCCGCGCCCGGTTCGCATGCCTCGGCGCCGGTCATCGGTCATTGGTCATACGGATCGATCATGCGAATCGACCGGCTCGCATCGACCGGCTCGTCCTGGTGCGATGCTCGCTTCGGCCCATGCACTAATCGTCCTGCTGCGACCTCCAGCTAGGTTCTCGAGCCGAATTGAATGCGTGCCGGCGCGCTTCGACAATGGTTGAACGTCGATAACCGCCCAGCCAAGGAGGCTCAGATGACCCGCTCGACCCGCTTCTCGCGCTTCTCCCGTCTTTCCCGCTTTTCCCGTTCTTCCCGCTTCCCGATCGCATCGCGTTCCCGTCCGGCGCGCGCCCGGCAGGCCGGACAGGGCATGACCGAGTACATCATCATCGTCGCGCTAATCGCCGTGGCCGCGATCGGCGTCTATACATTGTTCGGCCAGACGCTTCGCAACCAGACGGCAGGGCTGGCCATGGAACTGTCCGGCCAGAACGCGTCGACGTCGATCTCCAGCGCCCGGACCAACGCGACCAATGCGCAGACCGCGGCCAACCAGCGCAAGGGGCTCGAAAACTACAACGAAGGCAACCACTGATCGGGTTGCGGGCAACGACGACCTCGCATCCGCCATGCATCCGATCCCGCGCTTATCGTCGGCCCGGCGGCACCGGGGCCAGGCACTGGTACTGGCCCTCGTGCTGCTGTTCGCCGGCAGTCTCGGGCTGATGTTCATGTTCAGCGCCGGGCAGGTGTCGGCGACCAAGCAGCGCGTGGTCAATGCGGCGGATGCCGCCGCGTACAGCGCGGCCGTCTGGCGGGCTCGCACGATGAACTACCACGCTTATTCCAACCGGGCGATCATCGTCCAGGAGGTCGCGATCGCGCAGGCCGTCACGTTGGTCTCGTGGGTCAAGTACTTCGAGACCTTCGTCGACAACGTGACGACGGTCGTCGAGGTCATCCTGCCGGCGCTGGCGCCGGCCATCGAGGCCATCCAGACCGTCATCGGCTGGATCCGGGAACTGACCGAGTGGACGGCGACGCTTGAGATCTGGCTGCGTGGCGCCGACACGGTCGGATACAAGAATCTGCTCGCCGAAAGCCAGCAGTTGATGTACCTGGCCGGCAGTTCCTGGGGCGTGTCCGCCGTCGCGAACCAGGTCGCCCGGGCCAACGACAACGCGTTCTTCGGGCACGTGTTGACCGACGATTCGGCTTACGCGCAGTTGACGCGGCGTTACGAGTCGGACGACGACCGTCGTCGGCTGCTGGGGCTGGTCGTCGATTCGCTCGATCCGTTCGTCACCGATCGGCGCGCGGATCTGCCGCTGCCGTTGCCGAGCAGCTGCTTCGGCAGCTCCTGGCAGCAATGGGTCCAGTGGATCCGCAAGCGCGGCGGGACGGCGATGGCGCCCGATCTCGAACGCTGGGAAGCTGCCGATACCTTGTCGATACACGACTGGCGCCGCAGGGGCGGCCGCTGCAGGCAGCACGAGATGATCGCGATCGGCTGGGGAGCGGCCGAGGCGTCGATGCAGAACACCGGCGAGATCGAATCGAATCCGGGCGACGTCGAAGACAACGAGAGCGCGCTCGAAGAGGCCGAAGACGACATCATCTCGATCGGCGGCTACAACGGCATCAGCCGCGTCCGCGACCTGAACTACGAGTCGTTGGACAACCCGCGCTTTCCCACCTCGCGGATCGCCGTCATCGTCCACGCGCCCGGCTCGGCGGCGCGCACGGGCAGCACGGTCGGCGTCGGTACCGGCCGGCTGCAACTGAGCGAGGACCTGCACAACCGCTACATCTCGGCGCTCGCCGTCGCCGACGTCTATTTCCGTCGACCGGCGGATGCGCCGGCCCGGGTCGAATACGCGAGCCTGTACAGCCCGTACTGGCAGGCGCGGCTGCGCGAACCCACCGAAGCCGAGCGCAGGGAGGCCGAAGACCATGTCGATCGCTAAGCACGTCCGATGCGGTCGGCTGCCCGAATCGGCGCATCGCCGCCGGCAGTCCGGCCAGGCACTGGCCGAGACGCTGGTCGCCTGCATCGTCGTCATTCCTTTCGTACTGCTGATCGTGCTGCTGGGCAAGTTCCAGTCGGTCCAGCAGGCGACGATCGCCGCGTCGCGGACGCTCGCGTTCGAGTGCACGGTCCGTATCGACGCATGCGAGCAGAACGATCCGAGCTTGCTCGACGAGATCCGGCAGCGCCATTTCGGGCATCCGGGCCTGCCGTTGCGGACGAACGCCCGGCTGACCCAAGCCGATTCGCCCGATCAGCGTCATCCGCTCTGGGTCGACCGCAGCGGCCGCAGTCTGCTCGAGCGCTTCGACGACGTGCACGCGACCCTGTCCGCCGGCGAACTGGTCGGCGGCATCCGGTACGGCGAATCGACGGCCTCGGGTACCACCCAGCGTGCGGTGGCGCTGTTGGGCGACCCCGGCGAGCGGTTCGGCCTGCGGACCCGCGGCGGTCTGTTCGAGGCGACGGTCCAGGCCGATCTTTCTGCGCGCGGCGGTGCCGACAGCTTTCTGACGCAGCTCGACAATCTGCGGATCCGGCCTCGCGCGCGCACCGCGATCGCCGTCGATGCGTGGAATGCGTCGGGGCCGTACGGCGAAGACCCGCATTCGGTCGAATCCCGCGTCGCGCAGGGCAGCCGGCTCAACGGCTTGATCGAAGGGGCGATCGATGTCGCTTACCTGCCGGTCCGGCTCTTCATCGCGCTGATGACGCTCGCTCAACTCGAGGACCGCGGCGGCGAGTTCCGTTATCACGAGGTCGACGTCGACCTCGTGCCTGCCGACAGGATCGGGCAATGAGCGGCCCGCTGACCCGCCTGCTGGCGATCACGTTCAGTTGCTGGGCGTCGGCGGTGATCGCACAGCCGGTCAGACCGCCATTGCCGTTCGAGGCACGCAGCGAAACCCTGCTGCCGGCCGGCCGGATCGCCGGCCGGACCGTGACGATCTCGCGCTTCGATTCGGCGTTGGACGTCGACCGCGCGATCGACGAGACGCGCCGGCAATGGCGGCAGGACAGCCGCTTCGAGGTCGTCGAGGGCACGAGCGGAAAGTGGCGGACCTTGTCGCGCCGCGACGGGGCATCGACCGTCACGCTGCAGATCCAGGGGCGGCGGGGAGGCGGCAGCCACGGCCTGCTGAGCGTCTGGGCTGCCGACAGCGGTCCTCTGGCCGGGAAGGCGGATACGGCCGAGCAGCGCCTGCGCGCAATCCTGCCGCCCGGGGCATCGACCTTGCGCACGCTGTCGAGCATCGACGGCGATCGCGTGGCCGCGACCCTGGTCGCGACGCACGATGGACCGCTGGCGGCGCTGTGGTCGAGGCTGGTCGCGTCGATCGAGGCCCAGGGATTCCGGCAGAGCGATGCGTTGGCCTTGCCGGCGCACGTTCGTGACGCCCGGGCCGCGGCGTTCCTGCGCGGTGGAGACGAGTTGATGGTGACGATGGACGCGCGAGGCGCGCGGCTGGGCATCGTCATGCACCTGATCGAGGCGAAGCGATGAGCGCGGTCGACGTCGAATGCGGCGCGAGGCATTCATCGGAACGCCTCGGTGCGTCGGCCGGTCGATCGGCGGGGCAGGCGTCGGTCGAATACCTGATCGCGGTCGCGCTGTTGTCGATCGTGCTGATGGTCGGTGAAGACAGTCCGCTCGATCGGCTGATGGCGGCCATCGGCGAGCAATACCAGCGGTTCAGCTATGCGATTTCACGGCCTTGACCACGGGCCAAAGCGCAAACCTCGTCCTTTAGGGCGAGGTCAAGCGAGGCAAGCCCGTTCTGGCACCGAAGGTGCCCCCGGCTCGTGGCGAGGAAGCTCCCGCCTTCAGGCGGGAGTGACTCACCGCCGGGTGTCGGGACGAGACGAATCTGGGAGAAACGCGTGATGGAATCGGTGACGGCACGGTACAAGGCGGTGTCCTGGATCCAGCAGCGCAGGGGGATCCTGCTGCTGGTCGCGGCATTGACGATCGGTGCGATCGCGGCGATCGGTACCCGCAACTACATCGCCGAACAGGTGGCGATCGAGCGCGAGCGGCTCCATCCGCAGCGCGAGGAGATCGACGTCATCGTCGCCAAGCACGATCTGCTGCGCGGCGAGTTCGTCGGCCCCGAAACGATGGCGGTGCGCCGCATCCCCAAGGAGTTCGCCAGTTCCGCGCTGGTGCGGCCCGATCGCTTCGACGCGTACGTCGGCGCCCGGTTGAGCATGCCGTTGAATGCCGGCGAACCGCTGATCGCGCACGGAGTCGAGGGGCTCGATTCGAGCGCGTTCTCGACCAAGGTTCGCAACGGCATTCGCGCGCTGACGATCGCGGTCGACGAAATCAACTCGATGTCGGGCATGTTGCAACCGGGCGATCGGATCGATCTGCAACTGACCGCCCGCCCGCAACCGAAGGGTACGTCGGGGGCGATGCCGACCGAGATCACCAGGCTGCTGATGCAGGACCTGCTGGTTCTCGCGACCGGGCGCCAGGTCCGGCAGCAGATGGAAGACGGCGCCCGGCCGCGCGTGTTCACCGCCATCACCGTCGAAGCGACGCCCGAACAGGCGCAGAAGCTGATCGTCGCGCAACGCTCGGGGCGGCTCACGGCGACGCTGCGCAACCGCGACGACCGGGCCGTCGTTGCGCAGAAGTCGCTCGACATCAATGACCTGCTCGGTTTGCCGGCCGAAGCCGCACGTCGCAGCACGCCGTCGCTGGAACTGATCGTCGGCGGCCAGGGGCCGTTGCGGCCGATGGCGATGAACGCCGCGGGCAACGTCGCCGCGGGTGCCGACACCAGCAGTGCTGCCGCCGCGACGGCGCTGCTGCAGCAGATCGGATCGGCCGCGGGCGCGATGAATGCCGGTCTGGCGAGTCTGCCGGCAATGGCGGCGCCCCGGCCTTCTCGCGGCACGCCGGCCGCGAACGCATCCACTTCCATTTCCACTTCGGCACCGACACCAGCACCAGCACCGGCTCCGGCTCCGGCCCCGGTCGGGGCGGCGCCTCGAATCAATGGTCAATGACGACTTTCGTGCGATGAAAACATCTTCCGCATCTTCGGTTCTTCGCGTCGCCTCGCTGATCGTCGCGCTGGCCGCCGCCGTTTCCACCGACGCGCCCGCGCAGCGTTTGCCGGCCATCGCCGCCGGCAGCAGGGAGGGTTCGTCGGCCGATCCGTCGCCGGCGTCGCCGTCTTTCGGATCGTCCGACGTCGAATCGATCCACTTGTACGTCGGCCAGGCGCACGTGCTCAACGATGCGCGCATCAAGCGCATCGCGGTCGGCAACGGGCGCGTGCTGCAGGCCACGGCGCTCGACGACCGGCAGGTGCTGGTGATTCCGGAGAATCCCGGCCAGAGCACCTTGCATCTGTGGGATCGCAACGGTCGGCAGAAGCACTATGTGATCAACGTGGTCACGGCCGACGCCAACCGGTTGCAGACCGAGATCCGCGCGATGGTCGGCAGCGACGGCAACGTGCGCACGCGCATCGTCGGCGACAAGGTCATCGTCGAAGGCAGCAACTTGAGCGAGGAGCAGAACCAGCGACTCGGCGAGGTCGCCAAGCGGTATCCGCAGATCGTCAACCTGGTCAGCCGGGTCGGACTGGAGCGGATGATCGCGATGGACGTGCGGATGGTCGAGATCCGTCGCGAGCTGATGCAGAACATCGGCATCAAGTGGGACGACAGGATGCAGGGGCCGACGTTCGGCATCCTCGGCGATCTGAAGCGCAGCGACGCGTTCAAGCCCGGCGGAGTCGCCGCGAGCGTCGACGGGCTGGCGGTCAGGGCCCGGTCGGGGCTCGCATCGACGTTCGGCATCGCCAGTTCGATCAGTTCGATGATCAACCTGCTCGTCCAGAACGGTGACGCGGTCGTGCTCGCCGAGCCCAGGCTGTCATGCCGCAGCGGCGGCAACGCGCGCTTCGTCGCCGGCGGAGAGCTGCCGGTTCCCCAGTCGAGCAGCCTGGGCGCGATGTCGGTCAGCTACAAGGAATACGGCGTCAAGTTCGAGATCAGTCCGGTCGCCAGCGAGTCCGGGATCATCTCGGCCAACATCGCGACCGAGATCTCGTCGATCAACGGGGAAGTCACCGTGCGCGACGTGCCGGCACTGACCAAGCGCCGCGCCGAAACCGAGGTCAACCTGCGCGAGAACGAGACGCTCGTCATCGCGGGGCTGGTCACCGACGAGACCTCCAGTTCCGTCGACCGGGTCGCCGGATTGGGGCAATTGCCGATCCTCGGAAAACTGTTTCGTTCGCGATTGTTCCGGGACCGGCAGTCGGATCTGGTCGTCTTCATCACGCCGCGTTTCGTCGAACCGGGGCCTGCGGCGGACGCTCCGGACGTTTTCCAGCAGCCCGCTTTCGAGCTGCTCGAACGTGGCCGCAGCGAGCAGCAGCGGATCCGGACGATCGATTGATCAGTCGGCCGATTCCCGTCGCCAGGCGCACCCATCCGATCGTTGACCATGCTGACGCTTTCCATCGAATCCGAAGACTCGCGGCCGCTGCTCGTCCAGGTGGATACGTTCCCCTGCCGAATCGGTCGACGCCGCGGCAACGAGATCGTGCTGCCCAGTTGGCGAGTGGCCCGCGTCCATGCGCGGATCGTCCGCCAGGATCGCGGGTACAAGCTGATCGACGGCGGCAGCATCCTGGGGACCTGGGTCAACGGTGAGCGGATCGTCGAGTACGGTCCCCTGGATCACTCCGACGAGATCGCCATCGCCGGCTTCAAGCTGCATCTCGAGGCCAACCTGCGCGAATCGGCGACGGATCCGGGCGGCGCGACGACGGCAGCCGAAGCCGGTGCTCCGTTCGGTGCGGCGGTCGACGAGGTCTCGTCGGCCGGATCGACCGGAGGTTCCCAGGACGCCGGCCGCGGACCGCTCGAACGTTCTTCGATCGAATGGCGCCGGACCATGCATCGCAAGCTGCTGCATGCGATCGATCTGCGTCGCAAGGACGTCCGGCAATTGACGCAGTCGCAGTTGCGCGCCGAGACCCGGGCCTTGCTCGTCGAGCTGCTGGCCGAGGAATCCGACCTGCCCGATGCCACGAGCGTCGAGCCGTTGATCGAAGAGGTCCTGGACGAAGCGATCGGGCTCGGGCCCTTGGAGCGGCTGATGGCCGACGCCGAGGTCAGCGAGGTCATGGTCAACGGCGCGCAGGAGATCTTCGTCGAGCGGCGCGGCAAGCTCGAGCGCAGCGCCGCGTCGTTCACCAGCGACGATGCGATCCGCGCGGTCATCGATCGGATCGTTTCACCGCTCGGTCGGCGGATCGACGAGGCCTCGCCGATGGTCGACGCGCGTCTGCCCGACGGCTCACGCGTCAACGCGATCGTCCCGCCGCTGGCGCTCAAGGGACCGTCGATCACGATCCGCCGCTTCAATCGCCGCCTGCTGCGTCCGAACGATCTGGTCCGGCTGGGCACGGCCAGCCCCGAGATGATCCGCTTCATCGAAGTCTGCGTCAGGCACCGCAAGAACATCGTCATCTCGGGAGGCACGGGCTCGGGCAAGACCACCTTGCTGAACGTCGTCTCGAATCTGATCCCGCCGGCCGAGCGCGTCGTCACCATCGAGGACGCGGCCGAGTTGCGGCTCGATCACGAGAACCTGGTCAGCCTCGAATCGCGGCCCGCCAATGCCGAAGGGCGCGGCGCGGTGACGATCCGGGATCTGGTGCGCAACGCGCTGCGGATGCGGCCCGACCGCATCGTCGTCGGCGAGTGCCGCGGCGGCGAGGCGCTCGACATGCTGCAGGCGATGAACACCGGGCACGACGGGTCGCTGACGACGCTGCATGCGAACAGTCCGCGTGACGTGATCGCGCGCCTGGAGACGCTGGTCCTGATGTCCGGCGTCGATCTGCCGGTCGCCGCGATCCGCGATCAGGTCGCGTCGGCAGTCGACGTGATCATCCACCAGGCGAGGCTCGCCGACGGCAGCCGGCGCATTACCGAGATCGTCGAGGTATCGGGCGTCGAGGCGCAGCGGGTCCAGATGCAGAGCCTGTTCCGGTGGATGCGGGACGGTACGCAAGGGTGGCGGTTCGCGGCTTGCGGCGTCGTGCCGCAATTCTACGAATCGCTGGATACCGGCGACGTTCCGCCGGATCTGTCGATCTTCGTCGGTCGGGCCGCCCGCGAGCCCGGCGGCGCATGACCGGCCGTCGTCGTCGAACCGATTCCCTGCGCGCGAGCACGCTTTTTTTGTCGAGGTTCCATCATGCAATTCGAACTGGGCACCATCGCGTCGATCGGCCTGATCCAGGTCGCGGTCTTCCTGGCCGTGTCGGTGTTCGCGTGGTGGCTGTGGGTCAGCCTGAGCCGTACCGGCCGGCGGTACGGCGAACGCTTCAATCAGACGGTCGAGATCCAGCTCGCGCGATCGCACCTGTTCATCGACCCGCGACGATTGCTGACGCTCAATGTCGTCATCGTCGTCGCGCTGGGCGTCGCCGCTTATGTCCTTTCCGGGAGCGGTTTGATCGCGCTGGTCGCGGCGGGGCTCGCCGGCCTGTCGCCGAGGATCCTGCTCGCGCATGTCAGGCGGGCGCGGCGCGAGCGGTTTCGCCAGCAGCTCCCCGACCTGATGCTGCTGACCGCCGGCGGACTGCGCGCCGGGGCGAGCCTGTGGCAGGCGCTGGCCCAGGTGACTGCCGAGACTGCGCCGCCCGCGCGGCAGGAGATCGAGATGATGCTGCGCGAGCAGCGCCTCGGTGTGTCGCTGAACCAGGCGCTTGCCGGTCTCGAACGCCGGATGGGCGTCGAGGAGACGCGCCTGCTGAGCGCGGCGCTGCGGATCGCGCACGAGACCGGCGGCAATCTGGCCGAGACGCTGGAGTCGCTGGCCGAATCCACGCGGCGCAAGCAGGCGCTCGAGGCCAAGGTCGACGCGCTGACCTCGCAGGGCAAGCTGCAGGGATGGGTGATGGGCAGCCTGCCGCTGCTGCTTGGTCTCGTGCTGTTCAAGATGGAACCGGTCGCGATGTCGGCGCTGTTCACGACCTGGTATGGCCTGTCGGCCTGCGCGGCGATCGTCGTGCTGCAGTCGCTGGGCTTTCTGTTCGTTCGCCGAATCGTGAGCGTGGACGTATGAGCGTGCTGACGATCATCGTGCCGGCCTGCGCCGGACTGGCGGTCCTGCTGCTGCTCGCGGCCGTTCGCGTGGCCGTGGTCGATACGCCGGAAGACGACCGTACCTACAAGGACCGGCCGCCGAGATTCTGGGCGCTGCTCTGGCCGCTGGTGCTGCCGTTGTCGCGGTGGCCCGGCAGATGGATGGTGCAGCCGTCACGGGCGCGCTGGCTGACGATGTTGCGGCAGGCCGATCTCGATCATTCGCTGACGCCCGAGCAGTTCCAGGCCGGGCGCGTGCTGGCCGGACTGGCCGCGCCGCTGCTGATGGCCGTCGTCCATTCGCCCCGCGGCCTGGCGCCGCTCGGACTGCTGGTCTGCGCGGGGCTCGTCGGTCTGTACCTGCCGGTCACGTGGCTGCGTGACCGGATGGCGACCCGGACCCGCCGGCTGCTGCGCGAACTGCCGTTCTTCCTGGACATCATCACGCTGTCGCTCGAATCCGGACTGAACCTGAGCAGCGCGATCGACCAGGCGATCGACAAGGGGCCGGCGGGGCCGTTCCGTACCGAACTGACTCGCGTGATGCGCGATCTGCGGGCAGGGCGCACGCGCGCCGACGCCCTTAGGGGAATGGCCGACCGCCTCGGCCTGCCGGCGGTCGGCAACCTGGTTTCGGCGCTGGTGGCGGCCGAAAAGCAGGGCGCATCGCTGGGGCCGGTATTGCGTGCCCAGGCGGAGCAGCGCCGCAACGAGCGCTTCATGCGCGCCGAGAAGCTGGCGATGGAAGCGCCGGTCAAGATGCTGTTTCCGCTGCTGCTGTTCATCTTTCCGTGCACGTTCCTGATCCTGTTCTTTCCCGTGTTCAGCCGGATCGTCCAAGAGGGGTGGCTCAATTGATGACTCGCCGGACCGTAATCGCCGATCGCCGTCCGGGCGATCAGAAGCCCGTTCATGCGTCGACGATACCGCCGGCCCCTCCGGCATCGCCCCGGCTGCGGTTCGCGCGGCGTTTCGATCAGCGACTGATCGGATTGCTGGGCCGCAAGCGCCTCCCCGATGACCAGGCGTTGTGGATCGAGCCGTGCAGCGGCGTGCATACGTTCGGGATGCGCTTCGCGATCGACGTGGTGTTTCTGGATCGCCATGACCGGATCGTGCGCATCGTCACCGGCTTGCCGCCTCGTCGATGGTGCGGCGCGGCGGGGGCGTGGGTTGCGATCGAGTTCGCGGCGGGAGCCAGTTCCCGCTGGTCGTTGACCGAGGGGCAACGCTGGCCGTTCGATACCGGCCGGACCTCGGGCCGCCTCGCGCTGCCGTGATCCGGCGATGCGCCGCCGTTTCCCCGTTGGTGATCCGTGTACCGGGAGCCATCGGGTTTTTCCTGTCACTCGTGGAGGATCTGATGAAACATCGCCCGACCCTTTCGAAGCGCCGGACGACGAGGCTGTCGGTGGCGGCCTGGATGATCCTGTCGGGCGCCGGATCGGGATCCGCGCTCGCGCAGGGACTGGACGCGCCGAGCCTGCAGCATTGGGCGCAACCGCAGGAACTGGCGGCTGCCGGCCGCGCGCCCGCGGCGGCCCCGGACGGCGCGGCGGTGGCCCGGCTCTACCAGGCCGCCGAAACGGCATTCCAGCAGCAGCAGTTTCGGGATGCGCAGCTCGGCTTCACCCGGCTCGTGGCGATCGACGAACGCCACGCGGCCGCATGGTTTCGGCTCGGCAACCTGCATCAGCGTGCCAGCGACCTGACTGCCGCCAGCGATGCGTACCGGCGGGTGCTGAGCCTGGTGGCGGCGGCCGGCGCCGACGACGGGCTGCGCGACAAGGCATTGATGAACCTGGCCTTGCTCGGTCTGTGGCGAACGCGACTGGCGCTGGCGGAGCTCGAACGCGCGCCGATCAAGCCCGAACTGGACGGCGAGCGCAGGGCGATCGAGGCGGAGCTGTCGCAGTCCGAGCTCAGGGTTCGCGCGTTGTCCTCGGCCCGGCGGATCGATCCGTCCACGCTGCCCGTGGGCGCTGCCGGCTCTCGCCCGGCGGTGACGTCCACGTTGATGACGCCTCCCGACAGGCGGCAGGCCGCGCGGCAGCCGGTCGTCGAACCGACGGGCACGGTCGACGCGCGCCGGCTGGGTCCTCCGCCCAGGGTCGAGCATTTCCAGGGGCTGCCTTCGATGCCGGCGGCCGGCACGGCGGTGCCAAAAAAGGGCGGCGGCGACGCCGGCGCCGATGGTGCGGCGAATGGCGAGCAAGCCCGGGCTGCCGCCGCACCGTCGTCCGAGGCCGCGCCTCCGAAATCCCAGGCATCCCAGGCGATGCGATGAAGACGCAGGCTCGTCCTCGAAGGCAGCGATGCTGCGTGGAATCGCGGTGCAAGCTCGGGTCGCGACGCCGCCTCGGCTTGCGCCACCACCCCAAGTTGCGCCACCGGCTCGGACCGCCACGCGAAAGGCGTCTGGCCGGACGCGTCCATCGGGGGATCGCGCTCGTCGACACGTTGGTCGCGGTGCCGCTGGTGCTATGGCTGGGCCTGGCGATCCTCCAATGGGCGCTGGTGTTCCATGGTCGCAATGCCGTGTCCTATGCGCTGCTGGAAGCTTCGCGCACCGGCAGCGTCGCGCATGCCGAGACGGCCGCGATCGATCGCGGCCTGGCACGCGGCCTGGTTCCCTATCTGTACGGTGCGTCCAATGGCGCAGAGTTCGATGCCAACCTGGGGCAGGCCGCCGCGCACGTCGCGGCGGGCAAGCGGGCCGGCTGGATCGAAGTGAACGTGATCTCGCCCGATTCGCGCAGTTTTTCCGACTGGGGGGAGCCGGCCCGCGACGACGAGGGACAGCCGGTGGGCGGATCGATCGAGATCCCGATCGACAGCTTGCGGTATCGGGCGATCTCCGCGCGGCCCGCGACCGGCATCGCCGGATACCGAGGGCAGGAGCCGATCGGCGCGGCGTCGGGCCAGACGCTGGCCGATGCCTTGTTGCTCAAGGTCGAACTCGTCTACGGCGTTCCGTTGACGGTGCCGCTGGTGGGCCCGCTGTCGGCCTGGATCATGCGCCAGCTCGACGCTTGCGAGTCGGCCGCCGACAGGCACCTGGGTCTGGTCCGGCTGGCCTCCCAGGCGCAGCACCCCCGCCAATGGGCGTGCCGCTACTACGACGCCGTCGATGAACGCGGACAGCGTCGTCCGCGTTGGCCGGTTCGGCTGTCGACGGTCGTACGGATGCAGAGTCCGCCTAGGATGGCCGAGTGAACCCGCACCACCTACATGCGAGGGGCTTTGCTGATCGCCGGCGTCGCGCGGGCGTCGTTCGCGATGCGCAGCATCGCCGAAGGGCCGGCGGCCGACGGATCGAACGGGTGATAGTCGAACGGGTAGAACGCCCGAATCCGCTGGACGTAGGCCAGGGTCTCGCTGAACGGCGGTACGCCTTTGAACTTGTCGACCGCGCCTTCGCCGGCGTTGTAGGCGGCGACGGCCAGCACGACGTCGCCCCGGTAGTAAGCGAGCAGCCAGCGCAGATAGCTCATGCCGCCCCGAATGTTCTGCATCGGGTCGAGAATGTCCTTGACGGCGAAGCGTTCGGCGGTGTCCGGAATCAATTGCATCAGGCCGAACGCATTCTTGTTCGAGCGTGCATTCGGGTCGAAGCCCGATTCGGTACCGATGACGGCCAGCACCAGCCGAGGGTCCAGCCGGAACTGCCCGGCCATCTGCATCACGCTCTGGACGATCTTGCGGCGCTCGATCGGGGCCGGCCCTTCGCGAAACTGCGCGGGGGCCTCGACCGTCGGCGTCGGCGCCAGCGACCGGGTTCGGGAGGCGGCGGTGGGACCGCCCGGTGCCGCGTCGTTGTTGGCCGACAGGTGATCGCCGGGGCCGCCCAGGCACTCGGGCATCTGCTGCGTGGCCGCCGAGAACAGCATGGTCAACTGGCTGGCCAGATCGTTGCCCAGGTTCGCGGCGCGGCGGAAAAGCGTCGCGGCGATCACGTCGTTGCGCGTGACGCCGCTGCCGTTGGCATACATCCAGCCCAGGCGGATCAACGCGTCCGGCTGTTCGGCGCTCGCCGCCTGGCAATAGAGCTGGTGCGCCCGGCGGTAGTCGCGTTCGACGCCTTCGCCGTTCTCGTAGCGGATGCCGGCTTCCAGTTGCTGAGCCCCCCGATCGGGGGATTCGAGCGATTCGGCCGCGGTCGACCGCGATTCGAGCAGGGCTTCCGCGCTGGCCTGGGCCTCAGCGGCACTGGCCGTCACGGCCGGGCCCGACATGAGGATCAGCAGACCGGCGGCCCACGCGAGCCGATGGAAGGGGGGCTTGAGCATGGGGCGCATTGTAGCCGCCCCGGGCCGGATGTCGCCTGTCACACCCATCTCAGCGCAGACCGAATCTGTTCAGCAAGTCATACAACGTCGGGCGGCTGATGCCGAGCAACTCGGCCGCGCGCGCCACGTTGCCGTCGGATCGTGCCATCACGCGCAGCACCGCCTGGCGTTCGGCATCGTCGCGAATCCGCCGCAGATTGAGGATGTCCGGCGTCGGGGCATGGGGCAGTTCGAGGTCGGCCGGCGTGATGATCCGTCCGATGACGTTGACGATGGCCTTGCGCATCGCGTTCTCCAGCTCCCGGACGTTGCCCGGAAACGGGTAGACGCCGATCGCATCGAGCGCCGCTTCGGACAGCGTCAGCCGGTTGCGGCCATGGCGCCGGCCGAGCCGCCGCAGGATCGTGTGCGCGAGCAGCGCCGCGTCGCCGGCGCGTTCACGCAGCGGGGGGACCCGCAGGCGGGTGGCGGACAGCGCCAGGGCCAGGCCCGGATGGAAACGGCCGCGGGCGGCCAGATCGCTCAGGTCGAAACGGCTCGAGCACACTACGCGAACATCCACCTCGACAGTCTGATTCGTCCCGTTGCGTTGGATCGATCGGTCGCGCAGGAAGGCCAGCAGATGGACCTGGAGCTCCTCGGGCAGTTCGGAGACTTCGTCGAGGAACAGCGTTCCGCCGTGCGCCAGTTCCAGCTTGCCGGGGTGCGAAGCGCAACGCGTCGTCCCCGCATCGTTCTTGTCGTCGCCGGACGGCGCCGGCCGTTCGCTGCCGAACAGCTCGGTCAGCAGCCGGCGATGGTCGCGCACGGTGCAGCGTACGACGGCGAAGCGGTGATCGCTGCGCGGCGAGTGCAGGTGCAGGGCCTGGGCCAGCAGATGCTTGCCGGTACCGGGTTCGCCCTCGAACAGCACGGTCTCGCGGGTTTGCGCCAGATCGAGCACCTGCTGGCACAGCCTGAGCATCTGGGGGGCGCGGGTCACGATGCCGTCGATGCCCGACCGACTGGCGGCTTCGAGTCGACGCAGGCATTCGTGCTCGATGTCGGCGATGCTGAACGTGCGCTCGACGACCAGCCGGAACGCGTCGGCATCCAGCGGTTTTTCGAAGACGTCGTGGACGCCCATCGAGACGGCGCGCACCGCGGCTTCATGGTCCGAGGCGGCGACCAGCGCGATGAAGCGGGTCGTCGGCGACAGCGCCATCAGGTCCTGCATCGTGCGAAACGCTTCGGCCTGGCCGGCGACGGTCGGTGTCTCGATCGTCCCGCCGGCCCGTTCGCCTGTCGCTTCTTCTGCCAGTTCCTCATCTGCCGACCGTGCGTCCGTCGATCCGGCGTCCGTCGATTCTTCGTCCAATGACCCTTCGTCCGACGACCCTTCGTCCGCGGACTCCGCGTCTGCCGATTCTTCGTCTGCCGATTCTTCGAGCGACGATTCTCCGTCCGCCGAATCCCCGTTCGCCGATTCCTCGCGAGACGGCGGGCCGGCATCACCGCGATCCAGATCGACGGCGATGACGATCGGATCGTGCCGCCGCATCCGGTTGATCGCGCTGTGCCGGTTGTCGGCCGAGACGATCTGGAAGCTGGTCGTCTGGCCTTCGAGCAAGGTTTCTATCGCCGTGCCGGCCTCGACGACCAGCAGCACGGGTCGCTGGTCGATGCCGCCGGATTCGCCCCGGCCGCCCGAAGCGCCGCGCCGCCGGATCGGCGTCGTCAGGGGGTCGCCCAGGACGTGACTCGAGTGAGACGCCTGTGCATGAATCGTCGCTTGCCTGGATCGCATCGCTGCAGCCACCGAGAAAAAGTTGGTGCCATTGGACGCGGGCCGACGAGCGGCGGCCATGAACTAATGCACCAATAACGGTGGCTGTACGGATTGCCGACAGGATTTCGTGAACAAGTCGTGAACAAGTCGACGGCATGGCCGTTGGCGACCCGGCAACCCGGCGACCCGGCAACCCGGCAACCCGGCGACCCGGCGACCCGGCGACCCGGCGACCCGGCAACCCGGCAACCCGGCAACCCGGCAACCCGGCAACCCGGCGATCGGGCCGCCCGGCTACCGGCTGTCAGTCGGTCAGCCGCAGTCCGAAGAAAGCTTCGAACTGCTCGCTGAGCGCCGGAAATGCCGATCGCAGGCGCCCCGGCGTCAGAAAGAAGGCTTCGCCTGCGACCGCGAAGAACTCGGCCGGATCCTCGGCCGCATAACTGTCCAGCGGCAGCGCGCGATAGAACGATTGTCCTTCCTCGCTGTCCGGATCGACCGAAGGAGGGATCGCGTCCTCGACGTCGTCGACCATGCGGTTGAACCGCTCGAACGCGCGGTCGAGCGTGTCGATCCATTCGCGCCGCCGGGCGGCGGGCAGCGGCGGCACGCCGTCTGCTTCTCCGTCGCGCAGATCGAGCTTGTGAACGAACTCATGGATCACCACATTGAAGACGTCGGTCGATGCGGTCGGCTCGGCGTCGGCCCAGGACAGTACGACCGGTCCGCCGTCGATCGTCTCGCCGGCCAGCCAGACGGTCTCCTCGTGTACGACGCCCGCGGCATCGATGTTGCGACGCGGCACCAGGAACTGGTCCGGATAGACGATGATCTGGTCGAAGTCGTCGTACCAGCGCAGGCCCAGTTCGAGCACCGGAAGGCAGGCCTGGGCAGCGATCGCCAGGCCGATCGCGTCGTCGACGCGGAGTCCGGCCTCGCCGGCAAACTGCTTGCTTGCGAGGAAGGACTCGGTCATCGCGCGCAGGCGTTCGAGGCGTCCGGCGCCGACGCGCCGCAGGAATGGGTACGCGGCCAGGCAGGCGGTCCAGGCCTGATCGGAAATTTTGCGAGGTCCGCCGAAGCGGCGCCAGAATGAAGACATCGACAACGTGCGGGACGATCGCCGAAGGGCGGAAAAAGGGCGGGCGTGCCGCCACGGGGCCGGCATGGCCATCCCGGCGCGCGGCGGGGGCGGCGCCTATAATGCCACGCAAGGTTCAACCATGAAGTCCGCCGAACTCCCCCTCACGCCGGAGGCGGCGGCGAGGACGTCCGGCGCGGGCATGCCTGCCGCCAACGACCCGTCGCCTGCTGCCGTTTCCGTCCCTGACACGGTGCTCGGCGTGCCGCCGTCGGCAGACGAATCGACTTCGAGCGAGGCGCGCGTCGATACCGATGCGGTGCTCGAGAAGATCCGTTCGCGCCTGGGCGACATGGCAGGCCCGAACGGCGAAATCCTGGCCGATCACTCGCGCGGCGTCGTCGGCATCCTGACCGAACTGCATGCGGATCCTTCGGCACGCATCGCCGGTGCGCTGGTCTCGACCGGCGGGCGCTTCGGGCTCGACGAGATCGAGCGGTTGTTCGGCCGCGAGGTGCGCGATCTGGTCGACCTGACGCGTCAGGTCGAGCGTCTGCGGGAGATCCATCGGCGCGTCGACAACGGTACCGACGGGACCCAGCTCGAAGTCCTGCGCCGGATGATGCTGGCGATGTCGTCGGACATCCGCGTCGTGCTGATCCGCCTGGCTTCCCGGCTCCAGACCCTGCGCTATTTCGCGGCCGCCAAGCGCACGCCCGATCCGGCGCTCAGCGCCGAATCGCTCGAAGTGCTGGCGCCGCTGGCCAATCGACTGGGCCTGTGGCAGCTCAAGTGGGAGATCGAGGACCTGTCGTTCCGCTTCCTCGAACCGCAGACGTACCGGCTGATCGCCCGGCAGCTCGACGACAAGCGCCGCGAGCGCGAGCAACTGGTCGCCGAGGCGATCGAGCGCGTGCGCCGGGTGCTGAGCGAGGCGGGGATCGAGGCCGAGGTCAGCGGCCGTCCGAAGCACATCTACAGCATCCACTCGAAGATGCGGGCCAAGGGGCTGCCGCTCGACGGCATTCGCGACCTGCACGGCCTGCGCGTGATCGTCTCCGACGTGCAGCGCTGCTACGAGGCGCTGAGCCTGATCCATCAGATGTGGCCGCCGGTGCCCGGCGAATACGACGACTACATCTCGCGGCCCAAGGCCAACGGCTACCAGTCGCTGCACACGGTCGTGTCGACCGAGAACGGGCGGCCGCTCGAGGTCCAGATCCGCACGCGCGACATGCATCACCACGCCGAGTACGGCGTGGCCTCGCACTGGGTCTACAAGGAAAAATCGACCGGCGTGTCGGGCGCCAAGGGCCTGCATGCCGGCGAAAGCGAGCGGCTGGCGTGGCTGCGGCAACTGCTGGCCTGGCAGCGCGACGTCGGCGTCGCGCTCGGCGGCGGCAGCGCCCGGCGGATCAAGTCCGGCGGCGAATTGATCTACGTGCTGACGCCGCAGGGCAAGGTCGTCGAACTGCCCGAGGGCTCGACGCCGATCGATTTCGCGTACCACGTGCACACCGACCTCGGGCACCGGTGCCGGGGCGCGCGGGTCGACGGCCAACTGGTGTCGCTGAACACCCCGCTGCACAACGGGCAGACCGTCGAGATCCTGAGCGTGCGCAAGGGCAGCGGCAACGAGGGGCCGTCGCGCGACTGGCTGAACCCGGAACTCGGCTACGTGCGCAGCTCGCGGGCGCGCACCAAGCTGCGGCAGTGGTTCAACGCGCGCGAGCTCGAGCACGACATGGCGATGGGCCGCGAGCGGATCGAGAAGATCATGCAGCGCGAGGGCAAGACCGGCCTGGCGATGCCCGAACTGGCCGGCCGCCTCGGCCTCGGCAGTCCCGAGGCGCTGTTCGCGGCGGTCGGCCGCGAGGAGATCGGGCTGCGGATGATCGAGGACGCGGTTCGCGGTTCGGTGCCGCCGCCGCCGGTCCAGGACCAGATCGTCGTGACCCGGCCGACGACGCCGAGCGGCGCGAGCGCCCGCGACGGCGGCGTGCTGGTCGTCGGTGTCGATCTGCTGATGACCCAGTTGGCCCGCTGCTGCCGTCCGGTGCCGCCCGATCCGATCATCGGCTTCGTCACGCGCGGGCGGGGCGTGTCCGTGCATCGGATCGGCTGCAAGACCTTCGAGCGGATGCGCGCGACCAGCCCCGAGCGCGTCATCGAGACCGACTGGGGCACGCCCCGCGGCAACGATCGCCAGCGCCGCTATCCGGTCGAAGTGCAGGTGCAGGCCGTCGATCGCGAAGGCCTGCTGCGCGACATCTCGGAGGTGTTCGCGCGCGACCGGCTCAACGTCGTCGCCGTCAACACGCTGACGCGCGGACAGCTCGCGCGCATGCAGTTCACCGTCGAGGTGTCCGATGCCGGCGCACTGCAAAAAGCGCTCGGTTCGGTGGCCGAGGTGCCGGGCGTCTACGACGCCCGCCGACGGGGGATCTGATCGCACCGGGCGCCCGCGGCGAACGTTCGAGCCGCGGCGGGCGTGCCGGAGTTCGCGCGGCCGGTGGTCGCCTCATACCGACGGTCGCAACATGCCGCTAGCCGTATCACCCCGGTGGTCACGCCGGCGGCCGCACGGCCGACTTCGGCCGGAAGGCCTTGCACACCGCGTCGTGCGTCCGCACGTACGGCGCGCCGATCAGATCCAGGCAGTACGGGACGGCCGCGAAGATGCCCGGGACCAGCGTCTGCCGCTGGTCGTCCTTCAGGCCTTCGAGCGTTTCGCGGATCGCCTTGGGCTGGCCGGGCAGGTTGATGATCAGCGCGTTGCCGCGGATCACCGCGACCTGCCGCGACAGGATCGCCGTCGGCACGAAGCGCAGGCTGATCTGGCGCATCTGTTCGCCGAACCCGGGCATCGTCTTGTCGGCGACCGCGAGCGTGGCCTCGGGCGTCACGTCGCGGCGCGCGGGGCCGGTGCCGCCGGTCGTCAGCACCAGGTGGCAGCCTTCCTGGTCGACCAGCTCGATCAGCGTTCGTTCGATCAGCGGCTGCTCGTCCGGGATCAGTCTTTCGATTGCGGTCCAGCCGCTGGCCAGCGCCTGGCCGAGCCATTCGGTCAGTGCCGGCAGCCCCTGGTCCTGGTAGTCGCCGCGGGACGCGCGGTCGCTGATCGACAGCAGCCCGATCCGCAGCGGGGCGTGTAGCGGGTCGTCGGCGTCGGCGCCCGCGGGAAGGTTCGCGTTCGTCATGATGTCGGGGACGGAAGGTCCGGACCTGTCCGGGGTGGAAGGTCCGTCGCGCCCGGCAGCGGCGACAGCGTGTCGCGCAGCAGCCGGAACAGTTCGCGGTAGCGTCGCCCGGCCTGGCCCTTGGCCATCTCGGTCCGGGCGGCGTCGATCAGGCCGGTCAGCGCGTCGCGCTCGGTCTGCGGATGGTCGCGCAGCCATTCGGCGATCGCCTCGGGTTCTTCGAGCAGGCGCGTTCGCCAGTGCTCGGCCTGGTGCATCAACGCCGTGGCCGCGCGCGAATCGCCGCTCAACAGGTCGAGCGCGTGCCGGATCGGCTGCGGATCGACGCCGCGCATCAGCTTGCCGACGAACTGCAACTGGCGGCGGCGGCCCTCGCGGCTCTTGGTCCGCTGCGCCATCTCGACCGCTTCGCGCAATCGTTCATCGAGCGGCACCGACGCCAGGCGATGGGGCGGCAACGCGACCAGGTCCTCGCCGAGCGACTGCAGCGAATGCATGTCGCGCTTGCGCTGCGACTTGCTCGGGCGCTCGGGCGCGAGACCGGGATCGCCGCCGCCGTCGGCCGTGCGCGACGCGGGATCGCCGTCGCCGACGCCGGGCCGGCGCGAGGGGGCGTGTCGGGGGGGAATGTGTATCGTCCTTGCAGGGGGTGACTAGCTTGTCTGTATCATAGCCTTCCTTTGTCCGACCACATCCGCGCACGCTGCGAAAAGGTTGCCTGACGCATGTTCGATTTCAATCCAGAGACGTTGTCCCAGATCACCGACGAGGTGCTCGCGATCGCGCGCCGCAAGGGCGCCAGCGACTGCGCGGTCGATCTGTCCGAGAACAGCGGATTGTCGGTCAATGTCCGCAAGGGTAAGGTCGAGACGATCGAGCAGACCCGCGACAAGGGCCTGGGGGTAACCGTCTACCTGGGCAAGCGGCGCGGTTATGCGAGTACCAGCGACCTGTCCCAGCAGGCGCTCGAGCAGACGGTCACCGCCGCTTATGACATCGCCCGCCACACCGGCGAGGACGAGTGCGCCGGCCTGCCCGATCCGGACACGCTGGCGACCGAGTTCCCCGACCTGGACCTGTATCACCCGTGGCCGATCAGCGCCGAAGAGGCGGTCCGCATCGCGACGCGGATGGAGGCGGCCGCCTTCGCCGTCAGTCCGCTGATCACGAACTCCGAAGGCGCGTCGGTCAACGTCGGCGACGGCCATTTCATGACCGCCAACTCGCTCGGCTTCAAGGGCGGCTACCCGTACAGCCGGCACTCGATCGGCTGCGCGCCGATCGCCGGCAGCGGCAATCGCATGCAGCGCGACGACTGGTATTCGTCGAACTGCTCGCCCGAGCGGCTCGCCGATCCCGAGATGGTCGGGCGCTATGCGGCGCAGCGCGCGCTGTCGCGGCTCGACGCGCGCTCGCTGTCGACCCGCAAGGTGCCGGTGCTGTTCGAAGCGCCGCTGGCCTGCGGGCTGCTCGGCCATCTGGTCCAGGCGACCAGCGGTTCGGCGCTTTATCGCAAGAGCACGTTCCTCGTCGATTCGCTGGGGACGCAGGTCCTGGCCCCGCACGTGGACATCGTCGAGGATCCGGAGATCCCCGCCGAGAGCGGCAGTTCGGCGTTCGACAGCGAGGGCGTCGCGACGCACCGCCGCCGGCTGGTCCGCGGCGGCGTGCTGCAAGGCTATTTCCTGTCGACGTATTCGGCGCGCAAGCTCGGCATGAAGACGACCGGCAACGCCGGCGGATCGCACAACCTGTTCCTGACGAGCCGCCTGACGCGCCAGCTCGACGATCTCGACGCGATGCTCAGGCGGATGGACTACGGCCTGCTCGTGACCGATCTGATGGGGCAGGGCGTCAACTACGTGACCGGCGACTATTCGCGGGGCGCCAGCGGCTTCTGGATCGAGAAGGGACGGATCCAGTATCCGGTCGAAGAGATCACGATCGCCGGCAACCTGCGCGACATGTTCCGTCAGATCGTCGCCGTCGGCAGCGACGTGATCCAGCGCGGGACGAAGAACACCGGCTCGATCCTGATCGAACAGATGGCGGTGGCCGGCGCGTGACGCGTACGGACGCGCGGGCGGCCCAGGCCCCGCGGTTTCCGCGCGCGAGGAGAGCGACGTGAACAAGGCATTCGTCCGCGAAGACGACGGCGACGACGACGACGAGCTGCCCGAACAGGCGCCGGTGGCGCCGGGCGGCAAGAACTACATGACGCCGGCCGGCCATCAGCGGCTCAAGGACGAACTTCTGCACCTGCTGAACGTGGCGCGGCCCGAGATCGTTCAACTGGTCTCGTGGGCGGCGTCCAACGGCGATCGATCCGAGAACGGCGACTACCTGTACGGCAAGAAGCGCCTGCGCGAGATCGATCGGCGGATCCGTTTCCTGACCAAGCGTCTGGATACGGCCGAGGTCGTCGACGTCGCCCAGCGCGAATGGACGGATCAGGTGTTCTTCGGCGCGACGGTCACCTACCTGCGCAACGGTCAGGACGAGCACACGGTATCGATCGTCGGCATCGACGAGGCCGATTCGCTGCACGGGCTGATCAGTTGGGTATCGCCGATGGCACGCGCGCTGACCAAGGCCCGTGAAGGCGAGGTCGTCACGCTGCGAACGCCCGCCGGCGTCGACGAGATCGAGATCCTGACCGTCGAGTACAAACCGATCGAGCTGCCGCCGCCCGCATCCTCCTGAACGGCGGCGCTCAGCGCCGGATGATCCGCTTGATCTCGTGCAGCTTGCGCAGGTTGCGCATGACCTGCGCCAGATGGACGCGGTTGCGGACCTGGACGATCAGCCGGACCGTCGCGCTGTCGTTGGCGTCGGCGTCCATCGTGATGTTCATGATGTTCGCGTCCTGCGTGGCCAGTTCGGCCGCGACCTTGGCCAGCGCGCCGCGCTCGTTGCTGACCAGCAGGTCGAGCTCGCTGCGGAACAGCCCCTGGACTTCGTCGGCCCATTGCGCGTCGACCCAGCGTTCGCTGTCGCGCGTCTTGTTGCGCAACGCGGTCTTGCATTCGACGCGATGGATGACCAGGCCGTGTCCGCCGCGCAGATGGCCGAAGATCCGGTCGCCCGGCACCGGGTTGCAGCACGACGGATACTGGACCGCCGATCCCTCGTTGCCGTGCACGAAGATCGGCGCCGGACGCGGCACGATCAGCGCGGCGACCTGCTTCGCCGAGCCTTGCAGCGCGATCGTCCGCGCGACCACCGGCGCGAGCTGCTTGCCCAGCCCGATGTCGGCGTAGATCTCCTCGACCGACTTGGCGCCGGCGTCGCGCGCGCCCTTTTCGAGCAGCGCCGGATCGAGCTGCGCGGCGTCGATGCGCAGCGCCGACAACGCCTGTTCGAGCAGCCGCCGGCCCAGTTCCACCGACTCCGAATACTTCATCGTCTTCAGGAAGTGGCGGATCTCGGCGCGCGCCTTGCCGGTGCGGGCGAAGCTGAGCCAGCCGGGATTGGGCTTGGAGTGCGGGTCGGTGATGACCTCGACGACGTCGCCGTTCTGCAGTTCGGTCCGCAGCGGCGCCGGCTGCTGGTTGACGTTGGCGCTGACCGTCTGGTCGCCGACGTCGGTGTGCACGCTGTACGCGAAGTCGATGATCGTCGCGCCGCGCGGCAGCGCGCGGATCTGCCCCTTCGGCGTGAACACGTAGACCGAGTCCGGGAACAGATCGACCTTGACGTTCTCGATGAACTCGAGCGAATCGCCGGTCTGGCTCTGGATGTCGAGCAGCGACTGCAGCCACTGGTGCGTGCGCTTCTGCAGGTCGGTGAAGCTCTCTTTCTCGGCCTTGTACAGCCAGTGCGCGGCGACGCCGGATTCGGCGACGCGCTGCATCTCGCGCGTGCGGATCTGGAATTCGATCGGCGTGCCGAACGGACCGAGCAGCGTCGTGTGCAGCGACTGGTAGCCGTTGGACTTCGGGATCGCGATGTAGTCCTTGAAGCGGCCGGGCACCGGCTTGAACGTGCCGTGCAGCGCGCCCAGCGCCAGGTAGCAGCTCGGGACGTCCTTGACGATCACGCGAAAGCCGTAGACGTCGAGAACTTCAGAGAACGACAGATGCTTGTCCGCCATCTTCCGGTAGATGCCGTACAGCGACTTCTCGCGGCCGAACACGTCGGCCGTGACGCCGGCTTCCGGCAGGTTCTTCTGCACGGCTTCGAGGATGCGGCTCAGCACCTCGCGGCGATTGCCGCGCGCCGCCCGCACCGCGCGCTTGAGCGTCCGGTAGCGGAACGGGTAGCGATAGCGGAACGACAGGTCGGCCAGCTCGAGGTACAGCGTGCGCAGGCCGAGCCGGGCGGCGATCGGCGCGTAGATCTCGAGCGTCTCGATCGCGACGCGCACCTGCTTCTTGCGGTCGACGCAGTCGAGCGTCAGCATGTTGTGCAGCCGGTCGGCGAGCTTGATCAGGATCACCCGCACGTCGCGCGCCATCGCCAGCAGCATCTTGCGGAAGCTCTCGGCGTTGGCGATCTCGCGGCTCGCGAACTCGATCTTGTCCAGCTTGGACAGGCCGTCGACGAGTTCGGCGACCTGCAGGCCGAAACGCTCGGCCAGTTCCTGCTTGCTGACGCCGGTGTCCTCGATGACGTCGTGCAGCAGCGCGGCCATCAGCGCCTCGGCGTCGAGCTTCCAGCGCGCGCAGGTCTCGGCGACCGCGATCGGATGAGAGATGTAGGGTTCGCCGCTCTGGCGGAACTGCCCGAGGTGGGCCGCATCGCTGACGCGGTACGCCTCGCGGATCTTCTGCAGGTCTTCTTCGGGCAGGTATGCGCCGGCCAGGCGCGTCAACTCGGCCAGCGAAGCGACCTGGCGGACGGCTGGCGTCGAGGCCGCGCGGTGTCCCGCGGGCGCGATCGGTGCTTCGGACGCAGGGGCCGGCGCTACGAGTGTCGTACCGTGATCGGACCCTCCGTCCGCCGAAGGCTTGGTCGATCGTGCCGCGCCGGTCGCCTGAGGGGAGTGCGTGCGCGCATGGCCGGTCGGATGGAAGTCGTCGGGCAAGATGTCAAATCATCGAGTGGTACCTGACATCCTGCAACGACCTCGTTAACAAATCAACTGGGAACGCGTCGAAGCATCTCGGTGCCGATCTTGGTTGCGGCGATCTCGCGCAGCGCCGTGACGGTCGGCTTGTCCTTGCTGTCGATCTTCGGCGTGTGGCCCTGGGCCAGCATCCGCGCGCGATATGTGGCGGCCAGCGTCAGCTCGAAGCGGTTGGGGATCTGTTTGAGGCAGTCTTCAACGGTGATACGGGCCATCGGACATCCTTGATCGGTTGGAGGAGGGAGCGGCTGCAGCGCCGCCGCCGGCGAATCGGCGCGCCGCGCTCAGGCGCCGAGTTGGCGGAAAAGCAGCGGGTGCCGCGAGCGCTGCTGGGCGAAACGCAGCGCCGCCGCGTCGACGATCGCCAGGATCTGCTTGCAGGCGACGTCAAAGTCTTGATTAATAATAACATATTGAAACTTGCCGGCCTGCTGCAGTTCGCTGGCCGCTGCCGCCACCCGGCGTTCGATGACGTCGGCCGCATCCTGGCCGCGGCCGATCAGCCGCTCGCGCAAGGCCTCGATCGACGGCGGCGCGATGAAGATCCCGACCGCGTCCGGGAACAGGCGCTGCACCTGTACCGCGCCCTGGCAATCGATCTCGAGCAGGATGTCGGCGCCCGCGTGCGTGCGTTCCTCGATCCAGCGGCGCGAGGTCGCGTACAGGTTGCCGTGCACCTCGGCCCATTCGAGGAACTCGCCGGCCGAGCGGCGCCGGTCGAACTCGGCCGGGGAGATGAACCGGTAGTCGCGGCCGTCGACCTCGCCGGGCCGCGGCGCGCGCGTGGTGTACGAGATCGACAGCTCGATGGCCGGGCGGCGCTCGAGTAGCGCATGGACCAGCGACGTCTTGCCGGCTCCGGATGGGGCGGCGACGACGAACAGGCTGCCGGCGGGATGGGACGGGGATGCGGACACGGCGAACGATCGGAAGACCAGGGGATGCGCGGCCGGTCCGGACACCGTCGTCGGGTGACGGGCGTCACGCGCCGACTGCCGGACACCGCATCGTCGGCATTCTATCAATAGCGCGGGGCGCGACGGCTGCTTTCCGGTCGGACGCCATCGTCCGTCCGCCCGGTCAGCAACGGCTGCAGACGGGCGGCGGTGTCGCGCAGGAACTGCCAGACCGCCTGCATGCGCGGCAGGTGCTTGACCTCGACCGGCATCGACATCCAGAACGTGCGGGTCAGGTTCGCCGATTCGGGCAGCAGCGGCTTCAGGCGCGGGTCGCGATCGGCGAGAAAGGCCGGCAGCACGCCGATGCCGGTGCCCGAGGCGATCGCCTGCTGCTGCGCCAGCACGCTGGTGCTGCGCAGGCTGAAACGGCGCGGCCGTCCGAGCTCGTTCAGGCTCTGCAACTCCTTGCTGAACAGCAGGTCGTCGACGTAGCCGACGAACGGATGGGCCGGCAGGTCGTCGCGGCGGATCGGCCCAGGCTGGCGCGCCAGGTACTCGGCCGACGCGTACAGCCGCAGCGTGTAGTCGGTCAGCCTCGCGACGATGAACGGTCCGCGGGACGGGCGCTCCAGCGCGATGACGATGTCGGCTTCGCGGCGCGACAGGTTGACCAGCCGCGGCAGCGCCAGCAGATCGATCGCCAGATGCGGATGGCCGGCGGCGAAGCGGGCCAGTTCGGGCGCCAGCACCGCGACGCCGAAGCCTTCGGTCGCGCCGATCCGCACCGGCCCCGACAGCCCCGCGTCGGCCGCCGGCGTCGCGCGGTCGATCGCCAGCCACGCGCTCTCCATCGATTCGGCATGCGGCAGCAGCCGACGCCCGGCCTCGGTCAGCTCGAAGCCGGCCGGCCCGCGCGTGAACAGCGGCGTGCCGATCGCTTTTTCCAGCGTCTGCAGGCGCCGCGACACCGTCGTATGGTCGACGTCGAGCCGGCGCGCCGCATTGACCAGCTTGCCGCTGCGCGACAGCTCGAGAAAAAAGCGCAGGTTGTCCCAGTCCATCGTCGCGAGGGTGTGCATTTTCGCAAGGCAGGCCGCGCAATTTTATGGCTTGAATCGAGAATTTTGCACAGCTAACATCGATCCCGACCGGATGCCCGAACATTCCGACTCCCAAGGAGACATCGCATGGCTGCCAATCCCATCGCCTCGACCGAGGTACCCACCGTCAAGCTGCTGATCGGCGGCAAGTTCGTCGAATCGCGCTCGCAGCAATGGCGAGACATCGTCAACCCGGCCACGCAGCAGGTGCTCGCGCGCGTGCCGTTCGCCACGGCCGACGAGATCGACGCGGCCGTCGCCAGCGCCCGCGAGGCGTTCAAGACCTGGCGCAAGACGGCGATCGGCGTGCGCGCGCGGATCTTCCTCAAGTACCAGCAACTGATCCGCGACAACATGAAGGAGCTGGCGGCGATCCTGACCGCCGAGCAGGGCAAGACGCTGCCCGATGCCGAGGGCGACGTGTTCCGCGGCCTGGAGGTCGTCGAGCACGCGGCCAACATCGGCACGCTGCAGCTCGGCGAGGTCGCGAACAACGTCGCCGGCGGCGTCGACACCTACACGGTGCTGCAGCCGCTGGGCGTGTGCGCCGGCATCACGCCGTTCAACTTCCCGGCGATGATCCCATTGTGGATGTTCCCGATGGCGATCGCCTGCGGCAACACCTTCGTGCTCAAGCCGTCCGAGCAGGACCCGATGGTGACGATGCGGCTGGTCGAGCTGGCGCTCGAAGCCGGCATCCCGCCCGGCGTGCTGAACGTCGTGCACGGCGGCGAGGACGCGGTCAACGCGATCTGCGATCACCCGGACATCAAGGCGATCTCGTTCGTCGGCTCGACGCGGGTCGGCACGCACGTCTACCAGCGCGCGTCGCTGAACGGCAAGCGCGTGCAATGCATGATGGGCGCCAAGAACCACGCGATCGTGCTGCCCGATGCGAATCGCGAGCAGACGCTGAACGCGCTGGTCGGCGCCGCGTTCGGCGCGGCCGGCCAACGCTGCATGGCGGTATCGGTCGCCGTGCTGGTCGGCGACGCGCAGCAATGGCTGCCGGACCTGGTCGCCAAGGCCCGCACGCTGAAGGTCAGCGCCGGCGTCGAGGACGGCACCGACGTCGGGCCGCTGGTGTCGTGCGCCGCGCACGAGCGCGTGGTCGGCCTGATCGAGCGGGGCGCGGCCGAGGGCGCGCGGCTCGAACTGGACGGCCGCCGGCCGGCGGTGCCGGGTTATGACAAAGGCAATTTCGTCGGTCCGACGATCTTCGCGGGCGTCAAGCCCGACATGGCGATCTACCAGCAGGAGATTTTCGGGCCGGTGCTGTGCGTGATGGACGCCGCGACGCTGGACGAGGCGATCGAGATCATCAACGCCAATCCCAACGGCAACGGCACTGCGCTGTTCACGCAGTCGGGCGCGGCGGCGCGCAAGTTCCAGGAAGACATCGACGTCGGCCAGGTCGGCATCAACGTGCCGATTCCGGTGCCGGTGCCGCTGTTCTCGTTCACCGGCTCGCGCGCGTCCAAGCTCGGCGATCTCGGTCCTTATGGCAAGCAGGTCGTGCTGTTCTATACGCAGACCAAGACGATCACCGAGCGCTGGTTCGAGGACGGGGTCAGCGCCGGCGGCGTCAACACGACGATCTCGCTGAAGTAAGGCAGGCCCGTTCATGGATTTCGAGCTGTCGCCCGAGCAGCGGGCCTTCCAGCAGACCGCGCGCGAGTTCGCGCTCGGCGAGCTCGCGCCGCACGCGGCCGAATGGGACGCGCAGGGCATCTTTCCGGTCGAGACGATCCGCAAGGCCGGCGACCTCGGCTTCTGCGGCCTGTATGCGGCCGAGGACGTCGGCGGACTGGGGCTGACCCGGCTCGACGCGGCGATCGTGTTCGAGGAGATGGCCGCGGTCGATCCGTCGACGACCGCGTACATCACGATCCACAACATGGCGACGTGGATGCTGACGCAATGGGCGCGGCCCGCGGTGCGCGAGGCTTTCGGGCCGGACCTGACCAGCGGACGCAAGCTGGCCTCGTACTGCCTGACCGAACCGGGCGCCGGGTCCGATGCTGCCTCGCTGAAGACCTCGGCGAGGCGCGACGACGATTCACCCGGCGGCCCGGTCTACGTGCTCGACGGTACCAAGGCGTTCATCTCGGGGGCCGGCTCGACCGACGTGCTGGTCGTGATGGCGCGTACCGGCGCCGACGGGGCCGGCGGCATCTCGGCGCTGGTCGTACCGGCCGATTCGCCCGGCATCACTTATGGCCGCAAGGAAGAGAAGATGGGCTGGAACAGCCAGCCGACCCGTCAGATCAACTTCGACAACGTCCGCGTGCCGGCCGGCAACCTGCTCGGCGAAGAAGGCGACGGCTTCAAGATCGCGATGCGCGGACTGGACGGCGGCCGCATCAACATCGCGACCTGCTCGGTCGGCGCCGCGCAGGGCGCGCTCGACGCGGCGACGCGCTACATGAACGAGCGCCGCCAGTTCCAGCAGCGGCTCGCCGATTTCCAGGCGCTGCAGTTCAAGCTGGCGGACATGCAGATCGAGCTGGTGTCGGCGCGGCACATGGTGCGGCTGGCGGCCAGCAAGCTCGACGCCAAGGCCGGCGACGCCAGCATCTACTGCGCGATGGCCAAGCGGCACGCGACCGACGTCGGCTTCGCGGTCTGCAACGACGCGCTGCAGCTTCACGGCGGCTACGGCTACATCCGCGAATATCCGATCGAACGGCTGGTGCGCGACACGCGCGTGCACCAGATCCTCGAAGGCACGAACGAGATCATGCGGATGATCGTCGCGCGCTACCTGCTCAGCGGCAAGGCCGGCGATACACTGCGGTGAGGCAACGGACACGGTTCCGGCCGGAGATCGGGCCCGCGGGCGCCGGGGCCGGCCGGGACCGATCGGCAGACGCCGCGCCGGTAATCGCGCGCCGCGGGGCGCGGATCCACAACGAAGGAGACGAAGGATGACGGAGGTCGTGCTCGAAGAGCGGCAGGCCGGTGCGAGCAAGCGGATCGGCGTCGCGACGCTGAACCAGGAAAAGACGCTGAACGCGCTGTCGGGCCGGATGGTCGAGTTGCTGGCGCCGCGCCTGCGCGCATGGGCGGACGATCCGGCGATCGCGATCGTCGTGCTGCAGGGCGCGGGCGATAAGGCCTTCTGCGCCGGCGGCGATCTGCAGGGGCTGCACCGTTCGATCGTCGACTTCCGCGCGAGCGGCGCGACCGACGTCCGCGCTAATACCTACGCGACGCGCTTTTTCGCCGACGAGTACCGGCTCGACTACGCGATCCATCATTACCCGAAGCCGATCCTGTGCTGGGGCCACGGGATCGTCATGGGCGGCGGCATCGGCCTGATGTCGGGCGCCAGCCACCGCGTGGTTACCGAAGGTTCGCGGCTGGCGATGCCCGAGGTGTCGGTCGGCCTGTATCCGGACGTCGGCGGAAGCTGGCAACTGGGCCGCGCGCCCGGCCGCACCGGCCTGTTCCTCGCGCTGACCGGCGCGCAGATCCGCGCGTCCGACGCGATCTTCGCGGGGCTCGCCGACGTGCACATCCGGCAGGCCGACAAGCCCGCCGTGATGGCCGCGCTGCTCGAGCAGGCGTGGTCCGACGCGCCGGCGCTGAACCGCCAGGCGCTCGGCCGCCTGCTGGCGGGCTTCGCCAGCGCCGCCGATCCGAAGGCCGGGCCGCTGCGCGAGCATTTCGATCTGATCGGCAGCGTGTGCCGGCATCCGACGCTGGCCGAGATCGTGCCCGACATCCTGGCGCTGGCCGACAGCCATCGCGACGATCCGTGGCTGACCCGTGCGGCCGCGACGCTGCGGGCCGGATCGCCGGGCAGCGCCCGGCTCGCGTACGAACTGCAGCGGCGCACGCGCAGGCTGTCGCTGGCCGACGTCTTCCGCATCGAGCTCGTCGTATCGCTGCACTGCGCCGCGCACGGCGACTTCGGCGAGGGGATCCGCGCGCTGCTGATCGACAAGGACAACCGGCCGTCATGGCGGCCGGCCCGGCTGGCCGAGGCCGACAAGGCCTGGGCCGATGCGTTCTTCGTCAGCCCGTGGCCGGCGGCCGAGCATCCGCTGGCCGACCTCGGCCGCTAGGGCTTCACGCGGGTTCGATCTCTTAGTATGAACAGGCCCTGATCCCGTCATCCCGCTCCCCGCACCGACGCCGCGACGGCCGGTGCCCGGGCGCTTCTTCATCGATCGACCAGGAAACACATCATGAGTCACATCGCTTTCATCGGCTTGGGCAACATGGGCGCTCCGATGGCGCAGAACCTGCTCGCCGCCGGGCATTCGCTGACGGTCTTCGATCTGCAGCAGGCCGCGATCGACAAGGCGGTCGCGGCCGGCGCGCGTGCGGCGGCTTCGGCCGGCGCCGCGCTGGCGGGCGCCGAGGTCGTCATCTCGATGCTGCCGGCCAGCCAGCACGTCGAGTCGCTGTACCTGGGCGAGCAGGGCCTGGTCGGCCGGATCGAGCCGGGCACGCTGGTCATCGACTGCAGCACGATCTCGCCGGCGTCGGCGCGCAAGGTCGCCGACGCCGCGGCGGCGCGCGGGCTCGACATGATCGACGCGCCGGTATCGGGCGGCGTCGGCGGCGCCGTCGCCGGCACGCTGACGTTCATCGTCGGCGGAACGGTCAAGGCGCTCGACCGCGCGAAGCCGCTGCTCGCGCAGATGGGCAAGAACATCTTCCACGCCGGCGACAGCGGCGCCGGCCAGACCGCCAAGATCTGCAACAACATGCTGCTCGGCATCCTGATGGCGGGGACCGCCGAGGCGCTCGCGTTGGGCGTGGCCAACGGCCTCGATCCGGCCGTGCTGTCGGACATCATGAGCAAGAGTTCGGGGCGCAACTGGGCGATCGAGCTGTACAACCCGTTTCCGGGCGTCATGCCCAACGTGCCGTCCTCGAACGGCTATGCCGGAGGCTTCGGCGTCGACCTGATGCTCAAGGACCTGGGCCTGGCGGCCGAGGCGGCGATGGCCACGCGGGCATCGGTCCCGCTCGGCGAGATGGCTCGCAACCTCTACTCGATGCACAGCCAGCGCGGCGCCGGCGGGCTGGATTTCTCGAGCATCATCCAGTTGCTGCAGAAGCGCTGACCGTCGATGACGAAACCCGGACCCGCACCGGCGCAGGCGGGCGCGACGCGGCGGGACGCCGACGGCGAAGCCGTGGCCCGCCGCAATCTGCCGCTGCTGATCGCCGCGCAATCGCTGGGCGGCGCGTCGCCGGCGATCATCGTCTCGCTCGGCGGCCTGGTCGGCCAACATCTGTCGGACAACGCGGCGCTGGTCACGTTGCCGATCAGCCTGTTCCAGCTCGGGCAGGCGCTGGGCGCGATGCCGATGGGCCTGCTGATGCGCCGGTACGGCCGGCGTCCGACCTACGTGCTCGGGACCGGCCTGGGCATGTCGGCCGGACTGCTCGCCGCCTGGGCGATCGTGCAGGGCAGCTTCCTGCTGTTCTGCCTGGGCACCGCGCTGTCGGGTTTGTATGGCGCGTGCGTGCAGAGTTATCGCTTCGCGGCGGCCGACGAGGTCGCGCCGTCGATGCGCGCGCGGGCGATCTCGCGGGTGATGGTCGGCGGCCTGCTCGCGGCCGTCATCGGTCCGCAGGTCGTGATCTGGACCCGCGACGCCTATCCGCAGGCGCCTTTCGCCGGCAGCTTCATCGGGCAGGCGGTGCTCGCGCTGATCGCGATGGCGGTCGTCTCGCGACTGCGCGTCACCCGTGCGACCGCGGCCGTTCAGGAAGGTCTGCCCGCGCGCCCGCTGGCCCGGATCGCCGCGCAGCCGCGCTTCGTGCTGGCGGTGTTCGCCGGGGTCGCTTCGTACGGGCTGATGAGCTTCGTGATGACGGCCGCGCCGATGGCGATGGTCGACTGCGGCCACACGGTCGGCCAGGCGGCGCTGGGCATCCAGTGGCACGTGCTGGCGATGTACGGCCCCAGCTTTTTCACCGGACGCCTGATCGCGCGCTACGGTCATGCGCGGATCACCGCGCTGGGACTGGCGCTGATCGCCTCGGCCGCGGCGCTGTCGCTCGCCGGCCTGGGTCTCGTGCACTTCTGGGGCGGGCTGGTGCTGCTCGGTCTGGGCTGGAACTTCGGATTCATCGGCGCCACGGCGATGGTCGCCGAGTGTTATCGGCCCGCCGAACGGGCGCGCGCGCAGTCGTTGAACGACATGCTGGTGTTCGGCACTGTCGCGATCGCGTCGTTCTCGTCCGGCCGCCTGATGACCGGCGCCGGCTGGACGGCGGTCAACCAGGTGGTGTTTCCGATCGTCGGCTGCGTGCTGGCCGCGCTCGCCTGGCGCGCGTGGCGCGAGCGCGGCGCCCGGGCGTCCGCCTGAGGACGGGCGCCGGGCGCTTGAGCCCCGGGGCGCGGTACGGAGGCGGCCCGGTCCGGCCGCCACCCGGTACCGCGATCAGTTATCCGGTGTCCACATCGCGTAGGGGTACTCATGCCGAGCGTCGTCGTCGTTGTGATCGCGCCCGGGGCGCGCCGTAGTAGATCGTCCGCTCGAATGGTCTTGGCTATCCGGCGGATTGAAGGCGCGCTGCCCGGCGGGTTCAATGTTCGATCACGAGCTCGACTGAAGCCACCCGCTCATGACCGCGCCCGTCAGCCATGACCAGAACTTCAAGAACCTGATCCTGGACTATCCGCGCCAAGCGTTGGCCTTCTTCGCGCCGCAGGAGGCCCTGGGCGTCGATGAATCGGTGGTCATCACGCCAATTCGCCAGGAGCAGTTGAAGAATCGCCTGGGCGACCGCTTCCACGAACTGGACGTGCCGCTGCTGGTGGAGTGGCCCGACGGCCGGCGCGAGGCCTTGCTGTTCGTACTGGAAGAAGAGAGCGATCCGGCGCGCTTCTCCATCCATCGCCTGGTCGTCTACAGCGCCACGCTGGCCGAGCTGTACCGGACCACGCGGGTAGCGCCGGTGGTGATCTTCTTGCGCGGCAGTCGGCGCGTTCCCCGCTCGCTGACGCTCGGCAGCGAGCACCATGCGTACTTGCGCTTCGACTACCTGGCCTGCGTGTTGGCCGACATGCCCGCCGAACGCTGGATGAACAGCGACAACCTCGTCGCCCGGCTGAACCTGCCCAACATGCGCTGGCCGCGTGGGCGCAGGATCGACCTTTATGCGCAGGCCATCCGAGGCCTGCTGAGTCTGGAGCCCGACATCGAGAAGCGTCTGAAATACTTGGACTTCGTCGACATCTACACCGCCCTTGACGATAATGAACGCCGGCTTTACGCCGAGCGCTATCCGCAGGAGAACCGGAACATGGCCGGATTGAAGGAACGATGGACGCAGGAGGCCGGGGTTGCTTTTCTCTGCCGCCAGCTCGAACGCCGCTTCGGCCCGCTCGATTCGTCGGTGATCGAGCGGTTGCAAGAGGCCAGTGTGTCCGAACTGGAGCGTTGGGTCGACAACTTCGTCGACGCTCGTACGCTGGACGAGGTATTCGGTACACGCTGATTCCAGCGTGAAGGCCCGCCTCGTCCGGCATGCGTCGCGACGATCAGGTACCTGGCGTCCACATCGCGCACTGGTGCTCGGCGCCGAACGTCGTCGTCGGCGCGATCGCATTAGGCGCCAGCGTCATGTACGTGTCGTTGGCGCGCGTGTACGCCGGCCAGTTCGGACTGCCGCTGACGTTCGGATCGCCGCGTTTGGCGAACTGCGCCCAGTACGCGACCATCTTGTTCGACAGATCGGTCTGCGCGGCCGTGAACGGCGCGCCGTAGTAGATCGTCTGCTGCTTGGGCCACACGTACTGGATCTCGGCCGCGTGATAAGCGCCGAAGCCGTTGACTCGCGGCGGCAGGTTGAACACCATCGGCGCGTTCGCATCGGCGAACTCGTAGCTGTAGACGGGCACGCCGTGGCCGGAGGCCAGTTGCGCGACCTTGCGTCCGTTGCACGAGAACACCGCGTCGGTCAGCAGGCTGTCCAGCGACCAGGCCGGCGTGATCGTGACCGGATACGAGGCCAGCAGCAGGCCGGAGAATCCGGCCGGAAAGCCCGCCGCCGTGCCGAACTGCGCGTCGACGGCCGCCTGGTATTCGCTGGCGTTGATCTCGCGGCCCAGCACCGTGTCGGTCACGTAGGCGGACAGCAGGCTGTATTCGTGCTGGTTGCTGCCCTGGATGATCGGCACCTTGTTGAAGCTGCCGCTCGAATAAGCCTGCTCGAACGTGCTGGTGAACACCTTGCCGTCGACGGTCGGCAGCGTCGTGCCGCCGATCTGGATCTTCGTCGAGTTGGCGATGATCGCCGAGACCGGCGCGTTGCGCAGGCAGGTCAGGCTCTGGTCGTCGCAGCCGACGCCGGTGCCGAACGACTGGCCCAGCGCCTCGGCCTGCGTGAGCGTGGGCGGCGTCAGCGTGTAGGCGCCGCTTTGCACGATGGCCTTGTGGAACAGTCCGGTGGCCAGCGGCGACACGATCTGCGAATGCGTCGACAGGCCGCCGGCGGATTCACCGAACACCGTCACGTTGCCCGGATCGCCGCCGAAGGCCGCGATGTTGGCCTTGACCCATTTGAGCGCGGCCTGCTGGTCGAGGATGCCGTAGTTGCCCGATGCGCCGCCCTGTTCGGCCGACAGCGCCGGATGCGACAGGAAGCCCAGCGGACCCATCCGGTAGTTGATCGTCACGACCATGACGCCCTGGCCGACCAGCGCCGTCGGGTCATAGTCGTTGCTGCGGCCCGTCAGCAGCGCGCCTCCGTGGATCCAGAACATCACCGGGAACGGACCCTGTCCGCTCTTCGGGACGTAGACGTTCAGGTACAGGCAGTCTTCCGACGCGCTGACCGCGCCGAACGCGCTGGGCGGTTGCGCGCAATGCGGCCCGAACTGGGTCGCATCGCGCGTGCCCGTCCAGGCCGCGGCCGCCTGCGGCGGCTGCCAGCGAAGAGGGCCGACCGGCGGCGCGGCATAAGGGATGCCCAGGTACTGCCGGTACTGAGGCGTGTCGCTGCCCGACACCGTTCCCTTGTCGGTGGCGACGGTCAGCGGATCGTCGTGGTGATCCGAACCACAGGCCGAAAGGGCGGCGATGGCGGTGACGGCGATCAGGCTCAGCGGGCGCAGCGCGAGCCGGCCCGTTGCGGTAAAGGGCATTGAGAGTCTCCTGGTTGTGATTCTTCGGTCGATCTTCGATCGGTTCCGCCGGTTCTTTCCGCTGCGCATCGGGAAGACGCGCGCAGCGGCAGGCGCCCGCGGCCGCTCATTGTCGCGAAATCCGTCGGAATCGCCAATTCGATCCGCCCCGCGATCCCACGGTCCCTGGGTCCTATGGTCGGGTGGTCGGGTGGTCGGGTCGGGCGGTCGAGCGGGCCAGTGGGCCAGTGGGCCAGTGGGTCCGGTGGTCTGGCGGCCTCGCGGCCCGCCGGCCGACGTCAACGACCGGCGAACTCGAGAATTGCCTGCACGACGGGTGCGCCGTCGCCGCACCACCAGAAGTGATCGATGCCTTCGAGCGGGTGCCATACGGCACCCGGGATGTTCCGCGCGAGATGCTCGCCGGCTTCGAACCGGACCGCGCGATCCCCGCGTCGATGCATGACCAGCGTCGGCACGCCGATGCGTCGCAGCTCCGCGCGCAGATCGGCGTCGCGCAGGCCGCCGAGAATCGTTTCGAGCGCGCCCGGCGAGGCGGCGTGCCGCACCAGGCGCGCCCACCACGCGCGCAGCGCCGGATCGTCCTTTTCGCTCGGCGCGAAGGTTTCCAGGCCGACCGGGCCGCCCCAGGCCGCGATCAGGCGTTTGCGCCAGACTTCGAACGACGCCGCCGGCAGCGCCCACGGATAGTCGGGCGCGGCCGAGCCGCGGGCCAGCGATCCGAACAGGCACAGGCCCTGCACGCGGCGCGGATCGTCGATGGCCAGGCGCATCGCGCCCAGCCCGCCCTCGGACGAGCCGAATATCCAGGCGCTGGACACGCCGGCATGATCGAGGATCGCAGCGATGTCGGCGGCCATCGCGGCCGGCGTGCTGGTCGCGCCGAGGCGCTCGGACAGACCCACGCCGCGGCGATCGAACACGATCACCCGGAAGCGTTCGGCCAGTGCGGCGAGCCCGGTGCGGACCGACGGATTCTCCAGCGAGATCTCGATATGGCAGACGAATCCGGGGGCGATCACCAGCGTGCGTTCGCCGGACCCGAGCATCGCATAGGCGACGGTGCCCAGCTCTCCTTCGGCGAACCGCACGGCCGGCCGCTCGACGCGCGGGGACGACGGGCGCCTCAGATCCTCGGTCATTCGCAGATAGGCCTGCTCGGTCAGCGGGCCGGGCTTGATGCCGAATTCGGCGCGCAGGACCTCCGCGCAGCGGGTGAACGTCGCTTCGATGCCCGCGCCGTCGCCCTGCAGCGCGTGCAACTGCATCAGCAGCACGTAGCTCGGTTCACGATAAGCGTCCAGCGCCAGCAACTCGTCGGCGAGTTCCAGCGCCGACGCGAATTCGCCCCGTTGCGCCAGCGCGTCGATCACGCGCTCGAGCAGGCGCGCGAGCAGATGCTCGTGCTCGATGGACGTGGCCTTCAGCCAGTCGTCGAACGCATCGGACTCGAAGGCGATGCCTTGCATCAACGGCCGGCGCGCTTGTTCGATCCACCGGCGAGCTTGCGTCAGGCTGTCGTCATCGAGCGATGGCGCCGAGACCGCGTCGCGGGCGAATCGCGTGAACCGCAGCGCGTCGGTCTCGATGGCCTGCGCAGCGAGCGCCAGGCAATCGTCGTCGGCCAGCAGGACCCTGCTGCCGAGCGCGCCTTCGAGCGTATAGACGAGTCTGCGCAGACGCGCGCGCGCCTGGGTCTCATCGGCGTCGGGCCAGAGCAGGGCCGCCAGATGGGCTCGAGGCACGGGGCCCGCGTTGAACGCGAGATAGCCGAGGAGCGCTGCGGCTCGCTTGAGCGGAATCCGCTCCCTGCGTTCTCCCGCGACGATGACGGGCACGCCGAAAACCTGCAGTTCGAACGGAGGCGATGCGAGAGCTGGTGACATCAGGGCACCTGCGGCGGGTGGAGATGATCGGTCGGCGAGGCCTTAGCAGCGCTGGTCGGACGCCGAAGCGACGTTCAAGGGACGCCCGCCGTCTATCGTTGGACGTGTCCCGGATTCGTACAAGGAGTTTCCCATGCGCGCGTTTCCATCGCTTCTCTACGGCGTCTGCGCTTATATGGCGAGCCAGCTCGCCCTGCTGTATCTGGTCGGCTTCAGCGGCAATCTGTTCGTCTCCCGGTCTGTCGATGTCGGCCCCGGCGCCCCCTGGCCGCAGGCCGTCGCCACCGATCTGCTGCTGCTGGCCCTGTTCGGCATCCAGCACAGCGTCATGGCCCGACAGGGTTTCAAACGCTGGTGGACCCGGGTCGTGCCGCCCGCGCTGGAGCGCAGCACCTTCGGGCTGGCCACCAGCGTCGTCCTCGCGCTGATGTTCGTGTTCTGGGTGCCGATCACCGAACCGGTCGTCTGGCGGGTCGAGCAGGGTGTCGGCGTCGCGCTGCTATGGAGCCTGTACGGACTCGGTTGGTCGTTGGCGCTGGTCAGCACTTTCCTTATCGACCATTATGAATTGTTCGGGCTGCGGCAGGTGCTCGCCCGCCTCAAGCATCGTGATCCGCCCGAAGCCCGGTTCAGGACGCCGGGGCTCTACCGCTGCGTACGGCATCCGCTGTACGCGGGCCTGATGCTGACGTTCTGGTCGGTGCCGGTCATGACGGCCGGTCGGCTGCTGTTCGCGCTGGGTTTCAGCGCTTATATCCTGATCGGCATCGCGTTCGAAGAAAGGGATCTGCTGCGGCAGTTCGGCGAGCGCTATCGCGAGTATCGCGAACGGGTCGGCATGCTGGTTCCGAGACCGGGCTCGCCGGTGCGGACGGCGGACGAGGAGTAAGGGCCGGCGGCCATGACGGGCCGCTGCGATTCGCCGCGGCCCGGCGTCACCCGACCGGGCGCCGAGGGCTGCGGCGACCGCCTTGCCCGGCGAGCGCCGCCAGCTGCTCGCGCAGCCAGCGCAGTGCGGGGTCGCCGTGGGCACGAGGGTGCCAGGCCGCGTACAGGTTGAAGCCCTGCACCGCGAACGGCAGCTCGAACAGGTCGAGCCGGTCGGCGTAACGTCTGGCGAAGCGCGCGGGCAGCGTCGAGACCAGATCGGTCGCTTCGACGATCGCCGGCGCCATCATGAACTGGTGCACCGACACGGCGACCCGGCGCCGCCTGCCCAGCGCTTCGAGCTGCTCATCGATGAAGCCGTGGAAGCTGCCGCCGCTGGTCGAGACCAGCACGTGCTCGAGCGCGCAATAGGCGTCGAGATCCAGGCGCCCGCGACCGCGCGGATGGCGGCGGCGCTGGACCATCAAATAGCTCTCGTCGAGCAGCTTGCGGGCCTTCATCGCCTCGGGCAACGCCCGGTCGGAGGCGATCAGCAGGTCGATGTCGCCGTGCTCGAGCCGGGCGGCCGCATCGGGGCCGCTGCGCTGGAACGCGACCCGGACACCGGCGCCGGCGTGTTGGCGCAGGCGTTCGATCAGGCCGATTCCGAGCGTCGCCGCGGCATTGTCGGCGGTGCCGATCGCGAAGCTGCGCGCATCGGTCCGCGGATCGAAATGCGGCGGCGTGCGGACCAGGGCGGCCAGATCCTGCAGGCTCGCCCTCAGCGGCGCCTGCAGTTCGCGCGCGCGTTGCGTGGCCACCATGCCTCGGCCGTTCTCGGCGGGCACCAGCAGCGGATCACCGAACAGCGCGCGCAGGCGGGACAACTGCGCCGACAGTCCCGGCTGCGAGATCCCCAGCCGATCGGCGGCGCGGGTCACGTTCGATTCCTCGATCAGGACGTCGAGCGCGCGCAGCAGATTCAGATCGATGCCGTTCAGCGAAGCCATATCATCCTGCTGGATACCTCCGATACGAGATATCGATTTCAAGTATGCCATCGCCGCGCGCACAGTGAAGCCAGATCCCTTTGCCTTAAACGGAGGCTTCCGATGAACGAACGGACATCAACACGGACACCGGCGTGGTCACTGAGGGTGCTCGCGCTCGCTTACTTCATCATGGGAACGGGCTCGTTGGCCGTGGTCGGCACGCTGCCCGGCATCGCGCGTTCGCTGGCCGTCGATCCGGACGCCAGCGCGCCGCTGGTCACCGCGCTGGCGTTCACGTTCGCGATCGGCGCGCCGGGCCTGCAAGTGCTCGTCGGTCACTGGCCCCGCCGCAGGCTGATCCTGTGCGGGCTCGCGATGATGGCGATCGGCGCGCTGGCCACCGCGTTCGCCGACGGCTACGGCGGCCTGATGGCCGCGCGGATCTGTACCGGACTGGGGGCCGCCGCCATCGGGCCGGTCGCTTCGGCCCTCGGGGCGGGCCTGGTGCCGGCCGAGCGCAAGGGCCATGCGCTGGCGGTCGTCTTCAGCGGCATGACGCTCGCGTCGGTGGTCGGCGTGCCGTTGTCGGCCTGGCTGGGGGCGACCTTCGGCTGGCGGGCCTGCTTCGTGCTGGTCGCGGCGCTGACGATCGGCGTGGCGGCATTGGTAGGCTGGCTCGTCGATGCCGGCCAGCGCGGCAGCCGGATCCGCGTCGGCGATCTGCTGGCCATCGTCCGCGATCCGGCCGCGGCTTCGGGCGTGATCGTCATGGTGGCGACGATGACCGCGATCTTCGCGACCTACACGCTGATCGTGCCGATCCTGCAGCAGCAGTTCGGCGTCGGCGCCGAGGGCGTGTCGTTCGCGCTGCTGGTGTTCGGCGCGGCCGGCATCGCCGGCAACGGGCTCGCTCGGGTGATCGCGGTCCGCTGGCCGGCGACCCGGGCGCTGACCGTGGCGCTGATCGTCCTGGCCGCGGTATTCATCGCCTGGACGCGCACGCCGGCCGTCTATCCGCTCGCGCTCGTGTTGCTGATCGTATGGGCGGTCGCCAGCGACGTCTTCATGCCCTCGCAGCAACGCCGCCTGGTCGAACTCGCGCCCGGCGCGAGCGGCCTGGTGCTGGCGTTGAATGCATCGGCCCTGTACGCCGGCATGGCGCTGGGCGCGTACGTCGCCGCCGTCGTCGCCCCGCGCGCCGGCACGACCAGTCTGCCGTGGGTCTCGGCGGGTTTCATCGGGCTGGCGCTGGCGGCGCTGGGCGTGTCCGGGAGGGCGGCCGCTTAGCGGATGCCCGATCAGGCCTGTCCGATCAGGCAGCGGAACGTCGCCGGAATCACGTAGCTCCCATCATCCCGTACGAACGGCGCGAGTGCTTGCGCATGGGCGGCGTTCACCGCGCTTTCGCCGGATCGGGCGACCGCCCGTGCCGCGACGCCGGAGGAGATCAAGCCTCTGAGCGCGAGCGGAAGGTTCTCGTACTGCCACGCGGACTCCACATCGAAGATCTCCAGCGGCTGGAGCCCGGATTCGGTCATGAAGGCGCGCAGCGCCGATTCGCCGGACAACGCGAACGGCCCGGGCGCGCCGGGCGGCGGCGGGGGCAGCAGCGGGCGAAGCGCCGCGACCAGCGCGGCTGCCGGCATGCCTTCGGGCTCGCCCCAGGTCATGACCAGCACGCGTCCGCCAGGACGAGTCACCCGCTTCGCTTCTCGCAACGCGACGATCGGATTGCCCGCGTACTGGAACGAATTGAAGCCGGTGACGACGTCGAATCGATCGTCGTCGAACGGCAGTTCCTCCAGTTCGCCGACCTGGAACGTCGCGGCGGGAAGCCGCTGACGGGCAACGTCGATCAGCGCCGGCGAGGCGTCCAGTCCGGTCACGACCGCCCCGGCGCGCGACGCCAGGCTGGCCGCCATTCCGGCACCGCAGCCGGCGTCCAGATACCGCGTGCCCGGGGTCAGGCCAAGCCGGACGAAGGCGGCTTCGTAGACCGGTCTGCACTGGCCTTCCTGGATATCGGCCCAGTCGCGGGATCGCGCGCCCCACCATTGCCCGTTGACGGTGGCCGTTCTGGTGTTCGGGGTTCCGGTCATGGCGTTCTTCCGCTCGCGGCCGTTGCATGGGAAGGGGACCCGGCGTCGGCGGAGGCTCGATGCCGTCGCGGCCTCCTCGTTCGAATGGAAGGATAGCGTTCCAGCGTGCGGAGCGAGCGATCGGCTGTTCGATCGATCTCCGCAAAATCGATGATTCCGGCGCGTGATCGCCCCGCGCGCGATCGCCCGGATCGGACCACGGCCGGCGTCCATGCGCGCTTAGGGTCGGCGCGGCAGTCGGCACGAAACTGACAATTGGTCCGCAGATGATATCTTTCCAGGCTGAGCAGGCTCAGGCCGGATGGTAAAAGCCTGCCGGCTCGGCGATGATGTGCGCGCTGGACAATTGACAACAACATTCATGGAGACTGGTGATGGATCGCGCCACCTTCCTCAAATCTTTGGCCGCGCTGGCGGCCGCCGGCGCCGTACCTGGCGCTTGGGCCCAACCGGGCGCCAACCTGAAGATCCTGATTCCCGCCAGCCCGGGCGGCGGCTGGGATCTGACGGGCCGCGCTCTGGGCCAGGCGATGATCGACGCCAAGCAGGCCGCCACGGTCACCTACGACAACAAGGGCGGCGGGGCCGGCGTGTTGGGCATGGGGCCTTTCATCGCCAGAGACAAGGGCGACGCCACCCAGATGATGGTGATGGGCGCGGTGATGCTGGGCGGACTGATCGGCTCCAGGTGGCCGATCAACCTGATGCGGGGCACGCCGCTGATGCGCCTGACGACCGAATACAACGTGTTCGTGCTGCCCGCCAATTCACCGTTCAAGACCATGGGCGACGTGATCGCGCAGTTCAAGAAGGATCCGGAGAGCGTGCAGTGGGGCGGCGGCTCGTCCGGCTCCCCCGAGCACATCGCCGCGGCCATGATCGCGAGCGCGGTGGGAGTGAACCCGGCCAGGGTCAACTACGTGGCATCGGCCGGCGGCGGTGACGCGGCGACCGCCGTCCTCGAGGGCAAGGTCACCATCGGCGGCAGCGGCACGAGCGAGTTCAACGAGTTCATCCGCAGCGGCAGGATGAAGCCCGTGGCCGTGACCAGCGCCGAGCGTCTGGCGTGGAACAAGGACGTTCCCACGCTCAAGGAGCAGGGCATCGACGTCGAGATCAGCAACTGGCGCGGCCTGTTCGGCAAGGCGGACCTCGCGCCCGCGCAACGCAAGGCGCTGACCGACGCGTTGATCGCCACCACGCAGTCACCCGCGTGGCAGGCGGCGCTGGAGAAGAACGGCTGGACGCCGGCGGTGCTGGCGGGCGACGAGTTCACCAAGTTCGTGGAGAGCGAGTTCGAGCGCCTGCGCAACGTCATGGAGAGGGCGGGCATGGTCGTGGTGCCCATCGGATGGCAGACGTGATGACGCGCTGATCGCACGCCGGCGCGCGAGCCGTATCTCGATCGTCATCGAAGCGGCGATCGACCCGATGGCGATCGGCGCCGGCGTGACGCAGACCGTCGCGCGGGTATTCGATCCGGCTGCGCATCGACGGCGTTCGTCGCCGTCGATGCGCAGCATCTCTTCGTCGACAGACTGGAGCGGCGATCATGTCCGGAACGATTCCCTACATTGGTTTCGACAAGGATCCGCGAACCGTCAAGGTCCTGTGGGAGCGCTATAACGCCGGACTGCTGGACGCCGAGCAGCGGCGTCCTCCGTACCACGATCTGCTGGTCGACGAGTGGATGCGCTGCAAGGCGATGGGGGTCGACGTCGCGATGGCGCGCGGGCGCCTGCTCAGCGAGGACGAGTTCCAGCAGCGGGTCGAGACGAACCGGATCTTCCTGAAGACCTCCGAACCCATCATCCAGGAGGTCGGGCGTTTTCTCGACGCGCAGCAGGGCGTCTGGCTGCTGACGGATGCCACCGGCTGCATCCTGCACGTTTCCGGCGCCCCACCGGTGCGGGATCGGGCTGCCGACCTGTCCGGAATCGTCCAGGGCTCGCACTGGGAAGAGGCGGTGGCCGGCATCAACGGGCCCGGCACGGCGCTGTCCAAGCGCCAGCCCGTGCACGTGCTGGCGGCCGAGCACTTCTGCGAGGGTCTGCATCGGTGGTCGTGTTCGGCGGCGCCGATCTTCGACAGCGACAATCGCACGCTGCTGGGCGTCATCGACTACACCGCGGCGGAGTCCGATTATTCGGGCCAGGCGCTCGCGATCGTGGTGTCGCTGGCCAACTCGATCCAGGCGCGGATGAGCCTGGGCCGGGCGATCGAGCACAGTCACCTGATGTCGGCCTTCGGCGATCGCGCCCGGCGCTATCCGCACGATGACCTGCTGCTCGTCGACCGCTTCGGGCGGGTGCTCACGCACACGGCCACGGCGAGCGGACGCCGCGCCGCCGAGGATTGGTCCCATCCGTCGCTGCATCGAGACCGGGGCCATGACGCCTTCGATGTCGCCGACCCGCACTCCGGCGAGCGCATCGGCCGGATCATCCAGTTGTCCGGCGTCCGGCCGCTCGGCTCGGCGCGCGCGAGTTTCCGGAGCGGCGCGTCGGACGCGGAGTCGGCGCAGGTCCGGCATTTCGGGCAGTTCATGACCTGCGACCCGGACACGAAAGCCATGCTCGACGAATTGACGAAGGTGGCGGCAGCCGACGTCAACGTGCTGCTGATCGGCGAGACCGGCACCGGCAAGGAACTGCTCGCCCGGCATCTGCACGCCTGCAGTCCCCGCCGGAACGAGCCCTATCTGGCCGTCAATTGCGGCGCGATCAGCGCGGAGTTGATGGAGAGCACGTTCTTCGGTTATGTGCGCGGCGCGTTCTCGGGCGCCGATCTGCGCGGCCGGGCCGGCTATTTCGAATCGGTGAAGAACGGCACGCTTTTTCTGGACGAGATCGGCGAATTGCCGCTGGCGATGCAGGCGGCCCTGCTGCGGGTGCTGGAGGACGGCAGTTTTCTGCGGGTCGGTTCGAGCGAGCCCTGCCAGGCGCGCTGCCGGATCGTCGCGGCCACGCACCGCGATCTGGCCGACCTCGTCGAGCACGGACGCTTTCGCCAGGATTTGTACTTCCGTCTGAGGGTCATCGAGAAATCGATCAAGCCGCTGCGCGAGCGGCGCTGCGACATCGCCTTGTTCGCCCGGCAGCTCGTCGAGACCTTGTGCGTCAAGCACGGTCTGGGGACCGGCGTTCTCGAGGCCGATGCCCTGGCCGCGCTGGCGTGCCATGACTGGCCCGGCAACGTGCGGGAACTGCGCAACGTCCTCGAGGCCGCCTTGCTGTACGGCGGCGGCAGATTGACCCGGGATGCCCTGCCGCTGCCCGTCGAAGCGCGGTCGACGCGGCCCGGCGTGGCGCCGGCGCGGTCGGTCCCCCCGCCTGCGCCGTCGGGCACGCCCGACGACGAGCGCGAAGCGATCATCGCGATGCTGCGCAAGTACCGCAAGGCGACCGACGTCGCCAGGGTGCTCGGGATGGCCCGCTCCACGCTCTATCGCCGCTTCGCCGATCTGCAGATCGATCCGAAGGCCTTCACCCGGCCGGGCGACGACGGTCTGTGACGCGCTGGCACACGGCCGCCTCGGACATCCGGCAGCGAACGAATCTGTCCGATCGTCGAGACAGATCTGTCTCGACGGACATCGGCCGGACACGCCGCCGCACCGGTTCCTCATCCCTAAGTGATTGAGCGAAAAAGGATTCCGAGATCCCGCGACGCTGGCACGCGTCTTGATCAATTGGGAGCGCAGGGAAGCCGCACGCGATGCGGTCCGCCCTCGACACCCGCACAACGATCGGAGACACGCCATGCCCAGCGCCAAATCAGCCGCCCTCGCCAACCTGTACGCCGGTTGGACCAAGGCCATGCACGCCAACCCCGACATGGAGCTCGAAGAGATCAGGGAGGTCTTCGGGCACTGGGGAGATGTGACGGTCGATCCGCGCGGCGTCGACTACATCGAGGTCGACATCGGCGAGATTCCGGCGATGTGGGCCATTCCCAAGGGCTGCAGCACCGACCGCGTGCTGCTGTGCTCGCACGGCGGCGGCTACGTCGTCGGCTCGATGTATACGCACCGCAAGATGTTCGGCCATATCGCCAAGGCCGTCGGCTGCCGCGCGCTGATCGTCGACTATCGCCGTTCGCCCGAGAACCCGCATCCGGGTCCGGTCAACGACATGACCACCGCCTACCGGTGGCTGCTGGAAAAAGAGCGCATCGAGCCCGGGCACATCGCCTTCGTCGGCGATTCGGCCGGCGGTGCGCTGGCGCTGACGACGATCGCCAATGCGCGCGAGCATGGACTGCCGCTGCCGGTCGCGACGATGCCGATCTCGCCCTGGGCCGGCTGGGACACGTCCGGCAAGACCTACGACACCAACGCCCACAGCGATGCGCTGGTGACGCGCGACACCACGAACGGCCTGGGATCGCTGTTCATCGGCGAGAACGGCGATCCCAAACATCCGCTGGCCAACCCGCTGTACACCGACTACAGCGGGTTCCCGCCGATCTTCATCACCGTCGGCGATGCCGAGACGCTGCTCGACGACAGCCGCCGGATCGCCGAGCGGGCGCGCCAGGCCGGTGTCGAGGTCAGGATCGACGAATACCCGGGCATGCAGCACGTGTTCCAGTTCATGGCCGGCGCGGCGCCAGAAGCCGACGCCGCGATCCAGGACATGGCGAGCTGGGTCAAGCCGCGGCTCGGCCTGAAGTGACAACGGGAGGTCGATCATGGCAACCATCGCCCGACAGCCCGATCCGCGCCTGGGCCTGAACAACTCGATCAACGAGACGCTCGACGTCCTGCTGATCGGCGCCGGCTTCTCCGGCCTGTACCAGCTCCATCGGTTGCGCGAACTCGGCTTCAAGGTCCACCTCGTCGACGCCGCCTCGGACGTCGGCGGCATCTGGCACTGGAACTGCTATCCCGGTGCCCGCGTCGACTCGCACTGCAACATCTACCAGTTCTCGTTTCCCGAGATCTGGAGGGAGTTCGAATGGCGCGAGCATTACCCGAACTGGGCGCAGATGCGCGAGTACTTCTACTTCGTCGACGAGAAGCTCGGGCTGAGCAAGGACATCAGCTTCAACACCCGGGTCCAGTCGGCGCTGTGGGACGAAGCCCGGCGCGAATGGACGGTGCGCTGCCTCGGCCATCAGCCGATCAACGCGCGTTTCGTCATCGCCAACCTGGGCTTCGCCGCCAAGTCCTATGTGCCGCCGATCGAGGGGCTGGACGGCTTCGAGGGCGCCGTGCACCACACGGCGCTGTGGCCGCAGGAGGGCCTGGACCTGCGCGGCAAGCGCGTCGCCGTGATCGGCACCGGCTCCAGCGGCGTGCAGGTCGCGCAGGAAGCGGCGCTGGTCGCGCGCCAGGTCACGGTCTTCCAGCGTACGCCCAATCTGGCGCTGCCGATGCAGCAGAAACAGTTCGGTGCCGAGGACAACCGGCGGATGAGGGAGCAGTTGCCGGCCGCGTTCGAGCGGCGCGGCCAGACCTTCGCCGGCTTCGATTTCGATTTCGTGCCGAAGAACGCCGTCGATCTGACGCCGCAGGAGCGCGAGGCCGAGTACGAGCGGATGTGGCAGGCCGGCGGCTTCCACTTCTGGCTGGGCACGTTCCAGGACACGTTGTTCGACGAGAAGTCGAACGCCTACGCCTACGATTTCTGGCGCCGCAAGGTCCTCGAGCGCGTCAAGGATCCGGCGGTGGCCGAGATGCTCGCGCCGGCCGAGGCGCCGCATCCGTTCGGCACCAAGCGGCCGTCGCTCGAGCAGTGGTACTTCGAGATCTTCAACCAGGACAACGTGAAGCTGGTCGACATGCGGCGTACGCCGATAAGGGTGACCGCGCGCGGCATCGTAGCCGGCGATGAGGAAATCCCGTTCGACATCATCGTGCTCGCCACCGGCTTCGATGCCGTGACCGGCGGCCTGACGAGCATCGATTTCCGCGGCATCGACGGCCGGACGTTCAAGGAGGCCTGGTCCGACGGCACCCGCACTTTTCTCGGCGTCGCGACGGCGGGCTTCCCCAATCTGTTCTTCGGCTACGGCCCGCAGTCGCCTTCGGGCTTCGCCAACGGCCCCAGCAACGCCGAGTATCAGGGCGAGCTGATCGTCGAGCTCGTCAGCTATCTGCGCGATCGCGGCATCACGCGCATCGAGCCCGTGCCCGAGGCGCAGGAGCAATGGCGAAAGCTGATCGCCGATTTCTGGGACGCCAGCCTGTTTCCCCGGGCCAAGTCCTGGTACACGGGCGCCAACATTCCCGGCAAGAAGGCCGAGAGCCTGAACTTCCCGCTGGGCCTGCCTACTTATATCGCCAAGTTCAAGGAAAGCGCGGCCAACGACTACGCGGGTTTCGCGCTGGCCAGGTAATCGGCCCGTTTACTTACCGGCCCGGCTCCGCCGGGTGGACATCGATCCGGCTCCACGGAGCGGGTCTCGACACAAAGGATGGAGGTGTACGAATGGATCGCGTCAAGAACAAGGTCGCGCTGGTCTCCGGCGCGGCGATGGGGATCGGACAGGCGCAAGCCGAGCTGCTCGCCGCCGAGGGCGCGCACGTGTTCGTCTGCGACCGCGAGGAGAAGCTGGGCGCGCAGGTCGCCGACGGCATTCGTGCGAAAGGCGGCAAGGCCGATTTCCTCAGGCTCGACGTCACGCGGGAGAAGGACTGGAGCGATGCCGTCGAGGCGGTCCGCGCCAGGGCCGCACGCCTGGACGTGCTGGTCAACAATGCGGGGATATTGCTGCTCAAGCCGCTGCACGAGACCGCGCCCGACGAATGGGACCGCGTGTTCGACGTGAACGTGCGCGGCGTCTATCTGGGCATCCGGGCCGTGGTGCCGCTGATGAAGGAGACCGGCGGTTCGATCATCAACCTCTCGTCGATCTACGGCCTCGTCGGGGCACCGTCGGCCGGCGCCTACATCTCGTCGAAAGGTGCGGTTAGACTGATGACGAAATCCTGTGCGGTCGATCTGATGCCGATGAAGATCCGCGTGAACTCGATTCATCCGGGCGTCGTCGATTCGCCGATGACGAAGGATCTTCTGCATACCGACCCGGAGACCCGCAAGGCGATCCTGGCCTCGACCTTGTTCGACCGGCCTTGCCGGCCCGACGAGATCGCGCAGGGCGTGTTGTTCCTCGCGTCGGACGAATCCTCGTTCATGCAGGGTTCCGAACTGGTGATAGACGGCGGTTACACCGCCAATTAGATCGGGCGGTCAGGGGAGGGAGACGCGATGCAGCTCAATCTGAAGCAGCTCTTCGAGCGATCGGAGAAGTACTTTCCCGGCAACGAGATCGTCAGTCGCCAGGCCGATGGATCGCTGTTTCGCTACCGATATGCCGACTATGCCCGGCGCGTGCGCCGTCTGGCCGACGCGCTGGGACGGCTCGGCGTACGAGCGGGCGAACGCGTCGGAACGCTCGAATGGAACACGCACCGCCACTTCGAGCTGTATGCGGCCGTCCCCAGCGCCGGCGCCGTGCTGCACACGATCAACATCCGGCTCGCCGACGACGACATCGCCTACATCATCGACAAGGCCCAGGACGTCGCGCTGTTCGTCGGCCCGGAGTTCCTGCCGCTGGTCGAGCGCATCGCGCCGCGCCTGCCGTCGCTCAGGCATATCGTCGTGATGGCCGAAGCGGACGCGGACATCGGCGGCGCCGCGAACGTGCTCGGCTATGAAGCGCTCGTCGATTCCGGCCGGCCGGATTTCGTGTTGCCGGATGTCGACGAGAACAGTCCGGCCGGCATGTGCTTCACGTCGGCGACGACGGGCAAGCCCAAGGGCGTCGTCTATTCGCATCGCGGCCTGTACCTGCATTCGATGGCGCTCTGCATGGCCGATGTCATGGGGCTCGCGGAGCGCGACACGATCATGCCGATCGTGCCGATGTTCCATGCCAATGCCTGGGGCCTGCCTCATGGCGCGCTGACCGTCGGCGCGAAACTGGTGCTGCCGGGCCCGCAACCGACGGCGGCCGACATCCTCGACCTGATCGAAGCGGAACGGGTCACGTTCTTCGCCGCTGCCGTGACCGTGGGCGTCCAGATGTACGCCGAACTCCAGAACCGGCGGCGCGACCTATCGAGCCTGCGCGAACTGATGCTCGGCGGCTCGGCGACGCCGCGCGCGCTGATGGAGCGTTTCCAGCAGGAATACGGCATTTCGATCTACACGGCATGGGGCGCGACCGAAACGGCGCCGATCGCCACCGTCACCCACGTCGGACGCGAGTTGCGCGACGCCGGTCCCGAGGCACGGATCGGCGTGCGCACGCGCCAGGGCATCCCGGTGCCGGGGATCGACATCGAGGTGCTGGACGCCGATGGCCAGGCGGTCGCGCGCGACGATGCTTCGCCCGGCGAGGTCCGTGTCCGCGGCCTCTGGGTCGCCGAGGCTTATTACGAAGACGAACGCAGCCGGGACAGCTTCGTCGACGGCTGGTGGAAGAGCGGTGACCTGGCCACCGTCGACGCCTCGGGATCGATCAGGCTCGTCGACCGGGCGAAAGACCTGATCAAGTCGGGAGGCGAGTGGATCTCCTCGGTGGACCTGGAGAACGAACTGACGGCCTGCCCGGGCGTCAGCGAAGCGGCCGTCGTCGCCGCTCCGCACGACAAGTGGCAGGAGCGGCCGGTCGCCTATGTGGTCAGACGCCCCGGCAGCGATGAAGTCAGCGCCGAGGATCTGACGAAGTGGTTGTCGAGACGCTTCGCCAAATGGTGGCTGCCTGACCGGTATCTGTTCATCGACAGCCTGCCGAAGACCGGCGTGGGCAAGATCAACAAGCGCAGGCTGCGGGAGCTGACGGCGGAGGAGGTGGCTTCGGGGGCGCTGAAGTTGAAGTAGGGGGCGCTTTTCCGCGCATCCTCGTCAGTCATCGATCTGCCCGAACCGCATGATGTCGCGCTTCGGCGGCGCGCCGAACAGGCGCGCGTATTCGCGGTTGAACTGCGACGGGCTCTCGTACCCTACGGTCAATGCGGCCGTCTGCGCGTTGGCCTCGCCCGAGGCCATCAGGCGTCGGGCTTCGAGCAGGCGAATCTGCTTCTGATACTGCAACGGCGTCAGCGACGTCAGTTCCTTGAAGCGGTGATGAAACGCCGATGGGCTCATCTTCGCCAGCATCGCGAGCTCTTCGATTCGGATCGGCCGCGCGAACTGCTCGCGCAGTCGGTGCATCGCCCTGACGATACCGTGATGCCGGTCGCCGCCGACGATCAGCCGGGCGATCCGTGCGCCGTTCGGGGTCCTCAGCAGCCAGTAGCAGATTTCCCGCATCAGTAGCGGATAGACGACGGCAATCGCGTCCGGCGTATCGAGCAGGCGTACCGCGCGCAGCGCGCAATCGACCAGCGGTCCGTCGAACGGCACGACGTACGCGCTGTCACCGGCCCGGTCGTCGGCTGCCGGCGGTGCGTCGAGCCGCTCCACCACTTCGCGCATCGCGACCGGATCGAGTTCGATCACGACGCTCAGATAAGGCGCATCGCGATCGCCGCTCACGACCTGGCTCGATCCCGGCATTTCGAGACTGACCACGAGCGCCTGCCCGGCCCGGTATTCGAGCCGCCGGCTGCCGAAAGCCGTCCATTTCGCGCCTTGGACGACGATGCAGATCGCAGGTTTGTGTATCAGATGAGTCTGGCCACGCTCCTGCTGCGCGCACAGCACGATCAGACCTTCGGCGGCCGTGAAGAATGGGCTCTTGCCGTCCTGGCGAGCGACGTAGCGGCGCACCGCATCGGCCAGACGGGCCATTTCGGGATCTGCGGTTCGCGTGTTCATGGCCGCCGACGCTCTTCGCCCAAGCAGGAACAGGCAATAAAAAGGCCAGTTTAGACGTAGGCATCCCGTCTGCGCGGACCTACGCTGAGCGCTCGCATCGATTTCACGGAGTGGCACATGGCCAACACGATCTACACGACGGCCGCGACGACGGTCGCGCTCGTTACCGGCGGTAGCCGCGGTCTCGGCCGCAGTACCGTGCTGAGCCTCGCGAAGCGCGGCATCCGCAGTCTGTTCACGTACCACGCGAACCGGGAGGAAGCCGACAAGGTCGCTGCCGCCGTGGCCGGCATGGGCGGTCGAGCCATCGCGCTGCGGCTCGATACCGGCAAGTCCGGAACCTTCGACGAATTCGTCGTGCAGGTGCGCGCGGCGCTCGTCGAACTGGGCTCCGACCGTCTCGACTTCCTCGTGAACAACGCCGGTACCTCGCATCACAACTCGATCGAGCAGACGACCGAGGACGAACTCGACGCGCTCTACGACGTTCACTTCAAGGGCGTGTTCTTCCTCACGCAGAAGCTGCTGCCGCTGATGCGCGACGGTGGTCGGATCGTCAACGTATCGTCGGGGCTCACGCGTTTCACGCTGCCGAACAGCGCGCCGTATGCGGCGATGAAGGGGGCGGTCGAAGTGTTCACGCGTTATCTGGCGAAGGAACTCGGCAGCCGCGGCATCGCCGCGAACACCGTCGCGCCGGGCGCGATCCAGACCGATTTCAGCGGCGGCACCGTGCGCGACGATCCGGAGGTCAACAAATTCGTTTCCAACCTCACCGCGCTGGGCCGGCCCGGCGTTCCGGACGACATCGGTCCGCTGATCGCCTCGCTGCTGACCGAGGACAACCGCTGGATCAACGGGCAGCGCATCGAGGCATCGGGCGGCATGTCGCTCTGAGCGCTGCGCCCGGAGGCGCGACCGAGGCCGGGTCGTGATCGGAGCACGCTTCGGACTCGGTGCCACAGCATTACCCGGGCCGTCCTTCGATGAGCGCCTGGTCTTTGGCGACGGCCCGCGCATAAGCCGGGCGCTCGATCATTCTGCCCGCATAGGCCAACAAAGCCTCGCGTTCGGGTAGCGTCTGGAGAGCCAGGCCCCAGCCGATGTGCGACGCGACATAGACATCCGCCGCGGTGAATCGGTTGCCCGCAATGTACGGATGAGCTTGCACCGCACGCTCGAGCTGGTCGACGGTACGTTCATAACTGCCGTAGCCGAAGAAGAACTCCTGTTCGGGCAGCGGAACGAAGCCCGCCCTGCGATTGGTGACCGCTTGTTCCACGGGGCCGGCCACGAAGAACAGCCAGCGAAAGTAGTCCGCCCGTTCGCCTGGCGTCGGAGTCAGCCCCGCCTGAGGGAAAGCGTCGGCCAGGTAAGCACAGATGGCCCCTGCCTCGGTCACCACGCGGCCATCGTGCACGATCGCCGGAATCTTTCCGATGGGGTTTATTTCCGTGAAGAAACGGGCCCGTTCATCCTGCGGACGAGCGAGAGCCGCTCCGCCCCAGCGATCCGACTCGCTGCTCGTTTCGTAGTCCAGGACTACCGTATCGTATTCGGCCCCCACTTCCTCGAGCATCCAGCGCACGATCCTGCCGCGGGAGTTGGGATTCGTATAGAAAACCAATGACATCGATGACCTCGAAAGTTGATGGTGATGGTCGTGCCGACTGGTCGACGGCCTGGTCGATCGCCATCGAGAGCCGACCCGCGTCGAACGCCGGCACCGATGGCGTCGATTTCTCGAGCGCCATCGGAAACGGGCACGAAGTCCGCACCGACGGGCCCGCCCGACTCGATCTCGGCGGCCTCGGCGCGGACAGAGAAGATTTTCAATAATATACCGACGTGACGGTATATTATCGGATCGACGCAACTGCGAGGGACGCGCCATGAAGGTATTGATCGTGTTCGCCCATCCGGAGCCGAAGTCGTTTGGCCGTGCGCTGCTGGACCGTTCGGTCGAGACGCTGCGTTCCTGCGGGCACGAGGTCGTGGTCTCCGACCTCTACGCGATGGACTTCGATCCCGTGGCCACGGGACGGGATTTCACCGAGCGGCGCTTTCCGCACGCGCTCCAGTACGACCGCGAACAGAAGCTGGCGTCGCAGCGTCGCACCTTCACGGACGAGATCCGAACGGAGATCGACAAACTGCTCGCCTGCGATCTTCTGATCCTTCAGTTTCCGCTGTGGTGGTTCTCGGTGCCCGCGATCCTGAAGGGCTGGATCGACCGGGTCTTCGCCAACGGCACGGTGTACGGTTCGGGCGGCATGCGTTTCGATCAGGGCGGCCTGAAGGGGCGCAAGGCGATGCTCGCGTTCACGACCGGATGCTTCCCCGCGATGATGGAACCCGACGGCCTGCTGGGCCAGCGTGACGTCATCCTGTGGCACCTGCAATACGGCACCTTCGGCTACAGCGGTTTGCAGGTGCTGCAGCCGTTCGTCGGTTGGGCGATCCAATATACCGACGAGGCGAAGCGGAGCGAGTACCTGGACCAGTATGCGCAGCGCCTGCGGAACATCGAGCACGAACGGCCGATGCCGACGCATGAGCTCGCCGACTTTGCTGCCGACTGGCGCCTGAAACCCGGAATCGAACCCCGAACCGCCGGCCATCGCCGCCCCGTTTCGAGGGATTGAAGCGCGTCCGCGCTCGTTCGTGCGCGGCGCCGCGCCGCAGCGCGTATCGCCGGGGCTGCGAGCTGGCTCGCTAAGCGTCCGACCACGGTTCGCCCGGCAGTCGTCCGGGTCGGATGGGCGGAAGGATCCGGCTCGGCGCCGTGATGCCGGTTTCTCGCTGCCGCGACGCATGGTCAGACCTGCTCTTCGGGCAGGTGAACGACGATGCCGTCGAGTTCGGGCGTCATGCGGATCTGGCAGCACAGGCGGCTGTTGTCACGCGGATCGGGCACGCCCTCGAGCATGAAGACCTCCGTTTCCGAGCGCGGCGGCAAGCGCGCGTCCCAGGGCTGCTGCACGTAGCCGTGGCAGGTCGCGCAACTGCACGAGCCGCCGCAGTCGCCCAGGATGCCGGGCACCGCATTGTCGAGCGCGATCTGCATCAGGCTCTTGTCGGCCGGCGCTTCGACCCGGTAGGTGGCGCCGTTGTGATCGATGAAGACGACGGTGGGCATGCGGTGACCTTTTGGCTTCGATTAGGGGGGGCGTCGGTCGTTGACATAGACCGTCCCGTCGGTCTATTATTGCACGCACTGATTCGCATCGACAACTCTTCGGAGACCGCCTTGGAACCCTGCGCCACCATCCCCATCGCGCCTGCCGGAACCGCGCCGGCCTGGGATCGACTGGTTCGAACTTCCCATGTGCACGGCTCCCTCTACACGGATCCCGCCATCTATCAGGAAGAGCTGCGCAAGATCTGGTTTCGCACCTGGGTCTACGTCGGCCATGAAAGCGAGGTGCCGAACGTCAACGACTTCGTGATGAAGTCGATCGGGCCCGAGCCGGTGATCATGACCCGCGACAGGTCCGGCGCCATTCATCTGCTGCACAACCGCTGCCCGCATCGGGGTAACCGCGTCTGCATGAAGGAGCAGGGCAGTGCCCGGTCGTTCACGTGCCCGTACCACGGCTGGACCTTCGCCAACGATGGCGCTCTGAAGGGTTATCCGTTTCCTTCCGGATACGAGGGCGTCGACCGTCGTGAACTGGGCCTGGGCCGGGTGGCGAGGGTGGCCAGCTATCGCGGCTTCGTTTTCGGTTCGATGGCGGCCGAAGGCCCGAGCCTCGAGGAGCACCTGGGCCCCGCGATGAAGTCCATCGATGCGCTGTGCGAGACCTCGCCCGAAGGCGAGATCGAGATCACCGCGGGTTTCCTCAAGCACAAGGTCAAGGCGAACTGGAAATTCCTCGTCGAGAACGAGACCGACGGCTATCACCCGTCGTTCGTGCACGCGTCGATCTTCGAGGTGGCGCAGAGCGGCATCGGTTCGCTCTACAGCGCCGAGTCCACCGCCGTTTCGCGCGATTTCGGCAACGGGCACACCGAGAACGACCTGCGCCCGGAATTCCGCAAGCGCGACGTGCCGCTGTCCTGGTTCGGCACCACGGCCGACAAGCTGCCCGAGTACGTGGCGAAGATGAATGCCGCTTATGGCGAGGAAAAGGCGCGCACGATCATGATCGACGGCACGCCGCACATCATGATCTTTCCCAACCTGTTCATCGCGGAGATCCAGATCTTCGTGATCCAGCCGCTATCGGTGAACGAGACGGTGCAGCACGTGACGGCGCTGCAGTTCAAGGGGGCGCCGGACCTCAACCGCCGGATGCGGCAGCAGACGATGGGCTCGGTCGGTCCCGCCGGTTTCCTGCTCGCCGACGATGCCGAGATGTACGAGCGTACGCAGATGGGGGTGCAGATGCGCAAGCCCGAGTGGCTGTTCCTGGGGCGCGGCAAGCACCGCGAGCGCCGCGACGCCGAGGGTTTCCTGATCGGTGACAACACCGACGAGGTGCCGACGCGCGGCATCTGGCGCCACTACAGGTCCCTGATGGAGGCGGCGTGATGGCGATGACGATCGACCAGCGCGCGACGCTCGAAGACGTCACGCAGTTCATCTACCGCGAAGCGCGCCTGCAGGACGAGCATCAGTACGACGAGTGGGAGGCGCTCTGGACCGATGACGCCGTCTACTGGGTGCCCGCCAACGGCGACGACATCGATCCCGAGAAGAAGATGTCGATCGTGTACGACAACCGCTCGCGCATCGCGCTGCGCATCCGCCAGTACCACACCGGCAAGCGCTTCAGCCAGACGCCCCAGTCGCGCCTGCGTCGACTGGTCTCCAACGTCGAAGTCCTGGCGGACGACGGACGGGAGATCCGCGCGGCGGCCAACGCGATGGTGTTCGAGTCGCAGACTCGCGGCGACGTGCTCTGGGCCTCGCGCAACGAATACACGCTGCGCCGCGACGGCGATCGTCTTCGCATGGCGCTCAAGAAGGTGATGCTGGTCAACAACCACACGGCCCTGTACTCCATGGCCTTTCTGATCTGAGGAGCCGCGATGACGGATACCCCCGCAACCGTTCTGGTCGGCGAAGGGCCGGCCTTGCTGGCGCTCCATGCCGACGGCGTGGCCCACATCCGGCTGAACCGGCCCGAATCGGCCAACGGGCTGAACGTCGAACTGCTCGAGGCGCTGCACCAGGTCGTGATGCGCGTGCATGGGGACGGCCGCGTGCGCTGCGTGCTGATCACCGGCGAGGGCAGCAACTTCTGCGCCGGCGGGGACGTGCACGCGTTCCTGTCCAAGGGCCCGGAGCTGCCGCACTACATCCGCGTGGCGACCGGCTACCTGCAGCTCGTCGCGGCCGGACTGATCCGCCTGAACCCGCCCGTGGTCTGCGCGGTGCACGGCTTCGCGGCCGGCGGCGGCGGCATGGGGCTGGTCTGCTCGGCCGATTTCGTCGTGGCCGGCGAATCGGCCAGGTTCCTGGCGGGCGCGACCCGGGTGTCGATGGTGCCCGATGCCGGTGTGTCGGTCACGCTCACCCAACTGGTGGGCCTGCGCCGCGCGACCGAGATCCTGATGCTGAATCCGACGCTGACGGCGGCCGAGGCCAAGGAGATCGGACTGGTCACCCGCGTGGTGGCCGACGATGCGCTGCAACGAGAGGCTCTGGCGCTCGCGCGGCAGTTGGCCGCGGGGGCGCCGGCCGCCTTGGCCAACACCAAGCGTCTGCTCTGGAGCGGCATCGGGCAAGGGGTGGAGGCCGCGATGCCCGAGGAGAACCACACGCAGGCCGTGCTCTCGGGAACGGCCGACGCGCTCGAAGGCCTGGCGGCGGTGATCGAGAAGCGCGCGCCGCGTTTCACCGGGCGCTGACGATGGGGGCAGCCTCTTCTGCGCTGGCGAACCGGCGGGCCTTGGTCACCGGCGGCGCCAGCGGTATCGGCGCGGCGGTCGCCCGGCGGCTGGCGGCCGATGGCGCGGCCGTGGTCATCGCCGATCTGCAGCGCGATGCGGCGGTCCGGCTGGCACGCGAGATCGGCGGTGCCGGCGTGCGGCTGGACGTCACCGACTTCGATGCGGTGTCGGCCGCGGTGCGCGAGCACGGCCCGTTCGACATCCTGGTCAACAGCGCGGGCGTGGACCAGCACGCGTTCTTCACGCAGACCTCGCCGGCCGACTGGCGCCGCCTGCTCGCGGTCAACCTGGAGTCGGTGCTGAACACCACGCACGCGGTGCTCGACGGCATGCAGGCGGCCGGCTACGGCCGCATCGTCAACATCGCTTCCGAAGCGGGCCGGCTCGGCTCGCGCGGCGGCTCGGTGTACGCGGCCGCCAAGGGCGGCGTCATCGCGTTCACCCGCTCGATCGCGCGCGAGAACGGGCGCCGGGGCATCACGGCCAACGTGGTCGCGCCGGGCCCGATCGATACGCCGCTGCTGCGCCAGGCCGTGGAGCGCGGAGGCGGCAAGATCATGCAAGCCATGACCGGGGCGACGCTCGCAGGGCGGCTCGGTACGCCGGACGAAGTGGCCGCCGCCGTCGCCTTTCTCGCCACCGAGGGGGCGGGCTATGTGACGGGCGAGGTACTGGGCGTGTCCGGCGGCATGGGGTGCGGCGCATGACGGCCGCCATCGACGACGTCATCGCCCGCGTCAAGGCCGTCTACGGCCGCTGGCGACGCGACACGCCGGTGGCGCGGAGGCGGGCCGACTGGGACCGGTTGTTCGACGAGCCCGGCGATGCCGACGTGCAGGCCGTCGATGCCGCCGGCGTGCCGTGCCAGTGGGTCGTCGCGCCCGGCGCACGCGCCGACCGCGTCGTCGTGTACTTCCACGGCGGCGGCTTCCAGTTGGGCTCGCTCGCCTCGCATCGCGAACTGATGGCCGGCGTTTCCGCGGCGGCCGGTGCGCGCGTGCTGGGCGTCGGCTATCGCCTGGCGCCCGAGCATCGTTACCCCGCCGCGCTGGACGATGCGCTGGCCGCCTACCGTTGGTTGCGTTCGCAAGGCGTGAGCGCCGGGCGGATCGCGGTCGCGGGCGACTCCGCCGGCGGCGGCCTGGGCCTGTCGCTGCTGCTGGCGCTGCGACGCCGCGGCGAGCCGGTACCGGTGGCCTACTGGGGGCTGTCGGCGTGGACCGATCTCACGGCCTCGGGGGAGAGCTACCAGACCCGCGCCGCGCTCGACCCGATTCACCAGCGGCCGATGATCGTCGCGATGGCGCGCGACTACCTGGACGGTTCGGGGGATCCCGAGGACCCGCTCGCGTCGCCGCTGTTCGCCGAGCCCGACGAACTGGCCGCGTTGCCGCCGATGCTGCTGCAGGTGGGCGAGCGCGAGACGGTCGTCAGCGACTCCGAGGCCTTCGTGCGCCGGGCGCTCGCCGCGGGAGCGAGGGCCGAGCTGCAGGTGTGGCCGGGGATGATCCATGTGTTCCAGCAGTTCCCCGCTCTGCTGGCCGAAGCGCGCGACGCGCTGGCCGACGGCGGGCGATTCCTGGCGGCCCGGTTCGATGCCGCCTCCACCCGACAGACAGTGCGATGAGGACATTTCATGACGGCCGGCATCACTCAATCCATCCATCGCGCGTTGCAGCAGAATCCGCAGCGCATCGCGACTATCGCTAATGGGCGCCGGCAGACCTACGCCGAGTTCGTCGACCGCGTCCGGCGTCTGGCGGGCGGCTTGCGCGGCCTGGGCGTCGGCAAGGGCGATCGGGTCGGCATCCTGTCGCTCAATTCGGACCGCTACCTCGAAGTCCTCATGGCGGCGTTCTGGCTCGGGGCGGCGATCAATCCTGCGAATACCCGCTGGAGCGCGAAGGAGCTTTCCTTCTCGTTCAATGACTGCGAGACCACGCAGCTCTTCGTCGACGACGCCCATCTGCCGCTGATGGACGAGGTGCGCGCCGAATCGCGCACCTTGCGCGAACTCATCCATATCGGCGAGCAGGCGTGCCCCGCCGGCATGCTCGACTACGAGCAACTGATCGCCCGGTCCGATCCGGTGGACGACGTGTACGCCAGCGGTTCCGACCTGGCCGCGGTGTTCTATACCGGCGGTACCACCGGCTTTCCCAAGGGCGTGATGGTCTCGCACGGCAGCCTGCTGGGCGCGGCCCTGAACCGGCTGGCGATCGGCTATCCGGTCGGCCCGGTATACCTGCACGCTGCGCCGGTCTTCCACCTCGCCGGCGCGCAGGGGGTATGGTGGCAGTTCATCGCCGGCGGCACCCACGTCCTGCTGCCGACCTTCGACGCACTGCGCTTCATGGAGACGGTGCAGAGCGAGCGCGTGACCGACACGCTGCTCGTGCCGACCATGATCCAGATGGTTCTGGACCACCCGGCGTTCAGCCGGTTCGATCTGTCGAGCCTGAGGTTCCTGATATATGGCGCGTCGCCGATCGCCGAAACGCTGCTCGATCGCCTGACCGCCGCGTTCCCGCAACTGGCGCTGATGCAGGGCTACGGCATGACCGAGCTGTCGGGCTGCGTGAGCTACCTGCCGCCCTACTACCACACGGAGCAAGGGCGCGCGCACGGCAAGTTGCGTTCGGCCGGGCGCGCGGCGGCTCTCGCCGAGATAAGGATCGTCGGGCCCGATGGCAACGAACTGCCGCGCGGCACGGTGGGCGAGATCGCCGCGCGCGGCATGTCGACGATGATCGGTTACTGGAATCGCCCGGAGGACAACGCCGGCACCTTGCGCGACGGCTGGGTGTACTCGGGCGACGGCGCCTACATGGACGACGAAGGCTTCATCTTCATCGTCGACCGCATCAAGGACATGGTCGTCAGCGGCGGCGAGAACGTCTACTCGGCCGAGGTCGAGAACGCCATCCTCAAGCATCCGGCCATCGCGTCGTGCGCGGTGATCGGCATCCCGAGCGAGAAGTGGGGCGAGAGCGTGCACGCGGTGGTGGTGCTCAAGCCGGGCCAGGACGTTTCGGAGGCGGACCTGATCGCGCACTGCAAGACGCTGATCGCCGGCTACAAGTGTCCGCGCAGCGTCGAGGTGCGCACCGAGCTTCCGCTGTCCGGCGCCGGAAAGATCCGCAAGGACGCGCTGCGCGAGCCGCACTGGGCTCATCGCGGCCGCCGGGTCGCGTGAGCGCGTGCTCGCGACCGGCGGCGACGACGCGAACCCATCCCGACAAGGAGACGACATGAACTCATCGACGAACACGTTCCACAGTTATGACGCCGTCGTGATCGGCGCCGGCGCCGGCGGCATGAGCGCCGCCGCCCATCTGGTGGCCGCCGGCAGGAAGGTACTCCTCGTGGAATCGCAGGACCGCCTGGGCGGTCGTGCCTCCAGCGAGGAGATCGACGGTTTCATCGTCAACCGCGGCGCGATCGCGATCGAACGCGGCAGCGGATTCGAACAGACCTTCGATCTGCTGGGTATTCCGCTGGACGTGCGCGAGCCGCAACCGGCCACCGTGTTCCGCATCGACGGCAAGATCATCGACCCGAGCAAGGGCGGCGGATGGAACCTGATCCTCGGCGGCCTGACCAAGGCCGCGGCGAAGATCGGCGCGAGCTTCGGCGACGTGCGCAAGGGCAGCGCCGAGCTGCCCGAGGAAGCCCTTTCGACGGAGGACTGGCTGAAGAAGTTCACCAGCAACCGGACCGTGCACCGTCTGTTCCGAAACTTCTGCGCGGCGATCTGGGCCGCCAATGCGGATGAGCTCCCGGCGCGCGCGTTCCTGACCTACTTCGCTTTCAAGGGCGCGTTCAAGCGTTTCGGCTTCTGCCCGCGCGGGACCATCGGTCTCTGGAACGACCTGGGCGACGGCATCCGCGCCAAGGGCGGCGACATCTGGCTCGATGCGGCGGTGACCGGAATCCGCGTGGCCGACGGCCGCGCGACCGGCGTCGACGTGCAGCGCGACGGCGTGTCGCATCGCGTCGATGCTAAGGTCGTCATCAGCAACGTCGGTCCGGCGGCGACGATCGCTCTCGCGGGCGAGACCGCGCTCGGCGAGGACTACGTCGCGAAGGCCAGGCGCGTGCTGCGCCCGGCCGCGAACATCGTGGTCAACTTCGCGACGCAAAAGCGCCTGATCGACCTGCCGGGCCTCATCACGTTCGCCAACACCGAGCGCCTGTGCAACATGGGCGAGCTGACCGCCACCTGCCCCGAGATGGCGCCGCCGGGCTGGCACCTGTACGTCGCCTATGTGGTACCCAGGCCGGCGCTGGGCGATTTCGACGAAAAAGCCGAAACCGAACTGGGGCTGCAGGACCTGCGCAACGAGTTTCCGGACTTCGCAGGCGCCAGGATCCTGTCCATCCGGGTCATGCGCGGGGACTGGCCGGCCCAGCGTTCCTGTGCCGGCTTCGACCTGCCTCAGGAAACGCCGCTGCCGAACCTGTGGAACGTCGGCGACGCCGTCAAGGACTACGGCGGCGGCGGCACGCAGGCGTGCGTCGACACCGGGCGCGAGGCCGCGCACAAGGCGCTGGGCGTGCTGGGTTTCGGCCGGGCCGCATGATCCCTCCGGGCGTGAACGAGCGGAGGCGACCGCGCGTCGACGGCGCCACCGCAACCCTCGCGCGGCGGCACCTGACATCGTTTCGAGGTCACGCATGGCGCCTGATCCCGACCCCGATTCGTCTTCGCGGCAGCGTGTAGCCGCCGTCGCGCACCGGATGCCGGCGCGAACCCGGCCGCCGTCCATCGCGAGCAAGCTGCTCGCGCCTCTGGCCACCGGCGCCGAACTCGAGCGCACCCTCCTGTGCGAGGAGATCTTCAATGCGGGTGCGGCCCGGCTGGTGCTTCTGCGGGCGCCCGCGGGATTCGGCAAGACCACGGTCATGCTGCAGGTGCGCAGGCGCTTCGAAGAGAGCGGCGTGCCGATGGCGTGGCTCACGTTCGACCGCGCGGACAACGACGTCGGTCGATTCCTTAGCGCGCTGATCGCGGCATTGGAACCGCTGGTGCCGGCTTTGAGATCGCTCGATCTCTCCGGCGGACAGGCGCAGGACGAAATCGCTTTCGCGCTCATCGACATCATCGCCGCCCATCCGGCACCGCTGGCGCTGTTCCTGGATGACTTCGAGTCATTGCAGGCGCCTGTCGTTCTCGGCCTGGTGCAGGAGTTGATCGAGCAGTTGCCGAGGGGGATGCAGATCCTCATCGGTTCGCGCGGTGTGCCCGACATCGGCCTGGGAAGCTTGCGCATCAAAGGGCGGTTGCTGGAGATCGGGCCTTCCCGGCTGCGTTTTTCGGAGCAGGAAGTCGATCGGTTCTTTCGCGAACGGCGCGGCCTGGCGCTCACTGCCGAAGACATCCGCCGATTGCACCGGAGCACCGAAGGTTGGAGTGCCGCGCTGTGGCTGGCGGCCGCGACGCTTCGGCACAGGGACGATCCGGCCAGCTTCATCGCGGGCTTTTCCGGCTCGAACGCGACGGTCATGGACTATCTGATGGAGGACGTGCTGTCCCGGCTGGATCCGGACATGCGCCGCTTCCTGCTATGCACCAGCGTACTGGCCCAGCTCAACGCATCGGTCTGCGATGCGGTGTGCGGGCGGCAAGACAGTGCGGCGATGCTGCGCCGGCTCGAACGGTCGCACCTGTTCCTCGCTCCGCTGGAGTCGGACCAGACCGAGTTCCGTTATCACGGAATGTTCGCCGAGTTCCTGCGCGCGCAACTGGCGCGCCAATTGCCCGAGGAGGCTCCCGGTCTGCATCGAGCGGCCGCGAACTGGTATCTGCAAGCCGGCCGGCCCGTGCCGGCGATCGAACACGCGCTGGCGGCCCGCGATTTCGCGCTGGCGTTGCCGTTGCTGGACGCGCATGCCCAGACCTTGCTCGAGCAGGGCCGTGTTCGGCTGCTGTCGAGATGGCTCGATCCGCTGCTCCGGTCAGGCGTGCTGGAGGACCGCCCGATGCTGCAGGCCGTGCAGGTATGGGCCGTGTGCCTGGCGCACGGCCCGAAGCCGGCGGTGCCTCTTCTCGAACGCCTGGAAAGCCTGGGCCATACCGATCCGCAGGTCCGTGCGCATCAGCTCGCGATCAAGCCGCTGCTGATGGTGCTGATGGATCGAACCGACGAGGCGATGGCATTCACCGAGCCGTTGCTCGAGGCGCTGCCTTCCAGTGCCGCCTTCGTGCGCGGGTTTCTCGAGGTCGTGCTCGCCAACCTCTGGATGATCGCCGGCAGATATCGCGAAGCCCTGCGTCTGGCGGACCTGGCGCGCAGCCGCCAGCCCGAGCATGCGAGCAGCTTCAACTTCGCGTTGTCCGAGGCCGCCGAAGGCGCGGTCGACCTGACGCAAGGACGGTTGCGGCGCGCCATCGCGCGCCTGCGTCTGGCGGCCAGCGCCGGTGCCGGCGAAGCATCACGCACGACCAATGGCAACGCGATGGCCGGCGTCCTGCTGGCGGAGGCGCTGTACGAAGCAGATCGATGCCAGCAGGCCGAGCGCTTATTGGCCGTGTATATCCCGCTGATCCGTCGCGTCGGCATACCCGATCAACTGATCAGCGCCCACGTCGTGATGGCGCGCATCGCCATCGATCGTGGCGATCCGGATCGGGCGCATCAACTGCTCACGGAGCTGGAGCACATCGGCTACCGTGATGGTCTGACCCGGGTCGTGGCCAGCGCCCGGCTGGAGCGCGTGCGGATCCTGGTAGTCGAAGGCCGCGTCGCGCGGGCCCGTAGCGAACTCGACCGATGCGGTAACCGGGCGATGTGGCAACGGGTGACGCGGCTGTCGCTGCGTGCCAACGAAGTGGAGACCTGGGATGTGGCCCTGGCGCGCTGGTCGATCGTCAGCGGCCACGCCCACGAAGTGGTCGACATGCTCCGCCATAAACTCGATGCGTCCGAACGCGCGCAGCGGGAGCGTCGGGCGCTGACGATCCGGGTGCTGCTGGCGCAGGCGCTGCAGCGCGACGATCAGCGCAACCGATCGATGCGCGTTCTCGCGAAGGCGGTCCGTATCGCGGCCGCGGAGGGCTACGTGCGGCTGTTTCTCGACGAAGGTCCGAAGCTGCTGGGCCTGTTGCGCGAGTTGCGATCGGTTCCTTCCGTGCTGTTGGAGGATGCCGAGGGTGCGGAGGACACCACGCTGGCGTTCCTCGACCGGTTGCTGGGTGAACGCGAGCCCGACGAGCCGCGACGGACCGCGTCGTCACCGTCCGGCCCGGCGAAGGCCTCGGCGCCCTTTGGCGAATTGCTCACGCGCAAGGAGATCCAGGTCTTGCGCCTGGCCGCCGAAGGCTTGTTCAACGAGCAGATCGCCGAGCGCATGTTCGTCGCCGAAACGACCGTGCGAACGCACCTGAGAAACATCAACGTCAAGCTCGATACGCGCAATCGCCTGGAGGCCATCGCGGTGGCGCGCAAGGCTGGCCTGATCTCCTGACGGACCGTCGGACTTCGGCAAACGGTCGCGCGCCGGATGCCGGCGTTCCGGGATCCGTTCACCCTCGGTCGAATATCGTCGCTTGCGACGATATGTCCGGGATCGAAGGCTCGCACACTAAGCAGGTCGGCCAGGTCGGCGTCGCAGGCGGTGCTACCAAGGCTTCCCGGAAATACCTCGCCACGATGATTCCGGCGTATTGAGGAGATGCTTGCATGTCTTTGAACCTGACGCAGTCCCTGCACAAGGCCGCGCGCGAGCATCCCGGTCGGCTGGCGACGATATGCGGTGAGCGCAGGACGAGTTTCGGCGATCTCGGTGCGAGGGTCGCCCGGCTGGCCGGCGCGCTGGCCGCGCTCGGCGTGGTGCGCGGCGATCGGGTGGCCGTCCTGAGCCCGAACACGGATCGTTTCCTGGAGATCGCTTATGCGAGCTGGTGGATCGGAGCGATCCTGACGCCGCTGAACTGCCGCTGGAGTCCCGAAGAGCTGAGCTTCGCGCTGAACAACTGCACCGCGAAGCTGCTGCTCGTCGATGAGCCGTTCGGTGACGTGCCGAGCGGGCTGCGCGGCGCCGTGCCGGCGCTGGAGCAGGTCGTCTGGATGGGGGACGCGAGCCGCCTGCCTGCGCGAGCGCTCGCCTGGGAGCCCTGGCTCACCTCCGGCGAGGCGATCGCCGATGCGCGGGTCGGAGGCGACTCGCCGGCGGTGTTGTTCTATACCGGGGGAACGACGGGACGATCCAAGGGTGTTCTGCTATCGCATGCGGGTCTGTACACGACGACCCTGGCCTCCATCGTTTCAGCCGACCGCGTGCCCGGCGTGGTCTGCCTGCATGCTCTGCCGATGTTCCACGTCGGAGGCCTGGCCGTCGTGCTCCAGGCCATGCTCGGGCAGAGCACGCAGGTCATGCTGCCTGCTTTCGATCCGTCGATCTTTCTGCGCTTGATCGCGAGCGAGCGTGTGTGCGAGGCCGCACTGGTTCCCACGATGATCCGTCGCGTCATCGACGACCCGGCGTTGCGCGATCACGACTTGTCGTCGCTGCAGCGTTTGTACTACGGGGCTTCACCGATCGACGGCACCTTGCTCGAACAGACGCTCGAACGGCTGCCGGGTGTGGCGCTCACGCAGTTCTACGGCATGACCGAGACCTCGGGCATCGCTGTCGCCTTGCCGGACTGGTGTCACGGCGCGGAGAGCCGCGCGCGTGGCCGCCACCTCGGGGCGGGGCTGCCTACGCCGTGCGTGGAGGTGAGAGTCGTTCGTGCCGACGGAAGCGATGCGGCCGCCAACGAGGTCGGGGAGATCTGGCTGGGCGGGCCCGGCTCGATGCTCGGCTACTGGAACCTGCCCGAGCAGACCGCAGCGGTCCTTACCGACGGCTGGGTCCGTACCGGCGACGGCGGCCGTATCGATGACGAGGGCCTGCTCCACATCGTGGACCGCATCAAGGACATGATCGTGACGGGCGGCGAGAACGTCTATTCGACCGAGGTGGAGAACGCCGTCCTGTCGCTCGACGGCGTGGCGGCGTGCGCGGTCATCGGCGTGCCCGACGAGCGATGGGGCGAGCGCGTCCATGCGATCGTGGTGCTGCAGCCGGGGAGGCGGATCGATGCCGAGCAGGTGATCGCGCATTGCCGGTCCCGGATGGCGAGCTACAAACGCCCGCGCAGCGTGGAGTTTCGTGCCGAGCTGCCGATTTCCGGCGCCGGCAAACTGCTCAAGTACCAACTGCGCGAACCGTACTGGCGAGGCCGTTCGCGGAGCGTCGGCTGACATCAACCGCTTTCGGATCATTCTGACATGACGATGAAACGGGAGATCTTTCTGCCCGAGCACGAGCTGTTCCGCGCCAACGTGCGCCGCTTCCTGCAGGAGCAGGTGGAGCCGAACCAGGAGCGCTGGGCGGAGCTCGGTACCTTCGATCGAAGCCTGTTCGCCTCGGCCGGCGACATGGGTTTGTTGTGTCCGACGGTACCCGAAGCTTATGGCGGTCCCGGAGCGGACCCCTTGTACTCGGTCGTGGTGCTGGAAGAAGGGGCGCCGTTCAGCAACGTAGGCCTCGCGCTCACCATGCACTCGGAGATCGTCACCAACTACCTGCTGCACCATGCCAGCGACTCGCTCAAGCAGCGATGGCTGCCCCGCATGGTAAGCGGCGAGGCGGTGGCCGCGCTGGCGATGACCGAGCCCGACGGCGGCTCCGACGTGAAGGCCGTGCGAACGACCGCGCTGCGCGAGGGCGACCATTACCGGCTGAACGGCAGCAAGACCTTCATCTCCAATGCGTCGACCAGCGATCTGGTGATCGTGGTGGCCAAGACGGATCCGGGCGCGGGCGCGCGCGGCGTCAGCTTGCTGGTGGTCGACACCCATCTGCCGGGCGTACGCAAAGGCGCCCCGCTGAGGAAGATCGGCCTGAAGTCGCAGGACACCGGCGAACTCTTCTTCGACGACGTGCTCGTGCCGACGGATCACCTGCTGGGCCAGGAAGGCCATGGATTCGCCTATCTGATGCAGCAACTGCCGTGGGAGCGTCTGCAGATCGCCGTGTCGGCGATCGCAGCGGCGCAGCACGCGTATGACATCACACTGGGCTATGTGCGGAACCGGCGCGCCTTTGGTCAGCGCGTGGCCGATTTCCAGCACACGCGTTTCGTGCTTGCCGAACTCAAGACCGAGATCCGGATCGGCCGCAGCTTCGTCGATAGTTGCCTCGCGTCGCTGCTGCGCGGCGAGCTCGATGCGCAGGCCGCTTCGATGGCCAAGTACTGGACTTCGGATCTTCAAGGCAAGGTGGTCGATGCCTGCGTGCAACTGCACGGCGGTTATGGGTTCATGGCCGAGTATCCGATCGCACGAGCCTATGTGGATGCGCGCGCCCAGCGCATCTACGGCGGGACCAACGAGATCATGAAGGAGTTGATCTCCCGGGATCTCTGACCTCATCAAGGAACACCATGACGGAAGCCTACATTCTCGATGCCGTGCGCACGCCGCGCGGCCGCGGTCGCGCCGGTGGATCACTGCACGAAGTGGCGCCGGCGCGGCTGGCCGGACAATTGCTGCAACAACTGCGCGATCGCCATCGGCTCGACACCGCGCTGGTGAACGACGTGATCCTGGGCTGCGCCGAGCCGGCGCTGGAGCAGGCGGCCAACATCGCCAAGGCCGCGGTGTTCGCGGCCGGCTACAGCGAAGCGGTGCCGGGCGTGCAGATCAATCGCTTCTGCGGTTCGGGCCTGGAGTCTTGCAACTTCGCATCGGCGCTGGTCAGGTCCGGCCAGGCGGAGCTGGTCATCGGCGGTGGCGTGGAAAGCATGTCGCGCGTGCCGATGTTCGTCTCGGGCGGCCCCTGGATCACGGATCCGCAGATCACGCTGCCGCAGCGCATCGTTCCCCAGGGCATTTCGGCCGATCTGATCGCCACGCTGTACGGCTTCAGCCGCGCGGATGTCGATGCTTATGCCGTGGAAAGCCAGCGCCGCGCATCGGCAGCATGGGCCGAGGGCCGGTTCACCAAGTCGGTATTGCCCGTGCGCGATATCAATGGCGTCGAGATCCTGGCGCGCGACGAGCATGTGCGCGCCGATACCACGCTCGAGACGCTGGCCCGGCTCGAGCCTTCGTTCGCGGTTCAGGGCGTCGAGCTGGGTTTCGACGATGTCGCGCTGCAACGCTATCCGGAGCTGGGCGGCATCGAGCATGTGCATCATGCCGGCAATTCGTCCGGCATCGTCGATGGGGCCTCGGCGGTGCTGATCGGCACCAGGGAGATGGCTGAGCGTATCGGGGTCCGGCCCCGGGCCCGTGTGCTGTCCTTCGGCACCGTGGGCTCCGAGCCGACGATCATGCTGACCGGGCCCGCACCTGCCTCGGAGGCGGCGTTGCGGCGCGCCGGCATGAAGGCGTCGGACATCGATCTGTTCGAATGCAACGAGGCTTTCGCCGCGGTCGTCCTGCGTTTCATGCAGGCGCTGGAAGTGCCGCACGACAAGGTGAACGTCAATGGCGGGGCGATCGCCATGGGGCATCCGCTCGGAGCCTCCGGCGCCATGCTGCTGGGCACGCTGCTGGATGAGCTGGAGCGGCGCGATCTCGCCACGGGCCTGGTCACGCTTTGCGTGGGCGGCGGCATGGGGTCGGTGATGGTGATCGAACGCGTTTGAAGAACCGAGGAACTGAAGATGATCGACTACGAGATCGACACGGACGGCATCGCGACGCTGACATGGAACGTCGCCGATCGGCCGATGAACGTACTGAACCGGGCCTCCATCACGGCTTTCGACCAGGCGGTGGCGCGCGCCATCGCGGATGAGGCCGTCAAAGGCGTCATCGTCACTTCGTCGCGGCCGGAGTTCGTGGCCGGCGGCGACCTGGAACTGATCCGGCACATCCGTACGCCCGAAGAGTCGATGGCCAGTTCGGGGCCGTTCAGCCGCACGCTGCGAACGCTCGAGAAGTCCGGCAAGCCCTTCGTCGCCGCCATCAACGGCAGCGCGCTCGGCGGCGGATTCGAGATCTGCCTGGCCTGCCACTACCGCATCGTCAGCGACGATCCCGGGATCCAACTGGGGCTGCCGGAGGTTTCGCTGGGCTTGTTGCCCGCCGCGGGGGGCACGCAGCGCCTTCCGCGCATCATCGGCATCAAGGCGGCGCTTCCGTATCTGCTCGAAGGCCTCAAGATCGCCCCCGCGCGGGCACTCGCGGACGGACTGGTGGACGAAGTCGTTCCGGCGTCGCGGTTGCTGGCGCGCGCCCGCGCATGGTTGCTGGCGGAGGGCGCGGGCGCCCTGGTCAAACCCTGGGATGCGAAGGGCTTCAGGTTCCCCGGCGGTACGCCGCAGACGCCCGGTCCCACGCAACTGTTCTTCGGCATGGCCGGTGCGCTGCTGGGCAGGACTCGAGGCCTGTATCCGGCCCCCGAGGCGATCCTCGCCTGCGTCTATGACGGCTGTCAGGTGGACATCGATGCGGGACTGAAGGTGGAGCAGAGGCATTTCGCGCGGCTCGCGACCCGTGCCTCGACGAAGAACATGATCCGCAGCCTGTTCTATTCGATCGGAGAGGCCAATCGTCTCGCCGGCCGCCCCAAGGATGTGCCGCGCCGCGAATACACGCGCGTGGGCGTGCTCGGCGCAGGGATGATGGGAGCCGGTGTGGCCTACGTCAGCGCGCAGTCGGGCCTGCAGGTGGTGCTTCTGGACACCAGCCTGGAAGCCGCTCGCAAAGGCAAGGACTACAGCGCGAGATTGCTCGATGCGCAGGTGGCCAAGGGGCGCCTGGCCCCGGACCGGCGCGAGCGGATCCTGGCGTCGATCTCGCCGACGACCGATTTTTCCGCGTTGTCCGGCTGCCAGCTCGTCATCGAGGCGGTGTTCGAGGACCGGGAGGTCAAAGCCCGTGTCACTCGCCAGGCCGAGGCGGCGATGTCCGGCGATGCGCTGTTCGCCTCGAACACCTCGACCTTGCCGATCACGGGCCTGGCCCGCGCATCGTCGCGGCCCGCCCGGTTTCTCGGCCTTCACTTCTTCTCTCCGGTGGAGAAGATGCCGCTGGTCGAAGTCATTCGCGGCGAGGCCACCAGCGAGGAGGCCATCGCGCAGGCGCTGGATTTCGTCAAACGGATACGCAAGACGCCGATCGTCGTCAATGATTGCCCTTCGTTCTACGCGAACCGGGCTTTCGGCATGTTCTTCTACGAGGCCATGACGATGCTCGCGGAAGGCGTGAATCCCCATCTGATCGAGAACGCCGGGCGGTTTGCGGGGATGCCGATGGCACCGTTGGCGCTGATCGACGAGGTCTCGGTCGAATTGCTGTACAAGGTGCTCAAGCAGCGCCGCATCGATGAAGGGAATGCCTATCGCGAACAGCCCGAGGACCGGGTGCTGGTGACGATGGTGGAGAAGCACGAACGACTGGGCCGAAAAGTCGGCAAGGGCTTCTACGACTACTCCGCCGAAGGCCGCCGCACGCTCTGGCCCGGCCTGGCGAACCTCTATTCCCGCGCCGACGGGCAGCCCACCGTCGATGAGGTCCGTCAGCGCCTGATGTACTCCCAGTCGCTCGAAGCCGCGCGTTGTCTGGCCGAGGGCGTGGTGAGCGCGCGCGACGCCGATGTCGGATCGCTGCTGGGTTGGGGCTTTCCGGCCGCGCTCGGCGGCGTCATCAGCCAGATCGATACCGTCGGCGCGGCTCGTTTCGTCGAAGAATGCGATCGGCTCGCGCGCCATCACGGAGAACGCTTCGCGGTACCGCAGGCGCTGCGCGAGATGGCGGAACGCGGTGAACGCTATTTCGCCGCCTAGTCACCGCGGATTCGACGTTCGAACGGCATCGACTGCCGCGGCGCATGGCGTTTCAACCCGGTTCCAGCGGCAGGGCCTTGAACCCGTGAATGAACAGGTCCGAGATCCGCTGCGCCAGTTCGCGAGGCGTGATCGATCCCGTCTTGCGATACCACGAGAAGGTCCAGATCATCATCCCGAACAGCAGCAGCGAATACGGCTTCTGGATGCGTTTGTCGGCCATCAGATCGGGGTTGATCTCGCGCAGCAGGCTTTCCATCATCCCGGTCATGTCCACCTCCATCCGACGGATCTCGTCGAGCTGGGCCTTGGGCAGGAACTTGATGTCGTTCATCAGGATCAGGTGTTCGTTGCGCGAACGGGCGGCACCCTGCATGAAGCTGTCGACGAACCGCGCGAACCGTTGCTCGGCCGGCAGGGGCTGCGCCACGATGGCCCTGAGCTCGGCGGTCTGCGCGGTGATGTGTTCGCAGACGATCGCGTAGAGCAGATCTTCCTTGCCGGGGAAGTAGTGGTAGAGGTGCGACTTCGAGGCGCCGCAGGCCTTGGCCACGTCCATCATCGTGGCGACGTCGAAGCCTTTGCGTGCGATCAGCGCCGCGGCCTTGTCCAGAATGGTCTGTCGTTTCGCTTCATAGTCGTCCGCACGCACGCGCGTCATCACGCTTTCTCCTGAGGCCGTTCCGCCGCTGCGCGACCGGTCCGATGACCGGCGATTGCAAGCTCGGCTCGACGAGTCTACAATCAGATCGTCGGATTAGACCGACGGGTCGGACTATAATCTATCACGAAAGGCAACCGACAAGGCTGGACATGGAGACACGGGACGACGACTTGCTCATCGTTGGGGCGGGGCATGCGGGCAGCGAACTGGCGGTGGCCGCGCGCCAGGGCGGCTGGACGGGGCGTATCGTCCTGCTGGGCGAAGAGCGGGCCGTGCCCTATCAGCGTCCCCCGTTGTCGAAGGCGTATCTGCTGGGCAAGTCCGATGTCGAGGCCTTGGCCTTGCGGCCCGCGGCCGCTTATCGCTCGGCCGGCATCGAACTGCTGCCGGGTGCCCGTGCGGTCGCCATCGACCGGGCCGCGCACACCGTGACGCTGGCCGACGGCGCGACGCTCGGATACGGCAAGCTCGCCTTGTGCATGGGCGGCCGGCCCCGGCCGTTCGTGTGCGAAGGCATCGATGCGCAGCGACCGCCGGCCAATCTCTTCTACCTGCGCACGCTGACCGATGCCGACGATATCCGCGCCGGCCTCGGCCCGGACGCGCACCTGGTCGTGATCGGCGGCGGCTACGTGGGACTCGAAGTCGCCGCCTCGGCGCGCGGGCTGGGCGCCCACGTCACCGTGATCGAAGCGCAGCCTCGCGTGCTGGCGCGGGTCGCGGGGACGGACGTCTCGCGCTTCTACGAAAGCGTGCATCGCGAGGCGGGCGTGGAAATCCTGACCGGCGTCGGGGTCGAGCGCGTGAGCTGCGACGGCGACCGTATCGTGGCCGTGCACTGCAGCAACGGTCAGCGCGTTCCGGCCGACCTGGTCGTGGCCGGGATCGGCATGCTGCCCAACATCGAAATCGCGGCGGCGGCGGGTCTGGCGGGCGAGGGCGGCATCCGGGTGGACGAGTGCGCGCGCACGGCCGACCCCGACATCGTCGCGGCGGGGGACGGCACGCTCCAGCATCACCGGCTCTACGGCCGGGAACTGCGCCTCGAATCGGTACCCAACGCGCTCGAGCAGGCCCGCGCCGCCGCTGCCTGGCTTTGCGGGAAGCCCGTACCGGAGCGCGGCGTTCCGTGGTTCTGGTCCGATCAATACGAGCTCAAGCTGCAGATGGCGGGGCTGTCGCAAGGCCATGACCGCTGCGTCCTGCGCGGCGATCCGGCCACGCGCAGTTTCTGCGCGTTCTATCTGCACGAAACCCGTCTGTCGGCCGTCGACGCGGTCAACCGGCCCGGCGATTTCATGCTGGCCAAACGCGCGCTGGCGCGGCCGGCGGTCGTGGATGCCGACCGTCTGGCCGACGAGGCCGTGCCGCTCAGGGAGATATTCCAGGCGGGCCCGGCGACGTCGGTGTCGGGTAGGCCCTAGGTAGGTTTCGCATCCGTCTCCTCTCATAATCCGCTTAGTTAAAAGACCGACGAGTCGGATTAAGTATTAAAGATGACCGCTCTACATGTTCCGACTTTCACCGCTCCGCCGGCTCTTGCCGTGCACAACATCCAGATCGTCTACGGGGGTGTCATCGAGGCGGTTCGCGATGTGTCGCTCGAAGTGCGGCCCGGCCAGATCGTGGCCTTGCTCGGCTCGAACGGCGCCGGCAAATCCAGCGTATTGAAGGCCGTTTCCGGCGTGCTCGATGCCGAGGACGGCGGTATCGAGAAGGGCTCGATCCACCTGTTCGGCGAGGCGATCGAACGCGCGCCCGCGCCGATCATCGTCAAGCGCGGCATGGTCCAGGTGCCCGAAGGGCGCCGCCTGTTCGCCACGTTGACGGTGGAAGAGAACCTGATCGCAGGCGCGCACCTGCAGGACCGGGGCCGGCTCGCGCAGGCGCGCGACGAGGTGTTCGGTCTGTTTCCGCGTCTGGCCGAACTGCGCCGCCAGACGGCCGGTTATCTGTCCGGCGGCGAGCAGCAGATGGTGGCCATCGGACGAGCGCTGATGAGCCGGCCGAAGGTGCTCGCGCTGGACGAGCCTTCGCTGGGCCTGGCGCCGCTGATCGTCGCCGAGATCTTCCGCAGCATCCAGAGGCTGCGCGAGACCACGGGCCTGACGATCCTGCTGGTCGAGCAGAACGCCAGCCGCGCGCTGGCCATCGCCGACTACGCGTACATCATGGAGAACGGCCGCGTGGTGCTCGATGGCGACAGCGAGCAGTTGCGTCGCAACGCCGACGTGCGCGAGTTCTACCTGGGCCTGAGTTCGCAGCCGGGCCGCGCCAGCATGAAGGACGTCAAGCACTACAAGCGCCGCAAGAGGTGGCTGTCATGAGCGACGCGCAGCAGACTCCGGTGCTCGAAGCGAAGCGGATCTCCAAGCGCTTCGGCGGCGTCAAGGCCGTCAACGAGGTGAGCCTGAAGGTCATGCCGGGTGAGATCGTCAGCCTGATCGGCCCGAACGGCGCGGGCAAGACCACCACCTTCAACCTGGTCAGCGGCGTGCTGCCGCCCAGCGACGGGATGATCCTTTTTCAGGGCCGCGACACCGCGGGCCTGAAGTCGCACCAGTTCGCGCGGCTGGGCATCGGCCGCACGTTCCAGAACCTGGCCCTGTTCCGCCACGGCAGCGTGGTGGAGAACCTGCTCGTGGGCCGGCACATCCACTTCCATTACCCGGTGTGGGAATCGCTGCTCTTCCGGGGCCGTTCGCGTCGCGCCGAGATCGCCGCGCGCGAGAAGGTCGAACGCATCATCGAATTCCTCGAGATCGAGGAGCTGCGGGACAAGCCGGTCAGCCAGCTCGCTTATGGCCAGCAGAAGCGCGTGGAACTCGGCCGCGCCCTGGCCTGCGAGCCCAGCCTGCTGCTGCTCGACGAGATCGTGGCGGGGATGAATCGCGAGGAGAAGGAAGACATCGCGCGCTTCACGCTCGACATCCGCGACGAGTTCGGCGTCGCGGTGCTGATGATCGAACACGACATGCAGGTCGTGATGGACCTGTCCGACCGGGTCTACGTGCTGGACTTCGGTTGCCTGATCGCCGAAGGCTCGCCGGCCGAGGTGGCCGCCGATCCGGCCGTACTCGCGGCCTATCTCGGCGAGGAGGGCGTCCATGCTTGAGCACGACGCGCTGCTGCGCGGCGAGGGCACGCTGCCCGGCCTGCTGCGCCTGCGCGCCCGCGAGCGAGGGCAGCAGGTGGCGCTGCGCGAGAAGGTCCAGGGCATCTGGCGCGGCCGCACCTGGGCCGACTACTACCGCGACGCGCGCCGCACCGCGCTGGGCCTGATGAAGCTGGGCCTGCAGCGCGGCGACCGCATCGTCATCGCGGCCGAGGACATCCCCGAGTGGTTCTACGCCGATCTGGGCGCCCAGATGCTGGGCGTGCAGGTCGTGGGCATCTACCCCACGAACCCCTGGGCCGAGGTGCAGTACATCGCGGGCCACTGCCAGGCCAAGGTCGCGATCACCGGCGACCAGGAGCAGTCCGACAAGGTGCTCGAGGCGATGAGCGAAGGTCCGGGCCTGCCGCATCTGCAGCACATCTTCTGCGTCGACATGAAGGGCCTGCGCCGCTACGCGCCGGGCCGGCCGCACAGCTACGAGCACCTGATGGCGCTGGGCGACGAGCTCGCCCGGGAAGATCCGCTGGCCGAGCAGCGCCTGGACCGCAGCATCGACGGCCTGGTGCCCGACGACGTGAACATCCTCGTCTACACCTCGGGCACCACCGGTCCGCCCAAGGGCGCGATGCTCACGCACCGCAACTTCATCTTCGCCGCCTACTCGTACGCGGTCGCGCGCCGGATGGTGGGCAGGCGCTTCGAGTCGGTGTGCTACCTGCCGCTGTGCCACGTGGCCGAGCGCGGCTATTCCACGGTGCTGCACCTGCTGACCGGCGGCTGCGTGAACTTCGCCGAGTCGATCGACACGGTGTCGGCCAATATTCGCGAGATCGCGCCGACCTTTTTCCTGGGCGTGCCGCGCATCTGGGAAAAGCTGCAGCAGCACTTCGAATTCCGCATGAAGGACAGCGGGCGCGTGCAGCGCTGGCTGTACCGCGTGGGCATGAAGCGCGGGCGCGTGCTGTCGGACCGGCGCGCCGGGCACGGTCGCCTGGTCGCGCTGAGCGACAAGCTGGAGTTCGGCTTCTGGTACCTGCTGCTGTTCCGCGACATGCAGCGCCACATGGGTCTGAACCGCACGCATACGCGAATGTGCGGCGGCGCCTCGGTCTCTCCCGAGACGTTGAAGTTCTTCGACATCATCGGCCTGCCGGTGGGGCAGGGCTACGGGCTGACCGAGGCGGGGGGCCTGGCCTTCGTGCAGGTGCCGGGGCGGCCTTTCATCCCCGGCAGTTGCGGGCCGGCGATGCCGGGCGTGGAATGGAAGCTCGGACAGGACGGCGAGATCATCGTGCGCTCGCCCGGCGTGTTTCGCGGCTACCTTTTCGACGACCAGGGCACGCAGGACATCCTGTCCGCGGATGGCTGGCTGGCCAGCGGCGACATCGTTGAGGTGCGCGGCCAGGACGAGATCGCCGTGGTGGACCGCAAGAAGGCCATCATCATCACCAGCGGCGGCAAGAACATCGCGCCGTCGGAAATCGAGAACGCGCTGAAGGACAGCCCCTTCATCCGCGAAGCCATCGTGGTCGGCGAAGGCCGCAAGTTCCTCGGCGGCCTGATCCAGATCGACTTCGACAGCGTCGGCCGCTGGGCCGCCGAGCGCGGCCTGCCCTATACGACCTTCAAGTCGCTCACGCAGATGGACGAGGTGCGCGAGCTGATCCGGCAGGTCGTCGACGAGGTGAACGCGAAGTTCGCCCGCGTGGAGAACATCCGCGAGTTCGTGCTGCTGGAAAAGGAGCTCGACCATGACGACGGAGAACTCACCGCCACGCAGAAGGTGCGTCGAGGCCTGATCGACAAGAAGTTCGCGCGCGAGCTCGCATCGATCTATGGAGGCGGCGCATGAGCCCCGCACGCCCACCCGAAGGGGCCCTTACCGCGGCGCGTCGCGCGGAGATCGACGAATGAACTATCTGATCGAACTGGTCGCCTCCGGGCTGGCCGTCGGCGCGATCTACGGCCTGGTGGCCATGAGCTTCGCGATCATCTTCAAGGCCACCGGCATCGTCAACTTCGCCCAGGGCGAGATGGGCATGCTGACCGCTTATACGTCCTGGTCGGTCGCCACGACCCTGGGTACCGACGCGGTCTCGACGATCCTGGTCGCGGTGGTCGTCGGGGCGCTGCTGGGCCTGATCTGCGAGCGTCTGATCATGCGGCCCATGCTCGGCGAGCCCGTGCTGTCGGTGGTGCTGGTGACCGTGGGCCTGGCCGTGGTGCTGCGCGCGCTGGTCACGCTGATCTGGGGCGCGGCGCCGCAAAAGTTCGGCGTCGAGGGCGCCGATGCCATCGTGCATCTGGCCGGTATCGGCTTGCGCGCGAGCCAGCTCGCGGTGATCGCCGTGCTGCTGATCGCGATAGCCGGGTTCTGGTTCTTCCTGCGCCACAGCCGTTTCGGCGTCGCGATGCGAGCCGTGGCGGCGGACGAGAAGACCGCGCGGCTGATGGGCGTCTCCACCGCGCGCGTGCAGGCGGTGGCCTGGGCTTCGGCCTCGGCCCTGGCGGGCCTGGCCGGCGCTTTCTTCGCGGTCATCTACGGCCTCGCGCCCGCCCTCTACGAGATCGGCCTGAAGGCCTTCCCGGCCACGGTGCTGGGCGGGTTCGACTCGGTACTGGGTTCGGCCTTCGGCGGCCTGTTCATCGGGGTGCTGGAGAACCTGGTGGGCGGCTACCTGCCCAGCACGCTCAAGGAGATCGCCGGGTTCCTGCTGATCCTGGTGGTGCTCATGGTGCGGCCTTTCGGGCTGTTCGGCGAAAAACGGATCGAGAGAGTCTGATGCGCAGCGGTTTCTTCAAGCAGGGTTATCGCGAACTGGTCGTCCTCACGGACTCGCCGGCGGTCAAGGGGTGGACGGCGCTGCTGATCGTGGCGCTGGCGCTCGCGCCCTTCGTGCTCGGCAACTTCGCGCTGTCGCACCTGACCGTCATCCTGTTCACCACCGTCGGGGCATTGGGACTGATGGTTCTGACCGGCTTCACGGGCCTGATCTCGCTGGGCCACGTGGGCTTCCTGATGCTGGGCGGCTACGCGTACGCCATCGCGGTCACGCGCTGGGGCCTGCCGGCCGAGGCCGCGCTCGTCCTTAGTGCGGTGCTGCCGGCACTGTTCGGCCTCGTCGTCGGCATTCCTTCGCTGCGCCTGCACGGCCTTTACCTGGCCATCACCACGCTGGCCTTCGCGCACATCGTGAGCGCGGCGATCCTCGCCGGCGGGGAACTGACGGGCGGCGGCAGCGGCATCATGGTCGAGCGGCCCGTGGTGCTGGGCATGGACCTGTCGAGCGACCGCGCCTTCTACTGGTTCTGCCTGGGCGTTTGCGCGCTGGCCGTGCTGGCGGTGCTCAACCTGCGCCGGTCCTACGTGGGCCGCGCGCTGGTGGCCGTCCGCGACAACGACATCGCCGCTCGCACGATGGGCGTCAGCCTCGTGCACTACAAGCTGCTGGCCTTCCTGATCAGCGCGGCGCTGACCGGCCTGGCCGGCGGCCTGATGGCGATCTACATGAGCTTCGTCTCGGTCGAGGGCTACCCGTTCCTGCTGAGCATCGAGGCGCTGGCCATCGTCGTCGTCGGCGGTATCGGCTCGGTGCTGGGCGCGGTGCTCGGCACGGTGTTCATCGTGACGCTACCCGAAGTGTTCGCGAGCCTGATGTCCTTTCTGGGCGGGCGGCTGGCCGACGTCATGACGACCAGCGCGCACGAGATCAAGACCATCCTCTACGGCATCGCGATCATCGGTTTCCTGCGCTTCGACCCGCGCGGGCTGCGCGGCATCTGGCACGACCTGCGCCATGCCTGGGTGCACTGGCCGCTGCGCTACTGATTCTCTCGACCCTCACGACGGCTACGGCCACAGACCCTTTCCAAGGAGACAGCATGAACAGGAGACTCACCGCCCTCGTCCTCGGCTTGCTGGCCGTCGGCGCCGCCTCGAACGCCGCCGCGCAGCAGCAGGGCGTCACCGACTCGGAGATCGTCATCGGCGACATCCTGCCGCTCACCGGCCCGCCCGCGCTGCTGGGCGTGGCGCACAACCTGGGCGTCAAGGTCGCCGTGGCCGAGGCCAATGCGGCCGGCGGCATCCACGGCCGCAAGCTGCGCCTGATTTCCGAGGACGACGGCTACGTACCCTCGCGCACGATCCAGGGCGTGCGCAAGCTGATCAACAGCGACAAGGTCTTCGCGTTGACCTCGATCTCGGGCACCGGGCAGGCGCAGGCCGCGATGCCGCTGATCAAGCAGACCGGCATCCCGACGATGGCGCCGATCACCACCTACGAGGGCTTGTACAAACCCACGATCAAGAACGTGTTCGCGGTCGGCTACGACATGCGCCGGGCGGTGTACGAACTGGTGTCGGGCATGGCCGAGCGCTACCCCGACCGGAAGTGGGCGGTGATCTCGCAGGATGACGACTACGGCGAGAACGTGCGCGACGGTTTCGAACGCGCGGTCAAGGAGAAGAAGCTGCAGGTCGTCTCCAGCCAGATCTTCAAGAAGGGCCAGACCGACTTCTCGTCCGAGATTCTTAAGGTCAAGCAGGCGGGCGCCGAAGCGCTGATGGCCGGCGGCGTGCTGGGCGAGAACGTCACGATGACCAAGGAACTCGAGCGCATCGGCCACAAGATTCCCGTCGGCGTGACCTACGTGTCGCGCGTGCCGGCCAGCGCCAAGCTGATGGGCAGCGCCGGCGAGAACGTGTACACGGTGGACTACGTGTACCTGGAGAACTCGCCCGAAGCCAAGGGTTTCATGGACAAGCTGGAGAAGTACCTGTCGGCGGACGAACGCGCGCGCGTGAACCGCTACACGTTCACCGGCTACTCGGCGGCCCGCGCGCTGTTCGCCGCCATCGAGCGTTGCGGCAAGGCCGTGAGCTGGGACTGCACCAACGCGGAGCTGGCGAAACTGAAGAACCTGGAGACGGGAGCGATGACGCCGATCAGCTTCAGCGCCGACGACCACCTGGCCGCGCCCAAACTCTTCCTGCTGAAGGCGGATCCGGCGGCGATCACCTACAAGCTGGTGCAGTGAGCGCCGGGACCGGGGAGGGCTCAGCCCTTCTCGGCGAGGAAGCCCTTGAGAAACAGCCGCGAGATCCGGTCGCACAGCTCCTGCGGTTTCACGGTGCCCGAGGGTTTGTACCAGAAGTCGGTCCAGTTCAGCATGCCCAGCAGCATCATCGTGTAGGGTTTGTAGACCGGTTCCGGCAGGCCCGGGTTGAGTTCGTGCAGCAGCCGGGTCACCAGTTCGGTGAGCTGGCGCTGCAGGTTGATCAGCGGGGTCTGCTTGGCCTTGGGCAGGAACTTCACGTCGTTCATGGCCACCATGTGGCGGCGGCGCGACTGATTGGACTTCTGCGTGTAGGCTTCGACCACCGCCTGCAGTCGCTCGTGAGCGCTGCCCTTGCCGGCCGACGCCTCCTCCAGCGCACCGATCAGGCGCTGCAGGTGCTCCTGCAGCATCGCGAACAGCAGGTCGTCCTTGGTCGGGAAGTAGTGGTACAGCATCGACTTGGTCGCGCCGCACGCCTTGGCCACGTCCTGCATCTTGGCCGCGGGGTAACCCATTTTCGCGAAGATCGCGGCTGCCGCATCCATGATGGCCTGGGCCTTGATTTCGTAATCGTCCGATCGGATGCGCGGCATGTGTCCGTTCCTCAATATCCATTGGGAAGTGTAGCAAGCCGCCTTGCGGGCGCTCGTTCGCGCCGACGAAATAAACCGGCACGATGGAGGGTGAATGAGAAATGCCGGGCCGTTCTTGACTCGCATCAACGTCATTGCAGGAATCCGGTTCTTACGTCTAAAATAGACCGTCAAGCCGGTCTATTAATAGGCCGCGTGCCACATCCTGTCCTGCATCGACCCTGGATTTCCGATGACCGAATTCGAATTCGCCGAACCTGATCTTCTGAACGAGGATCTGCGGATGGTGCGCCGGCAGGTGCGCCGTTTCGTCAACGACGTAATCGTGCCCAACGGCGACGCGTGGGAAGCAGCGGGCGAGATTCCCCGCGAGGTGTTCCGGCAACTGGGCGCATTGGGCTTTCTAGGCATGCGGCACCCGGTCGAGTACGGCGGCGGTGGAATGGGGGCGCTGGCCTCCGTGGTGTTCGGCGAGGAGCTCGCACGATCGTCCTATGGCGGCGTGGCCTCGGCGCTGACGGTGCACAGCGACATGTCGATCTCGCACATCGCCCACCGCGGCACGCACGAGCAGAAGAAGAAATATCTGCCCGCTGCCTGTGCGGGCACGCGGGTGGGCGCCGTCTGCGTGACCGAGCCTCATGCCGGGTCGGATGTCGCGGGGCTCAAGACCCGGGCCGTCAGGACCGCGGACGGCTGGGTCATCGACGGCTCGAAGACCTTCATCACCAACGGCGTGTTCGGCGACCTCTACATCGTGGCCGCCCGGACCGATCCCGAGGCCAAGGGCAGCCGCGGCATTTCGCTGTTCATCGTGGAAAAGGACAATCCCGGCCTGAAAGTCGCGCGCCGGTTCGAGAAGCACGGCTGGCGTTCGTCGGACACGGCGGAGCTGTTCCTGGACCAGTTGAAGCTTCCGCACGATGCCTTGCTGGGCGAGGAGGGCAAGGGCTTCTACTACATCATGAGCACTTTCCAGAACGAGCGCCTGGTGATCGGTGCGCTGGTATCCGGCGCATGCGCCAAGGCGATCGAGCTGACGGTCGACTACCTGCGCAACCGGCAGGCCTTCGGCAGATCGCTGTGGGAGCAACCGGTGGTTCGCAACAAGATCGCGTGGGTCGCCGCCAAGGCCGCGGCGGTGCGCGCGTTGACCTACCAGTGCGCGCAGATGATCGACGAAGGCAAGGACACGGTGCGCGAGGTGTCGATGCTCAAGGCCTTCGGCGCCGAGACGCTGCAGGAGGTCGTGCATACCTGCCTGCAACTGCACGGCGGCACCGGCTACATCATCGGCACGCCGGTGGAGCGCATGGCACGCGACGCCCGCATTCTGACGATCGGCGGCGGCGCCACGGAAGTGATGCTGGAAGAAGTGGCCAAGCGGATGTAGGGCGCGGTCGCGTGCGTACCTGTCTTTCTGCTCGCAGCGAGGATTTTCCGTCATGACCCGACCCGCGGTGCGGCTGGCGATCGAAGAGACCATCGCCACGATCAGTCTCGACGACGGCGATCGGATGAATCCCCTGGGCGACGAGGCGATCGACGGTTTGGCGGACGCCGTTGCCCGGGTCCGCGACGACAGGCAGGTGCGGGCGCTCATCGTCACCGGACGCGGACGGGGGTTCTGCGTCGGCGCCGATCTCGAGCACTACCGCCGGATGCTCGATGCCTCGTCCTCGGGCCCGACGCTGGGTCGGTATGTCGGCGAGCTGATGGCCCGCATGAACCCGGTGGTGCTGGCTCTCGAGCAACTACCCGTTCCCGTCGTGTGCGCCGTCAACGGCGTGGCGGCTGGGGGAGGCGCGGGCCTGGCGCTGGCCGGCGATCTGGTGATCGCCGCGAAGTCGGCGTATTTCTACCTGCCGTTCTTTCCGGCCTTGGGGGCCGTTCCCGACATGGGGCTCACGTGGACGCTTCCCCGAGCGGTCGGACGCCCCCGCGCGCTGGGGCTCGCATTGACCGGGGAAAAGCTGTCGGCGCAGACGGCGCAGGAATGGGGCCTGATCTGGGCCTGCGTCGAAGACGATCGGCTCGAAGCCGAGTCCCGGCGGCTGGCGCGTCGACTGGCCGCGATGCCCGCCCATGCGATCGAGGAGGCGCGCGCGATCTTCGCGGCTTCCGAGCGCAATACGCTGGCCCGACAGCTCGATCTGGAGCGGGACAGGCAGATGGAACGGGTGGCCGGTGAGAGCTTCGCCGAAGGCGTGCGCGCTTTCGGCGAACGCCGCGCACCGAGATTCGGCGGTCGTTGAACGGTCGCGATCAGCGGGTAGTCGAATCGGCAACGATAACCGGTGCGCTCGAGCTGCGAGTCCTTCGTGCCGCAGCGCGAGCCCACGGTCTACGCTGCAGCCGCGTCGGATCAGCGGTTACATTTGCCGAAATACACAACGGGGAGTCTCGAAATGCCCGAAACGATGACGGCCGCGATTCGCGGCGACAGCGGACTCGAATTCACGACACGCCCGCGCCCGGCGCCGGGCGCGGGCGACGTGCTGCTCAGGGTTCGGGCGATCGCGTTGAACCGGGCCGACCTCGCCGTGCTGGCCGGCCACATGCACGGCAGCATCAGCGGTGCCGGGACCGTGTTGTGCACCGAATGGGCCGGCGAAGCCCTCGAGGTCGGCGCGGACGTGGTCGATGTCCGGCCAGGCGACCGGATCATGGGCTCGAGTGCAGGGGCCGCGGCCGAGTACAAGCTTGCCGACCCGGCGCGCCTCCATCCGATACCGGAAGGCATGGATTTCGAGACCGCTGCCACCCTGCCGGTGGCATTGCAGACGATGCATGACGCGGTCGTGGTCAACGGCCGGTTGAAGCCGGGCGAATCGGTGCTGGTGCTCGGCGCTTCGTCGGGCGTGGGTCTGATGGCGTTGCAGATTGCGCGGTTCATGGGCGCCGGCTTGGTGATAGGCAGCTCGACCGATCCGACACGGCGTGCTCGCCTCGGCGAGTTCGGCGCGGTGCTGGCAATCGACACCAACGATGCGAAATGGCCCGAGCAGGTGCTCGAGGCGACCGGCGGCAAGGGCGTTGATTTGATCGTCGACCAGTTGTCGGGGCCGACGCTCAACGGGAGCATGCGCGCCGCGGCCGTGCTCGGGCGCATCGTCAACGTAGGACGGCTGGCCGGTTTGCGCGCGGACTTCGACTGCGACCTGCACGCGCTGCGACGCCTCGACTACATCGGGGTCACTCACCGCACGCGCAGCGTCGACGAGATCCGCGAGGAATGCAGGAAGGCATGGGCCGACCTCGGCGCCGCGGCATGCGACGGCCGGCTGGCCCTGCCGATCTCCGCGTGCTTCGACCTCGCGCAGCTCGGCGAGGCCTTCGCGATGATGCAGGCCAACCGACACTTCGGCAAGATCGTGGTCAGGATGACGTAGCGCATTCAGTCTTCGCGGTCATCGGCCTCTTAGCGGCCATCGGCCGTTCAGCCGGCCAAGCGCACCGCCAGCTTCTTGGTGGTCGATGACACGAAGCGTTCGAGTCTTCCGGCGAGGGTACGTGCCGATGGCGGCAGTGCGGGCATGATCTCGTGCGCGGCCTGATCGATGGCTTTCGGTACGCGCTCGGCCATGTCCCGCGCCTGTCGAGCCAGGAAGCGCGGCTGCATGCCAAGCAGCCTGGCCATCGACGCCAGATGTTCCGCGGCCATCTCGCCCGGCCTGACCTCGCCGCCGATGGCAAAGGCGAACTCGGACGAGAGCCCCGGGTACAACCTTGTGCACATCAGGTCGTAGAACGGTGTCAGCGTCACGCCCTGGCCCGGCACGCTGTAGATCGACAGGTTCTTGGCGTGACTATCGTTGTTGCCGACGTAGAGGTTGAACAGCACCCAGCGCACCAGGTGGCGCAGGTCCACCGCCGGCTGCGTGCTGTATCGGCGGATCAATTCGGCACAGGCGGCCAGACCCGGGCCGCCTTCCTTCTCGTATTTGCGGTCCGACATGGTGCCGGCCAGTTGGCACAGGTCGTACTGCACCAGCCGCGCCAGCGTGCCGTCCGGGCGAAGATGGCGGTCGAAGCGGCGAACGACGCAGGCTTCGGTAAGCGATTCGTAGAAGACCTCGGCGGTCGGCAGGCCCGCCAGCGCCGCGGCGCGCATCACGATGGTCTCGTTGGCGGCCGAATGCCAGACCTTGGCCAGGCGCCGAATGTCGGGCTTGAGGATGTGGGTCGACGGCGACGTGCCCTTGGGCAATCGCGGCACGCCGTCGTCGAAGAGGGCGATGCTGGTCTTGTCCTGGGCGCCGGCCAGCGAGACGCGGGCGCCTTGCCCGTGGATGTCGATGGCTGCGGCCGATCGCCCGGCCAGGGCGGCCGCGATGGCTTGCCAGGTGGTGGCCTCGTAGCGGGGGGGCTCAGGGGTTTGCCCGGGCGCGACCAACACGAAGGCGCCGGCGGTGTCGCCGGCCACTTCCCGCAGCAGCGAGAACAGGGTGGACGCCTTGCGCTGTGCGGCCAGGTAATCGCGCAACTCGCCTTCCGGCAGCAGGTTCTCGAAGAAGGCCTGAACCTCGGACGCGGCCTGCCGACCTGGCTGCAGCGGGATCGTCGCCAGCGTCATGCGCTGGGGGCCGCTCAACCAGCCGGGCGAGTACTCGAAGGCCAGCGGTGCGCCGTCGTATACGGCGCCGACGAGCTCGCTGCCGTAGTAGACGTCCAGCCGGTCGGGCCGAGTCAGCATCGCGCGTCCCTCACGGCGCCGGCGCCGATCGTGAGGCCTTCGTGCGCACCGTCACCTCCAGGCCCAGCAGGTCCATCAGGTCCAGCACCTTCTGTAGTTGCACGGTCGGCTTGCCGTTCTCCAGGTCGACGATGAAGCGGTTGCCGGTGTTTCCCAGGCCAGCCAGGTCGAGCTGCGTCAGCGCCAGCCGCTTGCGTTGCTCGCGGATGAGAGCGCCCAGTTCGGTCGATGAGCGAACGGGCGTTTCAGTGTGATGGAATTGACCGATCGGTAATTTTGGTTCCAAGGAAAGCATCGCCGGTAATTGAAGTTACCTATAGGTAATTCTCCGTTCGAATCAACGGGAGATCAAGTGAAAAGTTACTGATAGGTAATTCCATCAACCGGATCACCGGCCCCTGGCAGGCCGCGCAACGGCCTTTGTCGTTCGAAATCGTCGTCAAGGGGGCAGCGCGCGGGCACAGTTCCATGGCGGGCTGAAGGCGCCGATGCCGGGGCGCGTGCTTGAGGTGATAGTGTCGGAGGGGCAAGCCCCGACGTGCGGCCAGTCGCTGCGGGGGCTCGAGGCGATGAAGATGAAGCATCGGATCGCGGCGCGCGGCGCGCGGCGCCGCCGGACGGGACCGTTCGCCTGGTCGAGGTCGCGCGATCGGTGCGCAGGTCGCGAACGGGACGGTATCGATCGAGATCGACGATCGAGACCGGCCGGCAATTTCCACGGAGGAGACGAAACGATGAGTGAGTTCGAAGCGTTCGGCCGAGAGGTCGAGGACTGGATGCAGGCGAACAGGCCGCCGGACCCCGGCTTCCTGCTGCCGGAGTCGTTCATGGAGGTGGGTACCGACGAGCAGTTCGAGTACCTGCGCGCGTGGCAGCGCAAGGTCTGGGAGGCCGGCTACCTCGGCATGGCCTGGCCGAAGGAGTACGGCGGCGGCGGGCGTCCACAGGCGTACCAGGACGTCGTCAACAGCACGATGGCCAGGCTGAAGATGCCGTTCGTGCCGAATACGATCGGCCTGAACTGGGCCGGTCCGCTGATCCTGGCGATCGGCACCGAGGCGCAGAAGAAGCGCTTCATCCCGGGCATCCTCAGCGCCGACGACATCTGGTGCCAGGGTTTCTCGGAGCCGGACAACGGCTCGGACCTCGCGGCGTGCCAGACACGCGCCGCACGCGACGGCGACTCATGGGTGCTCAACGGCTCGAAGATCTGGACGAGCCTCGGCAGCCACGCGAAATACATGATCCTGCTCGCGCGCACCGAGCCAGGCAGCCGTCGCACCGCGGGCCTGTCGTACTTCCTGATTCCGATGCGCGTGCCCGGCATCGAAACGCGACCGATCAAGAAGCTCACCGGCGAGCACGGCTTCACGCAGACCTTCTTCACCGACGCGCGCGTGCCGGGGGACTGCCTGATCGGCCGAGAGGGCGAGGGCTGGAAGGTCGCGATGCTCACGCTCACGTTCGAGCGCGGCGCGAGCGGCGGCCAGGCCGGCGGCCTGACACGCATGCACATCGGCGTCGAGGACGTCGTCGAACTCGCGCGCCGCACGCGCCGCGACGGCCGCCCGGCGATCGACGATCCGTGGGTGCGCGACCAACTCGTGCGCTTCCTCATCGAGGACCAGGGCGACCGGCTCTGCATGGCACGGGGCCGCATCCCGGCGCTGTGCAGCGAACGTCCCGACGCGATCCCGCTGTCGCACAAGCTGCGCTTCTCGGAGCACAAGCGCCGGCTGTTGCAATTCGCGATCTCGTTGTCCGGCGCGAACGCCGTCCGATGGGTCGGCGACGCCGGCGCGATCGACGGCGGCAAGTGGACGCGCTCGTACTTCAACACTTTCGCGGCGACGATCGGCGGAGGCACCAGCCAGATCCAGGCCAACATCATCGGCGAGCGCGTGCTCGGACTGCCGAAGGACTGACGATGAACGCATCCATGACGAATACGACAGCGGCCGGTGCCGCACCGCGCGGCGACGATGCGCCGATCCGCTTCGGCGACGAGCAGGCGATGCTGCTGGAAAGCGCGGCGGCGTTCGCGCGCGAGCAGTCGACGATCGCGGACGTGCGCCGGCGCATGGAACTGCCGGACGGCTTCGAGCCTGCGCTGTGGCAGCGCATCGTCGAGCTCGGCTGGCCGGCGATCGCGGTGCCCGAGCGCTTCGGCGGCGCCGGGCTGACGCTGGCCGAGGTGGCGACGGTGGCCGAACCGATGGGCCGCCACCTGATGGCCGGCCCCTTCGCCAGCACGCAGCAGTTCGTGCAGGTGCTGCTGGCCAGCGGCGACGAGGCGCTGCAGGCCGCATGGCTGCCGCGCGTCTGCGACGGCGCGATCGGCACGGTCGCGGCGTTCGAGGCCGACGGTGACTGGGACCTGACGCGGATCGACGCGCGCGCGACGCGCCGCGACGATGTGCTCGAACTCTCGGGGGAAAAGACGCTCGTGTGCGATGCGGCGGTCGCCGACGCCGTGTTCGCGTCGGTCGCGCTCGACGGCGAGCCGGCGCTCGTGCTGCTGGCGCGCGACCAGCTCGATGACAAGAGGCTGCGCCGCGATACCGTGATCGACGAGACCCGCCGCGTGTACGACTTGGCTCTGCAAGGCCTTAGCGTGCCGTTATCGTCCGCCATTACCGGTGCGCCGGCGCGGGCGGCACTGGCGATGATCCGCGCGTGCGCGCAACTGATCGCGAGCGCGGAAGCCGCGGGCGGGATCGCCGGCGTGCTCGACGTCGTCGTGCCTTACCTGAACACGCGCTCCGCGTTCGGCCGCAAGATCGGCGGCTACCAGGCACTCAAGCACGGGTCTGCGGAGATGCTCGTCTGCCTGGAGCGCAGCCGTTCGCACGTCGCGCATGCGGCGACCGTGCTCGGTGCGGGCGGCGATGCGGAGGTCGCGTTGCGGATGGCGAAGGTCGAGGCGTGCGACGGCCTGATGTTCGCCGGTGACCGGGCCGTGCAATTCCACGGCGGCTTCGGGTTCACGTGGGACTGCGACGCGCATTTGTACCTGCGCCGCGGGTTATGGCTCCAGTCGCTGCACGGTGATTCGGCGCATCATCGGGCGTGGCTTGCGGACTGGCTGCTGGGGGCGGTGTCGGGCGGTTGAATCCGCCGGGCAGGCGTAGTCGGAAGGGTTTTGCCTGCGCTACGTCAATCCCTTCGCCGGGTGCCGGAGGTTCGTATCACTTCACGACAGATTTACCGCACGCAGCACGAGCATGGCGAAGCCGCCCAACACCAGCAGCGAGAGCGTGACGACGATCGAGACGCGTGGGCCCGCCGCAGTCACGCTGCGCAAGTCGACGCCCAAGCCCAGGCCAGCCATGGCCACGATGGTGAGCAGGCCGCTGAGGCTGCTGGCCGGAGCGACCAGCGCCTGGGGCAGCAGACCGACGGAGTGGATGAGCGCCAGCGCCAGGAACACGAGGATGAACACCGGCAGGTACTGTGTGAGCGAGCGGTGCGGTACCTGCACCGACTCGCTACCGTGGCGCCTGGCATGCAGGATCGACAGGGTGGCGACCACCGGCCCCAGCATCAACACGCGGATCAACTTGACGAGCGTGCCAACCTGGACGGCGGCAGTCCCCATGGGCGCCGCGGCCGCGAGCACCTGCGGTACCGCGTAGACCGTCAGGCCGGCCAGCACGCCACTGGCGGTGGCACTCAGGTGCAAGACGTGGGCAACAACGGGAATCAGCAGCACTACCACAATGCCCAGCACGGCCGTGAAGGCGATGGCAGTGGCGACGTCGCGGCTGTCGGCCTCGATCGCCGGTGCGACCGCCGCAATCGCTGAGTTGCCGCAGATCGAGTTGCCGCAGGCCACCAGCGCCGCCATCTTGGCCGGCAAGCCAAAGGCCCGGCCGAGCGAGAAACTGGCGGCGATCGTGGCGAACACCGTGAATACGATACCTGCCAACAACGGCGCCCCCACCTCGAGGATGGCGCCAAAGCTGACCGTGGCCCCCATCAGCATGACGGCGGCCTCCATCAGCGTCTTGGCGGCGTACTGGATGCCGGAATCGAAAGACGCCGGCGGCTTCCATGCCGTACGCAGCAGGGTGCCGATGACGATGGCCAGCACCAGTGCCTCGAGCCAAGCCCGGCCGGTCAGCGCCGCCTCGACATGCTCCAGTCCCAGCGACACCAGGGTGACGGCGCTGCATAGCGCCAGGCCGGGAAGGAGATGGACGCAAGGTCTTCGTGTGCTCATGGCGCCATCTTCCGGCGCCGCAATCAAGAAATCCAATGAATTGAATAAGTTTATTCAATAATATATTCTTATCAAATGACCCTCGATCAGCTGCGCGTCTTCGTTGCCGTAGCCGAGACGCTGAACATGCGGCAGGCTGGCGAGCTCCTTCATCTGACCCAGCCCGCCGTCAGCGCGGCCATCACGGCGCTGGAGACGCGGCACGACACCCGCCTGTTCGAGCGGGTGGGGCGCGGGCTGGAGTTGAGCGCAGCCGGCCGCAGCTTTCTGCCGGAAGCCCGGGCCGTGTTGGCGCGTGCCGGCGACGCGCAGCGCGTGCTGGCAGACCTGTCCGGGCTCGTGCGCGGCGAGGTGCGCATTGTGGCCAGCCAGACAGTGGCCACGTATTGGCTGCCGTCGCGCATGGCGAGGTTCGTCGAGACCCATCCGGGTATCAGCGTGCCGCTGGTCGCCGGCAACAGCGCGACAGCGTCTGCGGCAGTGCTCGCGGGCGATGCCGATCTGGGCTTCGTCGAAGGCCAGGTCGACGGCGACCTGCTGCGCATGCAGCGTGTCGGTGGGGACCGGCTCGGCCTGTATGCCGCGCCCGATCATCCGCTGGCCGGGCATCCTGTGAAGGAGGCCGACCTGCACGAGGCCGCCTGGGTGCTGCGCGAACCGGGTTCAGGCACCCGCGAGCACCTGAAGGCCGGCCTGGCGCGCCACGGATTGAATCTGGACGCGCTCACCGTGCGGCTGGTGCTGCCGTCCAACGGCGCGGTGCTGGAGGCGGTCGGAGTTGGCGGCCTGATCTCGGCGGTGTCCGACCTGGCTGCGGCCTCGCGACTGGCCACCGGACAGGTCGTGCGGCTGGACTACGAGCTGCCGCCTCGTGACTTTCGCGTCATCGTGCACCGGGCGCGCCGCGCGAGCCGGGCAGTGGCCGCCTTCATGCAATCGCTCGGCCTGCGTTGAAGGCCCCATGCCCGCTGAACGGGACGGCGATGACGCATCAAGGAAAATTCGTGCCTGCGCGGGACAAAGCCATGGATGAGTTCCGTGAGAGCGGTTGCTGTCTGCGTCGCCGGTTCAGGGGATCCGGTCGCTTTCTTGCCCGATCCAACGAGCGGCTCACTCGATGTTCTGCACCTGAAGCGCGAGATGCGCGGCAAGGGGTTGATCTATACGGGATTCCGAGGTCTCGCCCCGGATCTCCCCCACGATTTACCCCACAGGAGGCGTGGGCTGGTGGGGGATGGCATGACACGGTAGGAGGGTGGCGTGCGCATGATCGGAGGAAGTCTATCAGTCAGTTCGCGCGATCAAACGGGCGCTTGCTGCGCGGTGCGGTGAAGGCAGCGACACCGCGCGACTACACACCGCGCAGCACGCTGAACTCACGAAACAGTGCAGCGGACAACGGCCGGTCAAGTTGCCAGGTGATGGTCATCGGGCGATCGCCTTCTGCCGTCTCGAGCACGACGGGCCCGCAAGCCAGTTCGTCCAGAGCGCGTGCCTCTGTCGCACCGGTGTAGGTGGTCGTCAGGATGCGTAGCCGGGTGGTCGCTCCACCGTCACCCCCCCGCGCCGTAATCTGCTGCAGCACGTCCTGCAGTTTGCGAACGCCAGACACCGTGATGAAACTGACGAGGATGTCCACTTGGTCAGCCGATGCCAGCTCCTTGCGGATCTCCTGCAACAGCGATGGCGATCCTTTTCCTGCGGTGAACAACCAGGGTGCGGCTAGGCCCAACTCCGGCGCATCGGGAAACTGGGGATCGCGCCGAATGGACTGCAGAACCTGCGGCGGCATCGCAATGAGGTCGACGGTACTCGTCGCGCCAGGCTGGGAGGACTGAAGTCTTTGGCGCAGCAGGGCAAGCAGCGAATTGATGATCTCGACATGACGTGAGGCCGCGCCCGCCTCATCGCTGTCCGCCAGCGCGTTGGACAGTTGCCGCGTCAGTGCATCTATCAAAAGTTCCTGGCGATCACTGCTGAAATCAGTCAGGTCGGCACGGCCGCTGTCGAGATCGGCCAACAGGCGATCGGTGAGCAGTACGTCATACAAGCCTTCAGGTAGCGTCACAGTCAGTGCTCTTTCAACCGATTCAATAAGCTGCCAGTTCGTAGCCCGTACTGCGCCCACCTCCAGGCGTCTTTCGCAGTACCCCCACCGCCAGCAACTGCGTGATGTCCCTCAACGCCGTATCCGGCGAGCACTTGCCGATGGCGGCCCACTTGCTGCTGGTGAGTTTGCCGTCGAAGCCATCGAGCAGGCCATTGAGGAGTTTGATCTGGCGCTCGTTCATCGGCGTACCGGCCCAGCGTTGCCAGAACCGGGCCTTGGTCAGCACACTGTCGAGCGTGGTCTGCGCGCTGCCGACGGCTCGGCCCAGCGTGCCGAGGAGCCAGGCCAGCCACTCGGTGACGTCCAGCGAGCCCTTCTGGGTGCGTTCGAGGATGTCGTAGTAGGCCTTGCGCTCGCGCTGGATCTGCGCCGACAGGCTGTAGAAGCGCTGCTCGGCGCCATCGGCACGCGCCAGGAACAGATCGCCCACGGCGCGCGCGATGCGGCCATTGCCGTCGTCGAACGGGTGAAGGGTGACAAACCAGAGGTGAGCCAACCCGGCCTTGATGAGGGCGGGTTCGCCTGTTTCATCGTTGGCCCAAGTCAGGAAACGTGCCATCTCAGTCGGCAGCACGTCTGCGGGGGGGGCCTGGAAGTGAACCTTGCGACGGTTCACCGGGCCGGACACGACCTGCATCGGGCCGGCCGCGTCATCACGCCATTGGCCCACGGCGATCCTGGCAAGGCCCGAGTAGCCCGTCGGGAACAGAGCGGCATGCCAGCCGAACAGGCGTTCGACCGTCAAAGGCTCGGCGCTGCGCGAGGTGGCGTCGAGCACCATCTCGACCACGCCCTCGACATGTCGATCAACTGGCGCCAGGGCGCCGATGTCCATGCCCAGGCGGCGGGCGATGGACGAGCGGACGGAGGCGACGTCCAGCAGTTCGCCTTCGATCTCGCTGGTCTTGACCACGTCGTCCGTCAGTGCCGCCAGGCTGGCCTGGTCGCGCAGCGTCAGCCCGACGTCGGCCAGACGGCCCAGCAGCATGCCCTGAGCACGGCTGACTTCGGCGAGAGCCTGGGCCAATGCAGGCAGGTCGTAGCGCCACTGCGGCCAATCATCGGACTGCCAGACGTAGCGATTTTCTCCGCGATTCATGCGGAGATTAAACGCTTGATTCGCCGCATCGGCAAGTTGCTGCCGGACCACCGGTGTCTTCAGGACCTGGGCATACACGCGGCCAAGCGCTTCGGGTGATAGTCAGTGCATTGAGAAGCGGATCCGCAGCACGCGAGCGTCGATGACCGCCAGGGCCACAAGGGCGAGGCGGTTTCATTCGCGATTGTTATGTTATAACGTTTCATATTAAATCGAGGAGCGTGAAGATGGATACTCGGGTCCGGCCTTCGCATGGGCGCAGGGCGGCGCAAGCGCGAAGTACCGTGCTGGCGGCGGGGCTGTACGCCATGGTCGGTGCGCAGGCGGCCGAGGAGGTCGCGGACCCGGCCGGCGAAGCCTCGGCCGCGCGGCGTCCTGCGGCCGTGACGACTGCCCAGGCCCAAGCGGTCGAGCTGAACCCGGTCGTCGTGACGGCTACCCGCAACGCCCAGCCGCGCGACGAGGTGCCGTCGTCGATGGAAGTCGTTGAAGGACGGGTGCTGGACGAGACGGTCGGCCACACCTTCCTGGATCAGCTCAAGAAGAACGCCAGCGTCGACGTCATCCAGTATCCGAACGGGCTGGCCGGCATCGGCCTGCGCGGCATGCGTCCGACCTTCGAGTTCACGATCAATCCGCGCACCCTGGTCCTGATCGACGGCCGGCCCTCGGGTTCGACCAGTTTCACGACCCTGTCGCCCGAAAGCATCGAACGCGTCGAAGTGCTCAAGGGCCCGGCCTCGTCGCTGTACGGCGCGTCGGCGATGGGTGGCGTGGTCAACATCATCACACGACGCTCCAAGGGGCCGATCGGTGGGTCCATCAACGTCGGCTACGGCTCGTTCGACACGCGCCAGGCCGGCCTGGCGCTGGGCGGCTCCCTGACCGGGCGGACCGACTTCGATCTGTCGCTCGGCTACGTGAACCAGCACGGCGATTTCAAGACCGGCGCGGGCGACGAGCGGCCCAACAGCGACTTTCGCCGCTTCTCGGGCAAGGCGCGGATCGGCAGCGATCTGACCGACATGGTCCGCGTCGATGCGACCGTCGACTGGGCCAACCTGGACAACAATGCTCCCGGGCCGCTCAGCTATACGCCGCCCAGCGCCTCGGCCAACCAGACGGACCGCGTCGGCGGGGACGTCCGGCTGACCCTCACGCCTCGGAACCACCTGATCACCGCCGTGGCCTTCGCCTCGCGCGAGAACTACAACTACATCACCGTGCCGGCCGCGGCCCCGCGGTACCGATCGAGCCGCACCGAGTCGCGGTACCTGGGCCTGCAGTTGCAGGACGTCTGGATGCTCGATGCGCGTCACTCGCTGACCTATGGCCTCGACTGGCAGCGGGTCGAGGCCGATCGTTCTTCTTTCAACGCGACCGGCAACCGGCAGGCGCCGTTCAGCCCCAACGAGCGGCGCGACAGTAATGGCGTCTTCGCCGAATGGGGTAGCCGCTGGCTCGATGATCGGCTGATCATCACGCTGGGCGGCCGGGTCGACCGGATCGAAGCGAGCACGCGCGCGACCCCGTTCAAGGAGAGCTTCGAGCCTGGCTCGTCCAGTTTCACGAGTTTCAACCCGCGCGGCGGGGTGGTCTACAAACTGACGGACGCCTGGCGACTGCACGGCTCGGCCGGCACGGCATTCGCTCCTCCCCAGGGGAGCGAGCTGGCGGGCGAGAACGTGGAGTACGCTGGCGTCCAGCGCCGCATCACCATGGGCAACACCGATCTGAAGCCCGAGCGCAACCGGAGCTGGGACCTCGGCATCGGCTACAGCGACGGCCGGATCGACGCCGACCTGACGTATTTCGATGCCCGCATCCGTGACCGGATCCGATCCGTGATCGTCAGCAATACGACGACCGAGCGCATCAGCAGCTTCGAGAACGCGAATGACTCCCGCATGCGCGGCATCGAAGCCCGGTTGGCGTTCGACGCGGGCCGGTGGCTGGGCCTGCCGGCCGGACGATTCGGCGTCGCGGGCAGCGTCACCCGCCTCTTGCAGGCCGAGGATTTCGATGCGAGCGGTCCGGTACCGATCCGCAACGTGGCGAAGTGGAAGGCCAACGTGTCGCTAACGGTCAGCGACGGCGACGCCCTGTCCGGCACGCTGACCGCCCGCCACGTCGATATCCGCTACGACACCGACAACAGCCAGGGCAGCATCTATACCGGTGGGCGCGGTGGCCTGTTCGAGAACAAGCCGTTCATGGTGGTCGACCTCGGCCTGCGCTGGAGGTTGACGCCCAAGGACATGCTGCGCTTCGACATCGCGAATCTCTTCGACCGCGACTACTACGAGAAAGCCGACTACGTGATGCCGGGCCGGGCCTTTTATCTGCGTTATACGCGGGCGCTGTAGGCATGCAGATGAAGCTGATCCTCGAACAGGTCTCGCAACTCCTGTTCTATCCGGTCCTCGCTTTGCTGGTGGCGCTGGTCGTCTGGACGCTGGTATCGCTGGGCATGTTCGCGCGCAGTGCGCTGGGCCGGTGGCGCGGCAGCCGGCCTGCCGTGGCGCGATACACGGCCCGGATCGACGCCGCGGCGATCGCCCAGGACGAGCACCTCGATCTGAGGATCGAGCAGGCGCTCGCGCAGGCCGAGCATGCCGGTCTTCGCGACTTGAACGCCGTCCGGTTCGCCGTGCGCGCCGGACCTTCGCTGGGGCTGATGGGCACCTTGATTCCGATGGCCGCTGCCCTGAACGGCCTGGCGCGTGGTGACCTGCCCGCGTTGGCGGAGCACATGGTCGTGGCGTTCTCCGCGACCATCGTGGGGATCGCGATCGGCGTGTGCACCCACGTGATCGCGATGGTCCGCGAGGTCTGGCAGCGCGAGGACCTGGACACCGTGCGGCTGCATGCCGAACGCGTGCTGCGGGATCATGAGCCGGCCGTGGTCCGGCAGCCGGCCGCCGTGGCGGTCTCCGGGGAGGGCCGAGCATGAGACGACGCCTGCGCTTCGCGCGCTCCAGGCTCGAGGGCAGCCGCCACGACGATCCGCTCGCCGGCGTCGCCAACCTGTTCGATGCCAGCCTGGCCTTCATCGTCGCGATGGCGCTCGCGCTGTTCTCCGTGCTCGGCTCGACGGATCTGCTCAGCGCCGACGCCAACTGGACGCTCAGCCGCACGACGGCGGACGGGGAGCTGGAGATCGTCAGCAAGGATCAGGAAAGAATCAAGGTGGAGCGCGTCTCGGACCGCAAGCTCACCGGCCAGGGGCAGCGCCTCGGCACCGCGTACCGGCTGCCCGACGGGCAGGTGGTCTACGTGCCCGAGCAGGACGGCGCGCGGCGCTGAACGCGAAGGCGATGGGCACGAGGAGAATGAACGACGAGAAGCCGTTCGCGTTCCGGGCGGGGCAGCGCTTGCACTTAGTGCGGCATCTCCGGGTGCTCATCGCGCTCCTGTGCCTGGCCGGGATCTATGGCATGGGTGGCATCGGGGCGGCGATGGCGGCTTCGGATGGCCGCGACCTGGCGCGCCCGGTCCCACGCATCGCCGTGATCTCGATCGAACTGGCCCAGCAGCCCACGTTGATGCGCGCGGCCGCCGCCCGCCAGGCGCCCGGGATGTCGATCGACCTGTTCGGCCTGGGCGGCGGCCATCTGCCGGGGATCGAGTCGGCGGACCTGGGCGGCTACGACCTGGTGATCGTGGAGGGCGTGGGGCCTCGCCTGGCTCAGCACCGCGCCCGGTTCGACGCGGCTGCGCGGCGCACCCGCGTGCTGGTGGTCAATGGCGACGAATGGGTCCGCGGCAACGTGCCCCGGGCGGCGGTACCCGACGCCATCAAGTACTGGCGCAACGCCACGGTGGAGAACTATGCGCGCCTGTTCGACTATCTGGGCGTGCATCTGCTCGGCATGCGGCGTGACGTCCGCCCGCCGATCGAGTATCCGGACCACGCGTTCTACCATCCGGATCATCCCCAGGATTTCGCCGATCTGGGCGCCTATCTAGCCTGGATGGGCAGGCGTCATGCCGATGCGGCATCCCGGCCGCGGGTGGGCATCGTCTTCTACCGGAGCCTCGCGCTCGGGGACAATGCGGCCGTGGTCGACGCGCTGATCGAGCAGACGCTGCGCCAGGGCGGGCTACCGATAGCACTGTGGCGCAGCGACAGCCGCGATTCGCTGCGTCATCTGCGCGGCGCGGACGGCAAGCCGGCCGTGGACGCGCTGATCCTGTGCGCCAGCCAGATCGACTACGCGGACCATCGCGCGGGGATTCGCGAGGCCCAGGCATTGGGGGTAATGGTGCTGGGATGCACGACCGACTACACGCGCGATCCGGCGCAGTGGCGCGCCGATCCAGGCGGCTTCTCGCCGGACCGCAGCGGCCAGCTCGCGTTGAGCGAGGCCAACGGGATCGTCGAGCCGATGATGGTCGGCGCGCGCAGCGTGCGTGACGACGGCGCCGTCGTCCACCAGCCCATCGCCGAACAGGTGTCGTGGCGCATCGCGCGGGCGCTGGCCTGGGCACGCCTGCATCGCCTGTCCAATGCCGACAAGCGACTGGTGATCGCCTACCACAGCGAAGCCGCCGACCGGGCCGACGTCGGCAGCGATCCGGACACCTACCTGGATGCGCAGGCCAGCCTAGCCGCGCTGTTGCGCCGTTTGCGCGGCGACGGATACGACGTGGGCGACGGGCCTTTGCCCGACGCCCAGGCGCTGGCCGTGCGCCTGGCGCGCGACGGCGCCAACGTCAGCGCGGGTCTGTGGGACGGGGCCGGTCATGCAGGGGACGCCGATCCGCGGGCCCGGCAGGCGCGCGCCGAACTGGCCCGCCGGCTGGCCGAGGGCAGCGCCGTGGCGATTCCTGAAGCCGACTACCTGGCGTGGTACCGGGAGCTTCCGCAGGCGCTGCGCACGGCGACCGAGGCGCGCTGGGGACCGCCGCCCGGCCGCCTCATGGTCCATACCGACGACGACGGTGGGCGCAGCATCGTGATCCCGCTGCTGCGCTTCGGCAAGGTGGCGCTGGCGCCGCACCCGGTCTGGGGTTATCTGCAGGACGCGGGCGCCCTGGTCTCCACGGACGCCCTGCCGCCGCACCACCAGTACATCGCGTTCTATCTGTGGATGACGCGCGTCTACCGGGCCGACGCTTATGTCCCGATCTTCACGCAACTGTCGCTGATGCCGGGCAAGCAGCAGGGCCCCGCGCGCGACGACTGGGTCGGCGCGCTGATCGGCGATCTGCCTCACATCCAGCCGACTCCGCTGCAGGCCAACGGCGGCATCGGCAACAAGCGGCGCGCCAGCGCGGTGACGATCGGCTTCATGCCGCCTCTCGCACAGGCCGGCCTGCCGCCCGCGCTGGCGGCGTTGAGCGAGCGCCTCGAGTCCGCCGGACAGGCCGGTGCGGACGACGCGGCCCGGCGGGCGGTGCGGGCGATGGCGCAACCTCATGCGCGCGAGCTGGACCTGGATCCGGAAACCGCCGACTGGCCGGAGCTCGCCTCGGCGCTGCGCGGATACCTGGACGAGGTCGCCGCCGCGTTGACGCCGGTGGGCGGCCACGTGCTGGGGCAGCCGCCGCAGGGCGAGACGGCCGTACGGATGGTGCATGCGATGCTGGCGGGCGATACGGCGGATCCGCCGGCAATGGACCAGGTGCGAGCGGTCATGGCGGGCACCGCGGGCACCGTGGGCACGACAGGCACGACAGGCACGACAGGCACGGCCGGGCAGGTACCGGCCGCGCTCGCCGCGCGGATCCGCGACTACGCCGGGCGCATCGCCGCGGCGCCGCGCGAGATCGATGCGGTGCTCGAAGCGCTCGACGGGCGCTACGTCGAGCCCGGACCGATGGCCGACGCCGTGCGCAATCCCGATGCCTTGCCGCCCGGGCGCAATCCGTACACCTTCGCCACCCGCCGGCTGCCGACCGCACAGGCCTGGGAGACCGGGTCGCGCCTGGCCGACGAGCTGATCGAGTCCTATCGGCGCCAGCACGGGAGCGCGCCGCGCAAGGTGGCCTTCGTGCTGTGGTCGGTCGAATCGACGCAGAACGAAGGCGTCATCGAGGCGCAGATCCTGCGCCTGCTCGGCGCCCGGCCGGTGTGGAACCCGCGCGGCGAGGTGGTCGACGTGACGCTGGACGAGCGCGCCGCGCTGGGCCGCCCGCGGGTGGACGTGCTGGTCACCACCTCCGGCACTTATCGCGATCACTTCGCCGACAAGATCGCGATGCTGGCCAAGGCCGTGCGCCTGGCCGCGGCCTCGCCGGAACCGGACAACGGTGTGCGCGCGACCAGCCTGGCCACTGCGCAGCAGTTGCGCGCCTCGGGCGTCGCCGACGGCGAAGCCCGACGACGGGCGGACCGCCGGATCTACTCGACCGCGCCGGGTGCTTACTCGCCGTCGACCCAGTTCGCGATCAAGGCGGGTACCGACTGGAGCGATGCCCGCCTGTCCCGACTCTATACCGACCGCCTCGGACATGCTTATGGCGAGACCGACAGCGGCGAGCAGGATGCCGGCGGATTCATCGCACAGATGGCCGGGGTGGAGGCGGCCGTGTTCAGCCGCAGTTCGAACGCCTACGGGCTGCTGGACACCAGCATGCCTGCCGCCTACCTCGGCGGTATCGGCATGGCCGTGCGCGAGCACACCGGACGCCAGGTGGAGAACTACGTCGCGGACCTGAAGGACAGCCGCCCGCGGACGGCGCGGCTGGAGCCGCTCGCGCGCGCCTACGGCCGCGAGTTGCAGGCGCGCTACTTCAATCCGGCCTGGATCCGCTCGATGCAGGACAGTGGCTACAACGGTGCGCGATACATGGCCGACCTGCCGGCTCACCTGCTGCTGTGGGACGTCACGACGCCCGAGCTCGTCAGCGACGCCGACTGGGCCGAGGTCAAGTCGGTGTACGTCGACGACAAGCATGGTCTGGGCCTGGACGCTTATTTCGCGCAGCACAATCCGCACGCCCGCCAACACCTGCTCGAAACCCTGCTGGCCGCGATCGATCGCGGCGCCTGGCAGGCTGGTGAGGCCGAGCGCCGGGAACTGGAGCAGGCGCTCGAGCAGAGCATCGCCCGGCACGGGCAGGATTGTGCGCTGCCGTCCTGCAGGAACGCGGAAGTCGCCCGCTTGGAGCAGCCCGCGCCGGCCGCGGCTCCGGTGACTCCGGCGGCCCCGGTAGCGGAAGCGCCGGCCAAAACTGCAATCGAGCCGGGCCAGGCGGCGCAGGCCACCGTGAACGTGGAAGGGTATGCGCTGGAGCCGCGGATCCCGACGCCCGTCCGCGTCATTGATCAAGGCCTCTGGATGTGGTGGCTCGTTGCGGCGGCACTGTTTGCCGTGGGGGTCGCGCGGCGGCCACGCTGGTAGTGGGGCCTGAGAGGGATCAGTGCTCCGACATGTGCTTGTCGAATTCACCCCCTGCCGGTATGCGATGGTCGCTCCAGAGTTCGAGCAGTCCTTGCCGGCGAAGCTGCGACAGATGCTTGTCGAACTCGGCGCGAAGTGCGTCGTCGGCGTGGCTGTACGAGATGAAGGCGCGTGTCATGGGCATCACTGTCCCGCAAGGATTACTTTAGGATCGAGTTCGAAACCTGCGTAATTGAACGCGCCCGCCAGCTTGTCGCAGTCGGCAGACGTCGTGCCCTGCTGCCGCAGGACCGCATGCCAGCGCGCGGCCACCACTTGCTGAAGCTGGTCGACGATGGCCGCTGCGTGCTCGCGGGGAAGCTTGAACTGCCCGTGTTGCGAGAGCAGATTGGCGCGGTTCGCATAGCGGTTGTAGACCCCGCAGGTCATCGCAAGGTCGCGCTTCTCGACGCTGGTCAGTGGGTTGGGCGTCAGGTCGTACGCCGGTGACAGCTCCCACTTGTCCGATGGCGCGATCAATGCATGGTTGCGGGGATGGTCGTCGGTGTTGGAGATGAGCGCGTTGAACACCATGCGCCGGAACAATTCTTCGAGATCCTGGGTCGGGCGCGCGCTTCGCCGCCGCAGTTCATCGGCCAGCAGCAGGTAGGACCACTTGGCCCGGTCTCCATGCGAGTCCTCGGCGCCCAGCGCGGTCAGGCCGCTGACCATGCGATGGCGCAGATACCCATCAGCGGTTAGCGTGCGGTCGAAGCGCCGTACGAGCAGCACGTCCTTGCCAGCGACGTGTTCGATGCGGTGTCTGGCCACGCGCAGGCCACATTCTTGCGCCAGCGCGAGCATCGCACCTTCGACACGCGCGTTGTTCCACTTGTCGCTCCTGTCCGGGAACTTGGCGAGCCACAGGCCCTCGGCATCCTCGACCACGTTTTTCGGCCGTGCACCGCCCATCGAGGTGCCCGGCTGCAGTAGTTCGAGCATCTGCGCCGGCACGCCAGGCTTGCCTGCAGCCTCGTCTTCCATGAACTGCTCGGTCGCCGCGAGCAGAGTCTCCAGTTGGATGACCTGGTTGAATTTGCGGATTGGAGCAGGGGGCACCTTGTCGCGCCCGAAGGACAGGGCGCCTGCGCGGTCTTCGGGAGAGTGCAGCAGGTAGTCGACCTCGGTAAGGTCAGTGCGTGCTGTGTGCTTTTCGATGATGCGGCGGCCCCAGGCGTCGGGCGACGCATCGCGCAGTGGACCGAAGATGCCCTTGAGTTTCACCGTCCGCACACGGCGCGGCGCCAAAGGCAGTTCATACGGGTCCAACGGGACAGCATCGGCGCGCTGCAGGTAGGCCGGGTTGTAGACGAACGAGCCGGTCGGCACCCCTTGCGGGAAGTCCAGCTCGTAGAACCCCGCCGTCACGACCTCCAATGACTGCGGCAATTGGAGGTAGACGTAGGCGCGCTGGTCAGAACTCGCCATCGAGTCGTTCCTTGCGATGGCGAACACGTTGCGGCAGACGCGTGAGTTCCAGCTGCTTGCCTTCCTCGTCGCGCTCGGGGTCGGCAAACGCCTGGATCTCCGATTCCAGACCCATCGCCCACAGCATGGCGAGGTAGGCCCCCAGGCCGGTTTGCAGGTTGCCGGCTTCCACGGCGCGAGCGGTGTCGTAGCTGATCCCCGCCTTGGAGGCCAGCTCGCGCAGGGTCAACCGGCGGCGCTTGCGGGCCATCGTCAGCCGTTCGCCGATGCGTTGGGCGCCATCCTTCACCGCGAAAGGCGCGGTTTGATTGAGTTGGAGCGGACGAGGCATATCGAAGCAGTCTGAAATGGAGATAGGGTTGGTTTCAGTATGCCCTTTTGGTGTTGTATGATCAAGTGCCTAAAGGTTTAAGCAGTCCGTATATAGTTTAAGAGCGGTTTCAGTGGTTCTGGCTGAGCTATGCCGGCCTCGGCGCGCTTGCGTTCCAGGTCGGGTAGCCCAGCACGGGCGGCCACGCTGGTAGTGGGGCCTGCGAGGGAGCAGTGCCCAGACGCCACCTTGCCGTCGTTCGGCATTTCTGGGAAGTGAGGGCATGCGTGGTTCTTCACTTTGCCAGGCGAATGTGGTTCGCCTTCATTGCCCTATGCACGGTAGTGACAGTTGATCGCGCGAGAGGCAATGCCTTGGCGTGCGCGAGCATGACGGATGGGGTAAGGCACTCCAGCACTTCGTCGATCACGCGTCGGGTCACGGCGGGCGCCAGTCCGGCCTTTTGCGCGGCGGCCAGCACGTGAGCCCGGGTGGGCGCCTTGCCTTCGCCGGCCACGTCCATGAAATGCTCGCCTCGGTATCCGGAGCAGTAGGTCAGATCGTACGGAGGCGCCAACCGCCAGCGGCCATCCGCTTCACGCAGGAACGAGATGTTCTTGGCGTGATCGTCCCGGTTGTTCATCAGGACGTTGAACACGCAAAGTCGCACGGCTTTGACGAGTTCGCGCTGGTCTCGCGTCAGTCTCCGCGTCGCCCGGAAGAAGTCCTCATAGCTGACCGACGGCACCTGGAAGTTGGCGTGCAGGAGACCGGCAAGCGAATGCATGTGCACGCGTGCGGCGCCGCGCCTGTCGAAACGCTGGGTTCCGAACGCCTGCAAGCCCGCAGGCAACTCGAACAGATGGGTAGCGGTCATCCCCAGATCGCAGGCGTGGGCGAGCCGGGCATAAAGCATCTCCAGTGCGCAACTGTCGGCCGCATCACCATCGCCCGCGAATTTCACGAGCCAAGGTTCGCCATCGGGGACTTGCGTCGCCCGGGTGCTCAAGGCACCGGTCAAGGGATTGAAGAATACTTGGGCCTTGGGTCTGGCACCGCCCGGCGAGCCGCCCACCCTGGCCAGTTCCGCCAGCACTTCGTATCCGTCGTCGTTGAGCACCGCCTGAATCTCCTGTGCCAGCGTCATCAAGGTGAGATCCTGGGCGCTCTCGATGTCGGCTTGCGGTGGCACATAGACCAGGGCGCCCATGGTGTTCTCGCCCAGATAGGCCAGACGGTCCAGAGTGGAGAGATGCTCCGGGTCCAGACCTTTTTCCCTCATGCGGCGATGCATGAGCCGGTAACCCCAGCCGTCGGGTAATGAGTCGTACACGAGACCGGGGACATCGTGGAGTTCGCGGTACTGGCCCGGGGCATCCGGATACGCCGGTTGGCGCAGGGGCAGGCGTAAAGGTGAGAGTTCCAAACGCTGTTCGATAGCTTGCGGACTGTACTGGAACAGCACGGCTGTGCCATCGTCGGCCAGTGTCCCGAGGACGACTGAAGCGCCGAAGCCTCGATAGACGACCGACAACTCTTTCATGCGGAGCCTGTCTCGGGAGGAGGAGCTTGCTTCCTGTAGGCCCGTTTTCGTTGTCGGGCTCGTGCCTGCTGGCGCATGTCTTCGATGGTGCGGCTCTGCGTCAGCAGCACCGGCTCCAGGTCGGCCAAGGCATCCAGTGCTTCGAGGATCCGAGCGAAGGTCTCCAGCGTGCAGCGGCCGGATTGCTCGAAATTGCGCAAGGTCCGGTCCGAGATCCCGATGCGGGCGGCCAGATCCTCGACGGAGACGTTCAGCGCCACGCGCCGGGCGCGGGCTCGCCGGCCGAGCTCGGCACAGACCTCGGTGGGGAGTGCGAGGGAAAAATCCGGCATTTATCTACCGAAAAATCAGATAATTATCTTAATATAGGTAGATTTTTACCGAATTAAAGGAAATGATCAAGGAGCGAAAAAGGAGGACATGCCCGAGCCTTTACTCGATGTTCTGCACCTGCTCCCGAATCTGCTCCACCAGCAGCTTCAACGTCATCGCCGCATTGGTCAGCTCCCGCGTCGCCGATTTCGACCCGACCGTATTCGCCTCGCGGTTCATCTCCTGCATCAGAAAATCCAGCCGCTTGCCCACGGCGCCGCCGCCGGCCAGCACGTCGCGCACTTCCTGCGCGTGCGCGCGCAGCCGCGCCAGTTCCTCGGCGACGTCGATCCGCATCCCGTACAGCGTGATCTCCTGGCGCAGCCGGGCGAAGGTCTCTTCGGTCGGCACAGTGGTGCCGGCCGACGCGTCGGTCAATACGGTCCGCAACCGTTCGGTCAGGCGCTCTTCGTACTGGCGCAACAGGCCGGGCACGAAGGCCGCGACCTGCTCGACGGTCGCTTCGATCTGGTCGATCAGGCCGAGCACGACCTGGGCGAGCTTGCCGCCTTCGCGCCGGCGGCTGGCGACGAGTTCGGCCAGCGCGTCGCCGGCCATCTTTGTGATCGGCTCGAGCAGGGCGCCGGCATCGAAGCGATCTTCGCCGAGCACGCCGGGCCAGCGCAGCAGGTCGGCGACCGTCATCGGCGCGGCATCGGGGACGGCCTGGCGCACGCCGGCGGCCGCCTGCGCGAGCCCGGCCAGCAGATCGCGATCGACGCTGATCCGACGATCGGTCTGCTGCTGGCGATGAAAGGCGATCCGGCATTCGACCTTGCCGCGTTTGAGCGTTCCGGCCAACCGTTCGCGAAGCGCCGGTTCCACCGCGCGCAGGTCGTCGGGTATCTTGAAGATGATGTCGAGGAACCGGGAGTTGACGCTGCGCAATTCGAGCTGCAGCGTCGCTTGCGGCGTTTCGCGCAGGATCGAGGCGTAGCCCGTCATGCTTTGGATGGACGGGGCCGGGGTCGGGGAAAGGGCTGGGGACGGAGAGGGATCGCGTTCGGGCATGCAGGCAGGGGCGGTCGATGACAACGAGTAGCGGATGGTAAGGCCGATGTTCTTCTACAATGCGGCGGATCGCGGCGGACGCGTCGCGCCGCATCCGCCCGGGGCGGATCCAGTATCGCGCAGATTCGCGAACCGGGCACGCCGGTTCCCGTCCGGTTTGCCGCTCGTCGAGGACATTCGCTAGGCCATGGCAGCCCAGACAAACGCGCCGCTGCCCGACGGCATGCAGATGAGCGGCTATACGCTGGTCAGGAAGATCTCGAGCGGCGGGTTCTCGATCGTCTATCTGGCCGAAGACGCCGACGGCCAGCGCTTCGCGATCAAGGAATACCTGCCGAGCACGCTGGTCAAGCGTGAACCCGGCCAGCTCGTGCCGACGATCTCGACCGAGAACCTGGCGACCTATCGCAACGGGCTCAAGTGCTTCTTCGAGGAAGGGCGGGCATTGGCGCGCATCCTTCATCCGAACGTGGTGCGCGTGGTCAACTTCTTTCGCGCCAACGAGACCGTCTATATGGTCATGGCCTATGAAGAAGGACGCAGCCTGCAGGAGCTGATCCTGCGCAACCGCAATCGTCCCGACAGGATCGTGATCTCGGAGCGTCACGTGCGAGCGGTGTTCGCGCTGGTGATGAACGGCCTGCGCGAGGTGCACGCCAACCGGATGCTGCACCTGGACCTGAAGCCGGCCAACATCTACATGCGGCTCGACGGTTCGCCGATGCTGCTCGACTTCGGCGCAGCCCGCCAGACGCTGACCACCGATGCGCCCAAGCTGTTCCCGATGTACACGCCGGGCTTCGCCGCGCCCGAGCTGTACCGGAAGAACCAGCAGCTCGGTCCCTGGACCGACGTCTACAGCATCGGCGCGAGCATGTTCGCGTGCATGATGGGGGCGCCGCCGCAGCCGGCCGACCAGCGCGACCTGAACGACAAGATGCCGGCGCTGTTCCAGCAGTTGCGCGAGCGCTATTCGTCGTCGCTGGTCGATCTGCTCGGCTGGTGCCTGAACCTCGATCCGCTGCTGCGGCCGCAGAGCGTGTTCGCCGTGCAGAAGCATCTGCGCGAGAGCGACCGCCGCAACGAGTCCTTGCCGCCGGTCGAACGCGGCCGTTCGGTGCGAAGCTGGCTGGAGGCGATGACCGGCCGGCGGGGCCGGCGAACGGGCGAGGACGCCGAGACGCAGATCCGGCTGACCGGGCCGCGTTGACGCGGCCGTCGGCAACCCCTGGCAACCCGAGGCATACGACGATGCGGTTTTCGATCTTCCAGGACAGCGCGATCGGGGCGCGATCGACCAATCAGGACCGCATGGGCTACTGCTTCACGCGCGACGCGCTGTTCATGGTCGTCGCCGACGGCATGGGCGGCCATCTGCGCGGCGAAGTGGCGGCGCAGATCGCGCTGCAGAGCTCGGCGGCCGTGTTCCAGTCCAGCGCGCGGCCGTCGGTGCCCGATACGGTCGCGTTCCTCGACCACGCGATGCGCCACGCGCACCGGGAGATCCTGCGCTACCAGCATCGGCACGGGCTGCCCGAGGCGCCGCGCACGACGATCGTCGCCTGCATCGTGCAGGGCGGTCGCGCGTGGTGGGCGCACGCCGGCGATTCGCGTATCTACCTGATGCGCGACGGCGTCGTGCTGGCGCGCACCCGCGATCACTCGAAGGTGCAGACGATGGTCTCGATGGGCCTGCTGCAGCCGGGCGAGGAAGAAACGCATCCGGAGCGCAACAAGGTGCTGAACTGCCTGGGCTCGCCGTTCGAGCCGACGATCGAGATCAGCCAGCCGGTCGGTCTGCAGGCGGGCGACCGGCTGCTGTTGTGCAGCGACGGCCTGTGGTCGGCCTGGGCCGAGGCCGAGCTGGGCCGCGCGCTGTGCGCGGCGCCGATCGCGCAGAGCGTACCGGAGATCGTCCGGCGCTCGGTGGCGACGCTGGGCCGCACCGCCGACAACTGTACGGGGCTGGCCTTCGCCTGGGAAGGCGAGAGCGCCGCCGCATCGGGCGGCGTGTCGTCGACGACGCTGCCCGAAGGCGCCTATACCTCGACGATCATGCCGCACGTGCCGACCGGAGAGTCGGCGAGGGACCTGTCCGAAGACGAGATCGAGCGTACCATCCGGGAAATTCGTTCGGCGATCGACAAGACCCAGGGCAAATGACCGCATCCTCCGATCCTTCTTCTCCCGTTTCGACGACTTCTTTCCCCTCGATTTCCGGATCCGCCGGCGGCGCGTCGCCGGGCGCCGCCGCGGCTTCCGACCGTGGTCCGGTCGCCCGCGCCGGCGGCCGCCGGCCGGACCAGTTGCGGCCGGTGCGCCTGACGCGCGGATTCACGCGTCATGCCGAAGGCTCGGTGCTCGTCGAGTTCGGCGACACGCGGGTGCTGTGCACGGCCAGCGTCGAGGATCGCGTTCCGGGTTTTCTCAAGGGCCAGGGCAGCGGCTGGCTGACGGCCGAGTACGGGATGCTGCCGCGCTCGACGCATACGCGCAGCGACCGCGAGGCCGCTCGCGGCAAGCAGTCGGGCCGCACGCAGGAGATCCAACGGCTGATCGGCCGCAGCCTGCGGGCGGTGTTCGATCTGCGGGCGTTCGGCGAGCGCACGCTGCAGATCGACTGCGACGTGCTGCAGGCCGACGGCGGCACGCGCACCGCGTCGATCACCGGCGCGTTCGTGGCGGCGCACGATGCGGTGTCCCGGCTGATCGGGCAGGGCGCGCTGGCCGCGTCGCCGATCCGGGATCACGTCGCCGCGGTGTCGGTCGGCATCGTCGGCGGCGTCGCGATGCTCGATCTCGACTATCCGGAGGACTCGGGCTGCGAGACCGACATGAACGTCGTGATGACCGGCAGCGGCGGTTTCGTCGAGATCCAGGGCACGGCCGAGGGCGCGCCGTTCGATCGCGCGCAGATGGATGCGCTGCTGGCGCTGGCCGGCGACGGCATCGCGCGGTTGGTGCAGGCGCAGCGCGAGGCGCTGGCCGCGCCGCTGCGCGGTTGAGCGAGGGGGCGGCGATGAGCGGACCGGTCCGCATCGTGCTGGCGTCCCACAACGCGGGCAAGCTGCGCGAGATGTCGGCGCTGCTGGCGCCGCTGGGCGTCGAACTGCTGCCGCAGGCGTCGCTGGGCATCGGCGAAGCCGACGAGCCGCACGACACCTTCGTCGAGAACGCGCTGGCCAAGGCGCGCCACGCCTGCCTGGCCAGCGGCCTGCCGGCGCTGGCCGACGATTCGGGGATCAGCGTCAACGCATTGCAGGGCGAGCCGGGCGTCTATTCGGCGCGCTACGCGCAGCGCGCCGGCGGCGACAAGGGCGACGCGGCCAACAACCAGCATCTATTGCAGCGGATGCGGGGGCTGGCCGATCGCTCGGCGTTCTACTACTGCGTGCTGGCGCTGGTGCGCTGGCCGGGCGACCCGTGTCCGCTGCTGTCCGAGGCCGCCTGGCACGGCGAGGTCGTCGAGACGCCGCGCGGCGACAACGGCTTCGGCTACGACCCGTATTTCCTGCTGCCCGAGCTGGGGCGTACGGCCGCCGAACTGGCGCCCGACGAGAAGAACCGCCTCAGCCATCGCGGCCGCGCGATGGCCGGGCTGCTGGCGCGGCTGCCCGGCTCGGGCCTGCTGGCGCCGCGCTGAACGCGGCGGCATCGCGGTGGCCGCGTCGATCACGCTCGACACCGGCGGGGCGCTGACCCAGTTGCCGCCGCTGTCGCTGTACGTGCACCTGCCGTGGTGCCTGAAGAAGTGCCCGTACTGCGATTTCAACTCGCACGAGTGGCGCGCGGGCGGGCCGGGGTCCGCTCTGGCGTCCGGGCCGGCGCCGGTCCGCGGTCCCGCGGTCGCGACGCTGACCGCTGACCAGTCGGTGCTGCCTGTGCTGCCGGTGGGCCGCGGCGGCCCTGACCCGCAGACCGAGGCCGAGTACGTCGACGCGCTGCAGGCCGACCTCGAGGCGGCCTTGCCGTTGATCTGGGGCCGTTCGGTGCAGACGGTGTTCATCGGCGGCGGCACGCCGAGCCTGTTCTCGCCGGCGGCGATCGACCGGCTGCTGGCGATGATCCGCGCGCGGCTGCGGCTGGCGCCGTCGGCCGAGATCACGATGGAGGCCAATCCGGGCACGTTCGAGCGCGAGCGCTTCCGCGCGTACGCCGAGGCCGGCGTCAACCGGCTGTCGATCGGCGTGCAGAGCTTCGACGACCGGATGCTCGAAGCGCTGGGGCGCGTGCACGACGGTGATCAGGCGCGGCGCGCGATCGAGACGGCGGCGCAGTGCTACCCGACGTTCAACATCGACCTGATGTACGCGTTGCCGGGCCAGGACCTGGCCGCGCTCGATGCCGAGATCGCAACCGCGCTGGCGTTCGCGCCGTCGCACCTGTCGTGGTACCACCTGACGATCGAACCGAATACGCTGTTCGCGCGGTTTCCGCCGGTCCAGCCCGACGACGATACGTCGGCCGACATGCAGCAGCGGATCGAGGCCGCGCTGGCGGCGGCCGGGCTCGAGCACTACGAGGTGTCCGCCTATGCGCGCGCCGGCCATCGCTCGCAGCACAATCTGAACTACTGGGAGTTCGGCGACTACCTGGGCATCGGCGCCGGCGCGCACAGCAAGCTGTCGTTCCACGACCGGATCATCCGCCAGGCCCGGTACCGCCATCCGCGCCGCTACGTCGAGACCGCGCGGGCGGGCCAGGCCGTCGAGGACGAGCGCCGGCTGAGCCGCGCCGACCTGCCGTTCGAGTTCATGCTCAACGCGCTGCGCCTGGTCGACGGCGTGCCGGTCGGCCTGCTGGCCGAACGCACGGGGCTGACGGTCGCGTCGATCGCCCGTACGCTGCGCGAGGCGGTCGCCAAGGGGCTGCTCGACGCCGATCCGACCGTCATCCGGCCCACGCCGCTGGGCGCGCGCTTCCTGAACGATCTGCAAGCGATGTTCCTATAAACAACCCACGAGGAGACCCCCATGCAATCGACGATGATGGACACCCCGCTGTCGCTGAACCACTTCCTGGATCGCGCCGGCCGCCTGTTTCCGAAGTCCGAGATCGTGACCCGCCTGCCCGACAAGTCGCTGCGCCGGCACACGTACGCGCAGTACTACCAGCGCACGCGTTCGCTGGCCGCGGCGCTGCTGGCGGCCGGCCTGAAGAAGGGCGAGCGCGTCGCCACGCTGTGCTGGAACCACCACGTGCACCTGGAAGCGTATTTCGGGATCCCGGCCGCCGGCGGCGTCATGCACACGCTGAACCTGCGCCTGGCCCCGGAAGACATCGGCTGGATCGCCGCGCACGGCGAAGACCGCTTCCTGATCATCGACGACATCCTGCTGCCGCTGTACGAGCAGTTCAAGCACCTGCATGCGTTCGAGAAGGTCATCGTGTTTCCGTACAGCGGCGAGCCGGTCGCCGAGCCCTTCATCGACTACGAGCAGTGGATCGCGTCGGCGTCGACCGAGGGCTTCCGGTACGTGCCGCACGACGAGCGCGACCCGGTCTCGATGTGCTACACGTCGGGCACGACCGGCCGGCCCAAGGGCGTCGCGTATTCGCACCGCTCGACGGTGCTGCACGCGCTCGTGTGCAGCCTGCCGGATTACATCGGCCTGTCCGCGCGCGACGTGGTGATGCCGGTCACGCCGATGTTCCACGCCAACGCATGGGGCGTGCCCTATGCGGCGCTGAACCTGGGCGCCCGCTTCGTGCTGCCCGGGCCGCACCTGCACGCCGATGACCTGCTCGACCTGATGCAGGCCGAGAAGCCGACGATGTCGCTCGGCGTGCCGACGATCTGGCTGTCGGTGATCCAGACCTACGAGGCGAACCCCGGGCGCTGGACGCTGCCGACCGGCATGCGCAGCGTCGTCGGCGGCTCGGCCGTCCCCGAGGCGCTGATCCGCGCGTACGCCAAACACGGGATCGCGCTGACGCAGGGCTGGGGGATGACCGAGACCTCGCCGCTGGCGACGGTCAGCTATCGCACGCCCGAACTGCTGGACCTGCCCGACGAGCAGATGTTCGCGCGGCGGGCGATGGCGGGCGTGCCGGTCACGCTGGTCGACGTGCGGATCGTCGGCGACGACGGCGAGTGCGAATGGAACGGCGAGGACGTCGGCGAGTTCCAGGTGCGCGGGCCGTACATCACCGGTGCGTACCACGGGATCGCCCCGGATCCGGACAAGTTCACCGCGGACGGCTGGCTGCGCACCGGCGACGTGGCGTCGATCGACCCGCAGAATTTCGTGCGGATCAGCGATCGCACGAAGGACCTGATCAAGTCGGGCGGCGAGTGGATCAGCTCGGTCGACCTCGAGAACGCGATCATGGGGCACCCGGCCGTCGCCGAGGCGGCGGTCATCGCCGTGCCGCATCCGCGCTGGGACGAGCGTCCGCTGGCCTGCGTCGTCGTGCGGCCCGGCCAGACGGTGACGGCCGACGAGCTGCGCGAGATGCTGTCGCAGCAGTTCGCCAAATGGCAGTTGCCCGACGCGATCGAGTTCATCGACGCGGTGCCGCGCACGTCGACCGGCAAGTTCTTCAAGGCGGCGCTGCGCGAGCGGTTCAAGCACTGGACCTGGTCGGCCTGAACGCCTCCAAGTGGGGCGTTCGGCTTCGATACCGGCAACATCGCGACAGGTTTGCACCAAGAATGGGTTTCGGCGATCATGTGCACCGATTCGGTGCCTTATTTCGGTCCTTCGGCGAGTTTCCCGTCCTCGGTTTCCCGCGCGCGATGCGCGCCGGCGGCCGTTCGCGCGCCCGCCGGATGGCATGGAACCTGCTAATCAACGGTCACCGAACCTATTTTGACCTCAGGAGATTCTGGTTATGGCGAGCCCCAAAGACGTCCTAAAGATGATCGGAGACAACGAAGTCAAATTCGTTGATTACCGGTTCACGGACACGCGTGGGAAGGAGCAACACGTGTCGGTGCCGGCCAAGGTCGTCACTGAGGATACGTTCACGACCGGGCATGCGTTCGATGGCTCGTCGATCGCCGGCTGGAAGGGGATCGAGGCGTCGGACATGCTGTTGATGCCGGATCCGGCCACCGCGAACCTGGATCCGTTTCGCGAAGAAGCGACGCTGATGATGACCTGCGACGTCGTCGAGCCGTCCGACGGCCGCGGCTACGATCGCGATCCGCGTTCGATCGCCAAGCGCGCCGAAGCCTATCTGAAGTCCAGCGGGCTGGGCGACACCGCCTTCTTCGGTCCGGAACCCGAATTCTTCATCTTCGACTCGGTGCTGTGGAACACCGACATGTCCGGCACCTTCGTCAAGATCAACTCCGAAGAGGCCTCGTGGTCGACCGGCAAGGAGATCGAAGGCGGCAACCTCGGGCACCGTCCGGCGGTCAAGGGCGGCTACTTCCCGGTTCCGCCGGTCGATTCGTTCCAGGACATGCGCAGCGAGATGTGCCTGATCCTCGAACAGATGGGCGTGCCGGTCGAAGTGCATCACCACGAGGTGGCGGGCGCCGGCCAGTGCGAGATCGGCACCAAGTTCTCGACGCTGGTGCAGCGCGCCGACTGGACGCAGATCCTCAAGTACGTGGTCCACAACGTCGCCGCCAGCTACGGCAAGACCGCCACGTTCATGCCCAAGCCGGTCGTCGGCGACAACGGGTCGGGCATGCACGTGCACCAGTCGATCTGGAAGGACGGGCAGAACCTGTTCGCCGGCGACAAGTACGCGGGTCTGTCGGACTTCGCGCTGTACTACATCGGCGGCGTCATCAAGCACGCCCGCGCGCTGAACGCGATCACCAATCCGGGCACCAACTCGTACAAGCGGCTGGTCCCGCACTACGAGGCGCCGGTCAAGCTCGCGTATTCGGCCAAGAATCGTTCGGCGTCGATCCGGATCCCGTACGTCGGCAATCCGAAGGCGCGCCGCGTCGAGGCGCGTTTCCCGGATCCCATCGCCAACCCGTACCTGTGCTTCGCCGCGCTGATGATGGCCGGCCTGGACGGCGTGCAGAACAAGATCCACCCGGGTGAAGCGGCCGACAAGAACCTGTACGACCTGCCGCCGGAAGAGGATGCGAAGATCCCGACCGTCTGCGCGTCGCTCGAACAGGCGCTCGAGAACCTGGATGCCGATCGCGAGTTCCTGACCCGCGGCGGCGTGTTCAGCAACGCGATGGTCGACGCGTACATCGAGCTGAAGATGCAGGAAGTCACTCGCATCCGGATGACGACGCATCCGGTCGAGTTCGACATGTACTACAGCTGCTGAGTGGTGCAGCGGGCCGCCTGGTTCGCCGATCGGCGCGCGGGCGGCCCGACGGGCAGGGACATCGCGTGGCGGCGTGCCGACACCGATGTCCCTGTTGTTTTGATGCCGTGACCATGCGTCTGCCGGAGATTTGCGATGTTGCCGGGCTGTCATACACTCCGGGCATTCCAGCCCCCGACCAGCCAGGACCAGGATGCGCATGCGCACTTCGTTTCCAGCATGGATCCTCTGTGTGTGGGCCGCCAGCGCGCAGGCCCAGATCTATCGTTGCGAGGCCCCCAACGGGGTGACCGAATACAGCAACGCCGCGGCGGCCGACAAGGACAAGACCTGCCGGCAGGTCAGCCTGCCGTCGATGACGACGATACCGGCGCCCAAGCTGCCGGCGCGCGCGGGAGCGAACCCCGCTCCGGCGGCGGCCAGCGCCTCGCCGGCCGGCTTCCCGAAGGTCGACGGCGCGACGCAGAAGGCGCGCGACAACGATCGCAGGCGGATCCTCGAGGACGAGCTGGCCAAGGAACAGACGCGGCTCGCCGAGATCCGCAAGGAATACAACGGCGGCGAGCCGGAGCGGCTCGGCGACGAGCGCAACTACCAGAAGTACCTGGACCGGGTCCAGCGCCTGAAAGAGGACGTCGAGCGCGCCGAGGGCAACGTCGAGTCGCTCAAGCGCGAGCTGGGCACGATCCAGTAGGCGTCGCGCCGGGACGGGCCGCGTGATGGGCTCGTCGTTCGACATGGGCAACGGCAGCGGCCGCTGCGGCGCCGCCGAGACCGATCCGTGCTTCGCCGGCCTGCAACTGCTCGGCACCGCCGTCGTGCTGCTCGATGCGGCCGGCGTCTGCCTGTTCATCAACGAAGCGGCCGAGCAACTGTTCGAGATCTCGCCGCGGGTGGCGATCGGCCATCCGTATTCGCGGGTGTTCGGCATCGATACGCCGGTCGACGCGATGTTCGCTTCGGCGCGGCAGCAGGCGTACTCGCAACGCTCGCAGGACGTCGAGCTCGAACGCTCGAATCGCTCGGCCACGCTGCGTCTGCACATGACCGCCGTGCCCATCGAGGGCGGGCGGCTGGCCAACGCGTCGGTGCTGTTCGAATGCCGCGAGATGGACCAGCGCCTGCGCTTCGACCGCGAGGTGCAACTGCTCGAGACGGCCAATGCCAATCGCGAGCTGGTGCGCAATCTGGCGCACGAGATCAAGAATCCGCTCGGCGGCATCCGCGGCGCGGCGCAGCTTCTCGAAAGCGAGCTGCCCGGCGACAGCCTGCGCGAGTACACGCAGGTGATCATCAAGGAGGCCGATCGGCTGCAGATGCTCGTCGATCGCCTGCTCGCGCCGCACCGGCTCGCGCGCAAGAAGGTCGCGGTCAACATCCACGAGGTTTGCGAACGGGTGCGTTCGGTGCTCAACGCCGAGTTCCCGAACACGCTGACCGTCGTGCGCGACTACGACGCGAGCCTGCCCGAATTCCCCGGTGATCGCGAGCAGTTGATCCAGGCGGTGCTGAACCTGGCGCGCAACGCCGCGCAGGCGCTCGGCGGCAAGGGCGAGATCCGGCTGCGCACGCGGGTCGCGCGCCAGGTGATGATCGCGCGACGAAAGTGCAGACTGGCATTGGATTTGCATGTCATCGACAACGGACCGGGCATCCCGGAAGCGATCCGCGATCGGATCTTCTTTCCGTTGGTGACCGGACGAGACGGTGGAAGCGGGCTGGGTCTGTCGCTGGCGCAGACGTTCGTGCAGCAGCACGGCGGCGTCATCGAATGCGAGAGCCGGCCCGGTTGCACCGACTTCAGAGTATTGCTGCCTCTGCGCTGATCGCCGGTGACCCCGGCGAGGCGCGAAGGCGGATAGCCGGATGCGAATGGTGATGAGTGCTGTCTGGGTCGTTGATGATGATGAGTCGATTCGCTGGGTCCTCGAGAAGGCGCTGAACCGTAACGGGTTCCAGGTCCGCCTGTTCGAGAGCGCGCTCGAGTGCCTGGAGGCGCTCGACGACGAATCGCCGGAGGTGATCGTCTCCGACATCCGGATGCCGGGCCGCAGCGGCCTGGAACTGCTCGAACGGATCAAGGGCGATCACCCGAACCTGCCGGTGATCGTGATGACCGCCTATTCCGATCTGGACAGCGCGGTCAGCGCGTTGCAGGGCGGGGCGTTCGAATACCTGCCCAAGCCCTTTGACCTCGACAAGGCGGTCGCGCTGATCGAGCGCGCGGTCAGCGAGTCGACGCCGATCGAGCCCGACACGGATCCGGTCGCCAGCGGGCTGGAGATCCTGGGGCAGGCGCCGGCGATGCAGGAGGTCTTCCGCGCGATCGGGCGGCTGGCCGCGTCGAACGCGACGGTGCTGATCACCGGCGAATCGGGCACCGGCAAGGAGCTGGTCGCGCGCGCGCTGCACGATCACAGCCATCGCGCGGGCAAGCCTTTCATCGCGCTGAACACCGCGGCGATTCCGCGCGACCTGCTCGAATCCGAGCTGTTCGGACACGAGCGAGGCGCGTTCACCGGCGCGCAGACCGCGCGGCCGGGCCGCTTCGAGCAGGCCGAGGGCGGCACGCTGTTCCTCGACGAGATCGGCGACATGCCGGCCGAACTGCAGACCCGCCTGCTGCGCGTGCTGTCCGACGGGGCTTACTACCGGGTCGGCGGGCACCAGCCGCGCAAGGCCAACGTTCGGGTGATCGCCGCGACGCACCAGGACCTGGAAGAGCGCGTGCGCCAGGGCCTGTTCCGCGAAGACCTGTTCCACCGGTTGCACGTGATCCGGTTGCGGCTGCCGCCGCTGCGCGAGCGGCCCGAGGACATTCCGCTGCTGGCCCGGCACTTCCTGCAAAAGAGCGCCCGCACGCTCAGCGGCGAGACCAAGCGGCTCAGCAACGAGGCGCTGGCGGCGCTGCAGGCCTTTCATTGGCCGGGCAACGTGCGCCAGCTCGAGAACATCTGCCATTGGCTGACCGTGATGGCGCCGACCCAGCAGATCGGCGTCGGCGATCTGCCGCCGGAGATCCGCCGCCCGGCCCCGCGTACCGCGGCGCCGGCGGCACCCGAAGCGTACGTGCAGGCCGTCGCGCCGGTGGCGACGGCGCCGTCCGACGTGGTCGGCGGGGGCCTAGCAGTGGGGAGCGTCGCGGGCATTACCGGCGGGCTCGACGATGCGTCGCGGGTCGCGCGCGCGGCGGCGCGCATCGAACCGGCGGTTCCCGAATCCGTCGCCAGGGGGGCCGCCCCGACCGCGCAGCCCAGTTGGCTCGAACTGCTCGAGCGCGAGGTGTCGTCGGCATTGGACGCGCAGTCGGCCGACGAGCGCCATCGCGGCGGCAGCGAGTTGATGGACCAGTTGACGCGGGCCTTCGAGACCGTCGTCATCGGCACCGCGCTGCGCCACACCCGCAGCCGCCGCATCGATGCGGCGTTGAGGCTGGGCATCGGCCGCAACACGATCACGCGCAAGATCAAGGACCTGCGGCTCGAGGACGACGACCCCGAACCGGGGCTGTGATCGCGGGACGCGCGCGGCCCGCGGGACGGCATGGGGGCGAGGGTAGCGAGGGGTAGGGAGAGGTCGCGAGAGGCGGGCCGCGTGCCGTGTTTGCATCGACGGGGTGTCGACGACCCCGGTGCCGGTGCGGATTATTGAACAATTCTCATTTGTGTAGCACTGTATGGCGGTTCCGCCGCGATGGCGGCGACCGGGTCGCCGCGTCGCCATGGCGACCGCCTCCATCCAAGTGCTTCGAGGAAATCATGTCCGCACCGCTCAGCAACGTTCGCCCGCAATGGGACCAGGTCATCGTCGACATCGTCGACTACGTCGGCCGCGACCGGATCGATTCGTCGCTCGCCTATGAAACCGCCCGCAACTGCCTGATCGATACATTGGGCTGCGGGCTGGAGGCGCTCGAGTATCCGGCGTGCACGAAGCTGCTGGGTCCGGTCGTGCGCGGCACGATCGTGCCCAACGGCGCCAAGGTGCCGGGCACGCAGTTCCAGCTCGATCCGATCCAGGCCGCGTTCAACATCGGCGCGATGATCCGCTGGCTCGATTTCAACGACACCTGGCTCGCGGCCGAATGGGGGCATCCGTCGGACAACCTGGGCGGCATCCTGGCCGTCGCCGACTGGCTGTCGCGGGGCGCGGTGGCCTCGGGCAAGGCGCCGCTGCAGATGCGCGACGTGCTGACCGCGATGATCCAGGCGCACGAGATCCAGGGCTGCATCGCGCTGGAGAACAGCTTCAACAAGGTCGGGCTGGACCACGTGCTGCTGGTCAAGGTCGCGTCGACGGCGGTCGTCGCCAAACTGCTGGGCCTGTCGCGCGACGAGCAACTGGCGGCCGTCTCGCTGGCCTGGGTCGACGGCCAGAGCCTGCGCACTTATCGCCATGCGCCGAACACCGGCTCGCGCAAGAGCTGGGCGGCCGGCGATGCGACCTCGCGCGCCGTGAACCTCGCGTTGAAGGCCGCCACCGGCGAGATGGGTTACCCGGGCGCGCTGACGGCCAAGACCTGGGGCTTCTACGACGTCTCGTTCAAGGGCCAGCCGTTCAAGTTCCAGCGGCCTTATGGCAGCTACGTGATGGAGAACGTGCTGTTCAAGATCAGTTTCCCGGCCGAGTTCCACAGCCAGACCGCCGTCGAGGCCGCGATGACGATCCACGGCCTGCTCGCCGAGCGCGGCCGCTCGCCGGCCGACATCGAACGGATCACGATCCGCACGCACGAGGCCTGCATCCGCATCATCGACAAGCAGGGGCCGCTGCACAATCCGGCCGACCGCGACCACTGCATCCAGTACATGGTCGCCGTGCCGATCCTGTTCGGGCGCCTGACGGCCGGCGACTACGAGGACCAGGTCGCCGCCGATCCGCGGATCGACGCGCTGCGCGAGCGCATCGTCTGCGTCGAGGATCCGCAGTTCACCCGCGACTATCACGATCCGGACAAGCGCAGCATCGCCAACGCGCTGACCGTCGTGTTCAAGGACGGCAGCAAGCTCGACGAAGTCGTCGTCGAATACCCGATCGGGCACAAGCGCCGGCGCGCCGAAGGGATTCCGCTGCTCGAGGCGAAGTTCAGGACCAACCTGGATCGGCGCTTCCCGGCGCGCCAGCGCGAGGCGATCCTGGCGGTGTCGCTCGACCAGCAGCGGCTCGAGGCGATGCCGGTCAACGAGTATGTCGATCTGTTCGTGATCTGATCGGCGGCACGCGGCGGCACGCGGCGGCGGGTGCCGGGTAGGCTCCCGCCGCGTCCGGACTAAGCGCCCAGCTCGGCGATGACCGGCGCGTGGTCCGAAGGCTGCTCGCGGCGCCGGGGTTCCTTGTCGATCGCGCAGCCGAGCACCTTGTCGCGCAGCCGTTCGTCGACCAGCACGTGATCGATGCGCAGGCCCGCGTTGCGGCGGAAGCCGAGCTGGCGGTAATCCCACCAACTGAAGGACTTGGGCGGCTGCTCGAACAGCCGGAACGCATCGACGAGCCCCAGCCCGCACAGCGCGCGGAAGCGTTCGCGCTCGGGTTCCGAGCACAGCACCTTGCCGGCCCACAGCGCCGGGTCGTGCACGTCGCGGTCCTCGGGTGCGATGTTGAAGTCGCCGGTCAGCACCAGCGGCTGGCCTTGCGCGCGCAGGCCGCCGACCCAGGTCGTCAGCGCGTCGATCCATGCCAGCTTGTAGCCGTACTTGTCCGAGCCGACTTCCTGCCCGTTCGGAAAGTACGCGCAGACGATCGTCATGCCCGCCACGCTGGCGGCCAGCAGGCGTTTTTGCGGGTCGTCGTACAGCGGGTTGGCGGCGGCGATCAGGTCCGCCGGGCCGACCGTGTCCTTGCGCGTCAGCATCGCGACGCCGTTGTACGTCGGCTGGCCCGTGTACAGCACGTGGTAGCCGGCCTCGTCCAGCGCTGCGGCCGGAAACTTGTCGTCGACGAGCTTGGTTTCCTGCAGGCACAGCACGTCGACCGACTGCCCGGCGAGCCAGTCCAGCACGTGGGGGAGACGGACTTTGAGGGAGTTGACGTTCCAGGTGGCGATTTTCATTTTCTTCTTGCATCGTTGCGCCCATCTGCCGGCGGCATGGCAGCGGCAGTCGGCTACCTTCGGGCGACGCTACGGGATGGCATGCGATGCGAGGCCGGACCGGGCCATGGCGGTCATTGTCGCAGCCGGACATGCTCACGCCAAGTGACGGCGTAAAATTGATAAATCGTTATCATTATCGATCTCCTTGTCCCGATGTTTGCATCCTTGCGGAGTCGTCATGCGCGTTCTTTCGTCGTTCGGAATCCGTCGTTCCGGCCTGGCCGCGATCGGAATTTTCGTAACGGGTTTCGCATGGGCTCAGCAGACCGAACTTCCTCAGGTCGTGGTGACGACGGGGAAGGCCGGTAGCGCGATCGGGGTCCAGGACGCAGCCAGCGAAGGCAAGGTCGATGCGGAGTCGATCGCTGCCCGCCCTTCGCTGCGAACAGGTGAAATCGCCGAGTTCGTCCCCGGCATGGTCGTCGTTCAGCACAGTGGCGGCGGGAAGGCCAACCAATACTTCCTGCGCGGCTTCAACCTCGATCACGGCACCGAGTTCGCGACTTTCGTCGACGGCGTGCCCGTCAACATGCGGACTCACGCGCACGCGCAGGGTTACACCGATCTGAACTTTCTGATTCCGGAACTGGTTCAGTCGGTGCGCTACAGGAAGGGGCCCTACTACGCGGAAGAAGGTGATTTCGCGTCGGCCGGGTCGGCTCGCATGACGCTGTTCGACCAGTTGCCCAAGGGCATCGCCAGCATGTCGCTCGGGACGAAGGATTACCAGAGAGCGCTGCTCGCAAACTCGCTGGACGCCGGTTCGGGCAAGCTGCTCTATGGGCTGGAACTGGGGCACAACAATGGCCCGTTCGACGAGCCGGACCACTATCGGAAGTTCAATGGGCTGCTGCGTTACAGCGCCGGCACGCGCGACGATGGATACACGCTGACGGCGATGGCTTACCGGGCGCGCTGGAATGCGACGGATCAGATTCCCGCGCGCGCGGTGGCGTCGGGCCGGCTCGATCGTCTGGGGGCGATCGATCCTTCCGACGGTGGCGACACCGCCCGCAGCAGCCTGTCCTATTCGATGCGAAAGCGCAATGGCGGCGGCAGCGGACTGTTCGAGTTCAACGCCTTCATCGTGCGCTCTCGGCTCGATCTCTATAGCAATCTGACCTATTTCCTCAACGATCCCGTCAACGGCGACCAGTTCCTGCAGCGGGAGCGCCGGACGATGTGGGGAGCGAATGCGGCCCAGAGCTGGTCGGGCATTTTCGCGGGGTTGGACATGATCAACAGGGTGGGCGTGCAGATTCGCACCGACCGGATCGACCCCATCACCCTCGAGAACACCGTCGAGCGGCAGACGCTCGCAATGGTGCGAAAGGACGCGGTGCGCGAGTCCAGCGTCGGGATCTTCGCGGAGAACACTACCCAATGGCTTCCCAAACTGCGTTCGGTGGCCGGCATCCGGATCGATGACTATCGCTTCGATGTCACGAGCAACATCGCTGCCAACAGCGGGATGGTCGACAAACGGCTTGTTTCTCCGAAGCTGGCGCTGGTTTTCGGGCCGTGGGCCGAGACCGAGTTCTTCGCGAGCCATGGCCGCGGATTTCACAGCAACGATGCACGAGGCGTGACCGCGCACGTCAATCCCGCGACCGGCGAAGCGCTCGATCCGGCCACTCCACTGGTGCGCTCGCGCGGATCGGAAATCGGCGTCCGCACCGAATGGATTCCGGGCCTGCAGACCTCGCTGACGCTATGGCGACTGGACATCGGGTCGGAGCTGCTGTTCAGCGGCGATGCAGGCGAGACCGTCGCGAGCCGCCCGAGCAAGCGCCACGGCATCGAGTGGACGAACCAATACGTGATGACTCCGTGGCTGCGGTTCAACGCGGATTTCGCATTCTCCCGGACTCGCTTTGCGGACGATGCCCCGGAGGGGCGCGAGGTTCCGGGTGCCATTCGCAAGGTGATTTCGCTCGGGGTCTCGGTGTCCGACTTCAGCGGATGGTTCGGCAGCCTCAATCTTCGTTATTTCGGGCCCCGAGTGCTGGTCGAGGACAACAGCGTGAAATCGCACGGTACTGCGCTCACCAATGCGAGGGTCGGCTATGCGATCGATCGGGACACGCGCGTGTCGCTCGACGTCTTCAATCTGTTCGACCGCCGTGCGGCCGACAGCGACTACTACTATGCGTCGAGGCTGCGCGGCGAGAGCGCGGCCGTGGACGACATCCACTACCATCCGGTCGAGCCGCGCACGGCGCGCTTGACCCTGACTCGTCGCTTCTGAGGCCTCGCAGGGCTCCGAGCGACCGGTAGCCCGGCAGCGGGCATCACGCCTGCCGCGACATCCCCGCCGCTCGTCCTCCCGGTCGCTTCTCCGCCAGCATGGCCAGCGCGCCGATGATCAGCGCGTGCATGCCCTGGATGAATTCGGCCTCCATCTCGGCTTCTTCGGCCGCGCGATCCGCGTCGACGACCGGTTCGCGACCCGCGACCGAATACACGGTGTCGGCCACGGCGATGCAGTGGAAGGCGACGGTCGCGAGCAGCCAGCGGGCGTCGTCCTTCGAAATGCCATAAGTGCGCGCGATGAGGCTCTGGTGTTCGTCGATCTTGGCGAGCATCGGCTGCGTCGCGGCCGACCTGCGGATCACGTACGGCGTCAGTCCGGGATGCGCCTTGACGAACTCGCGGACCGAGGTCGTGAATGCGACCAGGTATTCCTTCAATCCGCCTCGTCCGTCCGCGCTTCCGCGCGGAATCTGCCAGCGCTGGAAGATCTCTTCGGCGACCAGGTGCTTGAGTGCCTCGAGACTCGGGACGTGTTTGTACAGCGCCATGTGGCTGACCCCGAGCGCGGCGGCCAGTCCGACGAAGGTGATGTTCGGCAGGCCGATCTCGATGCCCGCATCGGCGATCCGTTCGCGCGTGATGGTACGCGGGCGTCCGCGTGCCGACGGTGGCTTGGCCGGGGGCATGGTTTCTCCGTGGTCTGTGGCGATCGCCATGGAGCCACTTTGCCGGCCATTGGTCAATTGCCGGTGTCCATCAATTAGTTTAGTATCATGCAACTAATTCGTATCTTCATTCCGCTTCCATTCCGGTCGTCCGCCGCGACCCGCGCCATTTTCGCTCGGCCGTAGCGCCCGGCGGGGTGGGGCGCCGCGCCTTCCGGATCCGTGGACGCTTCTTTTCCCATGAGTGCTCACGCCAAGACCTTCCTCGGGAAACCCGGCCCGATCAAGCGGATCCTGGCGCCGATACGCGGACGACTGATCGCCGCCGTCCTGCTGGCCGCGGCGGGTGCGATGCTCGCGTGGGCGCCGCTGGCCGGCATCGCGGACATCGCCCGGATCGCCGTCGGCGATGCCGGCCACGGCGGCCATGGCGGCGGCGCCGCCGGGATCGGCCCGATCCTCGTCGCCAGCGTGGCGAGCCTGTTCGCCGGCATGCTGCTGATCTTCGCCGCGGAGCTGCTCGCTCATCTGGCCGACAACCGCTTCACCCACGATCTGCGCGTCGCCGCGGCGCGTCGGCTGGCCCGGGTGCCGTTGGGCTGGTTCACCAGCCGGACTTCGGGCGAGGTCAAGCAGGCACTGCAGGACGACGTGGCCGCGCTGCACGGCCTGGTCGCGCATGGCCACACCGCCGTCGGCCGGGCCGCGGGCACGATCCTGGTCTCGGTCGTCTATCTGTTCGCGCTGGATTGGCGGATGGCCATCGTCGCGTTGCTGCCGTTCCCGGTCTTCTTCCTGTTCCTCGCGCGAGCGATGAAAACCGGCGGCGCGAACATGCAGGCCTTCGTCGACCGGCTCGCGCGCATCAACGGCGCGACGGTCGAGTTCATCGCCGCCATTCCGGTGGTCAAGGCCTTCGGTGTCGCCGGGCCGGCGCGAGGCGGTTACCACGACGCGGTCGATGCTTTCGCGCGGGCCTTCGTCGATGTCGCGCGGCCGCTGGTGGGCGCGATGGCGCGGGCGCACGCGATGATCGCGCCGGTGACGGTGCTGGCCGTGGTGCTGGCCTTCGGTACGCTGTTCACCGGTCTCGGCTGGATGGCCGCCGTCGACGTGCTGCCGTTCGCGCTGGTCGCGCCGGGCATCAGCGCGCCGCTGTTGCTGCTGCACACGCTGCTGCACGACCTGCAGGGCGCCGCGGGCGCGGCCCAACGCGTGCTGGCGCTGCTGGAAACGCCGATGCTGGCGCTGCCCGGGCCGGACCGGCGACGGTTGCCCGAAAGCCATGTCGTGCGCTTCGAGCACGCGGCCTACGCGCACGAGGGCGGGCACCGGGTGCTGTCGGACCTGAGCCTGACGCTGGAGCCCGGTACCGTGACGGCGCTCGTCGGTCCGTCGGGCGCGGGCAAGTCGACATTGGCGCGGCTGCTGCTGCGTTTCTTCGATCCGGTCGAAGGGCGGATCACGCTGGGCGGCGTCGACCTGCGGCACATCGAGACCGCCGAACTCTACCGTCGCATCGGTTTCGTGCTGCAGGACGTGCGCCTGGTCCATGCCAGCGTGCGCGACAACATCGCGCTGGGGCGGCCCTCGGCCGGTCTGCCGGAAGTCGAGGCGGCCGCGCGCGCGGCGAACATCCACGAGCGGATCCTGGCACTGCCGTGCGGCTACGACTCGGTGGTCGGCGAGGACGCGCGGCTCTCCGGCGGCGAGCGCCAGCGCCTGAGCATCGCCCGCGCCGTGCTGCTCGATCCGCCGGTGCTCGTGCTGGACGAGGCGACGGCGGCGGCCGATGCCGACAACGAGGTGGCGATCCAGGACGCGCTGTCGCGTTTCGCGCGAGGCAGGACGCTGCTGGTCATCGCGCACCGGCTCGACACGGTGATGCACGCCGATCGCATCGTCGTGCTCGACGGCGGCACGATCGTCGAGCAGGGGCGCCACGCCGAACTGCTCGAACGTGGAGGCCGCTACGCGCGTCTGTGGGCACGGGGCGGTTATGAAGCCTGTGCGGCACACGCGGAGGCGCGATGCTGAAGACCTTCGTCCGGCTGCTGGGCGAGGATGCCCGCCTGTTGCGCCGCTATGCGTGGATGGCGCTGGCCTATGGTCTGCTCTGCGGGCTGAGCATCGCGCTGCTGGTGCCGGTTCTCGCGCGCCTGCTGGCCGGCGATCCGCGCGCGGCCGCGCCCTGGCTCGCCGCGCTGCTGATCGGGGCGGCCGCCTGCTGGGCCTGGCGCCGGCAGGTCGAGCAGGCCGGCGTTCGCGTGGGCGTCGCCGTGCTGCAGGGCGGGCGCCACCGGCTGGGCGAGCACGTCGCGCGGCTGCCCGTCGGCTGGTTCACGCCGCAGAACACGGCCCGGATCGGCCATGTCGCCACGCAGGGGATGATGGCCGTCGCCCAGTTGCCCGCGCACGTGCTGACGCCGGTCATCGGCGGCGTGGTGACGCCGCTGGTCCTCGTCGGCGCATTGGTCGCGTTCGATCGGTCGCTGGGGCTGATCGCGCTGGCGGCGCTGCCGCTGCTCGCCGCGGTGTTCGCGTTGACGGCGAGGCTGGCGCGGCGTGCCGACCAGGCCTTCCGCCGGCGCTTCGCCGAGGCGAGCCAGCGGATGGCCGAGTTCGCGCAGGCCCAGCCGGTACTGCGCGCGTTCGACGGCGAGGGCGGCAGCACGCGCTTTCTTGAGCAGGCATTCGCGCGCCAGCATCGCTCGGGCCTGCGGCTGATCGGGCTGTCGTCGCTGTCGGCGGTGCTCGATGCCTGGGCCGTACTGGCCGTGTTCGCGGTCCTGCTGGTCGCGGCGGTCTGCTGGTGCGACGTTGGCGGTGGCTGCGTCGGCGTTGGCGTTGGCAGTGGCTTCGGCAGCGGCTTCGGTAGAGGCTTCAGCAGCGGCTTCAGCAGCGGCTTCGGCAGCGGCTTCGGCAGCGGAGTGGCGGGCGGCGCGCCAGCGGCCGGCGACGTCGTCGCCGTCATCATTCCGCTGTTGCTGGTCGTCCGTTTCATCGATCCGGTGCTGGAGCTGGCCGGCTACGGCGAGGTGCTGCGCGGCGCGCGCGGCGAACTCGAGGCGCTGCGCGAGATCTTCGCCGTCGCGCCGCTGCCGCAGCCCGGCGTGCCGCAAGCGCCGCGCGATGCCTCGGTCGAACTGCGCGAGCTGCGATTCCGCTACGCGCCCGACGAGCCGGAGGTGTTGTGCGGCGTCAGCCTGAGCATCGCGCCGGGCAGCATGGTCGCGCTGATCGGCGAGTCCGGTTCGGGCAAGACCACGCTGGCGCGGCTGATCGCCCGGTTCTTCGACGCGAGCGAGGGCAGCGTGCTCGTCGGCGGCGTCGACGTGCGGCGGATGTCCGATGCGCAGCTCGCCGGGCAGATCGGCCAGATCTTCCAGGACAGCTACCTGTTCGCCGGCAGCATCGCCGACAACCTGCGCATCGGCAGGCCCGATGCCAGCGATGCCGAGCTGATGGACGCCGCCCGGCAGGCCGGCGCGGCCGAGATCATCGCGCGTCTGCCTCATGGCATCGATACGCCGGTCGGCGAAGGCGGCGCGCGCCTGTCGGGCGGCGAGCGCCAGCGCATCGCGATCGCTCGCGCGCTGCTAACGGACGCACCGATCCTGCTGGTGGATGAGGCGACCGCCGCGCTGGACGCCGAGAACCAGGCCGTCATCGCCGAAACGCTGGCGCGGCTGCGCGGCCGGCGAACGCTGATCGTCATCGCGCACCAGCTTTCGACGGTGGCGACGGCCGATCGGATCGTCGTGCTCGAAAGCGGCCGGATCGTCGAGCAGGGGACGCCCGCACAGTTGCGCGCGAGCGCGGGACGCTATGCGGCGTTCCTCGATCGACGGCGAGCCGCCGGCGGCTGGCGCATCGCACCGGCGGCCTCGGCCGGAGCGCGTTCGTGATGCCGATGCGACTGCTGTGCCTGTTCGTCGTCCTGTGCAGCGTTTCGCTGGCGATCGGCGCGCGGCAGATCGCGTGGTCGCAACTGCTGTCGCCGTCGGGCGATGCGTGGCTGACGTTGACGGCGAGCCGCCTGCCGCGCCTGGCCGCGCTGGTGCTGACCGGCGTGGGCTTGTCCGTCTGCGGCGTGATCCTGCAGCACATCGTGCGCAACCGGTTCGTCGAGCCCGGCACCTCGGGCGGGCTGGACGCGGCCAAGCTCGGCATCCTGGTGTCGCTGACGCTGGCGCCGGATTCGGACGTGCCGACCCGGATGCTGTTCGCGCTGGCTTTCTGCTTCGCGGCGAGCCTGCTCTACGTCGTCATCATCCGCCGCATCGAGTTCGGCAACACGGTGCTCGTGCCGGTCGTCGGTTTGATGTACGGCAGCGTGCTGAGCGCGGTGGCCGAGTTCCACGCGTACCGCCACGGCATCGTGCAGAGCATGCAGGGCTGGCTGCTCGGCGATTTCTCGCGGGTCGTCCAGGGCCGCTACGAAATCCTCTACGTCATCGTGCCGGTCGTCGCGCTCGCCTATCTGTACGCGCATCGCTTCACGGTGCTGGGCATGGGCGAAGACATGGCGACCAGCCTGGGCGTGGGTTATGCGGCCGTCGCGGCGTTGGGCCTGGTGCTGGTCGCGGTGACGGTGTCGGCCACGGTCATCGCCGTCGGCGCGATTCCGTTCGTCGGTCTGGTCGTTCCGCAACTGGTGGCGCTGCGCCGCGGCGACGACCTGAGCCGCACGTTGCCGATCGTCGCGTTCGGCGGTGCCTGCCTGCTGCTGGCCTGCGACATCGTCGGCCGTCTGCTGATCCATCCGTTCGAGGTACCGATCGGCCTGACCGCCGGCGGCGTCGGCGGCGCGATGTTCCTCGTGCTGATCATCAGGGGACTGCGGTGAGGCGCGCGCTCTGGCCGTGGTTATCGTGGCTGGCGGTCGTCGTCCTGGCCGCGGCCTTCGTGTTCGCGGGCGCGGACTGGGACTTCGGTTACGTGATTCCTAAGCGCCTGGCGCGGTTGTCGGCGATGGCGATCGGCGGCGTCTGCGTCGCGCTGTCGTCGATCGTTTTCCAGACGCTCGTCGGTAACCGCATCCTGACCCCCGCGGTCATGGGTTATGAAGCGGTCCATCTGCTGTGGCAGGCGCTTTGGTTGTGGCTGACGGGCGCGCAGGGACTGGCGATGCTGGGCCTGCGCGGCGACTTCGTCGCCTCGATGCTGGCGATGCTCGCTTATTCGTGGGTGATCCATCGGTGGCTGCTGCGCGGCGGCCTGCGCGATGCGTACCGGATGCTGCTGCTCGGGCTGGTGTTGACGATGGTGATCGGCACCTTCACGCAGTTCGTCCAGTTGCGGATCAGCCCCGGCGAGTTCGCCGTGCTCCAGGGCCTGGGCCAGGCCTCGTTCAACCGCGCGCGGCCCGAGACGCTGCTGTACGCGGCAACGGCGGTCGCGGCCGTATGCGTGCTCGCCGGCAGGACCCTGCCGGTGCTGGACGTGCTCGCGCTGGGCCGCGAGCAGGCGATCTCGCTCGGGGTGTCGCACGCGCGGTCCGTGCGGCGGTATCTGGCGCTGATCGCGATCCTCGCCGCGGTGTCGACCAGTCTGGTCGGGCCCACGGCGTTCATGGGAATCTTCGTCGCGCACATCGCCTACGCGCTGGCGCCCGATGCGCGGCATCGGCTGACGCTGCCGCTGGGCTGCGCGGTCGCCATCGCGCTGTTCATCGCCGCCCAGTTGCTGGTCGAGCACGCGTTCAACTACAGGACCACGGTCGGCATCCTGGTCAACCTGGTCGGCGGCACGTATTTCCTCGCGCTGATGATGCGCACGCGGGGCGCCCGATGATCACCGTCCGCGACCTTCGCAAGGCCTACGGCGCCAGGACCGTGCTGTCCGGCATCGACGTCGGGTTTCCGGCGGGGCGTCTGAGCTCGCTGATCGGACCCAACGGTGCCGGCAAGTCGACGCTGCTGATGCTGATGGCGAGGCTGCTGGCGCCGAGCGGCGGCGACATCCTGCTCGACGGCTGCGACGTCACCGGCATCCGCACCGCCGACTATGCGCGGCTGGTGGCGACGCTGCGCCAGTCGCCGGGATTCAACCTGCGCCTGACCGTCGAGGAGCTCGTCCGCTACGGACGCTTTCCGCACAGCCGCGGCGCGATCGGCGCCGACGACCGCCGCGTCGTCGACGAGGCCATCGCGTTCCTGGCGCTCGAGCCGCTGCGCGGCGCTTATCTCGACGAGATCAGCGGCGGGCAGCGCCAGATGGCCTTCCTGGCGATGGCGATCGCGCAGCAGACCCGCGTGCTGCTGCTGGACGAGCCGCTGAACAACCTCGACATCAAGCATGCCGTGCAGATCATGCGCGCGCTGCGCCGCCTGTGCGACGAGCAGGGGCGCACCGTGATCCTGGTGATCCACGACATCAATTTCGCCGCCAACTACTCGGATCACATCGTCGCGCTCAAGGACGGCGCGCTGCGCTTCAGCGGGCCGGCCGATCAGGTGCTGACCGGCGATCGGCTGCGCGACCTGTACGAGCTGGACTTCGAGATCGTGCGCAACGGGCGCGGCTGCTTGTGCAACTACTTCACCTCGGACGAGACACGCTGATGAAACGCTCGCGCAGACGCCTGTTCCTGGCTTCGGCCGCCACCGCGGCGATGGCGGCGATGCCCGGCTGCGGCCGCCGTCCGGCCGATGCGCCGCCGGCATCTGCGGCCGCACCGGGTCCGGCATCGACTCCGGCTCCGGCTCCGGCATCGGCATCGGCATCGACATCGACATCGACATCGACATCGACATCGACATCGGCCGCAGCGCCGCCGGCCTTCGACGCGATCCGGATTTCGCATGCGCTCGGCACCACGGTGATCGAGCGCCGTCCCGAACGCGTCGCGGCGCTGGAGATGAACGAGGTCGACTTCCTCGACCAGCTCGGTATTCCGATCGCGGGCATGGCCAAGGACTACGTTCCGCACTTCCTGGCCCGATACGGCGACGATCCGAACGTGCAGGATCTGGGCGCGATCGTGCAACCGAACCTGGAGCGCGTCCATGCGCTCGCGCCCGACCTGATCCTGATCACGCCGATCCAGGCCAGCCATTATCAGGAGCTCAGCGAGATCGCGCCGACGTTGCACTTCGACGTCGACTTCAAGAACAGCCGGAGCCGGCACATCGAAGTCGTCGGCGAGCATCTGGCCACGCTCGGACGGATCTTCGGCAAGGACGACATCGCCCGGGAAAGGAAGCGGGCGCTCGAGGCCAAGGTAAGGGACGCGCGGCGCGCGATCGACGGACGTGCCGAGAGGGCGTTGATCGTGCTGCACAACAACGGCGCGTTCGCCTCGTTCGGCGTGCAGTCGCGCTACGGCTTCGTGTTCAGCGCGCTGGGTGTGCGGCCCGCCAGCGAGGCGGTCGAGACCAGCCTGCACGGCCAGCCGATCAGCAGCGAGTTCATCCAGCAGGCCGATCCGGACATTCTCTACGTGGTCGACCGTACGGCCGTCATGGAGCGCCGCCCCGTCATCGACGCCGAGCGCCTGGCCAATCCGTTGTTGCGCCGGACCCGCGCGTGGAAGAACGGCCGCGTGGTCTTCGTCGATCCCGATGCCTGGTACATCACCGGCGCCAGTCCGACCGCCGTCGAGCGGATCGTCGACGACGTCCTCGAAGGTTATCGGGGCTGATCCGCCCCCGCTCCTTACCCCCTGTCACCCGAAGGAAAACGACATGGCCAGACATCGCCATCCCTCTCGCATCGCGCGTTCCGCCTGCCGGACGGCGCATCCTCATTCATCGTTTCCGCCCGAGCGAAGCGCTGCCGTCCGGATGGCGCTGCTGCTGGGATTGACCGTCGGCACCGTGCTCGCCCATGCACCGCCGGCGCGGGCGCAAACGGCCGGCGAGGCGGTCGGCGAGCGCGAGGATGCGCGGGCGACCCAGACGACCCAGACAGCGCAGACAACGCAGACGACACGGACCGAGCCGCCGACGCCGGCCCGGGACGCCGACGGTGGCACCGATGCGCGCGCGACGCTGCCGGCGGTCACCGTGCACGGCGAGTCCGTCTCGGCGACCGCGCCTTATGCAGGCGGACAGGTCGCGTCCGGAGGGCGTGTCGGCCTGCTGGGCGAGAAGGACTTCATGGAAACGCCGTTCAGCACCGTCAGCTATACGGACAAGTTCATCGCCGACCGCCAGGCCAAGGACATTACCGAGGTGATCGCCGCCACCGATCCGACGGTGTTCAGCAACGGCGTGTCCGGCGCCTGGAGCGAGAACTACTCGATCCGCGGTTTCGCTTCCGGCATCAGCGACACGACGATCGGCGGGCTGTACGGCATGGCGCCCTATTACCGGACGACTCCCGAGATGTTCGAGCGCATCGAGGTGTTGAAGGGCCCGTCGGCGCTGCTGAACGGGATGCCGCCGGGCGGTTCGGTCGGCGGCACCGTCAACCTGGTGCCCAAGCGGGCCGGCGATGCGCCGCTGACGCGCCTGACGGCGACCTACCTGTCGGATTCGCAGTTCGGCGGGCACCTCGACCTGGGGCGGCGCTTCGGCGTGGACAAGCAGTTCGGCATCCGTTTGAACGTCGTCTATCGGGACGGAGAAGGGCCGGTCGACCGGCAGGAAAAGAAGGCCCAGCTCGTGTCGCTCGGACTGGACTGGCGGGGCACGCGCGCTCGCGCCTCGGTCGATCTGTACACCAGCGAGGATCGCGTGCACGGCGTGACCCGCGGCATCAATCTGGCGCCGGGCGTCGCGGTGCCCAGGCCGCCGAAACCCGAGACGCTGCTGAACCCGGACTGGTCGTTCGTCCGCAACAAGGACAGGGGGGCGATCGTCCGCGGCGAGTTCGACCTCAGCGATCGGCTGACGGCCTATGCGGCGTTCGGCGCCAGCAAGACCGAATACCTGTACAACGGCGCGATGTCGGCCCAGGTGCTCGATGCGGCCGGCAATTACCGGACCTCGATGGGCCAATTGTCGTTCGACATCGACAAGACATCCGGGGAAGTCGGGCTGAGGGGGCGGTTCGAGACCGGCAGCGTCAGGCATCGATGGGCGTTGAACGCCACGCGCTACGCCGATACCGAAAGGGACTACGGCCGCCGATCGGTGCCGGGCGCGGACTGGACGACCAATCTGTACAACCCGGTCTGGGGACCGGCCGCCGATTTCAGCTGGCCGCCGACGCTGCATACCGAAACGCGGCTGACCAGCTATGGGCTGGCGGACACGTTGTCGTTCGCGCAGGACACCGTGCAACTGACGCTAGGCGTGCGCCGCCAGCAGGTGGTCACCGACACCTTCAGCCTGACGACCGGCGAGCGCTCCGCGCGCTACGACGCGGGCGCCACGTCGCCGGCCGCTGCGCTATTGTTCAGGGCCACCGAGCATCTGTCCTTGTACGGCAACTACATCGAAGGGCTCAGCAAGGGCCAGACCGCGCCGGCGACGGCCGCCAATGCCGGCGAGCTGTTTCCGCCGTACAAGACGAAGCAGAAGGAGATCGGCCTGAAGCTCGATCTCGGCGAATTCGCGCACACGTTCAGCCTGTACGAGATCACGCGACCCGGCAGCTATACCGACCCCGTCACCAACGTCTTCTCGTTCGGCGGCGAACAGCGCAATCGGGGCATCGAGTGGGGCGTGTTCGGTTCGCCGCTGCGCGGCGTCCGCCTGATGGGCGGCATCGCCTACGTGAGCCCGAAGATGACCCGGACCGCCGGCGGGACGAACCAGGGCAGGCAGGCCACCGGCGTGCCGAAGCTGCAGGGCAAGCTGGGCGTCGAGTGGGATGCGCCGGCCGTGCCCGGCTTGACGCTGACCGCCAATGCGACCGCCGTCTCCAAGCAGTACATCAGCGCCGACAATTCGCTTTGGGCGCCGGGCCGCACGATCTTCGACGTCGGCGCCCGCTACGCGACCCGGGTGTCGGGCCGTCCGCTGACCTTGCGTGCCGGCATCGCCAACCTCACCAACAAGGCCTACTGGGGAATGCCGCTGCTGTCCAGCCTGGCGCTGGGCGCGCCGCGCACGTTCGCGCTGTCGGCGACGATGGACTTCTGAGAACCCGTGACCGGGCGCGGTCCCAGGGTGAACGAAGGCCTCATCGTGAACGGAGGCCTCACTCACCGTCGGTCGTCGACTCGGCCTTCTGCGCGAGTCCGACCGACCAATGGCCGGCGTCGTCCTGTCGCGGCGCCAGTTGCTTGTAGGCCTTGACCATGTTCAGCAGGCCCGAGTGCCCATAAGTGCGCGGCGAGAACGCGGGGTCGGTCCGCTTCAGGTACTGGCCCAGTTCGCCGAGTCCGACCATGCCCTCGGAGGTGTCGCTGGCGAGCAGCGCCACCGCGTCGACGAGAAAGCGCGGCCGCCGCTTGGCTAGCGGTTTCTGCGGCTCGGGTTTCGGCGATTCGACCTTGCCGGACTCTTCCTTCTGCGCGCCGCCGGCCTTGGCCGCGAGCGGGTCCGGCGACGGTTCCTGGCGCGCCCATTCGAAGAACTGGTCGCTGGCATTGCGCAGCGCGTCCGGCGTCTTGGCCTCGCCGACGATGCAGACCGTCGCGCCGCGCTCGCGCAATTTGCGGCACAGATACGCGAAATCGGAATCGCTGGTCACCAGGCAGAAGGTATCGGCGCGCTGATCGAACAGGGCCTCGAGCGCGTCGAGCGCCAGCGCGATGTCGGCGGTGTTCTTGCCCGACGCGTACTGGTACTGCAGGCAGGGCGTGAAGGCCAGCCGCACCAGCGCCTCCTGCCACTTGTGCGCGAGCGTGCCCTGGTTGCCGTAGCCGCGACGAAGCACGACGCGGCCGAACTGGGCGACCACGCGCAGCGCATGGTCGAGGATGTCCGGAGGGACGTTGTCGCAGTCGACGAGAACGGCGACGCGGGCATCGAGGGGGAGTGAGCTCATCGGCCTGTGCGGGATGGGGGTTGGAGGAGACAGGGCTCGGAGGCCGGGAGTCTAGCGGGCATCGACGAAAGCCTCTCGGTCTGTCAGGTATCGGGCGTGTCGATCCGCGCCAGGCAGCGCTTGCGCCGCTCGTCGACGCGGGTGGCGAACCATTCGGTCGTCAGCGGGCGCGTGATCTTCGGGCTTTGCAGCGCGATGCGCGGAAGCGCCGCGCGCGGCAGCGGTTTGCCTTCGCGCTGCTCGGCCAGTTCGAACACGCGGCGGTAAAGCGTGCTGCGTTCGAAGTCCCGCGTCTTGCCCTGTTCGAGATCGCGGCGGATCGCGTCGGGGGTCTGGCCGAGGCGGCCGGCGATCGCGCGCAGCGCCGACTCGGTGGCGCCCGGTCCGCGCGCGGCCGCGTCGCCGTAGCGGATCAGGTCGCCGTCCGGCGTCAGCGGCACGCCGGACACGATCGTCACCGCGTTCTGGAAGGCCGCGTTGCGGCTCGCATAGTGGCCGGCGTTGAAGTCGGCGAAACGGTAGATCGTGCGGTCGTAACCGGCCGGGTAATCGAACAGGTGCGCGATGCCGAAGTAGACGCCGCCGCGCCGCGTGAAGACCTCCTGCCGGATCGACGTATCGATCGGGTAAGGATACGGCTTGCGCGCGGCGTGCGCCTGCGCGAAGGCGATGCTCACCTGCATCGGCCCGCCGGTGCGCACCGGATTACGGTCGGCGAAGAAGGTCTTGCCCATCGGCACCATGCCGATGAAATCCTCGAAGATGTCGCTCAACTGCGATTCGGTCTTCACCGCGTCGATCCGGTCACTGTAGCTGCGGCCGTCCGGCGACTTGATCAGCAGCGCCGTGCGCACGACGAAGCGCGGGATGCCGAGCTGCTCGGCGCGCGAGTCGATCTCCTTCCACGCGATCGCCGGCAGCCCGGGCACCGACGGGTCGGCGCGGAACGACGATTCCTGCTCGATGATCGCGATCGCCGAACACAGGTGCTCGGGCACCATCCGGATCTGCAGCGTGCCGAACGCGGCCTGGATGTCGGCCGCCCAGCCCGCGCGATCGGCGACGCCGGCCGGCATGCCCTTGAGCAGCATCGAGCGGACGGCGGCCTGTGAGGGTTCGGCGCGATCGGACGGCGTCGGTTCGGTCGCGCAGCCGGCCAGCGCGGCGGCGATCGCCAGCGCGGCCCGCCGCAACGGTCGGGCCGGTGCTCGAGCGGGCGTCGTCGGAAGGCGGGAGACGGTCGGGCTCATGCCGGGCATGATGCCATGGCCGGCCGGCGATTCAGCGCGCGGCGGCGACCGGATCGGTGTCGGGTGTGGCGGCCGGCGCCGTGACCGGTTTCGTAGTCGGTGTCGCGACGGGCATCGTGATCGGCGTCGCGACCGGTGTCATGGCCGACGCCGCCGCGGCATCACGGCCGCGATCGTCCGGTTCCATCGTCCCCGAGCCGCCGGCGACGATGATGTCGAGCGGAGCGGGCTTGTGCACGCCGAAGCCCTGCGCGTAGTCGACGCCGATGCGCGTCAGTTCGACGAGCGTGGCCTGGTCCTCGACCCATTCGGCGATCGAGCGGATGCCCATGACCCGGCAGACCTGGTGGATGCTTTGCACCATCGCGCTGTCGACGCGGTCGTTCGCGAGGTTCTTGACGAAGCTGCCGTCGATCTTCAGGTAGTCGATCGGCATGTTGCGCAGGTAGCCGAACGAGGACATGCCGCTGCCGAAATCGTCGAGCGCGAACGCGCAGCCGAGCTCCTTCAGTTCGCGCATCACGGTCAGCGCCGCGTTCATGTTGGCGATCGCCGCCGTCTCGGTCAGCTCGAAGCCGATCGCGCAGTACGGCAGGCCGGTCGCCGCGAAGCGTTCGCTGATGAAGTCCACCAGGCCCGCGTCGGTCAGCGAAGTGGCCGACAGGTTGATCATGCAGCGCGGCACCGGCCGGCCGCGATGGCGCGCCTCGGCCAGCGTGCGGAAGGCGTGGTCGATCACCCAGCGATCGATCCGCGCCATCAGGCCGAAGCGCTCGGCGGCGGGGATGAACGCGCCGGGTCCGACCGACTCGCCGTGCTCGTCGAGCAGGCGCAGCAGGATCTCGTAGTGGATGACCGGATCGTCCGGGGCCAGCGGACGGATCTCCTGTGCGTACAGCTCGAAACGGTCGTCGGCCAGCGCCTGCGTGATGCGGGCGACCCACTGCATCTCGCGGCTGCGCGCCTGCATCTGCAGGTCGTCGTGGCGGTGCACGTGGACGCGGTTGCGCCCGTTCTCCTTGGCCAGATAGCAGGCCGAGTCGGCCGCGCTCATCGTGTCGATGACGTCGATCAGGCGTTCATCGAGCACGACCAGGCCGATGCTCGCGCTGACGGCGAAGATCCGGCCCCGCCACGCGAAGCGCATGCCGGCCAGCCGCGTCCGGATCGATTCGGCGGTCCGCACCAGCGCGTCGGGCGAGCGCCCCTCGATCAGCATCGCGAACTCGTCGCCGCCGAGCCGGGCGAGGATCTCGCCGGGGCGCGCCATGCCGTTGACCAGCGCGCCCACCTGGCGGATCAGTTCGTCGCCGGCCGGATGGCCGCAGGTGTCGTTGACGACCTTCAACTGGTCCAGGTCCAGATACAGCGCCGCCTGCCAGCGTCCGGGCGCGCGCCGGGCCAGCGCCTGCGCTAGGCAGCGCTCGAACTCGGTCCGGTTCGGCAGGCCGGTCAGCGCGTCGTGGCTGGCCTGGTAGCGCAGCCGTTCGGTCAATGCCCGCTCGGCGGTCGCGTCGCGCAGCACCAGCACGCTGCCGATCAGCCGGTCTTCCCCATCGCGGATCGGCGCCGCCAGCTCGTCGATCGGCACGCGCGAGCCGTTGCGGTTGACGAGCACTGCCTCGGTCGCGACCTCCATCGGGCAGCCGGCATCGAGCATCCGCGTCAGCGCATGGCTGACCGAGGTCAGGCCGTCGGCGTCGGCGAAGCGCGCCACCAGGTCGATCGGCTGGCCCAGCGCTTCGGCGTTCGACCAGCCGGTCAGTTGCTCGGCGGCCGGATTCAGGTACAGGATGCGGCCATCGCGGTCGGTCGTGATCACGCCGTCGCCGATCGACTGCAAGGTGACGGTCGCGCGTTTCTGCTCGGCCGACGCGCGCGCCTCGGCGCGCTGGTACTCGCGGGCCGCCGCGCTGCTGCGGCGGATCGTGCGCATCGAGCCGACCAGGCCGAGCAGCAGGAACAAGCCGCCGCCGGCGGCCAGCCCGCCGACGACCCAGTGCGTGACGATCTGCGACCAGTGCTGCAGCAGCAGGATGAACTCGTCGTCCAGCGCCGCCATCCGGGCGTCGATGATCTCGACCTCGGCGAGGGCCACCGACAGGACCACCGATGAGCGGGACGCACCGCCGGAGATCTCGGTGTGCATCCGCTGGCCGGCGCTCTCCAGGTTGTCGAGCAGCGTATCGCGCTCGGACCAGATCCGGGCCGCCTGCCGGCTGACGTCGGAAGGCCAGTGCTTGTTGAGCCAGTCGATCAGCGAGCGGACGCGCTCGGGCGCGAGCTGGCGCCCGCGGCTGTCGAGCAGTGGATACAGCGCGGACTGGTAGGCCCAATATTCGTGCGGCGAATCGGTCTGCTCGTAGCGAAGCAACTGCGCGACCGCCAACTGGCGGCTCTTCGACCACGTGTACTCGTCCTGCATGTAGACGCGGCTGGCCGACAGCAGCTCGAGGCAGCCGAAGGCCATCGCCAGCGTCATCAGGAAGCTGACGACGCACGGCGCGATCGCCCGGCAGTAGCTGTACGACGAGTCGATCACGGCAACCGCTGCGTTCCGGGGAAAGGACGAAGGTGGTACGAACGGGGGGGCGGCGGGCTTCAGAATCGCAGCGCCGGGTTCGGGCCCGCCGCGGGCACGGGTTCCGGCGGGTTCGTCCGGGGAGCGGATACGGCGGTCATGCCGGAACCGGAGGCGTCGCCGTCGCGCGCATCGGCGTCCGGCGCGGGCCCGTCGCGCAGGCCGGCGGCCTGGCCCAGCGCGGCGGGGCCGGCGATCGAGGCCTTGCCGGTGCCGACGCCGGCGCCGGCGTCGCCGGCCAGCGCGCGCGGGGCCGGGCGCATGTACTGCGCCGGCAGCCGCGCCGATTTCGGGTAGCCGGCCGCGTCGAGCAGCGCGTTCAGCGCGGTCGCATCGTAGCCGCTGGCCGTCTGCCGGCCGACCTTGATGCCGGGCACGGTCTTGCCGTCGAATCCGTTGCGCACGTAGGCGTCGGTGTCGGCTTTCGTGCGCAGCGTGTACTCGGTGAACGGGATGCCGCGCTTGAGCAGATGCTCGCGGGCGCTGCCGCAGGGTTCGCAGTCGGACGACGTGTACAGCAGCACCGGGTACTTGGCGCTGGCCTGGCGGATCGCATACGGCAGCACGGCCTCGGCATCGGCCGGCGCGGTACCGGGCGACTCGAGGATCTGCGCGTCGTGCGGCGGCTGGCGATCGCTGTAGTTGACGCGGCCGCCGGTGTCGATCCATTTGTACTGCGCGGCCGAGGCCGGCAGGCCGCACATTGCGATGGCCGTTGCGATGGCCGTTGCGATCAGTGTGATGTCCAGCCCTGTACGCATCGACCTCGGTTCCTGGGGTGGTTTACGAGGCGGTGTCCTCGACCATCCCATTGTGTCGGAGCAGCGCGTCGATCTGCGGATCCCTTCCTCTGAACGCGCGGAACGAGGCGATGGCCGGCCGGCTGCCGCCCATCGACAGGATCTCGTCGAGGAAGCGTCGGCCGGTCGCCGGATCGAACAGGCCGGTTTCCTCGAACGCCGCGAAGCAGTCGGCCGACAGCACCTCGGCCCACTTGTAGCTGTAGTAGCCGGCCGCGTAGCCGCCCGCGAAGATGTGCGAGAAGCTGTTCTGGAAACGGTTGAACGCCGGCGGCACCAGTACCGCGACTTCGGCGCGCACCGCGTCGAGCGTCTTCTGCACGTCGGTCGCGTCGGCCGGCGCGCGGCTGTGGATCTGCATGTCGAACAGCGCGAATTCGATCTGGCGCAGCGTCTGCAGGCCCGCCTGGAAGTTGCGCGCGGCCAGCATCCGGTCGAACAGGGCCTTGGGCAGCGGCTCGCCGGTGTCGACGTGCGCGGTCATCGACGCGATGACCTGCTGGTCCCAGCAGTAGTTCTCCATGAACTGGCTGGGCAGTTCGACGGCGTCCCACTCGACGCCCGAGATACCCGAGACCGCCAGTTCGTCGACCCGGGTCAGCAGGTGGTGCAGGCCGTGGCCGAACTCGTGGAACAGCGTGTTGACGTCGTCGTGCGTCAGCAGCGCCGGCCGATCGCCGACCGGCGGTTGGAAGTTGCACGTCAGGTAGGCGACCGGCGTCTGCGTCGTCCCGTTCTTGCGCCGGCGCGCGCGCGCGTCGTCCATCCATGCGCCCGGCCGCTTCGATTCGCGCGCGAACAGGTCCAGGTAGAACTGGCCGATCAGCGCACCGTCGCGTTCGATCCGGAAGAACTTCACGTCCGGATGCCAGACCTGCGCGTCGTCCGGCGCGATCCGGACGTCGAACAGCCGTTCGATGACGCCGAACAGCCCCTGCAGCACGCGAGGGAGCTGGAAGTACTGCTTGACCTCCTGGTCCGAGAACGCGTAGCGCGACTCCTTGAGTTTCTCGCTGGCCCAGGCCGTGTCCCACGATTGCAGGTCGCGCAGCCCCAGTTCGTCGGCCGCGAACTCGCGCAGCTCGGCCAGGTCGCGCAGCGCGAACGGGCGCGCGCGGCGAGCCAGGTCGCGCAGGAACGTGGCGACCTGCTGCGGCGAATCGGCCATCTTCGGCACCAGCGACACGTCGGCGAAGCTCGGGTAGCCGAGCAGTTGCGCTTCTTCGTGGCGCAGCGCCAGGATCTCGTCGATCAGGCCGCCGTTGTCGAGCGCGGCGCGCGCGGCCGGATCCGTGGGGGCGGCCGCCTGCTCGCTGGCGCGCGTCGCATACGCGCGATAGAGGGTCTCGCGCAGCGCCCGGTCCTCGGCGTACTGCATGACCGGGAAATACGACGGAAACTGCAGCGTGAACAACCAGCCCTGCCTGCCCTTGGCGCGGGCCAGGTCGGCCGCCGCCTGCCGCGCGTCGTCGGGCAGGCCGGCGAGCCGCCGCTCGTCGGTGATCGCCAGCTCATAAGCGTTGGTCGCGTCCAGCACGTGCTCGGAAAACTGCTGTGACAGATGGGCCAGGCGCTCCTGGATCTGCGCGTACCGTTCGCGTTTCGGCGAACGCAGCTCGGCGCCGCCGAGACGGAAGTCGCGCAGCGCGTTCTCGACGATCCGCTGGCGCGCGGGCGACAGCGTCGCGAACTCGGCCGAATCGCGCAGCGCGCGGTATTTGGCGAACAGCGCCTCGTTCTGTCCGAGCGCCGTCCAGAACTGCGTGATGCGCGGCAGGTTGCCGGTATACGCATCGCGCAGCGCCGGCGAATCGGCGACGCTGTTCAGGTGGCTGACGATGCCCCAGGCGCGGCCCAGACGCTCGGTCGTGTCCTCGAGCGGTTCGACGAACGCATCCCAGGTGGCCGGCGTCGCATCGGCCTGCGCGCGGGCCACGGCGGATTCGCCTTCGGCCAGCAGCGCATCGAGCGCCGGGCCGACCTGGGCCGGATCGAAGTCGGCGAATCGCGGCAGACCCGAGAAATCGAGCAGCGGGTTGTCGGCGGCGGCCCGCGGGGTGGACGAGGACACGGGGGACGAGGAGGGAGAGGACGAGAGGCTCATGCGGCTTCCTTTTTCAGGCGCGGGTCGCGTTGCGCCGATTCGATCGTGTTGACCATCAGCATCGCGATCGTCATCGGCCCGACGCCGCCGGGCACCGGTGTGATCGCACCGGCGACGTTGACGGCCGAATCGAAATCGACGTCGCCGCACAGCTTGCCGGCCTTCGGACCCGACGAATGACGATTCATGCCGACGTCGATGACGACGGCGCCGGGTTTGACCATGTCGCCGGTGATCATCCGTTCGCGGCCCACGGCCACGACCAGCACATCGGCCCGGCGCGTGTGCGCCGGCAAGTCGCGCGTCTTGCTGTTGCAGATGGTGACGGTGGCGCCGGCCTGCAAGAGCATCAACGCCATCGGCTTGCCGACGATGTTGCTGGCGCCGACGACGACGGCCTCGGCGCCGCGCAGCGGCGTGCCGGTGTGCTCGAGCATCTTCATCACGCCATAAGGGGTGCAGGGCTTGAACAGCGGCGCACCGGTCATCAGCGCGCCGGCATTGCGAACGTGGAAGCCGTCGACGTCCTTGGCCGGGTCGATCGCCGCGATCACCGATTGCGGATCGATCTGCGCGGGCAGCGGCAATTGCACGAGGATGCCGTGGATGGCCGGGTCGGCGTTCAGCTCGGCGATGCGCGCGAGCAGCGTCGACTGCGGCGTGTCGCCGGGCAGATGGTCGAACACCGAATGGATGCCGGCCTGCTCGCAGGCCTTGACCTTGTTGCGCACGTAGACCGCCGACGCCTGCGAATCACCGACCAGGATCACGGCCAGACCGGGCCGGACGCCGCGCGCCGCCAACGCTGCCGCGTCGAGCGCGACCTGCTGCTTGATTTGTGCCGCCAGCGCCGCGCCGTCGATCAATCGGGCCGTCATCGTGCATACTCCGCGTCTCGGTTGCGAACGAGTCTAGCACGCGAGGCCGGACGACTTGACGAGCCGAGAAAAGCCCGATATGATGCTGGGCTTGCTTGGGGGGTATAGCTCAGCTGGGAGAGCGCTTGCATGGCATGCAAGAGGTCAGCGGTTCGATCCCGCTTACCTCCACCAACGAATTTCGTGTTGTCCCGTTCGTCTAGAGGCCTAGGACACGACCCTTTCACGGTCGGTACAGGGGTTCGAATCCCCTACGGGACGCCAACATCTTCCAGGGTTGGCCGTTGCGACGGCCGGGCGGGCTCACCCGCTCCTCGGCGGATCTCCGGATCCGCTGCGGCCCCGCCGCCCGCGACCGCGCGGAAGGCGCAGTGATCTGTCCCGTTCGTCTAGAGGCCTAGGACACGACCCTTTCACGGTCGGTACAGGGGTTCGAATCCCCTACGGGACGCCACATCATCCCTCGTTGCGGCCATCGGTTCGGCCGAGCCGCTTCAGCGCGGCGCCGATCGACACCGCCGCCTTCGCATAGCCGTTCCACGGTTCGTTGCCGATCCGCAGCCGCGCGTCGATGTTCTGGATCGTCCAGTGCGTGCTGCCGCTCAACTCATCCAATTCGCGCCATGCGACCGGCACCGAGACGCCGAGGCCGGGGCGGGCCCGCGCCGACCAGGCGGCCACCGTCGTCGCCGACAATCCGTTGCGCAAGTAGTCGATGTAGACCTTGCCGACGCGGTTGCGCGGGCCGCTCTTGGCCGAGAAGCGCTGCGGCAGCGTGGCGGCCAGATGCTCGACGATCGCTTTCGAGAAACCCTTGACCGTCTCCCAGTCGTGCAAGCGCTTGATCGGTACGACGACGTGCAGTCCCTTGCCGCCGCTGGTCTTCAGGAATGCCGGCAGGCCGAGTTCGTCGAGCATCGCATGCACCAGTTCGGCCGCTTCCCGCACTTGCGGCCAACCGACGCCTTCGCCGGGATCCAGGTCGAAGGTGATGCGGTCGGGGCGATCGAGCCGTGTCTTGCTGCCGTTCCACGTATGCAGTTCGATGACGTTCATCTGCGCCGCATGCAGCAATGCGTCGGCGGTGGCGATCTCCAGCAGCGGCGGATGATCGGGCCATAGCGAAGGATCGAGCGTGCGCACGCCACGGATCGTCATCGTGTCCAGATGGCGCTGGAAGAACTTCTCGCCGTCGACGCCGTCGGGGGCGCGTACCAGCGACACCGGCCTGCCGATCAGATGTTCGAGCATCAGCGGCGCGACCTTCGCGTAGTAGCGGACCAGGTCGAGCTTGGTGGCGCCGATCGACGGATCGACGACGCGATCGGCGTGCGAAATCCGCAGTCCCTCGATCTTCGAGAAGGCGGTCGGCGTGGCGGATCGCACGCCGCCCGATCGTTTGTCGTCGGCGTGCGCGGCCGAGGATCGTGCCTTTCCCGGTTTCTGATCATTCATGGTGTTCGTCGTTGCGTCGTCGTCGAGCGGGCGGACCTGCTCGCGGGTGATGCGCCGCGCCGGCTTGTCGGTACGCAGCCCGTGGAATACCGCGTGCCGGATGCGATGGTCGCGCGTCCATTCGGCGAATGCCACTTCGGCGACCAGCACCGGTTCGACCCAATGCGCGCCGCGCGGCACCTCGTCGGCGAGGTCGAACGGCGAGCTCTTGCGCCCGACCGTCGCGAGCCTGGCGGCCAGATCGGTCAGCGTGCGGTCGTTGAAGCCGGTGCCCACCTTGCCGGCATAGCGAAGCTTGCCGCCGCGATGCACGCCGAGCAGCAGCGCGCCGAGCCCGACGCGCGATCCTCGGGGATCGGTGTAGCCGCCGATGACGAACTCCTGCCGGAACCCGCACTTCAACTTGATCCAGTCGCGGTTGCGCGACGACGCATAGCGCGAATCGATCCGCTTGCCGATCACGCCTTCGAAGCCCAGGCGGCATGCCGAGGCGACCAGTTGCGAGGCCGGTGCGTCGAAAGCTTCGCTGAATCGCAAGGGGCCGCGCGACGCGTCACCCTCCTCGGCCAACAGCCGCCGCAGCGTGTCGCGCCGTTCATGCAAAGGGCGGCCGCGCAGGTCGTGCCCGTCGGCGAACGGCAGGTCGAACAGGTAGTACAGCAGATCATCGGATCGCTCGCGGTCGAACGCATTCTGCAGGGCCTGGAAGTCCGGATGGCCGTTGGCGTCGAGGCAGATCACTTCGCCGTCGAGCCAGCCGTCGCGCAGCGGCAGCCGTTCGAGCGCACGTGCGAGCGCGGGCATGCGCGCGGTCCAGTCGTTGCCATTGCGCGTGAACAGCCGCGCGGCGCCGCGATCGATCCGCGTCAGCACCCGATAACCGTCGAACTTCAATTCGAACTGCCAGGCCCGTGGGTCGTGCGGCGCGGACTCGACCAGCGTCGCCAGTTGCGGCGACAGCGATTTCGGCAGCGCGGCGGTGCCACCGGGCATCGAGGCGCGACCGGGGACCGCAGCCTCATCAGAGACCGCCGCGCCTTCCGGCATCGCGGCGTCATCCGGCATGGCGGCGTCATCCGGCATGGCGGGATCATCAGGCATCGCGGGGTCATCGGGCATCGCTGCGACGCTGTCGGGCATCGCCTCGACGATCCGATAAGCGTCCGACGGCCGCTCGAACTCGTCATGCCCCTTGATCAGCAGCCAGGGGGGCTGGCGCTCGTGCTCGCGGCCGTGCATCCGGATCAGCGTCCATCTGCCGCGCAGCTTGTGGCCGTGCAGCGTGAACTCGAGCTTGCCCTCGCGATAGCCGCGCCGTGCATCGCCGATCGGCGTCCAACGGCCGCGGTCCCAGATGATGACCCGGCCGGCGCCATACTGGCCCGCCGGAATCCGGCCTTCGAACGTGTTGTAGTCGATCGGATGGTCTTCGACCTGCACGGCCATCCGTTTGTCGGCCGGGTCGAGACTGGGGCCCTTGGGCACGGCCCAGCTCTTCATCGTGCCGTCCAGCTCGAGCCGCAGATCGTAGTGCAGTTGGCGCGCCCAGTGCTTATGGACGACGAACTGCCGCCCGTTGCCGCCGGAGACGCTGCCGGCCGGTTCCGAGGTTTTCGTGAAGTCCCGCTTGCGGCGATAGGTCGCGAGGCGATCGTTGCCCATCGCGCGGCATCCTTTTCAGCGCTGCGCGGATCGCGACGGGCGGCTGGGCCGGCGCGCGCCGCCGCGCCCGCCGCCGTCGGTGTCGTCCTTGCCCGCGTTCGCCCGGCCGCCGCCGCCGAGGCTGCGCTTGAGCAGCGCCGTCAGGTCGACGATCTGCGCGCCGCCGGGCGGTGCTTCTACGGCCGGCTCGGCCACCGATTCGATGTCTCCGGTGTCGGCCTTCGCGTGCACGAGTTTCATGATCTCTTCGGCGAACGAATCGCGGAACTGATCGGCGTCCCAGCGTTCGGTCATCTCGTCGATCAGCTTCGTGGCCATCGCCAGTTCGCCGTCGCGGATGCCGGCGGCCTTCGGGTCGGCCGGCGGCAGGTCGAGCTGTTCGAACGACCGGATCTCGCCGCCCCAGCGGAGCAGGTTCAGCACCAGCGCGCGGCCGCACGGGATCAGCACGGCCAGATGCTGCCGGTTCTGGATGACGAGCTTCGCGATGCCGACGCGCTGCGTGCGCAGCAGCGCTTCGCGCAGCAGCGCGTAGACTTTTTCGCCGCGCTCGAGCGGCGCCGTGTAGTACGGGCGTTCGAGATAGACGAACGGGATCTCGTCGGCGTCGACGAAGGCTTCTATCTCGATCGTCTGCGTGGTCTTCGGGTAAGCCGCTGCGATTTCCTCGGGGCTGAGCACCACATAGCGGTTCTTGTCGATCTCGACGCCGCGGACGATGTCCTTGGCGGGCACTTCGCGCCCGGTGATCTTGTTGATGCGGCGATAACCGACCGGCTGCATCGATCGCCGGTCCAGCCAGTCGAAATCGATGCCCGAGTCGCGGGTCGCCGAATACAGGCCGACCGGAATGTGGACCAGGCCGAAGCTGATCGCGCCCTTCCACAGCGTCCGCGTCGACGTCGGCGCGGCGGCGTCGGGCGCCCGGCGATCGCTACGCGCGCCGCCGTTCGTCGTTCCCGGGCCGCGCGTCGTCGAACTGCGCGAGGTCGTACCGCGTGTGGCTTTCACCGCCTTCACCGCCTTCACCGCCTTCGCGGTGCCGGCGGCCCCGCTGGTCTTCGCAGCCTTCACGGTCTTCACAGCCTTCCCGGTCTTCACAGCCTTCCCGGTCTTCGCAGCCTTCGCGACCTTCGCGGCATTGACCGTCGTCGCCGGTCGGGGCGACGACGCCTGGCCGGTCGTTGCCTTGCGCATTGTCATGCGTCCCTTCCTGTCCCGATGCGATGATCGATTCACGCTAACAGCGGCCGGCGGGCGTGCCTGTAGGACAGGACCCCGTCGCCGCGCCGGTGGAACGCTCGCTGGTCCGCCGTCCCTCCGGATGGCAGAATCGTCGCCCAGGGCCTGCTCACGCGAAGATCGAGCCCATCCGCCCACGAAGACGAATCAGGAGACCCCCCCATGAAGGCAGCCGTCCTGCACGCGCCCAATCAACCGCTGACGATCGAAGACGTCGAGATCGACAAGCCCGGACGACGCGAGGTGCTGATCCGCACCGCGGTCGCCGGCCTGTGCCACAGCGATCTGCACTTCATCGAGGGCAAGTATCCGTGGCCGACGCCGGCGGTGCTCGGCCACGAATCGGCGGGCGTCGTCGAAGCGGTCGGCGAGGACGTCACCTACGTCAAGCCCGGCGACCACGTGATCACCTGCCTGTCGGTGTTCTGCGGGCACTGCGAGTTCTGTCTGACCGGTCACATGACGATCTGCAACAACACCGACGTCAAGCTGATGCCGGGCGTCGCCAGGCGGATGCGCTGGAACGGCAAGCTGTTGAACCAGTTCCTGAACCTGTCGTCGTTCGCCGAGCAGATGCTCGTGCACGAACACGCGCTGGTCAAGGTCCGGCCCGACATGCCGCTCGAGCTGGCCGCGCTGATCGGCTGCGGCGTGATCACCGGTTACGGCGCGGTCGTGCACACGGCCGGGGTCCAGCCCGGCGATACGGTGGCCGTCATCGGCTGCGGCGGCATCGGCCTGTCGGCGATCAACGGGGCGGCGATCGCCGGCGCGGGGCGGATCATCGCGGTCGATCGCGACCCGGTCAAGCTCGAGATGGCCCGCAAGTTCGGCGCGACCGACGTCGTCGACGGCAGCGACGGGACGTCCAAGGACCAGGTGCAGGCGTTGACGGCCGGCGGCGTGCAGTGGAGCTTCGAGTGCGTGGGGCTGAAGCAGACGGTGGAAGACGCGTTCGGCATGTTGCGCCAGGGCGGTACCGCGACCGTCATCGGCATGGTGCCGTTCGGGACCAAGATCGAACTGCACGCGGCCGACTTCCTGCGCGAGCGCCGCATCCAGGGCTCGTCGATGGGGTCGAACCGCTTCCGCGTCGATATGCCCCGCCTGGTCGACTTTTACCTGCAGGGCAAGCTGCACCTGGACGACCTGCTGTCCGGCAGGATCGAGCTGTCGCAGATCAACGAGGGCTTCGAAGCGATGAAGAAGGGCGGCATCGCCCGCAACGTCATCGTCTTCAACTGAGAGCCCGTCGAATCCGGACCGACGGCGGTTCACGGTACGATGCCGGGCTATCGACAACGAAGACCGAGGAGACCGCCGTGTCGCAGGAAAACCGCCAGATCCTTCTGCAATCGAACCCCCAGGGCAAGCTGACGGTCGAGCATTTCCGGCAGGGGGCCGGGCCGATCCCGACGCCGGGGCCGGGCCAGGTACTGCTGCGCACGCTGATGCTGTCGCTCGATGCCGCCAACCGCGCCTGGATGCAGGGGGCCACGTATCGATCGGCGGTCGAGGCCGGCCAGGTGATGGCCGGCGGCGCGATCGCCGAGGTCGTCGAGTCGAACGATCCGGCGTTCGCGGTCGGCGAGCGCGTGTTCGCCGACACCGGCTGGCAGGACTATGCGGTCGTCGGCGGCGACAAGCTGTTCAAGCTGCCAGCCATCGAGCCGATCAGCCATCTGCTCAGCGTCTACGGCGTCGCCGGCCTGACCGCTTATTTCGGGCTGCTGCGCTACGGTGAACCCCGACCCGGCGAGACCGTCGTCGTGTCCGCGGCCGGCGGATCGGTCGGCTCGCTGGTCGGCCAGATCGCGAAGATCCAGGGCTGTCGGGTCGTCGGCATCGCCGGCGGGGCCGACAAGTGCGCGTTGCTGCAGCGCGAACTGGGCTTCGACGCGGTGGTCGACTACAAGGCGCCGCAGTTCAAGAAGGCGCTGATCGAAGCCTGTCCGAAGGGCATCGACGTGTATTTCGACAACGTCGGCGGCCCGGTGTTCGAGGCCTGCCTGTTCGGCATGAACCTGCGCGGGCGCATCGCCTGCTGCGGGGCGGTGTCCGCTTATGACGGCGCGCCGCCGACCGCGGGGCCGCGCGGCGTGCCGGGCCTGATCGTCACCAAGCGCCTGACCATCCGCGGCTTCATCGTCATGGACCACTACGGCGAACGCGACGAGGCGATCGCGCAGATGCAGCAGTGGGTGCAGTCCGGGCAACTGAAGGTGCGCGAAGACATCGTCGACGGCCTGGAGAACGCGCCGGCGGCGCTGGTGGGCCTGCTCGCCGGCGAGAACATCGGCAAGCGGATGGTCCGCGTGCGCTGACGCGCTTCGGGCCCGCGCACACGACGATCGAGCCGATGCCGACGATCGTTGCGTGAACGCAGGCCCTACCTGAGCACCGCCGCGAGGAAGGCCGACGCTGCTTCGTTGAACGCCTCGGGTTCCTCGATGTTGACCGCGTGGCCGGCGGTCGGTACGTCGACGATCCGGCAGCCGGGCAGGCGTGCTTCGACCAGGTCGCGAGCCTCTTGGAACGCGCCCTCGCGCATGCCGTTGACGAGCAGCGTTGGGCAGGCGATGCGCGGCATCTCCTCGTAGACCGTCAGTTGCGGGCCGGTGACGCTCAACGCCAGCGCGACCGCCTCGGTGTCGACGCTGGCCGCCGCCGCCATCAACTGTTCCTTGACCTCCGGCGGCAACCGCCGCGCCAGCCGCGGATGGAACGGCAGCGTGCCGATCGCCATCTGTCCTTCGGCGCGGATGAACCGCACCAGCGCCTCGCGCTCGTGCTCGGGGCGTTGGGCCTCGGGCGGCATCAGCGCCGACGTGGTGTTCGTGAAGATCTGCGCGCTCACGCGGTCCGGATGCTCGACCGAATAGCGCAGCGTCAACGCGGCGCCGAACGACTGGCCGCACAGCACGATGCGGTCGGCGCCCAACGATTCGCGCAGCGCGTCGATCTGGGCCATGTAGTTCGCGACCGTGTAGCACGCTGGATCGGTCGGCGCAGGTGAATCGCCGTGGCCCCACAGCTCGATCAGCACCGGTCGGGTATGGCGCGACACCGCGTCCAGATTCAGCCGCCACTGTCGGCGGTCTGACAGCATGCCGTGGATCATGAACAGGTACGGGCGGCGGTCGTCGGCCGTGCCGGCATCGACGATCTCGTGATGGAGGCGGGGCGCGACGGACGGGTCGGATGGGGCGTTCAACGGTGTCTCCTGCTTTCGTGGGCCGGGATGCCGGCCGGGTGCGTGCAGTGTACCGTCGGCCCGCCGACGCCGTTTCGGGCTACGGGCTACGGGCTACGGGCTACGGGCTACGGGCTACGGGCTACGGGCTACGAGGGGCGAGGGGCGAGGGGCGAGGGGCGAGGGGCTGCGGGTGGGGCTGCGGGTGGGGCTGCGGACGGCCGTCGATTCAAGCGCGGCCGGCCGATGCCGATAACCGGGCATAGCGGAGACTTCCAACGAGTCAGCGATGCCCAAATTCGATACGCCCGCCAATCTTCCGCAATGGGTCGACCGGATCCGGCAGGCCGACGTGCCGATCCTGCAGCAGACGAGCGACGCGCTCGACGCGCTGCGCGCCGACGAGGATCGGGTCGATGCGCAGACGATCAGCGCGATCGTGCTCGAAGATCCGCTGATGACGGTCAAGGTGCTCGCGCATCTGGCGGCCCACCGGCCCAAGCGTGTCGAATCGGACGTGCTGACCGTCAACAGCGCGGTGCTGCTGATGGGCGTCCCGCCGTTCCTTCACCATTTCGTCGACCAGCCGACGGTCGAACGGATGCTGGCCGACTGGCCGCAGGCGATCGATGGCGTCAGGACCGTCGTCGAGCGCAGCTATCGCGCCGCGAAGCTGGCGCTGGCGTACTCGACGCATCGCGTCGACATCGAGGCCGAGGTGCTGCACGAGGCCGCGCTGCTGCACGATTTCGTCGAACTGCTGGTCTGGTGCCACGCGCCGGCGCTGGCGCTGCGCCTGGCCCGGCGCTCGGCGACCGACCTCGGCTCGTCACGCGAGGGGCTGGAGCGCGAGATCCTGGGCGTGGCGCTGAACGACCTGGAGCAGGCACTGATGACGCGGTGGCGCCTGCCGGCGCTGCTGGCGCGGGCGACCGACGACCGGATGGCGGCGTCGCCGCGCGTGCGGACCGTCCTGCTGGCGACGCGCATCGCCCGCCACAGCGAGGGCGGCTGGCATCACCCGGCGCTGCAGCAGGACTTCGAGGGGCTCGGCCACCTGTTGGGGCTCACGCCAGAGGTCGCGATGCGAAAGACGGTTGAGCTGCTGGGAGCGGGCCGGGACGAGCCGATCCAGGCGTGACCTCGTCATCGAGCTTGAGCCCGAGTTCGCGGGCGGCGATGATCGCCTGCGTGCGATTGCGCACGCCGAGCACACGCAGCACCGCGCTGACGTGGACCTTGATCGTGCCTTCGGCCAGGTTCAGGTCGCGGCAGATCAGCTTGTTGGGCAGGCCGCGCAGGATCAGGCGCAGCACGGCGATCTGGCGTTCGGTCAGGCCCAGGCTGCGCGGATCGATGCCGTCGCCGTTGCCGGTCAGGTGCGGGCGGGACCAGCGCGGCGTGTCGGCGCTGCCCACGGCCTGAGGCGGCACGAACACGTCGCCGGCCAGCATCAGCTGCAGCGCGTGGCGGACGGCGTCGACGTGCATCGACTTGGGCATGAAGCCGCAGGCGCCGGATTCCAGGCAGCGCAGGATCGTCGTGCTGTCCTGCCGTCCCGAGAAGACCGCCGTGCGCTGGTCGGGATAGTGCGAGCGTACCGCGCGCAGCGTGGCCAGGCCGGTCGAATCGGGCAGGTCGAGATCGACGATGACCAGGTCGAAGGGGGTTTCGCGTACGTCCTGGCCGATCGCCTCGGTCAGCGATCCGACGGTGACGATCTGGCCGTCGGGCCGTATGTCGAGCAGGGTCTGTCGCACGGCCTCCCTGAGCAAAGGGTGATCTTCGACGATCAGAAAACGTTGCTGCATCGCTTACTCTCCATAACATTGCCCCGAGAATCCCGAGAGGCTCGTTGGACGACGACAGGTTGCCATCGCCGATCGATCCTATCGACAAGACCTATCACGCCGAAGCTGCCCGACAGTCGGTATCGACCAAAGCTTTGAATCGTGTGACTAGAATGTCGACACTAACGCTTGATAACGTCACTAATCGTTGCATAAGGTATCGCACATGTCCGGAACGCATCCGTTCTGGCCGCGACGCACTGGCGGGCGGCCCGGTTCCGGCCGACTCGAAGGTGCTGTCCGCGGCGTCGATCGTCCAAGGGTCGAGGCCTAATGCCGTTGATTGATCCGAGATTGTCCGTTGCGCCGATGATGGCGTGGACGGACCGACACTGTCGTTTCTTCCATCGTCGGCTGACTCGTCGCACGCTGCTATACACCGAAATGGTGACCACCGGCGCGTTGCTGCACGGCGATGTGCGCGCGCACCTGGACTTCGATGCCAGCGAGCATCCGCTCGCGCTGCAGCTCGGCGGCAGCGAACCCGACGATCTGGCGGCCTGCGCCCGGCTCGCGCAGCGCTGGGGCTACGACGAGATCAACCTGAACTGCGGCTGCCCGAGCGAGCGCGTGCAGCGCGGCGCGTTCGGCGCCAGCCTGATGGCCGAGCCGCTGCTGGTGCGCGATGCGGTGCGCGCGATGCGCGACGCCTGCGAGCTGCCGGTCACCGTCAAGCACCGGATCGGCATCGACCGCGTCGAATCCTACGCGTTCGTCCGGGATTTCGTCGGTACGGTCGCGCAGGGCGGGGCGGGCACGTTCATCGTGCATGCGCGCAATGCCTGGCTGCAGGGCCTGAGTCCGAAGGAGAACCGCGAGATCCCGCCGCTGCGATACGAGCTGGCGTACCGGCTCAAGACCGACTTCCCGTCGCTGACGATCGTCATCAACGGCGGCGTCGTGTCCTTCGATCAGTTCGACGTCCACCGCCGGCACGTCGACGGCGTGATGATCGGCCGCGAGGCCTACCACAACCCCTGGCTGCTGACCGACGCCGATCGCCGCGCGTTCGGCGAACCCGCGGCCGCCGATCCGGTCGATCGCTGGCAGGTCGCCGCCGAGATGGCCGACTACGCGCGATCGGTCGTGCGTCGCGGCGAGCCGCTGCGCAACGTGACGCGGCATCTGCTGGGCCTGTTCAACGGCCTGCCGGGTGCCCGCCGCTGGCGGCAGGCCTTGTCCGATTCGCGCCGGCTGGCGGCCAATGATCCGTCGCTGATCGTCCAGGCCGCGGACGGCGTGCGCCCCGGCGGCCGGCTGGCCGCCTGATGCCCGTCGCCGCGTTCAGCGGCCGCGGCGGGCCGGCCGCGGGCCGATTCGGCTGCGCACGTGCAGCAGGATCGCGCCGAACGCCAGGCCGGCCAGCAGCGCCTCGATCGCGCCGAGCGCGATCCCCGGGCCGCGGTCGCTGGTGGCGCGCACCAGGCCTTCGGCCGCATACAGCAGGATCAGCATCGACCACCATTGGTACGTGCGCAGCGTGCCGCGCCACAGCGACGGCAGGGCCAGCACCAGCGGAACGACCTTGAGCGCCAGCAGCGATCCGCCCGGACGCAGCGGCGCGAGCCACAGCTCCCAGGCCAGGCCCAGGACGATCAGGGCGACGAAACTTGCGATGACGATGCGACGGGTGGAAGCCATGGGCCCGAAAGCTATCATAGGCGATGACCTGGGACGCTGACCGACCCGCCCGATCCGATGCCGATGCGGCGAACGCCGATGCCGCCGCGCCGTCGTCCGCGTCCGCCGATACGCCGGCCGACGTCGTGATGCGCTGGCTCGACAAGCTGATCGGATTGCTGCTGGCGATCTGGCGCCAGGGCCGGACGATCCATCTGCCGCAGACGGCGGGCAGCCTGACGCTGTTGTCGCTGCTGGCGATCGTGCCGATGTTCTCGATCGCGCTGACCGTCGTCACCGCGCTGCCGATGTTCGCGCCGATGCGCGAATCGCTGCAGCGTTTTCTCGCGTCGAACCTGTTCCTGCCCAGCTTCGCCGACACGCTGTCGCGGTATACGAACGAGTTCGCGTCCAAGGCCAGCCAGTTGTCGTTGTTCGGCGCGCTGTTCTTCTTCGCGACGGCGTTCACCGCGCTGCTGACGATCGACCGTACGTTGAACCAGATCTGGGCGACCGAGCGGCCGCGTTCGCTGGGCCGGCGCGTCACGCTGTACTGGACGCTGCTGACGATGGGGCCGCTGTTCCTCGCGCTGAGCTTCGCCGTCAACGGCATGATGGTCACCGGCTGGCTGTCGAACGTGCCGGTCGAGATGTTCCGCCGGATCTGGTTCACCGTCCTGTCGGCCGGCAGCGGGTTCGGCGCGCTGGCGCTGATGTACTACCTGTTGCCGAATGTCCAGGTGCGCTGGCGCGATGCGATGCTGGGCGCGGCGGTCGCGGCGATCGCCATCGAACTGCTGCGGCGAGGGCTGACCACCTACGTCGCCAACCTGCCGACGTACACGGTGATCTACGGCGCGTTCGCGGCGCTGCCTCTGTTCCTGATCTGGCTGTACCTGCTGTGGATGACGATCCTGCTCGGCGCGTTGCTGGCGGCCAATCTGCGCCACTGGGGCAGCGGCACCCGCGTGCACGCGCAATGGCGGCCGGCCGAGCGCTTCGACGCGGCCACCCGGATCCTGCTGGCGCTGGCGATCGAGTGGCAGGACGATGGCGACGGCCTGCTGACCGTCGAATCGCTGAAGGCGATGACCGGGCCCGATCCGGGGCGCGCCGACGCGCTGGCGCGGCTGCTCGGCGCCACCGGATACATCCATCGGCACTGGCGCGTGCCGACCGAGGCGCGTCGCGGCGAGCCCGAGCGCGCGATCTGGGACGAATCCTGGGTGCTGGTGCGCAATCCGCAATACCTGAGCCTGCGCCCGTTGTTCGAGGCGATCTGGCAGGGCAGCGACGACGCCGACCCGCGGCAACCCGCGCAGCGCCGATCGAACGAGCCGTTCCGCCGCTGGCGCGCGCGCGACCCGGCCGGCGTCACGCACCTGGCGATCGAATCGGCGCTGCTCGACGCCCCGTTGTCGGTCGTAGCCGCGCAGTCAGTGCGCTGAGCCGACGAAGCCCCGGATCGCGTCGAGCACGGCCCGCGGCTGCTCGGCCATCAACTGGTGGCCGGAGTCGTCGACCTCGACGACCCGCGCATCGCGGATCCGCGCGGCCAGCGCCTTGCCGGCCTTGACCGGCGTCATCATGTCGCGCTTGCCGAGCACGAACAGCGCCGGGCACGTGATCGCGGCGGCGCGCTGCTCGCCCTGGCCGTAGTCGTTGCACGCGCGCAGATCGTTGAACAGCACGCCCTTGGCCTGGCGCTCCATCAGGCGGCGGGCCTGGACGAATATCGAGAAGCCCGGTCCGGGGCAGCCGGGCGGATGGTCGAGCCCGCCGTGCGACCAGACGTTCATCATGTCGAACGCGCGCGGCTCGTCGTCGCGCGCGGCGGCCAGCAGCGCGTCGGACACGCGCATCGGATAGGCCGACCCGACCAGCACCGCGCCGGCGACGCGATCCGGCGCGCTGCCGGCCAGCTCGACGGCGATCAGCGAGCCCATGCTGTGGCCGACCACCGTCGCCCGCCGTACGCCGGCCGCGGTCATCAGCTTGCCGATCCACTCGGCCATCGCCTCGACCGATTCGAGCAGCGGACCGGCGCTGCGGCCGTGGCCGGGCAGGTCGACGGCCAGCACGCCGTATCCATGATGGGCGAGGTAGCGCGATTGCAGGATCCAGACGCTGTGATCGCTCTGCGCGCCGTGCACGAACACGATCGTCGGCAGTGCGGCGTCGAACGGCTTGCCGCCGGTATACGCGTAAGCGACGCGTCCATCGACTTCGACTTGCATCGGGGGTCTCCTTGGTCAGGCGCCTTTCTGCGCGATCTTGAAGGCGCGGCCCAGGTCGGCGATCAGGTCGTCCGGATCCTCGAGGCCGATCGACAGCCGCAGCGTGCCCTCGCCGATGCCGGCCGCGGCCAGCGCGGCGCCGTCCATCCGGAAGTGCGTGGTCGACGCCGGATGGATGACCAGCGAGCGGGCATCGCCGACGTTGGCTAGGTGCGAGAAGATCTGCAGCGATTCGACGAAGCGGCGGCCGGCCGCGCGGTCGCCCTTCAGATCGAAGCTGAGCACCGCGCCGCAGCCTCGGGGCATCAGCCGGCTGGCCAGCGCGTGGTCCGGATGCTGCGGCAGGCCCGGATAGGCGACCTTGGCGACCATCGGCTGCTCGGCCAGGTATTCGGCGACGCGCTGCGCGTTCTGCACGTGGCGGGCCATCCGCAGCGGCAGCGTCTCGATTCCCTGCAGGATCTGGAACGCGTTCATCGGGCTCAGGCAGGCGCCGAAGTCGCGCAGCCCCTCGCGGCGCGCGCGCAGCAGGAACGGGGCGACCGTCGACTCTTCGGCGAACACCATGCCGTGGAAGCCGTCATAGGGCTCGGTCAGCTCGGGGAACTTGCCGGAGGCCTGCCAGTCGAAGCGGCCGGTGTCGACCAGCAGGCCCCCGACGACCGTGCCGTGGCCGCACAGGAACTTGGTCGCCGAATGGTGGACCAGATCGGCGCCCAGGTCGCCGGGCTTGACCAGCCATGGCGTCGTGAACGTCGAATCGACCATCAGCGGCAGCTTGTGCTGGTGCGCGATCTCGGCGATCAACGGGATGTCCAGCACGTCCAGGCCGGGATTGCCGACCGTCTCGCCGAACAGCAGCCGCGTCTGCGGGCGGATCGCCGCGCGCCAGGCGTCGGGGTCGCGCGGATCGACGAAGCTCGTCTCGATCCCGAAGCGGCGCAGCGTGTAGTGCAGCAGGTTGTGCGATCCGCCGTACAGCGCCGTCGACGCGACGACGTGCGAGCCGGCGCCGGCCAGCGTCGCGATCGCCAGATGCAGGGCCGCCTGGCCGCTGGCCGTCGCGATCGCGCCGACGCCGCTTTCCAGCGCGGCGATCCGCTCTTCGAGCGTCGCCACGGTCGGATTGCTGATCCGCGAATAGACGTGGCCGGACAGCTCCATGTTGAACAGGCCGGCTGCGTGGTCGGCGTCGCGGAACACGAAGGCGGTCGACAGGTAGATCGGCGTGGCCCGGGCGCCGGTCTCGCGATCGGGCGTGGCGCCGGCGTGCAGCGCCAGCGTGTCGAATCCGTAATAGTCTCGTTGGGTCATAAGGCTCGTCTCCGTGCGTCGCGCTGCGCGATGTCGTCGCGGCGGTCGCCCGATGCGTCCATCGATGCGGTGTCGCCGCGCTGTCCGGCAGCCGTGTGTGGCCGCGATCGGACAGATCCGGTCGATCGCTCGTCGATGGCCGGGTTCGTCGCGGCCGGCCACGGTCGCCGACGTCGGCGGCACCGGCTGGCGATGCTAGCATGTCGAGTCGAGGCTCCCCGCGCTCGCGGCCCGGCTAGACGAGGAAAGATGATGGAAACGAGGCCTATGTACCGCGTAGGCGCCGCCGGTCTCGACCCGCGCGATTGGCGACTGGTCGAGATCGTATTCAAGCACAGCCAGTACAACCGCTACGAATTCGTGCTGGCGCCCGCGGTCGTTCCCGAATCGATCGACCTGTTGATCGTCAATCCGTTCGATCCGGCCGGCGTCCAGGCGATGTCGCTGGTCGGCGCCTCGGGCAGGCCGATTCCGGTCATCGAAGCGCTGCCGCGCGGCGAGGCGAGCCCGGCCCGCTATGCGATCGCGATCGACCGCCTGACGCTGCAACTGCTGCCGATCCTCAATCGCGTCGTCGACGCCGAATGGTCGGCCGCCCGCTCGCGCGCGTCGGTGCCGGCTTCCGGTTCCGGTTCGACTTCTCTCTCGTCGCCGAGCGCGGTCGCGCCGGCCACCGTGCCAACCGCCGCGGCCGCGACTGCGCCGGCGGCGGTGCCGATCACTGCGGCCGCGACTGCGCCGGCGACGGTGCAGGCTACCGCGGCCGTGGCTGCGCGGGCGGCGGTGCCGACCATTGCGGCCGTGACTGCGCGGGCGGCGGTGCCGACCACCACGGCTGCGACTGCGCCGACCACCGTGTCGACGAGCGCGTCCGCGACCGTGGCGCCCGGTCTCACGGCGGCGCCGGCGGCCTCGGGCATCGAAGCAGCCGGTTGGCCGTGTCCGCTGCCGTTGCGCCCGTCGATCGATGCGTTCGATCCGACGGCGTTGGGCGTCGATGCGCCGTCGGCCGTGCCGATCCGGCCCGCGGCCGGCGTGCCGGCCGGTACACCGGCCGCGCGTGGCGAAGCGGTGCAGCGTGCCGTTCCCGGCGCGCCGCCGGGATTCGCGAACGGCGCGCCGACCGTCAGGGGATTGAGTCAGCCGTCGGCGGGCGAGGGCGTGACCCCCTCCGGACCGGCCGCCACCGAGCCGGCGCCCGGGCGCGCTCCGACGGCGCGCGCGCCCGGGTTCGACGCGGCTTCGGCCGGCGCCGAACGGTCGCTGGCAGGGGCGCCGATCGTTTCGCCGCCTTCGCACCCGTCTTCGTCGCCGTCGGTGTCGGCGTCTCCGGTGTCGACCCCCTCGGCATCAGTACCTCCGGCGTCGGTACCTCGGGCATCCGTATCCCCGGCGTCGGTTTCCCCGGCATCGGCGTCCCCGGCGTCGGCGTCCCCGCCGATGACAGCGTCGACGGTACCCGCGTCGCCCCCGGTGTCGACCTGGACATCGGCGACCGGTTCCGTCGCGGCGCCGACGGCCCCGGCGGCCGCACCGGCGCCGCCGGTTCCATCCGTATCATCGCCGGCCGGCTCCACCGCGGCAGGGCGTCCGGAGGTCACCGCGCTTCCGGCCGGACCGTCGGCCGGCGTTGGTGCCGGTGCCGGTGCCGGTGCTGGTGCTGGTGCTGGTGCTGGTGCCGGTGCTGGTGCTGGTGCTGGTGCCGGTGCTGGTGCCGGTGCCGGTGCCGGTGCCGGTGCCGCCGAGGCGACGAAGCTGCAGGTGCTGATCGTCGACGACAGTCCGACGGTCCGCCAGCAGTTATCGCTGGCGTTCGAGCGCATGGGCATGCGCTGCGCGAGCGTCGACAGCGCGGCGAACGCGTTGCAGCGGCTGGCGACCCAGCATATCGATCTGGTCCTGGCCGACGTCGTCATGCCCGACATGGACGGTTACAAGCTGACGCGCGAGATCAAGCGCAACAAACAGACCCGCCACATCCCGGTGATCATCCTGACCAGCAAGTCTTCGCCGTTCGATCTGGCGCGCGGGGCGCTCGCCGGCTGCGACAGCTATCTGAGCAAACCGGTGCCGATGCGCGCGCTCGAAGCGGCCGTCGTCAAGCAGTTGCGCAAGTCGCTGGCGATCGACGATCTTTCGGCGCTCGTCAGGACCGCCGATCCGGTCCGCGCCAAGTCGCCGGCCGACACCGGTGCCAGGCGACGTCCGTTGTCGCAGTGGTGGAGCAGATCGGGATCGTGACGAGGCGGCGCGCGTCGCCCGAGCGGCGACGGTGGTCCGCGTGATCGGCGCAACGAGGAGAATCGGGCGGTCCAGCCCAGGGGAATGCTGATGAATCAGGCATTGGTCGTCGACGATGGAGCCGTCGACCGGCAGCACATGGTCAACATCCTGACCGAAGCGGGGTGGCGCGTGACCGTCGCCAGCGACGGCGCGTCGGGGCTCGAGATGGCGCGCGCCCATCATCCGGACATCATCTTCATGGACATCGTGATGCCGGGCATGGACGGCTACCAGGCGTGCAGGCGCCTGGCCGTCGATCCGGCGACGCGCGAGATTCCCGTGGTCTTCGTGTCGACGAAGAACCAGCGCGCCGATCACGTGTGGGCGCGGATGCAGGGGGGCAAGGACCTGATCGCCAAACCGCTGTCGCCGGACGAGGTCCTGGCCGCGCTCAAGCATGCCGTCAGCCGTAACTGAGTCGTCCGGCCGTTTCTCGCCCGATCGTTTCGGCATCGCGCTGGGCGCGCTGCGATTGCTGACGCCGCCCGACCGGCCCGCGCAGTACATCGCGTCGGCGGCGATCCATCCGTTGCCGCTCGCCCCTCGGCGCTTGCGCGGGCTCGCGCAGGTGCGCGGCCATCCGGTCAGCGTGCTCGATGCGACGGAGCGGGCGCCGACGCAACTGCCGACCTGGCAGCGCCATGCGCTGCTGGTCGTCGGCGATCCCGGCCAGGCACCGCTTGGCCTGCTCGTCGACGGGCCGCCGGTGCCGCTTCATGTCATCGAGGCGGCCTCGCCGCCGCCGGGTCCGCCGGCGCTGCCGTTCGCATCGGTCCTGCATTCGCCGATGCTTTGCCGCGATGGGCCGCACGGCACGCCGACCGCGTGGTGGCAAGCCGATTTTCCAGCTTTGTTTGAGGCCTTGATGGCCGATCGATGAGGACCGAGTGGGGGCGTGGAATTCGATCAGCGCAGGTTTGCGCGAAGACCTGGTCCGCGTGTGCGTGCGCCGCGGCGCATGGGGCGGCGCGGCGATCGGCATCGCCGGCGCGTTCGTCGGGCTGGCGCTGGCGTCCGTCGGCGGGGCGCCGTCGCAACGCATGATGTCGTCGCCGTGGTTCATCGCCGGGCTGGCGGTCGCCGCGCTGCTCGGCGCGCTGATCAGCGCCTGCCTCGGATGGCGGACCGCGCGGGCGTTCGAACGTCCGCTGGTCGTGCTGCGCACGACGGTCGATCGCGTGACGTCCGGTGACCTCGGCGCGCGCGCCGGGCTGGTCAGCAACGACGAGATCGGACGCCTGTCGACCTCGTTCGACCGGATGCTCGAACAGCGCGTCGTGGTCCTGGCCGACACGGCCACCGAGAACGAGGACCTGAACAATTCGGTCATTGAGATCATGCAGACGATCGGTCAGATCGCCACGACCAAGGACCTGTCGATCACGATGCCGGTCACCGAGAACGTCACCGGCGCGATCGCCGACGCGCTGAACCTGCTGACCGAGGAAACCGGGCGCGTGCTGACCAACGTCGCCCGCGTATCGCGCGACGTCGCGCGCGCGACGGTCGCCGTCAAGAGCCAGTCCGACCTGGCCAACCGCGCGGCGACCCGTGAGCAGCACGAGGTGGCGCTGGCGGCGCGCGAACTGGCGCAGGCGGCCGTCGTGCTCGAATCGATCGCCGAACGCGCGCGCGGCTGCGATCTGGCGGCCGAACGGACGGTGCAGGCGACCGAAAAGGCCATGGTCAGCGTCGGCGGGACGGTGGCCGGCGTAGCCGAGTCGCGGGATCTGATCCGCGAGACCGAAAAGCGGATCAAGCGTCTGGGCGAGCGCTCGCAGGAAATCGGCCAGGTCGTCGGCATCATCCAGACGATCGCCGGACGCACGGGGATCCTGGCGCTCAATGCGTCGATGCACGCGGCCGCGGCCGGCGAGGCCGGGCGCAGCTTCGCTGCGGTGGCCGACGAGGTCAAGCGGCTGTCCGAATCGGCGCGCGACGCGACGTCCGAGATCGGGCGCCTGGTCGTATCGATCCAGACCGAGACCAACGACACGGTACTGGCGATGAACCAGGCGATCGGCAAGGTCGTCGAGATCAGCCGGCTGGCCGAAGACGCCGGCAGCGCGATGCGCGGCACGCAATCGGAGACCGCGTCGCTGGCCAGTACCGTGCGCGATATCGCACGTACGTCGACCGAACAGGCCCAGGTCGGGGCCGGCCTGCAGGAACGCGCGCAGATCATCCAGGAAGCCAGCGCCGAGACGGCCAGGCAGTTGCTGCTGCAGGCCGGCGAGACCCGCCGCCTGGTCGAATACGCGAAGGCGCTGCTCGACGAAGTCAGCGTGTTCAAGTTGCCGCAGGTGATCAAGCCGTGACGATCGGTTCATCGACCGCGACATCGGGTTTCGACCGCGAAGCCGGGGCTCCCGGCACCGCTCGCCTGCCGGCCGGCGTCTCGCTGGGGATCGACCAGGGACTGGCCGAAGGGCGGCTCGAACGCCTGAATCGGGCTGCCGCCGGCCTGCTCGAACCGCTGTTCCTGAGCGCCGGATCGGACCAGCTCGGCCACGACCTGGCCGCGGCGGTCCAGCGCTGCGCGGCCGTCGCCAATTCGCTGGGGCTGCGCGGGCCCGACTACCTGGCCGCGCTGCTCGTTCCGTTCCTGCAAGGACCGACCAGCCGCGAATTCCTCGCCAACGATCGCGCGGCATTCGAGCACTGGGTTCACCAGGTGATCGCGTTCCTCGCCGGGTCGATGGAACTGCCGCAGGTCGCGGCGCTGGTTTCCCAGCTCGATCGCTGGCCGGGCTTCGCCGGCGTGCCGCCGCAGTTCGTGGCCTTGATCGCCGAACGCCTGCGCGCCGACCTGCGGCAGATCCGCGAATGGGTCCGGCAGATCGATCCGCAGCGCTACGCGAATCGGGGCCCGCAGCCGGATCGCGCGCACGACGGCGATCCGTCGGGGACGGATTCGTCCCGAGGTGATGCGGCTGGCGGCGATATGGCTGCCGGTGATGCAACTGGCGGTCATGCGGTTGCCGGTGATGCGGTTGGTGGCCATGCGGTTGGTGGCCATGCGGGTGGTGGCGATGCGGCCGGCGAAGACCACGAGGTTGCCGCCTGTGTGGCGATCGATGGCGCGCCGAACGGCGAAGAGGTGATCGACACGGCAGTGGTCGATGAAGCCTCGGTCGATGGGGCGATAGCCGATGAAGCCGTGATCGAAGGGGCCGCGATCGATGGGGCCGCCCGGATCGGCGAGGCCGCGGTCGATGACGGAGCGGTGATCGGCGTGGATGCCGTCGATCAAACCGTCGCCGATCCGGCGATCGTCGACGATGCCGGCTCCCACGCTTCGATCGGTGAAGCGGCACCGGGCGGCGCGCTTCGCGGCGAGGCCGTCACCGGGGGGCCCGAAGCGCCGGAACGGATGCCGTCCGGGCACCCGGGTCCGGTGATCAGCCTCTGGCCGCCGGTCAGTCATGCCGCGGCCTGGGGAGACGGCGGGCGCGTCGCCGTCGACGAACTGGCGATGCTGGCCGAGGCGGCCCGCGCGTTGGGCAGTGACCTGATTCCGACGCTGCTGTCGCTCGAACCGCCGTCGGGCCAGCCGGCGTGGACGGAGTTCATCGACGAATACCTGGCCCGGCTCGAGCACATGGTCAACGCCAGCGAATTCATCGGCAGCCAGGTGCTGGCGCGGATGCTGTCGGGCGTGGGTGCGCAGCTCGGCTATTGGATGACCACCGACGGCGTGCTGAACGAGGAAAGCCGCCGGCTGCTGCTGCTGTTGCCCGATACGCTGGCCGATCTGTTTGCCGAGCTGGCGCCCGCCGGCATCGAGCAATGGGTCGGCCTGCTCGGCGACGAGCACTGGCCGTCGCCGATGCCGCCGGCCCTGCGGTCGTCGCTGACGCGGGCGTTGCAATCGGTCGAGATCGTCCGCTCGCGCCAGGTGACGGCCGAACCGCTGCAGGCGATCGACGAGAACGACCTGTCGCTCGAGATTCCTGCCGAGGCCGATCGCAGCGTCGTCGACAACCTGCTGCGCGAACTGCCGCATCTGTCGGCCGAGTTCAGCGAGGCGATCGACCTGCTCCGTCGCGGGGACGAACGCCAGATCGAGCGGGCGCAGCGCGTCGCGCACACGCTGAAGGGATCCGCCAATACCGTCGGCGTCCGGGGCATCGCGACGCTGACGCACCGGCTCGAGGACATCCTGCAGTTGCTGGCCGGAGACGAGCGACTGCTGAGCGGGCCCTTGACCGATCTGCTCGGCGATGCAGCCGACTGCGTGGCCGAGATGTGCGACGCGGTGGCCGGGATCGGGCCGGCGCCGGCCAACGTCGAGGCGATCCTGCGGGACGTCGTCGATGCGACGCGGCGCCTGCTCGATGATGAACACGTCGAACACGTCGAACACGTCGAACACGTCGAACGGCCGGCGAGCGAAGATCCGCCGACGCGCGAATCGTCGCCCGAGCGTGCGCAGGAACTCGATGAATCGTCGCCCGAGCGTGCGCCGGAATTCGGTGAATCGTCGTCCGAACGTGCGCCGGAACTCGATTCGTCCGAAGCCGATCCGTCCCCGATCGGCGAATCGCCGGGCAGCGGGGCCGTTCGGGCCGGCCAGGATGCCGCCGCGGACGAGGCCGACGAGATGCTGCGCGTGCCGGCCCGCGTCGTGTCGCGGCTGCTCGACCTGGCCAACGAGGCGATGATCGCGCTGGCGCAGATGCAGGAGCGCATCGCGGTGTTGGGCGAGACGCGCGCGGCGCTGCGCGCCGGCAGCGAGCGCTTCCAGGATCTGTCGATGGAGCTCGAACGACTCGTCGACGTGCGGGGGCTGGCGTTGACCGGACGCAGCCGCGAGGCCGATTTCGACGCGCTGGAACTGGACGAGTACAACGACCTGCACACGGTCTCGCGGCGCTTCGCCGAAGCCGGCGCCGACCATAAGCTCGTCGACCAGCAGTTCGATCATGAACTGGGCGCGATGCGCGAGCAGGTCGCGCAACTGGATCGCCTGCAGACGGATCTGCGCGAGGCGGCCCTGAAGACGCGGATGGTGCCGATCGAGACGATCGCCGGCCGCCTGCGGCGTGCCGTGCGCCAGGCGGCGCGCCAGACCGGCAAGGAAGCCGAGCTGCAGGTCTTCGGCGACGAGACGGCGATCGACGGCCATCTGCTGCAACGGCTCGTCGATCCGTTGATGCACATGCTGCGCAATGCGGTCGACCATGGCATCGAGGATCCCGACGAGCGCCGGCGGCTCGGCAAGCCGAGCACCGGCCGGATCCAGTTGAGCTTCGCGCGCGACGGCGCCGAGCTGCGGATCCGCTGCAGCGATAACGGTCGCGGGCTCGACGTCGAGGCGATCGTCGCGCGCGCCCGCGCGGCCGGCCTGATCGACGACGACGCCCGGCCGTCCGCGGCCGAGGCCGCGCGCCTGATCCTGCTGCCCGGCTTCTCGACGCGAGACCAGGCGACGCAGTTGTCGGGGCGGGGCATCGGGCTGGACGTCGTGCGCGAGCGGGTACGCGAGCTGCGTGGTCGCATCGACGTCGCGAGCGTGCCGGGGCAGGGCCTGGACCTGGCATTGACGATGCCGGTGCGCATGGCCGCGGTGCCGGTCATGATGCTGCGCGGACCCAGCCACGTGATCGCCGTCTCGGTGCGCGACATCGAGCAGATCGCGTCGGTCGCCGGCCTGTCGTCGGACGCCGACCGCAGGTCGCGGCTGCGCGTCGACGGCGTCGACTATCCGGTCTTCACGCTCGAGGCCCTGCTCGGCCTGCCCGAGAACGCGCTGTCGGGCGAAGCCGCAGAGCGCGTCGCGATGATCGTGCGCGGCGAGGCCGGCGAACCGATCGCCGTCGTCACGCCCGAACCGGGCCAGACCCGCAACGTGATCCTGCAGCCGCTGGCGCCGGCGATCCCCGCGATCCCCGGCATCGGCGGCGTCGCGGTCATGGGCGACGGGGCGGTGGCGCCGATCGTCGACCTGCCCGAGCTGCTCGCGCGTCGCGAAGCAGCGCCGCAGTACGCGACCGCGCTAAGTGCGCCGGCGCCGGCCGCGCCGGTCTGCCTGATCGTCGACGATTCGGTATCGGTGCGCCGCGCGATGGAGCTGTTCCTGCAGGACCTGGGCCTGCACGTCGAATCGGCGTCCGACGGCATCGACGCGATGGCGCTGGTCGACAAGCGGGTGCCCGATCTGGTCATCGCCGACTTCGAGATGCCGCGGATGAACGGCGTCGAACTGGCCGGCGCGCTGCGCGCCCGCGCCGACACCGCCGCCGTGCCGTTCATCATGATCACGTCGCGCTACAGCGACAAACACAAGCAGCTCGCGCTGTCCGCCGGCGCCGACATCTTCCTGACCAAGCCTTATACCGAGGATGAGCTGGCCGCTCACGTGCAACGCTGCCTGAACCACGACCCGCGCTGACGCGCTTGTCGCTGACCGGCCGGATCGGCTAGGATTGACCATAACCAGGGGAGATCATCATGCAAGTCAGCGAAGTCCTTCGGGTCAAGGGCAATACGCTCTACACGGTGTCGCCCGACGACATGCTCTCGGATTGCGTGATGACGATGGCCGAACACGACATCGGCTCGTTGATCGTGATGGACAAGGGGCGTCTGGCCGGCCTGATCACGTTCCGCGAGGTCCTGCGCGTGCTGGCCAAACGGCAGGTCGAGCATCGCGAAGGGCCGACGCCGCCGGTGGCCGAGATCGTCGTTCGCGAGGTGATGAACCCGGACCCGATCATCTGCGCGCCGAGCATGGACGTCAACGAGCTGCGGCGCATGATGCTGACGAACCATCAGCGCTATCTGCCGGTCGTCGACGGCACCACGTTGATGGGCGTGGTGTCGTTCCACGACGTCGCCAAGGCGGTGCTCGAAGAGCAGGGCTTCGAAAACCGTATGCTTAAAGCCTACATTCGGGACTGGCCGGCCGAGGGTTGACCCGTAAAACGCTGGCGCACAGGCCTTTTTCGATAGAATGAAGGCCTATGCGCATCCTTGTCAGCAACGACGACGGTTACTTCTCGCCTGGCATCGCGGCGTTGGTCGCCGCGGTCCGACACCTCGGTGAAGTCGTCGTGGTGGCGCCCGAACGCGATCGCAGCGGCGCCTCGCAATCGCTGACGCTCGACCGCCCGCTGACGCTGCGCACCGCCGCCAACGGCTTCCGTTACGTGAACGGCACGCCGACCGATTGCGTCCACCTGGCGCTGAACGGCGTGCTCGGCTATCGCCCCGATCTGGTGCTGTCCGGCATCAACGACGGCGCCAACATGGGCGACGACACGATGTATTCGGGAACGGTCGCCGCGGCGACCGAAGCGTTCCTGCTCGGCGTGCCGGCGATCGCGTTCTCGATGATCGAACACGGTTATGCGCACCTCGATTCGGCCGCGCGCGTCGCGGCCGACATCGTCGCACGGCTGGGCACGTCGCTGTGCCGGCAGCCGATGCTGCTGAACGTCAACATCCCGAACCTGCCGTATTCGTCGCTGGCCGGCTGGGAAGCGACGCGGCTGGGCAAGCGCCATCCGTCCGAAGAAGTCATCGAGGGCCGCACGCCGCGCGGCGACACCGTCTACTGGATCGGCCTGGCCGGCGGTATCAAGGACAAGAGCGTCGGCACCGACTTCCATGCGACCGCGAACGGACGGGTATCGATCACGCCGCTGGATATCGACCTGACTCACGATTCGCTCGTCGCGACCGTCGACCAATGGCTTCGGCCGGGGCCCGAGCGATCGCCATCAACCGGAATGCAGCGCTAGATGTTGCCTCGACCTCGCTCGGGTTTCCTGCCCGAGATCGCCAAGTCTCCCGCGCGTTCCACCTCGAAGGGGGTCGTGCTGCCGCTCGCCACCGGCATCGGCATCGCGTCCGACCGCGCGCGCCAGCGGATGATCGACTCGCTGCGCGGCGCCGGTGTTCGCGACCTGGGCGTGCTCAGCGCGATCTCGATCGTTCCGCGGCACGCGTTCGTCGACGTCGCGCTGGCCAGCCGCGCTTATGAGGACGTGGCGCTGCCGATCGGCCATGGCCAGACGATTTCCAAACCCAGCACCGTCGCGCGGATGCTCGAGCTGGTGGCCGCGCATCTGGACGAAGGCCAGCGGCGCCAGGCCAAGGCGCTCGAGATCGGCACCGGCTGCGGTTACCAGGCGGCGGTGCTCGCGCATCTGTTCGGCGAGGTCGTGTCGGTCGAGCGCCTGAAAGCGCTGCACGAACTGTCGCGCGCCAACCTGCGCCCGCTGCGGCAATCGAACCTGCGGCTGGTGTTCGGCGACGGCCGCCTGGGGGTCGAGCAGGCGGCGCCGTTCGATGCGATCGTGCTGGCCGCGGCCGGCGAGTCGATTCCCGACGATCTGCTGCTGCAGATGAAAGTCGGCGGTCGCCTGATCGCCCCGATCGTATCGGCGACCGGACAGGGTCAGTCGCTGCATCTGGTCGAGCGAGCCGGTCAGGAAGACTGGCACCTGACCGTCCTCGATGCGGTACGCTTCGTGCCGTTGCGTCCGGGCACGCGCTGAGCCCGTCGGCTCGGGCCGACGCTTTCGAACCGGGAGATCACGTGTCATCAGCGCCTCATCAACGAGATACCGCGCGCGTCGCCATGGTGCTGGGCGCCCTGGCGTGCGCGCTCGCCCTGGCGGGCTGCGGTTCGTCCAGGATGCCTGCTCCGATCATCAGCAGGACGACGCCGGCCCCGCAAGCGCCGGTGCCGGTCGCGCCGCCCGAGCCCAGCGCGCCGCCGGCTCCCGACATCGTCACCAACGGCGCGCCGGCCATCGATCCTGCCGTCACCGCGGCGCCGATCCGCAGTCCCGGCAGCGGCATCGAGGTCAGGCCGCTCGAATCGCGGCCGCTCGACGGCGGGCCGGCGGCGTCGAGTGCGGCCGCCCGCAACCTGCCGCGGCTGGTCAAGCGGCCGTATTCGGATCAGGCGCTCGCCGAGCTGCAGGCGGCCGACGCGACCAGCGGATTCCGGCCGGCCCCGGTCCCGGGCAGCGCGGGCGCCGCGACGCCGGCGACTCCGCCGCCGACGGCGGCGACCGCCGACGCCGCCGCGACGCCGGCTCCCGCGGCGTCGGCCGCCGCCTCGTCGCGCGGTATGACGTTCGCCTGGCCGGCCCGGGGCCGCATCGTCCAGCCGTTCGCCGATCCGCGCAGCCTGGGCATCGTCATCGACGGCGTGATCGGCGATCCGGTCAGCGCCGCCGCCGACGGCCGCGTCATCTTCAGCGGCAACGGTCCGCGCGGTTACGGCAATCTGCTGATCATCAAGCACGACGACGACACCGTGTCGGTCTACGGGCACAACCGCAGCCTGCTCGTCAAGGAAGGGCAGACGGTCAAGCGCGGGCAGAAGGTCGCCGAGCTCGGCGACAGCAGCGCCGATCGTCCGGGGCTGCTGTTCGAGGTCCGCAAGCAGGGCAAGCCGGTCGATCCGATGCAGTTCCTGCCGAAACGCTGATGCCAGGCGCCCGGCCATGTCCGGGCGCGCCATCGACCTCTTGTCCTCGACAGGCCGCGCATGACGCCAATCCTCTGTTTTGACATCGAGACGGTGCCCGATGCCGACGGGTTGCGCCGCCTGGGCATCGTCGACGAGCCGGGCGCCGAAGCCTGGGACGACGACACGCTGGTCGAGCACGTGTTCGCTCGCCGCCGCGAGAAGACCGGCAGCGACTTCCTGCCGCTGCACCAGCATCGGATCGTCGCCATCGCCTGCCTGTTTCGCGACGACAGCGGCGTGCGCATTCGTTGCCTGGGGGCGGCCGGCGACCCGGAGGCGCGGCTGATCAGCGATTTCTTCCGGACGATCGACCGGCACACGCCGCAACTGGTGTCGTGGAACGGCAGCGGCTTCGACATGCAGGTGCTGACGTACCGCGCGCTGGTCAACGGCGTGCAGGCGGCCCGCTACTGGGAGCTCGGCGACGACGACCGAGACTTCAAGTGGAACAACTACATCAGCCGGTACCACACGCGGCATCTGGACCTGATGGATCTGCTGGCGCTCTACACGCCGCGCGCCAACGCGCCGCTGGACGAGCTGGCCAAGCTGTGCGGCTTTCCGGGCAAGATGGGCATGGACGGCTCGCAGGTCTGGCCCGCCTATCGGCAGGGGCGCCTGGCCGAGATCCGCGACTACTGCGAGACCGACGTCGCCAACACCTACCTGATGTACTGCCGCTTCCAGCTTCTGCGCGGCTTCTGGTCGCCGGCCGAATACCGGCGCGAGATCGATACCGTGCGCGCCTATCTGGGCGCGCAGTCGGGGTCGCACTGGCGCGAGTTCCTGGCCGGCTGGGCCGCTGATTCCTCGTCGGACGGTTGAGATGGCCCGATCCTCGACACGGCGACCGGTCGAGCCGCCGCCGGCCGATCGTCTGTTCGACATCGAATCGCTCGATCTCGACGCGAACGGCGTGGCGCGCGCCGACGGCAAGGTCGTCTTCGTGCGCGGCGCGCTGCCGGGCGAGCGCGTACGGGCATCGATCGTCCGCTCCAAGCCCAAGTTCGACGTCGCCGCGACGGCCGAGGTCCTGCGCGAGAGTCCGCTGCGGGTCGTGCCGCGCTGCCCGCATTTCGGCGTCTGCGGCGGCTGTTCGATGCAGCACATGGAGGCGCGCGGACAACTGTCGATCAAGCAGCGCGTGCTCGAGGACCAGTTCGTGCACCTGGCGGGCGGCCTTCGTCCGGAGACCGTGCTGCGTCCGCTGGCGGGCCCGAGCTGGGGCTACCGCCAGCGCGCGCGCCTGTCGGTGCGCCACGTCGAGAAGAAGGGCGGCGTGCTGGTCGGCTTCCACGAGCGCGGCTCCAGCTACGTGGCCGACATGCGCGAATGCCATGTGCTGCCGCCGCGGCTTTCGGCCTTGCTGCTGCCGATGCGCGAACTGGTCGCCGGATTGTCGATACGCGACCGCATGCCGCAGATCGAGGTCGCGATCGGCGACGACGTGCTGGCATTGGTGTTCCGCGTCATCGAGCCGCCGTCCGACGCCGATCGCCGCGCGTTGACCGCGTTCGCCCGGCTGCACGATCTCGAAGTCTGGCTGCAGCCCAAGGGGCCGGACACGATCGTCCTGCTGGCCGATGGCCGCGCGGACTCCGCACCGTCGACGCCCGCGTCGTCGACACCCCCGCTGTCGACATCCGTGCCGTCGACATCCGTGCCGTCGACACCTGGGCCGTCGACACCTGGGCCGTCGACACCCGTGCCGTCGACACCCGTGGCATCAACGCCCTCCGCATCAACGCCCTTCGCATCAACGCCGCCGGCGCCGGTTTCCCGTCTCGCGTACACGCTGCCCGAGTTCGACGTGCGGATGCCGTTCCGGCCGACCGATTTCACGCAGGTCAATCATGACGTCAATCGCGCGCTGGTCGGCCGGGCCATCCGCCTGCTCGATTGCCAGCCGGGCGAGACGGTGGCCGATCTGTTCTGCGGGCTGGGCAACTTCACGCTGCCGCTGGCCCGGCGAGTCGGCGGAGAAGGGCGCGTGCTCGGCATCGAGGGCAGCGCGACGCTGACGACACGCGCGACCGACAACGCGTCGGTCAACGGGCTGCAGGATCGCGTCGAATTCCGCACGGCCAACCTGTTCGACATGACGCCGGCGGCCTGGCGCGAACTCGGGGCGTTCGATCGGGTGCTGATCGATCCGCCCCGCGAAGGCGCGCTGGAGGTGGTCAAGGGAATCGCCGCGGATCCGCATGCGCCGCGGCGCATCGTCTACGTCTCGTGCAATCCGGCGACCCTCGCGCGCGATGCGGCCGTGCTCGTGCACACCGGCGGCTATCGGCTGGTGGCGGCCGGCGCGATCAACATGTTCCCGCACACCTCGCACGTCGAGTCGATCGCGGTCTTCGAGCCGGCGGCCGGCCGCGCGGCCGCGCAGGCTGAGGCGGCCTGAACAGCCCCGGCGCGGCGGCGGCCGGGGCCTGCCGCGCGCGGCGTCAGTCGCGGTCGCCGCCGAAGATGCCGAGCAGCGCCAGCAGGTTGCTGAACACGTTGTAGATGTTCAGGTAGATCGACAGCGTGGCCATCACGTAGTTGGTTTCGCCGCCGTTGACCACGCGCTGGACGTCGTACAGCATGAACAGCGAGAACACGGCGATCGCCAGCACCGAGATCGTCAGCATCAGCGCCGGCATCTGCAGGAAGATGTTGGCGACGGCGGCGACCAGCACGACCAGCATGCCGACGAACAGCCACTTGCCCAGGCCGCTGAAATCCCGCTTCGACACGGTGGCGACCGTGGCCATCGCGCCGAAGATCACGGCCGTGCCGCCGAACGCCGTCATCACCAGCGATGCGCCGTTCGAATAGCCGAGCACGTGGCCGACCAGCCGCGACAGCATGAGGCCCATGAAGAACGTGAACGCGAGCAGCAGCGCGACGCCCATGCCGCTGTTCTTGGTCTTCTCGATCCCCCAGAAGAACCCGAAGGCCACCGCCATGAAGACGACGAAGCCCATCAGCGGATTGCCGGCGAACATCGAGAACCCGCTGGTGACGCCGACCCACGCGCCGATCACGGTCGGAATCAGCGACAGCGCCAGCAGCCAGTAGGTGTTGCGCAGCACGCGGTTGCGTGCCACCGGCGAACTGACCGATCCGGCGCCGTAGCCGGAAGGGGCCAGGTCATGACGTTCAACAGACATACAGGTATCTCCAAGGAAAGAGGGGTGATGCGTCCAATGTAAGGGAGACGTCAGGATTTTTCAACCGAGGTTGACCCGAATGGACGGGCGGAGCAGCCGAGGAACCCGACGCGCCGACCCGATCCGAGCGTTGGATCCGGCGCAAGCGTGTGGGGCCGACGCCACGGATGTGTTAAACTCGCCTATTCAGGGAAATCCTGTAAATTACCCGTAACTCACTCTTTTCTCACTGTTTTTCCTCGTCCTTTGTCTCGACATGTTCGCCTCCTGGCGCCGGGAAACAACGGAAAAACACAGAATACCCGCTAAGCTGGAGCCCAGTCATCATGGCCGCACAGTCGACCGAACGAACACTGTCCATCATCAAACCCGACGCCGTCGCGAAGAACGTCATCGGTGAAATCTATTCCCGTTTCGAGAAGGCGGGCCTGAAGGTCGTCGCCGCGAGGATGAAGCACCTGTCACGCGTCGAGGCCGAGGCGTTCTACGGCGTGCATCGCGAGCGTCCGTTCTTCAAGGATCTGGTCGATTTCATGGTGTCGGGCCCGGTGATGATCCAGGTGCTCGAGGGCGAGGGCGCGATCCTGAAGAACCGTGATCTGATGGGCGCCACCGATCCGAAGAAGGCCGCGCCGGGCACGATCCGCGCCGACTTCGCCGACAGCATCGACGCCAACGCGGTCCATGGTTCGGACGCGTCCGAGACGGCTGCCGTCGAGATCGCGTTCTTCTTCCCGGCGCTGGAAATCTATTCGCGCTGAGGCCCGGTTCGGCGATCGTTTCGCGTCTGGTGTCGGTGCGCCAGCGGAGACGGCGTCGGTACCATTCACGGAGGCTCGCTTGATGGATCAGCGCACGAACCTGCTCGGACTCGATCCCGACGGATTGGTTCGCTGGTGCGAAGCGCGCGGCGAGAAGGCTTTCCGTGCCCGGCAACTGCTGCGCTGGGTCCACCAGCGGGGCGAGGCCGACTTCGGCGCGATGACCGATCTGGCCAAGTCGCTGCGGGCGCGGCTCGAAGCCGAGGCCGAAGTCAGGCCGCCGTCGATCCTGCGTGATCATCTGTCGGCCGACGGCACGCGCAAATGGCTGTTCGACGTCGGCCAGGGCAACGCGGTCGAAGCCGTGTTCATCCCCGAGGCGACGCGCGGCACCTTGTGCATCTCGACGCAGGCCGGCTGCGCGGTCAACTGCCTGTTCTGCTCGACCGGGCACCAGGGGTTCAGCCGCAACCTGACCGCGGCCGAGGTCGTCGGCCAGTTGTGGCTCGCCAATCGCCTGCTGGCCGGGTCGCCGGCCGCGCGGCTCGCCGGGCCGGCGCCGAGCGGCGTCGACGACGACGATGACGGCGCCGCGGCGGGCGTCGGCCGGCCGGTCAGCAACGTAGTCTTCATGGGCATGGGCGAGCCGCTGCAGAACTACGCGGCGACGCTGTCGGCGCTGCGGCTGATGCTCGACGATCACGCGTACGGCCTGTCGCGCCGCCGGGTGACGGTGTCGACGTCCGGTGTCGTGCCGATGATCGACCGGCTGCGCGACGACTGCCCGGTGGCCCTGGCCGTCTCGCTGCACGCGCCGAACGACGCGCTGCGCGACCGCCTGGTGCCGCTCAACCGCAAGTACCCGCTCGACGAGCTGCTGGCGGCCTGCCATCGCTACCTGGAGCGGGCGCCGCGCGACTTCATCACTTTCGAATACGTGATGCTCGACGGCATCAACGATGCGGACGCGCACGCGATCGAACTGATCGAGCGCGTGCGCGGGCTGCCGTGCAAATTCAACCTGATCCCGTTCAACCCGTTTCCCGCGTCCGGGCTCGTCAAGTCCCGGCCGGCGCGGGTCAGGCAGTTCGCGCAACGCCTGATCGACGCCGGCATCGTGACGACGGTGCGCAAGACGAGGGGCGACGACATCGACGCCGCGTGCGGACAGTTGGCCGGCGAGGTGCTCGACCGCACGCGTGTGGCCGAGCGCAATGCCCGCCGCGTGATCGAGGTGGCCGAGGTGCGTTCATGATCGTCCGGTTCGCGGCGCCGCGTGTGTCCGTCCGTTCGTTGTTCGCCGCTGCCGCCGCCGTCGGCACCAAAGCGCGCCGCGGCCTGCCGGCGCTGCCGGGCCTGGTGATCGTCGCCGCGGGGCTGCTCGCCGGTTGCGCCCAGCAGCCGACGTCGCCGTCCGCGTCGGGCGAGGGGCTGTCGCAGGTGTCGCGTCCCAGCGCGCTGCCGGATTCGGTCGAAGAATCCGAAACGCGCCGCCGGGCGAGGATCCGCACCGAGCTGGGCGCCGGTTACTACCAGCAGCGCAATTTCCCGGTGGCGCTGGGCGAGCTGCGGCAGGCGCTGGCGATCGATCCGACGTACGCGGCCGCTTATGGCATGCAAGGGCTCGTCTACATGGACCTGGGCGAGCGCGACAAGGCCGACGAAAGCTTCGCGCAGGCGATGCGGCTCGCGCCGAACGATCCGGACCTGAACAACAACTATGGCTGGTACCTGTGCCAGACCGACCGGATCGGGCCGGCGCTCGAGCGTTTCACGATCGCGCTGCGCGACCCGCTGTACCGGACGCCGGCGCTGGCGCTGCGCAACGCCGGCCTGTGCACGCTCAAGCAGGGCGACGAGGCGGGCGCCGAGTCCTTGTTCCTGCGCGCGTTGCAGGCCGACCCCAGAGACCCCGTGGCGCAGTTCCAGCTCGCCGAGCTGTACCTGAAACGACGTAACATCGAGCGCGCCCGCCAGTACCAGCAGGGGCTGATGTCGATGTACGAGTTGTCGCCGCAGGTGTTGTGGCTGGCCTTGCGCATCGAGAGGCAGGCGGGCAACCGCGAGGTCGAGGCCAGCTATGGCGCGCAGTTGCGTCGCCGTTTCCCGCAATCCCGAGAGACAGCGCTGTTGCTGAGTGGACAGTATGACAACTGAGAGAATTTCGACAGCCGAGGCCCTGGTCGCGGCGCGCGAATCGCGTGGACTGTCGACCGAAGACATCCAGCGCCAACTGAAGCTGCATCCGCGGCAGGTGCACGCGATCGAGACCGGCGACTGGGCCGCGCTGCCGGGGTTGTCGTTCATCCGCGGAACGGTGCGCAACTACGGCAAGATCGTCGGCGTCGACGTCGAGCCGCTGCTCGAATCGATCTCGGGAACGACCAAGGCCGCCGAGCTGCGTTCGGCCGCCTCGCTCGACGAGCCGCTGCGCCCCGGCGGCATGATGGGCTTCGGCAACGGCGGGTCGGGCAGCCGGTGGATCTGGGCGCTGGTGGTGCTGGCCGCGCTGATCGCGCTGGTGCTGTTCTTCGGCCGTGATGCCGATCTGTCGAAGGTCCCGTCGTTCTTCGGCGGCCAGGGGTCGAGCGAGTCGTCGACGTCCGGCACCGCTTCCGACGGCGGCGGGCGGGTCGAGACCGTGCCGATCACGCCGTCGCTGGGCGGCGGCGCATCGGCGCCGGCTTCCGGCGCGGCGATGGCGCCGGCACCGGCCGCCGGCGATTCCGCGGCGGTGCCGATCCCGCAGCCGCTGCTGCCCGCGCCGGCCACACCGGCGCCCGAGGCGACGACCCTCGCGCCCGCCGCGTCGGCCGCGACGCCGGCCGCGCCGGCCGGACCGCTGCTCAAGCTGTCGTTCGACGCCGATGCGTGGATCGAGATCCGCCAGCGCAGCGACAACAAGGTACTGACGATGGGCACGCAGAAGGCGAAGACGACGCTGGAGCTGCCGATCGCCGCGCCGGTATCGGTCACGCTCGGCAACGCCGAGAAGATCAAGGCCGAATTCGACGGCAAGTCGCTGGGCCTGAAGGTTCAGCCCGGCACCGGCATCGCCAGGTTGACGCTGCCATGAACGATCGCACGCATCTGACGACGGTCATGCCCGGCGCGGTCTGCGAGCCGATGCCGGTCGGGGCGGGCGGGCGCCGACGCGCCCGGCCGGTCAGGATCCGCTGGGCGGACAACGAGGTCGTCGTCGGCGGCCACCATCCGGTCGTCGTCCAGTCGATGACCAATACCGACACCGCCGATGCGATCGGCACGGCGATCCAGGTCAAGGAACTGGCGCGCGCCGGTTCCGAACTCGTTCGGATCACCGTCAACACGCCGGCCGCGGCCGAGGCGGTCGCGCCGTTGCGCGAGCAACTGGACCGCATGGGCGTGTCGGTGCCGCTGGTCGGCGATTTCCACTACAACGGGCACAAGCTGCTGACGCAGTTCCCGGACTGCGCGCGGGCTTTGTCCAAATACCGGATCAACCCCGGCAACGTCGGCTCCGGCAGCCGGCGCGACGACAATTTCGCGCAGATGATCGAGGTCGCGTGCCGCTACGACAAGCCGGTGCGGATCGGCGTGAACTGGGGCAGCCTGGACCAGTCGCTGCTGGCCCGTCTGATGGACGAGAATTCGGCGCGCGCGCGGCCGTGGGACGCGCAGAGCGTGATGCGCGAGGCGCTGGTCACGTCGGCGATCGAGAGCGCGCAACTGGCCGAATCGGTCGGCCTGCGCGGCGACGCGATCGTGCTGTCGGCCAAGGTTTCCAACGTGCAGGACCTGATCGCCGTCTATCGCGAACTGGGGCGCCGTTGCGATTATCCGCTGCACCTGGGGCTGACCGAGGCCGGCATGGGCAGCAAGGGCATCGTCGCGTCGACGGCGGCGCTGGCCGTGCTGCTGCAGGAGGGCATCGGCGACACGATCCGCGTGTCGCTGACGCCCGAGCCCAACGGCGACCGGTCGCGCGAGGTCGTCGTCGCGCAGGAGATCCTGCAGACGATGGGCCTGCGCGCGTTCGCGCCGCTGGTCATCGCCTGTCCCGGCTGCGGCCGTACCAGCAGCACGTTCTTCCAGGAGCTGGCGGCCAGCATCCAGACCTACCTGCGCGAGCGCATGCCGGTCTGGCGCGCATCGTATCCGGGCGTCGAAACGATGCAGGTCGCGGTCATGGGCTGCGTGGTCAACGGCCCGGGCGAAAGCAAGCACGCCAACATCGGCATCTCGCTGCCCGGCGCCGACGAGGCGCCGGTCGCGCCGGTCTTCGTCGACGGACAGCGCACGGTGACGCTCAAGGGCGAGCGGATCGCCGAGGAGTTCCAGGCGATCGTCGACGACTACGTCAAGCGAAAATACGCGGTGGGCGGTGCGACCGCCGGCAGCGAGGACTGAAAGCTTCGCCGCACCGTCGACGCCTGCCGCCGGCCGATCCGGCGGCTCGCCGCTCCGTTCACTCCATTTCTGTATCCGTAGCATGAGTAAGCTCGAACCGATCCGCGGCGTGCGCGGCATGAATGACGTGCTGCCCGCCGACGAGGCGCTTTGGCAGCGTCTGGAAGAAGCCGTCGCAGGCGTGATGCGCGCTTATGGCTTCCAGCGCATCCGCACGCCGATCGTCGAATCGACCCGGTTGTTCGTCCGGGGCATCGGCGAGGTCACCGACATCGTCGAGAAGGAGATGTACTCGTTCGTCGATTCGTTGAACGGCGAACAGTTGACGCTGCGCCCCGAGAACACGGCCAGCGTCGTGCGGGCGGTCATCGAGCACAACCTGCTGTACGGCGGCCCGAAGAAGCTGTGGTACGCCGGCCCGATGTTCCGTCACGAGCGTCCGCAGAAAGGGCGTTACCGGCAGTTCCACCAGATCGGCGCCGAAGCGATGGGGCTGGCCGGACCGGAGTCCGATGCCGAGCTGATCCTGCTGTGCGCGCGCTTGTGGGCCGAGCTCGATCTGCCGCCGTTGCGCCTCGAAATCAACACGCTGGGCTCGGCCGACGAGCGTCGCAGCCACCGCGAAGCGCTGATCGCGTATTTCGAAGCGCATCAGGACCGGCTCGACGAGGACGCGCGCCGCCGCCTGCACAGCAATCCGCTGCGCATCCTCGACACGAAGAATCCGGCGATGCAGTCGCTCGTCGACGCCGCGCCGCGGTTGATCGACTACCTGGGCGACGCGTCGCGCGATCACTTCGAGACGCTGCAGGCGCTGCTGCGTTCGCAGAACCAGCCTTTCAAGATCAATCCGCGCCTGGTTCGCGGCCTGGACTACTACAATCTGACCGTCTTCGAGTGGGTCGCGGCCGACGGCCTGACGGTCTGCGGCGGCGGGCGCTACGATCCGTTGATCGCGATGCTCGGCGGCAAGGACGCGCCGGCCAGCGGCTTCGCGATGGGCGTCGAGCGGGTGCTCGAGCTGATGCGCGGCGCGCAGCGGCAGGACGCCGACGTGCCGCTGTGCGACGTCTACATCGTTCACAATGGCGGATTGCCGTCGGATGCCGCGGCGCTGAACCTGGCCGAGCGCCTGCGCGACGCCGGTGTCGACGTCGTCTGCCACGCCGGCGGCGGCAGCTTCAAGTCGCAGTTCAAGCGCGCCGATGCCAGCGGCGCGATGCTGGCGATGGTGCTGGGCGAAGACGAGCTGGCGCAGGGCGAGGTGTCGATCAAGTGGTTGCGCGCGGACGCGCACGAAACCGGCACGCAGCAGATCCGCGTGCCGGTCGGCGAGGCGGTCGATCGCGTGATCGCCGCATTGATCGCGCAGGACGAAGACGACGACGATGACGACCTCATCGACCTGGAGACCGCACAGGCGGATCTGGACGACGAGGGCGACGATCCGGATGGCGAGGAGGGCGGTCCGCCTCCGCCCCGGATGACGCGGCACTAGCCGCGGGTGGAGGCGGCGCGCGATGGATGGCGCCGCCGCGATGACAGGGTAATGATCGGGACGTTGGTGAATGGCCTACGATTTACAGGAACAGGAAGAGATCGAGGGCATCAAGGCCTTCTGGAACCGTTGGGGCAACCTGCTGCTGACGGTGGTGACGGTCGTCCTGCTGACGGTGGCCGGCTACATGGGCTGGCAGCGTTATCAGGCCAGCCAGGCCGCGCAGGCGGCGGCCGTCTACGGCCAGTTGCAGCAGGCGGCGTCGGCCAAGGACCTGGCCAAGGTCAAGGAGACGGCCGGCACGATCTTCGAGAAGTACGGCGGCACCGTCTATGGCGAGATGGCCGCGTTGCTGGCCGCCAAGGCGTATCTCGAAGCCGGTGACGCGAAGGCGGCCCGCGCGCCGCTGCAGTGGGCGGCCGACAAGGCGAAGGACGACGAGTTCCGCCAGGTCGCCCGCGTGCGGCTGGCGGGCGTCCTGTTGGACGAGAAGGCTTATGACGAGGCGCTCGCGGTGCTGGGGACCGCCCCGTCCGAGGCCTTCGCCGGCCTGTTCGCCGACCGGCGCGGCGATGTGCTGGCCGCGCAGGGCAAGGCCGACGAAGCGCGGGCGGCGTACAAACTCGCGCTGGACAAGACGCGCGACGGCAATCCGTTGCGCAGGCTGATCGAAGTCAAGCTCGAAGGCCTCGGAGGAACTGGATCTTGAGCAGCATGATGAACCGGGCGGCGCGCCGTTCGGTCGTATTGGCGATGGCATTGGCCGCGGCCGGTTGCAGCGTGTTCGGCAGCAGCAAGCCCAAGCCGGCGGAACTGCCGGTGATCAAGAACCCGTCGACGCTGACGGTCGCGTGGCGGCAGCGGATCGGGCCGGCCGGCATCGGTTTCGAGCCGTCGTACGCGCAGGGCAGCCTGTGGGCCGCGACCAGCAAGGGGCGCGTGTTCCGCGTCGACGCCGAATCCGGCAAGCTCGCCTGGGAAGTCGATCTGGGCAAGCCCTTGCTGTCGGGCGTGGGCTCCGACGGCGAGGTGGCGGTCGTCGCGACGCGCGACGGCAACCTGGTCGCGCTCGGCCCTGACGGCAAGACGCGCTGGACCGCGCCGATCGACAGCGAGGCGGTCGCGGTGCCGCTGGTCGGCGAGGGGATCGTCGTCGTGCGCACCAGCAGCAACCGGATCTTCGCGTTCGACGCCAATACCGGTGATCGCCGGTGGATGTTCCAGCGCCAGAATCCTCCGCTGGTCCTGCGCCAGACGCAGTCGCTGACGATCGACGCAGGCGTCGTCTACGCCGGAATGCCCGGGGGCCGGATCGTCGCGCTCAGCGTCGAGACCGGCGCCGTGCGCTGGGAGACGGCGGTGTCGCAGCCGCGCGGATCGAACGAGATCGAGCGGATCGCCGACGTCGTCGGCGACGTGCCCGTCGTCGGCGGACGTCTGTGCGCGGCGACGTACCAGGGCCGTTTCGGCTGCTTCGACGCCAGTACCGGGCGGCCCGCGTGGATTCGCGACGTCGCGTCGGCGACCGGGCCGTCGATGGATTCGACGATGGTGGTCCTGGTCGACGACAAAGAGTCGGTGCACGCGTTCACGAGCGCCGGCAGCAGCGCCTGGCGCAACCAGCAATACGCATTGCGCGGGCTGGCCGCGGCCTTGCTGACCGATGATGCGGTGCTGTTCGGCGACGCCAACGGGCTCGTCCACGCGCTGGGCCGCGACGACGGCGCGGCGATCGGGCGCGTCAGCACCGACGGCAGCGCGGTGCTCGGCAGGCCGGTCGCCGCCGGCGGCCTGGTGGCCGTGCAGACCTCGTCGGGCAGCCTGTACGCATTGCGGCTGGCGCGCTGACATGAAGCGAACCCCGGTCATCGCGCTGGTCGGTCGGCCCAACGTCGGCAAGTCGACGCTGTTCAACCGGCTCACGCGCAGTCGCGCCGCGCTGGTGGCCGACGTGCCCGGACTGACCCGCGATCGCCACTACGGTACCGGCTGGATCGACGAGCGATCGTTCATCGTCATCGATACCGGAGGCTTCGAGCCGGTCGCCAAGACCGGCATCGCCGTGCAGATGGCCAGGCAGGCGCGGCAGGCCGTCATCGAGGCCGACTGCGTGATCTTCCTGTGTGATGCGCGGGCCGGGCTGACCACGCACGACGAGACCATCGCCGCCGAACTGCGCCGCACCGCGCGCCGCCTGATCCTGGCCGTCAACAAGGCCGAAGGCATGCCGCGCGAGCAGGTGCTGGCCGAATTCCACGAGATCGGCCTGCCCGATCCGGTCGCCGTTTCGTCGGCGCACGGCGACGGCGTCAGCGAACTGATCCGCGAGGCGCTCGCGCTGATCGACGCCGATCTGGCGGCCGAGGCGCGCGCGGCCGCCGTGTCCGATCGCACGGCCGACGGCGATCCGGCTTCGGCCGGAGAGGCTGGCGGCGACGGTGATGGAGGTGACGAGGACGGCGACGGCGGTGGTGACGGCGGTGACGGCGGTGACGGCGAGGCCGACGCGCCGGACGAGGGGCCGCGGCGGCTGCGGGTGGCCGTCGTCGGTCGTCCGAACGCCGGCAAATCGACGCTGATCAACACGCTGCTCGGCGAGGAGCGGCTGATCGCGTTCGACCAGCCGGGCACGACGCGCGACGCGGTCGCGATCGATTTCGAGCGCCAGGGCCGGCCCTATACGCTGGTCGATACCGCCGGCGTGCGCCGGCGCGGCAAGGTCTCGGACATGATCGAGAAGTTCTCGGTGGTCAAGACCCTGCAGGCGATCGAGGACTCTAACGTCTGCGTGCTGATGCTCGACGCGACGCAGGACGTGGCCGATCAGGACGCGAACATCGCCGGCTTCATCCTCGAGGCCGGTCGCGCGCTGGTCATCGTCGTCAACAAGTGGGACGCCGTCGACGAGGCGCGGCGCGAGGCCGTCAAGCTGGACCTGGACCGCAAGCTGTATTTCCTGCGCTTCGCCCGCATGCATTTCATCTCGGCGCTGCAGGGCAAGGGCGTCAACGCCGTCATGCGCTCGGTCGACGCGGCCTTCGCGGCGGCCACGCGCAAACTGTCGACGCCGAAGCTGACCCGCATGCTGCAGCAGGCGGTCGAACGCCAGGCGCCGCCGCGGCGCGGCATGTTCCGGCCCAAGATGCGTTATGCGCACCAGGGTGGGCAGAACCCGCCTATCGTCGTCATCCACGGCAACGCGCTCGATGCGATCTCGGACACTTACCGGCGCTATCTCGAAGGCTGGTTCCGCGAGCAGTTCAAGCTCGAGGGAACGCCGCTGCGGATCGAGTTCCGCAGTACCACCAATCCGTACGCGCCCGGCCGCTGACCCGTTCGCGGTCCCGCGATCATCCCGCCGGTTGGCGGGCCGATTCGGCGGCCGTGGCCGTTTTCGGTTAAATTCCGAATCATTGACAGATAAAACAAGACCACTCGATTGGGAGCCGTCATGAGTAATAAAGGGCAGTTGTTACAAGACCCCTTCCTGAACCTTCTCCGCAAAGAACACGTGCCGGTGTCGATCTATCTGGTCAACGGCATCAAGCTGCAAGGCCAGATCGAATCCTTCGACCAATACGTGGTGCTGTTGCGCAACACCGTGACGCAAATGGTCTACAAACACGCGATCTCGACGGTCGTGCCGTCACGGCCGGTCAGCTTCCAGCAAGAGGAACCCGAAAGCTGAGTACGCCCGAACAACGCCCGGACGCTTCCGCTTCCCGCATCGCCTCCGCCGACCCGCGACGGGGTCGGCCTCATCCGACCGCCGATTCGGCGCAGACCCGGCGCACGCTGCTCGTCGGGGTCGGCCTCAATGGAGAAGGCCCGACGCCATCGATGCTCGACGAACTCGACTCGCTGGCGCGTTCGGCCGGCGTCGAGCCGGTCGAGCGGATCGTCTGCCGCCGTCCCCGACAGGACCCGGCGCTGTACATCGGCGCCGGCAAGGCCGACGAGATCGCCGGCCTGATCGAGGCGCTGGGCATCGACCTGGTGATCTTCGACAACGCGCTGAGCGCCGTCCAGCAGCGCAACCTGAACCGCTTGTGGAACAAACCGGTCTACGACCGCACCGAGCTGATCCTGGCGATCTTCGGCCAGCGCGCGCGCAGCCACGAAGGCAAGCTGCAGGTCGAACTGGCCAGCATCGAGCACCAGGTGTCGCGTCTGGTGCGGGGCTGGACCCACCTCGAACGCCAGCGCGGCGGCGTCGGCCTGCGCGGCGGTCCCGGCGAGAAACAGATCGAACTGGACCGCCGGATGCTCGATGCCAAGGCGCGGCAGTTGCGCGCGCGCCTGGACAAGCTCGAGAAGCAGCGCCGCACGCGCCGTCGCGCGCGCGAGCGTTCCAGCGTGCTGAAGGTCTCGCTGGTCGGCTATACCAACGCGGGTAAGTCCACGCTGTTCAACCGCCTTAGCGGCGCGCGAACGTATGCCGCCGACCAGTTGTTCGCCACGCTCGATACGCTGACCCGTCGCGTGCGCTTACCCGACGGACAGGAGATCGTGCTGTCCGATACCGTCGGCTTCGTTCGCGACCTGCCTCACCAGTTGATCGAAGCCTTCAAGGCCACGCTCGACGAAACCGCCGACGCGGACCTGCTGCTGCACGTGGTCGACAGTTCGGCGGCCGATCGCGACGAGCAGATCGCGCAGGTCGAGCAGGTGCTGCGCGAGATCGGCGCGGCCGATGTACCCCTGATCACCGTCTACAACAAGATCGATGCTGCGGATCGCGCGGCGGGAGTGGAGACTGACTCCTGTGGTAACATCGATCGAGTCTGGCTAAGTGCGGCCACCGGCGAAGGTTTGCAGCCGCTGCTGCGAGTTCTGGCCGAACGCAGGCCCCGTCTTCTTGCTCCCGATAACACGACTCGCGCAACTGCCCATGTGGAAGACGCCTAAACCCATTTTTTCGCTGAACGATCCGGGTTGGGGTCGCAATCAGAATTCGGGCGGCAACAACGACCGTCCGCCGTCGCGCGGCGACGGGCCGCCGGATCTGGACGAGTTGTGGCGCGACTTCAATCGCAAGCTCAACGGCATCTTCCGTCGCAACGGCGGATCGGGCACACCGCCGTCGTCGGGCGGCGATGGCCCTTCGTTCAAGGGAGCCGGCGCCGGGTTGGGCATCGTCGCGATCATCGCCGTGCTGATGTGGCTGGCCAGCGGCTTCTACATCGTCCAGGAAGGGCAGTCGGCCGTCGTGCTGCAGTTCGGTGAACTGCGCTACGTCAACGACCGCGCCGGCCTGACCTGGCGCCTGCCTTACCCGATCCAGACGCACGAACTCGTCAACGTCGAGAACCTGCGGCAGATCGAAGTCGGCTACCGCAGCAACGTCAAGAACAAGGTGCTCAAGGAATCGCTGATCCTTACCCAGGACCAGAGCATCGTCGACATCCAGTACGCGGTCCAGTACCGGCTCGCCAATGCGCGCGACTGGCTGTTCAACAACAATCCCGGACCGGTGCCGGACGAGATCGTCCGCCAGTCGGCCGAGACCGCGATGCGCGAGGTCGTCGGCCGCAAGGGCGTCGACCAGGTGCTCTACGAAGAGAAGGAAAGCGTCGCCAAGGACGCGCGCACGCTGACGCAGGCGATCCTCGATCGCTACAAGTCCGGCGTCGTCGTCGTCGACGTGCGCATCCAGCAGGCGCAGCCGCCCGAGCAGGTGCAGGCGGCGTTCGAGGACGCCAACAAGGCGGCGCAGGATCGCGAGCGGCTGATCAACGAAGGGCGTGCGTACGCCAACGACGTGATCCCGCGCGCCAGCGGTACGGCCGCGCGTGTCGTGCAGGAGGCCGAGGCGTACAAGGCCCGCGTGGTCGAGACCGCGCAGGGCGACGCCAGCCGCTTCAAGCAGGTGCTGGCCGAATACGCGAAGGCACCGCAGGTGACGCGCCAGCGCCTGTATCTCGAAACGATGCAGCAGGTGTTCTCGAACACCAGCAAGATCTACCTGGACTCGCACGGCAGCGGCAATCTGCTGTATCTGCCGCTGGACAAGCTGATGGCCGCGACGGCCACCGACGCGCCGCGCGCCGGCTCGGTCGCCCCGGCGCCGACGCCGGTGGAGCGGCCCGCCGACACCGCATCGGACCTGCGCAACCGGGGTGACGGCCTGCGCAGCCGTGACCGCGATTCGCGCTGATCTCCGGGGGCCCTCATGCAAAGAATCATTCCGATCCTGCTCGCCCTGGTGATCCTGTTCGCCGCGGCTTCGTCGTGCCTGTTCATCGTCGACCAGCGGCAATACGCGGTGGTCTACGCGCTGGGCGAGATCAGGCAGGTCATCGACAAGCCGGGCATCTACGTCAAGATGCCTCCGCCGTTCCAGAACGTGCAGTACTTCGATAATCGGATCCTGACGATCGACAACTCCGATATCGATCGCTTCATCACGTCCGAGAAGCTCAACGTCCAGATCGACACCTTCGTCAAGTGGCGGATCACCGATCCGCGCAACTATGTCCGCTCGGTCAACGGCAGCGAGGTGATGGCGGCGGACCGGATCTCGCGCAGCCTGCGCGATGCGTTGAACAACGAGATCGCCAAGCGCACGGTCGCCGACGTGATCTCGAACCAGCGCGATTCGATCGTCGAGACGGTTCGCGCCAAGGTCGACGAGGACGCGCACCAGATCGGCGTCAGCGTGATCGACGTGCGCTTGAAGCGCGTCGACTTCGCGCCCGAGGTCCAGGAGCGCGTGTTCGACCGGATGCAGTCCGAACGCAAGCGGGTCGCCAACGAGCGTCGCGCGACCGGGATGGCCGAGTCCGAGAAGGTCCGCGCCGACGCCGACCGCCAGCGCGAGGTGATCCTGGCCGAGGCGTACCGCGATGCGCAGAAGGTCAAGGGCGAGGGGGATGCGGCGGCCTCGGCCGTCTACGCCGAAGCTTATGGCCAGAACGCCGATTTCGCCGACTTCTATCGCAGCCTCGAGGCGTACCGGGCCAGCTTCCGCCAGCGCAGCGATCTGATGGTCGTCGATCCGTCGGCCGACTTCTTCAAGTACCTGCGCGGGGCCGGCAGCGGGGGATCGCCGGCGATCGCGCCGAACGCGCGCCGCTGACGGGACGGCGTCGTCGATGGACCGAAGCTGGCTGCTGGCGCTCGGACTGGTGTTCGTCATCGAAGGGCTGCTGCCGTTCGCCGCGCCGGCCGCCTGGCGCCAGACGATGGCGCGCGTGGCGACGCTCAAGGACGGCCAGATCCGGTTCATGGGCCTGGTCGCGCTGGTCCTGGGCGTCGTGCTGCTGCTCTGGTAGCCGCCGTCCGCCCGCGCGGGTCGCGTCCGATCGCCGTGCGCTCGGCGGGTTCCGACGACGCGGCGCGGGCGGGGCGCGGGATGACTTCGCCGCGCATTTGACGGACAATAACGGGTTGCTTCCTCGCCGGTCGATCCGTGCATCGGTCGGGGCCGCGGGATCGCCGCCTTTTCGGGTGCCGCTTCGCGCCGCGGTTTCGGCGATTCGATCCTCGGCGATCCGGCGATGCGCCGCGTCGACGGTCGGCAACGATCAGGCACGGTTTGATACGGCGTCTCGCCGCTCCCATTCGATTCAGGTTTTCGTCATGCCCCGCTGGCTGTTGCCCGAGAGCATTTCCGATGTCTTGCCGTCCGAGGCCCGGCGTATCGAGGAATTGCGTCGACTGCTGCTCGATCAGTATCGCTCGTACGGATACGAACTGGTCATGCCGCCGATGATCGAGCATCTGGAGTCGCTGCTGACCGGCGCCGGAACCGAACTGGGCCTGCGCACGTTCAAGCTGGTCGACCAGTTGTCCGGGCGCACGATGGGCGTGCGGGCCGACATCACGCCGCAGGTCGCGCGCATCGACGCGCACCTGCTCGGCCGGGTCGGCGTCGCGCGGCTGTGTTATGCCGGCTCGGTGCTGCACGCCCGGCCCGCGGGCGCGTTCGCGTCGCGCGAGCCGATCCACGTCGGCGCCGAGATCTACGGTCACGCCGGCGTCGAGGCCGACGTCGAGATCCTCGATCTGATGGTCCGCTCGATCCAGTTGGCCGGCATCGATCGCGTGCGGGTCGACCTGTGCCACATGGGGATCGTGCCGGCGCTGCTCGAGCAGGACCGCAGTCTCGACGCCGAGCAGGTCTACGGGCTGCTGCAGTCCAAGGACGTCCCCGGATTGCGGGCGCTGCTCGACGGCCGGGGCAGCCAGGTCGGCGAGGCGCTGTTGGCGCTGACGCGCCTGTACGGGCCGGCGACCGGCGCGTCGTCGGCGATCGCGCTGGCGCGCGCGACGCTGCCGCCGCTGGCCGGCATCGGCCAGGCGCTCGACGCGTTGCAGCGCCTGGTCGAATCTCCGCAGTTGCAGCGGCTGTCCGGACTCGATCTGTCGATCGACTTGGCCGATCTGCGCGGTTATCGTTATCACAGTGGCATCACGTTCGCCGCGTATGTCCCGAGCCTGCCCAACGCGGTCGCCCGCGGCGGGCGCTACGACAACGTCGGCGAGGTCTTCGGGCGGGCCCGGCCCGCCACCGGTTTTTCTCTGGAACTGCGCGAACTGGCGGCGTTGCAGACGCCCGCCGAGCCGGCGCGCGCGATCCGCGCGCCGTGGTCCGACGATCCGCAACTGCTGGCCCGCATCGCCGAGCTGCGCGCCGAAGGGCAGATCGTCATCCAGTCGCTGCCCGGGCATGAGTCCGAGCAACAGGAGTTCGTGTTCGATCGCGAGCTGGTTGCCGAGGCTCGCGGATGGGCAGTTCGCGCGCTGGCCTGACGGTGCCGCCCGGCGGCCGCGAATCCGGCCGCGACGGCGTCCGGATTCGATGCGGTCGTCGCCGGCATCCCAACGCATGACGTCTTGAACGGAAAATCTGATGGGTAAGAACGTAGTCATCTTCGGTTCGCAATGGGGCGACGAAGGCAAGGGCAAGATCGTCGACTGGCTGACCGAGAGCGCTCAGGGCGTCGTCCGTTTCCAGGGCGGGCACAACGCCGGGCACACGCTGGTCATCGGCGGCAAGAAGCAGGTGCTGCGGCTGATTCCGTCGGGCATCCTGCGCGCGCACGTCACCTGCTATATCGGCAACGGCGTCGTCGTTTCCCCGCAGGCGCTGCTGTCCGAGATCGACGAGCTCGAGGCCGCGGGCGTGTCGGTGCGCGATCGCCTGAAGATCAGCCAGACCTGTCCGCTGATCCTGCCGTCGCACGTGGCGCTGGACCAGGCGCGCGAAGGCCGTCGCGGCGAGGCCAAGATCGGCACGACCGGGCGCGGGATCGGCCCGGCGTACGAGGACAAGGTCGGGCGCCGTGCGCTGCGGATCAACGACCTGTTCGCGCCGGAGCTGTTCCGCGGACGCCTGGCCGAACTGCTCGACATGCACAATTTCATGCTCGAGCACTATCTGCAGGCCCAGCCGGTCGACGCGCACGAGGTCGCCGACCAGATCCTCGCGCTGGCCGACCGGATCCGGCCGATGGTCGCCGACGTGCCGACGCTGCTGTCCGACGCGATGGCGCGAGGCGATCACCTGCTGTTCGAAGGCGCGCAGGGCGCGATGCTCGACGTCGATCACGGCACTTACCCGTACGTGACCAGCAGCAATTGCGTGGCCGGCGCCGCGTCGGCCGGCGCGGGCGTCGGGCCCGGCAGCCTGCATTACGTGCTCGGCATCGTGAAGGCCTATACGACGCGCGTCGGCTCCGGGCCTTTCCCGACCGAACTGACCGACGACGTCGGCGCGCAACTGGCCCGCCGCGGCAACGAGTTCGGATCGGTGACGGGGCGGCCGCGCCGCTGCGGCTGGTTCGACGCGCCGCTGCTCAAGCGCAGCATCCAGATCAACGGCGTCGGCGGCCTGTGCATCACCAAGCTCGACGTGCTCGACGGCCTGCCGACCGTCAAGCTGTGCACCGCCTACCGGATCGACGGCGAACTCGTCGACAAGCTGCCTTTCGGCGCCGACGCGGTCGCGCACTGCGAGCCGGTCTACGAGGAGATGCCCGGCTGGACCGAGTCGACGGTGGGCGTGCGCGAATGGAGCGGCCTGCCGGCCAACGCCAAGCGCTTCGTCGAGCGGATCGCCGAGGTCACCGGTGCGCCGATCGACCTGGTGTCGACCGGGCCCGACCGCGACGAGACGATCCTCGTGCGCCATCCGTTCGGAGACTGAGGTGAAGGACCTCTACGTCTCCTGGGACGAGTACAACCGCCTGATCGAGAAGCTGGCGATCCAGGTCTACGATTCGGGTTGGGAGTTCGACGCGATCGTCTGCCTGGCCCGCGGCGGGCTGCGGGTCGGCGACGTGCTGTCGCGGCTGTTCCGCAAGCCGCTCGGCGTGCTGTTCACGAGTTCGTACCGCGAGCAGGGCGGCACCCAGCAGAGCCGCCTGCTGGTCGGTGACGCGATCGCCAGCGCGCAGTCGCTGCCGGGGCCGCGCTGGCTGCTGGCCGACGACCTGGTCGATTCGGGCGCGACGCTGGTCGAGGTGCTGCCGGCGCTGCGCGCGCGCTACCCGCAACTGCAGGAGATGCGTTCGGCGGTCATCTGGCGCAAGGGCGCGTCGATCGCCGAGCCCGACTTCTACATCGAGTCGCTGCCGACGAATCCGTGGATCCACCAGCCGTTCGAAGAATACGACCACATGGGGCCCGGCGATCTGAAGAAGCGCTGGGGCTCGGCCCGCTGAGTCCGGTCCGTCAATCCTCGTCTTCCGGGTCCGCCGACCGGGACTGCCGCCACAGCAGCCAGCCGATCCAGGCGCTCAGCAGCACGGCGTTCAGGCCGAGCGTCTGGCGCACGCCCAGGCGTTCGGACAGGCTGCCGGCGATCAGGTGCCCGATCGGCACCATGCCGACGAAGGCGGTGCCGTACAGGCCGATGATGCCGCCGCGCAGCTCGTCGGGACTGCGCGACTGCAGGCCGACGTTGATCGACGTCGCGGTGAACGTCAGCGACAGGCCGAGCAGCCAGAAGCCGATGCCGGCCGGCAGCGGGTGCGCGGCCAGCGCGACGATGCCGAGCGCGGCGCCGCAGACCAGCGGCGTCCAGCGCAGCCCGCGCGCCACCAGCGGGGCGGCGGCCTTCGACGACAGCAGCAGCGCCGCGCACAGCGAGCCGCCGCCGGCGCAAGAGAAGAACAAGCCCGTATAGTGCGAGACATGGTGGAATTCGTGATCGGCCAGCACCGGGATCAGCGTCTGATACGAACCGGCGAAGATCGCCAGGCCGATCAGCACCGGCAGATACAGCCGGGCGAACGCCTGGGTGCGCGCGAACGCGAAGGCGGCGCGGATGCCGCCGGCCGATTTGCCGGCCAGTTCCTGGCGCGGATGGATGCCCCGCACGCACCAGGCCATGAACGACAGCGCGCAGGCGCTGCAGACGAAACCGCCGGCGGGGCCGACGCGGGCGAACACCAGCGCCGCGATCGCCGGGCCGGTCATCCGGCCGACGTTGTAGGCCATCGCGTTCATTGCGACCGCGCTGTTCAGCAAGCGGCGATCGGCCAGGCTCGACGTCAGCAGGACCTGCCGTCCCGGCATCTCCATCGCCGTCAGGACGCCCAGTCCACCGGCGGCGACCAGCAGCACGACCGGCGTCAGCGCATCGAGCGCCAGCAGCCCGAGCAGTGCCAGCGCGATCGCGATCGAGCCGATCAGCACGGTCAGTACCGAGCGCCTGGCATTGCGCGGGCCGATTCGCGAACCGACGAACGGGCCGAGCACCAGCACCGGCCCGTACAGCAGGAAGTTCAGCGCGCCCAGCAGCGAGGCGTCGCGGGTCATCTGCCAGAGCAGCAGGTTCAGCGTGATCGACTGCGTCCAGGCGCCCAGCACCGATACGACCTGGCCGGTCAGGTAGCGGCGAACGCTGGGCTCGGACAATGCGGGAAAGACGGCGTCGATCGATCTCATCGGCGACGGGCAATAAAAAACCGCGGCCGCCTTGTGAGCGCGCCGCGGTTTACGAATTTTGGTGCCCAGAAGAGGACTCGAACCTCCACAGTGTTGCCACCGCTAGGACCTGAACCTAGTGCGTCTACCAATTCCGCCATCTGGGCCCGGGCACCGACTGCTGAACTTGCCGTGGCGTTTGCGCCGAAGCGTTGCTCATCAATCGAAGCTGCGCATTTTAATCAATAAACTAGCTTTGTCAAACGGCTGTAGAAGAAAACACGAGTGAACGACAAAAAAAATACCGGGCCCAAGGCCCATGCACCGGCGTCGACGCCCAGGCAGGCGTCCGCTGACGCGCCGCGAGGCGAGACCGCCGGCGACCGGACGACCGAGCGGGTGACCGACTGGGCGCCGCCGTCGCGCGACGAGATCCTCGAATGCCTGCGCCAGTCGGCCGCGCCGCTGACGCCGGCCGAGCTGTCCACGCAACTGGGCGTGCCGCCTCAGCATTTTCCGATCCTGAACCGCCGCCTGAAGGCGATGGAGCGCGACGGCCAGTTGATGCCGAACCGCAAGGGCGTGCTGCTGATCGCCAGCAAGCTCGACCTGATCGCCGGACGCATCCAGGGACACCGCGACGGCTACGGCTTCCTGATCCCCGACGAGGGCGGTGCCGATCTGTTCCTCGCTCCGCGCGAGATGCAGAAAGCGATGCACGGCGACCGCGTGCTGGTCCGGCGCGTCGGCTTCGACGCCCGCAACCGTCCCGAAGGCGCGATCGTCGAAGTGACCGAACGCGCGCACCGCCGCCTGGTCGGCCGCCTGCTCAACGAGCGCGGCGTGACGATCGTCGTGCCCGAGGACCAGCGGATCAAACACGACATCCTGATTCCGCCCGGCGATGCCGGCCTGGGGCAGCCCGGACAGGTGGTGACGGTCGAGATCACCGAACCGCCATCGGGCCATGCGGCGCCGATCGGCCGGGTCGTCGAGGTGCTCGGCGAGATCGACGATCCCGGCATGGAGATCGAGATCGCGGTGCGCAAGTTCGACGTGCCGCACGAGTTCCCGCCGCAGACGATCGAAGCCGCGGCGGCGCTGCCCGGCGTCGTTCGGCCCGTCGATCTGAAGGGGCGCGTCGACCTGCGCGACGTGCCGCTGGTGACGATCGACGGCGAGGACGCCCGCGACTTCGACGACGCCGTCTACTGCGAGCCGATGGCGCCGACCGGCAAGTCGTCGCGCGGCGCCAAGCGGCCGCCCGACTACCGGCTGATCGTCGCGATCGCCGACGTCGGCCACTACGTGCGCAGCGGCGATGCGATCGACGGCGAAGCGGTCCGGCGTTCGACTTCGGTGTACTTTCCGCGCCGGGTCATCCCGATGCTGCCGGAAAAGCTGTCCAACGGCCTGTGCTCGCTGAACCCGGCCGTCGATCGGTTGGTGCTGGTGGCCGACGTCGTCATCAGCGCCAAGGGCGCGATCAAGGCTTACCAGTTCTACGAGGCCGTCATCCATTCGGCGGCGCGGCTCACTTATGACGAGGTCTGGGGCATCCTGTCCGGCCGCGACATCCAGGCGATCCGTAAGCGCGCCGCGCTCGTTCCGCATCTGCAGAACCTCTACCAGTTGTTCCAGACGCTGCTCAAGGCCCGCGAGCAGCGCGGCGCGATCGACTTCGATACCGTCGAGACGCAGATCGTCTGCGACGCGGCCGGCCGCATCGAGCGCATCGTTCCGCGCCAGCGCAACGACGCGCACCGGCTGATCGAGGAGTGCATGCTGGCGGCCAACGTCTGCGCGGCCGATTTCATGAAACGCGGCAAGCATCCGGGGCTGTACCGCGTGCATGACGGGCCGACCGCCGACCGCCTGGCCAGGCTGCGCGAGTTCCTGCGCGGCGTCGGCCTGTCGCTCGGCGGCGACGAGGAGCCGACGCCGGCCGACTACGCGGCGCTGGCCGCCAAGGTCAAGGCGAGGCCCGATGCCGACCTGCTGCAGACGATGATGCTGCGCTCGATGCAGCAGGCGATCTACTCGCCGGACAACTCCGGGCACTTCGGCCTGGCCTACGAGGCCTACGCGCATTTCACGTCGCCGATCCGGCGCTATCCGGACCTGCTGACGCACCGCGTGATCAAGGCGATGCTGCGCGGCGAACGCTATGTGCCGCTGCGGCCGGATCCGGACCGCGACGACGGCGATGCGCCGGTCGTCGAGGCCGCCGAGCGGGCGACCGTCGAGCGGGCGAAGGGCACGATGCGTCGCGGGAGCAAGTCCGCGGCGGCGGCCGGCACCGGCAGCGCGCGCGGTGCGCGCGCGGCGGTCAAGCTCACGCAGAACGAACAGCACTCGATCTGGATGCAGTACGGCGTGTTATGTTCGAGCAACGAACGGCGTGCCGACGAGGCGTCGCGCGACGTCGAGGCCTGGCTCAAGTGCCAGTACATGCGCGAGCGCGTCGGCGAGGAGTTCGCCGGCCGGATCACCGGCGTGGCCAGTTTCGGCATCTTCGTCACGTTGAACGACCTGTACGTCGACGGGCTGGTCCACGTGTCCGAACTCGGCAGCGAGTACTTCCAGTACAACGACGCGTCGCACGAGTTGCGCGGCGAGCGGACCGGTCGGCGTTTCAGGCTGACCGACGAGTTCTTCGTGCAGGTATCGCGCGTCGACCTCGAATCGCGGCGCATCGAGTTCCGGCCGGTGCAGCGCTTCGGGTTGAAGTCCGAGATCCAGGCGCTGGGCGGCGGCATGCCCGGAGCGGGCAGGAACGCCGGTCGCAAGGCCGCGCCCGCGAAGAACGAACAGGTCCAGCGCGCGCGCGATGCCCGTGCGTCGCTGCGCAACGGCCGCGGCGACGGCGGCGGCAAGAGGGGTAAGTCCGGGCGCGCATCGAAGCGGCGTTGAGCCGCCCGCCGCGCTCGTCGAAGAGAAGATCGAATGCTGATTTATGGTTTCCATGCGGTGATGTCCCGGCTGCGGCGCGCACCCGAGACGGTCGAGTCGCTGTACCTGGCAGAGGCCCGCGACGATGCGCGCGGGCGCGACCTGCTCAAGCTCGCGCAGGACGTCGGCGTGCGCCCGCACCTGGTCGACGCCGCGCGCATCGAGCGGCTGTGTCCGCACCGGCGTCACCAGGGCGTCGTGGCGATGGTCACGATGGACCTGCCGGTCGTCGACCTCGATACGCTGCTCGACGGCCTGACGCAGCCGCCGCTGCTGCTGCTGCTGGACGGGGTCACCGACCCGCGCAACCTGGGCGCGTGCCTGCGCGTGGCCGACGGGGTGGGCGTGCACGCGGTGATTGCTCCCAAGGACCATGCGTGCGCGATGACCGATACCGTCGTGCAGACCGCCAGCGGCGCGGCCGAGAACGTGCCCTACGTGATGGTGACGAACCTGTCCCGGACGATGGAGTCGCTGCGCGACCGCGGCATCTGGTTGATCGGGACCGCCGACGAGGCCGGCGGCTCGCTGTACGACGAGCCGATCCCGGCGGCGGTGGGCTGGGTGCTCGGCGCCGAGGGCAAGGGCCTGCGGCGGTTGACGCGCACGCGTTGCGATGCGCTCGTCGGCATTCCGATGGTCGGCCAGGTCAGCAGCCTGAACGTGTCGGTCGCCTGCGGCGTCGTGCTGTACGAGACCTGGCGCCAGACCCGCCGGCCGGCCGGCGGATCGGGCGCCGGCGGTCCGGAGGTCCGGCGGGCGTAACGGGCTAGCGGGTTGGCGGGCTAGTGGGGCTGGCGGGCTAGCGGGCGGCCGCGCCGCGCGCCCGGCGCCGGTAGTCCCAGGGCGCGACCGGCCGGGCATCGGCCCATAGTCCGCGTCGCGCGCGCTGCGCGTCGAGCTGGGCTTCGACGTAGCGTCGCCGATCGGCCGGGGCCTGCTCGCGCGCGTAACGCGCGAAGTGCCAGGCCTGGCCCGCCCGGACCATCGCCAGCCCGACGTCGCCGTCGGGCGTCAGCACGTTGGCGACGTAGCGCCCGAACGGGTCGGTCTTGTAGGCGTCCAGCCGCAGCGGCCCACGGCCCAGCAGCGCGGCCAGTGCGTCCCGCGCTTCGTCGGCGTGCGGCTGCCCGAGTTCGGGCGCGTCGATGCCGCCGATCCGCACCCGCACGGTCTGGCCGGTCGACAATCGCAGGCGGAAGCTGTCGCCGTCCTGCACGCCGGCCGGCTCGCCGCTCAGCGTACCGGGGGCTTCAGGCAGCATGGGCGCCGCCGCGGCCGTGGCCGGCGTCCGAGGCGCGGCCCGGTTCGAGGCCGGCCGGTTCGAGGTGGTTTGGTTCGAGGCCGGCCGGTTCGAGGCGGCTTGGTTCGAGGCGGCTTGGTTCGAGGCGGCCTGGTTCGAGGCGGCCTGGTTCGAGGCGGCCCGCGCCGACGCGTCGCGCGACGGCTCGTCCTGCGCCAGCGAACAGCCGGCCAGCACGCCCAGCGCGAGCGCCAGCGCCGCCGGCAGGCCGGTCAGCAGGCTCGCTACGCGGCCCCTATAATGGGATCCGGAGTGCTGCTTTGCAGCATACGGAGCGCCGACGGTATCGCGAGGCCGAACGATCGTTGCCATGACCGGGAGTGCTCGAACGGTGATCGCGAGAGAACCGCGAAAAGGAAAGGGAGGGGAGTTTAACGTGAGCCAGGACCACCGCTATGCACCGCGACGCCTCAGTCGCCAGGAGTTCGTCCCGGTGCGGGGCCTGCGTTATCACGTCCGGATCTGGGATCCCGATCCGGCGGCCCCGTCAGCCGCGGCAGCTCCGGCCACCGACGTGCCGACCGTGTTCATGCTGCACGGCTGGATGGACGTCTCGGCCTCGTTCCAGTTCCTCGTCGACCATCTGCCCGCGCACTGGCGGATCGTCGCGCCGGACTGGCGCGGTTTCGGCCTGACCGACTGGCCGGCCCGGCAGGCGCCGGGCACCTGCTACTGGCTGCCCGACTACGTCGGCGACCTGGACGCGCTGCTCGACCATTACTCGGCCGGACAGCCGGTCCTGCTGGTCGGCCACAGCATGGGGGGCAACGTCGCCACGCAGTATTCGGGCGCGCGGCCGCATCGCGTGCGCAAGCTGGTCAACCTCGAAGGCGTCGGCCTGCCGCGCACCGCGGACGAGCAGGCGCCGAACCGGCTCGCGCAATGGCTCGACGAGCTGAAAACGCCGCCGCGCCTGGCCGACTATCCGGACGTCGACGCGGTGGCGGCGCGGCTGATGAAGAACAATCCGCGGCTGCGGGCCGATTATGCGGCGTTCCTCGCGCCGCACTGGTGCCGCGCGGTGCCGCAGCCCGGCGGCGGCCAACGCTACGAACTGCTCGGCGACCCGGCGCACAAGCTGGTCAATCCGATCCTGTACCGCGTCGACGAGGTGCTGGCCTGCTGGCGGGCGATCACGGCGCCGGTGCTGTTCGTGCTCAGCGAGCACTTGAACGAGTGGCATCATTTCGTCAAGACCGACGAATATCGGCAGCGACTGACCGCCTACAGGGACCTGACCCGCGCGACGCTGGCCGGCGCCGGCCACATGATGCACCATGACCAGCCCGAGGCGCTGGCCAAGCTGATCGAAGGATTCCTGACGTGAAAGCAGAAACCATCAACGCGGATCTCCACTGCCATTCGTACGTGTCGGACGGACTGCTGGCGCCGGCCGAGGTCGCTGCCCGCGCGCACGCGAACGGCGTGCAACTGTGGGCGCTGACCGACCACGACGAGGTCGGCGGCATCGCCGAGGCGGCCCGCGCGGCCGGCGACCTGGGCATGCCCTTCATTCCGGGCGTCGAGATCTCGGTCACGTGGGCCGACGAGACGATCCACATCGTCGGCCTCAATTTCGATCCGGCCGATCCGACGCTGATCGCCGGCCTGGCACGCACCCGCAACGGCCGCTACGCGCGCGCCGTCGAGATGGGCGAGCGGCTGGCGCGCGTCGGCATCCCCGGCGTCTTCGAGGGCGCGCGCAAGTACGTCGAGAACCCCGACCTGATCTCGCGCACGCATTTCGCTCGCTACCTGGTCGACAGCGGCCATTGCAAGGACATCGCCGAGGTGTTCGATCGCTACCTGTCCGAGGGCCGGCCGGGCTTCGTCGAGCACCGCTGGGCGCGGCTGTCCGACGCGGTCGGCTGGATCCGCGGCGCGGGCGGGCGCGCGGTCGTCGCGCATCCGGGCCGCTATGCGCTCGACGATACGGCGATGCACGCGTTCCTGTCCGAGTTCAAGGACCTGGGCGGCGAGGGCATCGAGGTCGTCAGCGGCAGCCACAAGCCGCATCACTACGCGATCTACGCGGCGCGGGCGCGCGAGTTCGGCTTCCGCGCGTCGCGCGGGTCCGACTACCACGGTCCGGGAGTCAGCCACGCCGAACTGGGCAGCGTCGAGCCGCTGCCGCCGGGGCTCGATCCGATCTGGTCCGACTGGATCTGACGCGCGACGGGACAGGCGATGACGCTGCGTTTCGAAATGCATCCGAAGGATCCGCAACCGCGGCTGCTGCGGCAGGCCGCGCAGATGATCCGCGAGGGTGGCCTGGTGGCGATGCCGACCGACGCCTGCTACGTGCTGGCCTGCGACGTCTCGCAACGCGAGGCGGTCGACCGGATGCGGGCGATCCGCCAGCTCGACGACAAGCATCTGCTGACGCTGATGTGCCGCGACCTGTCCGAACTCGCGCAGTTCGCGCGGGTCGACAACCGGCAGTACCGTTTCCTGCGTGAATGGACGCCGGGCGCCTACACGTTCATCCTGAACGCGACCAAGAGCGTGCCGCGGCGCCTGTGGCACCCGAGCCGCAAGACGATCGGCCTGCGCGTGCCCGACCACCGGATCGTTCTCGGGCTGCTCGAGGCGCTGGGCGAGCCGCTGCTGTGCTGCTCGCTGGTGATGCCGGGCGCGGACCAGCCGCTGCACGAAGCCGACGAGGTCGTCGATGCGCTGGACAAGCGCGTCGAGCTGGTCGTCGACGCGGGCGGGCAGGGCTTCGATTTCACGACGGTCATCGATCTGACCGGGGACGAGGCGGTGCTGGTGCGCGAGGGCTGCGGGCCGATCGCCGGCATGCCGCTGTCCTGAGAACGGGTGATTGCCACTACAATCCGCACACCATGTTTTCCGACCGCGTCGTTTCCGGCATGCGCCCTACCGGGGCGCTGCATCTCGGCCACTATCACGGCGCGCTGAAGAACTGGGTTCGGCTGCAGAGCGAATATCCGTGCATGTTCTTCGTCGCCGACTGGCATGCGCTGACGACGCATTACCACTCGGTCGAGGTCATCGGCACCAGCGTCTGGGAGATGGTCATCGACTGGCTGGCAGCCGGCGTCGACCCCGCGCAGACGATCCTGTTCATCCAGTCGCGCGTGCCCGAGCACGCCGAGCTGCACACGCTGCTGTCGATGTGCACGCCGCTCGGCTGGCTCGAGCGCGTGCCGACGTACAAGGACCAGCAGGACAAGCTCGCCGACCGTGACCTGGCGACCTACGGATTCCTCGGCTATCCGCTGCTGCAGGCGGCCGACATCCTGATCTATCGCGCCTCGTACGTGCCGGTCGGCGAGGACCAGGTGCCGCACGTCGAGCTGACGCGCGAGGTCGCGCGCCGCTTCAACCATCTGTTCGGCCGCGAGCCGGGCTTCGAGGACAAGGCGCGCGAGGCGGTCAAGAAGCTCGGCAGCAAGCGCGCGCGCCTGTACGCCGAATTCCGTACCCGCTACCAGGAAAAGGGCGACGACGAGGCGCTCGAACAGGGGCGAAGCCTGCTCGACGAGGCGCAGAACCTCAGCATGGGCGATCGCGAGCGGCTCTACGGTTACCTCGAAGGCTCGTCGAAGCTGATCCTGGCCGAGCCGCAGGCGCTGCTGACCGAGGCCTCGCGGATGCCGGGCATCGACGGCGCGAAGATGTCCAAGAGCTACGGCAACGCGATCGCGATGCGCGAGGACCCGGCCTCGGTCGACAAGAAGATCCGCACGATGCCGACCGATCCGGCCCGCGTGCGCCGCACCGACCCCGGCGATCCCGAGCGCTGCCCGGTCTGGCAACTGCACCAGGTGTATTCGTCGGTCGAGACCTGCCAGTGGGTGCAGGCCAACTGCCGCAGCGCGGGCATCGGCTGCCTCGAATGCAAGCAGCCGGTGATCGATGCAGTGCTGCTCGAACAGCAGGCGTTCCGCGAGCGCGCGCAGCCTTACCTCGACGATCCGGCGCTGGTGCGCGCGATCATGGCCGACGGCTGCGAGAAGGCGCGCCGCCTCGCGCAGGAGACGATGCGCGACGTTCGCGAGGCGATGGGGCTGGCTTTCGCCTGAGGGTTTGCGACGAAGGGCTTTCGCCCAACGGCCTTCGAGCCGCCGTGCTCGGCCGCCGCGCGCTCGCCCGGCCCGGCCGGCTGGCCTGGCCGGCCGGCACCGCCGACGCTAAGGCGCCTGTTCGGGCATCTGATGGAGCTGCCGCAGCCGCGGCAGCGTCTCCATGAAATCGCACAGTTGCGCGAACGTCAGCGGCTCGGTGATCAGCGTTCCCTGCATCTGGTCGCATTCGTAGTCGCGCAGCGCGTGCACCTCGGCCGCCGATTCGACGCCCTCGGCCATCGCCTGCAGGCCCAGCTTGGCTGCCAGCGTCGTCACCGCCTGCACGATCGCCGCGTTGCCGCGATCGGTCGCCAGGTCCTTGACGAAGACGCGGTCGATCTTCAGGCCGTCGACCGGCAGGTTCTTCAGGTACGCGAGCGACGCGTAGCCGGTGCCGAAGTTGTCGATGATCACGCGCACGCCGCTGCGTCGCAGCCGCTCGATGACCGCGACCGTGCGCTCGGGCGATTCGATGAACGCGCTTTCGGTCAGTTCCAGGCGCAGCAGATGCGGCGGGATCGCCCGCTGCGCGAGCAGTTCGTCCAGCATCGGCGAGAAGTTGTCCTCGGCGAGCTGGCGTGCCGACACGTTGACCGAGATCGCGACGTCCGGATAGCGATCGATGCCCAACTGCCTGCGGTCGTCGAGCGCGCGCCGCAGCGTCCAGTGGCCGATCTCGCGGATCAGGTTGCTCTGCTCGGCCTGCGGCAGGAACTTGTCCGGCAGCAGCAGGCCGCGCGTCGGGTGGTGCCAGCGGATCAACGCTTCGAGGCCGACGACGGTTCGCGCGCCCACCGCGAAGATCGGCTGGTAATACAGGTCGACCTCGCCGCGCTGCAGCGCCAGCGGCAGTTCGGTGGCCAGTTGCAGTTGTTCGTCGCGAACCGCCGATTGGCCGCCGTCGAAGAACCGCACGTCGTTGCGGCCGGCAGACTTGACCTCGTACATCGCCGCGTCCGCGCACTTGATCAGCAGCTTCGGATCGTTGCTGTCCTGCGGCGCGAGCGCGACGCCGATGCTGGCCGACAGGAAGTGCGGGCGGCCGTTGAGGATGAACGGTTTCTCGATGCTTTCGAGGATCCGGCGCGCGACGGCCTCGACCTGATCCCGGTCGGCGACGTCGTTCAGCAGCAGGATGAACTCGTCGCCGCCGATCCGGCCGGCGACGTCGGCCGGGCCGATCGCGTCGCGGAAACGCCGCGCGACCTCGATCAGCACCTGGTCGCCGACCGAATGGCCGAGCGTGTCGTTGATGATCTTGTAGCGGTCCAGGTCGACGTACAGCAGCGCCAACCGCCGGCCCGCGCTCAGGCATTCGCCGAGCTGGTGCGTCAGGAACATGCGATTGGGCAGGCCAGTCAGCGCGTCGTGCAGCGAAGCGTGCGTCAGCCGCTGCTCGGCGGCGTGCCGCTGCAGGTACAGCGACAGCGTGTTCGACAGGCTCTCGGCGACCTGGGCCAGGAAGCGTTCGTCGCGGTGGCCGAGCGGGCTGAAGAACATCAGCATGCCCATGACGACGCCGCCCTCGGCGCGGATCGGCGCGAGGAACATCGCCCGCGCGCTGATCCGCCGCGTCTGGTAACGCTCGACCATCGCCGGATGCTGATCCAGGCTGGACAGCCATGACGAGCGGCCCGACTCCCAGGCCAGCGCTTCGGCGCCGGCCGGCAGCACCTGCATCTGCGCGGGCAGTTCGTCGAGCATCTGCATCAGCGCCGGGTAACCCCAGCGCTGCTGCACCGAGATCGTGCTGCCGCTGCGCGTCAGGTACACGCCGCCGGACCAGTTCATCGTGTCGCAGACCTTCGCCAGCAGCGCGTCGATCACGCGTTCGGGCGTGTCGTGCTCGCGCATGATCTGGGCGACGTCGCTTTCCAGCTCGAGCAGCGTGCGCTGGTGCTTCTCGTGCGTGATGTTGCGGCCGATGCCGCGGTAGCCGATGAATTCGCCGGTCGCGTCGAACAGCGGCCTGCCGCTGACCGCGATGTAGAACACGTGGCCCTCGGGGTCGAGCATGCAGAACTCGAAGTTCTCGATCGGCTTGCGGTTGTCCAGCGCGCGCTGGTGCGCGTCCCAATCGCTCTTCATCAGATCGGCCGCGCCGTCCCGGCGGTACCTGCCGATCGACGATCGCGCCCAGGTGCCCAGCACCGCGTCGACGCTGTCGGAGATGTACGAGATCCGGTGCTGCCGGTCGGTCTCCCAGATCCAGTCCGAACTCATCTGCGTCAGTTCGCGGAATTTCGCTTCGCTGGCCGCGAGCTGCTGCTGCATGTCGCGAATGCCGCTGATGTCCTGGACGATGCCCGTCAGCCGCGTCACCTGCCCGTCGGCATCGCGTTCGGCGTGCGCGATGCTGCGCACCCAGATCGTTTCGACGCCCTTGCGGACGTAGCGGTATTCGACCCGCACCTCGCCGCCGCTGGTCGCGGCCCGGCGATGCACGTCGCGCCAGCGCCGCTGGTCGTCCGGGTGCACGCAGATCAGGAAGCCCTGCAGCGACGGCGCGCCCTGGGCCGGATCGATGCCGAACAGCCGGAACGCGCCGTTGCTCCACTCGAAGCGCTGCGTCGCCAGGTCCTGTTCCCACATGCCGAGCGCGCCCAGCTTCTGCGCGGCGCGGAACTGCTGTTCCCGGCGCAGGTGGAACGTCCGGAAGCGCGCGATCCGATCCTGGGCCGCCCGCAACGCGTCGCGATCGCGACGCGCCCGCCAGGCCTGCCAGCCCAGGCCGGCCGCCAGCAGCCAGACCAGCGCGATCCACGCGCCGGCGGACGAATCCATCGCCCACAGCGCGATCGCCGCCACCGCGATCAGCACGGGTACGGCCATCGCCGCCGCCGGCGTTCCCGGCTGCTCGGACGCTCGCCGGTCGGGCGCGGGCGCCGTCAGCGCTCCGATCCGCGTCCGCGCTTCGTCGGTGTCGTCGGCATCGTCGGCATCGTCGGCCAGCGCGTCCGCGAGCGCATCCGGCAAGCCGGTGTCCGGTCCCGTGTCCTGCGAGGCGGGCGCGACCGCCGGCCGCGTCGAAGCTCCACCCGGTGGGCCGGCGTCGACGCGATCGGTCGTGGCTGCGGTGTCGGCCAAAGGCTGGTCCTGCTTCAAAAGTCCGTAAACTCCGGGATCCGGTCGGCGACCATCATTCCACGTCGCGGGCTCGCCGCCGCGCACCGCGTCGCCTTCGTCAGATAACCGGCCGTAACTGCCGCATGACCGTCAGTCCTCCTGTTGCATCGGGCTCAGCGCCGCCGTCTCCGGATGCCGGCGCGTCGGCCTGGGTCAGCCGCTGGCTCGCCGCGATGACCGCGGGCGGGCGCGTGCTCGACTTCGCCGCCGGCGGCGGCCGCCATGACGGGCTGTACCGGCGCCTGCGCGCCGAAGCCTGGGTCGTCGACGTCGACGAGCACGCGATCGCCCGATGGCGGGAGGCCGGCCTGCCCGCCGACCGGGCGATCGTCGCCGATCTCGAAGGAGGCGGCTGGCCGCTGCCGCGCCGCGCGTTCGACGCCGTCGTCGTCACCCGCTACCTGCACCGGCCGCGGTTCGCGCTGCTGGCCGATCTGCTCGCGGCGGGCGGGCTGCTGGTCTACGAGACGTTCGCGAACGGGCAGGCGCGCTACGGGCGCCCGACCCGCCCGGCGTTCCTGCTCGAGCCCGGCGAACTGCTCGCGCGCTGCGCGCGCGCCGGGCTCTCGGTCGTCGCCTACGAGGATGGCGTGACCGGCGGCACGGGCAACGGCGGCCCGGCGCCGGCCCGCGTCCAGCGCGTCTGCGCGGTGCGCCCACCTTTCGATCCGGCCCGTTTCGATTTGAACCCGCCGCTCGGCTAAAATGACCGGTTTCATTGCGCGATGGCACGAACATGATCAAAGGCAGCATGGTGGCGATCGTCACGCCGATGCACGAAGACGGCAGCCTCGACCTCGACAGCTACCGCAAGCTGATCGATTGGCACATCGACGAGGGGACCGCGGCGATCGTCGCCGTCGGCACGACCGGTGAATCGCCGACGGTCGACGTGGCCGAGCACGGCGAACTGATCCGGATCGCGGTCGAACAGGCCCGGGGTCGCGTGCCCGTCGTGGCCGGGACCGGCGGCAATTCCACGCGCGAGGCGATCGAGCTGACCGAACACGCGCGCAAGGTCGGCGCGCATTCGACGCTGCAGGTCGTGCCGTACTACAACCGCCCGACGCAGGAGGGCCTGTACCGGCATTTCCGCGCGGTCGCCGAAGCGGTCGACCTGCCGGTCATCCTGTACAACGTGCCCGGCCGCACGGTCGCCGATCTGGGCGACGATACGCTGCTGCGGCTGGCGCAGGTGCCGGGCATCATCGGGCTCAAGGATGCGACCGGCGACATGCCGCGGGTGTCGCAACTGCTGACGCGACTGCCGGCCGAGTTCGGTGTCTACAGCGGCAACGATGATTCGGCGCTGGCGCTGATCGCGATGGGCGGGCACGGCGTGATCTCGGTGACCGCCAACGTCGCGCCCGGACCGATGGCGCGGATGTGCGCGCTGGCTCTGGAGGGCGACATCGTCGGCGCGCGCCGGATCAACCAGCAACTGCTGCCGCTGCACGTCAAACTGTTCGTCGAGGCCAATCCGATTCCCGTCAAATGGGCGCTCGCGCAAATGGGTCGCATGCCGGCGGGTATCCGCCTGCCGATGACGCCGCTGGCCGAGTCCTATCATTCAATCGTACGCGACGCGCTGCGCGCCGCCGGAGTGCTTGCTTGAACATCGATCCCGCCGTTCGCCGTATCGCCGCAGTCGCGCAGCAAAGCGCCTGGCGCGGTTCGGTCCTGCTGCTGTCGGCCGCGTTGGCCGGCTGCGGTCTGCCGCAAAAGATTTCCGACAGCGCCAAGGTCGACTACAAGTCGGCCAACCAGAAGACGAAGTCGGTCGATCTCGAAGTGCCGCCCGACCTGTCGAATCCTCGCAGCGACGAGCGCTACTCGATCCCCGAGCGCGATGCCGAATCGCGCACGCTGTCCGGCTACCAGCGCAACCAGGCCGATCGCACCGAACGCGTCGCCAGCGCCGGCGAGGCCCGTGTGCTGCCCGGGGCCGCGGGCGTGCGCGTCGAGCGCGACGGGTCGACCCGTTACCTGGTCGTCGATCGTTCGCCCGACCAGCTCTGGCCGGTGCTCAAGGAGTTCTGGCAGGAATCCGGATTCGTCGTCGACCGCGATGATCCGGCCACCGGCATCATGGAGACCGACTGGGCCGAGAACCGGGCCAAACTGCCGCAGGACTTCATCCGCAACACGCTGGGGCGCGTCTTCGACAGCCTGTATTCGACCGGCGAGCGCGACCGCTTCCGCACGCGGCTCGAGCGCCGGCCCGACGGCAGCACCGAGGTCTACATCAGCCATCGCGGCATGATCGAGGTCGTCAACACCGAGCTGAAGGATTCGACGGTCTGGCAGCCCCGGCCGAACGATCCCGAACTCGAAGCCGAGTTCCTGCGGCGCCTGGTCGTCAAGCTCGGCGGCGGCGAGCCGGACCGCGCGAAGACGATGGTCGCCTCCGCGGCGCCGGCCGCCACGGTCGATGCCGGGCTGCAACTGATCAACGACCCGAATTCGCCGCGGCTGGAGATCGGCGAAGGCTTCGACCGGGCGTGGCGGCGCGTGGGCCTGGCGCTGGACCGCGGCAGCTTCACCGTCGAGGATCGCGACCGTTCGCAGGGCGTCTACTACGTGCGCTACATCGACCCCGAGGCCGAGGCCAAGGCCAGCGGCAAGGCCGGCTTCTTCAGCAAGTGGTTCTCGTCGTCGAAGAAGGATTCGGCCGCCAGCCGCCAGTACCGAGTCCGCGTCGCCGAAACCGGCCCCAATGCCTCGCAGGTGACTGTGCTCGGCCGGGAAGGCCAGCAGGTGACGGCCGAGGCCGATCGCAGCTCGGTCAGCAAGATCCTGTCGCTGCTGTCCGAACAGTTGAAGCAGTAAGCCGTGTGCTGAGATTCGCGAGCCTGGGCAGCGGCAGCGAGGGCAACGGCCTGCTGGTCGAGTGCCGCGACGGCGAGCGGCGCGTCCGCTTGCTGATCGATTGCGGATTCGGCATCCGCGAGGCCCGGCGGCGGCTCGATCGCCTGGGCCTGGCCGCCGGCGATCTCGATGCGATCCTGGTCACGCACGAACACGGCGACCACATCGGCGGCGTCTTCCGGCTCGCGCAGGACGCCGCCGCGCCCGTGTACCTGACGCGCGGCACGCTGCGCCACGTGCCGGCATCCGGACCGTCCGCGCTGAACGATGCGCGCGGCGAGCCTCGCGCCGACGTGCGGCTGATCGATCCCGGCCGGATCTGGGAAGTCGGCGGCGTACGGATCGAGCCGGTGGCCGTTCCCCACGATGCCGGAGAGCCGGTCCAGTACGTGATCGACGACGGCGGCTGCCGGCTCGGCGTGCTGACCGACCTCGGACACGCCACCGCCCACGTGGTGCGCTCGTTCAGCCGGCTCGACGCGCTGATGCTCGAATCGAACCACGACTCGCAGATGCTCGCCGACAGCGACTACCCGTATTCGCTGAAGCGGCGCATCGCCGGGCCCTACGGGCATCTGTCGAACGACGCGGCCGCGCAGATGCTCGCGCGGATCGACCACGATCGCCTGCGCAGCGTCACCGCCGCGCATCTGAGCCAGCGCAACAACGAACCCGAACTGGCGTGCCGGGCGCTGTCGCGAGGCTGGGGCGTGCAGATCGACCAGATCCGCCTGGCCGACCAGCATCAGGGCGTCGACTGGCTCGACGTCTGAGGTCCGGAGCGCGGCGCGGTATCGTTGGCGGCAGCGGCAGCGGCAGCGGCAGCGGCAGCGGCAGCAGCGGTAGCACAGCGGTAGCAGCGGTAGCGCCGCTGCCGACAAGAGGCGCTAAGGAGCCGTCGAGCGCGTCGGTCGGCGGGCGCTTAGCGGCGATCGCTCCGGATCGTCGAAACGTCGCTCGCGCGCATCGTCATGATGCGCGCGCGATCGATCGTTCGGGGTACACTCGGTCATCGATCGACTCGGGAGTGCTGACGATGGCTCAAGCCGGTTCTGTTTCCGTCGACCTCGCGCGGCTGCTGCTTCGCGTCGTTCTCGGCGTGCTGATCCTGATGCATGGCATCGCCAAGCTGATGTCGGGAATCGGTCCGATCACCGGCATGGTCGAAGCGGCGGGCCTGCCGTCGTTCGTCGCTTATGGCGTCTACGTCGGCGAGGTGGTCGCGCCGATCCTCGTGATCGTCGGTTTGTTCACGCGTCCCGCCGCGTCGATCATCGCGTTCAACATGGTGATGGCCTTCGCGCTGGCTCACACCAAGCAGTTGACGAGCGTGACTTCGTCCGGCGGATGGGCGCTGGAATTGCAGGCGATGTTCCTGGTCGCGGCGCTGGCCGTCGCGCTGCTGGGCGCGGGCCGCTTCAGTCTCGGCGGCACCGGCGGCCGCTTCAACTGACCACGGGCCAAAGCGCAAGCCTCGTCCTTCAGGACGAGATCAAGCGAGGCAATCGTCGTGTGGCGCCGAAGGCGCCGCCGTATCGTGGCGAGGAAGCTCCGGCCTTCAGGCGGGGATTCACCGCGTCCGATCGCGAATCGGCGGCGCCGGGCGCCGGGCGCCGCCGCGGGCCGCGCGGTCGAGCGCGCGGCGTCGGCGAACCGGCGATTACTTAGTAGCGGCGTCCTTCGCGGCGCCCGCGGCATCCTTGGCGGCGCCGACAGCCTTGTTGGCCGCTTCGCGGGCCGCATCGGCGGCGTTGCTGGCCGCATCCTTGGTGGCCGACGCGGCATCCTTCGCGCCTTCCTTGGCGGCGTCCATCATCTCGCCGGCTTTTTCCTTGGCCGCGGCGGTGGCGTCCTTGGCGGTATCGACGGCCGACGCGCCCGCTTCCTTCGCCGCTTCACCCGCGTTGCTCGCGGCGTCCTTCGCCGCTTCGACCGCCTTGCCGGCCGATTCCTTCGCCGATTCGGCGGCCGAGGCGGCCGGGCTCGTCGGCGCGGGCGCCGCGGCCGGCGGCGCCGCTTCTTCCTTCTTGCCGCAAGCGGCGACGGACAGGGCGAGGAGCGAAGCGATCAGCAGGGTTTTTTTCATGGCGAGGTTCCTATCCTAGTGAGTGAAAGACAAACCTAGTGAGTGAAAGACAACGCGAGGGGTCGCGAGGCCGCATCGATCCCTTGCGCGATCTACGGGCGCCGACGGTGTCGAAGGGTGTCGCGGATCGTGTCCGGCGAGCGAAGCGGGCGCGGCGGTGATCGCCGCCGCGCGCGAACGGGAAGGAACCCGGGTCTGTGCGACGCGACCGGAGGCGTCCGCTAACCGAAGCCGGCCCTTCGAGCTCGAACTTCTCGTTACCCCTAGTTGGCCCGATACGCGAAATAGTGTCGATCGGCTAACCATTGGCTGTCGACTTTACCATAGGCGGGCATGACCGCCCGCTTTTGATGCGTCGTCGCCCTACAATGGTGTCTGAATTACGTCACCTTCCGGCGATCGCGCTCAGGCCTGCGCCAACCATCCGCTGCGCAGCCAGTCGACGAGCAGCGCGCGTTCGGCCGGCCGATCCCAAGCCCGCCGAAGCAGCGGTCCTCGCAGCACCCGCCGATCGGCGAGCGACTTCAGCGACGCGCTGGCAGCGCCCGCGAAGCACTCGCCGTTCAGAAAGAAATCCCGCCCCCGGTAGGCCGCGCGCGAGCGGCGATCGAGCCGCACGGCCGACGGCGGCGCGTCATCATCGATATCGCGTTCGCCGTCGATATCGCGTTCGCCATCGACATCCGGATCGGCGTCCATCGTGCCGTCGAACCAGACGTCCGGCGCCGGTTCGGTCAGGTAACGGCCGATGAAGCGTTCGAGCCGCGCATCGTCGGGACGCCAGCGCTCGGCCCAGTCGCGCAGCGTCGTCACCAGGCTCGACGGCAGCTCGGCGGGCCGGGTCGTCGCGGCGGTGCCGGCGTCGCCGAAACGCGGATCGGCGCCGCCCGGATCGTCGGCGCATTCGGCCAGCCAGGCGCGCAGGAACTCGCGGCGCGACGGCGCCCGGAAGCCGATCGAGATCGTCATGCACGGGCCGAGCGCGACGCCTTCGTGCGCCCAGCCCGGCGGCAGATACAGCAGGTCGCCCGGCTCGGCGATCCATTCGTCGTCGGGACGGAAGTCGGCCAGGATCTTCAGCGGCAGCCCCTCGACGAAGGCCGGCGCGCCGCCGGCCGATCGGGGCGGCGGGCCGGTGCGCCAGCGGCGGCGGCCTTCGGCCTGGATCAGGAACACGTCGTACGAATCGACGTGCGGCCCGACGCCGCCGCCATCGCCGGCGATGCTGATCATCACGTCGTCGAGCCGCGCATCGCTCAGGAAGCGGAACGGTTCGAGCAGCGAGTGGACCGCATCGTCGTGGCGATCGACGCCTTGCACGAGCAGCGTCCAGTCGCGGCGCCGCGCCGACGGGATCTTGGTCGGCGCGAACGGGCCGTGCGCGAGCCGCCATCGTCCGTCGACCGCCGTGACCAGCCGGCTCTGCACGTCATCGTGCGTCGCCAGCCGCCGCACGGCATCGCTGGCCAGCGGCGAGCGCCAGCCGGGGAACGCGCCGCGGACCTGCAAAGGCCGACGCTGCCAATGGCGGCGCATGAACTGTTCTACACTGCAATCACCGAGCGGCGCGGCCGACAGGTCGAGGGTCGAGGTCATTGATCGGGCGAGGGGTCGAAGGCCCGAGGGTCCGGGCGTCCTAAGGAGAGGGTTTTCATACGATGCAGATCAGCGCAAACAGATGGGTCACCGTGCGCTACCGGCTGTTCGATTCGACCGGCGAAGCGCTCGAAGAAGACGAACGGGAAGTCACTTACCTGCATGGCGGGTACGGGGCGTTGTTCGAGCCGCTCGAACGCGCGCTCGAAGGCAAGGCGCAGGGCGATACCGTATCGGTCTACCTGCAGCCCGAAGAGAGTTTCGGCGATTATGATCCGGATCTGGTCCGGCTGGCTCCGCGCGACCGGTTTCCGCCCGAACTCGAAGCCGGCATGACCTTCGAAGGCGTGCCCGGCGAGTCGCCCGATGGCCTGATGTACATCGCGACCGATATCGCCGACGGCAGCGTGGTGCTCGACGCCAACCATCCGCTGGCGGGCATGAGCCTGCGCTTCGACATGGAGGTCGTCGACGTCCTCGAAGCCAGTCCCGAGGAGATCGCCGACGAGGCGCAGCGCGCCGCCGACGCGGATTCCGGTGCTGGCTCCGGCTTTGGCTCCGGCTCTGGCTTTGGCTCCGGCTCCGGCTCCGGCTCCGGCTCCGGCGGCAGCCTGCACTGAGGACTCGTCGGCGGAGATCAGCGTCCGCTCAACGGATCAGCGTCCGCAGTTCATAGAGCAGATCGAGCGCCCCTCTCGGCGTGAGCTGATCCGGATCGATCTGCTGCAATCGTTCGCGCAATGCATGATCGGGTCGGTCCGCGCCGGCGGCCCCGTGCGCGGCCGACGCGTTGCCGGCCGCGGCCACCGAGGTCTCGTCCTGGCTGCCGGCATCGGCCGCCGCGAACAGGTCCATCTGGTCGCCGTGCTCGCGCGCCCGTTCTTCCAGTTGCGTCAGCAGTTGCTGCGCCGCGCGGATCGTCGGCGCCGGCAGCCCCGCCAGTCGCGCGACCTGCAGCCCGTAGCTCTGGCTGGCCGGCCCTTCGCGGACCTCGTGCAGGAAGACGATGCCGCCGCGGTGCTCGGCCGCCGCCATGTGCAGGTTGATCGCGCTCGGATGGTGGCTGGCCAACTGGGTCAGTTCGAAGTAATGCGTGGCGAACAGGCAGAACGAGCGGTTGTGCGTCAGCAGTCGTGACGCGATCGCGTGGGCGAGCGCCAGGCCGTCGAAGGTCGACGTACCGCGGCCGATCTCGTCCATCAGCACCAGTGAATGTTCGGTCGCGGCGTTCAGGATCGCCGCCGCCTCGGTCATCTCGACCATGAACGTCGAACGGCCGCCGGCCAGATCGTCCGACGCGCCGATCCGCGTGAAGATCCGGTCGATCGGCCCCAGCACGCAGGCGTCGGCGGGCACGAAGCTGCCGCAGTAGGCGAGCAGCACGATCAGCGCGACCTGGCGCATGTAGGTCGATTTGCCGCCCATGTTCGGCCCGGTCAGCAGCACCATCCGCCGCCGGTCGCCGAACACGCAATCGTTGGCGACGAAGCTCTCGACGTGGCTTTCGACGACCGGGTGGCGGCCGCCGCGGATCTCGATGCCGGGCACGAGCGGATCGAAGTCCGGCCGCACCCAGCCCAGCGTCTGCGCGCGCTCGGCCAGCGTCGACAGCACGTCGATCTGCGCGACCGCCGCGCCGATCCGCTGCCAGGCCGCCACGCTCGGCATCAGATCGTCGAGCAGCCGTTCGTACAACTCGCGTTCGCGGGCCAGCGCCCGCTCGCGCGCCGACAAGGCCTTGTCCTCGAACGCCTTCAGTTCGGGCGTGATGTAGCGCTCGGCGTTCTTCAGCGTCTGCCGGCGTCGGTAGTGCGTCGGCACCTTGTCGGCCTGCCCGTTGCTGACCTCGATGAAGAAGCCCTGGACGTTGTTGAAGCCGACCTTCAGATTGGCGATGCCGGTGCGCTCGCGCTCGTCGCGCTCCATCGTCGCGAGGAACGTATCGCAGTGTTCGTCGATCTCGCGCAACTCGTCGAGCACCGCATCGTAGCCGCCGCGGATCACGCCGCCGTCGCGGATCAGCGCGGCCGGTTCATCGAGCAGCACGGCGCCCAGCAGGTGCAGCGCTTCGGCCGGCGGTTCGAGTTCGGCGTGCAGCGCCGCGAACAGCGTCGCGTCCACGTCGAGCACGGATTCGCGCAGACGGCCGAGCACGGCCGCCGAATCGCGCAGCGCCGCGAGTTCGCGCGGACGCACCGAACGCAGCGCCAGCCGGCCGGAGACGCGTTCGTAGTCGACGGTATCGCGCAGCAGCGCCGGCAGCGGCCGGCCGGCCGGCCCGACCAGCGCCTCGATGCAGCGATGCCGCTGCGCCGCCAGCCGTTGATCGCGCAGCGGGTTCGACAGCCAACGGCGCAGCAGCCGCGCGCCCGCGGCGCTCGCGCAGTGGTCGAGCACCGACAGCAGCGTCGGACTGCTCTCGCCGCGCAGCGTCTCGGTGATCTCCAGGTTGCGGCGCGCGACCGGATCGAGCACCAGCGCATCCTGCTGCCGCTGCGCGCGCAGGCCCTGCAAGTGCTCGGGCGCGCGCCCCTGCGTGCGCGTCACGTAGTCGACCAGCGCGCCGGCCGCCGCCACCGACAGATCGAGATCGGCGACGCCGTAGCCGGCCAGGTCCTTGACCCGCAGCAACTCCACCAGCCGCCGGGTCGCGCGCGTCAGGTCGAACTGCCAGTCGGGAATCCGCGTGCACGGTACGGCCGCGCCGTTGGGTCCCTGCGGCGGCTGACCGCCGTTGGTCGCCGGCCATTGCATCGTCTCGCCGATCACCAGCTCGGCCGGGCGCAGACGCTCGATCTCGCCGTGCAACTGCGCGAGCGGCACTTCGGCCAGCCAGCACTCGCCGCTGGCCACCGCCATCCAGGCGAGCCCCGCCCGCGCGCCCGACGGGTGGACGGCCATCAGCAACTGATCGTCGCGCTCGGGCAGCAACTGGCTCTCGGTCACCGTGCCCGGCGTGACGATGCGCGTGACCTTGCGTTCGACCGGCCCCTTGCTGGTGGCCGGATCGCCGATCTGCTCGCAGATCGCGGCCGACTCGCCGATGCGGACCAGGCGCGCCAGGTACTGGTCGATCGAGTGCACCGGCACGCCCGCCATCGGGATCGGCTGGCCGTTCGATGCCCCGCGCCGCGTCAGCGTGATGCCGAGCAGCCGCGACGCCTTGACCGCATCGTCGTAGAACAGCTCGTAGAAATCGCCCATCCGGTACAGGACCAGCGTGTCCGGATGGTCCGCCTTGATGGACAGGTACTGCTGCATCATCGGCGTGTGGGCGGAGCGGTGGGTGTCGGTCATGCGCGGGCAGATGGGCGGTGTGCGGCTACGGCGGGTTCGACAGGGGCCGAGCCGAGGGCAGCAGAGTAGGGCAGGTATTGTAAGAGGAGCGGGAGTTGGGTCCGACGCCGGCCACGCATCGCCACGCATCGCCACGCGCCCAGTGGCCGAGGCGGGGCCGCACGCCGTTTCGGCACCTCTGCGCCTTGAAAGCCGCTTCGGAATATGAGACTAATTCTCATTTCCGATAATTCGGGGGGCGTCGATGACCGGAGCGCGATCTTACGGGCTGTTCCTCAACGCCGGCGCGCAGCTCGGTGCGGATCATCAGGCGGTGTTCGAGCTCACGGCGGAACAGGCGCTTCTGGCCGAGCGTCTCGGCTATCGCGATGTCTGGGTGACCGAGCATCATTTCATCGATTTCGGGATCAATCCGAGCGCGCTCGTCCTGGCGGCGTTCCTGCTGGGGCGGACGAATCGCCTGCGGGTGGGGACGGCGGTGACGCTGGCGCCGCTCTATCATCCGGTGCAGCTCGCCGAGCAGGCGGCTCTGCTCGATCAGGCGAGCGGCGGCCGGTTCGATTTCGGCATCGGACGCGGCGGCTATCTGCGTGATTTCGAGGTACTGGGCGTCGATCCCGCCCGCTGGGACGACGAGATCGACCATACCGTCCGCGTGCTGCGGGACGCCTGGACGAAAGCGACCGTCGAGGCTCACGGGCGCTGGCACGATTTCACGCCGGTGCGCGTCAACCCGCGCCCGCGCACGCAGCCTCACCCGCCGCTCTTTCTCGCGACCTCGACACCCGCCTCGGTGACGCTGGCGGCGGCGCACGGTCTGCCGCTGCTGCATTATTTCGCGACGCCGCCCGAGGCGCGGGCGAAGGTCGAGGCCGCCTATGACGCGGCCCGGCCGGCGGATGCCGCTTCGGTCGAGCATGTCCACGCGCTGATCGTGTGCGTGCATGACGACGAGGCCGAAGCCCGCGAGCGGCTGTCGGCGGCGCTGACCCAGTCCTTTACCGCCGGCGACCACCCTTCGGTGCCGCAGGCGGCGAACCGCCATGTCGGTCCCGACGGCAAGCCCTACCAGCGCGACGTGATGGCGGCCCACGTCGCGGCGGCCTCGGCGGTCGGACCGCCGGCCCGAGTGGCCGAGCAGATTGCCGCCTTCTGCGCCGGAACCGGGGCGCGGCGGTTGGTGCTCTACATGGAGGCGATCGGCGACGCGGCGATGACCCGCGCGTCTATCGAGCGCTTCGCGCGCGAGGTGCGGCCGCTGCTCGATGGCGTGGATGCATTCGCCTAGTACGCTGACACCTAAACTAAGCAACATAATGACGACCGAGTTTGCGATCGGCGTCTTGGCGCGTGAACGTCCACTGGATGGCCGTGCGCTCGGCATTGCGGTGAAGCTGCCAGGCGGCGACCTCGCGGACGAGGGCGTCGCGATCCCGGAAGCGGCGTGCCAGGCACTGGCGGCTCAACCCGTTCCGTCCGTGCGCCTTTCCGCTGAAACGTTTCCCCTGTGCTGGCGTGCCTGCTCGGCCAGCAGTCCTCCGACCGCCATTCCGTAGTCGATCCGTTCGCCGGCCCAGCGCGTGACGGCCGTGCCGGCATCGATCGCCAGCCCGGCCCGGCGATGCCGCAGGACGATCTGTCGAACGTCACCGGCCATCGGCACCGCCGGCTCGAACGGATGGCCGTGCGCGTCGCTGAACCGCAGTGCACCGTCATTCAGCACGCGCACGTCGATCCGGCCCTCGTGAACCTGCCTGTGATGGAAGCGGCACAGCAGCACCAGGTTCGACAGCCGGGTCTCGCCGCCGTCGGCCCAGTGCCGGATGTGATGCCCATCCAGGAACCGCGTGTGCGTGCAACCCGGGAAGCGGCAGCCGCTGTCGCGCGCCTGCAGCGCCCGGCGGATCGCCGGCGGAATGCTGCGTGTCTTGCGGCCCACGTCCAGCGCACGGCCGAAGGCATCCTCGACGATGCGCACGATGCTGGCATCGCAGGCCAGGCGCCGCGCGGTCTGCACTGCCAGCGCCGGACCGTCCTCGAGCTCGCAGCGGCCGGGAGCCGATTCGCCCGAGGTATCGGCGTTCGCTGTCCCGGCGTCCGAGGTCCCGGTGTCCGAAGTCCCGGTGTCCGAAGTCCCGGTGTCCGAAGTCCCGGTGTCCGAAGTCCCGGCGTCCGAAGTCCCGGCGTCGCTCTGCGTATCGGCCGCACGCAGGCTATCGACGTCGACGTGCACGACGATCTGCTGGCGTTCGCCACCCGACAGGGCCTGATCGCCGTGGGCCAGCCAGGTCTCGGCGAACCGTGCCAGCGCGTCGGCCCGGCGCTGAGCCAACGTCGGTGCGGTTTCCGCTGAAACGTCTTGAGCTTCCGCTGAAACGTCTCGATCGCGACGCACGTCGCTCGCCTGCTCCAACGCCTTGACCAGCAACGCACCCGTCTCGGCCGGCAAGCGTGCCTGCAGCACCAGGGAACCGTCCTGGTCATAGTGGTAGTGCAGGCCACGGCTCGCGACTTGTCGCGCCTCCCGATCGAGTTCGATCGACTCCTGCGCTCGCCGGTAGTGCCGCACGACCGTCTCGACATGATGGGCGGTGCCGTGCAGCGCGATCATCAGCAGCGTCTCTTCGGTGGCCGGGGTCGCTATCCGCGTGATCGCCCGGACTTTCGAGTAGCTGAGCGCGCCGCGAGCCATCGCCGCCGAGACCTGCGGCAGCTTGGTCAGCGCCCGCGCGACCCGGACCTTCTCGCGTGCCGCGCCCAGGTCGAGGCCGCACTTCCAGCCCAGCCAGTGGGCACAGGACTGCGTGGAGCCATCGGCCCAGCCTTCGCGGCGATCGAACTCGGCGATCAGCACCAGCCAGCGGTGGCTGGCGGCATTCAGGTGGCCGGCGAGTTCGGTGATCCGCGCTTGGAGATCGGCGATCGGCAGGGCAGGGGGCGCTGACGGGATCTCGTCGTTGATCTCGAGCGGATCGGCCATGGTTCGTCTCCCTCATCTGTATATGTGATTATATACAGTATAAAGTCGATTCGCTGCACGGACTCGAGATGAGACCTGCACGGATCCAATGTGGGATGTCACGTCACTTGAGTGTCGAGGTACTTGGCTCGAGCGGCATGCCGCCGGTGTGAGTCCGGAGCAGTCGTTGGCTCACACTGTTGCTGCTATGTGGCAGTCTTGTTCACCTTGGCTTCGAGGTCGGCGCATGCTTCCAACAGTTCGTCGAGGGATAAGGCATCGTTCACCAGCACCTGATCTGCCAGCATGGCCGTGTAGTCCTTTGCGAGTGCAGTCTTGGCCTCACCTTCGGGGACGATCCTCAGGTGGCCCGTAGTCGCTGCCGCATAGTCGATGACCTTGTAGACCTTCGACAGCGAAGTGCCGCCCTTGAAGGTCAAGTCGGTAGACAGAGGCGACTTCAGCTACGTGCGGCTTCCTTACCGATCGCTTTCGCCATCCAACTGGGGAGCGTCGCACGCACCGAAGTCAGTACCTGCCATTCGGAGCGGGGCAGGGTGCGCCGAAGCGAGGCCAGCGACTCGTCGGCATGAGCTGCTCCGATCCAGGCCAGTGCGCGGACGGCCGCTCCGGCTGGGCGAGTACCGAGCAAATGATCTCAACGCGCCCGCTCGAGAGCGACCTTCAAGCCGAGTCCGATCAGCAGGCTCCCGGCCGCCTGTTGGAAGCGATGAAAAACCCTTGGCCTGCCCAGCACCAGCGTGCGGGCTTTTCCGCCGAGCATCGCCACGCACAGATTGACGAGGCTGGTGATGGTGACCGAAGAAATCCCGAGCAGCGCCGCTTGAAGCCCGGTGCTGCCCCGGGAGGGGTCGAGGAACTGCGGAAAGATGGCCAGAAAAAAGATCGCTATCTTCGGATTCAGGAGATTGGCGACGATGCCCTGAGCGAAAGGGGAGCGTAGGGACGTCGCGGGTGTTTCGGCGCTCAGTGAGATCGGGCGGCGCAGCATCTGCCAACCGAGCCAGACGAGATACGCGGCGCCAGCAGTCTTGACGATGATGAAGGCGGTCGGCACCGCAGCCAGAAAGGCCGTCAAGCCCAGCGCTGCGGCAGTGACATGGGTCAGCATCGCGACGGCGATGCCTGCGCAAACCTTGATGCCGGCAGCCGTTCCGCGCGCGACAGAATTGCTCAGGATGCACAGGACATCCGGGCCGGGAATCACGGCAAAGCTCACGCTGAGGAGCAGGTAAGCCATCAGCACGGAGGGATCGATCATGTTGTTTTCGACGCGACGGGCATGAGCGGGCGAGCATAGCGGATGGCGGAGGGACCATCCATCCATCCATTCACGCATCCATCCGGCCGGCCGTCGGCGCGCGAAGGTCGGCCGCGTTTCCGGCATTTTTTCGGGCTCCGAGGAATAAAGCCGTGGCGAACGACGTTTACCTCGATGGCGGACCAGCCAGCGTCGACGCGATCCGCGTCTTGGATTCCACTCGTTCTCAATCTTAAGGAGTACACCGATGCGATATCTTGGAAATTCGATGGCGATCTCCATCGCCCTTCGGCTGGCGGCTGCCGTCGCATTGACTTCGGTCGCGTCGGGCTCGGCAGCGAACGAGCCCGTGACGATCAATGTCTATGGGCCCGGCGGTCCCGCACCGGCGATGAAAGAGGCGGCGAAGGCGTATGCGGCAGCCCATCGAGTCACCGTCAACGTGGTGGCGGGTCCGACCCCGCAATGGGTCGAACGGGCCAGGCAGGACGCCGACGTCGTGTTCAGCGGGGCCGAAAACATGATGAGCGATTTCGCCAGGGCGCTGCCGGGCGCCTTCGACCTGCATGAAGCCGAGCCGCTCTACCTGCGACCGGTGGCGATTCTGGTGCGCCCCGGCAATCCGAAAGGCATCGAGGGTTTCCGTGATCTGCTGCGACCGGGCATCAGGATCCTGGCCGTCGCCGGGGCGGGCCAGACCGGCTTATGGGAAGACGTCGCCGGCCGTACCGGAGACATCGACGTCGTGAAGGCGTTCCGGCGCAACCTGATATTGCCGGAGGCGGCCAACAGCGCAGCGGCGCGTCGACAGTGGACCGAGCAGCCCAAAATCGACGCCTGGCTGATCTGGAACATATGGCAGGTCGCCAATCCCGAGCTGGCGATGGTCGTGCCCGTGGAGGAGCCGTATCGGATCTATCGGGATACCGGCGTGGTGCTGACCGCCAAAGGCAAGAATGCCGAGGGGGCGCGCGACTTCGTCGCCTACCTGAAATCCGAGGAAGGGCGGCGTGTCTTCGCCAAGTGGGGCTGGCACACGAAAACCGGCGCCCGGTAGGACGACTCGGTCCGGGACGGGCCTCCGCGCCGGTCAGCAGGCCATGCCGGCCCGATTCGAGCCAGGCAGTCTCTGCGACCAGATCGGGGCATTCCGGTCCGGCATTGGTGCATTTCGGTCCTGTTGCAACAAGCGCAGGTCGTTGGACCGCGATCGCGAGCGTGGCCGAATCATCGATCTCAGCTTTCGCGCAGATAGAACGAAATCGAAGTTGTGCTACTATATTACTACAGTGTAGTAATGTAATGGCATGCACCTTGCAAGGATCGGCCATACCCGACGCGGGTAAATGGTCCTCAACCTTTGCTAGGAAGCAATCAAATGAACGGTTTCGCGATGTCCCGGCGCGGTGCGCTGCTGGGCTCGGTCGGCGCTGCGGCGGCCACCCTTCTCGCCTCCAAGACCGCACGGGCAGCCATGCCCGATGCGCAGGTCGGTGGCATTCATGCCATCCCTGAAATGGCCCCGCAGTGGAAGGAGCTCGACCTGGCTGAAATCCTGTCTCGGCCGGCTGCCTACTGCTCCATCAGCCAGAACAGATCCTGCTACGACCCCGGCGGTGTCCAGGCGAGCGAAGGGCATCGCGAACGCGGCAGCCTGGAAGCGACCGTCCAGGTCGTGAAGGCCGCCCGGAATGCGAAGAATTTCGTGTCGTTCAACTGGATCGGCTACGAAGTCTTTCGTCAGGACTATCCGCAGAACGACTTCGATCGGGTGCAGTTCGCCAGTTGGACCAAGGGGCTCGACTGGACGAAAGAGCAGCAGGCCCGCGACAATGAGCTGGTCGGCGAGTTGCGCGCGCTGGTACGCCCGGGCGATAACGAATTCAACGAGCGCGCCCTGCAGACGGCCTTCATCGGTACGTCGATGCCGCTGGAGCTTTCCCGCAAGAAGATCCAGGTGATCGTTCTCACCGGCATTCATCTCGATTGGTGCATCGAAGGCAACGCTCGCCTGGCGCGGGACAACGGCTATCTACCCATCGTCATTGGCGATGCGTGCGGTTGCCAGAAGCCCGAGCAGGAGAAGGCTGCAATGGAGCGCATCAACAACTTCTTCGCACCCGTCATTTCGGCGGAAACTTTCGTCGGTCTGCTGAAGAAAAGCGCCTGATCTCGTGACCGGAGGCGCAGCCGGTGGTTGCGCCCATCAAGGGTGACGGCCGAACAACCCGAGTGGTATCTGGATGACGCCCGAGAACCTTGATGAACGCATCGGCCGGCGGATTCGTGCAGAGCGGGAGAGTCGTGGCTGGTCGCTCGCCGACCTTGCCCAGAAGGCCGCGGTGTCGCGTGCCATGATCTACAAAATAGAGCATGGCGAGAGCAGCCCGACGGCAAAGATCCTCGGAAAGCTTTCCGGTGCTTTCGGTATGAGCATCTCGACTCTCATGTCGAGGGCCGAACTGCAGCACGGCCGCTTGCTGCGCAAGTCCGACCAGCCCGTCTGGACGGATCCGGAAAGCGGTTATGTTCGCCGGCATCTGTCACCGCGCTCGGACATGCCGCTGGATCTGGTGCAGGTCGTGCTGCCTGCCGGTGTCGAAGTTCCTTATCCTGCTTCCGCTTACGCCTTCCTGCGACAGCTTGTCTGGGTGTTGGACGGGGAACTGGTGTTTCTCGAGGGGGGCCATCGCCATGCGATGGCAGAAGGCGATTGCCTGGAGCTCGGCCCGCCAACGGATTGCGTCTTCAAGAACGAGAGCGATGTTCCGTGTACCTATGTGGTTGCCGTGTTGACGGTCGCTTAGGCTCCGCCGAGCGCGGCCATCGACGTTTTTCCTTCTACTCGCCAGCGATGCTGAAATGGCTTCCCGCACTCCCGCCGATATCCGTCTGATCGATTGCACCGAGGCCGAGCACGCGACGGCCATTCTCGCGATCCTCAACGAGGCCATCGTCAACTCTACGGCCCTCTACGATTATGTTCCTCGCCAACCCGCTGCCATGGCCTCCTGGTTCGCGACGAAGCGCGCGAATGGCTTTCCCGTCGTTGGCGCGGTCGATGAAGCCGGCGAGCTGATGGGGTTCGTCAGTTACGGATCATTCCGTCCCTTTCCTGCCTACAAATACACGGTGGAGCACAGTGTCTATGTGCACCATGAGCATCGGGGAAAAGGCCTGGGAAGAATGCTTCTGACAGAGATCATCGAGCGTGCACGGCGATCCGACCTGCACGTGCTCGTAGGTTGCATCGATGCCTCCAATCAGGCCAGCATCGTCTTGCATGAACGTCTGGGTTTCGTTCGTACCGGTACCTTTCCTCAAGTCGGATTCAAGTTCGGTCGCTGGCTCGATGCGGCGTTCTATCAACTGCAGCTCGAAACGCCGGTTCGGCCGGTGGACGGTTGAAGGTGGGGGGGCATCCTCGGCCCGGGTGCGTCCCGACCAAGGAGAACGTGTTCCGGCCGTCCCCCGAATCCCTCAGGCCGGCCGACCCCGACCCCGACCACGACGCCGGATTCCGGCCAGCGCCAGTCCGGCCAGCACCAGGGCCATCGTCTGCGGCGCCGGCACGCTGGCGGTGAAGCCGAGCTGGCTGCTGGCGACCTGCTGCAGCGCCAGCGCCTGGTCGGGCGTGATGCCCAGGTCGTGCGCGGCGATCTCATTGGCGCCCAGCGACACCGGGTCCAGGCCGGTCAGGGTGCCGAACAGCGTGAGCGCGCTCAGGTACGAGCCGAACTTGCTGGCATGCGTGCCGTCGTCGAACCACAGGTCGATCAGGCCGTCGGTAAGCGCGTCCCGCGCGTACATGTCGGCCGTCGCGATGCCGCTGTCGATCGCCCGCTGGAAGCTCTGACCCACCGGAGCGATGGCGGTGATGCCGCCGCTGCCGTCCGCCCCGGCCTTTGCGGCCGCCGTCGCATAAGCGGCCCGCAGGTCTTCGGTCATCGCGGCGAGCGACGGATAGAACGAGGTGGCCGCAGTGGTGGTGAAACTGATCGCGCCGGTGACCGGGTCGGTCACCGTGGTGAACGGTGCGTTCACCAGGTTGGGCCGGGCCCAGGTCTGGTACAGATAGACCTGCGTATCCGCGCTGGCATTCGGATTGGCCGGGACGTTCCGCATGAGACCGCAGGAGCCCGTGGACGCGCCGGTTTCCTGTGCGCAGAGCGCATTGGTGCCGCCGATCAGGTCGCGCTCGCGATAGGACAGCGCCTGGCCCTGATGGATGAAATTCTCGATCAGATCGGTATAGGTATCGAAGTAGGCCGGGTTGGACGACAGTCCCGGCTGCCGGGGCAGCGGTTCGTCGCTCTGCTCCTGCAGCACCACTTTGTCCCATGTCTGCGAAGCGATGTTGCCGCGCAGATCCCAGTCGGCGGGATTCGAGTTCAGAAGGTGCCCGCGCAGCGACGCCGCGTTGCGCGTGGACAGCGACACGTCGTAGTCGAGTCCGGCCTGCACGGTGAACTCCTTGAAGATACCCGCCACACCGCCCCACGGATGCGGCTCGAACGCGTTGCTGCCGGTCGGGTTCGCCTCCCACATCGCGGCCGTCAGGTCATGGACGTTCGCCGCGTTGTAGCTCATCACCGGATCGATGCGTCCGAACGTATAGCTGTTGCCGACGAACAGCACGCTGACCGGGGCCGCATGGGCCGAGGCGGCGCAAGACAGGGCGGTGAGCAGCAGCGCTCGCGGAAGGAACTGTCGCATGGCGTTTCCCCAGAACTTTGCGGACGTGAATCGACACGCCGTCGATTGTGGTCGAGATCGCGGCGCCCGACCAGATCGCGCTTACTGCATCAGTCATGCCATTTCATCGAATCAAAGACTTACGGCCGCATGCCCATCGATTCGTAAAGCTCGGCGACATCAGGCGTGAAGTCCGCCTGGTAGCGGCCTTTCAATCGATCGGCCAAGGCACGCCGGCGAGCGGTGCCTCGCTCTGATCGGCCGCCTGCTTCTGCGGTCGCGTGCCGCCGGCGCCATGCCCGACGTCGCGCCACCATGGCGAAACCGGCTGCGCCTGCGCCGGCTGCAGCGGTTCGCCGAGTCGCGGCATCGCCAGCCGCACGCCGCGCTGCGCGCCCTGCGTATACAGCACCTCGGCCGGCTGGTCCCATGGATGCATCGCCAGCGCGAACGTGCCCCAGTGGATAGGCAGCAGCAGCCCGCTGCCCAGCAGCGCATGCGCCTTCAGCGCATTGTCCGGTCCCAGGTGGATGTCGCCCCAGGCCGGATGGAACGCACCGACCTCCAGCATCACCAGGTCGAACGGCCCGAGGCGCTCGGCGATGAGCCGATACTCATCGGTGAGCCCGGTATCTCCGCTGAAGAACACCCGGTGCCGGTCGGTGCGCAGCGCGATCGATGACCACAACGTCGCGTTGCGATCGTTCAGCCAGCGTCCGGAGAAATGCTGCGACGGCGCGGCGGTGATCTGCAGGCCACGCAGCGTGAACGACTCCCACCAGTCCAGTTCTACGATCCGTTCGGGGGCCACGCCCCATGCCTGCAGGTGCGCGCCGACGCCCAGCGAAGTGACGAACGGCACCGGCGTGCGGGCGAGCTGCCGGATCGTCGGGTAGTCGAGATGATCGTAGTGATCGTGCGAAACGATCACCAGGTCGAGCGGCGGCAGTTGCTTCAGCGCGACCGGCGCCGGCTGGAAGCGCTTCGGACCGGCCAGCCGCGACGGCGAGGCGCGCGGCCCCCAGACCGGATCGGTCAGCACCGTGAAGCCGTCGATCTCGATCAGCACCGACGAATGGCCGAGCCAGGTCGCGCGCAGTCCGTCCGCCGGCGGCGCTTGCCAGATCGGCCGCGGATCGATCACCGGCAGCCGCGCATCGGGCACGCGGCGGTCGCCGTTGCTCAGGAAGTCGCGCAAGGTCGGGCGAGGCGCCGCCTGATCGCGCAGCCCCGGCGCGATCGGATGCACATTGCGGAACCCATTGCCTGTCCAGCGCGGCGACGCGGCCATCCGTTCGAGCCGCGCGCCTTCGGCCCGCTTGCCGAGCGATCGCATTCAGCCGCGCACGAACAGCGTGACCAACGGCGTGTCGCCGACCTGCCGGCTCCAATGCCCGTGGACCGCCGGATCGAAGGCGGCTCCCGGCGGCAGCACGTCGGCGCTGTAGAAATGCTCGCCCGGTCCGAAGACCCGAGAGCTGCCGTCCTGCAGGCCGATCTCCATCCGGCCGCCCAGGATGAACACCCATTGCGGCGCGCCGGTGCAATGGAACTGGCTGCGGAACCCCACCGGGCTCTCGCGCAACTGGTAACCGCCGCTGGCGAACACCGCGGACAACGCCGACTGGGGCGTGCCTTCGTCCAGCGCGATCGTCTCGGTGCGGAACTTCGCCCGCCCGTCGGCATCGGTGAACAGAACGACCTTCTCGAAACGGGCCACCTCGTGCTCCTGCGATGTTGAGATGTCAGCGGGGACGGTCGCCGCGCAGCGTGATCCGGTGCATCACCCGGCGGTGGCCGTGATAGTCGTTGATCGGATTGTGCAGTACGCAGCGATTGTCCCAGAAGGCCAGCGAGCCGGGTTCCCATGCGAAGCGGCAGGTGAACTCCGGCTTGACCTGGTGCTCGAACAGGAACTTCAGCAAGGGCGCGCTCTCGGCGTCGGTCAGGCCCTCGATGCCGGCGGTGTGGGCGACGTTGACGAACAGCGCCTTGCGGCCGGTCTGAGGATGCGTGCGCACCACCGGATGCTCGGCGCGCAGTTCGGCGGCCGCATCGACCTTGCCGTCGGTACGGATGCGGTCCTCGCGGGTCCGCGACACATCCGCCTTGGCCGAGGTGCTGATGCCCGTCAGGCCGTCGAGCAGCCGCTGCATCGTCGGCGACAGCGCCTCGTAGGCCGCGTACTGGCTGGCGAACAGCGTGTCGCCGCCGTACGGCGGCACTTCGCGAGCCAGCAGCATCGACCCCATCGGCGGTTCCTCGAGGTAGGTCGTGTCGGAGTGCCAGACGCCGCCGAAGTTGCTGCGTTCGTGCTCGAGCTTCTTGACCTCGATGATCAGCGGATGACCGTCGAGGCCGCGCACGAACGGATATTCGACCGGCTCGCCCATCCGGCGGGCGAACGCGAGGAACTGCGCCGGCGTCAGCGGCTGCCGGCGCAGGAAGATCACCTGATGCTCGAGCAGCGCCTGCTCGATGGCGCGCGCCATCGCATCGGTAGGCGGCTCGCGCAGATCGATGTCCAGAAGTTCGGCGCCCAGCGCGCCGGCAAGTCGTTTTACACGCATGCTGACGTTCCTGTCCGGCGACTCTAACATTCGTCCATCGTCCACGTAACCGGTCATCCGACCGGCCGCGAGCCTCCGAGAGACCGATGAACCCACGCCGCCTGCTGCTGTACGCCACCGCGCTGACCCTGTCCGGCTGCGCGCTGATGCCCTGGAACGACCCGTTGAGCGTCGACGTCGTCGGCGTCGAGCCGATCGCCGGCGAGGGCATGGAACTGCGCATGGCGATCAAGCTGAGGGTGCAGAACCCCAACGAGACGCCGATCAGTTTCGACGGCGCCGCGGTCTGGCTCGACGTCCGCGGTATGCGGCTGGGCAGCGGCGTGATCGATCAGGCGGGCACCGTACCGCGCTACGGCGAGGTCGTGCTGACCATCCCGGTCAGCGTGCCGCCGACCGCGCTGATCCGCCAGGCGCTGGGCGTCGTGTCGGGCACCGACACCCGCACCGATTTCGTCGTCCGCGGCAAGCTGTCGGGCACCGGCTCCGGCAGCGTGCGTTTCGAATCGCGCGGCGAGCTGTCGCTGCCGGCGCTGCTGTCCGACCCAGCGCGTTGAGGCGCGTCCCGCCCGCGCCTCGCGGGCACCTGCAAACGCGCAATCGCGATTTCGGCTTCGAGAGTCAGCGTGAATCGCCAACCGAACCGCTCGCAGATGCGGTGAGCGATCTGGCAGCCGATTCCATGACCGGCCATCGACGGACTGCTCGGTCGGGTATTGCGAACCTCGAGACAGTCGGCGGAGATCGTTGCTTCGATCGGTTCAGGGCCGCCATGGAAAAGCGCGTTCTTCAGTATGTTGGCGATCAGCACATGGATCATCGTGGGCGGGGCCACGAGTTCCAGCGGCGCCTTGGGGTCGATGAGCAATTCATGGTCTGCATGTCCGCCAGCCACGTGATGGAACAGCGCAGTCAACCACTGCGGGTCCACGTACACGGAAACAGCGCCCCGTGTCCTCGATGCGTCGCCCGACATCTGGAGAAAGGTGTCGATCAGCGCATGCATATCTCGCAATCCTCGCTTGGCGCGCTCAATGGCTCCCGCTTGTCCGGGTTTGCCGTGAGCTTCGATGCGTTCGAGCGCCGCCTGGATCACCGCCGCCGGAGTGCGTAGTTCGTGGCTGGAGAATTCCGTGAAGCTACGTTCGCGCTCCAAGGTTTCGGCTGTCCTTTTCAGCGCGCTGTTGATCTGATTCACGAGCGCCTCGAGTTCGACCGACGCGCCTTCCGGCAAGGTCAATGGCTCCAGGCTGTCCGGAGGACGCGCCACCACTTGCCGTCCAACGTCGCGCATCGGAGCCGCGACGTGCGCGGTGATCCTCTGGCAGAGCCACAACAGCAGCACGAAGAGTGGAACGATGCCCAGCAGATACCAGATGAAGACCTGGTGCTCAATGGTCTCGTTCGGCTTGATTTCCGAGTGGAACTCGACCACATAGAACGCCTCGTCCGCAGAGCTGGCCTTCGCCAGTACAAAGTAATCTTGCGCGCGGTTCCCCAGTTCGAAAAGTCCGCGCTCGTCGCGACGCAGCATATTCTGCAGTTTGGGGGGCAGAAGCTCGTAACGCGGATAGATGACCGTGACCGGGTCCAGACCGAGCGGTTTCGACAGCGGAGGCTGCGTACCCCAGAAATCGCCGATCCGTTCCAGGCGGCGTTGCGTCAGAACCTCGGCGCCGAGTTGCAGCGTACCGGTAACGAGAAACGCGTGGATCGCGAACGTCACGAGGATCAGCGCCAGCAGGAAGCGCCACATCTTCGAGAACAGGGTTTGAGGGCGCGCGCTTCCCTGGAGATCGAACCGGATGGTCATAAATCCAAGCAATAGCCTTGCTTCCCGCAGGTGCGAATGAAATCCGATCCGCCGGCCAGCTGGATGAGCTTGCGCAACTGGTAAAGGTGGGTGCGAAGTGCGTCACTTGTCGGACGCGCCTCGTCGCCCCACAACGCGCTTTCGAGCTCTTCCCGCGAGACCACCCGAGGCGCATTGCGCATCAACGTATGCAGCAGCCGGGATTGAAGGGGGCTAAGTGAACAGCTTTGTCCCGACGGCAGCAGCAGCCGGCAACGATTGGTGTCCAGCGCAATGCCTGACGTCTGGACCACACCCACGTTGTCCGGAAGGCTCAGATAGCGGCGAGTGGCCGCCCTGATCCGCGCGATCAGCACCTTTATATCGAAGGGCTTGACGATGTAGTCGTCTGCTCCCCTTTCCAGCCCCTCGACCACCTGATCTGCCGCATCTCGTGCCGTCAACATCAGGATGGGGGCTCGAAAGCCATCGTGCCTGAGGCGGGTGCAGACCTCGAATCCACTGACACGCGGCAATCCGACATCCAGGACCACGGCGTCGAAAGGCGGTACGGCGCTTTCGACCAGGTGCAATGCTTGGGCGCCGTCACCAGCGTAGTCCGGCTCGAAACCGGCATCTTCCAGTGATTCGAGGATCGACGCGGCCAGATCTCGATTGTCTTCGACCAGTAAAACGCGTTCGCGATGCATGGCGGTGAGTCCATCGCCGCGAATTCGGAGCGCGGGCGCCGTGTACCCCGAATCGCAGGTGAAGAAGGGGGCAGTGCTTGGAATCATTTGGATGGCAGCGCGTGCAGGAACCGGCATCCACTTCGGTATGGTGATTGCTCGGCAATCGCATTGGGGCACCGGCAGCGTGAAGCAATCGTGATGGCCAACGACGCGAATCGCGGACCGTCAGGGGACGATGTTGTTGACGATCAGGCCAAGGTATTCGGCACGCATGACCACGTTGTCGCCTGGTTGAAGGTAGTTGCCGTCCGCGTGAGCCTCGGTGATGGAGCGCTCGACCAGCAGGCCCGGCCTGTTCCATCGCAGGCTTCCCAACCATTGGACGACGCCGATGAAGATCTGGCGGCCGGACGGAGGGCGGACCACCACCCCGTCGGTCGTGCCGGACAGCAGGATGGTGCGTGGCGGCACGGCACCATCCGGCGTGATCGGCAGCCTCACCGCGTTTCGACCCATCGGGAAAGCCAGCCCGCGGCGGGCGACGGATTCATCGACCATGCGGTCGATGTCCCAGACCAGATCCTTCGGCAGCGCAATCTGACGCAGCCGATCGTTGACGTGCAGCCGCAGTTCGAGGTTCTTGTAGAACGTCCGCACGTCTCGGGGGATGACGAACAATGCACCGATCGGCAAGGCCGGCACTACCGATTTCGCAGCGGCGAAGGGCAAACCCGTGCTGACATCGCTGACGCCGATATCGCGAAGCAGGCGATCCCGGTCCGTGTAGTCGGATGCAAGAACGAGACCGTAATGCTCGGCCTTCCGACCAGCTTTGAGGGGCTCGAGGGCTACGATTCCCAGCTCGATCTCATAATCCAGCAGATAAGCCCGGGCCGGCACCTGCATGTTCCAGCGATGAGCAGGCTGCAGCTTCGGGAACGCGAACGGCCGGGTCATATTCGTCTCAGCGGAATGCGCCGGATACGTTCCGCCCATGCCGATCTGTTCGTCCGTCGACGAAAAGGGCAGCTCGAGTTCGGAAGCCTTGACCTGTACTGCGGGCCCGGCGGCGCTGGCGATCGCGTCATAGTTCGATTGCTGCCACAGCGTGACGGGATCTGCCTCGCCGGACGCCTGCAGAAAGGTGACGTCCGTCCCGCTCGCCACACCGTTTTCGTATCGCTCGACGCGCATCAGGCGCAGGCCGTTCTCGCCGTGAAACCTGGCGAACGTCAGGGCTTGGTCCAACGGCGCGATGGCGACACCATCCGTTCTCGGTAGCTCCGCCGGCCCTTGCATCGAGCCGTAGGGGGAGACCGGCGGCGGTTCCTTGATGGTCAATGCGATGACATAAGCGGTGGCGACGATAGCGACGCTGGCTAGGCCGATCAAACCGGGAATCGTCTTGAGAACAGGCATTTGGCGCTCCGACAGTGGTAGAGCGCCTATTCCATCAACTCGAGCGTGAAGCTACCGTGATGTTCGGGGGGCTGGCCTTCGCAAGCTCGATCCCGAGGTGGCGCCGCCATCAACCGCACTGGATCGGGTTCAATCCTTCATCGGTATCCAGGCGCCATGGAAGCCGATCGGCACTCGCCTCGGCAGCTTCACCGTCGCCACGGGCCCGCTTTCGAGCCGGCTCGCATCCAGCACCAGCAGGCGAGCGGCGTCGTCGCGAGCATGCGTGACGAGGGTCAGCAGCCAACCCTCTTCTTCGGCGCAGGCCCCGCTGGCTGGAACGAAAGACGCTTCCCCGGGGATCCAACCGTCGTCGAGCCGGTAGACTTGACGCTCGCCCGTCTTCATGTCGTTGCGGGCATAGAAGGAGCCCTGGCTGGGTACCGCCAATTGGGCTGCGGCGCTGTAAGCGTATCGGTACGCGCGGCCAATACGGCCCGGGTGGATCACGGGGAACTCGACCTCGAGATCATCGAGCCGCTGCTCCGATACGCGCTCGCTGCGCGGATCGATCACCCAGCGGTACATCGAGCCACCGCGCAGCGGCTGCCGAGCGTCAACGCCCTTCAGCACGGAGACCCCCCCGATGCCGGCCCAGAGGCTGTTGAAGGCCTGCCTGTCGTAGTTGACGGCGTCGAGAACGATGCGGCCGTGCCCATCCTCGTAGGCATTGGCCACATGGAACGCATAACCCGGTTCGATCTCGTACCAGCGCACCTGCGCGTCAGGGCGGGACCGCGGCAGCACACCGATGCGTGACCGGTAAGCGTCGTCCCATCGGTATGGGAACCGGTAGGGTGTGCCGGCGGCGAGCGTCTTATCGAAGATCACCGGCATGTCGAGGAACAGCACGTGCCGCTCGGTCAGCGCGAAATCGTGCATCATCGTTGGCCCTGGTACGGGAATCGTCTGGCTGTGCCTGATGAAGCCGTCCGGCGTGGCGACGTGGTAACTGATGAACGGCGAAGGACTGTAGCTGTAGAAATGCAACTCGCCGCTGGTGGGGTCGAGTTTGGTATGCGCCGTGATCGAGGTGGACAACTGGTCGTTGCGGAAGCGATAGACGCCCACGGTGTCCAGGTCCGGTGTCACCTCGTAGGGGTAGGCGTTTTCTACCAGGGCCAGCACTTTGCCATCGAACGACGCGACGCTGGTGTTGGCCAAGGAGTTCTCGTAGCGCATGCTGTTATCCGGTTGCCTGACTTGGGCACCCAGCATCGCGGGCGTACGTACCCAGCGGTTGCGGTACCAGAGGGCGCGGCCGCCGTCGAGCCGCACACCGTGCAGCATGCCCTGGCCCGTGAAGTCATGGCCGGGATCCGTGCCCGGCATCGGGTTCGAGCCGTTGCGCACGTAGGTGCCCGAGAGCTCGGGCGGCAGATGGCCTTCCACCTCGAGATCGGTGCTCTCGATCTCGTCGGCCACCGGGGCCATGAAACCGGTGAGGTAGACGGGTTGGGATGCGGAAGAGGTTGATGCGGTCATAGCAAATCTCCCAAGAGTAGGTCGATCGAATCGATGGAGAATGGACATCGGGTTCGTCGAGGGGATGGAGAACGGTTAGATGCGTCGCTGCTGGCCGCGCCAGTACGGCTCCCTCAATCGGCGCTTGAAGATCTTTCCGGTGTCCTCACGCGGGAGCGCATCGTGCACCTCGACCACGCGCGGCACCTTGTAGCCGGCCAGGCGTTCCCGGAGAAAGGTCTGGACTGCACCCTCCTCGATGTACATGCCGGGCGTGGGTTGCACCGCTGCGGCCAGCGCCTCGCCGTACTCGGCATCGGGAATGCCGAACACCGCGCAGTCGGCGACCGCGGGCATGGTCTGCAGCACTGCCTCGATCTCGGCGGGATAGATGTTGACGCCGCCGGAGATCACCATGTCCGACTGTCGATCGCAGATGTAGAGGAAGCCCTCGTCGTCGAGGTATCCGATGTCGCCCAGCGTGATCAGTCCGTCCCGCTCGGCCGCCTCGCGCGCTTCGGGACGGTTGACGTAGGTGAAGTCCGGTAGGGCCGTCTGCTTCACGTAGATGAGGCCGGTCTCGCCTGCAGGGAGTTGGCGTCCGTCGACATCGAGGATGCGCACCGTCGCGCTCGGCAGTGCGCGGCCGGCCGAGCCAGGGTGGCGTAGCCAATCCGCGGAATCGATGAAGGTCGTGTAGCCCGCTTCGCTGGAGCCGTAGGCCTCGGTAATGATAGGCCCGAACCACTCGATCATCCGCCGCTTCAGATCGGGCGGACAAGGTGAGCCCGTCGAGGCGACCTGCCGTAGCGAGCTGATGTCATGGCGGTCTCGTACTTGTGCGGGCAACGCCAGCAGGCGGCGATACATGGTGGGTACGAGGTAGGCATGCGTGAGCCGGTGCGCCTCGATCAGTTGCAGCGCCCGCTCGGCATCGAATCCATTCTCGAGCACCAGCAGCGCGTTCATCCGGCCGACATGTGTCATATAGGCCATCGCGGCGCTGTGGTAGATCGGCGCGGCGAGGTAGGCTCGCAGGCCCGGGCCTGTGCCGTAGACGATCTCGGTGACGCGCAGCAGTTCACGCTCCATGGCTGCCGCATGCTCCATAGGCGGCGGAATGCGGCGTACACCCTTGGGCTTGCCGGTGGTGCCCGAGGTATAGACGATGGCACCGTGCAACACGCCGCCGCGCGTCGGCATCGGCGGCTGGCCGGCGCCGAACGCGCGCCAGTCGCGCGGCGCGGCCTCCGCAGTCTCCGGCGAGGGAACGGTCACGACGACGACCGCCGTCGGGACCCCGCCGTCGATCCGGGATAGCAGGTCGTCATGGACGAACAGCACGGCGGCGCCGCTGTCCGACAGGACATGCTGGACTTCCCGCGCCTTGAAGTGCGTGTTGATGGTGACCAGATAGACGCCCGCCTGGCGGCACGCCAGCGCCAGCACCACGTATTCGGGGCCGTTGCGCAGCATCGCGCTCACGGTTTGCCCTGCCTGCAGGCCCAGACCATTCAACCCGGCCTGCACGCGATCGACCTCGAGCCGGATCCATTCCGGTTCGTATTGCCTGCCTTCGAACACGATCGTCGGAATCATCGAATAGGGGGCTGCCGTCGAGGCAGCTTTGTTTAACTGAACGGTGTCTAGTTTAGAAACGAGCATCGACTCTCGCCAGCCGCCTAAGTCACCTACGAGACTCAATGGTCCGGGACGAAGACTGCGGGAGATCTTTGGGATGACAGGTCGGCGGCGCGGCCCGGCTCGACTCGGCGAGTCAGCAGCAGGCTCAGGTCAGCGAGCGCAGCCGGACTCGAGCGCCAGCAGGCAGAAGCGCACCACGATGTCGGTCAGTTGATGCACCCGAGGCTGCGGTTCGCAGCCCGAACCGGAAGGCAGGGAGCGGCCTTCCAGGAGCAGCGTGGCGAGCCCATGCGTGGCCGACCACACGGCGAAGGCCAGCTCGTCCTCCGATAGCGTGCCGACGCCAGCAGGCCGCAGAAAGGGCACCACCGCACCGCGCACCAGATCGAACGCAGCCGACGAGGCCTGAACCAGTTCCGGATAGCGTGTCCGCTCGCGGATGTGCGGTCCGAACATCAGATGAAAGCGGGACGGGTACAAGCGGGCATACTCGACGTAGCCGAGGATCACCGCACGCAATCTGGCGTCGGCTTCCGGCATGGGGCCATGCGAGACTTTCGGAGGCTTGAACGTGGCCAGCTCACGAAAACCTTGCGCCGCGATGGCGGCGAGCAGTCCATTCCTGTCGCTGAAATGGTGCGCCGGGGCGCCCTGCGAGACTCCAGCCAGCCTCGCCGCGGCGCGCATGCTCATGTTCTCGATGCCCTCGGTATCCAGCAGGTACGTGCCCCAGGCGACCAATGAAGCGCGCAGATCGCCATGATGCCATTGCCCTTCAGGCTTGACGGTCGCACTGTGCGGTACCGCGCTGGCGGCTTCGAGGCGTGTTCTCTTCATGATGAGCAATGCGGCAATACGCGACAGGCGACCAATAGCGCGTAAGGCAGCGACATCTGCGAAAGCTCCGTGCAAATCGATCAGGGTTTTCCCTGTGTAGGGGTATTCTGCAACCAGTTGCATACTGCCACAGTATTTATGCGCAACTAGTTGCATAAAGCCATCGCAAGGGTTTCATGAGAGGGTTCGAAGCATGAAAGCGCTCACGCTCAGCGGTGCACTGACGGCAGACGAGGACAGCGCCGTTCATTCAGGCGCCTGGTTCGCGTCGCTGGGGCCCTCGTTGCAACGAGCCTTGCTCTCGAAAGCGGCGACCTGGCGCGTCGGCCATGGCCAGCTTATTGCTGGCCAGGGAGTCGTGCCCGATACTTGGTTCGGGCTGGCAGCAGGTGCCATGCGTGTGAGTGTCGTCACGGATCATGGAAAGGAAGGGGTCACGCACATCGTGCGCGCCGGCGAGTGGTTTGGCGACGTGCCCCTGCTGGCCGCCAAGCCGTTGCCGTATTCCTGTCATACGCTGGGCCCTTGCACCCTGTTGATGATGCGGCGAGGGCAACTATGCGAACTGCTCGCACATCATCCCGGATTGTCGGAAGCACTGTCCCGGCTGAATTGGGAGCACGCCTTGCACGTCATGGACCGGCATGTCGCCTTCGTCACTCAGCCCCTGGAGCCGCGGGTGCGTGAGCTGCTCGGTACGCTGGGTGACAACATGGCGACGCCAGGCAGCCGGGCGGTCCACGGACAACTCAAACAATCGGATCTGGCATTACTGCTCGGTGCCAGCCGTCAGCGCGTGAACCAAGCCATCGCAAGACTGGGGCCGCGTTCCGCGTCCGAGCAATCCGCGCGGAGACGCGATCCTTCCGATGTCGACGTTAGGATATAGACGGCTCGGTACCTCTCGATGCCGACTGATTGGCTTGAAACCACATCCTGGTGTCAGGGACCGAGTGATGTCGTGCCCAGCAGGCTTGAACGCGTTTGCCGGTTAGCCGGTTTCGCGATCGCAGCGCCGCTAAGCGTTCACGGCTTCCGAGCCGGCACCAGCACCGCCGCGTAGCCGACCGAGCGGCAATCTGCGTGCCGCCGGGCGCGCACCAGCAGACGATGCCGAAGCACCGCAGGCCCGACCGGAGCGTGCGCGTGGCTGGCACGTGACGGAAGCGATGGAGCGGGCGCCGTCAACGGTAACGCGCAGGCACGGCGGATTTCAGCCTAAGCGGCCGGCGTTTCTTCGGCGTTTCTCGGACGCCTGCCTGCCGGCCCGGATCGTCAATGTTGAGGATGTCGCCCGCGGCGCCGGCGCGAGGCGAGCCGGGCTGCCGAGAGCTGCCCGAGCCACGGGCATCGCACGCAAACTTGGCGTCCATGGAATTGGCGGCAACCATGGGTCTGGTATGTTGCACTCTCTTCCGGGCCGGTTCCGCCCGGACCCCATACAGGAGCTCCATTCGTGGCGCAGTCCGATCCGACCATGCAAGCAGATCCGGAGTCTCTGCCGCGGAGCTCGCGCGGCGCCTGGCCGATGCTGGCCGTGCTGGTCATCGGCTTCACGCTGAGCCAGGCCTTCCGGACCGTGGCCGCGATCACCGCGCCGCCGCTGCAACAGGAATTGGGCCTGAGCGTCTCCCAGCTCGGCAGCTTCGCCGGCGCTTTCCATCTGGCGTTCGCGCTGATGCAGCCGGTGGTGGGGGTGTCGTTCGACAGTTTCGGCGTACGCCGCACCGTGCTCGTCCTGTTCCCGATGATGGTGATCGGCTCGGTGTTGATCGCGCTCGGCACGAACCTGTCGATGCTGATCGCGGGCCAGATCCTGGTCGGTGTGGGTAGCGCACCGGCCTTCGTGGCCTGCACGATGGTGATCGCCGAGCGCTTTCCACCGGCCGCCTTCGCGTCGGTCTCGAGCCTGGTGCTGGCGATCGGCGGCGTCGGCATGCTGCTGACCGGCACGCCTCTGGCCTGGCTGATCGACTACGGTTCCTGGCGCAGCGGTTTCTGGACACTGGCGGTCGTCTCCGCCATCACCTGCGTCGTCGTCCACCGCAAGATCCACGACAGCCACCCGCCGCACGCCGATCCGGATGCGCCGCGCGAAACCCTGGTCCAGTCCTTTGCCGCGTTCGGCCGCCTGTTCCTGCTGCCCCAGACGGTCGGGATCGTCGTCCTGTCGCTGGTCACCTATTCGTCGTTCATGACCTTGCGCGGCCTGTGGCTCGGCCCGTTCATGGTCGATCGGTTCGGCCTGACGCTGAGCGAAAGCGGCAGTGTCGCGTTCTGGATGTCCGCCGCCGCGGTGGTCGGTCTGCCGTTGTTCGGTTATCTCGATCCCGGCGGGCGCCGGCGACGCGTGATGATGATCGCGCTGACGCTGCTGTTCGCCGCGGTGTTCGTCGCGCTGGCGCTGGTCCGGGACGCGAGCTTCGCGGTCGCGCTGATCCTGGCGATCGGCGTGTTGTCGGGTTATGGCGCACTCCATTATCCCGATGCCCGGGAATCGTACTCCCCGCAGATGACCGGCCGTGCAATCGCGCTGATGACGATGACGATGTTCGGCAGCATCGCCGTCGTGCAATGGCTGACCGGCATCGTGGCCAACCAAGCGACCGCCTGGGGCGTGGAAACCTACCTGGCCATCTATATGGCCATCGCGGTATTGTTGGTGGCCGGCGCGCTGGCGTTCGCGTGGCTGCCGTGGCCGGATTACGCGCGCCGCCGGCCGCTCTCGGTCAGTGCAATCGCTGCTGCGCGGCCCGGTACGCGCCCGGCGTCATCCCCGTCCAATGACGAAAGGCGCGATGGAAGACCGCCGGCGAGCTGAATCCCAGCGCATAAGCGATCTCGCCCAGCGAAACGTCATCGCGCACGAGATTCAGGATCGCCAGATCGCGGCGCAGCTCGTCCTTGATGCCCTGGAACGACAGGCTCTCGTCCTGAAGCCTGCGGATCAAGGTTCGCGAAGACATGTGCAGGCAGCCGGCGACGTCGTCCAATGTCCGCCGCAGATCCGTGTAAAGCAGCTCGCGCACCTTCAGCCGCAGCGCGTGCTCGTGGTACGACGTGAAAATCCAGTCGCGCGGCGCCCGCACGAGGAATGCGCGCACGTCGGCCGCGCTCCGCTCGGACCGGATCCGGCCCAGTTCGGCGTCGAACGCGATCCGTGAATACCGGGCACCGAAATCCACCGAGGCGGGGAACAGCACCGCGTAGTCGGCAGCGAAGGGCGGGCGTGGAAAAGCGAATTCCACGCTCAGGACCGGGACCTCGCGGCCGACGAGCCAGGACACGATGCCGTGGGTCAGCTTGAGCATCAATGCGTGGCCGAAGCGGTTGAGTCCGGCCGTGGCGCTGCGGGGGATCAGTTCCAGGCGCAGCACGTTTCCGGTGTGCGTCAGTTGCAGGCGGTAATCGTCGAGCAGCAGATTCCAGAACTGCGTGAAACGGTAGAGCGCCACCTGCAGGCTGGGCGCGTCCATCACCGCCCGCATGATGTATTTCAACGAACCCGTGCGTATCGGGCGGCTCCACAGCCCCATCATTTCGTCGCCGGTCGCGCCGGCGCTGTGCTGGTACAGGCCCACGACCTGATCGTGCGTCAGCCGTGCGCCCGGACGGCTGATGATCTCCCGGACGATGCCGGCCTGCTTCAGGCATCGCTCCAGGACCGGCTTCGGGCACAGTGAACGCAGGCTTTGCAACAAGTCCTGCATCAGTTCGAGCGACACCGTGGCGGCTGCGGCCGCCGCCGCCCGGTTTTCGAGCCCGTCGGATCGGATTGTCAGTTTTTGCATATCACGAGTCGTCATCGGCTATTGGGTCGAACGCGCTTCCTGCCTATTCTGGAGCCGATTCAACGAAATTCGACGACGAACGGTGTTCGCTGAGCCGAGTCATCCGATGGCGAGATCGGCATGGATCGCCTGTGCGCACCGGCCGTTCCGACTCTCACGTCGGCCGCCGCCTCGTCGCGTTGGTCCCGGGCCGGCCGTCGCCGTTCGCCTGCTCTCATTGATGACCCCTCGCAAGGAGCCCCCATGTCCGACCCCATTCTGCTGACCTCCGAACAGGGCCACGTCGGCATCGTCACGCTGAACATGGCGCACAAGCGCAACGCGCTGAACGAGGAAGCGATCGCGGCCATCGACGAGTATTTCTCGACGGTGCCCAGCCACATCCGCGTCATCCTGCTGACCGCCGAGGGCGAGCACTTCTGCGCCGGACTCGACCTGAAGGAGCATCACGACAAGGTGCGCAGCGGCGTCGAGTTCATGCGCGTCTGCCAGGGCTGGCATCGCGCATTCGACAAGATCCAGCACGGCGGCATTCCCGTGGTCGCGTGCCTGCAAGGGGCGGTCGTCGGCGGCGGGCTGGAGCTGGCCAGCGCGGCCCATGTGCGCGTGGCCGATGGCGGAACTTTCTTCGCGCTGCCCGAGGGCACTCGCGGCATCTTCACCGGCGGCGGGGCCACGGTGCGAACGGCGCGCATCATCTCCGCCCCGCGCATGGTCGAGATGATGCTGACCGGCCGGGTCGTCGACGCGCACGAAGGCTTGCGACTGGGCCTGGCCCACTATGTCTGCGATCCCGCGAAAGGCGACACGCCCGCGCCAGAGTTCGCGCTGAACCTGGCGAAGAAGATCGCCGGCAATGCGGCGCTTTCCAATTACGCGATCGTCAGCGCGATCAACCGCATCGCCGACATGTCGGCCACCGACGGACTGTTCACCGAAGGACTGGTGATGGCGATGATCCAGCAGGGGCACGACGTGCAGGAACGCCTGGGCGAGTTCGTCAACAAGAAGGCGCCCAAGGTGCGGCTCGAGCTCTGACGCGCATGGGCCCCCCATCGCCATCTCCATCGCCATCACCACCGCCACCGCCATCCGGCGGCGGGAACCCACCCCGGCCCCACTATCGAACGAGGCGGTTTTGGGCCGATACTGCACTGTCGCCGGTTCCGGTCGATTCGGCGGCGCGGCGTTCCGTGAACCGCAGCAGCGAGACACTACGATGATCAGAAGAATTCCCCACTGCGCGCACTGGGGCGCCTTCACCGCCCTGGTCGAGGACGATCGCATCGTCGGCATCGAACCGTTCGAGCATGACCCCGCGCCGTCGCCGATCATTCATGCGGTGCGCGACTGGCTCGACCCGGCGCGGCGCATCGCCCGGCCGATGGCTCGCGAGGGCTGGCTCGAACGGCGCGAGCGCAGCGACCGCGGCGGCCGCGGCCGGGAGCGGATGGTGGAGCTGGGGTGGGACGAGGCGGCCAGCCTCGTCGCCGACGAGATCAACCGCGTGCGCAACCGCTTCGGCAACCGGTCGATCTATGCGGGCTCCTACGGCTGGACCTCGGCCGGGCGTTTCCATCACGCGCAGACCCAGATCAAGCGGCTGCTGAATCAGGTGGGCGGTTATACCGGCCATCGCGATACCTACAGCTATGGCGCGGGCGCCGTCATCGCCCGCCATGTGATGGGCAACCCGTCCGATTACCTGGGCCTGGGCGCGACGCTGGATACCGTCTCGGAACACACCGAGCTGCTGCTGGCCTTCGGCGCGCTGTCGCCCCGTACCGCGCAGCAGGAAGCCGGAGGCGTCGCCCGCCACCTGCTGGAGACCCATCTGCGCCGGCTCGTGCAGCGCCGCGCCCGGGTCGTGCTGATCTCGCCGCGCCGCGACGACATTCCGGAATGGGTCGACGCCGAGTGGTGGCCGATCATCCCCGGCACCGATACGGCGCTGGTGCTGGGTCTGGCCGGCGAGGTCGTCGCCGCCGGCCGCCAGGACGCGGCGTTCCTGCAGCGCTGCTGCAGCGGCGCCGAGCCGGTGCTCGCCTATCTGCGCGGCCAAAGCGACGGCATCGTCAAGGATGCCGCGTGGGCGGCCGGCATCACCGGCCTGGACGCCGAACGGATCCGCGAACTGGCGCGGGTGCTGCCGGACCTGCGCACGTTCATCACGATGTGCTGGGGCCTGCAGCGGGCCGTCCACGGCGAGCAGCCATGGTGGGCGGCGATCACGCTGGCTTCGGTGCTGGGCCAGATCGGCCTGCCCGGCGGCGGGGTCGGCTTCGGCTTTTCGTCGAGCGCCGGCACCGGCACGACCGTTTCGCTGACCCGGGGGCCGAGCTTCTCGCAGGGCGCGCGGCCCAACGAGGATTTCATCCCGGTGGCCCGGGTCGCCGACATGCTGCTGAACCCGGGCGCGCCGTTCAGCTACGAGGGCGTCGTCCACACCTATCCCGACGTGCGCCTCGTCTACTGGGCCGGCGGCAACCCGTTTCATCACCACCAGGACCTGAACCGGCTGGGCCGGGCCTGGCAGAAGCCCGAGACCATCATCGTCCAGGAACCGCTGTGGACGCCGACCGCGCAGCGCGCCGACATCGTGCTGCCGGCGACGACCTCGCTCGAGCGCAACGATCTGGCCGGCGGCACGCGGTCCGACTACCTGCTGGCGATGCGGCAGGTCGTGCGTCCGCTCGGACAGTCGCGCACCGACTACGACATCATGCGTCACCTGTCCAGCGAACTGGGCGTCGAGGCCGCGTTCAGCGAAGGTCGCGACGAGATGCAGTGGATCGAGCATCTGTACGGCGATACCGTGCGCGACGCCCGGGAGCGGCTGGGCGTCGAGCTGCCGTCGTTCGACGCCTTCTGGGCCCGCGGCCACGTCGAGGTACCGGTCCGCAAGGACTACATCCACCTCGCCGATTTCCGTGCCGATCCCGACGCGCATCGGCTGCGCACCGAGTCCGGCCGCATCGTGCTGTACAGCCAGACGCTGGCCGCGCTGCGGTACGCCGATTGTCCGCCGCATGCGAGCTGGATCGAGCCGCCCGAGTGGCTGCAGGGCGCCAAGGCGCGGAAATATCCGTTCCACCTGCTGTCGCCGCAGCCGAAGAACCGGCTGCACAGCCAGATCGATTACGGCCATCTGAGCCAGCAGGACAAGGTCGGCGGCAAGGAGCCGCTGGTGCTGCATCCGGACGATGCGAAGCGGATCGGCGTCGAGGCCGGCCAGATCGCGCGGGTGTTCAACGACCGCGGTCAGTGCCTGGCCGGCGTACGGCTGTCCGACCAGCTCCGGCGCGGCGTCGCGTTGCTGCCGACGGGCGCCTGGTTCGCGCCGGCGCCGGCGCTGGTGTCGGGCGTGGCGGCCGATGACGAGCAGCCGCTGGAGCTGAACGGCAACGCGAACGTGCTGACGCTCGACGTCGGCAGCTCGGCGTTCTCGGGCGGCTGCAGCGCGCATACCTGCCTGGTGGCGATCGAGCGATACACGGGGGCGCAGGGCTGAGCGGGCGGGCGTTCAGACCGGCGTGTCGGGATCGAACCCGGTCTTGCGCTTCTGCAGGAACGCATCGATGCCTTCCCGGCCTTCGGGCCCCGCGAAGCCGGTGAACTCCAGCGCGAGCGATGCGTCGAAGATCGGCGTCGCCTGCCGGAACCAGTGGTTCAGCATCATCTTCGTCCAGCGCAGCGCGGCCGGCGCTCCGTTGGCGAAGTTGGCGGCGATCCGGACGGCCCTGGCCTCGACCTCGTCGTCGGGCAGCGCCAGCGAGATCAGGTTCATGCGCTCGGCTTCTTCGCCGGTGAACGTCTCCGCCGTCAGCAGGTAGTACTTGGCCTTGGCCATGCCGCACAGCAACGGCCAGGCGATCGTCGCGTGATCGCCGGCGGCCACGCCGATCTTCAGGTGGCCATCGGAGAACTTCGCATCCTTCGACGCGATCGACACGTCGGCCAGGATCAGGCAGGCGAGGCCGGCGCCCACCGCCCAGCCTCTGGCGGCGCCGACGATCGGCTTGCGGCAATCGAGCATGCCCAGCACCACGCGGCGCGCCTCGGACATCGATTCCATCCGCAACCGGTAGTCGTCGCAGACCTTGCGTTCGTGGTTCAGGTCGCCACCGGCCGAAAAGCTGTTGCCTTCGCCTGTGATGATGATGGCCGAGACCGTCGGATCCGAATCGACGTCGGCCCAGATCTCCGACACTTCCTTATGCATGCGGGCGTCCATCGCGCCCATCTTCAACGGCGAAGACAGCGTGATGCGCAACACGCGGTCGGCCGGGCGATCGAACTTCAGGCGCTGGTAGCGAGCGTATCTTTCGTCCATGGAATGGCTCCTCCTTCTGGTTGACGATTGCGAGGCGTTTCTTTACTCGAGTTTGATGTCCGACTGCTTGATGATCGCAGACCAGCGCCGGACCTCGTCTCGAACGAATTGCCCGAGCCGTTCAGGTGTCGAGCCGATCGCCTCGGCCCCCTGGGATTCGAGACGGCTTCGTACGTCGGGATCCCGCAGCGCGGCCACATAAGCGTGATTGATCTTGTCCAGGATGGCTGGAGGTGTGCCTGCGGGCGCCAGCAAGGCCTGCCAGGCGCCCATCGTGAATCCGGGCAGCAGACTTTCCGACGCCGTGGGAACCGACGGCAGCAGAGGTGAACGCTGGGAACTCGTCACCAGCAGCGGAATCACGCGCTGATCGCGGACGTACGGGTATGCCGAGTTGATCGGATCGGCCAGCAGATCCACTCGTCCGGCGATGACGTCGGGAAACGCGCCCGCTCCGCCTTTGTATGGAACATGCACCGCGGCAACGCGATGAGCTCCGAGCAGCACATGCATCGCCAGATGCGTCAGGTTGCCGATGCCGGAAGACGCGTAGCTCAGATTCGCATTTCGCGGCGATTTCAATTGATCGGCCGTTGTCAATCCGCTGGCGTGGCTGGCTACCACCAGCAGTGGTTGGTCGATCAGCAGCGAGACTGGCGCCAGTTCCCGACTGAACGAATAACCGGTCTTCAGCCCGAACGCCTGGGTATAAGCGATCGATGAGGTCGTGTAGAGCAGCGTGTAGCCGTCCGGCGCCGCCTTGGCGACCAGCTCCGCGCCAAGGTTGCCGTTCGCTCCGCCCCGGTTCTCGATGACGACCTGTGTGCCGAGCTGCTCGGAGACCTTGACCGCCAGCAATCGAGCGACCTGATCGGTGGCGCCGCCGGCGGCGAACGGTACGATCACCTTGATCGGTTTGGCCGGAAAACCGACCTGCGCCGAAGCGTTCGTCGCCAGGCCGGCCGCGAATGCGGCCAAGGCCAGTGCCTTGCATAAAGAATGGAGCACAGACATCGGTTGTCTCCTTGCTTTGATCGGTCTTTCTGGACATCGCGTCGACATGGCGCGAATACCGGGTGCGATCCAATTGGTCGACCGTTGACACGTATTGGCGAAGCTCACGACGGATTCGCGACCATGTATTGGCCGCGTCCGCTCGCCACCGTCGAACCGTTCGCGTTACGTACGACGGCCTCCGCGCAGGCCAGCGTGCGTCCGAGGTGCACGATCCGTGCTTCGACAGCCAGAGGACCCGGCGTGGCGACGCGGTGATAGTCGACTCGGAGGTCGATGGTCGGCACGGCGCGGCCGATTCGCGCAGCGATGACGTAGTCGCAGCTCACATCGACCAGCGTGGCCAGCACGCCGCCATGAGTCGCGCGGAGATCCGGGTTGGAGATGATCTGTTCCTGCCACGGCATCGAAAGGACCAACCGGTCCGGATCCAGGCAGGTCGCCTTCAGTCCGAGAAAGCGATTGAAAGTCGATCGATCGATGATCGCTTGCATGGCCGCCAGGTCGGCGATCAAGAGTTTCCGTTCCCGTCCGGGCATTTCGTACTCTTGGTCAGTCGACTTTGATGTTCTCGGCACGCACGACATCCCCCCACTTTTGCAACTCGGCGCTCAGAAACCGTCGATAGTCATCAGGCGATCCCCCCTTGGGTTCGCTGTTCTGCGCCGCGAAGGCCGCTATGAGTTCCTTATCGGCCAGCGCGAGTCGCACGGCTTCGTTCAGCTTGTCGATGACAACGGTGGCAGTGCCTGCCGGTGCCATGATTCCGGACCACGAGCCGAGTTCGCGCGTTTTCAGCCCGACCTCTCCGAAAGTAGGCACTCGGGGTAGAGAGGACAGGCGGTTGACGCTGGCCACGGCCAACGCCACCAGCTTTCGTTCCTTGACGAAGGGCACGACACCCGGGGCCGTGCCGACGTAGTAATCGATGTGCCCGCCTGCGGCATCGGTCAGCGCGAAGCTCTCGCTCTTGTACGGTACGTGCACGCCCTTCACGCCCGCTTCCCGCGCGAAGATCAGGGCGGCCAGGTGGGTGATATTGCCTTCCCCGGCGGAGCCGAACGTCAGCTTGCCTGGCGCAGTCCTGGCCTTGCGGATGAACTGATCGTAGTCGGCGACGTCGGCGCTTGGCGACGCGACGAGCACCAGCGGACTGTTGGCGGTCAGCGCGACGGGAACCAGATCGCGCTGGAAGTGGAACGGCAATCGCTGGCCAAGAGCGGTGTTGAGTACGAGCGAGGACGTGTTGTACAGCAGTGTGTAGCCGTCGTTCGGCGACTTGATGACGGTTTCAGCGGCGATGTTTCCGTTCGCGCCCGGTTTATTGTCGACGTAGAGGTTCGCGCCCAGGCGTTCCTGCGTTTTTTGGGCCAGGTGGCGAGCGATGACGTCGGTGCCTCCGCCGGCGGCGAAGCCCAGCACGAGCCGAATCGGCCTGTCTGGATAGTTTCCCTGAGCGTGACCTGGTAGGGCTGCCCATCCCGATGAAGCGGCCGCCGCGCCGGCGAGCAAGCGTAAGGAGGCTCTCCGTCGGCCGGCATCCGTTGGCCGGACACTGGTTTGCGCGGCGATCCGGCGAAACGTCTCGTGCATCTGTCGCTCCGTCATCCCGCCATCGTCAGGCCGCCCGATACCGAGACGACCTGGCCGGTGATGAATGCCGCGTCGTCGGAGATCAGAAAGCAGATCGCGCCGACGACGTCTTCCGGCTGGCCTAGCCGTCCGAATGGAATGGCCTTTTCGAGCGCGCTGCGCAACCTGTCGCCGGCCGAGCCTTCTCCGGCGAAGTCGCGGAACAGCGCCGTGTCGGTCGGGCCTGGGCAGACGACGTTGACGTTGATTCGTGCTCGAGCCAATTCGCGCGCGAGCGTCTTGCTGAAGGCGATGAGCCCGCCCTTGCAGGCCGAATAGACGGACTCTCCCGACGAGCCGACCCGGCCCGCATCCGACGCCACGTTGACGATGCGGCCCTTGCCGCGTCCGGACATCGATCGTCCGACCGCATGCAGAAGATTCAGCGGCCCCGTCAGATTGATGGCGATGATCTTCTCCCATAAGTCCGGCTCGGTATCGAGGAAGCGCGCCGCCTTGTCCCAGCCAGCGTTGTTGACCAGCGCGCCGATCGGGCCCAGAGTCGATTCGATATCGGCGATCGTCCGATGGACGAACTGATGGTCCACGATGTCGACGACCCAGGCCTGCGCTCGTCCTCCCGCCGCCACGATCTCGTCCACGACGGCCTGGACGGCCGGCTGCAGGTCGAGCGCCGCCACTACCGCGCCCTCGCGCGCCAGGCGCCGGCACAGCGCCGATCCGATGCCGCCGGCCGCGCCGGTGACGACGACGACCCGATCCTTCAAGCCTTCCATGTCGTTCGTTCCTTCAATGGCCGCCATCGCGGCAACGGATCATCCGCAGCGGCGTGTACGTCAGCACCAGTGTTCCGTCCTGCTTGACCACGTTGTTGCGCGTGCGCACGAGCCCGCGTCCGGGGCGGCTTCTGCTCAGCCGAGCCTCGATGACCTCACACTCCACGTGGATCGTGTCGCCGGCGAAGGCCGGGGCCTTGATGTCGAGTTCCATGTTCAGGAAGGCGAATCCGGTGTGCTGCATCGTGGACTGCGTCAGCAAGCCTTCGGCGATGCAATAGCTCATCGAGCCTGGCGCGAGCCTGCCCTTGATGTCCGATTCGTTCTTCACGAATTCCATGTCGGTGAACAGCACTTCCGTCATGTGGATCACGTTGATGAACGCGCAGATATCCGCGTCCTGGATCGTTCGGCCGACGGTGCGAAAGCGGCGTCCCACCGGCATGTCTTCGAAGAACATGCCGAGTCCGACGAGTTGATGGTCTTCCTTGCTCATTGCCTCTCCTTGTCTGATGTCGGGCGCTTAGCCCTGCGTGCCGGCGCGGCCGAGCAGGTGGTTGGCCACGATGTTGCGCTGGATCTGATTGGTTCCCTCGATGATCTGCAGGACCTTCGCGTCGCGGAAATAGCGATTGATCGGGTATTCGGCGGAAACGCCGGCTGCGCCGAACAACTGAACAGCATCGGTCGCCACCTTCATCGCAATGTCCGACGCAAAGCACTTGGCCATCGCGGCGATCGGCGCCAATTCGGCGGCGGCCGCGCCGGCATCGACCATCGCCGCGGCGCGATAGACCAGATGGCGGGCCGCTTCGGTCTGGATCGCCATATCGGCCAGCATCCAGCGAACGCCCTGGAAATCCGCCACCGTGCTGCCGAACGCCCGGCGCCCCTTGACGTAGTCGCTCGCATGGTCGATCGCGCCCTGAGCGAGGCCGACCGCGCGGGCGCCGATCAGCGGTCGGCTCGCGTTGAACGCGCTCATCACGGACTTGAATCCGCCGCCGAGCCGGTTGGCGGCGGGCACGAATACGTCGTCCAGGAAAAGCGGGCACGAGGGCACGCCGCGCGCGCCGATCTTGTCTTCCTTGCGGCCTACCGTTAGCCCCTTGGTCCCCCGTTCGACGATGAACAGGCTGATGGCTTCCCTGGGGTCGTTGCCGTACTTGGCGGCGACGAGGATGAAGTCGGCGATGTCCGAGTTCGTGCACCAGATCTTCTGGCCGTTCAGGCGGTATCCGCCTGGCGCATCGACGGCGCGCGTCAGGATGCCGCTGACATCGGATCCGCTTTGCGACTCGGTCGTCGAGAAGGCTCCGCGCAACTCTCCGCTGGCCAATCCCGGTAGCAGCCACTGCTTCTGCTGCTCGGTGCCTCCGGCCAGGATGGCGCCGAACGGCACCCATTGGACGAGCAGCAGATAGGCGGTGTTGTAGCAGACGCGGCCCAGTTCCTCGATCGCCAGGCAGCCGGAAAGGAGACTGCCCATTCCGCCATAAGTTTCAGGAAACGGCAGCGTGAACAGCCCCAATTCCTTCAGCAGCGCGAACATGTCGTGCGGATACTCGGCCTTGCGGTCGATCTCGTCGGCGCGAGTCGCCACGCGTTCGCGAGCGACCCTTCTTACCAGATCCTGGATGGATCGCTGGTCCTGGTTCAGCGAATACGTCGGGCTGGGCATGGTCGGTATCGGTGATGTCGTGAATCGATGAGGCGTTACTTGGCGACGGATCCATTGCCCGTTGCGAGCGGCGGCGATTCGAGAACGCCTTTGTCTGCCAGCTCATCGATCTGCTCGTCGGTACGACCCAGCATCTTCGTCAGCACCTCGCGCGTGTGCTGCCCGCGTCGTGGTGGGGCCATTCGATAGGTGATCGGCGTGTCGCTCAGTCGAATCGGGTTTCGAACCACGCTGACCGAAGCGCCCGTATCGGCGGTCATCTCCACGCGCATCCGACGATGCTTGACCTGTGGATGCTCGAATACCTGCCGATAGTCGTTGACCGCTCCCGTGGGGATGTCGGCCTCGGCCAGGCGCTGCAACCAGTACGCGCGTGGGTGCCGCGCGAACGCCTGCTGCAGCCGGGCCTCGAGCGGCTTGCGGTGCTGGTTCCTGTCGACCATTCGTCGGTATTCGGGCGCCGAGCCGAGTTCGGGCTGTCCGATCACCGCGCACAGGCGTTGAAACTGCTGATCATTGCCGCAACAGACGATGAAGTGTCCATCGCTGGCTTCGAAGGTCTGATAAGGCGTCAGGTTCGGATGCCGGTTTCCCCAGCGACGAGGAATCTCGCCGCTGGCGAAGTAGCTGGCGATCTGGTTCGCACCGAAGTGGATGATCGTATCGAGCAGCGCGATGTCGAGACGTTGGCCGCGTCCCGTCAGACGACGGTGTTCGACGGCGGCGAGGATGCCGATCGTGGCGTTCAAACCGGTCAGCACGTCCGTGACGGCGATCGATGTCTTGACGGGTCCTCCGCCCGGTTCGTCGTCGGGGAGCCCGTTGATGCTCATCAGACCGCCTTCGCCCTGAAACACGAAGTCGTAGCCGGGCAGGTGGCACATCGGACCGTCCTGCCCGTAACCGGTGATCGAGCAGTAGATCAGCCGCGGGTTGATCGCGCTCAGCTCGTCATAGGAGAGCCGGTAGCGGGCGAGATCCCCCACCTTGTAGTTCTCGACCAGGATGTCGCTCCTGGCTGCCAGTTCGCGCACGATTTGCTGACCTTCGGCGCTCGACAGGTCGATGGCAAGCGAGCGCTTGTTGCGATTCGCCGAACTGAAGTAAGCGGAGTCGTCGGAGTCACGCCCGGATGCGTCCTTCAACCAAGGCGGCCCCCAGTGACGAGTGTCGTCGCCCGTGACCGGACGCTCGACCTTCAGGACGTCAGCGCCGAGGTCCGCGAGCATCTGGGTGCTCCACGGGCCCGCGAGCACTCGCGTGAGGTCGAGGACCGTCAGATGCGCTAAAGGGCCGGTCATGGGATGCGTGTCTCTTGCAGAGCGGTGACGGCGGCCGTGGCGTCGTCTTCCGGGTTTCGAACAGCGATGCGACGAAGTCTGGTCGATGCGCGTTAATATGTCAACATCATGCTATAAATTTTCGATGAAAAGTAGAGGGAGTCCGATAAATTTCTTGCTATCCCGGTAAGAAATAGCATGTACCTGTTTTTATTCGAAGCGAAAGGAAGTATCCCGAGACGCTCGCCGGCAGCGATTGCCGCAGGCCGCGCATTGCCGAGGCGGGTCAATCCTCGTTCGGTGTGTTGGCCGCGGCGAAAGCACGACCAGGCATCGATCGACGCGAGCGCGTCGATCGATGCGGATCGAGTGGAATCGGGAGAAGGTTCGTCAGCGAGCCGAACGACCGAAGGTCTTTCCTGGAAGCGTCGCGGCTTCGATCACTTCGGTTGCCGAGCGGGGAGGGGCGATTCGTCCGCTCCGGAATCGCCGCCGAGGCTGATGGCCATCATTCCTTCGTTCAGTCGATTCAGGAAGTGCAGCAGCGATACCTTGTCGTCGAAACGGAAGCCGTTCATCGCTTGCCGATAGAACTCGTAGATCGGCGTCTGCAGGCTTTCCCAGAATGCGCGCCCCTCGCGCGTCATGACGATCTTGCGTGCCCGCCGGTCATCGGGATCGGTGGCGCGCCGGATGTGCTTGTCGCGTTCGAGCCGCTTCAGAACGCCATCCAGGCTCTGCCTGCTGACGACCAGGTACTCGGTCAGGTCCGTGATCGACATGCCGGCGATCGCCTGTTGCCTCGAGAGCGCGCCCAGCACCGCCCAGTGAACAGGAGTGATGCCGAGTTCTTTGGTCGATTGCCGATAGAGCGTGTTGCCTGACTGGAACAGCCTGAAGAACAGCCGATTGTGGACTGCCGATACGGACTGTTCGTAGGAGGTATCAGGCTGCTGCTTGGTCATACAGGCGAAAGTCAGTATCTCGAGGACGGGTTTCCCGGATCGTAACCGAACTCGCGGCGAGGCCAGCCGGCAAGCGACCTGCTCATGGCTCGTCGAGGCCTTCGGCATGATCGGTGCCAGTGGAGGCAAGTAACTTGTTAATGATTCTCGTTTAGAATAAGACTCCACTCGGATCGGAGGACTCCCATGCATGGCGGCTTCGGCGAAGCGCGAGAGACTTCCTCTGCGAGCCGTTCCAGTCCGCAGTCGGCAGCACTGATCCGGACGACGGAAGAACTCGAGGCCCAGGTGGGCGCCAGGCCGGCGGCGATCGACCTCAAGGTGATCGACCATCTGGACGTGCAGGCGCGCCGGTGGCTGGCGGCATCGCCGCTGGCGTTCGCCGGATTCAGCGATGCCCGTCGGATCGACGTGACGATCGGCGGCGGCGAGCCCGGTTTCGCGACGGCTCTGGACGAAGCCCGTCTGCGCCTGCCGGCCGCGGCGCTGGACGACCCGGCGCAGGCGCGGCCCGGGGGCGGCGCCGGTCTGCTGTTTCTCGTGCCAGGGCTGGGCGAGACCCTGCGCGTCAACGGCAGCGTGTCCGCCGTCGACGGCGACGCCATCGTGATCGCGGTGCACGAGTGCTACGCGCATTGCGCCAAGGCGCTGCTGCGCTCGGACTTCTGGCGGCCCGCGACCGACGCCGAGCCGGCCGATGCCGCGGCCTTCGTGCGCGCGAGCCGTTTCATGGCGCTGGCGACGGCCGACGCCGATCTGTGCACGGACGTCAGTCCGAAGGGCGATCCGGCCGGCCTGCTCGTGCAGTCCGTCGACGCGGGGATCCGCTTCGCCGACCGGCCCGGCAATCGTCGCACCGACAGTCTGCGCAACCTGCTGGTGCGGCCGGGCGCGGCGGCGCTGCTGGTCGTGCCCGGATGCGCGCGGGTCGCGCTCGTCCAGGGCGAGGCCTCGATCCGCGCCGACCCGCGACTGCGGCAGCCGTTCTCGGTAAGGGACAAGATGCCCAAGCTCGTGATCGACCTCGCGTCGCCGGACATCGTGCTGCGCGAGAGCGCCGCGCTGGAGCGCGCCCGGGCCTGGGCCGGAGCGGCGGCGCCGGCCGACATCGATCCGGCGGCGGTCTTCGCCGCGCACGTCAAGCTGAACAAGAGCGGCGGGTTGCGCGCGATGCTCGCGCGGCGCGTGATTTCGATTCCGGGCCTGATGCGCAAGGGATTGGACGAGGACTACAAGCGAAACCTCTATTGACGCGGCCGGCAGGCCGAGTGCTCGATCCCGGGAAGGCGGACGAGCGGAAGCCTTATCGACGCGCCATTCGGGCCGTCTCGCGCACGACATCCTTCCCGCTCAACTTGCGCCAGATCCAGCTCGCCGGAATGTGCTGATCGAACAGCACGTACGCGGCGGTCGAGTCGACGACCATCGTGCTCTCGAGTTCGCGCCGCTGCGCGCCCGAGCCGGCGAACAGCAGCTCATCGTCCCGTGCCAGGACCGTCTGTCCATCGGGCGTGAGGATCGCATCGGCGCCGCGAAGCAGCAGCAGCGGAACCACCCGGAGTTGGCGGGCCCGGTCTTCGGGGCTGCGCAGCAGGTCGGCCAGGGCGATCCGGCCTTCGTCCAGCCAGCCCCGCAGCGCAGGCGCCTGCTCGCGGTTCAGCTTGACCTTCCACAGTGCGGGGAGCTCGTCGCCGCAGTGCTGCCGCAGCCGCGAGATCAGATCGGCCGCCCACCGGTCGTCTCGGGTGGGTATTTCCTGGATGACCCGCCATAGCAGCGGCGTGCTGACCTGGGCGTACACCTCATGGGCGACGACTTCGATCGGCACCAGCCGGGCGTTCAGCCGCATCGCCTCGAAGATGGCGGCGCTGGTCGTCTGGTTCTGGCGTGCCGCGAGAAAAATCCGGGGATTGAGCCGTCGGGCGTTGGCCAGTATCGACAGGTTCGTCGTGTCGCTGTCGGTACCGGCCACCAGCCCTGCCGCATTGGCGAGGTCGGCCCGGGCCAGCACCGACAGTTCGGTCGCGTCGCCGACGATCACGCCGCGTTCCGGCGGCGCCCGGTCGGGGAGTTCGACGATCGTGAACTCGAGACCCGCTTCCTGCAGATCCTTGGCGATCTCCTGGCCGAACCGGCCGTAGCCGCACACGACCCAACGGCCGTCGGGGGGAGGGCTGCCGAGCTCGGGCAATTTCGCGCCGGGACCGGCTTCGAGCCAGGTCAGCAGGCGGTAGCACGACGGGGTGTGCAGCGCGAGCCGCAGATGGTCGCCGAATCGGTCGAAGGGGTTGATCACCGTCGGCGCGCCGAACGCGCGCATCCGCTCGGCGATCGCCGGAGAGGTGGTGCGCGCGATGACCGGCAGGTCCGGACGCAGGAGCGCCACCGCCATCGTGACGGCCAGGTTCGCATGATCGTCGTTGGTCAGCGCCAGCACGCCGACGCAACACGGATGGCCCAGGCCGGCGACGCTGAGGTGATGCGGATTCGCGGCGTCGGCGACCAGGCCGGGAATGTCGGCGTGGTAGGACCCCAGTTCGAGCGCGTCGATCCGCTCGGACGAGCCGTCGATGACGACGACCTGCCGCCCGATCATGTCGAAGTCCTTGGCCAGCAGTTCGCCGGCACCGCCGTAGCCCGCCATCAGCCAGAACGGTTCACTCAGCCGCGCCACCTTGCGCGTGAACCGCTGGAATGCGAGCGCCTGCCGGAACGCCCGGTCCTGCAGAAGGGTCAGCAGCGTGCCGACCGCATACGCCCAGCCGATCACGGTCAGGTAGATCGAGACGAGCACCCAAAGCCGTTGTGCGGCCGTAAACGGGTAGGGCAGCTCGCCGAAACCGATCGTGCTCGCCGTATAGCTCATGAAGTAGAACGCTTCGAACGGCGTGATGCGCGCCGGCCTGCCGTCGGCGTCGACACCCGGTATCAGCGTCAGACCGAGGATGCTGACGGCGAAGATGACGATGAGCGTGATCAGCGGCATCCGCATCCGCCGCATGATCAGGAAGATCGTCGACGACGCCTGGTTCGACGACACGATCTGCAACGGCGACCGGATGCGGCCGGCCGTCTCGCGGCGGTCGCGCAACTGAAGCCAGAAGGCGAGCAGCGGGTTGCCCACGGCGCGCTCGCGTCACCCGCGATGGAAGGTGACGGTTTCGGTTACCAGCAGCACGACGGAGACCAGGTTGGCCAGCAGTGCGCCGCCGGACAGCGACACCATGCCCGCCGTATGGGCCGCGATCATCCCGTCCCCGGAGATGTGCGTGGCCCAGACCCAGACGAGGCTGGCGGCGATCAGTTGCAGGTCGGCGACCAGGCTGGTGGCCAGGTGCACGGCGCCGATCTGGGTGCGATCGCCGAACTTCAGTACCGTCGCGATCAGGCTCACGGTGAGCGCGGCGAAGAGCTCGTAGACGCTGTGCAGCTCCACGTCAGCGATATCGCCGATGAAGAACCCGAAGTTCAGCGTCGCGGCCAGCAGCACGAAGAAACCGAAGATGACCTTCTCGAGATTCATATTTGACTTTCGGCGGCACTGCTAGCGCGTGCCGGGAGCTTCAGGCTCCGGGCACCCTCTGATTCAGCGGCCGATGGTACCAGACCGCCGGGACGTTCGGACGGCCGGGAATTTCACCGTCCCACCGGTCCCGTCGACGGGTTCTCAGGCTTCGGCCCAGACCACCGGCTTCCTGGCCGCGAACCAGGTATCGAACATCGGCTCGTAGTGCTTCTCGATGATGTTGCGCCGGATCTTCATCGTCGGCGTGAGAAAGCCGTTGGCGATCGTCCATTGCTCGTTGGCCACCGCCACGAATTCGAGCCGCTCGTGCGCCTGCAGCTTCGCATTGATGCTCTGCAACAGTTCTTCGAGGCCACGCATGATCTCGTTGCGGACCTCGGCCCGCTGCGCGGCCTGCAGGGCTTCGGCGCTGAGCATCACCATGCCGAAAGCCGCCGGCTGGCCGCTGCCCATGACGAGGGCGACCTCGACGCCGGGGTGGCTGCCGAGCACGTTCTCGATCGGCGCGGGCGCGACGTACTTGCCCTTGCTGGTCTTGAACAGTTCCTTGACGCGTCCGGTGATCTTCAGGCGTCCTTCCTCGTCGATCTCGCCCATGTCGCCGGTCTTGAAGAAGCCGTCTTCGGTGAACGATTCCTTCGTCAGCTCGGGCTGCTTGTAGTAGCCCAGCATCTGCGCCGGGCTTCTGACGAGAATCTCGCCGGACTCGCTGATGCGCCGCTCCACCCCGTTCAGGGCGCTGCCGACGTAGCCGACGCGCGTCTTGCCCGGAAACGAGAGATGCGAGTACGCGAAGTCCTCGGTCATGCCGTAGCCTTCGAGCAGTTCGAGGCCGAGCTTGTGGTACCACTCCAGCACGGCCGCGGGCAGCGGCGCCGAGCCGGTGACGGCGAAGCGGGCATCCTGCAGGCCGAGCTGTTCGAGGAGCTGGCGGCGCGTGGGCGCGGCCGTCGCCGGATCGGCGAGCAGTGCGTCGAGCTTCTCCTGCGGCAGGCGCTGCAGGATGCCGAGCTGGAACTTGACCCACAGCCGCGGCACCGACAGGAAGGACATCGGCCGGGCGCGCCGCAGGTCTTCCTGGAAGGTGGCCAGCGATTCGTTGAAGTAGATGTGCAGCCCGTAGCGCAGCCCGGCCGACAGGATGCCGGCATGCTCGTAGGCATGGGCGAGCGGCAGATACGACAGCACGCGGTCGCCCGGTTTGGTCTCGGAGACCAACTGGTCCGAAGTATTGGCGGCGAACTCCATCGCGCCGAAACCGATCATCACGCCCTTGGGCTGGCCGGTGCTGCCCGACGTGTAGATGATGAGCGCCAGGTCATCGGCCTTGCGGGGCGGCACTTCGCCCTGCATCGGCGGCGTGACGGCGACCAGGTCATCCCACGGCAGCACGTTCTCGCGCGGCGGGTCGAAGGACGGCGCGCCCGGCAGGGTGATGATCGGCAGCCGGTCCGGGACGCCGGCGCGGGTCTCGGCCCAGTCTTCCATCCCGCCGAGGAACATCAGCGCGGACTCGCTGTGGTCGAGGATGTAGCGCAGCGTCTCGGCATTGACCGACGGATAGATCGGCACGCTGACGTGGCCGGCCATCAGGATCGCCAGCTCGGCCATGATCCAGTGCGCGCAGTTCTTCGACATGATGGCGATGCGGCTGCCGGGCGGAAAGCCCAGCGACGACAGATGCTGCGCCATGCGCCGGACCTGGTCGCCGACTTGCGCCCAGGTGTAGTCGATGGCCTCGCCGCCCTTGGGCTGTGTCAGGAACACTTCGTCGGGCCGGGTCTTTTCCCAGTGGTACAGGGCCGTGACAGGGGTCCAGCTCGGGGTCGAGTTCATCTTGAGGTCTCCTCCATAATGGCATCGTCGTTGTTCGAGACGGGTTCGGCCAAGAACCCTGTTCGCGCAGCGTAGCGGACTTCCTGATACGGAAAAGGTGTGAACCGGTCATCGACCTGTGATTTCCGGCCCCGCTGCGCGGCGTCCCCCATATACGAGGACGAGGAGACTTCCATGGCGTTCCAGCTTCCCGGCGACACCGCAACCCGACCCATCGCCGTGCTCGGCGCCGGCACGCTGGGCCGGCGCATCGCGCTGATGATGGCCACCCGCGGCGCCGAGGTGCGTCTGTACGCTCGCAGCGCCGCTACGCGCGATGCCGGCGTGGCCTATGCGCGCGAGCAACTGCCCGCCGTGCTCGCCAGGCTGCCGGGCAGCACCGCCGGCACGATCGTCGGCGTCGACGACCTGGCCGCGGCGCTCGAGGGCGCCTGGCTGGTGTTCGAGTCGGTACCCGAGCAGCTCGAGCTGAAGAAGGCGATCTTCGCCCGGGTCGATGCGCTGGCCGAGCCCGACGCCATCCTGGCCAGCAACTCCTCGTCCTACTCGTCGAGCGAGTTCGCGTCGAGCGTGCGCGAACCGGCGCGCCTGCTGAACACCCACTTCCTGATGCCGCCGGACATGATTCCGGTGGAGCTGATGTCCTGCGGCCGGACCGATCCGGCCGTGATCCGGCTGCTGGCGGAGCTGCTGCCCGGCTACGGCCTGTCGCCGTACCTGGTGCGGCGCGAAAGCATGGGCTTCATCTTCAACCGCATCTGGGCCGCCATCAAGCGCGAGACGCTGGCCGTGGTGGCCGAGGGCGTGGCCACGCCGCAAGAGGTCGATGCCATCTACACCCAGGCCACCGGCATGGCGCACGGCCCCTGTCGGCTGATGGATGCGGTCGGGCTGGACGTGGTGCTGAACATCGAGGAGCACTACGCCGAGAAGCGCACCGGCCTGCCCGAGTCGCCCCGGATCCTGCTGCGCGAGCTGGTCGCCGACGGGCGCCTGGGCGCCAAGAGCGGGCGCGGACTGTACGACGACTACCCGCCGCAGGCATGAGGGCGGCGGCGTCGCCGCGACGGCGATAAGGACCGGGCGCGGCCCGCTCGATGCGGGGCCGACACCGGCCGCGCGACGGAATCGGCCGCCGCGCGCGTGCTCAGACGGACGTTCCCGCCTCGAGCGGGACGGCCGGACGATCGGGCACGCCGGCCCGGATCGTCTCCCAGTTCAGCGCCGCGTAGACCGCGCCGGCGATGAGTCCGGCGATGAAGATCGAGAAGTTCGCGAAGATCGAGGCCAGCGCCGGCACCATGTTGCACGCGAAGCCGACGATGAAGCTCGGGATCAGCGCGATGACGGCCTTCGGGTTCACGCCGTTCTTGTACCAGTAGCGGCCCTTGGGCGACATCGTGTAGAAGTCGGCGACCGAGACCTCGCGCCGCTTGACCAGGTAATAGTCGACCAGCAGGATGCCGTACAGCGGCCCGATCGCGCAGGCCAGCATGTCGATCGTGTAGTGGATCATCGCCGGGTTCTTGAACAGATTCCACGGCGTCACGAAGATCGACCCGACCGCGGCGATCATCCCGCCCATGCGCCAGCTTATCCGGCTCGGCGCGACGTTCGTGAAGTCGAAGGCCGGCGGCACGAAGTTCGCGACGATGTTGATGCCGATGGTGGCGAGCACGAAGGTTACGGCGCCGATCAGCACCGCGGTCGCCGAGTCGAGCCGGCCGACCATTTCGACGGGGTCGGTGATCAGTGCGCCGAACACCGGCACCGTGGCCGCCGTGGTCACGACCGTGACGATCGCGAACGCGAGGTAGTTCAGCGGCAGGCCCAGGAAATTGCCGGCCTTCACTTCGTCGTACGATTTGCAATAGCGCGAGAAGTCGCCGAAGTTCAAGACCGGTCCGCCGTAATAGCCGGCGACCAGGGCCATCGCCGTGACCATCATCGTCACGACCTCCCAGCCGACCAGTTCCTTGTCGCTGAGTTTCAGGCTCAGGTTCCAGCCCGACTGGTAGATCATCCAGGCGGCCATCACGAACATCACCACATAGACGGCCGGGCCGGCGAAGTCGATGAACTTGCGGATGGTGTCCATGCCGTTCCAGAACACCAGCGCCTGCAGCACCCACATCATCATGAACGCGACCCAGCCGAGCGCCGAAAGGCCGGCGAACCCGTGCAGGCTCACGTCGGCATAGGGGGCCACGCCCGGGAGAAACTTGAGCATCAGCACGACGAGCGCGTGCGAGGCCAGGTAGGTCTGGATGCCGTACCAGCCGACGGCGATCAGGCCGCGGATGACGGCGGGGATGTTGGCGCCGCGCACGCCGAAAGCGGAGCGGCACATCACCGGGTAAGGGACGCCGTGGGCCTGGCTGGGGCGCGCGACGGCGTTGCAGACCCACTGGACGATCAGGATCCCCGCCAGCAGCGAGATCAGCACCTGCCAACTGGTCAGGCCGAGCGCGAACAGGCTGCCGGCGAACACATAGCCGCCGACGCTGTGCACGTCCGACATCCAGTAGCAGAAGATGTTGTAGCGGGTCCAGGTCTGCTTCTTCAGCGGAGCGAGTTCGCTGTTGTACAGGCGGGGATCGGCATTCGGTAGGGCGGCGATGTCGCCGGCCTTGGGTTCGTTATGGGACATGGCTGGCTCCTTGCTCGGCTATGGCGACAGGACTGCAAAGCAATAGACAGGCCATTCGTGCAGCGATGGCCGTCCGATCGGCATCGAGCAAGCGGGAAGTTCGCGACATACGCCCGAACGCGCATCGATCCGGCGGCAAATTCCGCCAAGCTGCCGCTCGGGGGCCGATATCGTTCGCGCCTGCCGGGCGTGTTAGATTGGCGAGCCCGTGCCGGGCGAGTCCATCCGACAGGCCTGCGCGGAGCGGCCGGCGGAGCGGGCGCCGGAAACTTCGCTTCGATTCCGCCCCGTTGCAAGGCGCGATCCGCACCGCATCGGTACCGTGCGTTCGAGCAGTGCGCACGCCGGGCGACCGGGTGGTGCCCGATGCGCCGATCCGAAGCGCGGATGCGCTAAGCCCGGGCGTTTCGCTGGCATTCGGGCAATCCGCGATCGCCGAATCTGTTGCAACCGGAGTTTGTGATGCGTCGAACCGCGACCGCATTGGTCGTCAACCCGAACACCAACCGCGCCGTCACGCAGCGGCTGGTCGGACAACTGGCGCAGGTGCTCGGGCAGGGCGGCGGCGCACGCGCGCCGGTCATCGAACTGAGGGCGGCCACCGCGCGCTTCGGCGCCGCCTATATCGCCAGCGAAGCCGGCTTCGCGATCGCCGCCCACGCGGTGCTGGACAGCTTCGCCCGGGCCTTGCAGGACGGGCCGCTCGATGCCGTCGTCGTCGGATGTTTCGGTGATCCGGGGATCCAGGCATTGCGCGAACTGACGTCGGTGCCGGTCATCGGGCTGGCCGAGGCGGCGGTGGCGGAGGCCGCCCGCCACGGGCGTTTCGCGATCGTGACCGGCGGCGTCGCATGGCGACCGATGCTGCGCCGGATCGTTGCCGGCCTGCCGCAGGCGGACCGGCTCGACGACGTCCGGGTCATCGCCGAGAGCGGTGGGGCGCTCGCCGATGATCGGGAGAGGGCGTTGCGGCTGCTCGCCGCCGCCTGCCGCAAGGCGGCGCGGCCCGGCGTCGACGCGGTGATCCTCGGCGGTGCGGGTTTTGCCGGCTATGGCGATGCGCTCGCGGCGCAGATCGGCGTGCCGGTCATCGACAGCGTGTCGGCCGCCGGCCGGGCGCTGCGCAAGGCGCTGTCCGGTTCGCGCGCCGCGCGTCGGCCGGTGCCGGTCCCGACGCCGGTCCGCTATCGGGGCCTCGCCGCGGCGCTGCGGCGTGAGCTCGATTAGAGCAACCGCGCGGGCAGATCCGGGCAGTTGCGCCCGGTCGCATCAACCGGGCGGTCATGCAGGTCACGTCAGGCCCTGGGCCGAGCGGGGCGCGCTCAATTGACCTGGCGGTCCTTGCCGGCCCAGTAAGGTGCCCGCAGTTCGCGGCGAAGCAGTTTGCCCGACGGATTGCGCGGCAAGGCCGTGACGAAATCGATCGTCTTCGGCGTCTTGTAGCCGGCGATCCGGGTGCGGGTGAAGGCGATGATGTCGGCCGCGCCGGCTTCGACTCCCGGCTTGAGCACCACGACCGCCTTGACGGCCTCGCCCCATTTGTCGTCGGGCACGCCGATGACCGCGGCCTCGGCGACGCCGGGGTAATCGCACACCGCGCTTTCGACCTCCGCCGGATAGACGTTCTCGCCACCGGAGATGATCATGTCCTTGATGCGATCCTGGATGTACAGGTAGCCGTCCTCATCGAGGTAGCCGGCGTCGCCGGTCGCGAGCCAGCCGTCCTCGTCGAGCGTCTTCGCGGTCGCTTCGGGCAGATTCCAGTAGCCGACCATGTTGCCGCCGGAGCGCGTGACGATCTCGCCGATCACCCGGGGCGGCAGCGCCTTGCCGTGCTCGTCGAGCACCGCGAGTTCGACGCCGGGCATCGCCCGACCAGCGGCGCGCATCCGCTCGCTGCCCTCGACGTGGTCCTCCGGATGCAGCGCGACGATGACGCCGGTCGTCTCGGTCATTCCATAGACCTGCACGAAGCCGCATTGGAAGACATCGATGCATTCGCGCAGCAGCGCCGCCGGAATCGGGGAAGCGCCGTAGAAGATGTGCGTCAACCGCGAAAAATCGGCGCCGGCCGCGCGCGGCTGCCGGACGACGATCTGCATCGCGGCGGGCACCATGAACAGCTTGGAGATCCCGTGCTGCTCGAAGTAGTCGAGCACCCGCTCGGCGTCGAATTCGCGGGCGATGACGCCCTTCGCCCCGAAGTACAGGCTGTTGACCCCCCACTGCGTGCCGCCGATGTGGAAGACCGGCATCGCCAGCAGGATGACGTCGTCGCTGGTCCAGCGATCCCACTCCGGCATCGGCTGGCCGTCGGCCTGCACCATGAACAGCAGATTGCGATGCGACAGCATCGCGCCCTTCGGCTTGCCCGTCGTGCCGGACGTATAGAGCTGGATCGCGACGTCGTTCCGATGCACGTCGACGGCCGGCGCCTCGTCGCGCTGCGCGTCGCGCCACGGCGCGAAGTCCTGCCATGCCGGCTCGCCGCCCTCGGTCGTGAGGATCGTGCGAACGTTCGGCAGCCGGTCGCGAACATCCCGTACCAGCGGGACGAACTCCGGCCCGACGAACATCACGGGCGCCGTACAGTCGTTGACGACGTAGATGACCTCCGGCGCCGCCAGACGCCAGTTGACCGGCGTCATCACGACCCCCGCCTTCGCCGCTCCCAGCAGCAGCTCGAAGTAGATGTCGCTGTTCTTGCCGAGGTAGGCGATGCGATCGCCTTTCTTCAGTCCCAGCGCGAGCAGGCCGTTGGCGATGCGATCGGTCTCGGTGTCCAGCGCGGCGAAGCTCGTCAGCCGGCCTTCGAATTCGTACGCGATCCGCTCGCCTTGGCGATCGGCCTGGTCCCGAAGCACCTCGGGAAGCGTGGTCGACGAGTGTGATGCGGCCATGATGCGTCGTGTCTCTGATTGTCGTTGATGGGGGCGTTGATCCGGATTCGGTGCGACAGCATCGCAGATTCAGTGCGCGACGGCAGCCTTGATCGGCTTCTCGAGGTAGGGCTCTCCCGGCAGCGGGACCTCATCCATCCCCAGACCCGCGGTCTCCGGCATGAATTTCACGGCGATCAGGGTGATCACCGCCAGAAGGATGATGTAGGCGCTGAACACCCACTGCAGGCCCATGCCGGTGAGCCAGGTGTTCAGGTACGGAGCGGTACCGCCGGTCAACGCGGCAGCGACCGAGGAGAAGACGCCCACCGAGGTGGCCCGGATCTCCGTGGGGGCCTGCTCGGCCATGACCGTCGAGTGGATCGAGGCCTGGATCGCCCAGACGATCAGGCAGAGGGTCTGCGCGACGAACAGCGACATCGGCGCGGCAGTGAGCATCGCGGAGGTCGGAAACACCACGGCGATGACGGCCAGCGACCAGATCACATAAGAGCGGCGGCGGCCGATCCGGTCGGACAGGTAGCCCATGAAGGGGAGCACGATCAAGGCGATGAACTGAGCGCCCAGGCTGGCCAGGTAGGCGCCTTTGGCCTCCATGCCCTTGGTATTGATCGCATAGGCGGCGTAGTAACTGACCCAGGTGTAGTAGAGGACCTGGGTCAGCACGCCCAACGCGATCAGACGCACCGAGATGATGGTGACCTGCCGTCTGGTGATCACGCGCTGCGTCGTGGACTTGCCGCCTTCTCCTTCGAATACCTCCGACTCGCGCGCCGAACGCCGTATCCACAGGGCCAGGGCTGCCAGCAGCGCGCCGAGGATGAACGGCACCCGCCAGCCCCACGTCCCCATCTGCTCCTTGGAGAGCATCGATGTCATCAGCGCGCCCAGGCCGGTCGCCGAGATGACACCGAGGGTGACGGTCATCATGATCGAACTGCCCCATAGGCCGCGACGGTCCTTCGGCGCGATCTCGGCGAGGTAGGTGTAGGCGCTGGCGGACTCGCCGCCGTGGGCGATGCCCTGGGAGACCCGGACCAGGAAGAGGATCACCGATGCGGCGGTGCCGAGGGTGTCGTAGCCGGGCAGGATGGCGATCGCCAGGCTGCCGAAGGCCATCATGAGCATCGCGACCACCAGGGCCGTCTTGCGGCCCTTGCGGTCGGCGAGTCGACCGAGCAGCAGGCCGCCGAGCGGGCGCGCGGCGAACGCCACCGCGAACACCGCGAGGGTGGCGAGCACCGCCGAGGCCCGGTCGTTCGGATCGAAGAAGGTCGCCGCGATGTACGGGGTGAAGATGACGTACATCGTCCAGTCGAACCACTCCAGGTAGTTTCCGCAGACGACGGCAATCAATGAACGCAGCCGCTCGCGCATCGTGAGCGGACGGACACTGTCGGTATTTTTCATCGCTGTTGCATGTCCCCTTGTTCTCTTGTCGATCGCGATGATCGTTGTCATCGCGTGGGCGAGAAGGTACCTCGCCCGACCGCCGGCATCATTGACTTCGGGAAGCCAAAATACTGACGCGAAAAGCCAGCAGAACCGCGTGGAATCCGGAATGCGGGCAGCGGCCGGAGCGCTGTCGGCCCCGGCGAGATGGGCTAGGATGAAAACATGAAGGCCTGGAGTTTTTCGTCGTCCTGGACGCGATCGCTGGTCGCGATGCTGGCGTCGCAGGGACTCGACGTCGAGTCCCTGCTGGCCGATGTCGGTTTGTCCGCCGCATGGCTCCAGGACGCGGATCGTCGCTGGCCGGCGGAAAGAATCGACGAGCTTTGGCGGCTCGCGCAGCAGCGATCCGGTAACCCGAACATCGGACTGGCCGCCCCCGATCTCGTCAGCCCCGGCCATTACGGCATCGTCGGCTACGCGATGATGAGCAGCCCGGATCTGAAGACCTGTATCGGCCGGCTGATCCGCTACCAGCGCATCGTCAGCGATGAGGTCATCGTCGACCTCGTCCCCGATCAGGCCGGCCAATGGGCAACGATCGATTATGCCGGCGGCCATCGATCGGTTCCCCGCCAGCGGGTCGAGTACGGGCTGCTCGTGCTGTTCTCGTTCTGCCGCTGGGTCACGGGGCGTTCATTCGTGCCGGTCGCCGCCTCGTTTCGTTGTCCCGAACCGCCGGACGACGCGTCGCATCGCAGAGCTTATGGATGTCCGCTGCGCTTCGATCAGAGCTTCGACGGCTTCCTGATAAGCACGCAGGACCTCGAAGCGCCGCTGCCTACCGCGACGCCCGAATTGAACGCGCTGCATGATCACCAGGCGGCACTCGTTCTACACAGGTTAGGGGCGCCCACCAGCAGCCGGGCGCAGGACATGATCGTCAAGCGCCTGCAGGACGGTACGCCGCGGCGGTCGCAGATCGCAGCGGATCTCGGTTTGAGCGACCGCACGTTCCAGCGCCGCCTCGACGAGGAGGCGACGTCGTTCAGCGACATCGTCGACAGGACCCGGCGCGAACTCGCGCACGGTTATCTGCGTGATCCGAGGATTTCGCTGTCCGAGATCGTCTATCTGCTGGGCTACACTGATCAGAGTCCGTTTCACCGGGCCTGCCTGCGCTGGTTCTCCAGATCCCCCGGCGAATACCGGGATCAATTGACCGGCTGTCCTCGGCTTTCTCCGGCCTCCGTTCAATCCGCATCACCTCTGATGAAAGACAACCCCCGATGATCTTCAACGACGTCTATGAAATGACGATCGACGGCCGCGGCGTCACCAGCCAGGCGACCATCGACGTGATCAACCCCGCGAACGGCCAGGTTTTCGCGAAGGCCCCCGACTGTTCGCCCGCGCAATTGGACGAGGCGGTCGCCTCGGCCCGCAAGGCTTTCAAGACCTGGCGCAATACGCCGATTGAGCAACGCCAGGCGATGGTGCGCAGGGCCGGGGAGCTCATCGCCGCCAATGCGCAGGAGCTTGCCGGCCTGTTCACTCGCGAACAGGGTCGTCCGCTCGACGCCGCGCTGAACGAAATCCAGGGTGCCGCCCGCTGGATGCAAGCGGTGTCGCAGATGTCGCCGCCGGTGCTCGTCTCCGAGGATTCCGACGCGCAACTGATCGAGACGCGCTATGTGCCGCTCGGCGTCATCTGCGCGATCGCGCCGTGGAATTTCCCGGTGACGCTGTCGATGTGGAAGGTGGCGCCGGCGCTGGTTGCCGGTAATACGATGGTGCTGAAGCCGTCGCCGTTCACGCCGTTGTGCACGCTCAAGCTGGGCGAACTGTTCCGCGACGTCTTTCCCGCCGGCGTGTTGAACGTCATCTCGGGCGGCGACCAGCTCGGCCCGCAGATGACCTCGCATCCGGGCTTCGCCAAGATCTCGTTCACCGGTTCGACCGCCACCGGCAAGAGCGTGCTGGCTTCGGCGGCCAAGGATCTGAAGCGCGTCACGCTCGAACTGGGCGGCAACGATGCCGCGATCGTGATGCCCGACGTCGATCTCGACGAGATCGCGCAGAAGATCTTCTTCGGCGCCTTCTACAACAGCTCGCAGATCTGCGTCGCGACCAAGCGGCTGTACGTCCACGAAGACATCTACGACGGCCTGCGCGACCGCCTCGCCGCGATCGCCAAGGCCGTGAAGGTCGGCGACGGCGCCGAACCGGGCACGGTGCTGGGGCCGATCCAGAACCGGCGCCAGTACGAGCGCGTGCTGAACCTGCTCGAAGACGCGAAGGACAGCCGGCTCACGTTGCTGCAGGGCGCGGACGTGCCGGACAACGGCGGTTATTTCATTCCGGTCACCATCGTCGACAATCCGCCGGAAGACTCGCGGGTGGTGCAAGAAGAGGCGTTCGGCCCGATCCTGCCGATGATGAAGTTCCGCGACGTCGACGAAGTCATCGACCGTGCGAATGCCAGCGAATACGGCCTGGCCGGCGCCGTGTGGGCGAAGGACACGAACAAGGCCGTCGAGATCGCCCGCCGCATCGAAACCGGCACGGTGTGGATCAACCAGAACCTGAACCTGCGCCCGGACACCCCGTTCGGCGGCCGCAAGCAGAGCGGCTGCGGCGTCGAGAACGGCATCGACGGTCTGCTCGAATACATGGCGCCCCAGGCCATCTACGTGGCGCGCGGCTGACGCGCGCCGCGACGGGCGCGGATCGCAGGGAGATCGTCCGGAGGCGCGGTTCCGGAGGGGCGACGGTGCGAAAGCCTGACGGCGTCGTCGGCGCGGATTCGCGCGACGGGCCAGAATAGCGACCGCGCCGCCGGACCGAACGGCGCCAATCGACGGAGACACCATGGCCTCGAGCCGCAGCGATTCCTCGCGACCCAATACCCTCATCCTGCTGCTGGCCGCCTCGCTGACGGCGATGGTGGCGATCGTCTTCGCCCGGCTCGCGTACGGACTGATCCTGCCGTCGATGCGCGCCGAACTGGGGCTCGGCTATCGTGAAGCCGGCAACCTCGGCACGATCACCGCGCTGGGTTACTTCCTGTTCATCCTGCCGGGCGGCGTGGCGGCCACGCGCTGGGGGGCGCGCAACACCGTCATCGGCGGCCTGCTGCTGGTGATGCTGGCTTTCATCGGCCTGGCCGTCGCCCGCTCCCATCTTCCGATCGCGGTGTTGATGTTCGCGCTCGGCGTCGGTACCGCTTATTGCTTCGCGCCGATGCTGTCGCTGCTGGTCACCTGGTACCCGGAGCGCCGCGGCCTGATGATCGGCTACATGACGGCCGGCATCGGCGCGGGCCTGTTCCTGATCGGCCTGCTGATCCCCTGGCTGATAAGGCTGTTCGGCGCCGTCGGCTGGCGGGTGAGCTGGGGCGTCTTCGCGGCCGTCACCGCGGTGGCGGCGCTGCTGGTGCTGCTGGGCGCCAAGGATCCACCGGCCGCCGGCGGCGCCGGCCGACAGACGCGGCCCGCCGCCGATCGCTGGCGCATCTACCGCAACCCCCGCGTGCTGACGGTCGCCGTGGTCTACGGCATCATCGGCGTCAGCTACATCGCGCAGGCGATCTTCATGATCAGCTTCGCCGAAGCGTCCGGCGTCGCCAGCACCACGGCCGGCTGGCTGCTGTCGATGTCCGGGCTGCTGTCGGTCATCAGCGGCCCGCTGTGGGGTTTGCTGTCCGACCGCTGGGGGCGCGGCAATACGCTGCTGCTGACGCTGTCGCTGCTGACCGCCGGCATGGCGCTGCCGATGTTCTCGCAGACCTTGCCGGCGTTCTTCTTCCACTTCGTGCTGTTCGGCCTCGCGCTGAACGGCTCGTTCACGATGGTCCAGGCCGCCAGCACCGATCAGGTCGCGCCGCAGTACATTCCGATCGCCTTCAGCTATGCGACGTTGTTCTTCGCCGGCGGCCAGTTCATCGGCCCGGCGATCGCCGGCTGGCTGATCGAGATCGGCGGATTCCGGGCCGCGCTCGGCTTCACCTGTTTCGCGCTGCTGCTGGGGATCTACCTGAGCCAGCGCATCCGCGCGTTTCCGAAAGAGCTGGCAGTGGTCTGAGCCCGCGCGGCGCGCGACGGCCGCCGAGCGCCGGACGAGGTCTTGCGGACGACCAGGCCGCCGGCGGCGACCGTGGCGCTCAGGCCGCGGCCAGTCGCGGCGGTCCGCCGACCGGCAGCGCCGGTCGGCCGTCCTGTCGCGCATCGCTCCCCGACCAGGACTGCTTGAGCGTATTGGCCATCATGCCGAGGCCGGCTCGCCAGTATCGGGCGGCCACCAGCCCGAGCGTGGCCCAGAGCCTGAGCAGATCGGCGTTGGACAGGTGGGTGTCGAAGGCGCGCGAGCCGAACGGCGCCGTGTAGCGACCGGGCAGCTCGGCGACGAAGTGTTCGAGCCCCGAGAGGATCAACGCCTTGTCCGGCCGATGCTCGGCGGCCAGATCGTTGATGACGCCCGATAGCGTGGCCCAGAGCTTGCGGAACAGGATCAGGTCCTTGCGGAAGCCCGCTTCGGTTCGCGACGCGACCTCGTCGAGCAGCGCGACCAGCCAGCCGAAGCCCGGCAGCTTGAACTGGCGCACCTGCTGCAGCCCCCGTTCCACGGCCTCGCGCAGCACCGGGTGATCGGGCGGCAGCGTGCCGAGACTGGATACCGCGCGGCAGACCCGGTCGGCGTCGAGCGTGAGGCCGCCGAGCACGGCATCGACGATGGCTTCGCGCTGGTGTTTGGAGAAGCGCGCCACCAGCGCCCAGTCGATGACGGCCAGGCGTCCGTCGTCGGTCACGAGCAGGTTGCCGGCATGCGGGTCGGCGTGAAAGAACACGTTCTCGTCGCCGCTCCAGAACGGCTCGGCCAGCAGGGCGGTCACCGCGGTATCGGCCAGCCTCGCGCGTGCCTGCGGCGCCAGCTCGGCATCGGTGACCTTGCGGCCGAACACGCGCTCCATCGCCGTCATGCGCGGCGTGCACCAGCGCCGCAGCAGGCGCGGCACGACCACGTCCTTCGATCCGGCATGGAATTCGGCCGCGGCGGCCAGGTTGGCCTGTTCGTTGTCGACGCGTACCTCGTTGGCGAGCAGCTCGGCCACGCTGTCGAGCGTGTCGCGGTAGTCGAGCGGCGGCAGCCCCAGCTCGCCGGCGCGCCGCTCGAGGTAGGTGCCGAGCTCGAGCCAGACGGCCAGCTCGTCGCGCAACCTGGCCTCGATGCCGGGCTTGAGCACCTTGAACACGCCATGGCGCAGCTCGCCGTCCTCCTGCCAGGTGAACGGCACGACGGCCGCGACGCTGGCTTCGGCCAGCGCCTCGTCGGCGATCGTCAGCGCGGCATCGGCCGGCAGTTCGCGTCGGATGTGCTCGAGCAGCACCGGCATCGGCGTCAGGGCGGGCATCGATTCGAGTGCCTGCAGCCGCAGCCGCAAGGCCTCGGGCAGGCTCGGATTGCGCGCGAGCACCTGGCCGAGCTTGTGCAGCGTCGGACACTGGGTCAGCAGCGCGATGATGCGCTGGCCGGGATCGGCATCGGCCGGCAGCGCGAGCTGCGCAGCCATGATTTCGGCGCGGCGCTGCGGGGCCAGATTGCCCAGGAAGAACAGTACGCCGTCGCAGACCAGCGGCCGCCAGCGGGCCAGTGATTCGGGCACCAGCCGGTCCACGCCGATCGCCTGCAGGAGTTCGCGATTCATCGAAGAGGGCATTTCGGGAGATCTTCCGAGCGGAACGATGGAAATGAAACAGAGCTTGCGTCCAGCATATTGTCAAGCGCTGCACGTTGCGCGCGTATTGCGCTGGCTCAGACTTCGACGTCGATGCCTTGCCCTGGCGCAAGTTCAGGGCGTGCGGTCGTCCCCGAGGGGGCCTGCCGTGAACCGGTGACAGACCAGCGCCGGCACGACGCGCGGGCGCGCGATACGAGGAGCAGGAGACCTTCCGTATATCGGGGCATCCTCGATGAAATTCAACCGATCGGTCGCCCGATCATCGGGATCGCTTTCGGTCGCAGCCGCCGGCAAACGCGCCCCCGCGCTGCCGGCGCGCGGCTCAGCGAGGGCTAAGTTCGTCCGTCTACGCTCATCGACTCGCCACTACCCGTCGCTGACACGGATGTCCTCGCCGCCTGCCGGCGCGTCCGCGACGGAGCGTGCCGGACGCCGCCGCCCGCAGACCGACCCTGGCCGATCTGATCGAGGTCATGGATCGAATCCGCGGCAAGTGAGAGGATGTCCGATTGATCGATGACGACGAGAAGTGCCATGGACTGGCAGGTATTCGCGCTGGGATCGGCGTTCTTCGCGGCCTTGACGGCGATCTTCGGAAAGGTCGGCGTCTCCGATCTCAATTCGAACCTGGCGACGTTCATTCGAACGATCGTCGTTCTGGCGGCCAGCGCGATCCTGATCTCGATCCGCCAGGAGTGGGTTCGGCCGACCCAGCTTCCCGCCAAGAGCGTTCTCTTCCTCGTGCTTTCCGGCCTGGCCACGGGCCTGTCGTGGCTTTGTTACTATCGGGCGCTCCAACTCGGGCCCGCGTCGCGCGTGGCGCCGATCGACAAGCTCAGCGTCGTCCTCGTCGTCATCTTCGCGATGCTGTTCCTCGGCGAACCGCTGACCTGGAAAGTCGGGGTCGGGATCGTATTGATCGCGAGCGGCGTCCTGCTGATGACGCTTTGACGACGCAAGCCTCGATGGATCGGATCCGCCCGATCGTGAACCACGCCAGGAAGCTCAAGGACGGCAAGTGGTTCGCGTGGTGCTTCGTCTGCCTTCTCGTCGGCAGCTTCATCATCCTGACCTCCGAGGTCCAGGAGGCGCTGGCCGGACAGAAGGAGTTGATCGGTGTGATCGATCAGCGGCTGCTGGCCCTGGTCGTCGAACATCGGACGCCGGCGCTGAACGCGATCGCCATCGACGTGACGGCGCTGGGATCGGGAGCCGGGCTCGCCATCCTGACCGCGTTCCTGTGCGTGTTCTTCGTGCTCGATCGAAGGCCGCGCCTGGCCGCGCATGCGTTGCTGGCGGCGGGCGGCGCCGCGGGTCTGACGGCGGCGCTCAAGTTCTATTTCGAACGGTCCCGGCCGGACGTCTCGCTCAGGCTCGTGGAAATCCAGGGATTCTCGTATCCGAGCGGCCATTCGCTGGCTTCGGCCGCGATCTACTTCACTTGCGCGATCCTGATCGCCAGGCCATTACCCGGCCTCGCGTCCCGATCGGTCATATGGGGTTTCTTTCTCGCGCTGATCGGTGCGATCGGATTGACCCGCATCTACCTGGGCGTGCACTTCTTCAGCGATGTGCTGGCCGGCGTGATGGTCGGCATCGCCTGGGCCGCGCTGGTCGAGATCGGCATCAGTCATCTGGGCGAAAGGTGGAACACAAGAATCTGAATCTCCGGTATCGCCTGGGGTTCGCGATCAACGGGATCCGCAACGCGTGGAGAACGGAAAAGAGCGTCCGCTTCCAATCGCTGGCCGCGTTGCTCGTGATCGTGTTCTGCGTGATCGCGCGTCCCCCTCTGATCTGGTGCGCGGTCTTCGCGGCGATGGCCGCGATCGTGCTTTCTCTGGAACTGGTCAATTCGGCCATCGAAGCCGTGCTCGACAGGCTCCATCCGGAGCGCGACGAGTCGATCGGTTTCGCGAAGGACTGCCTGGCCGGCGCGGTGCTCGTCGCGAGCCTGGCATCGGTTCTCGTCTTCGCACTCTATCTGTGGAGCGCGTTCGCCTGATCACGCATCGTCGGCCAGGATCGCGAGATCGCAACGGCCTTCTCGAGCGCATCTGATCGAGCGTCAGTCCATCATGCGATGGAGCGGCTGGTCAACGGGCAGAGTCGGGTCGGTGCTTGAGCCCGGCGCGCGTCAGAGCGGGTTCGGCTGTCCGTCGGGCCGGCCCTTGGCCGCATCGTCGACCGGGGGGAGCGAGTAGCGCTGCTCGCGGTACGCCCATTCCGCCCACAGCGCATGGGCCCGCGCGCGGTCGGCGCGCTGCGCGTCCGCGGGCAGCTCGGCGCCGAGCTGCTGCGTGCGCATGTCGACGCCGAACTCCCTGGGCGCCTTGCCGGGCTCCAGGACCGTGAGCTGCCCCGGCGTCAGGTAACCGTAGTTGTCGCCGAACTGCATGATCGCGCGCGCCGGATCCCGCCGGGTCAGATCCGCGCCGGGCATCGGGTGCGTGCTGGCCACGCCCGCCAGCGACAGCAGCGTCGGCGCCAGATCGACCTGGCTGATCAGCCGGTCGTCGAAGCGCGGCGCGATGTCGGCGCCGAGGATCAGCGCCGGGATGTGGAAGTTGTTGACCGGCAGCAGGCTGGCGCCGCCAGCTCGCGCATCGTGGTCGGCGACGACCAGGAACACGGTTCGCGACCAGTAGCTCGCGTGCCGGGCCCGCTCGAAGAACTCGCCCAGCGCCATGTCCGCGTAGCGGACCGCGTCGTCCCGATCCGGCACGACGCCCGCCGGACGGATGCGGTCCTGCGGAAACTCCCAGGGCGAATGGTTCGATACGGTGAAAGCGACCGTCAGGCGGGGTTCGTCGTCGCGATCGTTGGTCAACAGGCGGTCGAGCTGGCGGAACATGTCCTCATCGGACGCTCCCCAGGTGCCGACGAATTTCGGCGCGTCGAAGCGACGGCGGTCGACGACCTCGTCGAAGCCGTTGCCGAGGAAGAAGGCCCGCATGTTGTCGAAGTGCGCCTCGCCGCCGTAGACGAACCGCGACCGGAATCCGTGGCGGGCGAGCAGCGCGGCCAGCGTGAAGAAGCCGCTCTGCGCGCGAGGCAGCTTCAGGACGGCCTCGGACGGCGTGGGCAGGAAGCCGGTGGTCAGCGCTTCCAGCCCGCGGGCCGAGCGGGTTCCGGTCGCGTAGGCCTGCCGAAACGTCCACGCCTGGGCGGCCAGCTTGTCCAGGTTCGGCGTCAGCGGCCGGCCGCCCAGGTGCGAGACGAACTGCGCGCCCAGGCTTTCCTGCACGATCATGACGATATGCAGCGGTTTGTCGCGCGGCCGGGACGGCGTCTGCGCGTGCAGCGTCGGTCGCCGGGGATCGATCGGCGGGCCCGTCAGTCCGGCCGCCTGCCGCACGATCTCCTCGACCCGGTCCATCGGCATCGCGCCGTAGGCCTGGCGCGAAGACCGCTCGCTCGTCGTCTGGTACAGCGCGTGCGCGACGTTGTACAGCGAGTTGACGGCCAGCGTGTTGACCAGCGCATCGTTGCTGAAGGCGACCGTCGACGGATTGATCGGGCGGTGCGCCAGCGTCCCGCGGGCGAGCAGCGTCAACGCGATCGCCGTGACGAGCGTCGCCGGAATCCGCCAGCGCCAGCGCATCGGCGATGCGAACTGGTCCAGTCCGGCCGCCGAATTCCGCGGCCGGATCGTCGTCGGCAGCCAGAACACGGCGAACGCCGCGGCGGCGGCCAGGCAGACCGCGCCGATCACGAGTTCGGCCGCATAGGCGGACACCAGCATGCCGCCGACTTCCTTCGGGCTCACCAGGTATTCGAAGAACAGCCGGTTCGGGCGCGTGTCGTATTCGCCGATGAACGTCGGCGTGACGATCTCGAGAAGCGCGAGCAGCACGAAGGCGATCCGATACCACCAGGCCGACAGACGGATCGCCAGCGGACGATGGCCGACCCATGGAGCGAGGACCAGCGGAACGGCCATGCAGATCGCCAGCAGGCTCGCATCGATCCGCAGGCCGCCGGTCATCACCGCCGCCCAGCCCTTCGTGGCGTCGACCCGGGTCGACAGCCACAGGCACAGCGCGAACCGCGACAGCGACAGCAGCGTCAGGGCGGCGATCAGGAATCGGAACGACAGGCGATGGACGGAAAGCGACACGATGGCTGGCGGATCGGGCGGGCGAGCGCGCGTCGGCCGCATCGGAGGACAGACGGGCGTCGCGCGGCTTCCGCAGGCGGGAGCGCTACGCTAGCGATCGAAGCGTCGAATTTTCGTCGAACGCGGCATTGCCTGCCGCGCTGCGGCACGCCGATCGCCGGCGGCGCGCGGGCCGGCCGCGATACTTTCCGGCTATCACACCCTCACAACGAAAGTAATCGACACCCCCAAGGGGAGCGTCCTAGCATCCGCTGGTAACGGTGCGCAGACCCGGCCGCGCCGGGCAGGTAGAACGAGAAAACCAGGAGGAGGCTCGAATGGGTGCGAAAGCCCTGATCGTCATCAGCGGCGCGATGGCGCTGGCCGGCTGCGGCGGAAGCAGCCATGATCCGGAACCGCTGGCCTGCGGCGAGGTCGGCGCCGCGGTGGCCAAGGCGCTGCCGCCCGGCGTCGACAGCATGCGCGTGCTGACATCCGAGCTGGTCGCGTCCTCGGGCAGCACGCCGCAGCATTGCCACATCATCGGGGCGATGAACGAGCGCACCGGCGCCGTCGACGGCAAGCCGTACGCGGTGAAGTTTCGGCTGCGGATGCCGACGCCGTGGAACGGCCGTTATTTCATGCAGGGCGGCGGCGGCTCGAACGGGACGCTGCCCGACGCGAACGGCGCGCTCGGCGGCCAGCAGACGGCCAACGCGCTGCAGCGGGGCTACGCGGTGGTGGCGACCGATTCCGGCCACGACAACGCCGTCAACGACATCCCGGCGTCCGGCGGCGTGTCGTCGTACGGCATGGATCCGATCGCCCGCATCGACTTCGGCTACCGCGCTTATGACCTGACGGCGCGGATCGGCAAGGACTTCGTCACCAAATACTATGCGCAGGCGCCGAGCAAGTCCTATTTCGTCGGCTGCTCGGAGGGCGGCCGCGAAGCGGCGCTGATGTCGCAGCGTTTTCCGGAGAATTTCGACGGCATCGTCGCCGGCGCGCCGGCCATCAGCCTGCCGTATCACGCGTCGTATGCGCCGTATCTGCTGAAGACCTTCGCGCCGCTGGCGCAGGCGGCCGGGCAGGTCGACGCGAACGGCGTGCCGCTGATCAACAAGACCTTCACCGACGCCGACGTCCAGTTGATATCGGATGCCGTGCTGCAGGCCTGCGACGCGCTCGACGGCCTGGCCGACGGCATCGCGCACAACGATGCGGCCTGCACGGACGCCGTCGTGCAACCGAAGCTGGCCGCCGTCACCTGCACGGGCGCGAAGGCGCCGGGCTGCCTGAGCGCCGAGCAGGTGTCCGCGTTCAGCAAGGCGATCGCGGGGCCGAAGACGTCGACCGGGCAGCAGCTCTATGTCGGCAACTCCTGGGATCCCGGCATCGGCGGCATGAACGGGGCGACGTTCAACGGCGGTTTCCGCAGTTGGTGGCTGGGCAGCTACGCGTCCGACGTCAACAACGCGATCAAGGTGACGCTCAGCGTGCCGCAGCACGCGCTGGTATGGCGGACGCCTCCCCAGCCGGTGTCCGCCGACCAGTACATCGATTACGAGTTGAACTTCGACATCGACGACACCGAGCGGCTGATTTCGGCGACCACGCCGCTGTATACCGAATCGGCCAAGAGCTACGGCCTCGCGAATTCGGCGGATCTCGGCGCGTTCGCCCGGCGCGGCGGCAAGCTGATCGTCTATCACGGGACCGCCGACTCGTCGCACAACTCGAACGACAGCGCCCGGTGGTTCGACGCGATCGATGCGAAGGAGGGCGGGACGGCCGCGCGTTTCGTGCGTCTTTTCAAAGTGCCTCAGATGAATCATTGTTCCGGAGGTCCGGCGACGGATCGCTTCGACGCGTTCACGCCGCTGGTCGAATGGGTCGAGCATGGCGTCGCGCCCGATGCGATTCCGGCCTCGGCCAGCGCGCCCGGCTATTTCGGGGTCGCGGCGCGCTCGCGTCCGCTGTGTCCTTACCCGCAATGGGCGAAGTACAAGGGCAGCGGCGACGTGAACGATGCCGCCAGCTTCGTCTGCGCCGCGAACTGATCGAACGAAGAACGAGGAGGAGACGATGAGGACATCCGTCAACGATGGCGGCCGTCGCGCGGTCGCCGGATCCGGCCGGTCCGCCGGCCATCACAGGGCCGGCGCGGGCCGGCCGGCGCTCGCGCTCGCGGCCGCGGCGCTGTGGCTGCCGCTGGCCGGCTGCGGAGGAAGCAGCGACGGCGATGACGACCAGCCGCTGCAGATCAGGACGCTGACGAACCGCGCCGATCTCGTCAGCGGCGGCGATGCGCTGGTCGAGGTCGTGCTGCCCGCCGGTTCGCCGGCGACCTCGCTGAAGGTCCAGGTCAACGGCGTCGACCAATCGTCGGCGTTCGCGCCGCGCGCCGACGGCCGCGTCACCGGCGTCGTCACCGGCCTGGTCGAAGGCGGCAACGTCGTCGAGGCGAAGGCCGATTCGGCCCGCGCGAGCAAGCTGACGATCACCAACGCCTCGCTCGGCGGGCCGGTGTTCTCGGGCCCGCAGATCGTGCCGTTCTTCTGCGCGACGACGACGCCGCAGGGCGCGACCGCGACGTCGCCGGCGACCAACGCCAGCGGACTCGGCAGCGCGGCGGCCGACGCCCGGTGCAGCATCGCGACCGAATACAAGCTGTATTACCGGACGACCGCCGCGGGCTGTTCGACCGGACTGCCCGATCCGTCGCCGACGGTGGCGTTCGACAATCCCAGCCCGGCGACCAGCGCGTCGCCGCCGGCCAACCCCTGCTTCAAGCCCTACACGGTCGGCCAGGCCGCGCCGGACGACCTGGCGAGCGTCACCACCGACCAGGGCGTGCAGGTGCCTTACATCGTGCGCGTCGAGCGCGGCACGATGAACCGCGGCATCTACGACATCGCGGTGCTGTTCGATCCGAACCGGCCGTGGACCGCGACGGCGCCGCAGCCGCAATGGAACGGCAAGCTGCTGTATCAGTTCGGCGCGAGCACCGGCCAGCCGCGGCGCCAGATCCGGCCCGCGACCGCGTGGTCGGGCAGCGATTCGGCGCTGGCGAGCGGCTACATGGTCGCGATGAACAGCATGACCGACTCGGCGATCAACTCGAACCGGGTGATGATGACCGAGACGGTGATGATGATGAAGGAGCACATCGGCGACCGCTACGGGCCGATCCGCTTCACGATGGGCAACGGCTGCTCGGGCGGTTCGATCAACTCGAACATGAACGCGTCGATCCAGCCGGGTCTCGTCGACGGCATCACGATCTCGTGCGCGTATCCGGATTCGGAAACCACCAGCATCGAGGTCGGCGACTGCGTGGTGCTGGTCGAGGCGTACCAGAAGCCGCAGTGGTCGGCGCTGATGGCCGGCCTGGCTCCGGCCGAGATCAACGCGAAGAAGGCGGCGATCAACGGCCATCCGGACCAGACCGGCTGCCACGGCTGGTACAACGCGTTCGGCAGCAACTCGAAGGTCGGCAACTACGTGCAGCGGCTGGTCGTCGACAACGCGACCGGCACGATCCTCGCGCCCGGCGCGCAGACCAACAACTGCCAGCTTCCGGCCGGCCTGGTCTACGATCCGGCGACCAATCCCAACGGCGCCCGCTGCAGCGCGTGGGACTGGGCGGCATCGGTCTTCGGCAAGGCGCCGGACGGCATCCACGCGCTCGACACCCGCGACAACGTCGGCGTGCAGTACGGGCTCGGGGCGCTGCTGTCCGGCGCGATCACCGCCGAAGAGTTCGTCACGCTGAACGAGATCGCCGGCGGCAGCGACAAGGACAGCCAACCGTCGGCCGCGCGCACGGTCGCCGATGCGCAGGCGCTGTCGGTCGCCTATCGGGCCGGCATCGTGATGAGCGGGCGCAACCTGGCCAAGACCGCCGTCATCGACATGCGCGGCTGGGACGATTCGGGGCTGGTCACGCAGCCGGGCAGCGTCGCGCCCAGCGTGATTCCGATCCACTACGTGTGGCGCAGCTTCTCGATCCGCGACCGGCTCGACCGGGAGTTCGGCGATCACGGCAACCAGGTGATGTGGCGCTTCGGTCGCGGCGGCCTGCAGTCGCCGGTGCTGGCGCCGCAGGCGTTCACGGTGATGGATCAATGGCTGACGACGCTGGCGGCCGACGGCAGCGCGGCGCCGATCGAGCAGAAGGTGCGCTCGGCGAAGCCGGCGGCCGCGACCGATTTCTGCCTGCTGTCGACCGACGTCGCGCAAGGCACGAAGGTCACCGACGCGGCGGTCTGCGATGCCGATCCGTTCCTGAAGGCGTCGTCGTCGCCGCGCCGCGTGGCCGGCGGACCGCTGGCCGAGAACGTCCTCAAATGCCAGCTCAAGCCGATCGACGCGGCCGACTACGGCGGCCGGCTCGATGCCGGTCAGCTCGCGCGGCTGCAGGCGGTATTCGGCGATGGCGTGTGCGATTGGTCCAAGCCGGGCGTCGGTCAGGAGGCGGCGGTCGGTCCGCTGAACTTCGCGGCGGGGCCCGGGGGTCAGCCGTTCCCGGCGGCACCGGCGTCGACCGACTGAGCGGCGGCGAGCGGATCGGCACGGGGCGCTTGCTCGTCGTAGTGGCGTCGCGCCAGCGACAGGAAGCTGCCCAGCACGCTCGCGTCGCCGCTGCCCGGCTCGCTGTCCCGATACGCGGCCGCGACGCTGATCCGGGCCGTGTCGGGCAGGTCGACGATCCTGCGGAAACCGACCCGGCCCACGTAGTGCGATGCCATGGCCGACGGAATGAGCGCGAGTCCCAGCTTGGCTTCGACCAGGCCGATCATCGCTGTGACCTGCACGGCCTCCAGCGCGAAGTCGGGCGCCGGCGGCGCCTGCTGGAACACTTGCAGCGCCGCGATGTACAGCGCATTCGCGCGGCTCGGCGAATAGCCGATCAGCCGCTCGGATTTCAGATCGGCGACGCGAACCGCCGGCGCGTGCAGCAGCCGATGTCCGGCCGGCAGCGCCGCGCACAGGACGTCGTCCTCGACGATCTCGAAGCGGATCCCCGCGGGCCGCGCGACCGGTAGCCTGACGAGGGCCACGTCGATCTCGTCGCGGCGCAGCGCTTCGTGGAGCTCCGCGTTGGAGCCTTCGCGGACTTCGATCTTGACGCACGGATGCCGGCGCCCGAACGCCGCCACCAGCGTCGGCATCAGGCCGAAGGTCACCGAGCCGACGAAGCCGATCCGGATCGTCCCGTGCGCGCCCGCGGCCGCGCGCATCGCCGCCTGCGACACTTCCTCGGCCGCGCGCAGGCATCGTTTGGCGGTCTCGTAGGCGGCGACGCCGGCGGCCGTCAGCGTCACGCCGTGCCGGGTGCGAACGAACAGCGAATGCCCGACTTCCTCCTCGAGCTTGCGGATCGCCACCGACAGCGGCGGCTGCGCCATGCACAGGCGCTGCGCGGCCCGGCGAAACGCCTGCTCTTCGGCGACCACGACGAACTGGTTCAACTGGCGCAGATCCACTGTTGCTCCTCCTTGGGATCCGTCACGCCGAATCGATTCGCGCGAACCGGTACCGCCCAATGTCATGTTTCTCGACAGCACTTTAGCTGACACCGTGCACGGCCGGGGCGGGCTCGTACGACGCAACTGCCGCGCCCGCCGGCGGGCTGTCAATGCGGCGGATGACGTATGTCTGCGCCCCGAACGCCCGGGTATGGTCGGGGCAGGTCGAGCGCTCGCGCGCGGTCTTCGACCCCGTCGCCGGTTCCGCCGGCGGGGCATGGGCAACAGGGCCCGAGCCGGCATGGACGCCGGGTCGGGCTTTTTCGTTTTCAGGAGAAACGGACGTGAGACACGGAGATATCTCGAGCAGCAACGATTGCGTCGGCGTCGCGGTCGTCAACTACAAGATGCCGCGGCTGCATACCCGGGCCGAGGTGCTGGACAACGCCCGCCGGATCGGCGAGATGCTGGTCGGCATGAAGAAGGGCCTGCCGGGCATGGATCTGGTGATCTTCCCTGAGTATTCGACGCACGGCATCATGTACGACGCGAAGGAGATGTACGACACCGCGTCGATGGTCCCCGGGGAAGAGACCGCGATCTTCGCGGACGCCTGCCGCCGCGCCAAGGTCTGGGGCGTGTTCTCGCTGACCGGCGAGCGCCACGAAGAACACCCGAACAAGGCGCCGTACAACACGCTGATCCTGATGAACGACCGGGGCGAGATCGTCCAGAAGTACCGCAAGATCATGCCGTGGGTGCCGATCGAGGGCTGGTATCCGGGCGACTGCACTTATGTCTCCGACGGCCCCAAGGGCATGAAGATCAGCCTGATCATCTGCGACGACGGCAATTACCCCGAGATCTGGCGGGACTGCGCGATGCGCGGCGCCGAGCTGATCGTCCGCTGCCAGGGCTACATGTATCCGGCCAAGGACCAGCAGATCATGGTGTCCAAGGCGATGGCCTTCATGAACAACACGTACGTGGCGGTCGCCAACGCGGCCGGATTCGACGGCGTGTATTCGTACTTCGGCCATTCGGCATTGATCGGTTTCGACGGGCGCACGCTCGGCGAATGCGGCGAGGAGGAAATGGGCATCCAGTACGCCGAGCTGTCGATGAGCCTGATCCGCGACGCGCGCCGCAACGGCCAGTCGCAGAACCACCTGTTCAAGCTCGTGCACCGCGGCTACACGGGCATGATCAACTCGGGCGACGGCGACCGCGGCGTCGCGGCCTGCCCGTACGGCTTCTACGCGAAGTGGGTCAACGATCCGGAGGGCACGCGCGAGATGGTGGAGTCGTTCACGCGCAGCACCGTCGGCACGCCGGAGTGTCCGATCGAAGGCATTCCGAACGCGCCGGCCACGCATCGATGAGCGGGCCGCCGAGCGGGCGGCCGGGCGGGGCGCCGGACGCGGACCCGCTGGCCGCCTACCGCATCGACGAAGAACCGTACTATCGACCGTCGGGCAACGAGGTCGCGCTGTATCGGCAGGCTTACCGGCATCGGCTGCCGTTGATGCTCAAGGGGCCGACCGGCTGCGGCAAGACGCGTTTCGTCGAGCACATGGCGTGGCGGCTGGGCCGCCCGCTGGTCACGCTGGCGTGCAACGAGGACATGACCGCCGCCGATCTGGTCGGGCGTTATCTGCTGGACGCGAACGGGACCGCGTGGCACGACGGTCCGTTGACGCTGGCCGTGCGCCACGGCGGCATCTGCTATCTGGACGAGGTCGTCGAGGCGCGGCAGGACACGACCGTGGTCATCCATCCGTTGACGGACGCGCGCCGCATGCTGCCGCTCGACAAGAAGGGCGAGCTGCTGCGCGCGCATCCGGACTTCCAGCTCGTGGTGTCGTACAACCCGGGTTACCAGAGCCGTGCGAAGGACATCAAACCCTCGACCCGCCAGCGTTTCGCCGCGCTGGAGTTCGATTACCCCGACGCCGGGCACGAAACGCGGATCGTCGCGCACGAGGCCGGGGTCGAGGTCGAGCTGGCGGCCAGGCTGGTGTCGATCGCGCGCTGCTCGCGCGAGCTGCGGCATCGCGGCCTGGACGAAGGCATCTCGACGCGGATGCTGATCTACGCGGCGACGCTGATCCGCGACGGCGTGACGCCGCACGACAGTTGCGAGATGACGATGACGCGCGCGTTGACCGACGACCCCGACATGGCGAGCGCGCTGCGCGGTTTCGTCGACGCCCAGTTCGGATGACGGGCGAGGGCGGCGACCTGGCCGCGCTGGCGCTGATGGCGCGCGGATTGTCCGGCGTCGACCTGCGGGTGCAAGCGTTGGCGGGATCGCCGATCCGGCGCGCGGTGCTCGCCGGCACCAGCCTGCTGCTGCCCGATGGCGTCGGCGACGCGCGCGTGCGTCGAGCGATGGTCGCGCACGCGGTCGCCCACCTGCGCCATTCGACGCCCGGCCGTCGCGCGCGGGGACTGACGCCGATGGGCATCGCGGTGATCTCGGCGATCGAGGACGCGCGCGTCGAACGGCTGCTGGGCCGCGAGTTTCCCGGCGTGCGCGGCTGGTTCGCCGAATCGCTGGCGTCGGCGCCCGATCCGCTGGACCTGCGCTTCGAGGCCTTGATCGCGCGCATGGATCGCGCGTTGGCGATACCCGGGTCGCACGACGGCAACCACTGGGTCGACAAGGCGCGCCGGCTGTTCGACGAAACGGCGGCGAACGCCGGCCTGCACGACGAGCACGCCTTCCGCGCGATCGCGTCGATCCTCGCGAACGACCTGGGCCAGATGCGCGTGCGCTTCGAGCCGCGCGCGTATGCGGCACCGGCGCTTCATCGCGACGACAACAGTCATCTGTGGGATTTCGGCGAGGCCGAAGCGCCGGACGACGAGGCGATCGTGCTGCAGCACGGGCGGGCCGCGGCCCCGTCGCCGGCCGCCGGCGGCGGGCAGGCGCGCAACGCGATACGGAGCGGGCGCGCGGACGCAGATGCTGATGCTGATGCTGATGCAGATACAGATGCGGACGAGGACGAGGACGAAGGCCACGGCGAAGACGAGGACGAAGGCCGGGATCAGCACGGCGCGACGATCGGCCGCCATCGCTATCCCGAATGGGATCATCGGCTGGAGCGCCTGCGGCCCGACTGGTGCACGGTGATCGAGAGACGGCCGGTACGGCAGGATCTTCGGCCTCGCGCGGCGTCGATTCGGCCGACGGCCGGCGGATCGCGCCGCTCGCGCTGCCGCGCGTTCACGGCATCGACCGCGCGCGGCGGCTGCGCCGGCAGTGGGACGGCGACGACATCGATCTGGAGGCGGCGATCGACGTGTGGGTCGACCGCCGCCTGCGACTGCGGCCGGACGCGCGCCTGTTCGTGCGCCCGGGCAGGGGGCCGCGGCCGGCCAGCGTGCTGGTGCTGCTCGATCTGTCGGCCTCGGCGAACGACATCGGTGCCGGCGGCCAGGCGCTGCTCGACATCGAGAAGCGGGCCGCGCTGCTGCTGGCGGCCTCGAACGCCGGCGGCATCGACCGGCTGGCGATCGACGGGTTCTCGTCGAACACGCGCGCCGAGGTCCGCTACTACCGCCTGCTCGATTTCGGCCGTCCGCTCGACGAAGGCATCCGCGCGACGATCGAGGCGATGCGGGGCCGCTACTCGACGCGCCTGGGCGCCGCGCTGCGTCACGCGATCCGCCGGCTGGCCGACGAACCCGTCGGGCAGCGGGCCGTCCTGGTCGTGACCGACGGCGCGCCCTCGGACATCGACGTGCATGACCCGAGGTATCTGATCGAGGATGCCCGCCAGGCGGTCATGCAGGCCCGCGACGCCGGGGTGCGCGTCGCCTGCCTGGCGGTCGACGGCGCCGCCGAGGTCAGCCTGAAGCGGATCTTCGGCTGGCGTCACTACGGCATCGTCGACGATCCGCGCAGCCTGCCGGCACGGCTGGCATCGATGAGCCGCCGGCTCGCGGCGGCTCGCTAGTACCAGGACACCCGAGGAACGTGGCATTCGGGTGTCGAGGTAACAGGGGGCGGTCCGCGCCCCGCTCGCCGGCACCGGGCCGGCCGATATGAGGGCCGGGGCGGCCGATGCGGGAGCCGGGGCGGCCCTGGCGCGGGCAGGGCGTTTCACGGGCCCGCAGCCGAAGTTGTTAAAATGGGAATGGGAATCGTTCTTGATGGTAGGGATCCGTGCAGCCTGATGTCGCCGACCTCGGCCCTCTGTATACCGCGCATCACGGCTGGCTGCAGGCGTGGCTGCGCCGCAGGTTGGGCAATGCCTGCGACGCCGCCGACCTCGCGCACGACGCGTTCGTGCGGCTGCTGCTCAAGCCGCGGCAGTTCGACAGCGTCGATGGCGCGCGGGCGTACCTGAGCACCGTCGCCAGGGGCCTGTGCGTCGACCTGTGGCGCCGCCGCGAGATCGAACAGGCCTGGCTCGATGCGCTGGCCGCGCGGCCGCAGGCGGTCGAGCCCTCGGCCGAGCAGCGGGTGATGGTCCTGCAGGCGCTGGTCGAGATCGACGCGATGCTGGCGGCGCTGCCGCCCAGGCCGGCACGCGCGTTCGTGCTGGCGATGGTCGAGGAGCGCACCGATGCCGAGATCGCGGCCGAGCTGGGCGTCTCGGATCGGATGGTGCGCAAGTACCTGTCGCGCGTGATGCTGCACTGCCTGCAACTGCCGGGGGCGCTGCCGGCCGGAGCCGACGGAGGACAGGCCGATGCCCGCTGATCCCGCGATGCCGTCGTTCGACAGCCTTCGCCAGGCCGCCGACTGGTTCGCTCGCCTGCGCGCGTCGCCGGACGACGCCGGCTGGCGCCAGTGGCTCGAGCAGTCGCCCGATCACCGGCTCGCGTGGCGCCAGGTCGAGCAGGTCGCGCAGCGTTTCGCGCCGCTGCGCGCCGGCGGTGATCCGGGCGCGGCGACGCAGGCGCTGCACGTCCGGCGCACGCCGGCGGCCGCGTCGCGGCGGGCCACGCTGAAGAACCTGGCCGGGCTCGCCGGCGCCGGCGTGCTCGGCGGGCTCGCGTACCACGATGCGATGGTCGGCGGCTGGGCGCGCGGCTGGCTGGCCGATCACCGGACCGGGACCGGCCAGATCCGCCAATGGGCGCTGGACGACGGCTCGCAGCTCTGGCTGAACACGGCCAGCGCGGTCAACGTCGATTTCAGCGCCGGGCTGCGGCGGCTGGACCTGCTGCACGGCGAGATCCTCATCGACGGCGTGGCCGATGCGCGCCGGCCACTGGTCGTCGACACCCGCTACGGGCGGCTGCGCGCGATCGACCGGCCGAACGCGCCGCACACGCGTTTTTCGGTCCGTGTGCTGTCGAGTCGCGCGGCGGTGGCGGTTTCTCAGGGCAGCGTCGACGTCGGGCCCGCGCGCGGCCGCGGTTCGCGCGTCATCGACGCCGGCAGCCAGACCTCGTTCACCGACGAGCGGGTCGGGCCGTCGTTGCCGATGCCGCGCGGGCGCGAAGCCTGGACGCGCGGCGTGCTGCTGGCCGAGGACATCACGCTGCGCGAACTGGTCGCCGAGCTGTCCCGCTACCGATCCGGACATATCGCCCTGGCGCCCGAGGTGGCCGGGCTGCGCGTGCTCGGCGGCTACCCGCTGCACGATCCGGACAAGGTGCTCGACATGCTGGCGCGCGCGCTGCCGATCCGCGTCAGTCGTCCGCTGCCGTGGTGGACGTCGATCGACAAGGCCTGACAGGCTGTGCGTTTTTCGGACGCGCCTTTCGGGCACGGCCGAAAAGCGCTCAGCCTCTGATGGCCGACGTCGCGGCGCCCGGCTTCGGGGCGCTCGCGCGCCCGTAGAAAATTCCTGTCCGTCCGGTTCCGGATCGGCGGCTCTCGTTCGATTCCTTTGATGAAGTCGTCGAGATATCGCTGCTCATCACCAAGGAATCCGGGAACATGCCCCTGCACCCCTCGTCCGGCGCCGCGTCGCGCCGCGATCGTCATCGTTCGCGCCGCGGATGCGCGGCGCCCCGCCTGCGCCGGCTGGTCGGCGCCGTCCACTTCGCGTGCGCCGCACTGGCGGCCGGCGCCGCGGCCGCGCCGGGTGCGCTGCATGCGCAGGCGGCGCTGCGAACCTACGACATCCCCGCCGGGCCGCTGGCCGCAGCGCTTACCCGCTTCGTCGCCGAATCGGGCATCCTGCTGGCCGGTACCAGCGAACTGGCGCGAGGCGTGTACAGCCCTGGCCTGAAAGGCGCCTACGGCGACGCGGCCGGCCTGGCGGCGTTGCTGGCCGGTACCGGGCTCGAAGCGGTTCGCGGGCCGGCCGGCGACTATCAGTTGCGCCGCATTGCATCCGCCGGGCCCGACACGCGCACGTCCGCCGCGGAACCGTCCGCCGCGGGGCCGGCTGCCGCCGCCACGCTGCCGGCCGTCACGGTCAGCGCCGCGCCCGAGCGCAGCGCGGTCACCGAGGGAACGCGCTCGTACACGTCGGCGGTGACGACGACGTCCACGCGGCTGCCGCTGTCGCCGCGCGAGACGCCGCAGTCGATCAGCGTCATCACCCGCCAGCGCCTCGACGATCAGGGCTTGAACCAGCTCACCGATGCGATCGTGCAGACGCCGGGGCTGGTGCTGAGCGGCGGCGGCAACACCGGTACCGACAGCACGCCGATCTATTCGCGCGGCTTCTCCGTCGACACCTACATGCTCGACGGCGTGCAGCAGTTCGACTCGAACTACGACAGCGTCTACCAGACGAACGATCTGGCGATCGTCGATCGCATCGAAGTGGTACGCGGCGCCAGCGGTCTGATGAACGGCGTGGGCACGCCGGCCGGCGCGATCAACGTGGTCCGCAAGCGCCCGTTGCCGCATTTCGCGGCCAGCGCCCGCGTCGAAGTCGGCAGTTGGGACCACCAGCGCGTGCAGGGCGACATCTCGACGCTGCTGAACGAGGCGGGCACGTTGCGCGCGCGATTCGTCGGCGCCCTGCAGCGCAACGACTACTACATCGATCGCCTGCACGAGAAGCGCGACGTGCTGTACGGCGTCGCCGAGCTCGACGTGACGCCGGAGACGCTCGTGCATGCGGGTTTCTCGTACCAGCACCATCGCGCGACCGGACACGCGCGCAACGGCTTGCCGAGCTGGTTCTCCGATGGCACGCGCACCGACTGGCGCCGCTCGGATTCGGCGGCGGCCTCGTGGGCGTACTCGAACCGGCGGATGAGCTCGCTGTTCGCCGGCGTCGAACACACGCTGAACGCCGACTGGAAGCTCAAGGGCACGGTCAGTCGCACGACGACCGTCTATGACGAGCTGATCGGCTACGCGAGCCGCGGTTACCCCGATCGCGCGACCGGCAGCGGCGCCGGCCTATGGGCCGGCCGCTGGACCGCCGACCCGCGCCAGGACAGCCTGGACCTGAACGCCATCGGCAAGTTTTCGCTGTTCGGTCGCCAGCACGACCTGGTCGTCGGCGCGCTGATGGCGCGGACCTTTTACGACACGCCGAACTACACGAACTGGACGCACGCCGGTTGGGATCCGATGATCGCCGACCTGTACACGTGGGACGGCAATACGCCGGCCGAACCGAACAACCCGTCGATCGGGCGCGGCAGGTCGGACGAGCGGATCAACAGCGCTTATGCGACGGTGCGCTTCAAGCCGGCCGACAGCGTCGGCCTGATCCTCGGCGCCCGCGTCACCGACTGGAGCCGCTACCAGTCCACGCTGACCTACGCGACCGGCGCGACGACGATCACCGACCGCAACGAGAGCGGGGTGTTCACGCCGTATGCGGGCCTGACGGTCGACGTCAGCCGGCACTGGAGCGCTTATGCCAGCTACACCAGCATCTTCAAACCGCAGAACAATCGCCTGACCGACGGCCGATACATGGATCCGCAGCGCGGCGACAGCTACGAGCTGGGCGTCAAGGGCGCGTTCTACGAGGACCGGCTGAACGTCAGCGCGGCGATCTACGAGGCCAGGCAGGACAACCTGGCGGTATCGATCCCCGGGGTCTTCGCGCCGGACGGTTCGCAGGCTTACCGCGCGGTGTCCGGCACGAAGACGCGCGGTTTCGAGTTCGAGGTCGCCGGGCAGTTGCTGCCGGGCTGGCAACTGGCGGCCAGCTTCGCGCGCAACCAGACGCAGGACCGCGACGGCGCGCCGCTGAACACCGACATTCCGCAATCGGTCGCCAAGCTGTTCACCACTTACCGGCTCGGCGGCGCGGCCGACGGTTTCGTCGTCGGGGGCGGCGTGCGCTGGCAGAACCGCATCTACTCCGACAACCAGGGACCCGACGGTGCGCGCTTCGAGCAGCCGTCGTACGCGGTCGTCGATCTGATGGCGCGTTATCCGATCGACCGCCGCTTCAGCGTCAGCGCCAACCTCTACAACGTGCTCGACAAGGAGTACTACCTGGCGACCGCCAGCAGCTACAAGGGGGCGCCGCGTTATCTGCGCGTGGCGCTCGAGGCGCGTTATTGACGAACGATGGGCCGACGATTGTTCCGCTGGATTTCGATCACGACCGCCGTCGTGCTGGCCGCGTCGGCGTTCGGCGTCGCCGCCTGGCGATCCGGGCGCGCGACGCTCGTCCATGACACGGTGCGGGTCGCGCGCGAGACCGTCGAGGCGACCGTGACGGCGATCGGCACCTTGCAGCCGCGCCGCTACGTCGACGTCGGCGCGCAGGTCTCGGGCCAGATCCAGCGCCTGCATGTCGCAGCAGGCGCGCAGGTCGTCCGCGGCGATCTGCTGGTCGAGATCGATCCGAGCGTGCAGCGGGCCGCGGTCGACGCCGGCCGCGCGCAACTGGCCGGCCTGCGTGCGCAGCGGGCCGAACAGCTCGCGCAGGCCCGGCTCGCGCGCCAGCAGCTCGACCGGCAGCGGCAGATGCAGGCCGACGGCGCGACGCGGCTCGAAGACCTGCAGATCGCCCAGGCCGGTGCCGCCGCGGCGAGCGCGCGTATCGAGCAGATCGACGCGCAGATCGCGCAGACGCAGGCGACGCTGAAGGCTGACGAGGCCCGGCTCGGCTATACGCGGATCTACGCGCCGATCGGCGGCACCGTCGTGTCGGTGCAGGCCCGCGAAGGCCAGACGCTGAACGCCGCTTACCAGACGCCGGAGATCCTGCGGATCGCCGACCTGACGACGATGACGGTGTGGACCGACGTGTCGGAGGCCGACGTGCGCAAGCTGCGCGAGGGGACGCCGGTGTCGTTCACGACGCTGGGCGGCCAGACCGAAGCGAAGCCGCGCCGATGGCACGGCACGGTGCGGCAGGTGCTGCCGGCGCCGCCGGTGGCCGAGCCGCAGGCGGCGCGAGCGAGCTCGACGCCGGCGCCGGCCGCCAAGGCGGTCACTTATGTCGTGCTGTTCGACGTCGACAACGGCGACGGCGAATTGATGCCGCAGATGACCGCGCAGACCAGCTTCGTCGTCGCGCGCGCCGCCGACGCGCTGGCCGTGCCCTTGTCGGCGCTGACGGTCGACGGCGACGCGCATCGGGTGCGGGTCGTCGACGCCGACGGCAGTCTGCGGTGGCGGCCGGTCGCGATCGGCGTGCGTGGCCGCCACAAGGCGGCGGTCACCGACGGCCTGCGCGAGGGCGATGTCGTCGTGACGGCCGAGCGCGCGGCCTCGACCGAGCGGTGGATCCAATGGTAGGCGCCGCCTTGCCCGGCGGCGGCGACGGCGCCGTGCCGCCGCTGATCGCGCTGCGCGGCGTGCGCAAGCACTACGGGCGGCCGGGCCAGTCGTTCACGCAGGTGCTGCACGGCATCGACCTGACGATCGAGGCCGGCGAGTTCGTCGCGATCGTCGGCGCATCGGGTTCGGGCAAGTCGACGTTGATGCACGTGATCGGCTGTCTCGATCGGCCGAGCGCGGGCCGCTACCTGTTCAACGGCGAAGACGTCGCCGGGCTCGACCGGCCGGCGCTGGCCTGGCTGCGCCGCGAAGCGTTCGGCTTCGTGTTCCAGGGTTACCACCTGATCGGTTCGGCCAGCGCGCGCGAGAACGTCGAGGTGCCGGCGCTGTACGCGGGCATGCCGGCCGCCGAGCGCGAGCGGCGGGCCGCGGCGCTGCTCGGACGGCTGGGCCTGGGCGATCGCCTGTCGCATCGTCCGTCGCAGTTGTCCGGCGGCCAGCAGCAGCGCGTGTCGATCGCCCGAGCGCTGGTCAACGGCGGCCGGATCCTGCTGGCCGACGAACCGACCGGCGCGCTCGACTCGCACAGCGGGGCCGAGGTCATGCGGCTGCTCGGCGAACTGGCGGCGGCCGGCCACACGGTGATCCTGATCACGCACGACCGCGACATCGCCGCGCGCGCGAACCGGATCATCGAGATCCGCGACGGCCGGATCGTCGCCGATGGCGCGGCGGTGCCCGGCGGCGGCGAGCGTGCGATCGCGTCGAACGAGGGCAGGGAGGGCCGGGAGGAGCAGGCGGATCGGGAGGGCCAAGGGGACCAAGGAGACCAGGGAGACCAGGCAGACCAGGCAGACCAGGCGGACCAGGCGGACCAGGCGGACCAGGCGGACCAGGCGGACCAGGCGGCGCCGCCGTTTTCACCGAGCCGCCGGGCCCGCGACGATCGGGGTCCGGGCTGGCGCGAGAGCCTGACCGAATCGCTGCGCACCGCGTGGCGCGGCATGCGGCTGAACCGCACGCGGACCGGGCTGACGCTGCTGGGGATCGTCATCGGCGTCGCATCGGTCATCGTGATGATGGCGATCGGCGAGGGGGCCCGGCAGAAGGTCGTCGCGCAGATCGGCGCGATGGGCACGCGCATCATGTACGTGGGCAGCGCGGCGCCGGCCACCGGCGGCCCGGCCGGGCAACTGAGCGACGACGATCTCGACGCGCTGCGCGCGCTGCCGGCGATCAGCGCCGTGATGCCGGTGATCGGCGACCCGATTCCGGTGCGCCACGGCAACGTCGACCGCGAGATCTACGTGTTCGCATCGAGCCGGCAGATGACCGACGTCCATCACTGGCCGGTCGCGCTGGGCCGCTATTTCACCGACGCCGAAGACCTGTCGTTGACGCCGCTGGTCGTGCTCGGCCATGCCGCGCGCCGGCAGTTCTTTCCGGACGAGCCCGATCCGCGCGGCCGGCAACTGCTGATCGGCAACTCGCCGTTCGAGGTCATCGGCGTGATGAGCGAGCGCGGTGCCGATTCGGGCTCGCAGAACTACGACGCGATGGTGTTCATCCCGTATCACGCCGGCCGCGCGCGCGTCTATCGCACGCAAACGCAGCCCGACTACGTCGTCGTCGAGGCGGCGTCGTCCGAAGCGGTCGCCGAGGCCGAGGCCGGCATGCGGCGCGTGCTGGCCGCGCGCCATGGCCGCGAGGACTTCGCGATCGGCAACGCGGCCGCGCGTCTGCAGGCCGAATCGGCGATGCGGCGCAGCGTCACGACGATGCTGGGGCTGGTCGCCGCGGTGTCGCTGCTGGTCGGCGGCATCGGCGTGATGAACGTGATGCTGATGACCGTCAAGGAGCGCACGCGCGAGATCGGCATCCGCGTCGCCACCGGCGCGCGCGAGCGCGACATCCTGCGCCAGTTCCTCGGCGAGGCGATGCTGGTGACGCTGGTCGGCGGCACGGCCGGCGTCGCCGGCGGCCTGGCGATCGGCGGTGCGCTGATCGCGGTTGGCGTGCCGATCGTGTTCTCGGTCAGCGCGATGCTGGCGGCGTTCGCGTGCGCGTTGGCGACCGGTCTGGTCTTCGGCTATCTGCCGGCGCGCACCGCGGCGCGGCTCGATCCGGTCGTCGCGCTGGCGGGACCGGCATGAGGCGGGTGATCGCGTTCGCGCTGGCCGGCGCGGTGCTGCTGCCGATCGGCGCCTGTACGGCGCTCGCGCCCGTCGACGCACATTCCGGCGCGCATACCGGCGCGAATGGCGGCCGGTCTCCGGGCCATCGGGCGCCGGCGGCCGCGGCGCGGGCCGGCGTGGCCGTGCCGGTGCGCTGGGCGGCGTCCGGCGACGTCGAATCGGCCGCTGACGTCGATCCGCGCGGCGTCGCCGGACAGGACGCCGATCATCGGCCCGATCGCGCGGATGTCGGGCGCCGGGCGTCCGATCCTCCGGACGCCGATCGCCTTGATGCCGACTGGTGGCGGGCGTTCGGCAGCGCCGAGCTCGACGCGCTGATCGCGCGGGCGCGGGCGGCCAACCACGACGTCGCGGCGGCGGCGGCGCGCGTCGCGCAGGCGAGGGCACGCAGCGGCATCGCCGCCGCCGGGCTGCGGCCGGTCGTCGACGCGAGCGCCGAGGCGACCCGCGTCGCGGCGCCCGGCGGTTCGCGCGACGGCGACGAGCGCATCGTCGACGGCTTCGCGCTGGGGCTCGCCGCGCGTTACGAGGTCGATCTGTGGGGGCGGCTGGACGCGACCCGCCGCGCCGCGTTCGCCGCCGAACTGGCCAGCGAGTTCGATCGCCGCACGGTCGAGCTGACGGTCATCGCCGAGGTGGCGCGCTGCTGGCTGCTGGCGGTCGGCACCGCGCAGCGCGAGCGGATCGCCGACGCGAACCGGCACAGCGCGCAGCGGTTGCTCGACCTGGTCGAGGCGCGGATGCGCGCCGGGCACGCGACGGCGCTCGACGTCGCGCAGCAGCGTCGGCTGGTCGCCGCGCAGGCGCGCGCGGTGCTGCGGTTCGCGCAGCAGCAGGTCGATGCCCGACTGGCGCTCGCGACGCTGCTCGGTCTCGGCGAACCGGTCGTGCTCGCCACCGATTCGCTGGCGAGCGTGTCGATCCCGTCGGTGCCGGCCGGCGTGCCGTCGTCGCTGCTCGATCGCCGCCCGGACCTGGCGCGGGCCGAGGCCGAGCTGGCGGCCGCCGATGCCGACGTGCAGGCGGCCCGGGCGGCGCTGCGACCGTCGCTGATGCTGGGCGCCGGCCTGGGCAGCGGCGGCGAGCGGCTGCTGTCGTGGTTCGATCGTCCGCTGTACTCGCTGGCGGCGAGCCTGGTCGCGCCGGTCTTCGACGGCGGGCGCCGACGGAGCCAGGTCGCGCTGACGATCGCGCAGCGCGAGCAGTCGCTGCAGGTTTACCGCAAGACGGTCGTCGCCGCGTTCGCCGACGTGCAGGCGGCGCTGAACCAGCGCGACGGTTATCGGCGCCAGGCGCGCGTGCAGGCCGACGAACTGGCGCTGGCGCGCGAGTCGCTGCGGCTGGCCGAGTCGCGCTATCGGGCCGGCGCCGAGTCGATGCTGACCTTGTTGACCGCGCAGCGCGCGCTGCAGCTCGCCGAGGACGAAGAGATCGCGCTGCGCATCGCGCAGTCGCACGCGGCGCTGGCCTTGTATCGGTCGCTCGGCGGCGGCTGGTCGATCGCCGAGGCGACCGCGGGCCCTTAGCGCCGGGCCCGTTTCAGTGCCAGGCCCGGTCGATGATCGCGTGATGCGATTCGTGTCGCGGCAGGCAGCCGTAGATCCGTCCGCATTCGCGGTCGAAGCGGCTCTCGATGAACGCATCGGCGACGAACTCGGGCGCATGCTCGCGCAGCAGGCCGGCCTGTACCAGCAGCACCAGCCGCTGCGCGTGGCGCCGCGCGGCCGACTCGATCTCCTCGCTGTCGCCGCCGGTCATCGCCGAGCGCATCGCGGTCAGCGTCCCGCGCAGCGAGCGGTCGTCGCCGTGCCGGCAGGTCAGATCGTCGAGCAGCGCGATCATCGCGTCGGGCTCGCGGCTGATCGCCCGCAGCATGTCCAGGCCCATGACGTTGCCCGAGCCTTCCCAGATCGAGATCACCGGCGTCTCGCGATAGAGCCGGCCCATCGGGCCCTCGTCCATGTAGCCGTTGCCGCCGAACACTTCCATCGCCTCGGCCGACAGCTCGATGCTGCGCTTGGCCACCCACATCTTGGCCGCCGGCGTGACGATGCGTTTGAACGCGCGCTGCACCGGATCGTCGTCGGCCCGCGCGAACGCCTCGGTCAGCCGCATCATCAGCAGCGTGGCCGCCTCGCTCTCGAGCGCCATGTCGGCCAGCACGTTGCGCATCAGCGGCTGGTCGGCCAGGTGCCTGCCGAACGCCATCCGCTGGCGCGCGTAGTCGATCGCCTGCACGACGCACTGGCGGATCAGGCCCGTGCTGCCCATCACGCAGTTCAGCCGCGTGTACGTGGCCATCTCGATGATCGTCGGGATGCCGCGCCCTTCGTCGCCGATCATCCGGCCCCAGGCGCCGTGGAACTCGACCTCGCTGCTCGAGTTCGAACGGTTGCCGATCTTGTCCTTCAGGCGCTGGATGTGGATCGGGTTCTTGCTGCCGTCGGGCCGGTAGCGCGGCACGAAGAAGCACGAGAAGCCGCTGTCGGTGCGCGCGACGACCAGGTGCGCGTCGCACATCGGCGCCGAGAAGAACCACTTGTGGCCGGTCAGCAGATAATCGCCGCCCGGGCCTTCGCCGCGGACCGGCTCGGCCCGCGTGGTGTTCGCGCGCACGTCCGAGCCGCCTTGCTTTTCGGTCATGCCCATGCCGATCAGGATCGAGTCCTTCTGCTCGATCGGCAGGTCGCGCGCATCGTAGACCCGCGAGTACAGCTTGGGTTCCAGCCTGGCGAACAGCGCCGGATCCTTCTTGAGGACCGGAATGCACGCGAACGTCATCGACGTCGGGCACTGCGAACCGGCCTCGATCTGGCCGTGCATCGAGAAGCCCGCCGCGTACGCGGCCCAGGCGCCCGGACGCGGATCGGAGAACGGTTGCGACACCAGTTGCTGTTCGCGCAGCATCCGCATCACGCCGTGCCACGACGGATGGAAATCGACGCGGTCGAGCCGCCGTCCCTGCCGGTCGAACGTCTGCAGCTCGGGCTTGAAGTGGTTGGCCTCCTCGGCCATCCGGATCGTCTCGGCGCTGCCCAGCCGGGCACCGTAATCGCTCAGTTCCGCATGGTGCGCGGCCGCGCCGGCCCGCTCGACCGCGGCCATCAGCGCGACGTCGGTCGTATAGACGTTGTAGCCGGACAGCTCCGGCACGACGTTGCGCACTTCATGGGTCTGTCCCTGCCAGGTCTGCTCCACGTCGTTCTCCACGTCGATCTCCTCTCGGTCGTCCGGCGTTGGTCAGCGGGTGCCCGGTACGCCTTGCCGCGCGTTGGCCAGCAGCGGCAGCATCATGCCGAACACCTTGGGCGTGGCCGCGACGATGTCGCCGCTGGCCAGATAACGCGCCTCGCCGTCGAAATCGGCGACCATGCCGCCGGCCTCGGCGACCAGCAGCGAGCCGGCCGCCAGATCCCACGGCGCCAGCCCCATCTCGAAGAAGCCGTCGTAGCGGCCGGCCGCGACATAAGCGAGGTCGAGCGCGGCGGCGCCCGGACGGCGCAGGCCGGCCGTGCGCTCGATCATCACCTTCATCATCGCCATGTACGCGTCGAGCTGGTCGAGCTTGCGGTACGGAAAGCCGGTGCCGATCAGCGCCTCGTCGATGCGCGTGCGCCGCGACACGCGGATCCGGCGGTCGTTCAGGAACGCGCCGCGGCCCTTGGTCGCGGTGAACAGCTCGTCGCGGTTCGGATCGTAGACCAGGCCCTGCGTGATCACGCCGCGCTCCATCAGCGCGATCGAGATCGCGTACTGCGGCAGGCCGTGGATGAAGTTGGTCGTGCCGTCCAGCGGATCGATGATCCAGATGTGCTCGGCCTGCGACAGGTCGGCGGGCCTGTCGCCGGCGCGCGGGCCCATCGTGATGCCGGACTCCTCTGCTAGAATCGCGTGATCGGGGTAAGCGGACAGCAGGTTGTCGATGATCTCCTGTTCCGACACGCGGTCGACCTCGGTGACGAAGTCGTTCTGCTGTTTGCGGGTGACTTTGACGGTATCGATATCGTCGGCGGCGCGGGTGATGATCCGGCCGGCGCGACGCGCGGCTTTCGTCGCGACTACAAGCATCGGGTGCATGGCGAGCCCTTGGAAAACACGCCATTCTAAGGGAAACCCGCTGCCCACGGCTTCGATCCCGTCGCGTTTCGTTCCCGCCTCGTGCTGGTTCCGCTTCCCGTTTCGTTGCTGTCCCGTCCGCCGTTCCTGCATTCCGTCCTTTCCGTGAGCATTCCTTCCGTCCGGCTCCATCGCGACATGCCCGACGGGCTGCGTGACCGCATCCGCGTGGTGCTCGTCCAGCCCAGCCATCCTGGCAACGTCGGCGCGTGCGCGCGGGCGATGCGCGTGATGGGCCTGCGCCGGCTCGTGCTCGTGGACCCCGTGCGGGCCGACGTGCTGCACGACTCGCAGGCGCGCGCGCTGTCGTCGGGCGCCGCCGACGTGCTCGACGCGGCGCGTGTCTGCGCGTCGCTGGACGAGGCGCTGGCCGACGTGACGCTCGCGGTGGCGATCAGCGCCGACGCGCGCGAGTTCGGGCCGCCGCTGTGCGATCCCGACGCCGCCTGCGCGGCGGTCGTCGATGAGCTGCAGCAGGCGGACGCGCACCAGGTCGCGCTGGTCTTCGGGCCCGAGCGCACCGGCCTGTCGATCACCGATGCCGGCCGCTGCCAGTTGCTGTGCGCGATTCCGGGCGAGTCCGACTACAACTCGCTGAACCTGGCCCAGGCCGTGCAGGTGATCGCCTACGAACTGCGCCGCACGGTGATGCGACGCGTGCCGGCGGACGCGGCGGGCGCCGGGATGGCTGTCAGGAGCGATGTCGATGTCGAGGCCGGAGCCGATGTCGGAGCGGCGGCCGGCGATCCGACGGCGACCGTGCGCGCCCCGCAGCAGGATGTCGAGCAGTTCTTCCAGCACTTCGAGCGCGCGCTGGTGAGGATCGGCTTCCTCGATCCGGCCCACCCGAAGAAGCTGATGGCGCGGCTGCGGCGGTTGTTCGGCCGCGCGCGCCTCGAGGTCGACGAGGTCCGGCTGCTGCGCGGCCTGTGCCGGCTGATCGAATCGCCGCAACCCCCCCGGCAAGGCCGGCCCGGTTCCTGATGGATCGCCTGTCCGTTCCGGCGGCCGCGGCGCGCGGGTCGCGCGACTCGCCGTCGACGATACCGGCCGTGCTGATGCGGGGCGGACGCCGCAAGGGCGTGTTCTTCCTGGCGGCCGATCTGCCGATCCACGTCGATCGGCGCGACGCGCTGCTGCTGCGCGTGCTCGGCAGTCCGGACCGGTTCGGCGGGCAACTCGACGGCGTCGGCGGCGCGACGTCGGCCACCAGCCGGATCGTGATCCTGTCGCCGTCGCTGCGCGACGACTGCGACGTCGACGTGCTGGTCGGTGCCGTGGCGATCGACGAGGCGCGGATCGATTTCTCAGTGCAGTGCAGTCATCTGCTGGCCGCCGTCGGACCCGCCGCGATCGCGGCCGGGCTGGTCGCGCCGGCCGATGGCCTGTGCCGTGTCCGGATCTGGCATCCGGCGCGCGGCCAGCGCATCGACGCCTTCGTCCCGGTCCGCGAAGGCCAGGTCGTCGAGGAGGGCTGCTTCGAGGAGGATGGCGTGCCGTTCGCCGGCGCCGAGATCCGCCTGGAACTGCGGCCGCCGGCCGGCGGCCGCTGCGCGCTGGTCGAACCCGACGAGGCGCGGGGCCGCGACGACGATCGGGTCGTCGCATCGTTGCCGCTGCTGCCGACCGCGCGCGTGCAGGAGACGCTGGACGTGCCGGGGCTGGGCGCGATCGCGGCGACGTTGATCGGCGGCGCGTGTCCGACCGTATTCGTGCGCGCGTCGGCGCTGCGGATGACCGGCCGCGAGAAGCCTGCGGCGCTGGCGCGCAAGGGCGCGCAGATCGAGCGGCTCGAGGCCGTGCGCGCCGCGGCGGCCGTGCGGATCGGTCTGGTCGACGACGCGGCGCAGGCGGCACTCCGCTCGCCGCGCGTGCCGGTGCTGGTCTGGGTCGATCGTCCGGCCGCTTATCGGGCGACGACCGGCGTCGACGTGCCGGCCGAGCGGATCGATCTGCTGGCCCGGCTGTTCGTCGGCGGCCGCGTCGACGCCGCGATGCCGGTCGACGTCTCGATCGCGCTGGCCGCGGCGGCGGCCCTGCCGGGCAGCCTGGTCAACGAACTCGTGCGCGTGCTGCCGTCGCTGGCCACGCGCATCGGCCACGCCGCCGGCGTGCTGGCCGTCGGCGCCGAGGTGTCGTCGCCGGACGGACAATGGCGGCTGGACAAGGCCGTGCTGTCGCGCACGGCCAGGCGCCTGATGTCGGGCGTCGTCCACGTGCCGCCGGCGACGATCCGGGGCTGCCCGTAGAATCTGCGCTGGCTTGGCAAGACCGTCGCGCCGGCTCCGTGCGGCCGTCGCGGCATCGACGAGGACTCATCGTGGCATTCGAACGCTTGCGCGAAGACATCGCGAACATTCTCGACAAGGATCCGGCCGCGCGTTCGGCGATCGAGGTGCTGTTGTGTTATCCGGGCCTGCACGCGGTGCTGCTGCATCGGCTCGCGCATCACCTGTGGGGCAACGGGTTCCGGACGCTGCCGCGCTTCGTGTCGCAGCTCGCCCGCTGGTTGACCGGTATCGAGATCCACCCGGGCGCGGTCATCGGCCGCCGGGTGTTCATCGACCATGGCATGGGGGTGGTCATCGGCGAGACGGCCGAGGTCGGCGACGACTGCACGATCTACCAGGGCGTCACGCTCGGCGGCACGTCGCTGGAAGCGACCAAGCGCCATCCGACGCTGGAGGCCGGCGTCGTCGTCAGCGCCGGCGCCAAGGTGCTGGGCCCGTTCACGGTCGGGCAGGGCGCGCGCATCGGCTCGAACGCCGTCGTGCTCAAGCCGGTACCGGCCAACGCCACCGCGGTCGGCATCCCGGCGCGCGTGATCGTGCGCGACGACCCGGCGCTGCTGACGGCCGACGACGACGCGACGCCGGCGTATACGCCCGACGGCGCGCTCGTCGCGTTCACGGCCTACGGGGTCACCAGCGGCGCCAACGATCCGCTGGCCACCGCGCTGCACCGGCTGATCGACCACGTCGCCGAGCAGGACCGGACGATCGAACGGCTGCAGGACGCGCTGGCCTGCCTCGGCTCGCACATCGACCACGATTGCGAGAAGCTCGATGCCGCGACGCTGTCGCGGATGGTCGATTAGCAGGGTCCGCTCACCAGCCGATCGTCGTCCAGGCGTCGCGCGTCACGCGCAGGAAGCCGCCGCGCTGCGTCGCGCCGTCCCAGTCGGGCAGCACCCAGCGGACCACCCGGCGTCCGCCGGCGTCGATCTCGTGCCGGGCCGGGCGGTGTGTGTGGCCGTGGATGATCGTGTCGACCTGCTGGTCGGCGACGGCACGCAGGATCTCGGCCGCGTTGACGTCCATCAGGTACGCGGCCTTGTCCTGTTTCTCGCGCTCGCTCTGATCGCGCAACTGCCGTGCGATCGCCTGGCGCTGCGCGATCGGCTGGCGCACGAACGCCTGTTGCCAGTCCGGGTCGCGCGACTGGAGCCGGAACGCCTGGTAGCGCTCGTCGTCGACGCACCAGGCGTCGCCGTGCGACAGCAGCGTCGGATGGCCGAACAGCAGGATCCGGCTCGGATCGTCGAGCATCCGCGCGCCGGAGCGATCGCTGAAACGACGCGCGCTCGTCCCCGGCGCATCGAGCAGGAAGTCGCGGTTGCCGCGCATCACGAACAGTCGCGTGCCGGCCGCGATCGCCGCGAACGCGGCTTCGGCGCGCGGTGCGATCGTGTCCGGCTGGTCGTCGCCGATCCAGGCCTCGAACAGATCGCCGAGCAGGAACACGTGCGTCGCGTCCCGCGCCTCGCGCGCGAGCGACGCGAAGAAGAAATCCGCGGTCGCCGGATCGTGTTCGTTCAGGTGGACGTCGGACGCGAACAGCGCGCAGTCGTCCCCGTCGATCGATGCCGCGTCCGGCAATGGGTGGTCGGGCGCGGCGGGGCGCGGCCCTGGCGCGGAAGGGAGCAGGGGACCGCTCAGAGCAGCGTGGCCGACTCGATGACCACGGGCTCGGTCGGCACGTCGCGCATCGGTCCCATCGAGCCGGTGCGAACGGCCTTGATCGCGTTGACCGTCTGCATGCCCTCGACGACCTTGCCGAACACCGCGTAGCCGTGGCCGTCCGGTTGCGGATGGTTCAACGAATCGTTGTCGTTGACGTTGATGAAGAACTGCGCGGTCGCCGAATCGGGCACCGACGTGCGCGCCATCGCGACCCAGCCGGTCTGGTTCTTCAGGCCGTTCTTCGATTCGAGCGGAATCGGCGCCCGCGTTTCCTTGCGGCCCGAGCCGCCGGTGTACAGATCCTTGCTCATGCCGCCGCCCTGGATCATGAAGCCGTCGATGACGCGATGGAACACGGTGCCGGCATAAAAGCCGTCCTTCACGTACTGCAGGAAGTTGGCGACCGTCTTGGGGGCCTTGTCCGGGTACAGCTCGATGACGATGTCGCCCATCGACGTCTTGAACAGCACGCGCGGGGCGGGAGAGGCGGCGGGTGCCGGCGCGCTCAGCGCGAAGACCAGGGCGCCGATCAGCGGGAATTTTCGGAACATCGGGAACTCCATCAAGGATTCGTTGAGGCCGGCGTCGACGGCAGGCCGAACGACGGGGAATCGGGCGAGAACGGCGCCGACGAGGGCGGCGTCTCGGGACGGCTGGTCGCCGCCGGACGGCGGACCGGGGCGCCGGCCATGCCGGCGATCTGCGTCAGCATCGTTCGCGACAGCTCGAGCTTGCGTTTGCCGTCGCCGCGGGCGTCGAGCTTGCCGGCCTGCTCGTATGCGCGGGCCGCCATCCGAAGGTACAGATCGCCGAGGTTTTCCTGCGCCAGCGCGTACGACGGCAGCGCGCGGATCGCGCGTTCGAGCGCGACCTTGGCCTGATCCAGGTCGCCGCGCGCGGCCAGCAGCACGGCCAGATTGTTGTACGGTTCGGGCAGCTCCGGATAATCCTCGGTGAGCTGCTGGAACACGTCGACGGCTTCGTCGCCGCGGCCGAGCTGGTTGAGCACGACGCCGTACAGGAAGCGCAGCCGGGGATCGCGCGGCGAGCGTTTCAGGCCGCGATCGAGGGTCTCGAGCGCGCGCGTCGGGTCTTTTTCCTGCAGCAGCCGGTTGGCCTGGTCGACGGTCGTCTGCACGGCCTGCGCATCGGACATCTGCGCGCCGCCCCGCGCCATTGGGCTGCTGGTGTAGTCGGTCTGCTGGCCGGCCAGTTGTGCCTGCGCGGTGCCGCCCAGGCCGGCCAGCACGAAGCCGAAGACCCACAGCGTTGACCGCCTCGCCGGTCCCGGCCAGGGCCGGAGACGACGGATACCCGATGCTATACTCGATCGCATCCCGGCATTGTATCAACGCCGGATCGCCGGGCCGCACGATGACGGTCCGGGCGACCGGACCAATGCTCCAGCGACCCGGGCCCGCGGCCGCCGTCGCGTACCGACATTCCCTCTGCCTCACAGGCCCCGCGCCGGGTTCAAGGCGTGCCGAGCGGTGATGGCGCGCCGATGCCCGGACGTTCCACGCCTATCCGATCCAAGATGCTGCGCATCCACAATTCGCTGACTCGCACGAAAGAAGTCTTCAAACCGATCGAGCCGGGCAAGGTCCGGATGTACGTGTGCGGGATGACCGTCTACGACTACTGCCACATCGGGCACGCGCGGATGGTCGTCGCGTTCGACCTGGTGCAGCGCTGGCTGCGCGCCAGCGGCTATGACGTCACGTACGTGCGCAACATCACCGACATCGAGGACAAGATCATCCGCCGCGCGGTCGAGAACGGCGAGACGATCCGCGCGCTGACCGACCGCTTCATCGCCGCGATGAACGAGGACCTGGACGCGCTCGGCGTGCAGCGGCCCGACTACGAGCCGCGCGCGACCGACTACGTACCGCAGATGATCGACCTGATCGGCCGGCTGCAGACCAACGGGCTCGCCTATGTCGGCGATGCGCCGCAGGCGAGCGCCGGCGGCCCGGCGGACGACGAGGCGATCGGGCCGGACGTCAACTTCGCGGTCCGCGCGTTCCCGCGCTACGGGCGGCTGTCGGGCAAGTCGCTCGACGACCTGCGCGCCGGCGAGCGCGTCGCCGTCGACGACGGCAAGCGCGACCCGCTGGATTTCGTGCTGTGGAAGTCCGCCAAGCGCGACGAGCCGGCCGAGGCGCGCTGGCCGTCGCCGTGGGGAGAGGGGCGGCCGGGCTGGCACATCGAGTGCTCGGCGATGTCGACGTCGCTGCTCGGTCCCACGCTGGACATCCACGGCGGCGGACCCGACCTGCAGTTTCCGCATCACGAGAACGAGATCGCGCAGAGCGAGGGCGCGTTCTTCCACGGCACCGAAGGGCGCTTCGCGAACCTGTGGATGCACAACGGCTTCGTTCGCGTCGACGACGAGAAGATGTCCAAGTCGCTGGGCAACTTCTTCACGATCCGCGACGTGCTCGAGCGCTACGACGCCGAGGTGATCCGGCTGTTCATCCTGCGCGCGCACTACCGTAGTCCGCTGAACTACGCCGACGAGCACCTCGAGGACGCGCGCGTCGCGCTGCTGCGCCTGTACAACGCGCTGACCCCCGGCGCGCCCGCCGCCGCCTCGATCGACTGGGAGCGTCCTTACCCCCGCCGTTTCCGTGAGGCGCTCGACGACGATTTCAATTCGCCGATCGCGCTGGCCGTGTTGTTCGAGATGGCCGGCGAACTGAACCGCGCGCCCGAACCCGGGCTCGAGGCTGAACTGCGCGCGCTGGGCGCGCTGATGGGTCTGCTCGAGCGCGATCCGGTCCTCGTGCGCCAGTCCGGCCTGCGCGGCCGCGACGCGGCGACCGGCGGCCTGGACGACGCGCAGATCGAGGCCCGGATCGCCGAGCGCCTGGCCGCGCGCAAGGCACGCGATTTCGCCCGCGCCGACGCGATCCGCGACGCGCTGCAGGCGGCCGGCATCCAGCTCGAGGACGGCGCGGCCGGCACGAGCTGGCGACGCGTGTGAGCGCTTCGTCGTCAGCGTCGTCGTCATCGCCGCTCGGCGATGCCGCCGGGCAGGGCGAGCCGCCGCCGTTCTGGATCGAGGCCCGCGATGCGCTCGGCCGCACCGATCCGGTGATGCGCGCGCTGATCGCGAGGCCGGGCCCGCCTCATCTGGTCCTGCGCAGCGACCCGTTCCAGACGCTGGCCCGCTCGATCGTCGGCCAGCAGATCTCGGTCAAGGCCGCGCAGTCGGTGTGGAACCGCTGCGTCGCGCTGGTCGGCACGATGACGCCGCTGTCGCTGCTCGCGCAACAGACCGAAGCCTTGCGCGCGTGCGGACTGTCGTACCGGAAGATCGAATACCTGGTCGACCTGTGCATCCACTTCGATTCCGGCGCGATCGACGCCGCCGAATGGCCGCGGATGAGCGACGAAGACATCATCCGCGACCTGACCGGCATCCGCGGCATCGGCCGCTGGACAGCCGAGATGTTTTTGATTTTTAATCTGCTCCGGCCTGACGTCTATCCGCTCGATGACATCGGCCTTCTCAACGCGTTGAGCGCCGCTTATGAAGGCGGCGCGAGGATATCGCGCGCCCAGGCCCTGCACAGGGGCGAAGCCTGGCGCCCGTGGCGATCCGTCGCCACATGGTACTTGTGGCGCAGCCTCGATCCCTTACCGGTGGAGTATTGATGAAGACGACTTTCCTCGATTTCGAGCAGCCGATCGCCGAGCTCGAGCAGCGCATCGAGTCGTTGCGCTTCGTGCAGGACGATTCGGCGGTGGACATCGCCGACGAGATCGAGCGTCTGCAGGGCAAGAGCCTGGCATTGGTCAAGGAAACTTACGCGAAGCTGACGCCCTGGCAGGTCGTGCAGGTCGCCCGTCATCCGCAGCGTCCTTATACGCTCGACTACGTCGCGTCGATCTTCACCGATTTCCACGAACTGCACGGTGACCGGCATTTCTCCGACGATCCGGCGATCGTCGGCGGACTGGCCCGCTTCAACGGCCAGACCGTGATGCTGATCGGCCACCAGAAGGGCCGCGACGCCAAGGACCGCAACCTGCGCAACTTCGGCATGCCGCGGCCCGAGGGTTATCGCAAGGCGTTGCGCCTGATGAAGCTGGCCGAGAAGTTCGAGGTGCCGGTGTTCACGTTCGTCGACACGCCGGGCGCGTTTCCGGGTATGGGCGCCGAGGAGCGCAACCAGTCCGAGGCGATCGGACGCAACCTGTACGAAATGGCGGCGCTGCGCGTGCCGATCATCTCGACCGTCATCGGCGAGGGCGGCTCGGGCGGCGCGCTGGCGATCGGCGTCGCCGACATCGTGCTGATGCTGCAGTTCGCCGTCTATTCGGTGATCACGCCCGAAGGCTGCGCGGCGATCCTGTACAAGAGCGCGTCGAAGGCGCCCGAGGCCGCCGAGAGCCTCGGCATCACCGCGCACCGGCTCAAGGCCCTCGGGCTGATCGACCGGATCATCAACGAACCGGTCGGCGGCGCGCACCGCGATCCGGCGCAGATGGCGCAGTTCCTGCGCCGCGCGCTGGCCGACGCGCTGCGGCAGTTCCAGAACGTCAAGCCTGCCGATCTGATCAAGCAGCGCCACGACCGGCTGATGGCCTATGGCCGCTTCAAGGAGATCAGCGAGTAGCGTCGGTCCGATGCCGGCCGACGGCCGCCGATCGCCGGCCGGGCCGACGGCGGATGCGCCGGTGCGCCAGGCCGTGATGGCCGTGTTGTCGCCGGACGCTTCGCCGGTCTCGCCGGCCTTGCCGGTCTCACTGGTCTCGTCAGTCTCATCAGTCTCGCCAGTCTCATCAGTCTCGCCAGTCTCGGCAGTCTCGCCAGTCTCGCCAGTCTCGCCAGTCTCGCCAGTCTCGCCGGCCTCGCCAGTCTCGCCGGCCGTCGATGACGGCGAGATGGTCGCCGTCGCGTTCAGCGGCGGTCTCGATTCGACCGTGCTGCTTCATGCGCTGTGCCGGTGCATCGCGCCGTCGCGCGTGCTCGCGTTGCACGTCCACCACGGGTTGCAGCCGGCGGCCGACGACTGGCCCGCGCATTGCGCCGACGTCGCCGCGCGCTTTGGCGCCCGCTTCGCCTCGCTGGCGCTGCCGGACGCTCCGGAAGCGGGCGACAGCATCGAACAATGGGCGAGGCGAGCGCGCTATCGCGTGCTCGCGCGGGCGGCGCGCGAGCACGGCGCGACCCGCTTGTGGACCGCGCACCACGCGGACGACCAGGTCGAGACGCTGCTGCTGCGCCTGGGGCGCGGCGCCGGCTTGTCCGGCCTGCTGGGCATCGATGCGCGCCGCCTTCTCGATGGGCTGCGGCTCGAACGGCCGCTGCTGACGCTGTGGCGGCGGCAACTGGCCGATTACGCGGCGTTCCACCAGTTGCGATGGGTCGACGATCCGAGCAACGCCGATCATCGCTTCGTGCGCAATGCGCTGCGCCACGCGGCGCTGCCGGCGCTCGAAGCGGCGATGCCCGGCTTTCGCCAGGTCGTGCTGCGCAACCTCGAGCACTGGCGTGCCGCGGCCGAGACCTTGGACGAGTTGGCACGGGCCGATCTGGCCGGTGCGGTTGGCGGGGAAGGCGGGGACCTCAGGGACCCCAGGGACACCGGGGGCGCCGGGGGCGCCGGGGGCGCCGGGGACACCGCGGACGCGGCAGGTGGGGGAGAGCACTCTCGCGGAGAGGACGACCGCGCGGAGGACGGCGGTGGAGCAGCAGTCGGCCGAGGGGGGGAGGACAGCAACGACGGGCGCGATCAGGGCGCCGTTCGGCTCGGCTGGCTGGATCGCCGCGCGCTCGCCGGCTTGCCGCCGGCACGCCTTGCCTGGGCCTGGCGGACGTGGCTGGGCCGATCGGGCCTGCGTGCGCCCGACACCGCCCGCTTCGCGCAGATGCAGCGACAACTGCAGTCGGGCGCGTCGCCCCAGGCTCGGGTCGATCACGACGGTGTCGCGCTGTTGCGCTACCGCGACCGGATCTCGGCGGTTCCGCTGGATGTGCTGGCCGACGCCGAACGGCCGGCTCCCGTCGTCGATCTGACAGGCGGGCGAGGCGCGTGCCGCGTCGCGCTCGGACCGGGCCGTGGCTGGCTGACGATCCGGCCGTGCGCGCCCGACGAGGACGGCGCGATCGATGCCGGGTGGCTGGAGCGCGACGAGCTGCGCGTGGCGGCCGGTCCGCTCGGCGCCCACCGGCAGCGGCTGCGGCCGGACGGCCCGTCCCGCTCGCTCAAGCACCTGTACCAGCAATACGGCGTTGCCCCATGGCTGCGCCCGGCGATGGCGGTCGTGCTGGTGGGCGACGACGTGCTGTTCAGCGGCGCCTTCGGGCCGGATCGCAGTGACCGGTGGCGGTATGCGTCATCATCATCGGCCGTTAGACCGACTGTGACCGGCGCGCCGACCGGATCCGCCGGATCCGCCGGATCTGATGGATCTGATGGATCTGATGGATCTGATGGATCTGATGGATCTGATGGATCCGCGGCGTCGGGGCCGCCGGCGGTGTCGAGGGTCGGCGCGACCGTGCGGCTCGCATGGGAACCTGATCCGCGATGGCTCGGTCCCTTGCGCGCGTACGGGTATCCGTGGGGGCGTCACGTATAATCGCGGGCTTTGTCCTAAGTCCTGCGGACTGCAACATGGCCCTGATCGTTCACAAATACGGCGGCACGTCGATGGGCTCGGTCGAGCGCATCCAGAACGTCGCCAGGCGCGTTGCCGGCTGGCATGCGGCCGGCCATCAGATGGTCGTCGTCCCGTCGGCGATGTCCGGTGAAACCAATCGGCTGATCGCGCTGGCCAAGGCGATCCAGGCCGAGCCCGACCCGCGCGAACTCGACGCGATCGCCGCGACCGGCGAGCAGGTGTCGGTCGGACTGCTGGCGATGGCGCTCAAGGCGATCGGCGTCGACGCGGTCAGCTATGCGGGCTGGCAGGTGCCGATCCGCACCGACGACGCGTACACCAAGGCGCGCATCGAATCGATCGACGACCAACGCGTGCGCGCCGACCTGGCGGCCGGCAAGGTCGTCATCATCACCGGCTTCCAGGGCGTTCATACCGATCCGGACGGCCGCGCGCACGTGACCACGCTCGGGCGCGGCGGATCGGACACGTCGGCGGTCGCCGTCGCGGCCGCGCTGCAGGCCGAGGAATGCCTGATCTACACCGACGTCGACGGCGTCTACACGACCGACCCGCGCATCGTCCCCGAAGCGCGCCGGCTCGAGAAGATCACGTTCGAAGAGATGCTCGAGATGGCCAGTCTCGGCTCCAAGGTGCTGCAGATCCGCTCCGTCGAGTTCGCCGGCAAGTACCGCGTCAAGACCCGCGTGCTGTCGAGCCTGACGCCGCCCGACACGCCGGTGGCCGAACAGGCGGCCTCCGGCACGCTGATTACGTTCGAGGAAGACGAAACCATGGAACAGGCCGTCATTTCGGGGATCGCGTTCAATCGCGACGAGGCCAAGGTCACCATCACCAACGTGCCCGATCGCCCGGGCATCGCCTACCAGATCCTGGGCCCGATCGCCGACGCCAACATCGACGTCGACATGATCGTGCAGAACGCCGGCGTGCAGGGCACGACAGACTTCTCGTTCACCGTTCATCGCAACGAGTACCAGCGCGCGCTGCAGGTGCTCAACGAGGTCGTCCGGCCCGCCGTCGGCGGCGGTGAGGTCAAGGGCGACCCGAAGATCGCCAAGGTCTCGGCGGTCGGCATCGGCATGCGCTCGCATGTCGGCGTCGCCAGCCTGATGTTCCGCACGCTGTCCGAAGAGGGCATCAACATCCAGATGATCTCGACCAGCGAGATCAAGATCTCGGTGATCATCGAGGACAAGTACATGGAACTGGCGGTGCGCGAACTGCATCGCGCGTTCAGCCTCGACCAGGACGGCCAACTGCCCGAGATCGGCTGACGCGGTCCGGCCCGGCCCGCGTCGGCGTCGACGCGACGCGACGCGACGGCCGTTTTGCACCGGGCCGGTGCCGGCCGGGCGACGAGCCCCTAGTCAGCCGAATGGCGGGTGAGGGCGCCGAAAAAAGATGTACAATCGCGGGCTCGCATCCGTTGCAACGGATCCGGAGACGTGGCCGAGAGGTCGAAGGCACTCCCCTGCTAAGGGAGCATGTGGTCAAAAGCCGCATCGAGGGTTCGAATCCCTCCGTCTCCGCCAAAACAAGCAAGAAATGTCGTTGTAAATCAATGACTTGTACGCATTGATGACAGCGATAGCGACAACCGTACCCCAGCCCCTTACCCCAAGCTCTGCCCTTTACTTGCATCCGATGACGCCATCTTTGCCCGGTAGTGCAGGCGGTAGTGGTGCGGCTGGCGATGTCGCCGGCGGCGGATAGACGGGACGGATCGCCCAATAGGGACGGCGATGGCACCGCTGCGCGCGCTGACGGATAGGGTTAATGGGGCTAGACCCTTTTGCCACCCGAGCCTGGGGCCGGATCAACTCCGAAAATTTTCAAAACTTTCGAGCGATTCCCGGGTTTGACAAAAAACGATTGCCTTGCATCCCGCAAGGGCTGGCCGTAAGATGATCGGCCCGACCGTGCCTGCCAGCACGACCGGGCCATCCTGCAAAGCCTATTGCATCAGTCTCGATAGCTGCGCCCCGGGCGCAGCAACAGCGGGCCTTCCAGCGGCCAGATGCTGGCCAAGGCTGCCACCTCGGCCGGACCGACTCGCCCGCCCATCAGCCCGTTGGCCACAGCGACAACCCAGCTCGCGGCGTAATCGCGAAAGCTGGCGATGGCGCGTCGGCCGTCCCGCTGGCGGGCGAAGTGTTGCATCAGGACCAGCGCGGCCCGGACAGCCCATTCCGGCCCGCGTTCCAGCCGTTTCAGCTCTTGCCGGCCAAGGTGCAGGCGGTAGGCGGCGAGCGCGTCCCAGACGCGGCCGATAGGCCCGCTGTAGGCCAGCCGCTTCAAGCGCTCGCGCTCTTCGTATTGGCTCGCGCTCGGGCGGGCCAGTGCTTCGAGGGTCATGACTTGCGTCGATCCGCACCAGCGACTTCCTTTTGTGGTGATGGCCGGCGCTGGCGGGGATCGCCCGCGCCGTTGCGGATTCGGATTCAGGCATGGTCTGGCTCCTGGCCGGCGTCGATGGCGCCATCGACAGCGGGCATGATGGCGGTGTCGCCCGTCCTGGGCGACTCTGGCCCGCTGGGTTCGATGGTCGCGTCCCGCTTGATGGCGCTTGCGTGTTGGGCGACGGTGGCGCCGCTGGGCTGGCCGGCTTTGACGCCCCAGCGCTTGCCGACATGCCCGCCAGTCTGGCGGTTCTGGTCTGCGTCCGGGCTGAAGTGCACGGCATGCAGTCGCTCGCATGCCGACAGCAGCGAGCGCAAGGCCAATCCCGCCTTGGTCGACGCTCCGTGACTCGTGCGCGATGCCGCCATCGCGGCGAGCGTTCGCGGATCCTGGCGACAGCCGGGCCGCCGGCCTTTTCGTCCACTCATTCGAGGCTGCGCACAGGCTTGGTATCGACGGCCGCCAGGGCGACGGCCGCTCGCGTGCCGACGTTGATGGCCCGTAGTGCTACGTTGCCGAGAACGGCTCGGTCGCTGGCGTTTTTTGCTTTCGCGGCCGCTTGCGCGTAGGCCGCTGCGATCGATTCCGCCAGCACAACCTGCCCGGCCAGATGCGCGCGGATGCGCTCGGGCGAGGGATCGTCAATCAGGGCGCGGACTTCAGTGGCGGCACGCTCAAGCGCGGCAGCGTCCCGGCAGACCACCGCAAAGGCGTCCAGCATCGGCAGATCAGCGGGCGGGCCGAGAACACCGCCAGCGATCGGGTTGGCGATGGCGTCTTCGCTGGCCTCGGCGGGCGGGCCGTCGGGCTCGGCAGGGTCAAAATTTCGCATTATGAAAAATCCATTGTATTGAATAGCCCTTTGGGCTGAATTGCGTTTTTCTGGCTGGGCGGCTGGCGCGAAGCGCCCGTTCCGGCCTTCTGGTGCGGGGGATGCTGGGTGATACCCCCCCTGCTTCTCTCTACGTGGGGGAAATGTCAGTGACACTTCCCGTATAGAGGTAGAAAGGGGTACCCTTCCACCCAGCATCCCCCGCACCCCATTGGGGCTATATAGGCTGAGCGGGGAGCGCTCCGCCGAGCCAAGGCCAAACCTCCGCCAGCCAGCCCACCGCGAGCGAGCCAGCCGCCAACAACAGATCCCTCCCAGCAGGAAAGAGACGGCCAAAGCGTTCACGCGGCGACCTCGCACTGGAACTGCCGCACGCCATTGCGGTCAGTCCGAGACCGCAGCACCAGAATCTGGCCGCCGCACTCGAACTGGCGGTCCCGCAGCCGGGCCAGCTCGCGGCCGACACGGGTGGCATCGACTCGACCGCCGCTCTCAACCACCGACCCGAACCGGTTCACCACCACCAACTCGGAGAGCGCCGCCCAGACTTGCGCACCGGTCGCCTGTCCCGCAGCCGGGCGTCCGAAGCCATCCGAAGCGGCCGAGACGACGTCCCGCGCTGCAAAAGCCTTACCCGCCGGCCGGCCCGAATGGGGGAGCGCGTCTATTGCAAAGAGAAAGGCCGACAGCGCCGCGCCGGGAGCATCAACTGCCGCCGGGTCGTCGATCGCATCATCGAAGCCGACTAGACCAGTAACGCCGGCCGATCGCACCAATCCCAGCACGCCCGACGTCTGGCACGCCCACGCTTCGTACGACCCCAGCACGCCCGACCCCGGGGACGCAGCCGCCAGCAGCCCCAGCAGCGCCGATCGGATCTCGCTAGCCTGCGATGTCGCCATCGCTACAGGATCAAAGGCGAACGCCGTCCGCTCGGGCGACAGGCCGATCGGGTTGATCCTAATGGTTCGCCACCGCCGGGCGACGTCGGTCCCGCTGGCATCATCAGAATTGTTCACGGTACAGACCCAAGACCGGACACACGAGGCCGCCACCAGATGATTGTTCGACCCGAACGGACGAATATCGAGCGACTCGGACGTCAAAGCCTGCGAAAGCAACTCCGCTTCAAGCTCGCGACCGCTCTTCAGGTTATCGAGGATCAGAACAGAAGCCGATCCCCTTAGCGCGGTCGCGATCCCTTTCTCCGCTTCATCAGGCCGACCCGAAATATGCAGCATGGCGTGCGAGCCGGCGATGGCGCCGAGCACCAGCGCCAGTTTCGTCTTGCCAGATCCGCGCTTAGGAGCTTCGATGATCCAGCCTGGAGCGGTAGGCCAAGCTGCCCGATTCACAACGCTAAGCATCGCCAGGAAGGCAAGTGTTCGCGCTCGGTCGTCCGCGAATTGATACGCGCTGAGCGGACGCATCGCACAATCGAACGCGGCGCGAACGCCATCCGCATCAAGATGTCGCGCGACAGGCGCGCCAGCACAGCCGTAAACCAGTCGGCCGTCTCGCACGCCGTCAGCCTGGACCTCGCCGTCCGGCCAGATGATCGGATGGCGCTGAGCGGCCAGGAACGACGGCAGCCTATCGAGGCATGAGCGGTGCACCAACTTAGCCGCATCAGCGGGGAAAGCACAAGCAACGCGCTTCCGAGCGCGAGCGTCGAACCGACGGAGCGAATACATCCCGCCTACCCGCAACTCCATCAGCTCGCGATCGACGGCGCTCAGTTCCGCACCAGAAACGTTCCACACCAGCCCGCCGGAGCGAAACCACGCGCCGGAGCCAACCAGATCCGACACAACGTCGCCAACGAAGTCAGCCTTCGCCGCGTCTGAGTAGACGCGAGCCTTCTGCACACGCGCTGCCCGCCATGACCGACCGCCGTGCGCCTGGGAATAAAGCACCAAGTCCGGACCGTCGGTGAACAAGATCGCACAGCGCTTGCGACTGCGATACTCCGGCTCGGTTAGGTCGAGACACTCCCAACGATGGTAGCGGGCTGGATCGAGCCTAATCTGAGAAAGGGTAAGCACGACCTCGGCCCCGCTGCCGGACTCGAATGCAACGATCGGCGCGTACTCGTCCAGAACGCCGCGTTCGTACCGGCCGCGAACCTGCGCGCGAACGGCCGGCTCATGGATCTCCCGCTCATCAACGCCGGCAGCACGCTTGCGATCGACCTCAGCCGACACGTCCGCATCGATCCGCGCGGCCCGCACTTGATCGGCTTCGGCCTTGACCGCTGCGCGCGCGGCGGCGATATGCCGATCAGCATCCCGCTTGAGCGAATCGGCCGAAGGCAGGGCCGACAGCCGCAGCAAGACGCACTCGCCATCAACGATCAGCGGATCGCCGCGACCGACCGCAACCAGCCCCGGCCCGCACTCTGGCGCGGCCTCGTATAGGATCCGACGAACCGAGCACGCCGCAAAATCGACCGCCCAGCGATCCAGCACCGCCCCAGCAGCCGAAACGACAGCATGCACCTCGCCAGCCGCGCTAAGGAGAAGCTTCAGCCGCTCGCGAATGTCGTCATGTTCCGACCCGTGAACGATCATGAAGACATGCGCGCCTTTCAGGCCGCGAAGCAACACACCATCCGAGTTCGCAATCAGCGACCCGCTCGAAGGCCGCACCAGCATGCGCACGCCGGATAGACCGGCCTTGTCCCGCAGGTAATCGGCCACCGCCTGCAAGCTATCGAACGACCAGCGCTCAGAAAAGTCGAAGTCCAGGCAGAGCAAGCCTAATTCGGGCGGGCAAAGCTGGCCCGGACCGCTGGTGCCACCGAGCATGATGTCGCCTGGCTCTTCGCGATCGCGCTGGTTCCACCGGGCCGCGCTGAAGAATCGCCCGCTATCGATGCCGGGAAGAGTAGGGATGCCGGTTTTGATGGCGTCCTGTGCGGTTAGCGACCGAAGTTCGCGCTCCACGCCTTCCAGCCCGGCCGCGAGCGGCACGCGCACAATCGACCATTCGCCGTGCGTAGGGTGAACATCGGATTGCTTGACGGCTTTCCCGTCGACCAAGTCCAGCCGCTTAGTAAGGCGGCCGTTAACGCTATAGCGCGTAAACGCCACGGCGGGCGCGGGTTCGGTTACAATGGGTTTCTGCATGATTCGATCGCCGGCTTCAAGGCCGATCTTGTTCTAGTTGATGTCACTCGCGGACCTCGCCCGCCCGCTCCCAAGCCCCGACCTAACCCGTCGGGGCTTCTCTTTTACGCAGCGGCTGTCGCCGCGCGCTTACGGCCGCTGGCGATGCCGCCCTTACGAGCACGAGCAACCAGCGCATCGCGCGGCAGCTCCGCCTCGCCAGACGCCATACGCGACAGAAGCAGCTCAACCGAAGCCGCAGGCCAGCGCGGCAGACAGCCCAGGTAGTGAGGCTTCGGCAGGACGCCGCGATCGATCAAGCGACGCAACGTCGAGCGGCTCACGCCCAGCATCTGGGCGAGCGCTTCGGCGGAATACAAGGCAGGGATGGCAGGCGCGGACGCGCCGTTCTGGTCGGGCATGGTTTCCTCTCATGGGCGCGGTTGCGCGGTGGGAAATTGACGAACCGGCATAGCATAGCATCAAGTTCTCCCTGCGCCTACCAACGCGATAGCTCTGCCGTCTGTGCTTTCTTACACAGACAGCGATCCTCGTTTGACGTGATGATTACGTCAGACCACGATTAGCCTTGCTAAGGCTTAGCGCCTGGCAGGTATTACCTTAACGACGTGAGGAGAGCGCAGTGCGCACCCAGATCTTGACCGCCTTGGCGGTCATTTCTCTTTTCGGCTGTGGCGGTGGAGGTGGTGCAGATCCGGTGCCGGCCGCGACCGGCCAGCAGCAGGAGACCTCGAGCTCATCTCAGCAAGAGGCCAAGCCGCCAGCTTCCGAGCAGCCTGCGCAACCCGAGAAGAAGCCGGACACAACTCCGCCCAGCACGGAGCAGCCATCGCAACCCACACCGGAGCAGCCAGGCTCGAGCACGGGCGACTCGCAAGATCCTGCGCAGTCTGTGGTTCGCGACACGCAGTTCTACCTGCAGAAGCTCTACACGCTTGACGCTCCTGTGCATCTGCGCACCCAGGATGGGCTGAATGCCTACGTTGAGACCGTCCGATACGGTGGCGGCAAGCTGATCCAGTTGCGGGCGGACACTGGGTTTCAAGCCGCCTTTTACATCGAGATGGTGAGCGAGGCCCTGTACCGAGGTGGCGAGGTGCACGACACGACACTCATTCTTGGCGTGCCGCCAGAGAAGGAGACCTACCCCACGCTGCCTGTGCCGTTCGCTCCGTTGGGGCATGTGACGTACAACTTCACGGAAGACAAGACGATGTTTCGTGTGATGGATGGCCAAGAGCAGTGGCAGATCTTCATTGATGACGAGGCAGGCACCTGGACGCTCGGCACTTGGAAGGGGCAGCACGGGGCCGCTACCATCTATCGAAACTGAGCCACACCCGCAGGAAAGAAAACCGGCCTTTCGGCCGGTTTTCTTTTGGGCGATACCCTGCCGCGCTGGCCTAGAACCCTTCGCGCTCGAACGCAAGCGCTTGTTCGTACAACCGAGCCAGCGATCGCAAAGCGCGCCAGCGGATGCGCACCTCGAACCGCATCCGCGCCAGCCGGCGCGCCGGCCGCCGTGCTCGCGTCAGCACGCCGCTACCTCCCAACGCGCCGAAGGTTGTCGAGCTACCAGCACGCGCCGCCCGATCCGCCGCCCCAACGCCGGCCAATATGCTTCGACTGCGCGTGCAACCGCGAGCCGCGAGAACCCCGCCGCATCCGCCACCGCTTCCCATACGGGCGCTACGCCATGCCAAGCATGCGTACGCCAGACCGCACGATAGCGCCGATCGAGCCGTGCTTCGATGGCGGTCTGGCCGATCGACTGCGCCACCGCTTCGCAGATGCCGTCGAACTCGATACAGCCGGCAACAGCGTAAGCGACGTCCCTCCAATCGTCCGACCAATCGCCCGGCCATCGCGCCTCAAGGCCGGCGACAACCGATTCCAGATGCTGAGCGCTGGCCTGAACCGGCTCCCGCAGTGCATCGCGCCTTCCAAGCCTGTCCGCGCATGCGCGCGTGTGATACGCGTCGCGCCCGGCCGCGCCGAGGAATATCGAGCGCGGCCAGCCCGTGGCCGCTTGCAGGTATAGCACGTCAGCAAGCGCAGACTCTTCGCGGGTCGCAACCGCGACGGCCGCCTCATGCGACAGACCGACCAGCAGCCCGCCAGAAACGGCCACCAGCCCGGCCGCGAAGCATTCCAGCGGCCAATCGTCGTCCGGTCCGAGAAATCGCGCCAGCAGCGCATCGGCAGGCTCGGCGGGGCATACCCGCGTGATGGCGTCAGCGTAGATCTTCCTCATGTTCGTAATCCCTTGAGCGGCGGGCGATGGCGTCCGCCTTAGCGTTGATGAATGCGCGGCATTGCACCGCCGTCAGACAGGCCAGCGGGATCCGCTGGCCGCCTCCTTGACGCGCCAAGCCGGCGGGATCCGCCGGCCTGTACGCGCCTTTTCTGATGTGCTCAAGGTGGACTGATGCGGCGGTCGCACCAGCATTGCGAAGATCAGGCCGCGCGAGCGCGCATCGGCACGACGTTGCTCGCGCTGACGTTGTAGCCGTCCGTCAGCCATTCAGCCCATGCACGCATCAGCGCGGCCCGCTCGGCCAGCAGCGAACCTCGGTTGTAGGCCGCCCGAACCACGTTGTTCGGCACATGGGCTAAGGCGTGTTCGATGGCGTCCGGTCGCCAGCCTGCCGCGTTGGCAATCGTGGAGAAGCTCGAGCGGAAGCCATGCCCGGTCGCTCGGCCCTTGAAGCCAGCGCGCGCGAGCGCGGCATTGATCGTCGCTTCAGACATGATCGGATGCTTCGGGCCGGAGCCGGGGAACACGTAGCCCGGCCCGCCTGCGATGTCCGTCATCGGGCGAAGCTCGCGCAGCACCGCCACGGCAGCAGGCGACAACGGCACCACATGCGTCGCCCGGCGCTTCATCCGCTCGGCCGGAATCGTCCAAGTGGGGATGCCGCCATCAGCCGGATCAAGGTCGAATTCCGACCAGCGCGCGCCCCGTAGCTCGATCGTTCGCACGGCCGTCAGCGCCAGCAGACGCGTCGCCAGCTTGACCAGCCGGCCCGCACGGCCCGACTCGACCGCCGCCAGCAGGCTGCGCACCGCCTCGACCTGCGCCGCCACGGTGGCAGCGATGGCGGTATCCTGCGCCTCGGCAGTGGCGTGCCCGTTGGCGTCAACGACCGCCGCAATCTCGATGCCATCGGTGATCGCCGGCATGTGGCGCACGGCTGCCGCCTTGCGACGGATCTCGCGCACCAGCACGGCCGGATTGTCGCGCGCGAAACCGTGCGCGATCGCCCAGCGGAACGTTTGATCGATCAGCGTCTTGATGCGCCCCGCCATGTGCTGCCGACCAGCCGCGCGCACGGCCGCGAGCACGCTGGCGATGTCTTCCCTGGCGATGGAACCGATCGGCAGCGAGCCGATGCGCGCAAACGCCCACTTCTCAAGGCGCTGGACGCAATCGCGGTGGTGCGCTTCGGTCCACTCGCCGTCCTGCCGCTGCGCATCGGCGAACAGGCGCGCGATGGCCTCGAAGGTCGTTTCCGCCTCGCGCTTGGCCTCGCGCTGCGACGTCTGGCGCGATCGCACCGGATCGATTCCCCGCGCGACCTGTGCCGCCGCCTCGGCCGCCAGCGCGCGCGCCTCGGCCAGCCCGACCGCAGGATACGGCCCGAGCGCAAGCAATCGCTCCGAGCGCTTGCCCGCGCTATCGGTCCACCAGTAGCGGTAACGCCAATGCTTGACCACACCGCGCGCGCTGTCGCGCACCAGCAGGAATAGCCCGGTGGTCAGCGGATCGAAGCGCTTGCCTGGTTGATTGATGGCGCGTACCTGCGCATCGGTCAGCCGCTTGGCGGTCAAGCGGGCGGGCGCGGCAGCGGTAAGGGGACGGTCGGCAGCGGCGGGCATGGCGGTCTTTGCGGACTCCGCGGTCTGGGGTACGCGGGAGTGCGTACCCTCGTAACGTACCCCAGTAGGTGGGGTATGCACAAGATGTTCCTTCAGCCGCCATCTAGGCCATCAAGATGAAAAACTCAGTAATTACAATTGCTTAGATGCTTAGTTATTGCTGGTGGACAAGGCTTTTGGCGGACTCCGTCTCCGCCAAACAACTGCGCCCGCACTAGCGGGCGTTGTTGTTTGGCAGGGACGAGTGAAGGCCCCATGGCCTTCCCCGCGAGGGATTCGAAGCGCCGGCATCGCAAGGCTACCGGCGCCCCGCGCTCATGTGTGCATAGCTAGTGTCCAGCATCTCGTTGCTGCATGCGATCAATCGCTTGCTGTTCCGGACTCTAAGGCGAAAGCGAGTCTGCGTTGCCCTGAGAGAGCGGCCGAGGTATGCTTCAAAACTGGTTGGTCAACTTGGTCAACCAATGTCGATCTTTCGAATCGGGAGGCCAGCATGCCGATCATCGTCAACGTGCAGGAAGCGAAGACGCATCTTTCGCGGCTGATGGAACAGGCACATCAGGGGCAGGAGATCATCCTGGCGAAGAGCGGCAAACCCTATGCACGGCTAGTGCCGCTCGCAGCGGATACCAGTGGCCGGCGGCCTGGGCGGATTCGCGGCCGGCTCGCGGATGCGTTCTTCGACTCGCTGCCGGAAAGCGAGCTGAAGGCTTGGGAAGCTCAGCCATGAGAACGATGAAGGACGGGGCGTGGTGATGCGCCTGTTGCTGGATACGCATGTGCTGCTCTGGTGGTTCACCGATGACGACCGGTTGTCGGCCAGAGCGCGCGCGCTGATCGGCGATCAGCGCAATGAGGTCTTCGTCAGCGCGGCGAGCGCTTGGGAGATCGCGACCAAGTATCGTCTGGGCAAACTCCCTGGTCTCGACGAAGTGATCTCCCAATACACCGATCTGCTCGCCGCCGATGGTTTTCAGTCCTGGCCGGTCACGCATGTCCATGCGCTGAGGGCAGGGGGCTACGAGGCCGATCATCGGGATCCGTTCGATCGGATGTTGGCCGCCCAGAGTGAATTGGATGGCTTGCGGCTGGTCACGATCGACGGTGCGTTTGCGAGTTTCGGAATCGAGACGGTCTGGTAGCGTATCGACGAGCCGCCAGCGCAGCCAATGATGACCGAGGCCGCTCACATGGACGCCGGCCATGTCGCTGCGGCCGGCCAGCGCCACGTCGTAGCGATGGCTGCACCGGCTTCGTTCCCTCACCGTCGCAGATCCCCTTGTCGGCGTCGGCCGCGTCAATACCGGCGGCTTCTCGAAACGCTCATACCAGCCCGGCCGCCGCCTTCGCGTCAGCCGGGCTTAGATTATCCGGGTCGTTCTTGTATGGCAGGTCAAAGCGTGTTGGTCACGAGGTCTCCAATACTCGGTGACGAAACGCCGATTGCCAGCGGACGCGTGATCGCAAGCGCGATACCGGGCCTTCTTCGATCCGAGGTCGCGGAGCGAATCAATTCTGGTGAGATTTCTGCCGGATGTTCATTCTCGATGGATCCGCAGCTCGACGAGTGTGCGACCCTGATCCGTTGCGTCCGCTCAAGATCCATCCGGCTGTCACGAGGTACCTTCATCCTGTTTCGTACCTCGTACAACCGGACTCGCCATGCTCCAGCGCACGAAGCTGCCTCCCTCCACCAGCTCCGACGCTCCGAATCCTTCCGCCGCGGTGAGCGGCAGCGAACGTCTCGATCAGCAGACGCACGCGGCGATCGGCCGGCTCACCTCGTCGCTATCGCCGATCGCCGGCCTGCTGGCGCTGATCGACTGGGCCAGCCACCTGGCGATCTCGCCCGGCAAGCAGTTCGACCTGCTGCGGCGGGGCTTCGATAACGCGCAGCGGTTGAGCCGCTACGCCCGCGACCGGGCCTTCGCGGCGGCGTCCGACCCGAAAGCACGCGACAGCGTCGCCAAGCCGACCGATGACCGGCGCTTCGCCGACGAAGACTGGCAACACTGGCCGTTCGATCTCACGCACCAGGCTTTCCTGCTGACGCAGCAATGGTGGGACGCCGCCACGCGCGGTGTGCGCGGCGTGTCGAAGCATCACGAGGATATGGTGTCGTTCGCGGCGCGCCAGTGGCTCGACGTCGCCTCGCCGGGCAATTACCTGCTCACGAACCCGGTCGTGCTCCGGCGCACGTTCGAGCAGGGCGGCGCGAACCTGCTGCGCGGCGCGATGAACGCGCTCGACGACCTCGAACGGCTGACCAGCGGCGCGCCGCCGGCCGGTACCGAGGATTTCGTCGTCGGCCGCGACGTCGCGATCACCCCCGGCAAGGTCGTGCTGAAGAACCGCCTGATCGAGCTGATCCAGTACTCGCCGACCACCGAGAAGGTCCATCCGGAACCGATCCTGATCGTGCCGGCGTGGATCATGAAGTACTACATCCTCGACCTGTCGCCGCACGACTCGCTGGTCCGGTACCTGGTGTCGCAGGGCCATACGGTGTTCTGCATTTCGTGGAAGAACCCGGGTAGCGACGACCGCGACCTGGGCATGGACGACTACATCGATCTCGGCCTGCGCGCGGCGCTCGATACCGTCGAGGCGATCGTGCCCGGGCAGCGGATCCATGCCACCGGCTACTGCCTCGGGGGGACGCTGCTGTCGATCGGTGCGGCGGCGATGGCGCGTGACGGTGATCATCGGCTCGCCACCGTTACGCTGTTCGCGGCGCAGACCGATTTCACCGAGCCGGGCGAGCTGGCGCTGTTCATCGACGACAGCCAGGTCAACCTGCTCGATGCGCGGATGGCCGAGACCGGCTACCTGACGGCCGCGCAGATGGCCGGCGCTTTCCAGCTCATGCGTTCGTACGATCTGCTGTGGTCGCGGATCGCCAACGAATACCTGATGGGCGAGCGCGCTTCGCTGAACGATCTGATGGCCTGGAACGCCGATGCGACGCGGATGCCGGCGCGGATGCATTCCGAATACCTGCGCCGCCTGTTCCTGCACAACGATCTGGCAGAAGGGCGCTATCCGGTCGACGGCAGGCCGATAGCGATGCACGACGTGCGGCTGCCGGTGTTCGCGGTCGGTACCGTGCGCGATCACGTCGCGCCCTGGCGCTCGGCGTTCAAGCTGCATTCGCAGATCGACAGCGAGCTGACTTTCGTGCTGACCAGCGGCGGCCACAACGCCGGTATCGTCAGCGAACCCGGGCGTTCGCGGCGAAACTATCAGTTGCTGGTGCGTCCGGCCGACGGTTCGAGCCTCGGCCCGGACGAATGGCTGGAAACGGCGCCGAAGTTCGAGGGCTCGTGGTGGCCGGCCTGGAAGGACTGGCTGCAGGCCCGTTCCGGCGCGCTCGCGCCGCCGCCGCCGATGGGCCTGCCCGGAACGCGCGCCGAAACCCTGCCCGATGCGCCGGGCAGCTACGTGCTGGAGAAGTGAAGCATTTCAGGTCTTGTTGCGCGTGGCGAAGCCCGCCACATAGCGCGTGACCCAGCGCGGCGTGACCTGCGCCCAGGCAGCGGTGAGCTGGTTCGACAAGCCCGGGACCACCACCGTCTGTTTGGCCATCAGCGCTCGGTAGCCGTCGGCGGCGACGTCGGCGGGCTTGGATAGGAAGGCCTTGGGGATCCCGCGCACGGTCGACGACCCGGCCTGGATCTCGCCGATCATGTCCGTCTGCGTGAAGCCGGGACACAGCGCGGTGACGCTGACGCCGGTACCGCGCAGCTCTTCCGAGAGCGCCTCGGTCAGCGACATCAGGAACGCCTTGCTGGCCGCATAGGTGGCCAGCGTCGGCACGGGCTGGAAGGCCGACAGCGACGAGACGTTGAGCACGTATCCGCTGCCGCGCGCGACCATGCCCGGCAGCAGGCGGCTGCACATCTCGGTCGTGGCGCGCACGTTCAGGTCGATCAGGCTCAGCAGCCGGTCGGTGGCGGCCTCGGCGAAGGGGCCGGTATCGGCGATGCCGGCGTTGTTGACGAGGATGTCGATGACCTCGCCGCCGGCTTCGGCGGCCTTCACCGCGGCCGCGGGACCGTCGGGCTTGCCCAGGTCCTGCGCGACGATCTTGACGTCGACGCCGTGATCGCGCGTGAGCTCGGCCGCCAGTTCGGCCAGCGCCTCGCGCCGGCGCGCCACCAGCGTCAGCGGATGGCCGTGGCGGGCGAATTCGCGCGCCAGCTCGGCGCCGATGCCCGCCGAGGCGCCGGTGATGAGCGCGCGACCCGGATTCTTGCCGGTGCGGCGGGAGGTTGATTTCTTGGCGGCGGCTGGCATCGTGCTTTATCTCCTGATGGATGAGTTGTTCGGACCGCATGCAGGCATCCAGCGGCGATGATAATCATCCGTTGGACGCAGCGGTTCAAACTCATCGCTGGTCGTCGCGAGGCGAGCCGTCATCCTTCCGTGATCAAAACCCCGCATGCGGGGCCAGGCCCGGCACGTCCCAGTCGACCGACACCACGCGGCCGGTGGCGGCGAGCGTCACGAACAGCGTCTTCAGATCGTCGCCGCCGAAGCAGACGTTGGTGACCTCGGCGTCGTCGAACCGCAGGCTGCCCTCGACCTTGCCGCCGCCCGGCGCGACGACGAACACCTGGTGGCTGCCGTGGCCGGCGACGAGCAGGCGGCCGGTGGAATCGAAGCACATGCCGTCGGGGCCGCTGGCCGGTCCGAGCTCGACGTAGACCTCGGGCTTGCCCAGCACGCCAGGCGACAGGATCGGAAAGCGGTGCACGATCCCGGTGCCGGTCTCGTCGACGAGCACGGCGTCGCCCTGCGGCGAGACGGCGATGCCGTTCGGAAACAGCAGTCCCGTGTGACAGCGCCTCGCCGAGCCGTCGGCACCCAGGAAGCAGATGTCGCCGGCCGAGACCCGGCTCGCATCGGCAAGGCCGTCGGGCTTGCGCGGCGGCCAGACCGGGTCGGTGAAATACAGGCCGCCTTCGGCGTCGAAACACAGGTCGTTCGGCGAATGCAGCGGCTGGCCGTCGATGGCGGCCAGCACCACGCGGCTCCAGCCGTCGGCGCGCACCCGCTGGATGTAGCTGCCGGCGCCGCCCCAACCCGCGCGGCCGCCGGTCGAGGCGTTCGGCCCCCAGTTGCCGCCGCCGTTGGCGACATAGAGATCGCCGTCGGGGCCGAACGCCGCGCCGTTGGGTGAACCTCCCAACTGCACGAACTCGACCCGCTTGCCGTTCTCGATCCGGGACACGCAGCGATTCGCCAGTTCGACGACGTGCAAGCGGCCCCGGCGATCGACGCAGGGCCCTTCGGTGAACGCGAAACCGTTCGCTACTTCCGCAAATTTGCTCATCGGAGTCTCTCAGTTGAATTGCTCTCGCAGCAGCCGTTTGAGGATCTTTCCGGACGCATTGCGCGGGAGTTCGGCGACAAACTCGATGCGCCGCGGCTTCTTGTAGCCGGCCAGGTGGCGGGTCACGTGGGCGATCAGCTCTTCCTTCGGCGGTTCGGCAATCGAGTCGCGCAGGACGATCACCGCGCACGGCGTCTCTCCCCACTTGGGATCGGGCACGCCGATGACGGCCACGTCGCCCACTGCCGGATGCGAACTCAGCACGTTCTCGATCTCGACCGGGTAGATGTTCTCGCTGCCGCTGATGATCATGTCCTTGACGCGGCCGGTGATGTACAGATGGCGGTCCGGCGTCAGGCGCGCGAGGTCGCCGGTGCGGCACCAGCCGTCGACGAAGGTTTCCTTGGTGGCCTCGGCCTTGCCGTAGTAGTTGCCGCAGACGGCCGGACTGCGCACCCACAGGTGGCCGTCCTCGTCCGGCGCGGCGTCGAGCCGCTCGTCGACGAGCCGCGCGATGCGGATCTCGGTGAACGGCAGCGGCCGTCCGACGCTGGTCGGGTGCCGATCGAGATGAGCGGGATCCATCACGGTCGCGATCGCGCCGCCCTCGGTCAGGCCGTAGACCTGCTGAAGCTCGATGCCCGGGAACAGCCGGCGCAGGCTCTGGACGGCCGACAGCAGGATCGGCGAACCGCCGGTGTAGATGCGCTCGACCTTGCCGAGCGAATCGTCGCGCACGTCCTTCCAGTTCAGCAGCTCGTAGATCATCGCCGGCAGCAGGCCCAGCGTGGTCGCGCCATGGTGCCGCGCGATCCGGCTGACGCGGGCGATGTCGAACGCGCCCGAACGCAGCACGACCAGGTGGCCGCCGCCCATCAGCGTCGGCAGGCACCAGTCCTCGAAACCGCCGACGTGGAACATCGGTCCGGTCGAGAAGTGGACGGTGTCGCTGTCGAAGCGCCAGTACGAGCTTTGCATCGCGCTGAACCACAGCGTATTGCCATGCGTCCACATCGCGCCCTTCGGGTAACCGGTGGTGCCCGACGTGTACATGATCATGCACGGGTCGTCGACGCCGGGCGCCGGCACGTCGGGCTCGGTGGCGGGCGCCGGCGCGAGCAGCCGCTCGAGTTCGTGATGCCCGTCGGCCAGCGCGCCGCCGGGCGGCGGATCGACCACGACGACGTGCGCCACCGCCGAGGCGCCGACCACCTGCCGGTAGCCGGCCAGCAGTTCGTCGTGCACCAGCAGCGCCTTGGTGCCGGAATCGTCCAGCGCATACGACAGCTCGGGCGGCGCGAGCCGCCAGTTCAGGCGGACGGCGATCGCTCCCAGGCGGATGATCGCCAGATACGCGGACCAGTAGTCGAGGCTGTTCTTCAACAGGATGCCGACGCGGTCGCCCCGGGCGATCCCCAGTCCGATCAGTGCATGGGCGGTCCGGTTCACGCGCGCGGCCAGATCGTCGTAGGTCCAGGTCGACTCGTCCTCGAACGAGATCGCCGGCCGGTGGCCGTCTCCCATCCGCACGTGGCGCAGCAGCAGGCTCGTCGTCTCCATCGTTGTCTCCTCGCGGCCGGTGTTCTTCCCGATCCATCAAAGCGGCGCGGCAATGGCTTGCCGGCAATTCGCATGTTGCCGAATCGCGGCGCGGGGCGGATCGTTGCCGCATGCACAATCTGCATGCCGAACATGGCCGTCGTCGATGCGGCCTCGAATGGGGCGCCCCCTCGGCGTGGGTTCGGTCGCTGCGGGAACAGGCCCTAGAATCGCACGACGTGCCGCCTGCCGCCCGGGATGGAGACCATGCTGCCGCTGTCGAGGGTCGATCTGAATCTGCTCGTCGTGCTCGACGCCATCTACACCGAAGGCGGGATCACCCCGGCCGCCGACAAGCTGCACCTGACGCAACCGACGATCAGCCATGCGCTGCGCCGCTTGCGGGATCTGTTCAACGATCCGCTGTTCGAGCGCCAGGGCCACAAGATGGTGCCGACGGCGCTGACGCTGCGCATGATCGGCCCGCTGCGCGAATCGTTGCGGACGCTGGGTGGCCTGCTCGGCGACGCACGCGATTTCGATTCCGGCTCGTCCAGCAAGCACTTCGTCCTCGGCCTGCGCGATCTGATGGATTCGACGCTGATGCCCGAGCTGATGCGCCGGGTGGCGCTGGAGGCGCCCCGGGTCCGGTTGTCGAGCGTGCCGTACCGCCGGCGGGCCCTGGAAACCGGGCTGGCCAACGGCACGATGGATCTGGCCATCGACGTCCTGCTGCCGATGTCGGACTCGATCAAGTTCATGCGCATCAGCAACGACCGCATGGTGGTCGTCGCCCGACGCGGCCATCCGGCGATCCGCGGCCGCATCGACCTGGACACCTATCTGGCGCAATGCCACGTCCTGGTGACGTCGCGCCGCCAGGGGCCGGGCTTCGAGGATGTCGAACTGCGGCGCCTGGGCCTGGCCCGCCGGGTGACGCTGCGCTGCCAGCATTTCTTCGTGGCCTGCCACGCGGTATCGCTGACGGACCTGATCCTGACGATGCCCGAAAGCTATGCGCGCGTCGCCAACCGGCAGTTCGACAACCAGATCCTGCCGATGCCGGTCTCGATCTCCTCGCTGGATGGCTATCTGTACTGGCACGCCGACAATGATCACGACGCCGGCAACTGCTGGTTGCGGTCGGTGATCCGCAGTTGCGGCATCTGCGCGGGTACCGCGACATCGGGGCGTCACGCGGCCTGATCGACGTCCGGTCCGCGGCCGGGCGGCCGGCGAATGAGCGATCGCACCTGGCGCGAGCGTTGCTTGGAATTCCGGCCGGCGGCGTAGGGGTTCTGGGGAATCCGCAGCCGCCGTTGGCAGAATCTGTCGGCGCTTCGAGAGGATCCGGGTAACCCCCGGATCTGCGGGGCGATTCTCTGATCCCTGATCTCAATGCTGTTTTTCGAAGAAAGGACCCTCCATGCTCGCCAGGAAGATCTATGCCGGATTACTGGTCGTCATCGCGCTCTTCCTGGTGGTGATGGGCGCCCGGCTCGCGTTCATCGGCGGCTCGCCTTATTACGTGCTGATCGGCCTGGTCTATGCGGCGTCGGCGGTCACGATGTGGAAGGGCAGCGCCCGTGCCGTCCACCTGCTCGGGTTCGCACTGCTGGCCACGATCGTCTGGTCTTTGTACGAGGTCGGCACCGCTTATTGGGGATTGTTCCCGCGCCTGCTCGTGCCGCTGGGCCTGTTCTTCATCGGGGCCTTGCTGTGCCCGGCCGGCAAACCGATGCGGACCTGGGGCCTCATCGGCCTGGCCGCGTTCGCGGCCTTCTTCGTGCGCGCGTTCCTGATGGTGCCCGAGGTGTCGTACCAGAAGAGCGCCGACTACAAGGCCGCCAAGCCCGACGACACGCCGCTCGACTGGACCGCCTACAGCCGGGACACCTTCGGCGTGCGCTACTCGCCGTTCACGCAGATCGACCGCGGTAACGTGAAGGACCTGCAGCTCGTCTGGACTTACCGGACCGGGCGCGACCTGACCGGCAACGCCAACGCGATGGACCAGAACACGCCGCTGCAGATCGGCAACACGCTGTACGCGTGCACGCCCGAGAACGCGGTCCACGCGATCAACGCCACGACCGGCGAGCGCGAATGGCTGTTCGAAGCCAAGGCCTCGACCTACGCGTGGGCACGCTGCCGTGGCCTGGGTTACTACAAGGATAAGGAAGACAAGCAGAACAAGGACGAAGCGCAGAACAAGGACGAAGCGCAGAACAACGACAATGCCGCGCCGGGCGAGCGGGCCTGCAGCGCCCGCATCATCGGCAACACCGTCGACGGCCGCCTGTTCGCGCTGGACGCGAAGACCGGTACGCCGTGCGCGGACTTCGGCACCCAGGGCGTCGTGAACCTGCGCGACGACAGCATGGGTCCGATCGGGCCCGGCTACTACTACCAGACCTCGGCGCCGCTGGTGGCCGGTGACCGCATCGTGGTCGGCGGCTGGATCTCGGACAACCAGAAGATCGGCGAGCCGGCCGGTGCGGTGCGCGCCTTCGACGTGCACAGCGGCGCGCTGGTCTGGGCCTGGGATCCGGGTGATCCGGAGGTCGGCAAGGACCCGGTCAACGGCGCCACCTACACGCCGGGAACGCCGAACATGTGGAGCCACGCGGCTTACGATCCCGATCTGGGCTTGATCTATGCGCCGATGGGCAACGCCGGCACCGACTACTACAACGCCGACCGTCCCAAGCATTCGCTGAAGTACAACGCTGCGCTGGTCGCCATCGACGCCGCCACCGGCAAGCCGAAATGGGCGTTCCAGACTTCGCATGACGACCTGTGGGACTACGACATCCCCGCGCAGCCGGCGCTGCTCGACATGAAGAACGACCAGGGCCAGGTGGTGCCCGCGGTGCTGGCCTTCACCAAGCGCGGCCAGATCTTCGCGCTGGACCGTCGCAGCGGCGAACCGATCGTCAAGGTCGAGGAGCGCCCGGTGCCGACCAGCGGCGGGATACCCGAGAACACCGTTTCGCCGACCCAGCCGTACTCCACCGGCATGCCGCACATCGGCGTCCAGCATCGGTTGACCGAGGCCTCGTCCTGGGGCATGACGATGTTCGACCAGTTGCTGTGCCGCATCAGCTTCAAGCAGTTGCGCTACGACGGCGACTTCACGCAGCCCGGCCTGGACTGGAGCCTGTCGATGCCCGGCGCGCTGGGCGGCCTGAACTGGGGCAGCGCCTCGTACGATCCCGAGAACCGCCGGCTGTTCGTCAACGACATCCGGCTGCCGAACACCCGCCGGCTGATCAAGCGCGACGAGTACGAAACCATCGCCAAGGTACGCAAGCCGACTCCCGACGGCCATGGCCTGGCGCCGATGGAAGGCACGCCCTACGGCGTGCTGACCGGCGGCTGGATGTCCGCGCTCGGCGTGCCCTGCATCCAGCCGCCGCTGGGCACGGTGACGGCCGTCGATCTCGACAGCCGCAAGATCGCCTGGCAGGTTCCGGCCGGCACCGCCGAGGAGCTGGGGCCGATGGGCATCAAGCTGCGGCTGCCGTTTACCTTGGGCATGCCCACCTATGCCGGCACTTCGACGACCGCCGGCGGCCTGGTGTTCTTCGCCGGCACGCAGGACTACTACCTGCGCGCCTACGATGCCGAGACCGGCGAGGAGTTGTGGAAGTTCGCGCTGCCGGTCGGTGCCAGCGCCACGCCGATGAGCTACATCTCGCCGGTCGATCAGCGGCAGTACGTGCTGGTCTCGGTCGGCGGCGCGGCGCGTTCGAAGGACGTCGGCGACTACGTGATGGCTTTCGCGCTGCCGAAGCGGCCGTAGCGGGAGCGGGTGGATGTGAGCAGCGGCCGGCGAGAACGACTACCATGACCACGGGCCGAGCGCGGGCCTCGCCTTTCTGGCCGAGGTCGAGCGAGGCTTTCGTACTCTGGCGCCGAAGGCGCCTCCGTACCGTGGCGAGGAAGCTGCCGCCGTCAGGCGGGGCGACTCTCCATCTGTTCGCAAACCACTCAGGAGGATGACACGATGCGCCAGCTCGACAAGGTTATGTACACCGCCGAAGCCCACGTGACCGGCGGCCGCGAAGGCGCCGGCAAGACGTCCGACGGTCAACTCGACGTCACGCTGAGCCGGCCCGGCTCGGGCAAGCCCGGCACCAATCCGGAACAGTTGTTCGCGGTCGGCTACGCGGCCTGCTTCATCGGCGCGATGGGCGCGGTGGCCCCGAAGGTCGGCGTGACCGTGCCCAAGGACGTGGCGATCGATTCCAGCGTCTCGCTGGGCCCGACCGAAGGGGGCGCGGCGTTTGGCATCGCGGTCAAACTGAAGATCTCGCTGCCGGGACTGGACGGTGAGCAGCAGAAGAAGCTGGTGGACGCGGCTCATCAGGTGTGCCCGTATTCGAACGCCACGCGCGGCAACATCGACGTCCAGCTCGAGATCGTCTGAGGTCGTCGGCGCTTCGCTGACCGGGGCCGCCGCTTATCCCAGCAGCGCGCCGGCCGCCTTCGTTTGCTCGTGCTCGAACGCCGGCGCGAAATCCTCCAGCTCGGCAGGCCGCAGTCCGACCTCCGCGCTGGTCGCCAATCGCCGCCAATTCGATATCGCCGCATGCACGTCGGCCAGGGCGCCGAGGGCTTGCGCGCTGTCCAGGGCAAAGTAGGGCGCACGCGCCAACAGCATCTTCAAGTCGGTGATCGGCCCGTCCTGCTCGGACAGCCAGGTCTTGGATTCCCGCTCCTTGTCCGGAAAGGGGTTGATGTCGAAGGCCGGCGCCAGGCGCCACAACCCGCGCTTCACATGCAGGAAGCCATGGTTCTGCAGATGATCGTCCACATTGGTGATCAGCAGATTGAACACCAGGCGGCGCCAGAGTTGGCGTACGTCCTGCGTGGGCGCATCGCCGTGGGCGCGGATCGCGTCGGCGATCTCCGTATAGCTGCGATCCTCCTCGCGCGACGCTTGCAGCAGCGAGGCGGCCGATTGGTAAGGAATCCGGCCGTCGGCACCGTCCCGATCGAAGCGGCGAATGACGGCTACGGACGCGTCACGCTCAGCGCCTCCCAACTGGACGATGCGCGCCGGCGCGGCGGCGATGCCGGCCCGCGCGGCCAGCTTCAGCGCCAGGACTTCTCCACGGGTGACGCTGCGCGTGTCATCCACGCTCGGGAACTTGCCGATGGCCAGTCGGCCGTCCTCGTCCAGGATCGTGCACTTGGGCCGCATGCCGCCGAGCGAAGTGCCCTTGCCTTGCAGGTAGCGCAAGTCCTCGGCCGTTTCCTGCCCCCGTTCCAAGGCATGGCTGGCCTGAAAGATCCGTTCCAGTTCGATCAAGGGCGGGGTGCTGCGACGTCCTGCCGGAACCGTTCGGTGCCAGGTCCCATCCGGGTCGCGCAAGCGCAGTGCGCCGACGCGGCTGAAGTCGTCGACGGCCAGCAGATAATCCAACTCGGTCAGCGGCGGCAGGCGCGGATCGTCCTTGCGACGCTTGGCGTGATCGCGGGCGATGACGCGTCGGCCCCAGGCATCGGGGGCCGTGTCGGCGATCGCTCCGTGAAAAACCGAATTACGCGGTGACGCCGCCTTGTGGGTCTGGTAACCCAGCGCGAGTTGCAGATCGGCCGAGATGTTGAACCGCTCCGGATTGGCCAACCAGGACTCATCGTATGCGATGGCGCTGTTCTCGCGTCTGCCTTGGCGGACGTACACCAAGGATCCGGCCCGCTGAGCTGCCTTGCCGATGCAAAGCTCGACCTGTCGCCGGGTCGATGCCGCACCGGCTTTCACAGCGCCCCCGAAGCATCGCGCTTGCTGCGCACGCGTCTGGGTAGATGCTCGTCCATCAGCGTCAGACCGATCTCGTCGTTCGGTGTATCCAAAAGGTTCTCGAGCGCCCGGATCTCGCCAAAGACATGCAGCGCGCGGGCGAAGAAATGGATGGGTATCCGCACGTCGCCTTTTTCCATGCGCCGGACGGTGGACAAGGAGGCTCCCATGCGCTCGGCCAGCGATGCCTGGGAGATATGGCGTCGGCGACGGGCTAGCGAGATGTCGCTGCCGAACTTGCGGATGGCTCGTTCGACGGGCAAGGGTAGCGGTGATTCCATTGAAATGCTCCGGTGAGAGCGTGAATCTATTTTAATAGATCCAACTGGAGCCATTATAGGATATTTTGGTCGAAGGAAGGATCGGGTGGTCAAGAACCCCTGGCGTGCTCGCTTTCCGACCGTGCTCGCCCCGATCTCCCGGCAGGCTCGCCACGCCGAGTTACGATGCTCTCTTCTTCCCGGAGACGAAGAAATGACATCACCCACCCCCCGCACCGGCCTGCAACTGCGCTCGCTCGTCAAGCCGGACGGCGAACTGGAGGTTTCGCTCGTCGAGACCGACGTGACGGCGCCCGGTCCCGATCAGGTGCTGATCCGCGTCGACGCGACGCCGATCAACCCTTCCGATCTCGGCCTGCTGTTCGGACCCGCGGACCTCGGCACGGTCCGGTTCTCGGGCAGCGACGAGCGGCCCGTGGTCACCGCGCGCATTCCGGATCGGCTGATGCGCGGCCTGTCGCAGCGCGCCGGCCGCTCGATGCCGGTCGGCAACGAAGGCGCCGGCATCGTGATCGCGGCCGGCGATTCACCGGCGGCGCAGGCATTGCTCGGCAAGACCGTGGCGGTCATCGGCGGGGCGATGTATTCGCAGTACCGCACGATCGCGGCCGACCAGTGCCTGGTGCTCGCCGACGGCACGTCGGCGATCGAAGGCGCTTCGTGTTTCGTCAATCCGCTGACCTCGCTCGGCATGACCGAGACGATGCGCCGCGAGGGGCACAAGGCGCTCGTGCACACGGCCGCGGCGTCCAACCTCGGGCGCATGCTGAACCGGATCTGCATCGCCGACGGCATCGGGCTGGTGAACATCGTGCGCCGGCCCGAGCAGGAGGCGCTGTTGCGCGGCGAAGGCGCGCGCTACGTCTGCAACTCGAGCTCGCCCGATTTCATCGCCGAACTGACCGAGGCGCTGGCGGCGACCGGCGCGACGATCGGCTTCGATGCGATCGGCGGCGGCAGGCTGGCCGGGCAGATCCTCGGCTGCATGGAGGCAGCGATCAACCGCACGGCCAAGGAGTACAGCCGTTACGGCTCCGACGTGCACAAGCAGGTCTATCTGTACGGCACGCTCGACACGAGCCCGACCGAGATCACCCGCAGTTTCGGGATGTCCTGGGGCGTCGGCGGCTGGCTGCTGTTCCCGTTCCTGAACAAGGTCGGTCCCGAGCGCACCCGGGAGTTGAAGCAGCGCGTCGTCGACGAGTTGAAGACTACGTTCGCCAGCCATCACTCGCACGAGGTGTCGCTGTCCGGCGCGTTGAAGCCCGAGGCGATCGCCGACTATTCGCGGCGGGCGACGCAGTCGAAGTATCTGATCCTGCCGAGCCGGGCGTAGGCCTGGTCGAACGGGTGTCGGCGCGCCGGACCGCGCCGTCATCGATCCCCGAACCCCCGGACGTACTTCGCCGGGTGGTTCGCCGGGGGGCCGGCGCACGCAGGAGCAGGGCGCCGGTCGACGTGCCCCCGCTTGACCGCTCAGCCCAGGTCCGGCTCGCCCTCGAGGATGATGGTCTTCGCCTCGAGGAACGGCAGCAGCCCTTCGACGCCGCCTTCGCGGCCGATGCCCGACTGCTTGAAGCCGCCGAAGGCGATCGAGAAGTCGGTGCGGAACCAGTTGTGGCCGACGGTGCCGGCCAGCAGCCGGCGCGATACCTGGTAGGCGCGGGTCGCGTCATTGGTGAAGACCGACGCGTTCAGGCCGAACACCGTGTCGTTGGCGATCTCGATCGCGTGATCCTCGTCGTTGGCGGGGATGATGCTGACCACCGGGCCGAAGATCTCCTCGCGGGCGATCGTCATGTTGTTGTCGACGTGGGCGAACACCGTCGGCTCGACGAAGAAGCCGCGGTCCAGGTGCGCCGGGCGGCCGCCGCCGGTGCAGACCCGGGCGCCTTCCTCGCGGCCCTTGGCGATATAGCCTTCGACCCGGTCGCGTTGGCGGCGCATCGCCAGCGGGCCCATGCCGGTCGCCTCGTCGAACGGGTCGCCGACCTTGATCCGCTCGAATGCCGCGGCCATCGCTTCGGCGAACTGGTCGTGCCGGTGCTTGGAAACGATCAGGCGGGTCAGCGACGAGCAGACCTGGCCGGTAAGGTAAGGGGCATAGGTCGCGATGTGCGCGGCGGCTTCTTCCAGATCGTAATCGTCGAGGATGACCGCCGCCGACTTGCCGCCCAGCTCGAGCGTGCAGCGGGCGATGCGTTCGCCGCAGATCGACGCGATCTTCTTGCCGGCGGCGCTCGAGCCGGTGAAGGTGATCTTGTCGATCCCCGGATGACGCACCAGCAGTTCGGACACCTCGCGGTCGGCGGTCAGCACGTTGAACACGCCCTCCGGCAGGCCGACGGCCTTGGCGACTTCGGCCAGTTGCAGCGGGCCGCCGGGCGACTCCGGCGACGCCTTGAGCACGACCGTGCAACCGGCCAGCAGCGCCGGCGCGCACTTCCAGCCCGACAGGCTGAGCGCGCCGTTCCACGGGATGATCGCGCCGACGACGCCGACCGGCTCGCGCGCGAGGAAGCTGGCGACCGCGCCCGGCGATTGCCGCGCTTCGTGTCGCTCGACCCATTGGAAGGGGTCGGCGAGGCCCGCGTAATAGTCGAAGATCGACGCGATCCGCGATCCGAGCGCTTTGGACGCGAGCTGCGTGACGCCGACCTCGCTGGTCCAGACCTTGCCCAGCGCCGCTTCGCGCTTGCGGATTTCCTCGGCCATCGCGCGCAGGTAGCCAGCGCGCTCGGCATGCGTCATGCGGGGCCACGGACCTTTGTCGAACGCATGCCGGGCCGCCGCGACGGCCCGGTCGATGTCCTCGGCGCGGGCTTCGCCGACGCGCAGGAAGACCTCTTCGGTCGTGGGGTTGATGACTTCGATCACCGAGTCGCTCGACGGGGCGACCCAATCCCCGCCGATGAAGAATCGATCGGGCCGTTCGATCAGGCGGGCGGCTTCGTGTGCGGACATGTCCGTGTCTCCTTCTTGGTCGATCACGGACATCGTACTACGTCACTTTGTCAGCGGTAGGCCAGTACTTCGTCGTCGGGCTGCACGGTCGGCAGCACGGTCCGCTCCTCGTGGTACTCCATGTCGTGCTTCCACGGCGCCCGGTCGCCCTGGCGATACATGCGCGATTGTGCGCGCACGACGTAGCCGGCGTTGAAGTTCTCGGGATCGATCCACGGCAGGCGCTGCATGTCGGCGCCGCCGTCGCCGAGCGTCGGCACGACGACCTTGCGGCCCTGGCTGCGCATGTGCTCGATGATGCCGCAGACCAGATCGCAGACCAGGTCGACGCGCAGCGTCCAGCTCGAGCGGAAATAGCCCTGGATGTACGCCATGTTGGGCACGCCGTCGATCATCACGCCCCGATAAGTGACGTGCTGGCTGAAGTCGACCGCTTCGCCGTCGATGCGGAACGGTATGCCGCCGAACAACTGCAGGTTGAAGCCGGTGGCGGTGACGATGATGTCGGCGTCGAGGTGTTCGCCGCTGTTCAACCGGATGCCGGTGGCGTCGAAGCGTTCGATGGTGTCGGTGACGACCGAGGCCTTGCCGCTGCGGATCGCGGCGAACAGGTCGCCATCGGGGACGACGGCGATGCGCTGCTGCCACGGGCGATAGCGCGGGTTGAAGTGCTTGTCGACGTCGAAGCCCTCGGGCAGTTGCGCGCGGATCTGGTCGATCAGGAACGTCCTGAGCGCCTGCGGCTGTTCGAACGACGTGTGGACGACTTCGGCGTTGCGGACCAGGTGCGCGCGCCGCAGGATCTCGTGCATCCACTCGTCGGGCAGCCCCAGCTTGCGCAGCGGCTCTTCGAGTTCGTGCGCCCAGGGCTGCGCCGAGAAGAACGTCGGCGAGCGCTGCAGCATCGTGATGTGTTCGCACGAATCGGCCAGCGCCGGGATCAGCGTGGCGGCCGTGGCGCCCGAACCGATGACGACGACGCGCTTGCCGGCACAGTCGAGATCCTCGGGCCAGTGCTGCGGATGAACGATCCGGCCCTTGAAGTCCTCGAAGCCCGGCCATTCGGGCGTGTAGCCCTTGTCATGGTCGTAGTAGCCCGAGCACATCCACAGGAAACGGGTCGTGAGCGTCAGCGTCTCGCCCGAGCCGACGCGTCGGACCTGCAGCGTCCAGCACGCGTTCTCCGACGACCAGTCGGCGGCCGTCACCTTGTGGCCATAGTGGATTCGCGGTGCCAGATCGTTCTCGTCGATGACCTCGGCCAGGTACTGGCGGATCTCGTCGGCGGTGGCGATCGAGCGGCCGCGCCACGGCTTGAAGCCGTACCCGTACGTATACAGGTCGCTGTCCGAGCGGGCGCCCGGGTAGCGGTGCGTCCACCATGTGCCGCCGAAGCCTTCCATCGCGTCGAGCAGCGCGAAACGGCTGTCCGGAAAGCGCTGGCGCAGGTGATACGCGGCGCCGATGCCGGAGATGCCGGCGCCGATGATCAGGAAGTCGAAGGTCTCTCCGCCGTTCAGCGGGGTGGCCGGGGGGCTGGCTTGCATGGGGTGATGTCTCCTTGGCGTGTCGTGATGACGGGCGAGCAGGCTCGCGCCCCGGTATGTTAGGTTTTCGCCTGATGTCGACGCTTGATCTGACGCGACATGATCTTGATGTTGGACGACAGGTCGAATACCGATGGCCGTTCGCGCCACCCATCCGAATATCGTTCGCGCCGTGGGGCTGGCCGGTTTCCAGGAACTGGTCGCCGGTCTCGGCGGCGATCCGGTCGCGCTGCTGCGCGAGGGCGGGCTGCGTCCGGCCGATCTGGCCGATCCGCAGCGCTACGTCCCGTATCGGAGCGCGGCGGCGGTCATCGAGGAAGCGGCCCGCTCGCTGGGCGTGCGCGACTTCGGGCTGCGTCTGTGCGCGGCGCAGGACGTCAACGCGCTGGGCATACTGGCGCTGATCATGCAGTCGGCGTCCAGCGTGCGCGAAGGCATGCTGCTGGGCGGCAAGTACATCTATTTCCACAGCCCGGCCTGGGGATACCGCAGCTTCCGGGATCCGGACGACGGGCTGGAGTGCGTCGAGGTATTCCAGTTGCTGTCCGGGCTGCCCGACGTGCCGCAGATCACCGAGATGCTGGTCGGCTACATGTGCCGGATGGTGGCGATGCTGTCCGATCGCGCGCTGCGCCCGGTGCGCATCCATTTCCGGCACGCCCGGCTCGGGAGCGAGGCGCAATACCGGCGGCATCTCGGCCAGATCCCTTGCTTCAAGGCGGCGTTCGACGGCATCGCGATGGACCCGCTGGCATGGCGCCAGCCGATTCCCGGGCGCAGCCAGATCCTGCAGGACTTCGTCGAACGCTTCCTGCTCGGTCTGTCGCCGGGGCCCAGGCCATCGGCGGCCGATCAGGTCGGCGCGGTGCTCGGCAACCTGGTGCGCGTCGACATGGCGGATCTGGCGACCGTGGCGCGCGCGTTGGGGCAGCATCCGCGGACTCTGCAGCGCAGGCTTCGCGTCGAAGGCGCGCGGTTCGAGCTTCTGCGCGACGCGGCGCGCAAAGCGTGGGCGCGGGAACTGCTGGATCAACCGGGTCTGGGGCTGGCGCAGGTCGCGCAGATGCTGGGGTTCGCCGATCAATCGGTACTGACTCGCGCGTGTCGACGCTGGTTCGGCGATGCCCCCAAGCGCCTGCGCGTAGGGGCTGAGGCGGCGCGCGGCGGTGTCGGCGGTGGGCCGTCGGCGGCTGGTTAGCGAGCCTGGTTAGCGAGTCTGGTTGGTAAGTCCGGTTGGTAAGTCCGGTTGATAAGTCCGGTTGATAAGTCCGTTGGCGAATCGGGTTGATGGATAGGGCTAATGAATCGGGATAATGAGTCGGGCTAATGAATCGGGTTGGCGCGGCCGTCAGCGAACGAAGATCTTCCGCATCGTCTCCACTGCGCGGGCCAGGCCGTCTTCTCCGGCCATCGCGTCGGCGATCGCCTGCGCGCGGGCGCGCATTCCGGGCTGCAGCGCCGTCTCGATCGCAGTGGCCAGCGCGGCGGCGCTCGGTCGCTTGCCGTCGACCGGCGCGGCGGCGATTCCCAGCGCGTGCATCCGATCCGCCCAGAACGGCTGGTCGCCGGCGAACGGCATGATGACGGCCGGTACGCCGGCGGCGGCGACCGAATGCGTGGTGCCGGAGCCGCCGTGATGGATCGCGAGCGCCGTGCGCGGCAGCAGCCAGTCGTGCGGCGTATTGCCGACGACATGGAAGTTGGCGGGCAGCGTGCTGGTGTCGATGCCGCTCCAGCCCGGATAGAACAGCGCGCGACGGCCGGCGACCGCGCCGATCATCGCGTCGAGCAGCCGTCGCCGGTCGAAGCCCGCCATGCTGCCGAAGCCGATGTAGATCGGCGCGTCGCCGCCGGCGAGGAAATCGGCCAGCGGCGCGGGCGGAGTCCAGTCCGGGCGGGCCGCCGTGCGCCATAGTCCGCACAGCACGACCTCGTCGGGCCAGTCGGCGGGGCGCGGCAGCAGCGTCGGCGAGATGCCGTACAGCATCGGGTAGTCGGCCCACATCTTCGTTCGCGGCGGCAGCCCGAGCACGCGGCCGCGCGCGTCGTTGATCCGCGATCGGAAGTTGCGCCACAGCAGCGCGTTGATGGCGACGTGGCTCGCGCGGTTCAGCCAGCGCGGTACGCGCGCCGGCGGCAGGAACGGCGCGGCGAACGCCTTGGTCGGATGCAGCGGGAACAGGCCGGCGCCGGCGACCGGCAGGCGGCGTTGCTCGGCGACCGACAACGCGGCGAACGCCGCCAGGCCTGCGGCGACGATGCCGTCGGCGTCGCGCGCGCAGTCGGCGATCTGCCGGACCCAGTCGTCGGCATGCGCGTTCGGGATGCGCATGATGGCCCGGGTCGACTGCGACATGCTGCCGGACTGCCCAGCGTCCGACGACGACGCCCGGCCGGGACGCAGCGCCGCGCGGATGTCGCCGGCCAGCGCGACCGTCGGTACGTCCAACGCCGCGGCCGCGTCGAGCGTCGCCGCATCGGCGAGCAGCGTGGCCGAGTGGCCGGCATCGATCCATGCGCGGCACAACGCGGCCATCGGCCGCGCATCGCCTTCGGTCCCATAAGTCGCGACGACGAGTTTCATGGCGGATCCGCGGCGATCTCTCGCCGTGAAAAAAGTATACGACGTATACTATTGCACGATGTGCACATACGATGCAACCGACGAATCCGAAGGAAAGACGCGTGACGATCGATGCGACGCCGACGAGTCCGACTGGTCCGACTGGTCCGACGTCGACCGGCGATGAACCCGATGCGCGAACACCGGGCCTGCGCGAGCGAAAACGCGCGCGGATGCTCGATCACCTGACCGATACCGCGACGCGCCTGTTCGCCGCGCACGGTTATGCGGCCGTGACGATGGAGCAGATCGCGGCCGAGGCCGAAGTCGCCAAGCGCACGCTGTACAACCACTTTCCGACCAAGGACGCGCTGCTGGCCCGCTGGATCGAGCAGTCGCTGCGACGCAGCCTGGCGGACCTGGCGCCGAAGTTGGCGCGGCGTCGCAGCGCCGCGGCGCGCCTGCGCTGCGTGCTCGACGCGTCGGCGCGATGGTGCGAGGCGCACCCCGAGCACCTGCTCGCTTACCTTCGTTTCCGGTTCGGGGCGTTCGGCGCCGGCGAGCGGCCCGAGCGGACGGCGAGCGGCGTCGACATCGTCGATACCTGGCGCGCGCTGATCGAGCAGGGGCAGCGTTCGGGCGAGTTGCGCGGCGATTCATCGGCCGCGCAACTGGCGATCTGGTTCCACCACCTGTATCTGGCGGCCTTGCTGCGCTGGCTGACGACGCCGGGGCTGTCGCTGGAATCCGAGTTCGCGTCGGCCAGCCGCCTGTTCTTCGACGGTGCTTCGGCGCCGCGCCCGAAAGGCAGCCCGGCCGCGGCTCGGAATCGATGACGGCGCGCTCATCCGGTTGATCCTGGCACCGGCACCGGCACCGGCACCGATACCGACACCGACACCGACACCGACACCGACACCGACACCGACACCGACACCGACACCGGGGACGGGGACGGGGACGGGGACGGGGACGGGGACGGGGACGGGGACGGCCTGGCTCGGCCCGACCCGGCTCGGCCGGACTCAGTCCTCGGCCGTCACGACCGGCAGCACCAGCGCGGCGCGCAGTCCGCCCAGCGGGCTGCGATCCAGGTCCAGGCGTCCGCCGTACAACTGAGCGATCTCGATGCACAGCGACAGGCCCAGGCCGCTGCCCGGCGAGCGCTGGTCCAGCGGCGCGTTGCCCTCCCGGATCGCGGCGATGCGCGCTTCGTCGATGCCGGGGCCGTCGTCTTCGATCGTCACCGACAATGCTCGCGCGTCGCTAGCGATCGCGACCCGGACGCGATGGGCGGCCCAGGTGCAGGCGTTTTCGAGCAGGTTGCCGCACATCTCGATCAGGTCCTGGCGGTCGCCGTCGAAGCGGCCCTGGCCTTCGGCGTCGATCGCCAGTCGCCGATCGCGATGCAGCGTCCGCATCGCGGCGATCACCTCGCGAACGACCGCGCCGGCATCGGTCTGCGGGCCGCCGAGGCGGGCGCGGCCGACGGCGCGCGCGCGGACCAGGTGGCGTTCGATCTGGCGCCGCATCGCCTCGGTCTGGGCGATGACCTGCCCGGCCGTCGCCTCGGACACCGGTTGCGACGCGACGTTGGTCAGGATCGCCAGCGGCGTCTTCAGTCCGTGCGCGAGATCGGCCGCCTGGCGGCGGCTGCGCTCGATCGTCGCCGCGTCGCGCGCCAGCAGCGCGTTCAATTCCTCGACCAGCGGCGCGATCTCGACCGGCCAGTCGCCGGCCAGCGTCCGAGCCGAGCCGCGCCGAAGCTGCGTCAGCGACTCGCGCAGCCGGCGCAGCGGCCGCAGCCCGACCGCCACCTGCACCGCGATCAGCAACGTCAGGCCGACGGCCAGCGCGATCAGCGCCAGCGCCAGCAGGTGGTCGAAGTCGCGCCGGGCACCGGCCAGCTCGGCCCGATCCATCGCCACGGCGATGCGTACCGGCCGGTCATGTCCGGGCAGGCTGACGCTGCGGTCGACGACCAGCAATTGCTGGTGCTGCGGCCCGGCCGCGGTCAGGTAGCGCAGGCCTTCCTGCGTCGTGGGCGGCGCGGGCAGTGCGAGCCGTTGGTCCCAAAGCGAGCGCGAATGATCGAGGGGCTCGCCTCGCGCGCCGTCGATCTGCCAGTACTTGCCCGAGTACGGCTGCTGGTAGCGCGGGTCGGCCGGTGGCTGCAGCAGGACGAGTTCGTCCCGATCGTTCCATTCGAAGCTGGCGGCCAGCAGGTTCAGACGGTCGGCCAACTGGCGCTGGTAGGTCGCGGTCACGTGGTGATCGAACAAACGGCCCAGACCGGCCCAGGTCAGCCCCAGCGTCAGCCCCATCCAGATGAGGCCGGCGACGACCAGACGGAACGACAGCGAGCGGCGCATCGCTCAATCCTCGCGAAGCCGGTAGCCGAGGCCTCGGACCGTCTCGATGCGCTGGGCGCCGAGCTTGCGCCGCAGTCGACCGATGAACACTTCGATCGTGTTGCTGTCGCGATCGAAGTCCTGCGCGTAGATGTGTTCGATCAGATCGGCCTGGCTGACGATCTCGCCCGGGTGGTGCATCAGGTAGGCGAGCACCCGGTATTCGTGCGAGGTCAGCGCGACCGGGCGGCCGTCGCGCAGCAGTTGCGCGCGGCGCGTGTCCAGCGACAGGTCGCCGAGCTGCAGGATCGGCGACGCGAAGCCGTGCGCGCGTCGGATCAGCGCCCGCACGCGTGCCATCAGTTCGGGCATCTGGAACGGCTTGGCCAGGTAGTCGTCGGCGCCGGCGTCGATGCCCTCGACCTTGTCCGTCCACGAATCACGCGCGGTCAGGATCAGCACCGGCGTGCCGACGCCCTCGGCGCGCCAGCGCTTGAGCACCGACAATCCGTCCAGCGCCGGCAGGCCCAGATCGAGCACCACGACGTCATAAGTCTCGGTGCCGCCGAGCACGTGCGCGTGCGCGCCGTCGGCCGCGTGATCGACGGCCAGTCCCGCTTCCTCGAGTGCGGCTCGCACCTGCGCGGCCAGCGTCGGCTCGTCCTCGACCAGCAGTGCCCGCATCGTTCACGAACCTTTTCGCGCTTCGGCCACGCCGCGGCCCTTGGCCTTGAGCAGCGTCAGTCGCTGCGCGTCGTATTCGAGCTTGATCACCGCGCCTTGAGGCGACAGCAGTTTGATCTCGTAGACCCAGCCCTCGTCCTCGTGGTCGAGTTCGACGGCGATGACCTCGCCGTTCCACTGGCGCGCGACGGTGTCCAGCACCTGTTGCAGCGGGCGGATCTGGCCGGCCTGCACCGCGGCGCGTGCCCGTTCGTCATCGTCGCCGGCGTGCGCCGGCCAGCACGGGCCGATCGTCAGCAGCGCGGCGGCCAGCAGCGCCGCGCCCGGATGCGAGAGGGAGGGGCCTTTCGCCGGGCGGTTCCGGCGGTGTGCGGCGCGGGCCGGAAGCCGGATCGGAAAGCGGACCTGAAAACGGTTCGAGAGGCGGTTCGAAAGGCGATTCGACAGACGGTTCGAAACGGGCATCGTGATCTCCGGTGAGCCGCGGTGTCGGTCCGGATCGGACGTCGACGCCGCCGGCATCGGTGGTTCGAATGATCCGCTTTATAGCGATCGCCGCCTGAACGCAGGCTGAACGCGCTGCTCAGCCGGCATTCAGACCCGTCCGCGCATCATCGTCGCCATTGATGAATCGGCTGGAGGATGAATGATGGACGATCTGAGCTGGATGCTGCTGGCGGTGCAGGCGATCGGGATGGTCGGACTGCTGGTCGTGGGGCTCGCAGGGCACCCCGAGCGCGAGAAATCGCCGCACGAACGCGGCAATGATCGCTGAACGGCACTGAAATTCGATCAACGGCGTTCAATTTCTTGTAAGTTGTTCGATTGGTGTGCCAGCGGAATCGATCCGTTACACTGGCCTTTTGCCGTCGTCGCAAGGAGTGTACGCATCGATGTGGGATCTGTGGTCGTGGCTGTCCGCGCCGTTGTTCTGGCGGATCACCCCGCTGGAACTGGCGATCGCCGTCGTCGTGACGGTCGTCTCGTTCATCGTCCTGTCGCTGTTGCTGCGCGCGTTGCAGCACCGGTTGGCGCAATGGGCCGGTCAGACGCGGTTCCGCGCCGATGACGTGCTCGCCGAGGTGCTGGGCGGCACGCACCGCGGCCTGCTGGCGCTGGTGTCGCTGCTGATCGGCGCCGGCATGATCGACTGGCCGCCGCCCTGGCCGTCGCGTATCAGCCAACTGTGGTTCGTGGTCCTGGCGCTGCAGATCGCGCTATGGGCGAACCGGGGCGTGACGGTCGGCCTGAAGCGCTATGCGGCGCGCAACCCGGGCAGCGGCTCGACGGTCAGCGCCGCGGCCACGCTGATGTCCTGGGGCCTGCGCACGTTGTTGTGGTCGATCGTCGTGCTGGCGATCCTGTCGAACCTGGGCGTCAACATCACCGCGTTCGTCGCCAGCCTGGGCGTCGGCGGTATCGCGATCGCGCTGGCGGCGCAGAACATCCTCGGCGACCTGTTCGCGTCGGTGTCGATCGCCGTCGACAAGCCCTTCGAGGTCGGCGACTTCATCGCGTTCGGCGAGGTGCTCGGCACCGTCGAGTACGTCGGCGTCAAGACGACCCGCCTGCGCAGCCTCGGCGGCGAGCAGATCGTGATCGGCAACACGGACCTGCTCAAACAGACGATCCGCAACTACAAGCGGATGCAGCAGCGGCGCATCGTGTTCACGTTCAACGTGGCCTACGGCTGCACGCCGGAACAGGTCGAGCGCATTCCGGACATCGTCCGGCAGGCCGTCGAGGCCAGCGAGCGGCTGCGCTTCGACCGCGCGCACCTGCTGGCCTTCGGCGAATCGGCGCTGCGCTTCGAGGTCGTCTACTTCGTGCTGGCCGCCGACTACAACGTGTACATGGACGAGCAGCAGCGGATCAACCTGGCGTTGATGCGCGAGCTGGCGGCGCTGGGCACGCGCTTCGCTCAGCCGGTGCGGATCGTCCACGTTGCGTCGGCTCCGCCGCTGGCGGCCGGCTCTGCCGGCGCGAACGGCGCGGCCGGCGAGAACGGCGCGAACGGCGCGAACGGCGAGAACGGCGCGGAGCCCGATCCCAGTCCCAGTCCCAGTCTCAAGCTCGATCCCAAGCCCGATCGGTCGAAGGACGGATGATTCCGAGGGGCGCCGATCCGGTGTTTGCGGACGAACGGGCGAGGTCTCGTTAAACTGCGGGTTCCATCGGCCAGACGGATGACGATGATGCAGAGCCTCGACTCTTCGCCGGGCGCCGCGGCGCCGGGTTCGACGATCACCGACGTCGGCACCCTCGAGGCGAACCTGGGCAAGCCAAGCTTTCGTGTCGGCCTGAAGGTCATCGACCACATCGATGACGGGGCCGCCCACTGGATAGCGGTATCGCCGCTGGCGTTCCTGGCGTTCTGCGACGACGGTTCGGCGCGGCGCGCGCCGGCCGCCGCGCCCACCGCGGTGTCGATGACGCTGGCCGGTGGCGAGCCGGGCTTCGCGTCGCGCCAGGATCGCAAGTCCCTGCGCGTGCCGCTGGACGCGATCGATGATCCGGCGCGGGCGCGCGTCGGGGCTGCCGTCGGCTCGTTGTTCCTGGCGCCGGACGTCGGCGAGACGCTGCGGATCAACGGCCGCGTGCGCGCCGTCGACGCGCAGGCGCTGGTCGTCGACGTCGACGAATGCTACGTGCATTGCGCGAAGGCGCTGATCCGCTCGGCGTTCTGGAAGGCGACGCCCGCTCGCGTCGATGCGCCGACGCTGGCGGCGTTCGCACCGCTGACGCCGTTCATGGCGCTGGCGTCGTTCGATCCGGACAACGGCGCCGATGTCAGCCCGAAAGGCGATCCGGCCGGCTCGATGATCCGCATGGACGGGCAGGGCCTCACGTATGCCGAGCGACCCGGCAATCGTCGCGCCGACAGCTTTCGGAACATCCTCGTGCAGCCGAGCGTCGCCGCGATCGCCCTGATTCCGGGCAGCGACCAGATCGCCGTCGTCGCCGGCGAGGCGTCGATCAGCAACGACGAAGACCGGCGGGCCGAATGGGTGGTGGCGGGCAAGATGCCGTTGCTGACGACGTCGATCGCGTTGCGTGAAGCGGTCGTGCGGCGCAGCGACGCGCTGGCCCGCGCCGATCTGTGGCCGGTGAAGCCGCCGGCCGAAGCCCCCGATCCGGCCCGGCTGCTCGTGCAGCACATCACCAGCCACGAGAACCGCAGCGCCGAGTTCCAGGAGGTGCGCGAGGCGCTGGCGGTGCCGGGCACGATGGAAAAGGGCCTGGCCGAGTCGTATCGGAACAACCTGTATTGATGCCGGCTTGATGCCGGCGATGCGAGGCGCGGGTATCCGCGCCCCGGCCGTCGTCAATCGCCGATGTCGTCCGCCGGCGGGTAAGCGCCTTCGTAACCGAGTTCGCGCGAGATCCGGTTGCCGGCGTCGATGACGCCTCGCAGGATCCGCTGTTCATCGCGCTGCACGCGATAGGTGGGCGCCAGCACGGACACCGCGCCGATCATCCGGCCGCGCGATTGCCAGATCGCGGCCGACAATCCGCTCGAATCCTCGAACATGCCCTGGTGCGACACGCACCATCCGTCACGGCGGATCCGCGCCAGCTCGTCGCGCAGGCGTCCGGCATCGGTGACGGTGTGCGGCGTGTACGGCACCAGCGGCGTTCGGCTCAGATAGTCGTCGATCCACTGGCGCGGTTGGAACGCCAGCAGCAGCTTGCCCGCCGACGAACAGTACAGCGGACGCCGAAGCCCGACCGGGAACGTCAGGCGGATCGGCCGGGGCGTCTCGATGACGTCGATCGACTGCGCCGCCGGCTCGTCGGGCGCCAGCACGCTGATCTGCACCGTTTCGCCGGTGGCCTCGTACAGCCGTTGCATGATCGGCCGGGCCGACGGCAGGAAACGTTCGTGCGCGACGATGGCCGCCGCGACCGCGAACGAGGCCTTGCCCAGGCAATACGCTCCGCTGACGTTGATCACGTAGTTCGACGCCTCCAGCGATCGGAGCAGGCTGAGGACGCTGGTCTTCGGCAGGCCGGTCAGCGCCACCAGCCGCGTCAGCGTCAGTCCTCCGGCGCTCAGCGCGATCTCGTTCAGCACCTGCAGCACGCGCGCCGGAGCGCGGATCGGTTCGAACTTCTTCTCCATCGATCGATTATCGCAGCGCCGTGTTTGACGGCCGCGGGCGGATTCGCTAGATTCCGGAAAAAGAACTATGGTTCCGATATCGGAACTCACCGCTCGACTGGAGACATCCTGATGAATCGATCCTCGACGGCCGTCCCGGCGGCCCCGGCGCGTTACAGCGACGACGAATGGCGAACCCGCGTCGACCTGGCCGCCTGCTACCGGCTCATCGCCCACTTCGGCATGAGCGACCTGATCTACAACCACGTCACCGCGCGTGTGCCCGGCTCCGAGGACATCCTGATCAATCCGTACGGATTGATGTACGAGGAGATCACCGCGAGTTCGCTGGTGCGGATCGACCTGAGCGGCCGTGTTCTCGATCCCGGTACCACCGGCCTGGGCATCAATGCCGCCGGCTACGTGATCCACAGCGCGGTGCACGGCGCGCGCGAGGACGTGCAGTGCGCGATCCATACGCATACGCGCGCGGGCATGGCGGTGTCGGCGCTGTCGTGCGGGCTGCTGCCGATGACGCAGACGGCGCTGCGTTTCCTCGACATCGCTTATCACGACTACGAGAGCGTCGCGATCGAACTGGACGAGCGCGAGCGGCTGGTTCGCGACCTCGGCCAGCGCGACGCGATGATCCTGCGCAACCACGGCCTGCTGGTGGTCGGGCGATCGATCGCGCAGGCGTTCAATTCGATGTACTGGCTGGAGAACGCCTGCAAGGCGCAGGTCGACGCGATGGCCTGCAACACGACGCTGCAACTGCCGTCCGACGAGGTCGCGCGCAAGACTTATCAGTTGTACCGGCCCGAAGTGCGCCGCCCGTTCGGCGAGATGGAATGGCCGGCGATGCTGCGCTTGCTCGATCGCCGCGACCCTTCGTATCGCGAGTGAATCCGCGCCCGAATCGATGAAGGAGACAGACATGACATCGAAGTCCGGCCGCGGCTCGGGACGTCCTCGCGCCGCGGATGCGTGTCGACCGGCGGCGTTCCGGCGAGCGGCGCTGCGCGCGTCGATCGCTCTGGCGATCGGGGCCGGCATGGCGCTGATGCCCTGGCCGGCCGGCGCGCAGGCCGATTACCCGAGCAGGCCGATTTCGATCGTCGTCGGCTTTCCGCCCGGTACGGCGACCGATGCCGTCGCCCGCGTACTGGCCGAGCGGATGAGCGCGCACCTGAAGCAGGCCGTGGTCGTCGAGAATCGGCCCGGCGGGGGCGGCAGCCTCGGCGCCGGCAGCGTCGCGCGCGCGCCCGCCGACGGCTATACGTTGTTGATCGGCGCATCGGCGCCGCTGTCGATCAACCCGCACGTCTACGGCAAGCTGCCCTACGATTCGCGCAAGGATTTCGCGCCGATCGGCCAACTGACGTGGTTGCCGTACATGCTGGTCGTGCGTCCCGATTTTCCGGCCGGTGACCTGAAGCAGTTGATCGCGCTGGCTCGCGACAAGCCGGGGGCGATTTCGTTCGGGTCGACCGGCAACGGCACGACCAGCCAGTTGCTGATGGAAGTCATCGGCTCGCGGGCCGGCGTCAAGTTCCTGCATGTGCCGTACAAAGGCAGCGCGCAGGCGCAGGCGGACATCGTCGGCGGCCAGCTCGACAGCTCGTTCGACACGCTGCCGTCGTCGATGATGATGGTCAAGGCGGGCAAGCTCAAGCCGCTGGCCGTCAGTTCGGCGCGGCGCAACGCGTTGATGCCCGATGTGCCGACCGTGGCCGAGCAGGGTTTCCCGGATTTCGAGATGGGCGCCTGGCTGGGCCTGGTGGCGCCCGCCGGCACGCCCGTGCCGGTGCTGGACAAGTTGTTCGCGACGCTGACCACCATCGCGGCCGAGGACGAGTACCGCAAGCGGATCGCGCAATCGGGCGCGGAGGTTCGTCCGTCGACGACGCGTGAAGCCTTCGCCGCTTTCGTCGCCCGCGACTATGACGACTGGGGCAGGATCGTGCGGGAATTCGGCGTGAAGGCCGACTGACGGGAGCGCGGCTCGCGACGGGGCCTCGGATGGCGTCTTCAGGACGCCGGAGGCCTACTTGATCCGCTGTTTCTCGAGCTTGCGCGCCAGTGTCCGCCGGTGCATGCCGAGCCGGCGCGCGGTTTCCGAGATGTTGAAACCGGTCTGCGCCAGCACCTCGTGGATCCGCTCCCATTCGAGCGTCTTGATCGACGTCGAGCGGCCGGTCAGCTCGACGTCGGAGTCGCCTTCGACGCGGCCGAACGCCGCTTCGATGTCGTCGGTATTCGACGGCTTGGCCAGGTAGTGGCAGGCGCCGAGCTTGATCGCCTCGACGGCCGTCGCGATGCTCGCGAAGCCGGTCAGCACGACGATCTGCATCCTCGGGTCGAACGCGTGCAGGCGCTTGACGCACGCGAGTCCCGACGCGCCGCCGGCCAGCTTCAGGTCGACGACCGCATGGCCCGGCGCGGCGACGGCCAGCCGCTCGTCGAGTTCGTCGGCGTTGCGGGCGTGCAGGACTCGGTAGCCGCGGCGTTCGAACGAGCGCGACAGCGTCCGCGCGAACGCGGCATCGTCCTCGACCAGCAGCAGCACGCGCTCGCCGGACGCCGGGGCGTCGGACGGCGGAGCGTCGGCCGGTGGAACGCCGGACACCGGGGCGTCGGGTACCGGGCTGTAGGACACCGGGCTATCGGGCGCCGGGCTATCGGACGCCGGGCTATCGGACGCCGGGCTATCGGACGCCGGGCCGTCGGGCACCGGGTTGTCGGACGCCGGGTTGTCGGACGCCGGGCCGTCGCGGGCCGCAGGCGGAGTTTCGGAAGGATCAGCCGTCGACATGATGAAGGCGCTCGGGGGGGAGGTCGGCATCGATACGGATCGCCGCCAGCGGCAGGGTGATGCGCACGAGGGCGCCGCCTTCGGGCCGGTTGCGGGCCTGCAGGCTGCCGCCGAGCGTGCGCGCGACGTTCGTCGACAGGAACAGGCCGAGTCCGCTGCCCGGGCGGCCCTTCGTCGACTGGTAAGGCTGCCCGAGGCGTTCGATCAACTCGGGCGAGAAGCCGGGGCCGTCGTCGGTGACGGTCAGCACCAACTGGTCGTCGTCGCGCGTCACCTGCAGTCCGACCCAGCTCGGCGACGCTTCGAGCGCATTGTCCAGCACGTTGTGGATCATCTGCTTGAGCGTGGCGTCCAACGCGATCGGCAGGTCGTCGCCGAACGTGTTCGTGTACATCAGCGCGGTCGGCGAGCGGGTCGATCGCCATTCGGCGACCAGGTCGCCGACGAAGCGGCTGATCGTCGTAACGGCGGCCTCGTCGCCGCGCGCCTCGCCGGCCGAGCGCAGGATCCCGGTCAGGATGTCCTTGCAACGCGTCAGCTCGGTCTGCATCTCGTCGATCTCCTGGCGAAGCTGCGCGTCGTGGCGGAATACCGGCAGGCGGCGCCAGTCGCCGAGGATCACCGACAGCGTCGCCAGCGGCGTGCCCAGTTCGTGCGCGGCACCGGATGCCAGCAGGCCCATCCGCACGATGTGCTCTTCTTCGACCGCGCGTCGTCGCAGGTCGGCGAGCCGGGCATCGCGCGTGCGCAGGTTGCGGCTGATGCGGTTCAGGAACAGCACGAGCAGCACCGCGTTCAGCGTGAAGCACAGCAGCAGGCCGAGCGTGTACGGGTCGCCGAGCCCCAGCTCGTGGTCGCGCGGCACGGGCAGCGGCAGATGGAACGTGGCCACGCCGATGAAACACAGCAGGGTGACGCCGATCAGCGCCCACGTGAATGCCGGTTCGAGCAGGATCGCGCCGAGGCCGATCTGCAGCAGGTACAGGAAGATGAACGGGTTGGTCGCTCCGCCGCTCAGGTACAACTGCACGGTCAGCGTCGCGACGTCGACCAGCAGCGCGATGAACAGCTCGCTGGCGGTGAATGGCTGGTGCCGGCTGCCGACGCGCAACAGGCTGAACACGTTGAATACGGTCAGGCACGCCAGCGCCGCCAGCATGCGGTCCAGCGGCAGCGCGATGTCGAAGCCGTAGCGCACGATCAGGATCGTGCCGATCTGGCCCAGCACCGCGATCCAGCGCAGCTCGATCAGCTGCTGCATGTTCTTCAGGCCGGCGACCTCGTCGACGTCCGACGGGTGCTGCGCTTCACTGCGGGGAATCAGACCGGGGTCCTTGTCGAAGCGGGAAGGAATCGTCAGTCGCGCGACGGGCGTCCGGACTGCCGGCACACGTAGCCGCCGGCGGCGGCCACCATCAGCGCCAGCGCGAACCAGGTCAGCGCGTAGACCAGGTGATCGTCGCGAAACCTTATCACCGTGAGCCCGGGGACGGGCCAAGGCCGCGCTGCCGTCGGGGCCGCGCCGGTCGGCGACGGCGGCCGGGCGGGCGGCGAAGGCGAAGGCGAAGGCGAAGGCGAAGGCGAAGGCGAAGGCGAAGGCGAAGGCGAAGGCGAAGGCGAAGGCGAAGGCGAAGAGGGGGCCGATGCGAGCGCCGACTGTCCATCGCCCGCCGTGGCGTCGGCGGCGGTCGAGAACGCGTCGACGAAGTACGGCGCGGCCGCGTCCAGCCCGCGCGCGCGCGCGATCGCCGCGACGTCGCGCGAGTACCAGCGATCGTGCGCCGGGTCGTTGTCGCGCAGGAAGCCGCCACCCGGCTCGGTGATCCGCAGCAGGCCGATCACGGTGACGATCGCGCCGTCGAGCGGGCCGCGGCGCGTGGCCGGATCGCGGTGGGCGGCGTCGACGAAGCCGCGATTGACGAGGACCGTCCAGCCTTCGGTCGTCGTCAGCGGCGTCAGCACCCAGAAGCCGGGCCCCAGTGCGGTCGACGCCTGCACCAGCGTGTCCAGATCCCCTCGCAGCGTGCCGCGCACGCTGACGCGGCGGTATTCGTCGGTGTCGCGGCCGACGGTCGGCCACGCGGCGGGACCGGGAGCCGGGACCGGCGGCGCCTCGACGCGGGTCGATACCCGCTCGATCAACTCGCGTTTCCAGACCATCCGCTGGATCTGCCAGACGCCGAGCGCGACGAAGCCTGCGAACAGGACCAGCCCACCCGCGGCGAAGATCCAGCGTGCCGCGCGCCGCCGGACCGCCGGGCTCAAGGCCGGCGGTCCGCCGCGCACGCCGCGGCCGGGCCCGGCATGGTCACGGCAGGTTCTGCACGTCGTGGGAGGTCGGCATCATGTTCACGTTCATGTGGTACATGACCCAGAGCGAACCGCTCAGCGTGATGACGACCAGTACCGCGGTGAAGATCAGCGCGAGCAGGTTCCAGCCGCCTTCGGAGCGTGCGTTCATGTGCAGGAAGTACACCATGTGCACGACGATCTGTACGGCGGCGAAGCCGAGCAGTACGACCGCGGCCGTGCTGGGCGTGGCGATCAGCTTGCCCATCACGATCCAGAACGGGATCGCGGTCAGGATCACCGACAGCACGAAGCCGGTCAGGTAGCCGCCGAGCGTGCTGTGCGCGCTGCCGTCGTCGTCGTGGTGATCGTCGTGATCCCCGCCGTGGCCGTGGCCGTGGCCGTGCGCGGCGTGGGAATCGTGAGATCGCGGCGCGCTCATGGCAGCACTCCCATCAGGTAGACGAAGGTGAAGACGCCGATCCAGACGACGTCCAGGAAGTGCCAGAACATCGACAGGCACATGATGCGCCGACGGTTTTCGGAGGTCAGTCCGAACTTGCCGACCTGCAGCATCAGCACGATGAGCCAGACGATGCCGAAGGTCACGTGCAGGCCGTGCGTGCCGACCAGCGCGAAGAACGACGACAGGAACGCACTGCGTTGCGGGCCGGCGCCTTCGTGGATCAGATGCGCGAACTCGTACAGCTCCAGACCGATGAAGCCCGCGCCCAGCAGGCCGGTGATCGCCAGCCACAGCAGCATCGTCGACTTGCGCCGGCGCTGCATCTCGATGACCGCGAAGCCGTAGGTGATCGACGACAGCAGCAGCAGCGAGGTGTTGACCGCGACCAGCGGCAGGTCGAACAGGTCGGCGCCCGACGGGCCGGCCGCATAGCTGCGGCCGAGCACGCCATACGCGGCGAACAGGCACGCGAAGACCAGGCAGTCGCTCATCAGGTACAGCCAGAACCCGAGCAGCGTGCCGTTCTGCGGGTGATGTTCACCCGTCTCGTGGAAGCGCGGCGGCTCGATGGCCGCGGCGCCGGCGGAAGAGGCGAGGGACTCAGACATGGCTGGCGAGCAATTGCGTGCGGGCGTTTTCTTCGCGGACCACATCCTCGGCGGGGATGTGGTAGTCGCGGTCGTAGTTGAACGTGTGGATGATCGCGATGACGACCAGCGAGGCGAACGACAGGCCGGCCAGCCACCAGATGCGCCATATCAGCGCGAAGCCCATGAGGGTCGACAGCCCGGCCAGCACGATGCCGGCCCAGGTGTTCTTCGGCATGTGGATCGGGATGAATCCCTCGAGCGGGCGGCTGTATTGCGCGGTCTTCATGTCGTACCAGGCGTCACCGGTGCGAACGCGCGGCGTGAACGCGAAGTTGTACGGCGGCGGCGGCGACGACGTCGACCATTCGAGCGTACGGCCGTCCCACGGATCGCCGGTGACGTCGCGAAGCTGCTCGCGCTTGCGGAAGCTGACGACGAGCTGGATCAGGAACGACGCGATGCCCAGCGCGATCAGGAACGCGCCGAACGCGGCGGTCTGGAACCAGATCTGCAGCGAGGCATCCTCGAAGTGGCTGACGCGACGCGTGACGCCCATCAGGCCGAGCGCGTACAGCGGCATGAACGCGAAGTAGAAGCCGACCAGCCAGAACCAGAACGAGCACTTGCCCCAGAACGGATCGAGGCGGTAGCCGAAAGCCTTGGGGAACCAGTAGGTGATGCCGGCCATCAGTCCGAACAGCACGCCGCCGATGATGACGTTGTGAAAGTGCGCGACCAGGAACAGGCTGTTGTGCAGCGCGAAGTCGGCCGGCGGCACCGCGAGCAGCACCCCGGTCATGCCGCCGATGACGAAGGTGACCATGAAGCCGATCGTCCACATCATCGGCACGTCGAACTTGATCCGGCCCTTGTACATCGTGAACAGCCAGTTGAAGATCTTCGCGCCGGTCGGGATCGAGATGATCATCGTCGTGATCCCGAAGAACGAGTTGACGCTGGCGCCCGAGCCCATCGTGAAGAAGTGGTGCAGCCACACCAGGTACGACAGGATCGTGATGACGACGGTCGCGTAGACCATCGACGCGTAGCCGAACAGCCGCTTGCGGCTGAACGTCGACACGACCTCGGAGAAGATGCCGAACACCGGCAGCACCAGGATGTAGACCTCGGGGTGGCCCCAGATCCAGATCAGGTTCACGTACATCATCGGGTTGCCGCCCAACTCGCTCGTGAAGAAGTTCGTACCGACGTAGCGGTCGAGCGACAGCAGCGCGAGCACGGCGGTCAGCACCGGGAACGCCGCGACGATCAGCGTGTTCGTGCACAGCGAGGTCCACGTGAACACCGGCATCTTCATCATGTCCATGCCGGGCGCGCGCATCTTGACGATCGTGACGATCAGGTTGATGCCCGACAGCAGCGTGCCGACGCCGGCGATCTGCAGCGCCCAGATGTAGTAGTCGACCCCCACGTCGGGGCTGTACGCGATGCCCGACAGCGGCGGGAAGGCGAGCCAGCCGGTCTTGGCGAACTCGCCGACGAACAGCGACATCATCACCAGCACCGCGCCGCTGGTCGTCATCCAGAAGCTGAAGTTGTTCAGGAACGGGAACGCGACGTCGCGCGCGCCGATCTGCAGCGGCACGACGTAGTTCATGAAGCCGGTGACCAGCGGCATCGCGACGAAGAAGATCATGATGACGCCGTGCGCCGTGAAGACCTGGTCGTAGTGATGCGGCGGCAGGTAGCCGAGGTTGTCGCCGAACGCGATCGCCTGCTGCAGCCGCATCATGACCGCGTCGGCGAAGCCGCGCAGCAGCATGACCAGCCCCAGCACGATGTACATGATGCCGATCTTCTTGTGGTCGATGCTGGTGAACCAGTCGCGCCACAGCGTGCCCCACAGCCGGAAGTACGTGATCGCGCCCAGCAGCGCGATGCCGCCGAGCACGACGGCCGCGAACGTGGCGATCAGGATCGGTTCGTGCAGCGGGATCGCGTCCCAGCTCAGGCGCCCGAGGATCGGGTCGTTGGGTATCTGCGTGGCGGCTGCAATGGCGGAATGGTCAGACATCGTTGTCATCGGTAAAGGTCATTGCACGGCGGTCTGGAGGGGGGCGGCGACCGGTCCGCCGGACAGCGCGAAGACCGAGCGCGGCGCGTCGTCGGCCGAGCAGAAGTCGCTGGTGGCGGTGAAGATCGAGCGTCCGCTCCAACCCTTGGGCAGCGCGATGACCGCGCCCTGGCCCAGGCCCGCGCGTCCGCCGCCGCCCTTGGCGTCGATCGACATCATGTCGTGCATGCACATCTTGCCGGGCTCGACGCAGCGATTGACGATCGCGTCGTACAGGCCGGGAGCGACGCTGCGGAAGCGGCGGATCGGCTCGCGCTCGCTCGGTTTCTCGATCTGCAGGTACGCGTCGCGCGTGAGTTCGGCGCCTTCCTTGCGGTTGACCTGGACCCAGCGGTCGAAGTCCTGGTCCGACAGGCCGTGGAACTTGAAGCGCATCCCGGAGAAGCCCGCGCCGCTGTAGTTCGACGAGATGCCGTCGTAGACGCCGGACTTGTTGATCACCGCGTGCAATTGCGTCTGCATGCCCGGCATCGTGTAGATCTGGCCGGCCAGCGCCGGGATGTAGAACGCGTTCATCACCGACGAGGACGTCATCTTGAAGCGGATCGGCCGGTCGACCGGTGCCGCGACCTCGTTGATGACCGCGATGCCCTGTTCCGGATACAGGAACAGCCACTTCCAGTCGAGCGCGACGACCTGGATCTCGAGCGGCTTGACGCCTTCGGGCACCTTGCGCTCGGCATCGATGCGTTCGAGCGGGCGGAACGGATCGAGCGTGTGCGTGGTGATCCACGTGATCGCGCCCAGCGCGATGATGATCAACAGCGGGGCGGCCCAGATGACCAGCTCGAGCTGCGTCGAGTGGTCCCAGTCGGGCTCGTAGGCCGCTTTGGCATTGTTTTGCCGGTATTTCCATGCGAACGTCAGAGTCAGCACGATCACCGGAACGATGACCAGCAGCATCAGCATCGTCGAGACGACGATCAGTCTGCCTTGCTGGACGGCGACGTGGCCCGACGGGTCGAGAACGACCATGTTGCAGCCCGCCAGCAGGCCCGGCAGGCCGAGCAGGGCCATGGCGCGAAGGGGTTTGGGTAGACGCATTCTGAGTGGCTGGCGTGGACGAATCAGGGTACGGTGCGACGGCTGACGCGAAACCGGACGTGGCATCGGCTCGCGGACCCCCGAATTTAAGCTGATTTGCGTCAAAATGCGATTGGACGTTTTGCCCTATGGACCGGTGCGATGAAGAATGAGACCCTAGCAACGTCGATGCGCGTTCCGCGAATCGCGTCCGTCCGCCGCTTTAGACAACCCGTGCCCCGATGACGAGCCTCAGTTCCCCCACCGTCCCGAGCGCTGATCCCGATCACCGCAGCGCCCACCATGGCGAGGTCGCGCCGAGCGACATCGCGGTCGGCGTCGTCGTCGGCAGGGCGTCCGAGTATTTCGACTTCTTCGCGTACGGCATCGCGTCGGTCCTGGTCTTTCCGTCGCTGTTCTTCCCGTACGAGGCCAAGCTCGAAGGCACGCTGTACTCGTTCGTCGTCTTCTCGCTGGCGTTCATCGCGCGGCCGATCGGCACCGTGGTGTCGATGGCGATCCAGCGCCGCTGGGGCCGGGCGGCCAAGCTGACCGTCGCGCTGCTCGTGCTCGGCACGTCGACCGCCGGCATCGGGTTCCTGCCGTCGACGGTGGACGTCGGCGACTGGGCCGTCACGCTGCTGGCGCTGTTCCGGATCGGGCAGGGGCTGGGCATGGGCGGCTCGTGGGACGGATTGCCGTCGCTGCTGGCGATCAATGCGCCGCCGTCGCGCCGCGGCTGGTACTCGATGCTGGGCCAGCTCGGCGCGCCGCTCGGGTTCATCGTCGCCAGCGCGCTGTTCGCGTTCCTGTATTCGAGCCTGTCGCAGGAGGATTTCCTCGGCTGGGGCTGGCGCTATGTGTTCTTCGTCGCGTTCGCGATCAACGTCGTCGCGTTGTTCGCGCGGCTGCGGCTGGTCGTCACGCACGAGTACGAGAGCCTGCTCGATCGCGGCGAACTGCAGCCGAGCAGCGTGCTCGAACTGATTCGCACGCAGGGATCCCATCTGTGGATCGGCGCGTTCGCGGCGCTGGCCAGCTACGCGCTGTTCCACCTGATCACGGTGTTTCCGCTGTCTTGGATCCGCCTGTATTCGAACCAGCCGATCGACGAATTCCTGACGATCCAGGTGTTCGGCGGCTTCCTGGCCGCGCTCGGCATCCTGATGTCGGGGCTGATCGCCGACCGCGTCGGGCGCCGGATCACGCTCGGCGCGCTGGCGGCCGCGATCGGCGTGTTCAGCGGCTTCGTGCCGTCGCTGCTCGGCGGCGGCAAGCTGGGGCAGGACGTGTTCATCCTCGTCGGCTTCCTGCTGCTGGGCTTGTCTTACGGCCAGTCGGCCGGCACCGCGACGTCGAACTTCGCACCGCGCTATCGCTATACGGGCGCGGCGCTGACCTCGGATCTGGCCTGGCTGATCGGCGCCGCGTTCGCGCCGCTGGTCGCACTGGGCCTGTCGTCGCGGTTCGGCCTGGCCTTCGTCAGCCTGTATCTGCTGTCGGGTGTCGCGTGCACGCTGGCCGCGCTGGGCGTCAATCGCGCGCTCGGCGCGCGCGAAACCTAGCGCGACACCCAGGGCCTCGCGCTCCGTCAGATGCTCAGGTCGAGCAGGTTGTAGTCCTTCAGCGCGGCTCGCGCGGTCTCATCCCAGCGGAAGGTCTCGCCGCTGTCCGCGTGCGGACGGTAGACGAACGGCGTTTCGTCGGAAAAGCGCTGGCGGCGCGCCGCGATCGCGTAGCCGATCGCGCGAGCCCGCTCGCGGATCCGCTCGTCGTCATAAGTGGCGGCCGCCGCGTGCGTCGTGCCTTGCGTCGTCACGCCCAGTACCGACCGGCGCCGATGAAAGCCGAAGTTGACGGTGACGCGCCAGTCCGGGCTGGTGTTCGCGAACGAGCCGTGGACGGTCTGGCGGTTGGTGATCGCGACGTCGCCGGGCCGGCAGATCAGCGGCACCGCGTCGGGCAGCCGGTCGGAGCCGGCGGCCTCGGCCATCGCGCGGATGTCGGCCTTGCCGCGCGCATGCGAGCCGGGGACGATCCACAGCCCGTTGGCGGCCGTGCAGCCGTACAACTGCGCCATGAAGTTGAAGCCGTGCGTGCCCGGGTCCAGGTCGGGGCTGTGCCAGTGCGTGACGCCGTCCTGGTGCCACGCGACCGACGCGCCCAGGCCCGGCTCCTTGATGAACAGCGCTTCGTTGAACGGCACGAAATCGTCGCCGTTGATCGCGGTCGCGACGGCCAGCAACTGCGGATGCCCATAGCAGCGCAGCGCCGCATCGGAGAACTGCAGCGAGCCGAGGATCAGGTAGACGACCTCGTCGGGCGCGTCGGCCGCGGCTTTCGGCTCGTGCATCTTGACCGGATGGCGGCCATTGTTTGCCGACGTGCCGCCGACCGGATCGCCGAGCGGCCTGGACCAGAACAGCGTCGGCGCGCGGTGGTCGGCGGCGAGCGCCGGCCGGCCGTGGCGGTCCCGGTCGGCGCCGCGCCGCACCGGCAGCCGGTCGAGGATCGATTTCAGGTCGTTCTCGATGTCGGCCAGTTCTTCGGGGCGCAGCACGTTCTCGAACACGTAGAAGCCGGTGCGCCAGTACGCGTCGACGATCGACGGGTCGAGGCGGCCGTCGGCCGTGAACCGGATCGGGCCGCGATTGCCCAGCGCCGCCGCCCGGCGTTCGCCGTCGGCCAGGTAGGCGCGCATCACGGCCTCTTCGTTCGAAGCGCTGCCGTGAGCGGCGTCTCGGCGGGACGCGATGGCGTCGTTGCCGGCATTGCCGGGCGCGGGGCGGTCGGTCGCGATGCCCATCGGATGTCTCCTCTTTCGTTATCGTTCCGCCGGCGGCGGGGCGGCCGAATCGTGCCGACCGCTGATCCGCATCGTAGCGCGTGCCGCGGCGACACGCTGCAACGCGCGATGGGCGGCGGTCGGCGGCGGTAGGAAGTAGCGGTGGGAAGGGGCGATGGGAAGAAGCGGTGGGAAGTGGCGATGGGAAGCGGCGGTGGGAAGCGGCGGTGGGAAGCGGCGGGCGCGTCAGCGTGTCGCCGCGGCGCGGCGATGCGGCCGGACCTCCTTGCCGACGTACAACGCGGCCGCGACGGCCAGCGGGATCAGGTAGTACAGCGCACGATAGGCGAGCACGGCCGCCAGCACCTGGTGATGTGTCTGCGGCGTCGCGATCAGCGTCAGGAACACCGCTTCGAGCACGCCGAGCCCGGCCGGCACGCGCATCAGCAGGCCGGCCAGCGCGCCCAGCAGGTAGACGCCGAGCACCTGCTGGTAAGGGACCTGCCGGCGCAGCAGCACGTACAGCATCATGCCGATCATCATCCAGTTGATCGCGCCGACGAGCAGTTGCAGCACCGCCATCCGCCAGGTCGGCAGCGTCAGATGATGGTTCCGCCAGCCCAGCGTGCGGCGGCGGCCGAACGCGCACGCGAGTACGTAGCCGGCAACGAGCACGACCAGCATCACGCCGATGACGCGCAGGCCGCCGCCGCCCACCTTCCAATCGGCCGGCAGCGTGATCGGCGCCAGCGAGTACAACACGCCGCCGACCGCCGCGAAACCGAGCCAGTTGGTGGCCAGCGCCAGCCCGATCACGCGCGCGATCCGGTCGTTCGGCAGGCCGAGCCGCTGGTACAGCCTGAGCCGCATGCCGACACCGCCGATCAGCGAACCGAGGTTCAGGTTGAACGCGTAGCTGACGAAGGCGGTCTGCATCACCTGGCGCACCGTCAGCCGATGACCGACCCAGGCGCGGCCGATCAGGTCGTAACAGCCGTAGACGAGCAGGCTGCAGAGGCCGATCGCGAATGCGCCGGCCAGCACCGTCGGCGGCGTGTCGCGCAGCGCGGCAAGCACTTCGCGCCACTGGACCCGGGTGGCGGCATAAGCGACCGCCGCCAGCACCAGCACGATGAAGCCGGCGCCGAGCCCGCGCGCGACCCGGCCGGACCACCAGGCGCGCCGTCTGCCGCAGCCGTCCCGCCCGGCCCCGGGGGCAGGGCGATCGCGAGAGGCGTCGCGCGTCGCGGTACCGTCGATGGCCGGGCGGTGCCCGGCTTCGCGGGTCGCATTCATTCCGGATGTTCACCGCGCAATGCGGTGTGGTCGATCCGCCGCTGCCATGCGTGGTCCCGTTCGCGCGGGGCCGGCGCCCGAGCCGCGCGACTCGCGTGGGCCGCGTGAGCTATGTGGGCCGCGTGAGCTGTGTGGGCTGTGTGGGCTGTGTGGGCCGCGCGGGTCCCGCGAGTCCCGCGAGTCCCGCGGGCCGGGTCGGCCGGCACGATGCGCGGCTCGTGACGCGGCAGGCGCGCCGCCCAGTTGGGGATCAGCCGCAGCAGCGCGAACACGAAGTGGCCGAGCAGCCGGTGCCGAAGCGGCGGGCGGGTCTCGAACTCGTCGACCTCGATGTTGGCGCAGTCTCCGCGGGCCAGCGCTTCGAGCTTGTCGCGGATCTGCCGGTTGAAGTCGCGATCGCGGACGATCAGGTTCGCTTCGAGATTCAGCGTCAGGCTCAGCGGATCGAGGTTGCACGAGCCGATCGTCGCCCATTCGTCGTCGACGACCGCGACCTTGGCGTGCATCGGGCGCCGGCGGTATTCGAGGATCTCGACGCCGGCGCGCAGCAGCCGCCGGTACAGCGTTCGCGTCGCGATCGAGACCCACCGCATGTCCGGTTGCCCCTGCAGGATCAGCCTGACGCGCACGCCGCGCTCGGCGGTCTGCTGCAGCGTGCGCATCAATCGGTAACCGGGCAGGAAATAGGCGTTGGCGATCAGCACGTCGCGCCGGGCGGCCTTCAGGGCCAGCCGGTAATGACGTTCGATGTCGCCGCGATGCTCGGTGTTGTCGCGCGTGACGAACACCGCCTCGGCGTCCCCAGGCGGCGGCGCGTTCAGCGCCTCGCACGGCGGATCGACGCGGTAGTCGGCCAGCCGCCGGTCGCGACGGCGCGCGTGCGCGAGCGTCTTCAATGCCATCCGGTGCATCGCGGCGACGATCGGTCCGCGTACCCGCGCCGCGTAGTCCTGCTTGGCTTCGGGGCCGTAGTCGCTCAGGTGGTCGGCCGCGAAGTTGATGCCGCCGACGAATCCCAGCTTGCCGTCGATGACGATCAGTTTGCGATGCAGGCGGCGCAACAGCGCCAGGTGCCGGGCGAATCGCGGCGGCGGGTCGAACACCCGCAGGTTGACGCCGGCGTCCGACAACCGCTGCAGGAACGTCGCCGACAGGTCGGGCGAGCCGAAGCCGTCGACGGTGACCTCGACGCGAACTCCTCGCCGGGCGGCGTCGACCAGCACCGAATGCAGCGCGAGGCCGACCTGGTCCTCGAACAGGATGAAGGTCTCGAGCAGGATCTCGCTACGCGCCTGCTCGATCGCCGCGAACACCGCGGCGAAGAACTCCTCGCCGTTCTCGAGCAGTTCGAGACGGTTGCCGGCGATCCAGTTCTCGTACTTCATAAGTGGATCTCCGCGGCGAGCGGCGAATGGTCGGACAGATGCGACCACGGGCGGCGCGGCAGCACGACCGGCTGATGGACCGACGCGCCGCGCACATAGATGCGGTCGAGCGCCAGCACCGGATAGCGGGCCGGAAACGTCCGCGCGGCGCGGCCCTGGCGCTCGACGAATACCTCGCGCAGGCCGGCGCCGCGCGTCAGCGGCCGGTGCGCGCGCTCGCGCCAGTCGTTGAAGTCGCCGGCGACCGCGACGGGCTCGGCCGGCGGCAGCGAGCCGATCAGCTCGCACAGGCGATCGACCTGCACGCGCCGGTGCGCTTCGCGCAGCCCCAGATGCACGCAGATCGCGTGCAGCATCGGCTGGCCGCCCGGCAACCGGATCCGGCAATGCAGCAGGCCGCGCCGTTCGGGGCCGGTGACCGACACGTCGAGGTTCTCGTAGGACACGATCGGATACTTGGACAACACCGCGTTGCCATGGTGTCCGGCCGGGTAGACGGCGTTGCGGCCATAAGCGAAGTCGGTCCACAGCGTGTCGGCCAGGAACTCGTAGTGCGGGACCTGCGGCCATTGCGGAATCCGCTCGGCGTGCAACTGGTGCTCGCCGAGCACTTCCTGCAGGAACACGATGTCGGCCGATACGTGCCGGACGGCGGCCCGCAATTCGGGCAGCACGAAGCGGCGATTGAGCGGACCGAAACCCTTGTGCAGATTGACGGTCAGCAGCGTCAATCGCATCGGCGAGGCCGGTGTCGGCTCGGCCGCCGCCGGTTCGGCCGCTGCCGGTGAGATCTTCGCCGCGTCGTTCATCCGCCTCGAGACAGCGTCTTGCGGAGCTGGTCGTAGACCGGACCGCGGTCGGTGTCCTTCAAGCCTTCGCGCAGGTCACGGTACGCGCGACGGCCGACGGCGGGTGGGGCGTCGTCGCCGCTGCGCTGGCTGTCCGGCGACAGGTCGTGCTCGTGCGGCAGGCGGGGACGCGAGGATTCGAATTGCTGCGGGCGAGTCTGATTGCGCCGGTCGCCGCCGCCGCGCGGATCGCCGTCGCCGTGCGGGTCGTCGCGGTCGTGACCACTGTCGTCGCGGTGCGCCGCGGGCGCGGACCCCGGGGCGCGAACGGTGTCGCGGGGCACGGGCTGCCTCGGTGTTTTCGGGTTTGCCATCTTCGCCTCCTGTCGGCGGCGCGCTTCGGCGCTGCCGGGTTCGATCGCTGTCCCGACGATTGTCCGGGGTCGGGGGCGGCCGGACTGCGGGCATCACCCACTCGTCGATGTAGGACGGCACCTGCCGCCGGTGTCGGCGATCGGGCTGCAGCCCCGGGGAGGCGTTCGGGCGCTCAGGCGCTCAGCGTGCGGCCGGCTGAACCGTCGGAATCTCGTCGTCGCAACGGACCGTGATGCCGTCCAGCCCGCGCCGACAGGTCTGCCGCGTGCCGTCGGGCGTGCGCTGCTGCCACGAAAAGCCGTTGTCCGGCGGCGGCGTCTGCGCGGCGGCGCCCGGCGGTTCGTATGGCTGGCCGCCGTAAGCGGGGGCCGGCCCGTATCCGCCCGCGCCCGGGGCCGTGACCCCGAGGGCGCCGGCCGGCTCGCCGATCGGGGCCGCCGGCGCGCCGATCGGACAGGCGCGGTTGCCGAAGTCGCCGCATTCGCCGGGTACCGGAAGATTCTGCGCGCCGGCGGCGGCCGAGCAGGCAGCCAGCGCGAACGCTGCCGCGCGCAGCCAACCTTTCGTCGACATCGATCCTTGCTTCATCACGATTCGCTCGCCATCGGGATAACCCATATTGTTCGAAAGGCCTCAATCAAAGCCGGGTACCGGACGCTTGTCAACCGCCGGCCGCGGCACCGCGCGAACGATCGCACGGATGGCGCGTGCGGCGCGTTCAGCCGACCGCCGGTCGATGCGGCGGGTCCTTGATCGGGATGATCGGCTGCCCGGGAGGATCGTCGATCGGCTCCGGCGGAGGATCCTCGGGCAGCGGCGGGGTTTCGGGCGGCGTCTCGGGGGGAATGATCGGTTCGAGCGGCGTGTGCATGGCGTCTCCGTGCGGTCGCGGCGAGTGGGGCGTCACCTGGGTTGTCGGCGTACGAGGTGCGTCGACGCGATTCCCGGGGCCATACAGCGCGGCATCAGGCGTCAGGCGTCAGGCATTCGGCATTCGGCATTCGGCAGGAGGCAGGAGGCAGGAGGCAGGAGGCAGGAGGCATGAGGCATGAGGCATGAGGCATGAGGCATGAGGCATGAGGCATGAGGCATGAGGCGGCACGCCGCGCGAGCGACGCATGCCGCCGATCCGACCCTCGCCGGAGCAGCCCGCTCCGCCACGCCCTAGGCGGTCAGCGCGCGATAGACCTTGGTCAGCTCGCCGGGCAGCGCGTCGACGTCGTCGATCACCAGGTAGCGGTCGCGCGGGCACATGCGCCTCAGGTAATCGTGGCCGGCCGGATCGACGGTCACGCAGAACGTCGTCACGCCGGCGCTTTCGGCCTCGCGCAGCGCCCGTGCCGTGTCCTGGATTCCGTACTCGGGATCGCCGCGCTCGGGGCCGTAGTCGTCGTCTTCCGGATAGCCGTCCGAGACGATGATCAGCACCTTGCGGCGGGCCGGTTCGCGCAGCAGCTTGGCGGCGGCGTGGCGGATCGCCGGACCCATGCGCGTCGAGCGTCGCGGCTTCATCGCCGCCATCGCCGCCCAGGTTCGCGCGCCGAGCCGGTCGCCGAAATCCTTGATCAGCTTGAATTCGACGCGATGCCGGCCTTCGCCCGAGAAGCCGTAGGCGGCATGGCTGTCGCCGAGCGTCTGCAGCGCGTCGCACATCAGCGCCAGCGCGTCCTTCTGGACGTCGATGACGCGGCGGCGCGGTGTCGGCGGCGTCAGGTCGGCCCAGTCCGGATAGCCGCCGTACAGGTACGGAAACTCGTCGCCGTCATCGTGACCGGAGGCGCCGCCGTCGCGGCGCGCTGCGGTTCCGGCGCGCGCGCCGGTCGGCGGCTCCGGAATCGGATAATCGGTCGAGGCGCTCATGTCGACGAGGAACGCGGCCGCCACTTCGCGCTGCGCGCGTTCGCGACGCACGTAGATCTGTTCGTCGCCCGCATGACCGGTGCGCCGGTCGACGACCGCGTCGATCAGGCTCGACAGCTCGAACTCGTCGCCGTCCGGCGTGTGGTGGACGCGGCGGAACGCATCGGGCTTGATGGCGGCGAACTGGCGCCGCACCTGCGAAGACAGGTGCGCGTGGCGGCGGCGTACGTCGGCGATGAAATCCGCGTCGTCGCCGCGCAGCCGCTCTTCGAGTACGCGGCACCACGCCTTGCGATAGCGCTGCTGCAGATAGTCCCACTCGTCGTACAGAAAGCTGCGCTGCGAATCTTCGTCGAAGCGGCGACGCGCGGTCGGCGCGCGAGCCGGCGAGCGACGATCCCGCTGATCGTCGCCATCGGCGTCGTCATCGTTCGCGGCCGAGGCGTCGGCGGGCGCGCCGGCCGGGGCCGCCGACGCTTCGACGTCGACGTCGATTCCCGGCAGCGAACGGCGTGCACGCGCTTCGGCGCGCGACTGCTCGACGAGGTCCGCGGCCAGCACGCCATGGAACGCGACGGCCGGACCGCCGCCGTCCAGATCGTTCGGATCGACCTGCACGGCCGGCGGCGGCAGCGCGTCGCCGCCTTGGCCCGACGGCGCACCGTCGGATTGTCCGTCGCGGTTGTCGTTGCCGTCGTCGTCGCCGGCCGCATCGGCGCCGTCGGCATCGGCCGTGCCCGCGTCGGTGCCGCGCCGAGCGAAAGGGTCGGCATCGTCGGTGCGGCCGGCAGCGAGGGGCGTGGACGCGGCATCCGGGCGCTCGTGCGCCGCGCGGCCGATGCGCCGGATCGGCCGCAGCGAGACGACGCCGGCCAGCAGCGCGCAGATCGCCACGCTGATCCGCGCGCTGTCCTCGGCGCGCGCGTCAGGCCGCGCGACGGGTTCGGCCAGCGCGAGCATCGCGGTCAGCGGGTCGTCGGCTTCGCGCGGCGCGAAGCGTGCGTCGAGCGAGCGCTGCACGAGCGCTTCGATTAGCGCGATGTGCGGCCGCATCGCCGCCGGATCGGGGCGAGCGGCCAGCGCGTGCGCGTGCACGCGAGCGATGTCGGCGCGGGCGCCCGGGTAGTTGCGGCGCACGATCGCCGTCACGCGCATCGCCTCGACGATGCCGAACACGCGGCGCAGCAACGCCGGCTGCGGCGCGTCGGCGAAGAAGCGTTCGAGCGGCGCGAGCGGCCGGCGCGCGCGGATGCCGGGCAACCGCCATAGCGACAGCGCGGCGGCCGGATCAGCGCCGGAAGGGCCCGAGGCGCCGCCGCCGGGCGAAGCAGCGTCCGGCGGCGGCGGATCGAAATCGAAGGTGCCGGCCTGTAGATAACCGATCTGCTGCAGGATCGCGACCCGGTAGGCGCCCAGGTTCTCGCGCGCCGTCGGAAAGTCGGCGATCCGGACCGGCAGGTGCAGGTTCTGTCCGTCGGTCAGGATCGAGCGCAGCCGTCCGTCGCGGGCGGCGGCGTCGACGGTGCGCAGGTGCAGCGGCCGGCCGAGCAGTCCCTGCGCGAACAGCGACAGCGGTCGCTGCACGTCGCCGAGTTCGACGGCCGCGCCGGCGTTCACGGCAGCAGGACGTCGACGATGTCGGTGACCGCCCGTTGCACGTCGCGATCGTCGGTGATCGCCGAGATGATCGCCACGTCGCAGGCGCGGCGCGGGGCGATGCCGCGCGCGATCAACTGGCCCGCGTAGACCAGCAGCCGCGTGCTGACGCCTTCCTCGAAGCCGTGTTCGCGCAGGTTGCGGACCTTGTCGCCGATCAGCGCGAGCTGCCGAGCCAGCGATGCGTCGATGCCGCTCTCGTGCGCGATGATCGTGCGCTCGACGTCGATCGGCGGGTAAGCGAACTCGATGCTGACGAAGCGCTGCCGGGTCGACGGCTTCAGGTCCTTGAGCACGCTTTGGTAGCCGGGGTTGTACGAGATGACGAGCAGGAAATCCGGATGCGCATCGAGCTGCTCGCCGGTCTTCTCGATCGGCAGCACGCGACGGTGGTCGGTCAGCGAATGCACGACGACCGTCGTGTCCTTGCGCGCCTCGACGACCTCGTCCAGATAGCAGATCGCGCCGCCGCGCACCGCGCGGGTCAGCGGCCCGTCGGTCCAGACCGTTTCATTGCCGGACAGCAGGAAGCGGCCGACCAGGTCGGTCGCCGTCAGGTCTTCGTGGCAGGCCACCGTCAGCAGCGGCGTCTCGAGCGCGCGGCGCGAGGCCGGCACCTGTTCGCCGCCGCGGTACAGGCGCCAGGCCATGTGTTCGACGAAGCGGGTCTTGCCGCAGCCGGTCGGCCCCTTGAGCAGCACCGGCAGCCGCGCCGCGTAGGCGGCCTCGAACAGCTCGATCTCGTCGGCCATCGGCAGATACCAGGGCTCGCGTTCGAGGCGGCTGCGGCCGTGCTCGGCGGCCGGATCGCGCGGCACGGCGGCGTTCGCCGCGCCGCGGTCGAGGGCGGTCTGGGGACGGGTCATCCGCGCAGACTACCGCATCTTCGCGTCGCCGCTGCTGCCGCCGCCACCGTTGCTGCCGTTGCTGCCACTGCCACCGCTGCCACTGCCACTGCCGCCGTTGCTGCTGCCGCCGCTGCCGCTGCCGCTGCCGCCGCTGCCGCCGGCCGGCGGCGCGTCGACGGCACGCACCGGCAGCGCCTCGACCGGGGTGGCATAGCGGGGCAGGTCGTCGCGGCCCGCGCCGAACATCAGGTACAGCACCGGCAATGCCAGCAGCGTCAGGCTCGTCGACGTGATCAGGCCGCCGATGACGACGACCGCCAGCGGACGGGTGACCTCCGAGCCCGGGCCGCTCGCGAACAGCATCGGGATCAGCGCGAGCATCGCCACGGTCGCGGTCATCATCACCGGGCGGAAGCGGTGCTCGCAGCCCTCGATGATCGCTTCGCGCAGCGGCATGCCGTCGTCGGTCAGCGCGCGGATCTGCGAGATCAGCACGACGCCGTTCAGCACGGCGATGCCCCACAGGTTGATGAAGCCGACGGCCGCCGGCACCGACAGGTATTCGCCGGACACCAGCAGGCCGAACACGCCGCCGATCGCCGCCAGCGGCAGCACGGTGATGATCAGGCCGGCCTGGCGGACCGAATCGAACAGCATGTACAGCAGGAAGAAGATCGCGGCGATCGTGATCGGCACGATGATCGACAGCCGTTTGGTCGCGCGCTCCATGTTCTCGAACTGGCCGCCCCAGACCACTTCGTAGCCTTCGGGCAACTGGACCTGCTCGGCGATCTTCTGCTGCGCCTCGGCGACGTAGCCGCCCATGTCACGGCCCTGGACGTTGCCGCCGACGACGATCCGCCGTTTGCCGTTGTCGCGCGCGATCTGCGGCGGACCGTCCCTGACCTCGATCTCGGCCAGGTCCTTCAGCGGCACCAGCGCGCCGCTGGCCGAACGCACGAGCAGCGACGAGATCGCGCGCACGCTGTCGCGATACTCGACCGGATAGCGGACGATCAGCCCGTAGCGGCGCTCGCCCTGCAGCACGGTCGTGGCCTGCCTGCCCTGGATCGCCGACTCGATCAGCGTGTTGACGTCCTCGACGTTGATGCCCAGCCGCGCGATCGCGCTGCGGTCGATGTTGATCATCAGGTAGTTCTGGCCGTCGACGCGGTCGACGCGCATGTCGGTCGTGCCCTTCATGCCCGACATGATCCGCGCCATCTGCGTGCCCAGCTCGCCGAGCTTCTCGAGGTCGTCGCCGAAGATCTTCAGCGCGACCTGCGTGCGCACGCCCGACACCATCTCGTCGACGCGCGCGGCGATCGGCTGGCTGATCGAGACCTCGACGCCGGGCAGGAACTTGAGCTTGTCGCGGATCGCGTCGGCGATGTCGTCCTGCGTCCAGCCGTCCGGCCATTGGTCGCGCGGCTTGAGCGTGGCGATCGGGTCGGACTCGTGCGGCAGGCCCTGGTCGGCCGGCGAGCCGCCGCCGCCCAGCCGCGAGACGACCCTGTCGACGCCCGGCACCTCCATGATCGCCTTCAGCGCCTCGCTTTCGAGCTTGATCGATTCGTCGATCGAGATGTTCGGCATCCGGATCAGCACCGGCGTGATCGATCCCTCCTGCATCGTCGGCACGAACGAGGTGCCCAGCAGCGGAAAGCTGGCGCCGGCGGCCACCAGCAGGCCCAGCGCGAGCAGGATGACCTTCTTGCCGTTGTCCATCGCCCAGTGCAGCGCTCGCGTGTACGGCTTGCGCAGCAGGCGCAGCACGAACGTGTCGGACTCGGCGCCGCCCTTGAGCAGGTACGACGACAGCACCGGCGTCAGCAGGAACGACAGGATCAGCGAGATCGTCATCGCCAGCGCGATCGTCATCGCCAGCGGCGCGAACATCTTGCCTTCCATGCCCTGCAGCGACAGCAGCGGCAGGAACACCAGGATGATGATGCCGACGCCGTACAGCACCGGCTTGCCGACCTCGGACGCCGCGTCCAGCACGTAGCGCGACTTGGGCAGGCCGCGGCTCTCGCGGAACTGGCCGAGCCGCACGTAGGCGTTCTCGACGACGACGACCGCGCCGTCGACCATCAGGCCGATCGCGATCGCCAGCCCGCCCAGCGACATCAGGTTCGCCGACAGGCCGATCCTGTTCATCACCAGGAACGTGATGATCGGCGTCAGCAGCAGCGTCAGCGTGACGATCAGGCTCGAGCGGAAATCGCCGAGGAACAGCACCAGCACGATGACGACCAGCACGACGCCTTCGATCAGCGTGCGCACGACGTTCGACATCGCCGCCTCGACCAGCATCGTGCGGTCGTAGAACGGCACGATCTTCAGGCCGCCGGGCAACTCGCCGTTGGCATTGATCTGCTCGACGCGCGCCTTGATCCGGTTGACGATCTCGCGAGCGTTGCCGCCCATCTGCATCTGCACGATGCCGGCGACGCCCTCGGTGACGCCGTTCTTGATGATCGCGCCGCGGCGCACCTCTTCGCCGATCTGGACCGTCGCGACGTCCTTCACGTAGATCGGGATGCCGCGCACCTCGCGCAGCACGATCTGGCCGATGTCCTGCGTCTGCGTGATCAGGCCGACGCCGGAGACCAGCAACTGCTCCTCGCGCACGTTCAGCGGGCCGCCCGACGAGTTGGCGTTGTTGGCCGCCAGCGCGTCGGTCAGGTCCTTGATCGTGAAACCGTAGTAGCGCAGCCGCTCGGGGTTCGGGATCACCTGGTACTGCTTGATGTAGCCGCCCATCGAGTTGATGTCGGCGACGCCTCGCAGCGAGCGCAGCATCGGCCGCACGATCCAGTCCTGGATGTCGCGGCGCTCGCGCAGTTCCTCGATGCTCAGATCGCGGTCGCCGTCGTCGTCGCGTTCGAGCGTGTACTGGTAGATCTCGCCGAGTCCCGAGCTGACCGGGCCGAGCACCGGCGTCACGCCGTCGGGCATCTGGTCCGCGGCCTCGATCATCCGTTCGAGTACGAGCTGCCGCGCGAAGTACACGTCGGTCTTGTCGGTGAACACCAGCGTGATCAGCGACAGGCCGTTGCGGTTCATCGAGCGCATCTCTTCGAGGCCCGGCAGGCCGCGCAGCGCCATCTCCAGCGGGATCGTGATCGTGCGCTCGATGTCCTCGGGCGGGCGGCCGGTCGCGACCGTGGCGACCTGCACCTGCACGTTGGTCATGTCGGGGAACGCGTCGATCGACAGCGTGCGGATGCTGAACAGGCCGGCGATGCCCAGCGCGATCGCGACGACCAGGATCAGCACGCGCTGCTTGAGCGCCCAATCGATCAGGGAATGGATCATCGTGGCGCCCGGTCAGCTCGACGAGGTGTTGCGCAGCTCGCGCACGTTGTTCAGATGGAACGCACCGCGGGTGACGATCCTCGCGTCGGCCGGCAACGGCCGCATCAGCGGCCGCTTGCCGTCGCGCTCGGGTCCGACGGTGACCGGCGTCATCCGGAAACGGTTCGGCGCGATCTCGACGAACACGTAGTCGTGATCGTCCTCGCGCACGACGGCGCCGGCCGGCAGCACCGGTCGCGCCACCGAGCGGCCCTGGATCAGCATCGTGATCAGCATCGACGGCTTGAGCGCGCGATCGGCGTTGTTCAGGTCGACGGTGACGCGCACGGTGCGCGTCTCGGGATTGACGACGTCGGCGACCAGCGCGACCTTGCCGGCCACGCGCTGGTTGTCGAGCGCCGGGATCTCGACCTCGACGATCTGCCCGGGCCGCACGAACTGCGCGTCCTGTTCGGGCACTTCGGCGGCGGCCCAGACGGTGCTCAGGTCCGAGACGACGAACAACGCGTCCGTCGGGTTGACGACCTGGCCCAGCGCCAGGTTGCGCTCGATCAGCGTGCCCGAGCTGGTCGCCGCGATCGCGCCGGCCGGCTGGATCTGCCCGGTCTTCTCGAGGCGGGACAGCCGCTGCTGCGACAGCCCGAGCAGCCGGAGCTGGTCGGCCGACGCGCGTTTCTCGGACTTGGCGATCGTCAACTCGTTCTCGCGGCGCTGCAGTTCGGCGCTGCCGATGACGTCCGAGGCCAGCAGCAGCTCGGCGCGCTCGACCGCGCGGCTCATCAACTGTTCCTGCGAGTGCGCGCGCAGGTACGACAACTGGGCGCTGGTCAGCTCGCTGCTGCTCAACTCGGCCAGCGTCTGTCCGGTCTTGATCGGCTGGCCGACGACGACGGCGATGCTGGTGATGCGGCCGGTGACCGGCGCGCCGATCCGCGCGGTGCGGTACTGGTTCAGTTCGAGGCGGCCGGCGATGCGGATCGAGTCGGCGAACGGTTCGGTGACGATGCCGTCGACGGCGATCCGTTCGGCCAGTTCCTTGTCGACCTCGACGATCATCGGGTCGGGACGTGCGGGCGGGGCCGCGGTCTTCGCCGCGTCGGCGGCCGGCTTGTCCGCGCTCTTGCCGCAGGCGGCCAGCGCGATCGCCAGCAGCGCGACGGCCGCCAGGCGCCGCGCCGGCCGCGCGGGCCGTTGCGTCATCGGGTGAGGGGAGGGTTGGTCGTCGATCATCGATTCGTTCATTGGGCGGCACTCAGACGGTCGAGCTCGGCGCGGGCCACCTGGAGCGCGAACCGGGCTTGGATCAGTTCGTTGCGGATGAGTCGGAACTGGCGCTGCGCGTCCAGGTACTCGAGGATGCCGCGCTCGCCGAAGCGGTAGGCGGCCTCGGCGACCTCCAGTACGCCGCGGGCCCGGGCCAGGATGCCGTCCTCCAGCGCGTTGGTCTGGATCAGCGCGGCGCGATACGCCTGCCAGGCGGCGTCGAACTGCTGGCGGACCTCGAACTCGCGCTGCTGCATCGCGAAGCGGCTGCGGTCCGACTGCGCGCGCGCCTCGGCGATCGGGCCCTGGCGGCGATCGATCAGCGGCATCGTGACGACCGCGCCGATCCGCGTGGTGGCCTGCGACGGATCACGATCCTGCGAGGCGCGCAGCGTCACCTGCGGCAGCACGCGGTTCTGTTCGACCGAGACCCGCTGCTCGGCCTGCGCCGCTTCGCGCCGCGCGACCGCGATCTCGGGGTTGCCGGCCTCCAGCCCGTCGCGCAGGCGCTCATAGTCGGCGTCGTCGAGCGCGCCCAGCGTCGCCGTCAGCGGTTTCAGATCGAAGTCGTCTTCGAGCGTCGGGCTGACGGCCTGCTTGAGTTCGGCCGCCGCCTGGCGCAGGCGAAGACGCGTCATGTCGACGTTCTTGCGCGCGACCGCGACCTCGCTTTCGGCGCGGATCAGGTCGAAACGGGCGCCTTCGCCGGTTCGCGTGCGCAGCGTCACGCGCTCGCGGATCAGCTCGGTCAACGCCAGGTCTTCGGTGTACGCGCGCAGTTCCTCGCTCAACCGGCGCATCTCGAAGTAGCGCTTGCGGACCAGCGCGCGCAGGTTGTTGCGGATGACGGCCGACTGCGCGTGGACGACGTCGACCTGCGTACGGGCGGCCCGGATCCGCGCGTCGCGCAACCACGGGTTCTCGATCGGCTGCGACAGCGTGACCTGCGGCGCGAAGCCCGACGGCGTGCCGTCGACGCGCGCCCGCGAATGGCCGGGCGACAGTTCGAGTTCGGGATTCGGATAGGCCTGGGCGGTCAGCACGCTCGCCTGCGCGGCCAGTTCGTCGGCGCGGCTGATCGCCAGCAGCGGACTCTCGGCCAGCGCGCGTTCGACCAGCTCGTCCAGCGAATAGATGGCGACGCCGCTGGCCGGCACGTGCGGCGCGACGCCGGGCGAGATCAACTGGGACGGCTGACGATGCGTGCCGTCGGGTGCGGCGACCGGCACCAGCAGCAGCGGGGGAGGCGGGGGGGCGGCGAGATCCTGCCGCGGGCCGGCGAGTCCGGGCCCCAGCGGAGCGGGGTCAGCCGCGTGAGCTGTCGACGCCATCAGCGTCAACGTCGTACCGATCAAGACCGTCGTGGTCCAACAACGCATGAAATCTCCGAGTCGAATGGCGGCGAGCCCACAGCGGCTCATCCACCAAGATCAAATCGCAAGAATCGATGCGCAGTGCGGCGTGCAGGCGATTCAACCCTTGCGAGTCGAAGGTCTTGCCTGCAGCACGCGGAACCAGACGGTCCGTTTTGCTACACCCGCCGCCGAGCGACCACGCCGCGAAGGCGGGCCGCCGAGGTGACGACGACGGGATCAGGAGGCTACTCCCCTTGGAACGGACGGACTATATCACGCTGCGCGAGGTCTTGCTGCAGTGCGACAAGATAAGCGAGCGGCCCGGGAGGATCAATGGCCGTCAGTATTTTGTCAGCTTATTGCCTCATCTCGTCCCTCGATGAGGCACCTCGATGGCTTCAGGTCGCGGGTTGGCCGGCCGGGGCCGGGCGTCCGCCCATCCGGCGTTCGCCCAGCCAGGTCAGCACGACCGTGGCCAGCATGAACAAGGCGGTCGCGCCGAATACCCAGCGCGGCGCTCCGTGGTCCATGATCCAGCCGAACAGGATCGGGCCGATCGCGCCGCCGACGTTGAAGCCGGTCGAGACGATGCCGAACACGCTGCCCGCCGCGCCGGGAGGCGCCGCCCGGCGGACCAGCATGTCGCGCGACGGCGCGATCATGCCGGACAGGAATCCGGCCAGGCCGAGCACGAGCACCATCATCATCGGCGAATAGTCGACGACGTTGATCGAGGCGACCAGGATCGCGGTGACCAGGAAGCTGGCGGCCGCCACGTCCGCGTGCCGGCGCGTACGGTCGGCCAGCACGCCGCCGGCCAGCACGCCGAACGCGCTGGCCATCAGGAAGGCCGTCAGCGCCGAGTTGGCCGCGCCGACCGGGGTGCCGTAGCCGCTGGTCAGCGCGACGACCGAGAAGTTGCTGATGCCGCCCGACGACAGGCTCAGCAGCGTGAAGAACACGGTCAGCATGACGACCGCCGGGCTCATGATCACCGACAGCGGCACGCCGGCCGGCCTGGCGCGCGCGTCGCCGCGCGCCGATGCGGCGATCGCTTGCTGGCGCGGGTCGATGCCCATCGGCCCGGCGAACGCCAGCCAGGCGCCGACCGCCAGGCCCAGCAGGCCGGCCGCGGCCAGCGCCCAGACGACGTTGGCGGCGGCGGTGATCGCCAGCAGCGTGCCCGGCGCGATCGCGCCGCCCAGGTAGCCGGCGAACGTGTGGATCGAGAACGCGCGGCCGGTGCGCGCGTCGTCGACCGTGGCCGACAGGATCGCGTAGTCGGCCGGGTGGTACACGCAGTTGGCCACGCCGGCCAGCGCCGCGCTGACCAGCAGCATCGGATAGGTCATCGTGCCGGCCAGCAGCAGGAACGACAGGCCGCCGAGCAGCAGGCCGCCGACCAGCAGGCGCTTGGCGCCGACGCGATCGACGAGAAAGCCGGTCGGCGCCTGCCCCAGCATCGACACGACGTTGAAGACCGTCAGCGCCAGGCCGAGCTCGAGGTAGCCGACGCCGAGCCGGTCCTTCAGGAACAGGAACAGCGGCGGCAGCACCAGGATGTGGAAGTGGCTCACCAGGTGGGCCAGGGAGATCAGGCCGAGAACGCGGTTCTCGGCGCGGCGCGCGGCGCGGCCTGCGGTCGCGTCGCCGGCAATCGTCGTCATCGTGGTCGTCAAGCTGGCGAAAGACAGCAAAGGATACACCCGGGTCGCCGCGCCTGCCGGCCGTGCGATGATGCCGCGGACCGTCCGCCCGAGGAGACCACCGATGTCCTTGCCGCCCGCCGCCCTGCTGCCTGCCGATGGCGCGATCACCGACGTCGCCGGCATCCGGGTCGGACACGACACCGATTCGCGGCGTCCGACCGGCTGCACGGTCGTGCTGGCCGAAGGCGGCGCCGTCGCCGGCGTCGACGTGCGGGGCGCGGCGCCCGGCACGCGCGAGACCGATCTGCTGGCGCCGGTCAATCTCATCGATCGCGTGCACGCGGTGCTGCTGACCGGCGGCAGCGCGTTCGGCCTCGATGCGGCCAGCGGCGTCGTGCAATGGCTCGAAGCGCGCGGCATCGGCCTGCCGGTCGGTCCGGTCCGCGTGCCGATCGTGCCGGCGGCCGTGCTGTTCGACCTGTATCTGGGGGACCCGTCGGTGCGGCCCGATGCCGCCGCCGGCCGGCGGGCCTGCGAGGCGGCGACCGACGGGCCGGTTGCGCAGGGCTCGGTCGGCGCCGGCAGCGGCGCCACCGTCGGCAAGCTGTTCGGTTTCGGGCGTGCGATGAAGGGCGGCATCGGATCGGCCAGCGCGCGCGTCGGCGGCGTGACCGTCGGCGCGATCGTCGCGGTCAACGCGATCGGCGACATCGTCGATCCGGCGACCGGACAGTGGCTGGCCGGCGCCCGCGACGACGATGGCCTCAGCCCGCTGCGCATCACGCGCGCGATCCTGTCCGGCCAGCGACCGGCGGCGCCCACCCCGGGCGAGGCGACGACGATCGGCGTGATCGCCACCGACGCGATCGTCACGAAGGCGCAGGCGCAGAAGCTCGCGCAGATGGGCCACGACGGGCTCGCGCGAACGATCGATCCGGTCCACACGATGGCCGACGGCGATACGCTGTTCGCGCTCGGTACCGGCCTGTCCGGCGTGCCGGCCGATCCGTTCGTGCTGGGGCCGGCGGTCGCGGCGGTGACGGCCGAGGCCGTGCTGCGCGCGGTCCGCGCGGCCGTCGCGGCCTGGCTGCCTTCGGGGCTCGTCGTGCCGGCCTGGCGCGACCGGCAGCCGGGCGACAGCGCGTCCGGCGATTGATCGGGATGGCGGGGCCGCGAGCGGGTCCCCGCGCTCCGCGGCCGGTCGGGCCAGCCAGCTTGGTCGGGCTAGTTGGTCCGGTCGGGCGCCCGGCGAGACCGGGCGTTGGCCCCTCCGCTACGAGACGATGTGCCGCAGGCGCAGCTTGTCGCGCTCGGGGTTGACGCTGAATAGGGCGATCACCGCGCCGGCCAGCGCGATCGCGCCGAAGATCTGGAACGCGAGCGGGTAGCCGGCAAGCGGATTGCCGGCGCCCTGGACGATCTTGCCCGCGAGGTAAGGCCCATAGACGCCGCCCAGCGATTGCAACGCCAGGAAGATGCCGATCGTCGGCACGATGCCGCGCAGCAGCCGGGACGACGAACCGCGAGAGATCAGCCGGTCGCTGATGTAGGTCATGCCGACGAGCGTGACCATCGAGGCGATGCTGGGGAAACCGAACATCGCGCCGGCCTGGACCCGGCTGAAACCGAGACCCTTCTCGAAATACGACGGCAGGAAGGTGAGCACGGTGGCGACGATCGCGTACACCGGCATCGATGCCAGCCAGGCGCCGAGGAAGGTCCCGGAAGTCAGTACCTTCAGCCACGGAACGTTCGGCTCCTTGTCGGCGTCGGTGTACGTGGCGTTCTTCGCCGCCTCGCCGCCATAAGGCCCCAGCTTCCAGGTCGGCAGCCATATGAGCAGCCACAGCAGTCCCACGCCCGCCAGAGACAGGAACGCCGCCCGCCATCCGTAAGTGGCGGCGATCACCGCGATATCGAGTACGCATCCCGGCGGGGAGGTGAGAATCTTCCTGCTTCCCGGTGATTTCGCGACAGTGCCGCGCCGTCCGGCGGCCGCCGGTGACTGCCGGTCGCCGCAGCGATCGGGATCGCCGGCTGCGCTGCGATCGTGGTCGTACCAGTACATCTGATCGGTGCGCGACGGAACGAATCGATCGCCGAACGCCTCGCTGCGTTCGGCCTCGTCGCCGTATCGCGCGTCCTTTCCTGCCAGCGGATCGAGTCATGCAACAGCACCATGGGGATTTCCTGCGCCATCGCGAGCGCGTCTACGAGTTGGCCGAGCAGCCGCTCGACGCTTATTTCGAGCTGATCGGCGCGCGTCCCGAATTCCAGACCAACGCCGACGGCAACAGCGTCTATTCGGCGACGTGGACCATCGAGGACGGCTGGCTGTTCCTGACCGACATCGATGGCTTCTGGCGCGACGGCAATCCGCTGGCGGTCGCCGACCTGTTTCCGTTCGCCGGCAGCAAGGTCTTCGCGGCGTGGTGGAGCGGGTTGCTGCGCGGATTTCGCAGCGATGCGTCGCTGCTGACGCGGGCGAGCGCATCGCGTTCGCCGGACATCCTCGTGCACGTCGAATGCGGGCGGATCAGCGCGTCGAGCATGGTCCATCGTTCGTCTCGCCGCGAAGGCGCGATGCCGACGATGATCCGGCCCAATCCGGTCGTCGTGCACGAACGCTCGGGCCGCGGCGCGCTGTTGAACGTCTGAGCCTTCGAACGTTCGAGCGTTCGCCAGCGCCGGAGGCCAGATCGCGACGCTGATCGGCTGTCCGATCGGGTGTCCGAATCGGTCGGCGAGCGCACCGGTCGCGAAACCGGTGATCGAGGGCGACGGCCTCAGCCCGGCGGCGCGCAGCCGTACTCGGTGAAGAAGCGCGAGATCCCTTCCGGCGTATCGAGCAGCGTCTTTTCGCGGGGCAGGACGAGCCAGCCCGATAGGCCGGTCAGCAACGCCCGGTCGTCGGCGCCCAGGCGGTACACCGGCGAACCGGGGCGCAGGCGCTGCAGCCGTCCGTCGGGGTCGGCCAGCGCGTCGCACCACTGCGCCAGATCCGGCGCCGGTTCATAGGCGCTGATCCGCACGCCGTTGTCGCACTGCAGCGCATGCAGCCGCGGTACCGGGCAGCGGGCCGGCGCGGTCTGCGCGGACGCGATCGTCGTCGAGCTCAGCGGCAGGGCCAGCGCCAGCGCGGTAAGGGAAGAGGGCAGGCGAAAGGCTCGCATCACAGACGCTTACATTCGTTACGTGAACCGCGACGTTGGCGTCGGGCGTAGCGGCGCGCCGACAGCTCGCCGTTATGGGCGCGCGCCAATACTGGGCGGGCACGCCACATTCCACCATAGAGTGACCAACGCAGACCAATGGAGCGCAACGATGGTTGACTTTGAGCAACAGATCCGCTCGTCGGTTGACGGGCACTGGCCGGGCCGTGTGGTCCGGATGCTCGGCGAATGCAGTTCCGATCATTTCGCCCGCCTGGTCGCGCGGCTGTACCAGCAGGCGGGCGCCGATGCGCGGTGCCGGCTGCTGGCGGACCTGCTGCGCCGAGCCAGTCCGATGACGACGCTGGCGCTGGCCGGCGGGGTCTTCGCCCGCTTCGCGGTGCGCGCTCGATGGTCGGACGTCTCGCTGTCCGAGGCCGATCTGTCGCGGATCCGGACCGACGACGTGCGCCGGCTCGCCGATCATCTGCGCCAGGCCGAGCCGCAGGTCGTCGATCTCGTCGCGTCGTGGCTGGCCGCGGCGCCGCATCGGCTGCGGCTGATGACGGCGCTGGGCGAGCCGGCCGTGTTCAGTCCTGCAGGATTTCCCAGACGCGCTCGGCCGTCAGCGGCATTTGCAGCCGCTGCGGCGCGTCGGTCCTGCCGGCTCGGATCAGCGCATCCATCACGGCGTTGACCACCGTCGGCGTCGCGCCGATCGTTCCCAGCTCGCCGACGCCCTTGACGCCGAGCGGATTGTTCTTGCACGGTGCCGATTCGTTGGTCTCGGTGCGGAACGCGCGGATGATGTCGGCGCGCGGCATCGCGTAGTCGAGGAAGCTCGCGCTCAGCGCCTGGCCCGAGTCGGCGTCGTAGCGAACGGCCTCGAGCAGCGCCTGACCGATGCCCTGTACCGCGCCGCCGTCGAGCTGGCCGCGCACGATCATCGGATTGACGACGCGGCCGACGTCGTTGACCGACGAATACGCGACGACCTCGACTTGGCCGGTCGCCGGATCGATCTCGACTTCGCAGACGTGGCAGCCGTTCGGCCAGGTCGGCCCCTCGACCGAGGTGCGCGCGTCCAGCGTGATCCGCGCGTCCTGCTGCCGGGCCGCGACCGTGAACAGGTCGATCCGGCGATCGGTGCCGACGACCTTGTAGAAGCCCGCATCGTATTCGACGTCGTCGGGCGCCACCTCGAGCTCGTCGGCGGCCAGTGCCCGCGCCTTGTCGACGGTCCGCTCGGACGCGACGCGCACGGCGGTGCCGCCGGTGAACAGCGAACGCGAGCCGGCGCTGCCGAAGCCGTTGCCGCGATCGGTGTCGCCCTGCAGGATGCGGATGCGTTCGAGCGGCACTTCGAAGACGTCGCAGGCGAGCTGCGCGTACGAGGTGACGATGCCTTGCCCCATCGCCTGCGTCGCCGAGAAGATCTCGATGTAGCCGTCGCCGGACACGGTGACCGACACGCTCTCCTCGAACACGTTGCCGCCCGTCCATTCGAGGAAGGTGGCGATGCCGCGGCCGCGCAGCTTGCCGGCCCGCTTCGATTCGACCAGCCGTGCGTCGAACCCGTGCCAGTCCGACAGCGCGAGCCCTTCGTCGAGGATCGCCTCGAAGTTGCCGGTGTCGTAGGTCTGGCCCATCGGGTTCAGGTACGGGAACTGATCGGGCCGGATCATGTTGCGGCGGCGGATCTCGGCCGGATCCAGGCCGAGCCGGTGCGCGGCCGCGTCCATCAGCCTTTCGATCGTGTAGATCGCTTCGGGCCGGCCCGCGCCGCGGTACGCGCCGGTCGGCGGCATGTTGGTCAGCACCGCGTCGATCTCGATGTCGATCGTACGGATGTCGTAGATGCTGGTCGACACCCAGGGGCCGATCAGCAACTGGATCGCGACGCCGCTCGGATGCGCGGTGCCGCCGACGTTGGCCAGCGAGCGGGTGCGCAGCGCCAGTACCTTGCCGTCGGCGTCGAGCGCCAGCTCGGCGCGGCTGATCAGGTCGCGGCCGTGCACGGCGGCCAGGAAATCGTCGCCGCGCTCGCCCAGCCACTTGACCGGTCGTTGCAGCGCGCGGCTGGCGAACGCGACGACGACGTCCTCCGGATACAGGCCGGTCTTCATTCCGAAGCCGCCGCCGATGTCGCCGACCAGCACGCGGACCTGTTCGACCGGCATGCCCAGCGTGTCCTGGGCCAGGCCGTTGCGCACGGCCGTCGGCATCTGCGTCGCGCAGTGCATCGTCAGCCGGCCGGTGCCGGGATCGAAATCGGCGACGACCGCGCGCGGTTCGATCGGCGACGGGGCCAGCCGCTGGTTGACCAGGTCGAGCGCGACGACGTGCGCGGCCGCCTCGAACGCCGCTTCGGTCGCGGCGCGATCGCCGTGCGACATCCGCGCGCACAGGTTGTCCGGCGCGTCGGACAGGCGGGGGGCGTCGTCGGCCAGCGCGGCGCGCGGATCGACCACCGCCGGCAGGTCCTCGACGTCGAGCCCGATCGCTTCGAGCGCATCGCGCGCCTGCTCGCGCGTTTCGGCGACGACCGCGGCGATCGCCTCGCCGACGTAGCGGACCTTGTCGACGGCCAGCGCGCGCCGCGGTGCGCTGGCCGCCGGCGAGCCGTCGGGCCGCTTGAAACCCGGTCCGGGCAGCGGCCGGACGCCGGCCGCCACCAGATCCTCGCCGGTGAACACCGCCAGCACGCCGGGCATCTCGCGCGCGGCGGCGGTGTCGACGTTCAGCAGGCGGGCGTGCGCATACGGCGAGCGCAGCAGCATCAGATGGGCCTGGCCGGGCAGCGAGACGTCGTCGGCGAAGCGGCCGGCGCCGGCCAGCAGGCTCTGGTCTTCGAGGCGGCGTACGGCGTGGCCGCTGCCGAAGCGCGCGACGGCATCGGCGGGCAGGAACGGAGCATTCACGGTTGCAATCCTCATCGACGTGGCGGACGGGAATCGTCTGCCGGCGCGCGGTTCCTTCGCCGCGTGCGGGCCGCACGGGCAGGGCCCGGCACCCGCGGCACGGGCAAGGCGGCCCAGCGCCCGTCGGCACGGACAGGGCCCAGGCCCCGTCCATTCTAGGGCCTGTCCGCGCCCGGCTGCAGGCGCGAATCGGTTTCACGCGGACGCGAACTTCGGGGAACGCGCGCGGGGCGAGCGCCCCGGTGGGCGCTGGCTATACTCGCGGCATGTCCGAATCGATGAAGCTTGCGCTCACGATCGCCTGGTCGCTCTATCTCGTCGTCCTGGTGATGTGGATCGTGCTGCAGAAGCGTTCTCCGGCCGCGACGATGAGCTGGATCCTGAGCCTCGCGGCGCTGCCGTACGCGGGGCTCCTGATCTACTACGTGTTCGGTCCGCAGAAGCTCAAGCGCTCGCGCCTGCGTCGGCTCGGCAGCAAGGCGATGGTCGCGCGCGAACACGGCGTGCTGCAGCGCTCGGCCGCGACGATGCCCGGCGGCGAGCGGACCGACCAGCTCGCGATGCTGGTGATGCGTTCGGGCGGCTATCCGCCGTCGACCGCCAGCAACGTGCGCTTGCTGATCGACGGCGCGCAGACTTTCGAGGCGCTGTTCGACGCGATCGCCGCCGCCCGCCACCACGTCCATCTCGAGTACTACATCTATACGCCGGACCAGGTCGGCACGCGCCTGCGCGACCTGCTGGTGGCGCGGCTGCGCGACGGCGTGAAGGTGCGGCTGCTCGTCGATTCGCTCGGCGCCAAGCGCGTCACGCGGCGCTACATGCGTCCGTTCCTCGATGCGGGCGGCGAGCTGGCGTTCTTCCATTCGGTACCGATGCGCCGCTTCCGGCCGGTCGTCAACATGCGGACCCACCGCAAGATCGTCATCTGCGACGGTCGCATCGGCTTCATCGGCGGCATCAACGTCTGCGATGAGGAGGACGAACGCGTGCGCGCGGACGCGTGGCGCGACAGCCACCTGCGGATCGAGGGGCTGGCCGTCCACCGGCTGCAGCAGATCTTCCTCGAGGACTGGCACTACGAGACCGGCGAGGCGTTCGACGCGCAGGACCTCGGGCCGCTGCGCGCCGAACTGGCGCCGGACCTGGAGGCCGGCTCGCACGTGATGCAGGTGGTCGCGTCCGGCCCGGACACCGAGCTGGCGCCGATCCAGCGCTCGATGATCGCGGCGATCAACGCGGCCAACGAGCGCGTCTGGCTGACCACGCCGTACTTCATCCCCGACGAGGCCTCGCTGTTCGCGCTGACCTCGGCCGCGCTGCGCGGCATCGATCTGCGCATCCTCGTGCCTCGCCGCGGCGATTCGCGGCTGGTGACGTGGTCGGCGCGCTCGTATTTCGACGAGCTGATCCGCGCCGGCGCCAAGCTGTACGAGTACCAGCCGCGGATGCTGCACGCGAAGACGATGCTGGTCGACGACCAGTATGCGTTCATCGGCACCGCCAACTTCGACAACCGTAGTTTCCGGCTCAACTTCGAGGTGTCGGTGCTGCTGTACGAGAAGCGGATGAACGAGCGCTTCGCCGAGCAGTTCCAGATCGATCTGCGCTCGTCGCGTCAGGTGCTGCGCGACCGGCGGTTGCCGTGGTACGCGGTCGCCCGCGAAGCGTTCGCGCGGCTGTGCTCGCCGCTGTTGTGACGGCCGTTCGGCGGTCCGCGCGGCGATCGCCCCGGATTCCTGCCCGAGCAGGCAAAATGTCGGGCAGTGCCCGGTTCGCACCGCGCCGCCGGACCGGATGGCCCGGGGCCCGAGACCGCGGATACCTCGCCGCCGCCGGCGCGAAGGCGGGCCGTCCATCGACCGAAGGAGACCATTTCGTGGAAAGCACCATCTGGAGCCATACGCTCGGCGATCTGCTGCGCCGCAGCGCCCAGCGCCACCCCGACAAGACCGCCATCGTCTGCGGCGACGTGACGTGGACTTATCGCGAGTTCGACCGGATCTGCAACCGGTTCGCGGCCGGACTGGCTTCGCTCGGTATCGGCGTCGACGACAAGGTCGCGATCCTGGCGCGCAACTCCCACGCGTTCGCGGCCGCGCGCTTCGCGATCGCGCGGCTCGGCGCCGTGCTGGTGCCGATCAACTTCATGCTGAAGGCGCCGGAGATCGCGCACATCCTGCGCCATTCGGGCGCGACGATGCTGCTGGTCGACAGCGAGCTGACGCCGGTCGGACGCGAAGCCGCGGCGGCCGATACGAAGGTCCGGCAACTGGTCTGGCTGCCCGGCGAGGCGCCGACCGACAAGCCCGACGGCCTGCCGGGCTTCGACGAACTGCTGCACGACGAGCACAAGGCGCCGTCACCGGCGCTGGACGCGCGGATGCTCGCGCAGATCGTCTACACGAGCGGCACCGAATCGCTGCCCAAGGGCGCGATGCTGACGCACGAAGCGATCATCGCCGAGTACGTCAGCGTCGTCGTCGACGGCGAGGTCCGCGGCGAGGACCGCCTGCTGCACGCGCTGCCGCTGTTCCATTGCGCGCAGCTCGACGTCTTCCTCGGGCCGGCCGTCTACGTCGGCGCGGTCAGCGTGATCACGGCCAAGCCGACGCCCGACAATCTGCTGGCGCTGATCGAGCGCTACCGGATCAATTCGTTCTTCTGCCCGCCGACCGTCTGGATCTCGCTGCTGCGTTCGCCGCTGTTCGACACCACCGACCTGAGCACGCTGAACAAGGGTTACTACGGCGCGTCGATCATGCCGGTCGAGGTGCTGCGCGAACTGCTGCAGCGCCGGCCCGCGCTGCGGCTGTGGAACTTCTACGGCCAGACCGAGATCGCCCCGCTGGCCACGGTGCTCAAGCCCGAGGACCAGTTGCGCAAGGCCGGGTCGGCCGGGCGGCAGACGCTGAACGTCGAGACCCGCGTCGTCGACGACGACGGCCGCGACGTGGCGATCGGGCAGGTCGGCGAGATCGTCCACCGCTCGCCGCAGTTGCTGCAGGGCTACCTGAACGATCCGGAACGCACCGCCCAGGCGTTCGACGGCGGCTGGTTCCATAGCGGCGACCTGGGCGTGCTCGACGACGAGGGCTACCTGACCGTCGTCGACCGCAAGAAGGACATGATCAAGACCGGCGGCGAGAACGTCGCCAGCCGCGAGGTCGAGGAGATGATCTACCAGATCCCCGCGGTGTCCGAGGTGGCGGTGATCGGGCTGCCCGACCCGAAATGGATCGAGGCGGTGACGGCGGTCATCGTCGTCAAGGACGGCCATCGGCTCAGCGAGCAGCAGGTCATCGACTTCTGCCACGAGCGGATGGGCGGGTTCAAGGTGCCCAAGCGCGTGATCCTGACCGACGCGCTGCCGAAGAACCCGAGCGGCAAGCTGCTCAAGCGCGACCTGCGGCTCAAGTACGCGGGCTGACGGGCATCGGCCGGGAGCAGCGCGCCCGCGCCGCGAAGCGCCGCCCTCGGGCGGCCCCGGAGCGCCGTGCCGGCCTCAGGCGGCGAGCCGCGTCGTCCGGCTTGCCGTGCGTTGATGCAGCTTGGCCTGCAGCTCGGCGTAGGCTTCGTCGAATTCGCGCGACAGGCGGGCGATCAGTTCGCCGGCCGGCAGCACCTCGTCGAGCACGCCGATGCCCTGGCCGCAGCCCCAGATCTCCTTCCACGCCTTGGGCTTCTGGCGGTCCGACGAGAAGTTCATCTTCGACGGATCGCTGGTCGGCAGCGCGTCCGGATCCAGGCCGGCGGCGACGATCGACGGCTTCAGATAGTTGCCGTGCACGCCGGTGAACAGGTTCGTGTAGACGATGTCCTGCGCGCTCGACTCGGTGATCATCCGCTTGTAGCCTTCGACGGCGTTCGCTTCCTTCGTCGCGATGAACGCCGAACCCATGTAAGCGAGGTCCGCGCCCATCGCCAGCGCCGCCAGGACCGACTTGCCGCTGGCGATCGCGCCCGACAGCAGCAGCGGCCCGTCGAACCACTGGCGGATCTCCTGGATCAGCGCGAGCGGCGACTGGCCGCCCGCGTGGCCGCCGGCGCCCGCCGCGACGGCGATCAGCCCGTCGGCGCCCTTGTCGATCGCCTTGCGTGCGAACTTGTTGTCGATGATGTCGTGCAGCACGATGCCGCCCCAGCCGTGCACGGCGTCGTTGATCTCGGTGCGCGCGCCCAGCGACGTGATGACGATCGGCACCTTGTATTTGGCGCAGACCGCCATGTCGTGGTCGAGCCGGTCGTTCGAGCGGTGCACGATCTGGTTGACGGCGAACGGCGCCGACGGCGCGTCCGGGTGCTGGCGATCGTATTCGGCCAGTTCGGACGTGATCCGCGCGAGCCACTTGTCGAGTTCTTCGGCCGGGCGCGCGTTGAGCGCCGGGAACGAGCCGACGACGCCGGCCTTGCATTGCGCGATGACCAGATCCGGGTTCGAGATGATGAACAGCGGCGAGCCGACGACGGGCAGGCTCAGGCGGTCGGTCAGGATGGCGGGCAGGCTCACGATGCGTCTCCTTTGACGGTGGGCGGTCCGGGTTATGCAACCGGTTGCATAAATGTAGTCGACGTTCTGCGATAATGCAACCGAGTGCAAATATCCGGTGCCCGTCGATGTCGCTGCCCCATGCCCTGTTGACCGCCCTGGTCGAACGATCGAGTTCGGGGCTGGAGCTGTCCGCGCGCTTCGACAAGTCGATCGGCCTGTTCTGGCACGCCACGCACCAGCAGATCTATCGCGAACTGGCCTACCTCGAGCAGCAGGGCTGGGTCGAATCGGTGGCCGCTCCGTCGGCGCGCGGCCGCAAGCGCGTCTACCGGGTGTTGCCGGCCGGACGGCGCGAGCTGCGCCGCTGGGCCGGTGAGGCCGAGGATCCGAAACCCTCGCGCAACGACCTGATGCTGCGGATGCGCGCCGAGGCGGCGCTGGGCAAGACCGGCGTCGACGTCGACATCGAGCGGCGGCTGGCGCTCCACCGCGAACGCCTCGCGCAGTACCGCGAGATCGAGCGCCGCGATTTCAGCGGGCCGGGCCGCACGCGCGAGAACCGGATCCAGCACCTGATCCTGCTCGCCGGCATCATGACGCAGCAGATGTGGATCGAGTGGTCCGAGATCGCGCTCGAGCAGCTCCGGCAGGGTGACGACGAGGATTCGCATCGTCGCGAGGCTTAGCGACCCGGCCGGGCGACGCCGTCGGTCTTCGCCGTCGCCGGGTACTGTCGGAAGGCAACCGAGTTCGATAGACTCGTTGTAATTCCTCCACATACGATGCATACGATGCCCTCGGGTACCGATGCCGACATAAAGTCCCCGGTCGGAACGTCATTGTTCCTCCCGGGACATTTCTACCTCGTTTGCGCGGCGCTGCTGGCGGCGGTTTTCCTCATCGTCGCGGCGCTGCGCATCGCCACGCGCGACATCTGGATGGACGAGGCGTGGTCGCTGTTCCTGAGCGACCCTTCGCCGAGCTTGCGCGCGCTGATCGGCCAACGGCTGGTGTACGACGTCCATCCGCCGCTGTTCAACATCGTCGCCCACTTCGCGCGCGGCTGGCTGCCGGAAGGGGTGTTCGCCGCGCGGATGATCAACGTGCTGGTGCTGCTGCCGGTGATCGGGTACGTCGCCCGCACCTGGATGCGCGACCGCGCGTTCAGGCCGGTGCTGGCCACCTTCGCCGTCACCTATACCGCCGGCATCTTCGTCGTCCACTACGTCGCCGAGTTCCGTTCGTACTATTCGGTGCTGATGGTCTGCGCCTGCTACGCGATCGCCTCGCTGCGGGTGATGGTGGCCTGGCTGCGCGGCGGCTCGGCGGACAAAGGCGATGCGGCGGTGCTGTTCGCCAGCGCCGCGCTGCTGATGCACCTGCAGTTGTTCTCGGCGATCTTCGTGGCGATCCACGGCGGCCTGCTGCTGATCGCGCTGGGCCTGCACCGCCGCTGGCGCCAGGCGCTGTCCTATGCGGCCTGGCTGACGGTGTTCGGCCTGCTGCTGGTGGTCTGGTATCTGCGGTTCGCCGACCTGTCGCTCGGCGCGGGCGCCGGCGGGTCATGGATTCCGGCCGCCGGCCCGCTGGCGTCGATCCGCAGAACGATGTCGTATCTGCTGCTCAGCACCCCCAATCCGGTGCTGTGGCTGCTGGCCTTCGTCATGGTGGTGCATCTGCTGTGGCGCTTGCGCGCGCCCTCGCGGTTGCCGGCGTCGCCGTCCGGGTCACCGCATCCGGACACCGGGGTTCGCGGCCGGTCGATCGCGCCCGAAGACCTGCTGGAGCCGGCAGGCCGCAGCCATGCGAGCGCCACCGCCGCCGCGATCGTGCTTTTTGTGTCGATGACCCTGGTCGTCAATCTGTTCACTCCGTTCATCGTCGACCGCTACTTCACGCCGGTGGCCGGGCCGCTCGCGTTGCTGCTGTCGTTCGTCGCGCTCGCCGGGCTGGCCCGCAGCCCGGCCGGACTGCGGACGGTGACCGGCTGTGCGATCCTGTTGTGCTCGGCGGGCGCGTTCGCGTTCGACTATCTGACCGAAGCGCGGCGCTGGAATACCGGCATGTATCTGCAGGACAGCGCCCGCGAGGCGGTCGAATTGAATCGAGGCTGCGACCAGCCGGTCCGTTATCTGACCTCGAACCGGCTACGTTATGCGATCAATCAGGAGATCGCGCTGAACTGGGGCGCCGACGAGATCGCCCGGCAGTTGCATTTTTCGGCCCGGATGGCGCGCGAAGGCGAGACGATCGCCGTCGATGCCCGCTGCCCGCTGGTGGCCTGGGTGCTGCACATCCACGGCCGCACCGATGACCACACCGTGCAGGAAATCCTCGATGAACATCGGCTCAAGGTCATCGGCGCGCAGCCGCAGGAACTGGAACTGGATTCGTATGGCGCGAACGGCGTGATCCGCCTGCGTCCGGGGGTGGGCGCAGGTGCGGGGGCGGGCGTAGGTGCTGGTGCTGGTGCTGGTGCTGGTTCGGGTGCTGATTCGGGTGCTGATTCGGGTGCAGGTGCGCGATCGGGAAGGAGCGCCGACCAGGCCGCCGGCCCGGTCCTGTCCGGAGGAGGGCTGCGATGAGCGGGTTGTCGGGCGAGTCCATGGGGCGGCCGCTGGTGAGCCTGGTCGTCCCTTTCTACAATGAGTCCGCCAGCGTGGAGACTTTCCATGCGGCGCTCGCGTCGTCGATCGGCGCGATCGACTCGGTCGATTTCGAGATCGTCTGCGTCGACGACGGCAGCCGTGACGACACGCTGGCCCGCTTGCTGGTCGTGGTATCGCGCGACAGCCGCTTCAGGGTCATCGAGCTGTCGCGCAATTTCGGCAAGGAAGCCGCGCTGACCGCCGGCATCGAAGCCGCCCGCGGCGATGCCGTCATTCCGATGGATGCCGACCTGCAGGACCCTCCGGACCTGATCGCGCAGATGATCCGCGCCTGGCAGCAGGGGACCGACGTCGTGCTGGCGCACCGGCTCGACCGCGCTTCGGATTCGTTCGCCAAGCGCAAGACCGCCGAGTTCTTCTATCGCTTCCATAACCGGGTCTCGCCGGTGAAGGTCCCGGAGAACGTCGGTGACTTCCGGCTGATGGATCGCAAGGTGGTCGATGCGCTGGGGCGCCTGCCCGAGACCCAGCGCTTCATGAAGGGCCTGTTCGCCTGGGTCGGCTTCCGTGCGGTCTCGATCGACTACACGCGCTCCGCCCGGGCGGCCGGGGACAGCAAGTTCTCGGGCTGGAAACTGTGGAACCTGGCGCTGGAAGGCATCACCAGCTTCAGCACCGCTCCGCTGAAGGTCTGGACCTACATCGGCGGCGTCGGCGCGCTGCTGTCGTTCGGCTATGCGTTGTTCATCATCGGGCGCACGGTGATCCTGGGGCGCGACGTTCCGGGCTACGCGTCGCTGCTGGTGGCCGTGATCTTCTTCGGCAGCCTGCAACTGATCAGCGTCGGCCTGCTGGGCGAGTACATCGGGCGGGTCTATCTCGAGACCAAGCGCCGGCCGACCTATCTGATCCGGCGCGAATACGGCGCGCAACAAGCATCGCGCGCGCAGGGAAATTGATCGCGCATGGGAACCTGGAATTCGAAGGCATTGGGCGGACTGTTCAGCCGCTTCCTGGGAGTGGGTCTCGCCGCGACGGCGCTGCAGTACGTGGTGCTGCTCGCGGGCGTGGAATGGGGCGGGGTCGAAGCGGTGTACGCGTCGGCGCTGGGTTTCCTGTGCGGCGCCGTGCTGAATTATCTGCTGAACCGAAGTTACACTTTCCGAAGCCAGGTGTCGCATGCGCGCGGCGCGGCGCGATTCCTCGTGGTCGTGGCGCTCGGACTCGCTGCCAATGTGCTGCTGATGTGGCTGCTCAACGGGTATTTCGGCTGGAACTATGTGCTTGCACAGATCGTGACCACGGGGCTCGTGATGCTGTGGAACTTCGTCGGACATTCGCTCTGGACGTTCGGCGGCGGCTGACGGCATCCGCGCTCGCGGGCGTGGAGCAAGCGGGAGAAGAACCAATGACTAGGGAGACGATCACCGCAGCGGCGGCGCGAGACCTGGAGGTCGACGCCGACGCTCTGCGCGAACGGTATCGGATCGAGCGTGACCGGCGCCTGCGCCGGGACGGCAACGATCAGTACGTCGCGATCGAAGGACGGTTCGCGCATTTCCTCGACGATCCTTATGCGGACCCGGATTTCACGCGAGATCCGATCTCGGCGCATGTCGAAGTCCTGATCGTCGGCGGCGGTTTCGGCGGGCTGTTGTCGGCCGCCCGGCTCGAACAGGCCGGTGTCGAGGATTTCCGCATCATCGAGCGCGCCGGCGAGTTCGGCGGCACCTGGTACTGGAATCGCTATCCGGGCGCCGCCTGCGATACCGAAAGCTACATCTACATGCCGCTGCTCGAAGAGACCGGCTACGTGCCGACGGCCAAGTACGCGAAGGCGCCCGAACTGCTCGAGCATTCGCGCCGCATCGGCCGTCATTTCGATCTGTATCGCCGCGCGCATTTCCAGACGGCGATCACCGAGATCCGGTGGGACGATGCGAACGACCACTGGATCGTCGCGACCGATCGCCACGACCGTTTCAGCGCACGCTTCGTCATCATGGCCGGCGGCACCGCGCTCGGCCGGCCCAAGCTGCCCGGCGTGCCGGGCGTCGAACGCTTCGAGCGCCATTGTTTTCACACGAGCCGCTGGGACTACGCTTATACCGGCGGAGACGCGGCGGGCGGCCTGAGCAAGCTGGCGGACAAGCGCGTCGGCGTGATCGGCACCGGCGCGACCGCCGTCCAATGCGTTCCGCATCTGGGCAGATCGGCGAAGGAACTCTACGTCTTCCAGCGCACGCCGTCGTCGATCGACGAGCGTAACGATCGTCCGACCGATCCCGAATGGGCGGCCGGCCTGAAGCCGGGTTGGCAAAAGGAGCGGATGGACAATTTCTCGTCGGTGATCTCGGGCGTCGATTTCGACGTCGACCTGGTCGACGACGGATGGACCAACGTGATCGGCGGCATTCTGCTCGCCGCGCGTCGACGCGCGCAGGCCGGAGAGGTCGTCGAGGATCCCGATGAACTGGTCCAGATGGCCGACTACCGGAAGATGGAGCAGATTCGCGCCCGCGTCGACGCGATCGTCGAGGACCGCAAGACCGCCGAGGCGCTGAAGCCCTGGTACAACCAGTTGTGCAAGCGTCCTTGCTTCCACGACGATTACCTGCCGACGTTCAACCGGCCCAACGTCCATCTGATCGATACCGGCGGAAAGGGCGTCGAGCGGATCACTGCGACCGGCGTGGTCGTCGACGGCCGCGAGTACGAACTCGACTGCCTGATCTACGCGACGGGTTTCGAGGTCGGCACCGGTTATCTGCGCAGCACCGGCTTCGAGGTCTACGGTCGCGGTGGCGTCAGCCTCGACGACAAGTGGGACGAAGGCCCGACGACGCTGCACGGCCTGATGACGCGGGATTTTCCGAACGCCTTCGTCGTCGCGTCGCTGCAGTCGGGCCAGAGCGCCAACTTCCAGCACATGCTGGACGAGAAAGCCAAACACATCGCCTTCATCATCGCCGAGGCGCGCGAGCGAGGGATCCGGACGCTGGAGCCGACGGCCGAGGCCGAACGGGAGTGGGTCGACACGATCGTGCGGCTGGCGGCCACGCGTCGTCCGTTTCTGGAAGCGTGCACGCCCGGCTACTACAACAACGAGGGGAACGCGTCGAACCTGCGGAGCGCCAGGAACAGCCCGTACTGGCGCGGACCGATGGCCTACATCAGGCTGCTGGACCGCTGGCGCCGCGACGGGAGTATGCCGGGGCTGGAAGCGGGACGCTGAACGAAAGACGCCGGGCAAAAAGAAAGACGCCGGGCAAAAAATAAGGCCTCGCGTTGGCGAGGCCCAATTTGCTTCGGTTCACTCTGTGCTTCTTAGGAGAAATCTTGGCGCGGCTGGCAGGATTCGAACCCACGACCCCCTGGTTCGTAGCCAGGTACTCTATCCAACTGAGCTACAGCCGCAGCACCGAGTCAGAGACTATAGCACGTCTGATGCGGGCGATGCAAGCGGGAACGCCCGATCCGGCGTGCGGCGATGCGACGGCCGCCGCATCGCCGTGCCGGTTCAGATCGTGACGCCGCCGTCGACGACGATCGCCTGACCGGTCACGAAGCTGCCGGCCGCCGACGCCAGGAAGACCGCCGCGCCGGCGATCTCGACCGGCTCGCCGATCCGCCGCAGCGGCGCGTGCTGCGTGTGCCGTGCCAGCGTCTCGGGGTTCTCCCACAGCGCGCGCGCGAAATCCGTGCGGATCAGCCCCGGGGCGATGCAGTTGACGCGGATGTTGTCCGGGCCCAGCTCGACGGCCAGGTTGCGCGCGAGCTGGAAGTCGGCGGCTTTCGAGATGTTGTACGCGCCGATGACGTTCGAGCCGCGCAGCCCGCCGATCGACGACACGATGATGATCGCGCCGTCCTTGCGCTCGGCCATCTGCGGCACGACCATCTGGATCAGCCAGTTGTTCGCGATCACGTTGTTCTCGAGGATCTTGCGGAACTGGTCGTCCGAGATGCCCGACAGCGAGCCGTAGTACGGGTTGGAGGCCGCGTTGCAGACCAGGATGTCGATGCGGCCGAACTGCGCCTGCGTCTGCCCGACGAGGTTCTCGAGATCGGACTTGGACGACAGGTTGGCCGGCACCGCGATCGCGCGGCCGGCGCCGTGGCGCGCGTTGATCGCCGCGGCGACCTCGTCGCAGGCCGGCGCCTTGCGCGACGAGATGACGACGCGCGCGCCTTGTTCGGCCATCTGTTCGGCGATCGCCTTGCCGATGCCGCGGGATGAGCCGGTGATGACGGCAACCTTGCCGCTCAGATCGAATAAGGACATCGATTGTCTCCTGGAGGTACGTGAAAATGCGTGCGAACGCGGGCGGGGCGCGTCGCGGGGCCGGACCGCGCGGCGACGGGCGCGCGCGCTCCGATGACCATCGCGATCACTCGAAAATTTTGTTCGCTGCCCGGACAAGCCTATCATGATCAACTGTTTTGGCCGATCGGTCGCCATACCGTGCTTTTGAGCGGGGCCTCGCGGCGAGCGCTCCGATGGTCTTTCGCCCGATCGTCGCGCGGCGCGTCGAGTGCGGTCTCTTGGAGGGGCGGTCTTTTGGAGAAGGGAATGCAGATCGTTCCGGAGTCGTCGGATCCGGACGCCTCGGGGTCGGACGCTTCGGGGGCGGACACCTCGGGATCGGACACCTCGGGGCCGGACGGCGGCGAGACGGCGGCGGCGGTCCCGCGCGCGCCAGCCGCGCGGCAGACGCGCCGGTACCAGGAAAAGCGCGAGGCGATCCTCGGCGCGGCGGCGCGGCTGTTCAACCAGAAGGGGGTCAAGGGCGGCACGCTGGCCGACGTCGCGCAGAGCGTCGGCCTGATCACGAACAGCGTCACCTACTACTACCGCCGCAAGGAAGACCTGGCCAAGGCCTGCCTGCTGCGCTCGATCGAGACCGTCGACGGGATCGCCGCGCGCGCGGCGACCGATCCGGATCCGCGCGCGCGTCCGCGGCGCTTCGTCGAGGCGTATTTCGACATCGTGCGGCAGATCGCGCTCGGCGAACGGCCCGAGCTGATGCACTTCCACGACCTGCGCGCGCTGCAGTCGCCGCATTCGGACGAGGTGTTCGCCGCTTATACCGACATGTTCCGGCGGCTGCGGCGGCTGCTGGAGACCGCGTGCCCGGCCGGCATGGACCGGCGCGCGCTGAACGCGCGCGCGCACCTGCTGCTGACCCAGTCGCTGTGGGCACGCACCTGGGCGCGGCGCTACGCGCCCGAGGACTACCCGCTGGCCTGCGAGCGGACCTGCGACATCCTGATGCACGGCATCGGCGCGGCCGGCGTGCGCTGGCGCGACGATCTGCTGCCGGGCGTCCTCGACGAGCCGGCGCGGGGCACGGCGGCCGCGGCGGGCGCGATCGGCGCCGCCGACGTGACGCCCGAGGCCTTCCTGCGCGCGGCGACCTACCTGGTCAACGAGCACGGTTATCACGGCGCGTCGGTCGACAAGATCTCGGCGCGGCTGAGCGTCACCAAGGGCTCGTTCTACCACCACAACGACAACAAGGAAGACCTGATCGTCGCCTGCTTCGAGCAGACGTTCTCGGTCATGCGCCGCGCGTTCGACGCCGCCGCGCGCTCGCCGGGCTCGGGCTGGGAACGGCTGGGCCTGGCCGCGCGCACGCTGATCGCGTTCCAGTTCTCCGACCAGGGGCCGCTGCTGCGGCACTCGGCCTGGAGCGTGCTGCCGGCCGAACTGCGCTACGACAAGCGCCGGACGATGAACCGGCTGGCCGAACGGCTGGCCGGCTTCATCGTCGACGGCATCGGCGACGGGTCGATCCGCCCGGTCGACCAGATCGTCGCCGCGCAGATGATCATCGGCATGCTCAACGCGTCGGCCGAGCTCGAACGCTGGGCGCCCGGCATCGACGCGAGCAACGCCTCGGCGCTGTTCGCGTGGCCGTTGTTCGCCGGGATCCTGGCACCCGCCGAACCGCGCCGCTGAGAAGCCCGGCGGCCGCGGCGCCTGTCCCGGAAAGCCCGTCCCGGAAAGCCCGTCCCGGAAGGCACGCCGCGAAAAGTGCGCTCCGGAAAGCGGGCTCCGGGAAGCGCGCGGCCGGCCGCCGCTCAGGCGTTGCCGGTGGCCTTCAGCGCGATCCGCATCAGATCGGCCATCGTTCGCGCGCCGAGCTTGGTCATGATGTTCGCGCGGTGCGCTTCGACGGTCTTGATGCTGATGTCCAGGTCGTCGGCGATCTGTTTGTTCAGCCGGCCGGCGACGATCAGGTCGAGCACCTGCCGCTCGCGCCCGGTCAGCTTCTCGATCCGTCCGATCGCGTCGCGCTCGGCATGGCTCGCTTCGTGCGCGGTGATCGCGCGATCCAGGTTCTGCCGCACGACCGCGCACAGCTCTTCGTCGTTGAATGGCTTCTCGAGGAAATCGGCCGCGCCTTTCTTCATGCTCGAGACGGCCATGTTGACGTCGCCGTGGCCGGTGATGAAGATCAGCGGCAGCGTCGACCCGCGCTTGAGCAGTTCGTCGTGCAGTTGCAGGCCGCTCATGCCGGGCATGCGCACGTCCAGCAGCAGGCAGCCCGGTCGCTCGTTGCGGTCCGTGCGCAGATTGGCGAGGAACTCCTCGGCGCTCTGGTAGACCTGCACGCGGAATCCGTTGGCTTCGAGCAGCCAACGCAGCGAATCGCGCACCGCTTCATCGTCGTCGACGATGTAGACGATGGCCGGATCATCAATGGTCGAAGTCATCAGCTTGGCTCGGTTCGAGGTGTGAGGGGACGGAGGAAAGGAGGGGCATGCATCGGTCGCCGCATCAGGCGGCATGGGCGATCTCGTTCAGCGCCGGCAGCGTGAAGCGGAATACGCAGCCGCCGCCGGGATTGGCATCGACCCACAGGCGGCCCTGGTGCGATTCGATGATCGAGCGGCAGATGTTCAATCCCATGCCCATGCCTTCGGACTTGGTCGTGAAGAACGGTTCGAACAGCTTGTCGACGATCTCGGGAGCCAGCCCGTGGCCCGAGTCGGCGACCGCGAACTCGAACTGCCTGCCGTTGAATCCGACCGTCACGTCCAGTTCGCGCCGCGAACACCGGCGCATCGCGTCGATGCCGTTCTTCATCAGGTTCAGCAGCACCTGCTCGATCAGGATCGGATCGGCCTGCACCGGCGGCAGCGCCGGCGCCAGATGGACCTTGATCGCGACCGACTGGCGCTGCGCGTCGATCTCGGCCAGGCCGACCGCTTCGGCGACGATCGCCTCGACCGTGCACGTGCGCCGTTCGGGCTCGCTGCGCTTGACGAACTGGCGGATGCGGCTGATGACCTTGCCGGCGCGCTCGGCCTGCGCGGCCGTCTTGCTCAACGCGCCGAGCATCTCCTGCGGGTCCAGGTCGGCGCCCTGCGCCAGTTGCATCCGGACCCGCGCGGACAGGCCGTTGCAGTAGTTGGCGATCGCGGTCAGCGGCTGGTTCAGCTCGTGCGCGAGCGACGAGGCCATCTCGCCCATCGTCACCAGGCGCGAGGTCTGCTGCAGCTTCTCGGCCTGCTCGCGGTGCTGGTCTTCGGCCTCGCGCCGGCGCGTGACGTCGGTCGATACCAGCATCTGCACGAGGCTGCCGTCGACCCAGCGGATGTGCCGCGACCGGACCTCGAACCAGCGCCCGACCTCGGGATGGAAGACCTCGGCGAACGCCCATTCGGCCGCCGGGGCCATCCGCGCGACCAGCGTCTGGTGCGCGCGCGGCGAATCGCCGAACGTGCGCCGGTAGTGGCGGTTGGCGAACAGCAGGTCGGCCATCAGCTCGTCGGCCGGCTCGTCCGGGCCGGCATGGGTCGCGGGGCCCGGAATCGGCATCACCGACACCGACGCGTCCAGTTCGTCCAGCACGGTCGTGAAGCGCTCGTGCGCGGCCGCCAGTTCCTCGCGGATGCGGTTCGGTTCGGTGATGTCGGTCATCGACGTCATCCAGCCGGTCTGCTCGCCCTGGCTGTCGACCAGCGGCGAGACGTACATCCGTACGTCGATCGTCGTACCGTCCTTGCGCCACGCGCGCATCTTGAAACCGCCGGCCGGCGATTCGCCGCGCAGGATCACGCTCAGGTGCCGCGCGTGCTCGTCCTGTTCGATCAGCGGCCAGTACGGATACGGCGCCGCCTGGCCGACCAGTTCGGGCGAGTCGAAGCCGAGCATCTTGCAGAACGCGCGGTTGACGAACGTGATGCGGCCCTGCAGGTCGGTCGCGCGCATGCCGGTCAGCATCGAATCGTCCATCGCCCGGCGGAACGCGGTCTCGGCTGCCAGCGCCGTTTCGGCCTGCTTGCGCCGCGTCGTGTCGTGCGCGACCGCGTAGATCGTGCGCGCGCCCGGTTCCGGGTCGTTGCGCAGCGACCAGTGCAGCCAGCGCCAGGCGCCGGCCGCCTCGGTGCCCTCGTGCGCGCCGTCCGGGGCGGCGGGCGGCTGGTTCTCGGCACCCGCCGCGCGGAAGCGGGCTTCGAACTCGATCGCGACGGCGCCGGCGCCCGGCACCAGCAGCGGACGCATCGCCGCGCGGATCCGCTCGCGGTCGTCCGGATGGGCCAGATCGAGCAGCCGCTCGGCCCGCGCGCTCGAGCCGAGCGTCTGGCCGAACGCCGGGTTCACGCGCACGAAGCTGCCGTCCAGCCGCATCACCGCCATCAGGTCCAGCGACAGCGTGAACAGGCGGTCGCGCTCGACCTCGGCGGCCACGCGGCGGCGCGCGTGCCGCCACAGCAGCATCAGCGTGACCAGCCCGGCGATCGCCAGGCCGGCCACGGCGGTCAGCAGCGTGCGCTCGATCAGCGTCGACTGCACGGCGAATCCGTACGCGCGCAGCCGCAGTCCGTGGCCCGGCGGATCGAGCGGCAGCTCGTAGCTGAGCGCCGCGCTCTGCGGCGTGCGCGCCGCGGTGCCGGCCAGCGGATCGCCGCGCGCATCGACGATCGACAACTGGTAGCGCTCGAGCACCTCGCGCGACAACTGCGTGTACAGCGTCCGTTCGAGCGAGAACGCGACGATCATCGTGCCGTCGAAGCGGTCGCCGGTCAGCACCGGCACGTGCATCTCGACGACGACGTCATGGCGGTCGCTGACCAGCGGATCGGAGAACGTCGGCCGTCGCCGGGTCTGGGCTTCCTTCTGCGCGGCGAAGCCGGCCGAGTCCTCCATCGTCGTGCCCGGCTGGCGGTTGCCCGGCGGAGCGGCGCCCCGTGTGCCGAGCACCCATCTCACCTGGCGCCGGGCGTCGACCATCGCCATGTAGGCGACGTCCGGATTGCGCGACAGGAAGTCGGGGATGCCGGGCGCGCTGGCCGGCAGCTCGGCCGTGCCGTCGCTGCCGGCGGCCCAGTCGGCGGCGTGCGCCGACAGTTCGTCCTGCAGGTCGCGCCAGCGCAGCCGCATCGTGCGCTGCGCCCATTCGATGTCGCGGTACATCGCCTGCTGCTGGCCCTCGGTCTCGATGTGCCGCAGGTACCAGAAGAACGTGATCATCAGCGCGAAGAACGTCACGATCCCCAGCCCGTGCGCGAGCGCGAGCCACTTGAAGGCCCGCAGCTCGTATTTCGCGGTGAGGGGTCGTTTAACGCCTGTCATGCGGCGCGAGTATATCCAGCCGGATCACGCTGTCGATGATTGTCGCGCGATGGCGGGCCGACGCAACGGTAACCGGACACGTTTGGTGCGCTGCATCATCGCGATCGACCTGCAGGACAGCCGAAAATGAGTTGCTGTATTTCATAATATGATTTCACGTTGCTCATTGTGGAAAAAAACCTTGTCTTAATCGAATACGCTTCCTAGAATGGACGCCACTTCCCGCCAGCCCTTCACCCATTAGGAGACACCATGTCCGCGGTTCCCAACTCCCAGCCAGCGGCCAACGATCCGCAGGATCAGGACGCCCTCGAAACCGGCGAATGGCTCGACGCGCTGGAAGCCGTCATCGACCGCGAAGGGCCCGAGCGCGCGCACTTCCTGCTCGAGCGCCTGACGGAACTGGCGCGCCGGTCGGGCGCGTACATCCCGTTCTCGGCCAATACCGAATACGTCAACACGATTCCGCTCCATCTGGAAGAGCGTTCGCCGGGCAATGCCGAGTACGAAGAGCGGATCCGCTCGTACATCCGCTGGAACGCGATGGCGATGGTCGTCAAGGCCAACAAGCTGAACCCGCCCGACGGCGGCGACCTCGGCGGCCACATCGCCAGTTTCGCGTCGCTGGCGACGATGATCGGCGCCGGCATGAACCATTTCTGGCACGCGCCGAGCGAGCAGCACGGCGGCGACTGCATCTACTTCCAGGGGCATTCGGCGCCCGGCATCTACGGTCGCGCGTTTCTCGAGGGCCGATTGACCGAGGAGCAGTTGCTGAGTTTCCGGCAGGAGGTCGACGGCAAGGGCCTGTCGTCTTACCCGCATCCGAAGCTGATGCCGGATTTCTGGCAGTTCCCGACGGTGTCGATGGGCCTGGGGCCGCTGATGGCGATCTACCAGGCGCGTTTCCTCAAATACCTGCATGCGCGCGGCATCGCCGACACCTCGCAGCGCAAGGTCTGGATGTTCTGCGGTGACGGCGAGATGGACGAGCCCGAATCGCTGGGCGCGATCGGCCTGGCGGCGCGCGAGAAGCTCGACAACCTGATCATCGTCGTCAACTGCAATCTGCAGCGGCTCGACGGCCCGGTGCGCGGCAACGGCAAGATCATCCAGGAACTCGAAGGCGAGTTTCGCGGGGCCGGCTGGAACGTCATCAAGCTGATCTGGGGCTCGTACTGGGATCCGCTGCTGGCCCGCGACAAGGACGGCATCCTGAAGCGCGTGATGCGCGAGACCGTCGACGGCGAGTACCAGGCGTACAAGGCCAACGACGGCGCGTTCGTCCGCAAACACTTCTTCGGCAAGGATCCGCGGCTGCTCGAAATGGTCTCGCGGATGACCGACCAGGACATCTGGCGCCTGAATCGCGGGGGCCATGATCCGCACAAGGTGTACGCGGCGTTCTCGGCCGCGGTCAAGCACACCGGACAGCCGACGGTGCTGCTCGTCAAGACGGTCAAGGGTTACGGCATGGGCCGCGCCGGCGAGGCGAAGAACCCCACCCACCAGTTGAAGAAGCTCGACAAGGAATCGATCCGCGAGTTCCGCGACCGCTTCAACATCCCGATTCCGGACGACAAGCTCGAGGAACTGCCGTTCTTCAAGCCGCCGGCCGATGCGCCCGAGATGCGCTACATGCTCGAGCGCCGCGCGGCGCTCGGCGGTTCGGTGCCGCAGCGCCGCCGCCAGTCCGACGAGAATCTGCCGGTGCCGCCGCTGTCGACGTTCCAGTCCGTGCTCGATCCGACCGCCGAGGGGCGCGAGATCTCGACGACCCAGGCCTTCGTGCGTTTCCTGACGCAGTTGATCCGCGACAAGAACATCGGCCCGCGCGTCGTGCCGATCGTGCCCGACGAGGCGCGCACCTTCGGCATGGAAGGGATGTTCCGCCAGCTCGGCATCTATGCGCCGGAAGGGCAGAAGTACGTGCCGGTCGACAAGGACCAGGTCATGTACTACCGCGAGGCCAAGGACGGGCAGATCCTCGAGGAAGGCATCAACGAGGCCGGCGCGTTCTGCTCGTGGATCGCCGCGGCCACGTCGTACTCGACGAACAACCGGCAGATGCTGCCGTTCTACATCTACTACTCGATGTTCGGCTTCCAGCGCGTCGGCGATCTGGCCTGGGCGGCCGGCGACATGCAGGCGCGCGGCTTCCTGCTCGGCGGCACCGCCGGCCGCACGACGCTGAACGGCGAAGGCCTGCAGCACGAGGACGGCCACAGCCACGTCCTGTCGTCGACGATCCCGAACTGCGTGTCGTACGATCCGACGTTCGCGCACGAGCTGGCCGTCATCATCCATGACGGCATGAAGCGGATGATCGAGAAGCAGGAGAACGTCTACTACTACCTGACCCTGATGAACGAGAACTACGCGCATCCGGGCCTGAAGCCGGGAGACGAGGAGGGGATCATCAAGGGGATGTACCCGATACGTCCGGGCAGCAGCGGCAAGTCGGCGCCGCGCGTGCAGTTGATGGGTTCGGGCGTGATCCTGCGCGAGGTGCTGGCCGCGGCCGAGCTGCTCGAGAACGACTGGGGCGTGGCCGCCGACGTCTGGAGCGTGACCAGCTTCACCGAACTGCGCCGCGAGGGGCTCGACGCCGAGCGCCACAACCTGCTGAATCCGACCGCCGAAGCCCGGGTGCCGTACGTCACGCAGCAGCTCGACGCGCATCCGGGTCCGGTGATCGCGTCGACCGACTACATGAAGTCGTTCGCCGACCAGATCCGCGCGTTCATGCCCAAGGGGCGCACGTACAAGGTGCTGGGGACCGACGGTTTCGGCCGCTCGGACTTCCGCAGCAAGCTGCGCGAGCACTTCGAGGTCGACCGTCATTTCGTCGTGCTGGCCGCGCTCAAGGCGCTGGCCGACGACGGCGCCGTGCCGGCCGCGAAGGCGGCCGAGGCGATCGCGAAGTACGGCATCGATCCGAGCAAGTCCAACCCGCATCACGCCTGAAAACGGCTTGAGACGACCGTCAATAACAATCAGGGCAGGTTCAGATGAGTGAGACGCAAGTAAAGGTGCCGGACATCGGTGACTTCAAGGATGTGGAAGTCATCGAAGTGATGGTCAAGGAGGGGGACCGGATCGAAGTCGAGCAGTCGCTGGTGACCGTCGAATCGGACAAGGCGTCGATGGAGATTCCGAGTTCGGCGGCGGGTATCGTCAAGTCGCTGGCGGTCAGGATCGGCGACAAGGTGTCCGAGGGTTCGTTGCTGCTGACCATCGAAGCCGAAGCCGGCGCGGCCGCGCCGAGTCCGGCCGGCGGTGCGGCCGGCGGTGCGGCCGGGAAGGCGCCGGCAGCCGATACGGGGTCGGCCGCCTCGGCATCGGCTCCGGCCGCAGCCGCGGCGGCGCCGGCCGAGGCCGCGGCGCCGTCCGGCGGCGCGCCGGCGGCCGGAGGGCAGGTCACCGTCGAGGTGCCCGACATCGGCGACTTCAAGGACGTCGAGGTCATCGAACTGCTGGCCGCGGTCGGCGATACGGTGGCGGTCGAGCAGTCGCTGGTGACCGTCGAGTCGGACAAGGCGTCGATGGAGATTCCGAGTTCGGCGGCCGGCCGGCTCGTCGAGCTGCTGGTCAAGGTCGGCGACAAGGTGTCGCAAGGCACGCCGCTGGCCGTCGTCGCGGTCGGCGGCGGCGCCGCGGCCGCCCCGTCGCCGGCCGGCGAGCCGGCGGCGCGGTCCGCCTCGCCGTCGGATGCCGATGCCGCATCGGCGTCGGCGTCGGCGTCCGGGGCGGCATCGGCGCCGGTGTCCGGGACGGCGTCGGCATCCGGCGCGGCATCGGCATCCGAGTCGGCGTCGCGATCGAGCCATCCGGTGCCGGCCGACCTGCGCGACAACTCGCACATCGTCAAGCCGCACGCGTCGCCGTCGGTGCGCAAGTTCGCCCGCGAGCTCGGCGTCGATCTGTCGAAGGTGCGAGGCACCGGCGACAAGCAGCGGATCCTGCACGCCGACGTGCAGGCCTACGTCAAGGGCGTGATGACGGCCGCGCCCGCGGCGGCGCCGGCGGCGCCGATCGCCGCGGGCGACGGGCTGAACCTGCTGCCCTGGCCGAAGGTCGACTTCGCCAAGTTCGGCCAGATCGAGGCCAAGCCGCTGTCGCGGATCAAGAAGATCTCGGCCGCCAACCTGCATCGCAACTGGGTCATGATCCCGCACGTCACCAACAACGACGAGGCGGACATCACCGAGCTGGAGGCTCTGCGCGTGCGGTTGAACCAGGAGAACGCCAAGAGCGGCGTCAAGGTCACGATGCTGGCGTTCGTCATCAAGGCCGTGGTCGCGACGCTGAAGAAGTTCCCCGAGTTCAACGCCTCGCTCGACGGCGAGCAGTTGATCTACAAGCGCTACTGGCACATCGGTTTCGCCGCCGACACGCCGAACGGGCTCGTCGTGCCGGTGCTCAAGGACGCGGACCGCAAGGGCGTGTTCGAGATCGCCGCCGAGACCTCGGCGCTGGCGGCCAAGGCGCGCGACGGCAAGCTGTCGCCATCGGACATGCAGGGCGGCACGTTCTCGATCTCCAGCCTGGGCGGCATCGGCGGCACCCACTTCACGCCGATCATCAACGCGCCCGAGGTCGCGATCCTGGGCCTGTCGCGATCGGCGAACAAGCCGGTGTGGGACGACAAGTCGGGCGCGTTCGTGCCCCGCCTGACACTGCCGCTGTCGCTATCCTACGACCACCGCGTCATCGACGGAGCGGCCGCGGCGCGCTTCAACGCGCACCTGGCGCAACTGCTCGCCGATTTCCGGCGGGTGCTGCTGTGAGCGGGGGGCGACAAATGAGCGAGATCGAAGTCAGCGTACCCGACATCGGCGATTTCAAGGACGTCGAGGTCATCGAGGTGCTGGTCAAGGTCGGCGACACGGTGGCGGCCGAGCAGTCGCTGATCACCGTCGAGTCGGACAAGGCGTCGATGGAGATTCCGAGTTCGGCCGCCGGCGTCGTCAAGGCGCTGCGCGTACGGATCGGCGACAAGGTGTCGCAGGGCAGCCCGGTGCTGGTGCTGCAGGCCGGTGACGGGGCCGCGGCCGCGCCGCCGGCCGCTTCGGCGGGATCGGCGGGATCGGCGGGATCGGCAGCGCCGGCGGCGTCCGCCCCGGCGGCCGCGCCGTCCGCGGCTCCGGCCGCCGCGCGCGCGCCGGCGTCGGCCGATGCCGGCGGCGGTTCGGCCGCACGGGCCGCGCCGCAGCCGGGCCGTTTCGACGGCAAGGCCGACGTCGAATGCGAGATGCTGGTGCTCGGCGCGGGCCCCGGCGGTTATTCGGCGGCGTTCCGCGCGGCCGACCTGGGCATGAAGACCGTGCTGGTCGAGCGCTATCCGACGCTGGGCGGCGTGTGCCTGAACGTCGGCTGCATCCCGTCCAAGGCGCTGCTGCACACGGCGGCGATCATCGACGAAGCGCGGGCGATGGCTTCGCACGGCATCGTGTTCGGCGAGCCGAGCATCGACCTGGACAAGCTGCGCGCGTTCAAGAGCAAGGTCGTCGGCAAGCTGACCGGCGGCCTGACCGGCATGGCCAAGGCGCGCAAGGTCGAGGTCGTGCGCGGCTACGGCCGCTTCGTCGACCCGCATCACCTCGAGGTCGAGCTGACCGAGGGCGAGGGCCAGGCGCCGGCGGGCGGGCGCAAGGTGATCCGCTTCGAGAAGGCGATCATCGCCGCGGGCAGCCAGGCGGTCCGGCTGCCGTTCCTGCCCGACGATCCGCGCATCGTCGATTCGACCGGCGCGCTGGCGCTGCCGGGCGTGCCCAAGCGGATGCTGGTGCTCGGCGGCGGCATCATCGGCCTGGAGATGGGCACCGTGTACTCGACGCTGGGGGCGCGGCTCGACGTGGTCGAGATGCTGGACGGGCTGATGCAGGGCGCCGACCGCGACCTGGTCCGGGTCTGGCAGAAGTTCAACGACCGGCGCTTCGACAACGTGATGCTGCGGACCCGCACCGTCAAGGCCGAGGCCGCGCCCGAAGGCATCCGCGTGTGGTTCGAGGGCGATAACGCGCCGAAGGAGCCGCAGTGCTACGACATGGTGCTGTCGGCGGTCGGCCGCTCGCCGAACGGCAACCGGATCGACGCGGACCGGGCCGGCGTCGCCGTGTCCGAGCGCGGCTTCATCGACGTCGACAAGCAGATGCGCACCAACGTACCGCACATCTTCGCGATCGGCGACGTCGTCGGGCAGCCGATGCTCGCGCACAAGGCGGTCCACGAGGCGCACGTCGCGGCCGAGGCGGCGGCCGGCCAGAAGAGCTTCTTCGATGCCCGCGTGATCCCGTCGGTCGCGTACACCGACCCCGAGGTGGCCTGGGTCGGCGTCACCGAGGACGAGGCCAAGGCCCGCGGCCAGAAGATCGGCAAGGCCGTGTTCCCGTGGGCGGCCTCGGGCCGGGCGATCGCCAACGGTCGCGACGAGGGCTTCACGAAGCTGATCTTCGACGGCGACACGCACCGCGTGATCGGCGGGGCGATCGTCGGCACCGATGCCGGCAACATGCTCGGCGAGATCGTGCTGGCGATCGAGATGGGCGCCGACGCGGTCGACATCGGCAAGAGCATCCACCCGCACCCGACGCTGGGCGAGTCGATCGGCATGGCCGCCGAGGTGTTCGAGGGCGTGTGCACCGACCTGCCGCCGGCCCGCAAGCGCTGAGGAGCCGAGCCTTCGCGGTCTGGGCTATCCCCAATAGCCGGGCCGCGCGCCCGCCCCGATAATCGGCGGGCGCGCGACGGTGGCGTCGCCCCGCCGCGCGCTCGAACAAAGGATCGGGATGACAGGCTGGCTAAGGCTGGCCCACGGCGTCGATCGGCTCAACGAGTGGGTCGGCAAGCTCGCCGTATGGGCCGCGTTCATTTCTTGCATCGTATCGGCGGGCAACGCCACGATCCGCTACCTGTTCCACGTCAGTTCCAACGGCTGGCTCGAGGTGCAGTGGTATCTGTTCTCGGTCAACGTGCTGCTGGGCGCCGCCGTGGTCCTGAAGGTCAACGAGCACGTCCGCGTCGACGTGCTGTACGGACACTACTCGTCCCGCACCAAGGCCTGGGTCGACCTGCTCGGGCTGATCTTGTTCCTGATGCCCGCGTGTCTGCTGCTGGTCTGGATGTCCTGGCCGTGGTTCGTCGACGCGTACCAGAGCAACGAGATGTCGAACAATGCCGGCGGCCTGATCCGCTGGCCGGTCAAGCTGCTGATTCCGCTCGGCTTCGGCCTGCTCGGCCTGCAGGGCATCGCCGAGATCATCAAGCGCATCGCCTACCTGCGCGGCGGGTACGCGATGGACACGCACTACGAGCGACCGCTGCAATAAGGCCGGGCCATGATCGAGATGCAACAGATGGCCCCGCTGATGTTCGCGGGTCTCGTGGTCGTCATGCTGATCGGGTTCCCGGTCGCGTTCTCGCTGTCGGCGCTGGGACTGCTCGCCGGTTTCGCCTGCATCGAGCTCGGGTTCTTCCCGGCGCAGTACATGGCGAACCTGCCGCTGCGGATCTTCGGCATCCTGTCCAACGACCTGCTGCTGGCGATCCCGTTCTTCACGTTCATGGGGGCGATCCTCGAACGCTGCGGCCTGGCCGAGGACCTGCTCGAGGGCACCGGCCAGTTGTTCGGCGCGATGCCCGGCGGCCTGGCCTACGCGGTGATCCTGGTCGGCGCGGTGCTGGGCGCGATCACCGGCACGGTCGCCGCGTCGGTGATCGCGATGGGCGTGATCTCGCTGCCGATCATGATGCGTTACGGCTACAACATGCGGCTGGCGACCGGCGTCATTGCGGCGTCGGGCACGATCACGCAGGTGATCCCGCCGTCGCTGGTGCTGGTCGTGCTGGCCGACCAGCTCGGCAAGTCGGTCGGCGACATGTACGCGGGCGCGATCGGTCCGTCGATCGCGCAGATCCTGCTGTTCCTCGGCTACATCTTCGTGCTGTCGCTGGTCAAGCCGTCGTACATGCCGCCGCTGCCGGCCGAGGCGCGCACCGAATCCGGCTGGCGGCTGTGGCGCAAGGTCCTTTGGGGAATGATCCCGTCGGTCGTGCTGATCTTCCTGGTCCTGGGCACGATCTTCATGGGACTCGCCACGCCGACCGAGGCCGGCGCGATGGGCGCGGTCGGCGCGATCGCGCTGGCGGCGATGCATCGGCGACTGACCTGGCAACTGCTGCGCCAGGGCATGGAGTCGACGATGCGGATCACCGCGATGGTGATCTTCATCCTGATCGGCTCGACGGTCTTCTCGCTGGTCTTCCAGGGGGTCGACGGCGGCCTGTGGGTCGAGCACATGCTGACGTCGGTGATCGGCAACTCGGCGACCGGCTTCCTGATCGTCGTCAACATCTTCGTGTTCTTCCTGGCGTTCTTCCTCGACTTCTTCGAGATCGCGTTCATCATCATCCCGATGCTGGTGCCGGTGGCCGCCAAGCTCGACATCAATCTGGTGTGGTTCGGCGTGCTGCTGTGCGTCAACATGCAGACCTCGTTCATGCATCCGCCGTTCGGCTTCGCGCTGTTCTACCTGCGCGGCATCGCGCCCAAGGAAGTCAAGAGCTCGGACATCTACCTGGGCGCGTTCCCTTGGGTGATCCTGCAATTGCTGCTGGTCGCGGTGCTGATCTTCTGGCCGGGCATGGTCACCTACTGGCTCGAAAAGGAGCACAAGGTCGATCTGGACAAAGTGCATATCGAGCTGGACGACGGCGGCCTGAGCGACGACCAGCAGAATCCTTATGCCCAGCCGGACGCGGGCGGCCAGGACGGCGATAGCGGCACGCCGCCGGCCAATGACGGGCAGGGCGGCGGCGATCCGGCCGACGATCCGGCCGCCGCATTGCAGCGGCAGCTCGAGCAACAATCGTCGCCGCCGGGCAAGGATTGATCGACGGTCGTTATCGGCAGACCAGCGGTCGGTGTCAGGGAACGATCGGCGTCGGCCGATGCGCGACACTAAGGGTTAGTGCGGTGGGCGGCATGCCGATCACCGTCCTAGAATCCGCAAGCCGGCGGCGTCGTCCGGCGGGCCCGCGCGCGGGCGCCGCCGCGATGCCGTCGTGCGTCATCAATCCGCTTCAGGAGACACAATGCAGCGTCGTTCCTTCATTCGAAAGGCCGCCGTCGGTTCGGCGGCAGGGTCGATCCTGGCCGCGCCCGCCATCGTCGGCGCGCAGCCGGCGGTCCGCTGGCGTCTGGCCTCGAGCTTTCCCAAGAGCCTGGATGCGCTGTTCGGGACGGCCGAGTTCTTCGTCAAGCGTGTGTCCGACCTGACCGGCGGCAAGTTCCAGATCAGCGCGCATCCGGCCGGCGAGATCGTGCCGGCGTTCCAGGTGCTCGACGCCGTGCAGGCCGGCAATATCGAGCTCGGCCAGTCGGCTCCTTATTACTACTTCGGCAAGGATCCGACCTGGGCGTTCGGTTCGGCCGTGCCGTTCGGACTGAATACCCGGCAGTTCAACGCGTGGTGGTACCAGAACGGCGGCGAGAAGGTGTTCAACGAATTCGCGGCCAAGTGGGGCGTGACGGTGCTGCTCGCCGGCAATACCACCGCGCAGATGGGCGGCTGGGTACGCAAGGAGATCAAGACCGTCGACGACCTGAAGGGCCTCAAGTACCGGATCGCCGGCCTGGCCGGCGAGGTGCTCGGGCGCCTGGGCGTCATCGCCCAGCAGATCCCGGGCGGCGACCTGTATCCGGCGCTCGAGAAGGGCACGATCGACGGTGCCGAATGGGTCGGCCCGTACGACGACGAGAAGCTCGGCCTGTACAAGGTCGCCAAGTACTACTACTACCCGGGCTGGTGGGAGGGCTGCGCGGCGCTGTCCAACTTCGTCAACACGAAGGCGATGGACGGGCTGCCGGCCGAGTACAAGGCGGCGTTGATCTCGGCCTCGCAAGAGGCGCTGGTCTACATGACCAGCAAGTTCGACGCGGTCAACCCGCTGGCGATCAAGCGGCTGATCGCTAACGGCGCCCAGTTGCGCTCGTTCTCGCGGCCGATCCTCGAGGCCTGCTACAAGGCGTCGCAGGAGGTGTACAGCGAGCTGAACGCGAAGAACCCGGACTTCAAGAAGGTCTACGACTCCTACTTCAGCGCGCAAGCCGACATGGTGACGTGGGCGCGCGTCGCCGAGGGCTCGTTCGACAACTTCATGGCCACCCGCCACGGCAAGTGAGCATCGCGACGGCGCTCCGGGGCGGGCGCCGTCATCGCTCATTCGTCGAGTCGCGCCCGTGCGCGGGCGATCGCCTGCCGGACCTGGCCGGGCGCGGTGCCGCCGCGGTGCGCGCGCGACGCGACCGAGCCCTCGGGCGTCAGCACCTCGAAGACGTCCTGCTCGATCAGCGGGCTGAACGCCTGCAGTTCGGTCAGCGGCAGATCGGCCAGGTCGCGGCCGCTGTCGCCGGCCAGGCGTACCGCGTGAGCGACGATCTCGTGCGAATCGCGGAACGGCAGGCCCTTGCGGACCAGGTAGTCGGCCAGGTCGGTCGCCGTCGCGAAGCCCTCGGTCGCCGCGGCCCGCATCCGGTCGGCCTCGACGCGGATGCCGCCGATCATGTCGGTGAAGATCCGCAGCGTCTCGATCAGCGTGTCCGCGGTGTCGAACAGCGGTTCCTTGTCTTCCTGGTTGTCCTTGTTGTAGGCCAGCGGTTGACCCTTCATCAGCGTCAGCAGCGCGACCAGGTGGCCGTAGACGCGGCCGGTCTTGCCGCGCGCCAGCTCGGGGACGTCCGGGTTCTTCTTCTGCGGCATGATCGACGAGCCGGTGCAGAAGCGGTCGGCCAGATCGATGAAGCGCACGCGCGCCGACATCCAGATGATCAGTTCTTCGGACAGCCGCGAGACGTGCATCATCAGCACCGAGGCCGCCGCGCAGAATTCGATCGCGAAGTCGCGGTCGGACACGGCGTCCAGCGAGTTCTCGCAGATTCCGTCGAATCCGAGCGTCCGGGCCACGCGCTCGCGATCGATCGGGTACGTGGTGCCGGCCAGCGCCGCCGCGCCCAGCGGCAGCCGGTTCACGCGTTTGCGGCAGTCGGCCATCCGTTCGCCGTCGCGCGCGAACATCTCGACGTACGCGAGCAGGTGATGGCCGAACGTGATCGGCTGGGCGACTTGCAGGTGCGTGAAGCCGGGCATGATCGTGTCCGCATGCCGTTCGGCCAGATCCAGCAGCGCCCGCTGCAGCAGCGCGAGCTGGCGGCGGCACTGATCGATCGTGTCGCGCAGCCACAGGCGGATGTCGGTCGCGACCTGGTCGTTGCGCGAGCGCGCCGTGTGCAGCCGTTTGCCGGCGTCGCCGATCAGGTCGGTCAGCCGTTTCTCGATGTTCAGGTGCACGTCTTCGAGATCGAGCGACCACGCGAAACGGCCGTCGGCGATTTCCTCGCGAATCGTTTTCATGCCGTCGCGGATCGCTGCGAGATCTTCTGCGGACAATACGCCGATCGCCTGCAGCATTTCCGCATGGGCCAACGAACCCTCGATATCGACATCGGCCAGTCTTTTATCGAAATCGATCGACGCAGTGTAGCGTTTGACCAACTCCGAGACCGGTTCATTGAAGCGTGCAGACCACGCTTCGGTTTTCTTGCTGAATTGATCTGTCATAATTCCGGCGCAAACGTCGTTCTATTCTTGAAGGTCGTCAAAGCGACAGAAGCTTCCCGGCGGCGCGCATATCGATCGGTCGTCCGGTGATCGGCGAAGGGCGTCGCGATGGAGTGCCGATCGGGTCGAAGCATCCGATCCTTCGTCGATGCACGGTTCGATCTTCGAAGGTTTCTGACGAGAAGCGACGTGGGACGGCGGTCTGTTCGCAGCGCCGGATTATAAGATGAACCAGTTCCAGCCAACGGCTGCCTCCTCTTCCCCGGCGACGCTCGACGCCGGTCCGCCGCGCGAGAGCTCGCAGGCGGGTCCGACGGCGCCGTCCGGGCCGGGCGCCGCCGCGGCCGCGCACGAGCCGATCGCCGGCAAGCCCGGCGACACCGAACGGCAGCGCCGCGTCGCCGACGGGGCCAAGGCACCGGTCCTTCCGGACTGCTGCAATCTGGGCATCGCGCTGCGCATCGTCGTGCCGATCAACCTGGTCGCCGCGATCCTGGCTTGCGGCCTGTCCAGCAGCCCGCTCGACGCGCTGAATCGCTTCGTGGACCTGTCGGTGATCGTCGAGCCGGTCCTGCTCGGCTCGCTGGTGGCGCTGTGCGCGGTGCGCAAGGTCGTCAACGGCTGGCGTCCGGCGATGCAATGGGTCGTCGGCATCGGCGTGCCGACCGTGCTGGCGCTGCTGACCGCGTGCGCCGTGCAGTCGGTCGTCGTCGGCGACGCGTACGCCGGCTCGATCGCGTACTGGGTCGTCATGCGCGGCATCGTCGCGGCCACGGTCTCGTACATCGTCATCGAGGCGCTGCGGTGGCGCGCGCGCGCGTATTCGCCGTCGCTGGCCGAGGCGCGGCTGCAGGCGCTGCAGGCGCGGATCCGGCCGCACTTCCTGTTCAACAGCCTGAATACCGTGCTCGGCCTGATGCGCAGCGATCCGCGCGGCGCCGAGCGCACGCTCGAGGATCTGGCCGACCTGTTCCGCGTGTTCATGCGCGACACCCGCGAGCTGGTGCCGCTCGAGGAAGAGGTGGTCACGTGTCAGCAATACCTGGCGATCGAGCAACTGAGATTGGCAGGCCGGCTGAAAGTCAAGTGGTTTTTGAGCGACATGCCCGGCGATGCTCTTCTTCCATCCCTGCTTTTACAGCCGCTTATCGAGAATTCGGTTCATCACGGAATAGAGCCTAATAGCACTGAAGGCGAAATCGTGATCCGGATCTCGAAACCCGGTGAACGGGTTCGTGTCGAAATCGTCAACCCGGTGGGGTCTGTTGCATTGGCCCGACCGGGGAACCAGATGGCGCTTTCCAATGTCAGGGAGCGCTTGATGCTGCTGTACGATATGGAAGCCGAATTGCGGACGTCGTCAGACGGACAGTTGTTCAGCTTGTTTCTTGAATTCCCTTACCGCAAGGAAAGGCGGCGCAGAGATGTCAGACGCCATTTCAATCCTGATCGTTGACGATGAACCCGTCGCACGTTCGCGACTGCGCGAATTGCTGGCGGATCTGGCTCCCGAGTTTCCGCATCGGATAGTCGGAGAAGCGGCCAACGCGCCCGAGGCGTTGTCGCAGATCGAGGTCGCCCACCCTCAGATCGTCCTGCTCGACGTGCAGATGCCGGGCATGAGCGGTATCGAGCTGGCGCGCCATATTTCGGCGCGGGCGGCTTCGGGCGAGACGCCGCGGCCGATGCCGCTGGTGATCTTCGCGACGGCCTTCGACGAGTTCGCCGTCGAAGCCTTCGAGGTCCGGGCGATCGATTACCTGCTCAAGCCGGTGCGCGCGCAGCGGCTGCACGATGCGCTGAAGCGGGCGCTGACCCGGCTGCCCGCCGACCACATCCAGGCGATCGACCAGCTCGCGAAGGCGACCAACACGCGGCGCCGTCATCTGTCGGTGCACGAACGCGGGCGCGTGATCCTCGTGCCGCTCGAACAGGTTGTCTACCTGAAGGCCGAACTGAAGTACATTACGGTCCGGACCCGAGAACGCGAATTCCTGATCGAGGAATCGCTGACCTCGCTCGAAGAGGAGTTCGTCGATCGCTTCGTGCGCATCCATCGCAACGCGTTGGTCGCGCGGCCGTCGATCGCCGGGTTCGAGCGCGTGACGCCTACCGGCGACGCCGAGAGTGGCGACCCTTATTGGCAGGTCGTCTTGCGTGACATCACCGAACGCCTGCCGGTCAGCCGCCGGCAGTGGTCGACGGTCAAGAACCTGGTGACCTGATATCTCCGTACCCAGCCCCGTTTCCCGTTCGGACGGCCGCGACGCTCCGTCGCGGCTCGTCATCGCTTCGCGCGAAAGCCGGCTGGCGATGTGGCAGGCCGAGCACGTGCAGGCGCGCCTGCGCGCGCTGTATCCGCGGTGCCGGGTCGACATCCTCGGGATGACGACCGAGGGCGATCGGACGCTCGATCGCGCGTTGAACGAGATCGGCGGCAAGGGCCTGTTCACCAAGGAGCTCGAGCACGCGCTGCTCGATGGCCGCGCCGACCTGGCCGTCCACTCGCTGAAGGACGTGCCGATGCTGCTGCCCGACGGATTCGCGCTGGCGGCGATCCTGTCGCGCGAGGATCCGCGCGACGCATTCGTGTCCAATCGCTACGACTCGCTGGCCGCGCTGCCGGCCGGCGCGCGGGTCGGCACGTCGAGCCTGCGCCGGGCCGCGCAGATCCGCAGCCGCTTTCCGGCGCTGACCGTGCTGCCTTTGCGGGGCAACGTCAACACGCGGCTGGCCAAACTCGACGCCGACGCTTATGACGCGATCGTGCTGGCCGCCGCCGGCCTCAAGCGCCTGGGCCTGGCATCGCGCATCCGGCAGGTACTGCCGCCGTCCGACAGCCTGCCGGCCGCCGGACAGGGGGCGCTGGGCATCGAAATCCTCGGCCCGCGCGACGATCTTCGCGCGTGGCTGGCGCCGCTGAACGACGCGGCGACGCAGGCGCAGGTCCGGGCCGAGCGCGCGGTATCGCGCGCGCTGGGCGGCAGTTGCCGCGTGCCGTTGGCCGCGTACTGCGAGCCGCGTCCGGGCGGAGGCCTGTCGCTGCGCGCCCGCGTCGCCAGCCTGGACGGTTCGCGCGTGCTCGAGGCCGGCGGACAGACCGACGGCGACTCGATCGACGAGGCCGAGGCGCTCGGCCAACGCGTGTCGGCCGAACTGATCGGCCAGGGCGCGCTCGCGCTGCTGGCCCAGGACAGCGGCGCTTAGGGTCCTGAGGACCCGTGGACGAACCGGGCGATGAGGCTCGTCATCACGCAATCGACGGCCCGCATCGCGATCTTGCGCGCGCGACTGGCCGAGCGCGGCCACGACAGCCTGCTGCTGCCGTTCTCGACGATCACCGATTCGCCGTCGGCGCCCGATCCGGCCTCGCTGCGCGCGGCGATCGCCGCGCATGACCGGGTGGTGCCGGTGTCGCCGACGGCCGTCGAGCGGATGCTGGCCGCCTGCACCGATGCCGGGTCGGGGCGCCGCGACTGGCCGCCGGCGACGCGTCTGGCCGTCGTCGGCCCAGGCAGCCTGCGCGCGCTGGCTGCCGATCTGCCGCCGCCGGTGCTGGCCGGCGTCATCCGTCCGGCTTCGGCGCCGTTCGACGCCGACCATCTGATCGACGAACCGGCGCTGCGCGACTGCGCCGGCCTGCGCGTGCTGGTGCTGCGCGGCGAGACCGGCAGCGACCGGTGGATCGATACGCTGCGCCGGCGCGGCGCGCTCGTCACCGTGCTGAGCCTGTATCGGAACGTGCCGCTCGAGCCCGGTGACGCCGGGCGGGAGTCGCTGCGCGCGTGGCTCGCGCGGGCGCCTGCGGACGGGGTGACAGACGGGGCGGCGGACGGGGGGCTGGATGGGGTTCCGGCCGGGGGGCCGGATGAGGTCCCGGACGGGATCCCGGACGTCTGCTGGCTGTTCAACCAGACGGCGATCGCCGTTCGCTGTTGCGCGTGGCTGCGCGCCACAGGACAATCGTCGCTGGCGGACCGGCATCGGGCGCTGGCCATCCATCCCCGGATCGCGCAGGCGCTGTCCGGCCAGGGGTGGCGGCAAGTCAGTCTCATTGAACCTGGCGAGGCATCGTTGCTTGCCGCGATAGAATCTTCCGGATGAACGTGAACGATCCCGATGTGAAGGGCGCGTCGACCCCCGGCTCGACGACCGAGGGCCCGACGGCCGCCGACGCGGCGTCCCGTCCGGCCTCGAAGGCCGATACCCGGTCGCAGCCGGCATTCGCGGCGCCGCCGGCCGGTGTCGTGCCGGTGCCGCCGCGCGCCGGCGGCTCGCGAGGCGGCCGCGCGCTCGGGTGGATCGCGCTGCTGCTGGCGATCGCCGCGCTGGCCGCGTCGATCTATGCGTGGCAGCGCAGCGAGCGCGTCGTGCGCGAGGCCGCGCGGCGCTGGCAGGACGCCGAGACGCGCGTCGCGCAGCTCGACCAGCAGTTCAAGCTGGTTCAGGATCAATCGCGCGAGCTGGTCGGCCGCTCGGCCGTGCAGGAGAGCAAGCTCGGCGAGATGAGCGAGCAGCAGGCGCAGCTCGAACGCCTGTACAAGAATTTCGCGGCCGATACGCTCGATTCGGTGCTCGCCGATACCGAGGTCGCGGTGTCGGTCGCGTCGCAGCAGTTGCAGATCGCCGGCAACGTGCAGGCGGCGCTCGCCGCGCTGCAGGACGCCGAGAACAACCTGAAGCGGGCCGATCCGCAGGCGGTCGCGACCGTGCAGCGCCTGCTGGCCCGCGACATCGACCGGCTGCGCGCGGTGCCGCAGGTCGACATCGCGGCGTTGTCGCTGCGGCTGGACGGCATCATGTCGTCGCTCGCGCAGTTGCCGATGCTGGCGGACGCCACGCCGCCCGGGCGCCCGGACGCAGCGCAACCGGTCGCGGCGGCGGCCGGCGGCGGATCGACGCTCGACCGGCTGGCCGATTCCGGCCGCCGCGGCTGGAACGCGCTGAAGAACGAGCTGCTGCAGTTGATCCGGGTCAACCGGGTCGACGATCCGCAGGCGGTGCTGCTCGCGCCCGAGCAGCAGTACTTCGTGCGCGAGAACCTGCGCCTGTCGCTGCTGAGCGCGCGGCTCGCGCTGCTGGCGCGCAACGACGCGGTGCTGCAAAGCGACCTCGCGCATGCGATCGACTGGCTGAACCGCTTCTACGACGGACAGAGCCGGGCCGTGGTCAACGCGCTCGAATCGCTGAAACAGATCCAGCAGAGCCCGATCACGACCGATCTACCGTCGCTGGCCGATACCTTGACCGCAGTGCGGGCGCAGCGCGCCGCGCGCGAAGCGACGCGCTAAGGAGAACCGGTCGATGCGCTGGATCGTCTGGGTCATCCTGATCCTGTCCGCTGCGGTCGGCATGGCGCTGCTGCTGCGGTTCAACCACGGCAACGTCGCGTTGTTCTGGCCGCCTTACCGGGTCGACATCTCGGTCAACCTGCTCGTGCTGCTGCTGGTGGTCGCGTTCTTCGTGCTGCATTTCGGCCTGATCGGCCTGTCCAAGGCGCTCGACCTGCCGACGCGGGTTCGCGAGTACCGGTCGCGCCGCCAGCGCGACGCGGCGATCCAGGCGCTGCGCGACGGCGTGCTGGCCTTCTTCGAGGGGCGTTTCGGCCGCGCCGAGCGGCTGGCGCACAAGGCTCGCGAGGATGCGACGCTGGCCGGGCCGGCCGCGCTGATCGGGGCGCGCGCCGCGCACCGCTTGCGCGAGACCGAGCGGCGCGACCGCTGGCTGGCCAGCGTCGAGGAAGACCAGGCCTCGCAGCAGGCGTTCCTGATGACCGCGGCCGAGGTCGCCGTCGACGATCAGGATGCGCCGCGCGCGCTCGCCCACATCCAGTCGCTGCACAGTCGCGGCGCGCGGCACATCCAGTCGTTGCGGCTCGCGCTCAGGGCGTACGAGCAGGCCGAGGACTGGCCGAAGGTGCTGCAGCTCGCTCGGCAGCTCGAAAAACGCGAGGCGCTGCATCCGGCGGCGATCCGCGGCCTGAAGCTGCGCGCGCTGCGCGCGCTGATCGCCCAACGCAGCGGCGATCCGGCGGGGCTCAAGGAGCTCTATGCGAGTTTGCCGGCCAGCGAGCGCGAGCAGCCCGAGCTGATCGAGGTCGCGGCGGCCGCGTTCAGCGATTCGGGCGACGAGGAGACGGCCCTGAAGCTGATCGATCAGGGCATGCAGCGGCAACTGTCGCCCGGCCTGTTGCGCCGCTACCTCGCGTTGCGGTCGATCCCGGCGCGCGAGCGGCTGTCGCGGGCCGAACGCTGGCGCGACCAGTACGGCGACGATCCGGCGCTGATGCTGACGCTGGGCCGGCTGTGCATGGACGAGGCGCTGTGGGGCAAGGCCGAAGAATTCCTGCGCATGGCGCTGCGCGCCGCCGATCCGGCGCCGGCGCACTATGCGCTGGCCGAGCTGTTCGAAGCGATCGACCGGCCCGCGGACGCGTCGACGCAGTACCGGCTGGCGGCCGCGCACACTTATGGTCAGGGCCGGGCCCTGACCACCTGAGACGATCACGATTGACGAAGAGGAGACCCTTTTGAAGACGCGCATCACAGAGCTGTTCGGCATCCAGTACCCGATCATCCAGGGCGGCATGCATTTCGTGGGCTTCGCCGAACTGGCGGCGGCCGTGTCCAACGCGGGCGGGCTGGGCATCATCACCGGCCTGACGCAAAAGACGCCCGAGCTGCTGGCCAAGGAAATCGCCAAGTGCCGCGAGCTGACCGACAAGCCGTTCGGCGTCAACCTGACGTTCCTGCCGACGTTCGCCAAGCCGCCTTACCCCGAGTACATCCAGGCGATCATCGAAGGCGGCGTCAAGGCCGTCGAGACCGCCGGCCGCAATCCGCAGGAGTACATGCCGCTGCTGAAGGAAGCCGGCATCAAGGTCATTCATAAGTGCACGTCGGTGCGCCATTCGCTGAAGGCCGAGGCGATCGGCTGCGACGCGGTCAGCGTCGACGGCTTCGAGTGCGGCGGCCATCCGGGCGAGGACGACGTCCCCAACTTCATCCTGCTGCCGCGCGCGGCCGAGGAACTGAAGGTGCCGTTCGTCGCATCGGGCGGCATGGCCGACGGCCGCAGCCTGGTCGCGGCGCTGGCGCTGGGCGCCGAGGGCATGAACATGGGCACGCGCTTCATCGCGACCAAGGAAGCGCCGGTCCACGAGAACGTCAAGCAGGCGATCGTCGCCGCGTCCGAGCTCGACACGCGCCTGATCATGCGCAGCCTGCGCAATACCGAGCGCGTGCTGGCCAACGCCGGCGTCGACGCGATCCTGAAGATCGAGCGCGAAAAGGGCGCCGCGCTGCAGATCTCCGACATCCACGACCAGGTCGCCGGCATCTACCCGAAGGTGATGATCGAGGGCGACATGGAAGCGGGCGCGTGGAGCTGCGGGATGGTCGCCGGCCTGATCCGGGACGTGCCGACCTGCAAGGAGCTGATCGACCGCATCATGGCCGAGGCCAACGAGCTGATCAACAAGCGCCTGCCGGGCTTCGCGGCGGGCTGATCGGCGCCCGGGAACCCGGCCCGGCGGCCGGCGGTGTACCGCCGCCGCTGCCGGGATCGGCTTCGCAGACTCCCGGCCTGTTCGGACGCAGCGCTCTCGGCCTGTTCGGACGCAGCGCTCTCGGCCTGTTCGGACGTAGCGCTCCCGGCCTGTTCGGACGTAGCGCTCCCGGCTTGTTCGGACTCGGCGCTGCCGGCCTGCTCAGACGCAGCGGCCGCCGTCGACCTCGAGGCAGGCGCCGGTGACGAACGCCGCGTCGTCCGAGGCCAGGAACAGCGCAGCGCCGGCGATGTCGGCCGGCGTCGAGAACCGGCCCAGCGGGATCGTCGACAGGAAGCGCGCGCGGACCTCGGGCGTGTCCTCTCCCATGAACGTGGCGAGCAGCGGCGTGTCGCCGGCCACCGGATTGATGACGTTCACGCGGATCTTGTGCGGCGCCAGCTCGACGGCCATCGAGCGCGACGCGGTGATCATCGCCCCCTTGCTGCTGTTGTACCAGGTCAGTCCGGGGCGCGGGCGCACGCCGGCCGTCGACGCGATGTTGATGAAGCAGCCGCCGCCGCGCTGCATGAAATGCGGGACCACGTGCCGCGCCGACCAGTACAGGCTCTTGACATTGATCGCGTAGACGCGGTCGAACTCGGTTTCGTCGACGTCGAGCAGCCATTGGTTGCGATGCGAGACGCCGGCGTTGTTGACGACGATGTCGAGCCCGCCGTAAGCGGCGATGCCGGTCCGGACCAGCGCCTCGTAGTCGCTGCCCGACGACACATCGGCCTTGACGAATCGTGCCTGGCCGCCGGCGTCGCCGATCGACCGGGCGACGGCCTGGCCGGCGTCCGCGTCGACGTCGTTGACGATCACGCGCGCGCCTTCGCGGGCGAAGCGTTCGGCGATACCGGCCCCGAAGCCCGAACCCGCGCCGGTGATCAGCGCTACCTTGTTCTCGAGTCGCATCATTGGTCTCCGTCGAAGGGGCGCGGGCACCGGTCCGGTGCCCGGCGGCCGATCGTCAGCCGTGGCGGATCGCGACGGTCTTGAGCGTCGTGAACGCGTACAGCGCCTCGAAGCCCTTCTCGCGCCCGTAGCCGCTGTGCTTGACGCCGCCGAACGGCAGCTCGACGCCGCCGCCCGCGCCATAGTTGTTGATGAATACCTGGCCCGACTGCAGGCGCCGCGCGATGCGCATCTGCCGCGCGCCGTCCTGCGTCCAGACGCCCGCGACCAGGCCGTAGTCGGTGCCGTTGGCGAAGGCCAGCGCCTGCGCTTCGTCGTCGAACGGCGTGACGATCAGCACCGGACCGAAGATCTCGTGCTGCGACAGCCGGTGTTCGATCGGCACGTCGGCCAGCAGCACCGGCGCCTGGTAGAAGCCGTCGCCGGGCGCGTGCTCGACGATCTGGCCCTGGGCCGCGAAGCGCAGGTTGCTGGCCTGCGCGTCGGACAGGAAGTCCCAGACGCGCTGCTGCTGCTTGCGCGTCACCAGCGGTCCCAGGTCGAGGTCGGCGCTGGCCGGGCCGGCGCGCAGCGCCGCGAAGCGCTCGGCCAGTTGCGCGAGCGTCGCGTCGTAGATCCCGCGTTCGACGAGGATCCGGCTGCCGGCCGAGCAGGTCTGGCCGGCGTTCTGGATGATCGCGTTGACGAGCACCGGCATCGCCGCCTGCAGGTCGGCGTCGGCGAACACCAGTTGCGGCGACTTGCCGCCCAGTTCGAGCGTCACCGGACAGAAATGCGTGGCCGCCGCCTGGGCGACCCGCCGGCCGGTGTCGGTCGAGCCGGTGAACGACAGGTGGTCGACGCCCGGATGTTCGGCCAGCGCCTGGCCGGCTTCGGCGCCCAGGCCGGTGACGATGTTCAGCGTGCCGGGCGGCAGGCCCGCTTCGGCGGCCAGCTCGGCCACGCGCAGCAGCGACAGGCAGGCGTCCTCGGCGGGTTTGACGACGCAGGCGTTGCCGGCGGCCAGCGACGCGCCGACCGAGCGGCCGAAGATCTGCATCGGGTAGTTCCACGGCACGATGTGTCCGGTCACGCCGTGCGGCTCGCGCAGCGTCAGCACCGTGTAACCGTCCTGGTACGGAAGCGTCTGCCCGTGCAGCTTGTCGGCCGCGCCGCCGTAGAACTCGAAGTAGCGGGCCAGCGCGGCGGCGTCGGCGCGCGCCTGGCGCAGCGGCTTGCCGGTGTCGCGCGATTCGATCTGCGCCAGCGGTTCGCGCTCCCGTTCGACCAGTTGCGCGAGCCGCAGCAGCAGGCGGCCGCGCTGCGCGGCGTCCGTCCGGCCCCACGGTCCTTCGAACGCGCGCCGCGCCGATCGCACCGCGCGGTCGATGTCGTCGCGCTGTCCGCGGGCCAGCTCGCCGAACACCGCGCCGGTGGACGGATCGACGACCGGCAGCGCCTGTCCGGTCTGCGCCGGCACGGCTTCGTTGTCGATGAACATCCGGGCGACGACGGGAACGGGCGCGGCGTCGGTGGGAACGGGCAGGGCGGACATGGCGGGATTCGGAAAAGGGATCGCGCCGACATTATCGTCATTGGGAGCCGAGCGCCAGTGGCGGCCGGGATTTGCGGACTTTTTCGCCGGTCCGCAGCGGGCGCCGATCTCTGCCGGCTGCCGACGGCTCGTCGCCAGGTGCCGTCGTTTATAATTCGCCAGCGCGTCGCGCGGGCAGCGGGCATCGAACTCGCGCGGACCGCCCCACCACCAAACCAGAGACCGCTATGAGCCTTGCGCTGATCGAACCGGGCGATAACCTTCCCGAGGATTTCAACGTCGTCATCGAGATTCCGATGAATGCCGACCCGATCAAGTACGAGGTCGACGACGACGGCGTGCTGCATGTCGACCGTTTCATGATGACGGCGATGCACTACCCGTGCAATTACGGCTACGTGCCGCAAACGCTGGGCAACGACGGCGATCCGCTCGACGTGCTCGTGATCACGCCGTTTCCGGTGACCACGGGGGCCGTCATCCGCTGCCGTCCGCTGGGCGTGCTGCAGATGGAAGACGAAGCGGGCGGCGATGCCAAGCTGCTGGCCGTGCCGACCGACAAGATCCTGCCGATCTACAAGCACTGGCGCAAGGTCGACGACATCAACCCGGCGCGCCTGAACACGATCCAGCACTTCTTCGAACACTACAAGGATCTGGATTCGGGCAAGTGGGTCAAGGTCAAGGGCTGGGACGGCCCCGAAGAGGCGGCGCGCGAACTCATCGAGGGCGTCGCCCGTTACAAGGCCGGCAAGAAGGCCTGACACCGGCGGCGGGGCCCGCCCGGCGCGTCGCCGGATGCCGTCGTCAGGCGTCGCCCGACGGTGGCGGCGGTGGCTCCGCGACCGGACCTGCCTGCGCGTGCACGAACTCCCGGGCGCGATCCAGCGCCGGACGGATCTGCGCGGGCGGCGCGCCGATGCCGCGCAGCACCAGCGCCAGCACGTCCTCGGCCTCGGCGATCGACAGGTTGCCGTTCAATAACTGGCGCGCGGTCGTGAAGATCGTGCCGCCGATCAGGCAGAACGCGCCCAGGTCGGTCGCGCGTCCGTCGCACAGGTTGCGGATCGCCTGTTTCGGGCGGGATTGCGCGGCCTGCCGCTCGAACAGCAGGTCGTGCAGCCGCGGACCCATGCGGACCCACGCCCACGCGAGCTGGCGATCGTCGATGCACAACTGGATCGTCCAGCGCGCCATGCAGGCCAGCACGACGGTATCCGAGTCGTCGGGGCCGAAGCGCGATTCGACGCGTTCGGCGAAATCGGCGTGCAGCTTCTCGGCGACGGCGACCAGCAGGTCCTGCCAGCTCGGGAAGTAGTTATAGAACGTCCCCCGCGCCATCCCGGCGTGCCGCACCAGCATGTCGATGCTGATCGTCTCGGGCTCCTGGTCGGCGATCAACTCGAGCGCGGCATCGACCAGGGCCGCGCGCGTGCGCGTCCGCTTGGCGGGCAGGCCGGCGTGGATGCAGGGCACGGGAGGAAGTTTCATCGTGGCACGAACGGAAACGGCTGGTGATCGTCGCCCGGCCGTCGGCGGATGTGGCGAGAATATCCACGGCAGCCTACGTGGAATTGACGAAGGTGTCAATTTTGACAATAATGTCACCCGCTTTGCCTGCACGAGGGCCGTGCCGCGCGCGTCCCGAGGCTCTGGCATAGTACGCAGTTTTGCGATCCTCGCTTTTCGATCCGTTTTTTGACCCTGCTCAAGACGGCCATCGCCGAATGGCCGTGCTTCCGGCAGGACATGTTGTCTGCGCGCGCCGACAGGGCGTGACCCATCTCTTCCGAAGGCTTCGAATGAACATGTTCCGATTGCGTGCCCTGGGCCTGGCATCGATGACCGCCGTGCTGCTCGCCGCCTGCGGAGGCGGCGACAAAGCGGCGCAGCAGGGGGGCGCGCCCGGCGGCGGCATGCCCCCGCCCGAGGTCGGCGTGGTCATCGTCGAACCCGAGACCGTCACGCTGAGCACCGATCTGCCGGGCCGGCTCGACGCCTGGCGGGTCGCCGAGGTGCGCGCGCGGGCGGCGGGGATCGTCGAGAAGCGGCTGTTCGTCGAGGGCTCCAACGTCAAGGCGGGCCAGCAGCTCTATCAGATCGACGCCGCGCCGTATCGCGCGACGCTCGAGAGTGCGACGGCGACGCTCGCGCGTTCCGAAGCCAACCTGACGCAGGCCCGCGCGCAGGCCGAGCGCTACAAGCCGCTGGTCGAGGCCAACGCCGTCAGCAAGCAGGACTACGACAACGCCGTCGCCTCGCAGAAGCAGGGCGAGGCCGACGTGGCGGCCGCCCGCGCGGCGATCCAGACGGCGCGGATCAATCTCGGCTACACGTCGGTGGTGTCGCCGATTTCGGGAAGGATCGGCCAGTCGCTGGTCACCGAGGGCGCGCTGGTCGGCCAGGGCGAGGCGACGCCGCTGGCCGTGGTCCAGCAGATCGATCCGCTGTACGTCAACTTCACGCAGTCGTCGACCGAGCTGCTGCGGCTGCGCCAGCAGTTCGACAGCGGCAAGCTCAAGAAGGTCGACGGCGGTTCGGCCGCCGAGGTCCAGGTGCTGCTCGACGACGGCACGCCGTACGACAAGCCGGGCAAGCTGATCATGGCCGGCATCAGCGTCGATCCGACGTCGAACCAGATCACGCTGCGCGCCGAGCTGCCGAATCCCGAAGGACTGCTGCTGCCCGGCATGTACGTGCGCGTGCGGATCGAGCAGGCGCAGTCGGTCGGTGCGCTGCTGGTTCCGCAGCAGGCGGTCCAGCGCAGCATCGTCGGTTCGTCGGTCATGGTCGTCGACGACCAGGGCAAGGTCAGCAACGTGCAGATCAAGACCGGGCAGCAGATCGGCAGCCGCTGGATCGTCACCGAAGGGCTCAAGGGCGGCGAGAAGGTGATCGTCGACGGCTTCCAGAAAATGATGGTGCCCGGTGCGCCGGTCAAGCCGGTGGCCTGGCAGTCGTCGATCAGTCCGACCGCGCCCGCGGCCGCGCGCCAACCCGGCGAGACCGGCAAGGCGGCCGAGCCCGGCAAGCCCGGCGCCGACGCGGCCCGGACCGGCCAGGATGCCGCCGGCCCGGCCAAGGGCGGCCCGTCGGCGAACAAACAGTAAGCAAGGAGCGCGCGTGGCTCAATTCTTCATTGATCGCCCGATCTTCGCCTGGGTGATCGCACTGTTCATCTCCGTCATCGGTGGGGCGGCGATCACGCAGTTGCCGATCTCGCAGTATCCGACCGTCGCTCCGCCGGCGATCGTCATCACCGCCACCTACCCGGGGGCGTCGGCCAAGACGCTCGAAGAGTCGGTCGTCAGCCTGATCGAGCAGGAGATGAACGGCGCGCAGGGGATGATCTACGTCGAGTCCGTCTCGCAGTCGACGGGCCAGGCGACGATCACCGTCACGTTCGCGGCCGGGACCAATCCGGATCTGGCGCAGGTCGACGTGCAGAACCGCCTGAGCCGCGCGACGCCGCGGCTGCCGGCCGCCGTCACGCAGCAGGGCGTGCGGGTCGACAAGAGCCGGGCCAACTTCCTGCTGTTCACGATCCTGTATTCCGACAGCGGACAGTACAACCCGGTGACGCTGGGCGACTACGCGTCGCGTACCGTGCTGCCCGAGATCCAGCGGATCCCCGGTGTCGGCCAGGCGCAGCTTTTCGGTACCGAGCGGGCGATGCGGGTGTGGATCGACCCGAACAAGCTGGTCGGCTACAACCTGACGACCGACCAGGTCAACGCGGCGGTGCGCGCGCAGAACGTGGTCGTGTCCGGCGGCGCCGTCGGCGACCTGCCGAACCTGAGCACGCAGGAGATCACGGCGACCGTGCTGGTCTCCGGGCAACTGACGACGCCCGAGGCGTTCGGCAACATCGTGTTGCGCGCGAACACCGACGGTTCGACGGTGCGCCTGCGCGACGTCGCGCGGATCGAACTGGGCGCGCAGCAGTATCAGACCTCGGCGCGCTTCAACGGGCAGCCGTCGACCGGGATCGGCGTGCAGTTGTCGCCGACCGGCAACGCGCTGGCGACCGCCAAGGCCGTGCACGCGAAGATGGCCGAGCTGTCGAAGTTCTTCCCCGAAGGCGTCAAGTACGAAGTGCCGTACGACACGTCGACCTTCGTCGAGCTGTCGATCGAGAAGGTCGTGCACACGCTGTTCGAAGCGGTCGTGCTGGTGTTCCTGGTGATGCTGCTGTTCCTGCAGAACCTGCGCTACACGCTGATCCCGACGATCGTCGTGCCGGTCGCGCTGCTGGGCACGTTCGCGGTGCTGGCCGCGCTCGGCTACTCGATCAACGTGCTGACGATGTTCGCGATGGTGCTGGCGATCGGCATCCTGGTCGACGACGCGATCCTGGTCGTCGAGAACGTCGAGCGCCTGATGGCCGAGGAGGGGCTCGCGCCCAAGGAGGCGGCGCGCAAGGGGATGCGGCAGATCTCGGCGGCGATCGTCGGCGTGACCGTCGTGCTGATCGCGGTGTTCATTCCGCTGGCGTTCTTCGGCGGCTCGGTCGGCAACATCTACCGGCAGTTCTCGGTGACGATGGTCGCGTCGCTGGCGTTCTCGGCCTTCCTCGCGCTGAGCCTGACGCCGGCGCTGTGCGCGACGCTGCTCAAGCCGATCGCCAAGGGCTCGCACATCGAGAAGAAAGGCTTCTTCGGCTGGTTCAACCGCTCGTTCAAGCGGGTCAACCGCGGTTACGAAAGCACGGTCTCGAAGTTCATCCGCCGCAGCGGCCGCATGATGCTGATCTATCTGGTCATCGTCGGCGTCGTCGGCTTCCTGTTCATGCGGATGCCGACCTCGTTCCTGCCGAACGAAGACCAGGGCTACCTGATCACCAACATCCAGTTGCCGCCGGGGGCCACGGTCAACCGGACCGAGGCGGTCGTCAAGCAGATCGAGCAGTTCTACCTGAAGCAGCCCGAAGTCGCGAAGATGGTCGCGGTGCTCGGTTTCAGCTTCTCGGGCCAGGGGCAGAACGCCGGCCTGGCGTTCACGGTGCTCAAGGACTGGGACGAGCGCACGGGGCCCGGGCAGAGCGCCCAGGGGTTCGCGCAGCGCGCGTTCGGCACGTTCATGCGGATCCGCGACGCGTTCATCTATCCGCTGAGCCCGCCGCCGATCCCCGAGCTGGGGACCGGTACCGGCTTCGTGTTCCGGCTGCAGGATCGGGCCGCGCAGGGCGACGCGAAGCTGCTCGCAGCGCGCGAGCAGCTTCTGGGCCTGGCCCGGCAGAGCAAGCTGCTGACCTCGGTGCGCTTCGACGGTCTCGACGATGCGCCGCAACTGCGGCTGAACATCGACCGCGACAAGGCCAACGCGCTCGGCGTCGACTTCGCGTCGATCAGCACCGCGCTGTCGACGTCGATGGGCTCGTCGTACATCAACGACTTCCCGAACGCCGGCCGGATGCAGCGGGTCGTGGTCCAGGCCGACTCGCCGCGGCGGATGGATCCGGAGGATCTGCTGAAGATCAACGTGATGAGCTCGTCCGGCAAGATGGTGCCGGTCAGCGCGTTCAGCACGACCGAGTGGACCAAGGGGCCGGTGCAGTCGGTCCGCTACAACGGCTATCCGGCGGTGCGCATCGCCGGCGAACCGGCGCCGGGCGTGTCCAGCGGCGCGGCGATGGAAGAGATGGAGCGGCTGGCCGCGCAACTGCCGGCCGGATTCGGCTACGAGTGGACCGGCCAGTCGCGCGAAGAGAAGCTCGCGTCGGGCAGCCAGGTGTTCGTGCTGCTGGGCCTGTCGCTGCTGGCGGTGTTCCTGGCGCTGGCCGCGCTGTACGAGAGCTGGTCGATTCCGATCGCGGTCATGCTGGTCGTGCCGCTGGGCGTGCTCGGCTCGCTGGTCGGCGCCGACCTGCGCGGACTGCCGAACGACGTCTACTTCAAGGTCGGCCTGATCGCGATCATCGGCCTGTCGGCCAAGAACGCGATCCTGATCATCGAGTTCGCGAAGGACCTGCACCAAGAAGGCAAGGGGCTGCTCGAAGCGACGCTCGAAGCCTGCCACCTGCGGTTCCGGCCGATCATCATGACGTCGATGGCGTTCATCCTCGGCGTGCTGCCGCTGATGCTGGCCACCGGCGCCAGCTCGGCCAGCCAGAACGCGATCGGCACCGGCGTGGTCGGCGGGATGATCTCGGCGATGATCCTGGCGGTGATCTTCGTGCCGGTGTTCTTCGTGTTCGTCTCGCGCATCTTCAAACCCAAGCAGAAGCCGGAAAGCGAGCGCACCGGAGGTGGCGGCACCATCTCGTCGCCCGCCGCGCCGGAGACAAGCCATGACTGATCGTTCGTTCCGACGCCGCCGCGCGAGCCTGGCGGTGGCGCTGGCCATCGCGACGATGGCCACCGGCTGCTCCTTCATCCCGGCGCACGAGCGCCCGCCGGCGCCGATTCCGGCCGCTTACCCCGCGTCGTCGCAAGGCGCGCCGGGCACGACGAAGGCCGACGCGCCGGCGCCGGCCGACGTCGCGTGGCAGGACTTCTTCGGCGACGAGCGGCTGCGCCGGCTGATCCAGATCGCACTGGACAACAACCGCGACCTGCGCGTCGCGGTGCTGAACGTCGAGCAGGCGCGCGCGGCGTTCCAGATCCGCCGGGCCGACCTGTTCCCGACCGTCAACGTCGGTGCGCAGGCGACGCGCTCGTACACGCCGTCGACGCTGTCGGTGACCGGTGCGCCGCTGCTGTACAACACGCTGGGCGCGTCGGTCGGCATCACCTCGTACGAGCTCGACCTGTTCGGCCGCGTGCGCGCGTTGAAGGACCAGGCGCTCGCGCAGTTCTTCGCGACCGAGGAGAACCGCAAGGCCGCGCAGATCAGCCTGGTGGCATCGGTGGCCAACGCTTACCTGGCGATCGTGGCCGACGACGAACTGCTGCGGCTGACCGAGCAGACGCTGTCCACGCGCGACGAGTCGTTCCGGCTGTCGAAGCTGCGCTTCGACAACGGCGTCGCGTCCGAGGTCGATCTGCGCCAGGCCGAGACGCTGGTCGAGGCCGCGCGCGCGTCGATGGTCGCGCTGCGCCGTCAGCGCCAGCTCGACGAGAACACGCTGGTGCTGCTGCTCGGGCAGGAACTGCCGGCCGACCTGCCGCCGTCGCAGGCGCTGGGCGAGCAGACGATGCTGGCCGAGGTGCCGCCGGGCCTGCCGTCGGACCTGCTGGTCCGCCGGCCCGACATCCGCGCGCAGGAGCAGCAACTGGTCTCGGCTGAGGCCAACATCGGCGCCGCGCGCGCCGCGTTCTTCCCTCGCATCGCGCTGACCGGCAGCTTCGGCTTCGGCAGCCGCGAGCTGAACCAGTTGTTCGAGGGCAGCAGCCGGCAATGGAGCATCGGTCCGGCGCTCAGCGTGCCGATCTTCGACGGCGGCCGCAATCGCGCGACGCTCGAGAGTGCCCGCGTGCAGCGCGACATCATGGTCGCCGAATACGAGAAGACGATCCAGTCCGCGTTCAAGGAAGTCTCGGACGCGCTGGCCGGTTCGGCGACGCTCGGCGACCAGCTCAGCGCGCTGCGGGCGCAGGCCGAAGCCGAAGCGCAGCGTCTGAAGCTCGCCGATCTGCGCTACCGCGGCGGGGCGTCCAGCTATCTGGATCTGCTCGATGCGCAGCGCTCGCTGTACACGGTCCAGCAGTCGGTGATCCAGACCCAGCTCGCGCAACTGCAGGCCCGCGTCACGCTGTACCGGGCGCTGGGCGGCGGCTGGCAGGAGCCGATGGTCGCGAGCGCCGAGTCGCCGGCGCCGGCGCGCACGCGCATCAGTCAGTGAGCGTGGGCCGGGCGCGGAACGGCGTGCGCTCGGCCAGTTCGTCCAGGTAGCCGCCGATCATCCGGTCCTCGCGGCGCAGGAAGTCGTCGACGGCTTCGGCGAAGCGCGCGTGCCGCAGCCAGTGGGCCGAAACGGTGGCCACCGGCTCGAAACCGCGCGCCATCTTGTGCTCGCCCTGGGCGCCGCCCTCGATCAGCGCGACGCGCCGCTCGATCGCCGCCTCGATCGTCTGGTAGTACGCCAGTTCGAAATGCAGGCACGGCACGTGTTCGATCGCGCCCCAGTAGCGGCCGTACAGCCGCCTGTCGTCGCTCAGCACGAGGCTGCTGGCGATCGGCCGCCCGTCGCGCGAGGCGATCGCCATCATCAGGTGCTCGGGCATCGACGCGCCGAGCTCCAGGAAGAAGCGTTCGTTCAGGTACGGCGTTGAATGATGCTGCCGGTAGGTCGACCGGTAGCAGGCATGGAAGAACGCCCAGTGCGATTCGCGCAGGTCGGCGCCGTCGAGGCGCTCGATCGTCACGCCGGCCTCGCGCACCTTGCGGCGTTCGGCGCGGATCTTCTTGCGCTTGGGCTGCGCGAGCCCGTCCAGGAACGCGTCGAAGTCGCGATAGTCGCGATTGCGCCAGTGGAACTGCACGCCCTTGCGGATCGACAACCCGGCGGCGCGCAGCGCCGGTTCGTCGATCTCGTCCGGAAACAGCACGTGCAGCGACGACAGCCCGCTGTCGTCGGCGAACTGCATCAGGCCCGCGGCCAGCACGCGCCGGCCCTCGTCGTTGCCGGCCAGCAGCCGTCGGCCGGCGACCGGCGTGAACGGGATCGCCGACAGCAGTTTCGGATAGTAGTCGAGCCCGTGGCGTTCGTAGGCGTCGGCCCAGGCCCAGTCGAACACGTATTCGCCGTACGAATGGCTCTTGACGTACTGCGGCAGCGCGCCGACCATCCGGCCGTCCGGCGATTCGATCAGCAGATGGCGCGGCAGCCAGCCGGTGCGCGGGCCGACGCAGCCGCTTCGTTCCAGTGCATGCAGGAATTCGTGCCGCACGAACGGCTGCAGCGGCGCGACGTCCGGCCCCGGCGCCGGATGGCGCGCGAGCGCGTTCCAGGTCGCGGCGTCGACCTGCGACAGGTCGGACAGCACGCGCATGCGATAATGGCCGGCGTCGTCGGATGGCGACGCGTCTGGCGGCAAGGAGGCGGCGGAGCGATCGATCGGCATGCGGCAGCGCGGGCGCGCGTCGCGGCGCCCTTCGCCACAGGGTACCGCATTCGCCCGTGTCGCGGGCGCGGCCGGCGTCGCAACGCGGCCGGCCGGGCGCCCTTCACCGGCCCGTCGCGATGCGACGGGCCCCGAACGACGGCTTTTGCCCACAAAGGATTGGAGTCCTCATGAAACGCGTGACCGCGATCATCAAACCGTTCAAGCTCGACGAAGTCCGCGAGGCCCTGGCCGAGGTCGGCGTGTCGGGCCTGACCGTCACCGAGGTCAAGGGCTTCGGTCGCCAGAAAGGGCATACCGAGCTGTATCGCGGCGCCGAGTACGTCGTCGACTTCCTGCCCAAGGTCAAGGTCGAGATCGTCATCGCCGACAAGTCGGTCGACGCGGCGATCGAGGCGATCCTGAAGTCGGCGCGCACCGGACGCATCGGCGACGGCAAGATCTTCGTGACGCCGGTCGAGGACGTGATCCGGATCCGGACCGGCGAGACCGGCGAATCGGCGATCTGACGCGTTCGCTCAGCGGGGGCCGGCGGCGGCCGGGGCCGGGCGGCGCCGGGCGAACAGCCGCTTGAGCATCCGCCAACTGATCGCGATCGCGATCGCGGCGCCGATGAAGAACAGCGCCAGCAGCACCAGGAACACCAGCGGATTGGCCAGCGCCAGCCACAGGCCGCCCAGCACGACTCCGTCCTCGGCCGACGACACCAGCACGTTCGACGCCGGCTCCGGCGAGGTATTGACGACCGCCCGCGTGCCGGCCTTCGCGAAATGCGTGGTCGCGGTCAGCGTGCCGCCGAGCAGCGCGGCCGCGGCCGTCATCGCGGCACCCGAATCGCCGAAGACCGCGCCGGCCAGCGCGGCGCCGGCCGGAATGCGGATGAAGGTCTGCACGACGTCCCAGATGCTGTCCAGCCAGGGCAGCTTGTCGGCGAACAGTTCCATCAGCGCCATGAAGCCGGCCGCGCCGATGACGACCGGATGGGCGAGCAGCGCCAGGTGATCGGGCAGGCCGATCCAGCCGAGCGAGGCCGCCAGCCCCAGCGCGAACACGACCAGGTACAGCCGCAGGCCCGCCCCCCAGGCCAGCGCGGCGGCCATCGCGACGTCGGGCAGGTACGGGATCCATGCCTGGTTCATCGGCGGCTCCGTTCGATTCGACGACGGCGATCGGTCAACCGCCGCTCCTGCGTCCTTGCAACAGTACGATCAGCGCGCCACTGCCGCCGTCGTTCGGGCGCGCCTGGCAGAACGCCAGCACCTCGCTGCGCTGGATCAGCCACTTGAGCACCTTGCCCTTGAGCACCGGCTGGCGGTTGATCGAGCCCAGGCCCTTGCCGTGGATCACGCGCACGCAGCGATGCTCGGCGCGCAGCGCCTGCGCGAGGAACTCGGCGAGCGCGCCGCGCGCCTGGTCGACGCGCAGCCCGTGCAGGTCGATCTGGCGCTTGATCGTCCATTCGCCGCGCCGCAGGCGCTTGACGACCTCGGGGCCCAGGTGCGGCCGGTGGAACGACAGCGCGTCGTCGGTGTCCAGGTAGCGCTCGATGTCGATCTCGTCGGACAGCGATTCGGCCAGCGCCGCCGCCTCGTCGAGCGCATGCTGGCGCGCGATCGGCGGCAGATCGGGCGGCGGGCGCGGGTGCCGGGGCGCGACCTTCAGCGGTTGCACGCCGGCCAGCGCCTGCGCGAACAGATCCTGATCGCGCCGCGACTGCGCCGCCTGCTCGCGTTCGCGCTGCCGCGCGCGCTCGGCATCGGCGGCCTGCCGGCGCAGGCGCTGATGCAGCCGGCCCAGTTCGGCGAACGATTTCAGGCCCTCTCGCGCGCTCATCGTCGCCTCCGTCCGTTGCTCGTCGTCGGTTCGCCGCCGCCGGCGCCGCCCGCCGGTTGTCAGGCCTTGCCGGTCTCTTCCAGGTACCGGGCCGCGTCGAGCGCCGCCATGCAGCCGGTCCCCGCGCTGGTGATCGCCTGCCGGTAGACGTGGTCCTGCACGTCGCCGGCCGCGAACACGCCGGGCACGCTGGTGGCGGTCGCCATGCCGGCCAGGCCCGTTCGGGTGAGGATGTAGCCGTCCTTCATGTCGAGCTGGCCGTCGAAGATCGAGGTGTTCGGCTGATGGCCGATCGCGACGAACAGCCCCTGCACGGCCAGGTCGGCCAGCGCCCCGGTCCGGTTGTCGCGCAGCCGCAGGCCGTTGACGCCCTTGTCGTCGCCGAGCACCTCGTCCAGTTCGTGGAACCAGCGGATCTCGGCGACGCCGGCGGCCACCTTGTCCATCAGCTTGTCGACGAGGATCGCCTCGGCGCGGAACTTGTCGCGCCGGTGGATCACCGTCACCTTCTTCGCGATGTTGGTCAGGTACAGCGCCTCCTCGACCGCGGTGTTGCCGCCGCCGACGACCGCGACTTCCTGGTTCCGGTAGAAGAAGCCGTCGCAGGTCGCGCAGGCCGACACGCCGCGGCCCATGAACCGCTCCTCGGACGGCAGACCCAGGTATTTGGCCGACGCGCCGGTCGCGATGATCAGCGAATCGGCCGTATAGACGCCCGAATCGCCAATCAGCCGGATCGGGGTTTCGTTCAGGTGGGCCGTGTGGATATGGTCGAACACGATCTCGGTGCCGAAACGCTGCGCGTGGCGCTCGAATCGCGCCATCAGCTCGGGCCCCTGGACGCCGTCGACGTCGGCCGGCCAGTTGTCGACGTCGGTCGTGGTCATCAACTGGCCCCCCTGGGCCATCCCGGTGATCAGGACGGGCTGCAGGTTGGCGCGGGCGGCGTAGACCGCGGCGCTGTAACCGGCGGGGCCGGAGCCCAGGATCAGTACGCGGCTGTGTTTGACTTCAGACATCACGGTCCTTGCTGTTCGAAGCGATGCGAAACGGAGGAACTGGCGCGGATACAACGATGATCCGGCGAGGATGAGCTTGCGAAATGCTCAAAAAATCATTAACTTAGCTGACAAAGTTCAGCCGGTGTTTTGCTTTGGGCGAGGCCCGAAGCAAAATTATAGGAACTCCCGGCCTTTTTGAGGTGTGTATGGCCCACGAAGAAAACAAGGCTTTCCTGCGGCGCGTGCCGCTCTTTTCGAGTCTGAGCGAAGGGCAGTTGGACCAGTTGGCGGCAGGCAGCGTCCGGAAGAACTATCCGCGGGGGCGTACGATCGTGTCCGAGGGCGAGCCCTCGCAATCGTTGTACATCCTGCTGTCGGGGCGCGCCAAGGTGCAGCGCTCCGATTCCGAGGGCAAGGAGGTGATCCTGGCCGTCATCGGTCCCGGCGAGTTCTTCGGCGAGATGAGCCTGATCGACGACGCGCCGCGTTCGGCCAGCGTCATCACGATCGAGTCGTCCGATTTCATGGCGATCAACAAGGACAGCTTCAAGGCGATGCTGATCCAGAGCCCCGATATCGGCATGCAGATCATGAAGGGGCTCGTGCGCCGGCTGCGCGAGGCCGACAAGAAGATCGAGACGCTGGCGCTGCTGGACGTCTACGGGCGCGTGGCGCGGGTGCTGCTGGACTTCTCCGAGAACGTCGGCGGCGAGCGCGTCGTCAAGGGGCGTCTGCCGCGCCAGGAAATCGCCAAGATGATCGGCGCTTCGCGCGAGATGGTGTCGCGGGTCATGAAAGGGCTGGAGATCGACGGCTACATCGTTCCGATGCCCGAGGGCCGGCTGGTCCTGCGTGAGAAAATCAGCGCGTACATCAGTTGAAGGCGAGCCGGCTGCGGGCGGCCGGCCGATGACGGGGTAGGAGCGCCGCGCGGTCACCGCGCGGCGCGGCAGTTCAGAACAGGCAGTTTCCAAGGATCGTTCAGATGGCCAGAGCTTCGGCCGCAGTTTCAGGGGCCACCCGGCGCGGGCCCGCCCAGCATTTCGTCCTGCCCGAACGCGCCGCCCGGCTCGTGCGCGAGGCGGGCTGGATCGGTTTGACGGCGCTCGCCCTGTTCCTGTTCCTGATCCTCGTCACGTATCACCGCGGCGATCCCGGCTGGTCCAACGCGATCCAGGGCGGCGCCGTGCACAACGCCGGCGGGCGCGTCGGCGCCTGGCTGGCCGACCTGGTCCTCTATCTGTTCGGGTATTCGGCGTACCTGTGGATCGTGCTGTGCGTGGCGACGATCCTGCGCGGCTATCGCCGCCTGCGGATCCTGACGCGGGCCAGCCAGCAGCCGCGCGCCAAGGCCGCCAAGGCGATCGCCGAGCTGCCCGAGCCCCGTTTCGCGTGGGAGCGCTGGCTGGGTTTCGCGCTGCTGCTGATCGGCTGCGTGGGCCTCGAATCGGCGTACGTGCACACGTTCAACGCGCAGTTGCCGCTGGCGCCCGGCGGCATCATCGGCCGGCTGGTAGCCGATCCGGCGCTCGGCTCGCTCGGCGCGATCGGCGGCACGCTGATGCTGATCGTGCTGACGGCAGCCGGCTTCAGCCTGTGGACCGGCGTGTCCTGGCTGTCGATCTTCGAACGGATCGGCCTGCTGATCGAACTCGGCTGCGAGCGGGTGATGGCGGCGTTCGCCGCGCGCAAGGACCGGCAGATCGGCCAGGCGGCCGCCGTCGAGCGCACCGAGCAGGTCAAGGAGATGCGCAAGATCTTCGACGTCGAGCATCCGGAACCGGTGCGCATCGAGAAGCCGGTGCGCATCGAGCGCTCCGAGCGCGCGCAGGCCGAGCGGCAGGTCGCGCTGTTCGCCGACCTGCCGGCGGACACCGAGCTGCCGGCGCTGTCGCTGCTCGATCCGCCGCCGGTCGCGCAGGAGACCGTGCCGGCCGAGACGATCGAATACACGTCGCGGCTGATCGAGAAGAAGCTATCCGACTTCAACGTCGCGGCGCAGGTCGTCTACGCGTATCCGGGCCCGGTCATCACGCGCTACGAGATCGAGCCGGCCACCGGCGTCAAGGGCAGCCAGGTCGTCAACCTGTCGAAGGACCTGGCGCGCGCGCTGTCGCTGGTGTCGGTGCGCGTCGTCGAGACGATCCCGGGCAAGAACCTGATGGGGCTCGAACTGCCCAACGCCCGCCGGCAGATGGTGCGCCTGTCCGAGATCCTCGGCTCGCAGGAATACGCGGATTCGTCGTCGCCGCTGACGCTGGCGCTCGGCAAGGACATCAGCGGCAAGCCGGTGGTCGCCGACCTGGCCAGGATGCCGCACGCGCTGGTCGCCGGCACGACCGGCTCGGGCAAGTCCGTCGGCATCAACGCGTTCCTGCTGTCGCTGCTGTACAAGTCCGACCCGACGCAGGTGCGGATGATCCTGATCGATCCGAAGATGCTCGAGATGAGCGTCTACGAGGGCATCCCGCACCTGCTCGCGCCGGTCGTCACCGACATGCGCCAGGCCGGCAACGCGTTGAACTGGTGCGTCGCCGAGATGGAGCGGCGCTATCGCGTGATGAGCAAGCTGGGCGTGCGCAACCTGGCCGGCTACAACGCGAAGATCGCCGACGCCGAGAAGCGCGAGCAGAAGATCCCGAATCCGTTCTCGCTGACGCCGGACGCGCCCGAGCCGCTCGACCGCCTGCCGCAGATCGTCGTCGTCATCGACGAGCTGGCCGACCTGATGATGGTCGTCGGCAAGAAGATCGAGGAACTGATCGCCCGGCTCGCGCAGAAGGCGCGCGCCGCCGGCATCCACCTGATCCTGGCCACGCAGCGGCCGTCGGTCGACGTCATCACCGGCCTGATCAAGGCCAACATCCCGACCCGGATCGCGTTCCAGGTCTCGTCGAAGATCGACTCGCGCACGATCCTGGACCAGATGGGCGCCGAGTCGCTGCTCGGGCAGGGCGACATGCTGTACCTGCCGCCGGGTTCGGGACTGCCGATCCGCGTGCACGGCGCGTTCGTCGCCGACGACGAGGTCCATAAGGTCGTCGAGCACTGGAAGTCGCTGGCCGAGCCTCAGTACATCGAGGGCATCCTCGAAGGCGGCGTCGCCGGCGGCGAGATCGATCCGGGCAGCGCGGTCGGCTTCGGCGGCCTGCAGCAGACGCTGTCCGACGCCGGCGTCGACGGCGAGGCCGACGCGCTGTACGACCAGGCCGTCGCCGTCGTCCTCCAGCACCGGCGCGCGTCGATCTCGCTCGTTCAGCGGCATCTGCGCATCGGCTACAACCGCGCCGCGCGGCTGCTCGAGCAGATGGAGAAGTCCGGCGTCGTGTCGGCGATGGCGACCAACGGTAATCGCGATATCCTCGTGCCGACGCAGGCAGGTGGCGGTGACGATTAGGAGGCGCCGGCAATGATCTCCCACGACGTCGGGCCGCATCGGCTCGCTGGCGCGCGGGCCGTCCGGCACGCCGGCGCCGAAGGCGCGCCGGTTCGCGCCGGGCGCGCGCGGCGGGCACTCGGCATCGCGATCGCCGCGGCGGCCTGCCTGGCGCTGCAGGCCTGGGCCGCCTCGCCGGCGCTGGCCGGCGCGATCGAGCAGATGCGCGCGTTCACCCAGGGCACGAAGTCGGCGCGCGGCGAGTTCACCCAACGTACGTTCAAGTCCGGCGGACAGCCGGCCGAGGCCAGCAGCGGCCGCTTCGCGTTCATCCGTCCGGGCCGGTTCCGGTGGGAGGTCGCGCAGCCTTATGAGCAACTGATGGTGGCCGACGGCCAGCAGGTGTTCTTCTTCGACAAGGACCTGAACCAGGTCACCGTGCGCAAGATGGACGACGCGCTCGGCGCGACGCCGGCGGCGATCCTGTTCGGCACATCGGATCTCGATCAGTCGTTCACGCTGACCGAGGACGGCGAGCGCGACGGCCTGTCCTGGCTGCTCGCCCGCCCGAAGTCGACCGACGCCGGGTTCGACAGCATCGCGATCGGCCTGAAGGGCAACCTGCCGCAGGCGATGGAGGTCAAGGACGCGTTCGGGCGCACGACGGTCTTCCGGTTCAGCGACGTCGAGCGCAATCCCACCGTCGACGCGCAGCAGTTCCGGTTCGTGCCGCCGAAGGGGGCCGAGGTCGTCACCCAATGACGGACAGCGAACATGGCCACTTCGACGACTAAGCGGGCACCGGCGCGGGCCGGCGACGGACTGGCGGCGATCGACACGCCGGCGCTGCTGGTGGACCTGGCCGCGTTCGATGCCAACTTGGCGGTGATGGCGCAGCGCGCCGCGCAGGCGGGCGTGCGGCTGCGTCCGCACGCCAAGGCGCACAAGTCGCTGGAGATCGCTCGCCGCCAGATGGCGGCCGGTGCGGTCGGCGTCTGCTGCCAGAAGGTATCCGAGGCCGAGGTCTTCGTGCGCGGCGGCATTCCCGACGTGCTGGTCAGCAACCAGGTCGTCGGCGCCCGCAAGCTGGAGCGGCTGGCGCTGCTCGCGCGCACGGCGCGGATCGCCGTCTGCGTCGATCATCCGGTCCAGGTCGCGCAACTGGCCGCCGCCGCGCGCAAGCGCGGCGTCCGCATCGACGTGTTGATCGAGATCGACGTCGGCCAAGGCCGTTGCGGTGTTCCCGGGCCCGACGAAGCGGTCGCGTTGTGGCGGCTGATCGCCGCGCACCCGAACGAACTGCATTTGCGCGGCCTGCAGGCATACCAGGGCAGGGCGCAGCACCTGCGCGATCCGCAGCAGCGCCGCGACGCGATCAACCATGCGGCGGTCAAGGCCGTGCAGGTGCGCCGCGCGCTGCAGGCCGACGGCGCCGCGATCACCGAGATCACCGGCGGCGGGACCGGCAGCTACGTCAACGAACTGGATTCGGGCATCTATACCGAGATCCAGCCCGGCTCCTACGTGCTGATGGATGCCGACTACGGTCGCAACCAGAACGACGAACGCGATGCGCCGCTGCGCCAGGTCATCCACGTGCTGGCGACGGTGATCACCGTGCACGGCGATCGCGCGGTGCTCGACGCCGGCCTGAAGGCGCTGAGCGCCGAATGCGGGCCGCCGCTGTCGGCCGAGCCCGGCTGGCGGGTCGCGTCGATCTCGGACGAGCACGTCGTGCTGCGGCGTGACGCCGAACCGGCGTCCGGCGCATCCGCTTCCGGGCTGCTCGGCGCCGGCATGCCGGCGTCCGCCGTGTCGGCGCTGATGCCGGCGGCGCGCGCGCTGACGCCCGGCGACAAGGTACGGCTCGTGCCCAGCCATTGCGACCCGACGGTCAACCTGCACGACTGGTACGTCGCGCTCGACGGCGACAAGGTCGACGCGATCTGGCCGGTCGACGCGCGCGGCGCGGTATTCTAGGCGGTTTCGCACCCGGCCGATCGGTCGCAACCGGCTGATCCGCCGCCCCCGGCCCGGATGCCCGATCCGGGGGCGTTGGCCGAGGCCATCGACTCCGCACCTGCACCCGCGCGCGAGCGCCTGCGCATGACTGACGAACCCGACCTTTTCGATCCGGCGCCCGATGATGCGCCGCCGCCCCGGCCGCGGCGCCGCGCGGCCGCCTCCACGTCGGCGACCGGCGATCGCGCGCCGGCCGGCGCTTCGGCCCGCGTCCCGGCCGGCGCTGCGGCTCGTGCGCCGACTCCGCCGCTGGCCGAGCGCCTGCGCCCGCACGATCTCGATTCGGTGATCGGCCAATCGCATCTGCTGGGCCCCGGCAAGCCGCTGCGCGTCGCGTTCGAGTCCGGACGGCCGCATTCGATGATCCTGTGGGGCCCGCCCGGCGTCGGCAAGACGACGCTGGCCCGGCTGATGGCCGACGGCTTCGACGCGCAGTTCATCGCGATCTCGGCGGTGCTCGGCGGCGTCAAGGAGATCCGCGAAGCGGTGGCCGTCGCCGAACAGGCGCGCCAGCAGGGCCGGCGCACGATCCTGTTCGTCGACGAGGTGCACCGCTTCAACAAGTCGCAGCAGGACGCGTTCCTGCCTTATGTCGAAAGCGGCCTGTTCACGTTCATCGGCGCGACCACCGAGAATCCGTCGTTCGAGGTCAATTCGGCGCTGCTGTCGCGAGCGCGCGTCTACGTGCTCCACGCGCTGGACGCCGACGAGATGTCGCGCTTGTTCGACCGCGCGATGGCGGCGCTGCCCGACGATGCCGGGCCGCCGTTCGAGCCCGGCGCCCGCGAACGCCTGATCGGCTGGGCCGACGGCGATGCGCGGCGCCTGCTCAACACGCTGGAGGTCGTCGTCGACGCCGCGATCGCGGCCGGCCGCGCGTCGATCGACGAGGCCTTCCTCGACAGCACGATGTCCGAGCAGTTGCGGCGTTTCGACAAGGGCGGCGAGGCGTTCTACGACCAGATCTCGGCGCTGCACAAGTCCGTGCGCGGCTCGCATCCGGACGCCGCGCTGTACTGGCTATGCCGGATGCTCGACGGTGGCGTCGATCCGCGCTACCTGGCAAGGCGCCTGATCCGCATGGCCTGGGAAGACATCGGCCTGGCCGATCCGCGCGCGATGCAGCTCGCCAACGACGCCGCGCTCACTTATGAGCGGCTCGGCTCGCCCGAGGGCGAACTGGCGCTCGGCCAGGCGGTCGTCTACCTGGCGATGGCCGCCAAGAGCAATGCCGGCTACAACGCGTTCAATGCGGCGATGGCCTTCGTCAAGCGCGACCGCAGCCGCGAGGTGCCGATCCACCTGCGCAACGCGCCGACGCGCCTGATGAAGGAACTCGGCTACGGTCATGCGTACCGCTATGCGCACGACGAGCCCGACGCGTACGCGGCCGGCGAGCGCTATCTGCCCGACGACATGGCCGAGCCCGGCTGGTACCGGCCGGTGCCGCGCGGCCTGGAGGCGCGGATCGGCGAGAAGCTCGCCTGGCTGCGCGGCCTGGACGACGAGGCGCGGCGACAGGACGGCGGCGCGGCCGCTGGCGATCGGCCGCGCGACGGGTCGTCCGACTGACGGGCTCGCCTGACGACGCCCGGCTGATGGGGTCTGGCTGATAAGGGGCCTGACCGATGGCTCCGGCTGACGGACCCGGCTGAAGGACTCGTCTGATGGCCCCCGGCGGGGCGGCTGCTAAGATGCTCGCCCGGCCGTCGCGCCGCACAGTTCCGCTTCTTCGATGGTGACTCGACATGCTTGATATCAGCCTACTGCGCAAGGACCTCGATGCCGTGGCGGCCCGGCTGGCCAGCCGGGGCTACACGCTGGACGTCGACGCGTTCCGCGCGCTGGAAGCCGAGCGCAAGACCGTGCAGACGCGCAGCGAGACGCTGCAGGCGCGGCGCAACAGCCTGGCCAAGACGATCGGCCAGCTCAAGGCCAAGGGGCAGGATGCCGGCGAGGCGATGGCCGAGGTCGCGGGCCTGGGCGCCGAACTGGACTTGGCCGCCCGCGACACCGATGCCGTCCAGCAGCGCCTGGCCGAGTGGCTGGCGACGATCCCCAACCTGCCGCAGGCCGACGTGCCGGTCGGCGCCGACGAGAAAGGCAACGTCGAGGTCCGCCGCTGGAGCCCGCAGGGCCGCGACCCGCAGCCGCTGCCGTTCCAGCCGAAGGATCACGTCGACGTCGGCACGCCGCTGGGCCTGGATTTCGAAACCGGCAGCAAGCTGTCCGGCGCCCGCTTCTCGGTGCTGCGCGGTCCGATGGCGCGGCTGCATCGGGCGCTCGCACAGTTCATGCTCGATACGCAGACCGAGCGGCACGGCTATACCGAGTGCTATACGCCGTACATCGTCAACGCCGACAGCCTGCGCGGCACCGGCCAGTTGCCCAAGTTCGAGGAAGACCTGTTCGCGGCGCGCAAGGGCGGACAGCAGGGGGCGGCCGATCCGCTCTATCTGATCCCCACGTCCGAAGTGCCGCTGACCAACTTCGTGCGCGACGTCATCGTCCCCGGCGACCAGTTGCCGATGCGGCTGACCGCGCACACGCCGTGCTTCCGCTCGGAGGCCGGCTCTTACGGACGCGACACGCGCGGCATGATCCGCCAGCACCAGTTCGACAAGGTCGAGATGGTGCAGATCACGCATCCGGACGAATCGAACGCCGCGCTCGAAGCGATGGTCGGCCATGCCGAATTCGTGCTGCAGGCCTTGGGGCTGCCCTATCGCGTCGTGCTGCTGTGCACCGGCGACATGGGCTTCGGCTCGGCCAGGACTTATGACCTCGAAGTCTGGCTGCCCGCGCAGAACACTTATCGCGAGATCTCGTCGGTGTCCAACTGCGAGGCGTTCCAGGCGCGCCGGATGCGCGCCCGGTTCCGCAACGCGCAGGGCAAGACCGAGTTCGTCCACACGCTGAACGGATCGGGCCTGGCCGTCGGCCGCACGCTAGTGGCGGTCATCGAGAACGGCCAGACCGTCGACGGCGCGGTCGTCGTTCCCGAGGTGCTGCGTCCGTACATGGGCGGTCTCGAACGTCTGACGCCCTGATCGGACGGTGCGGGCCGCGCGGTCCGCGCGCGGCGGCCGCGCCGCGGATCGCCATCGCGCGCGGGGCGGTCAATTGGGCTGGTAGTTCGTGACCTTGGCCACCTTGCGGAAGCGCTCGTATTCCTGGCGCTGGAACTTGCCCATCTCGTCGAGCGCCAGGTTCAGCGCGTGGCCGGGCCGCCCCTTGCGGCGCGCCTCCATCGCCGGCGAGCGGTTGGCTTGGCCGATGGCGTCGGCAAGGGTCGCGAGCACGGCTGGCGGCGTGCCCGCCTTCACGAAGGTCGAGGCCCAGACATAGGACTCGAACTCGGGATAGCCGAGCTCTTTCATCGTCGGTACCTCGGGCATCGTGGGATCGCGCTGGTCGGCGCCCGAGGCCATGCCCTTGATCCTGCCCGTCTTGATCAGTTCCTGCGCGCTGGCGGGGTCGCTGATGGCCAGATCGAGCTGGCCGCCCACGAGGTCGACGAGCATGTTCGACGGCCCCTTGTAGGGCACGTGGATGACGGGTACGCCCTCCAGGTGTCCGATCCACGCGGCCAGCAGCTCGTAGCCGGCCGAGTAGTTGCCGATCTTGAGCGGCTGGCCGCCGGCCTTGGACTCCAGCAGCGCATCCTTGACCGAACCGTACCGCGAGTTCAGCGGCGCGCTGACGATGGGCGGCGACACGGTGATGCCATGGACGGGGGTCAGGTCCTTGAACGGGTCATAAGTCAGGTTCTTAACGGCCACGGGGTTGACGGCCACCAGCGAGTTGGTGGCGATGAGCACGGTGTAGCCGTCGGCCGGCATCGAAGTCACCGCATGCACGGCGATGGCGCCGCTGGCACCGGGCCGGTTCTCGGACACCACGGGCACCTTCAGCACCTTCTCCAGCTCGTCGGCCAGCGCGCGCGAGCTTTCGTCGGTGCCGCCTCCGGCGGTGAACGGCAGGATGAACTTGATGGGCTTGCTGGGGTACGCGCCCGCGGCGGCCCTGGCGGCCGGCGTCGCGGCGCTAAGGATGGCGCCCGCGCCCAGGATCAGGGCGTGGCGGCGGTCGATGCGATGCATGGTGTCTCCTGTCGAATGTGCGGCTCGGCCGGCCTTCAGAATCCGTACAGACGATGGGCATTGGCCACGAGAATCTTCTTCAGCGTCTCGGGTTCCGGAATGTTTCGCTGCATCGTCTCGATCAGCACGGATTCCTGGGGAGTCGATTCGGGAGTATGTCCGACATGGGGCCAGTCCGTTCCCCATACCAGGCGATCAGCGTTGGCTTCGACCAGCGCACGCATGAACGGGTCCGTATCCCCATACGGAGCGCCGATGCGCGTATTGCGGTCCGCCCCGGAAAGTTTGCACCAGTACCGGCCTTGCTTGAGCTGCTCGCAGAACCATTGAAAACCCTCGTAGTGGATGCCCTTGTCGGCCATGGTCCGGGTCTGGTGGTCGATGACGAGTTCGATCGACAGTTCGTCCAATTGATCGGCGATGGCCATCAGGTCGCCTGATTCGATCCACAGTTGGGCATGCCAGCCGCGTTCGGCCAGTCTCGGGGCCAGCGCCTGGAGATCATCGAGTCCTGCGCCGGCACCGCTGGCGACGAATCGGCCGTCCTGGCGAAGCAGGTTGATGCGTACGCCTTTGAAACCGGCCGCCGTCAACTCGTCCAGGCGCTGGTCGGTGGCGTCCGCATGCAGGATGGCCACGCCGCGCAGTCGATCCGGATATCGCCTCAATGCATCCAGCGTCACTTCATTATCGGCGCCGGCGTTGTTGGCGTGAACGATCACGCCTTTCGCGACCCCGATGCTGTCCCACATCTCGAACAGGTCTTCGACCGGGAAGGGTCTGGTCGGCGCGAAGCGTCCGGTCCGGTCCGGCGGAAAGCGATCGTAGGGGCCGTAAATATGGACATGACAGTCACAGCTACCCTCGGGAAGCAGGCTTGTGTCGCTCATGGCGTTCTCCTGATCAGCGCGAACTCCCGTTCGTCGCAGCGGCGCTAAGGATGTGCTGGGGATCGGCGGGCCCGAAGGCCCCTTGCTGCCGCCACGCTTCGAATTGATCGCGGCTGGCACCCAGTACGGACATCATGACGGTCTCGGTATCCGCGCCCAGCGGCGCCGACGCGGCTGCCGGCAACCGGTCCGTGCCATGCAGATGCAGCGGGCTGTCGGCCACCACGATGCGGCCGTACTGGGGGTGGTCGATCCACTCCAGAAACCGTCGCTGGTGGAGGTGCGGGTCGTGCGTGACTTCGATCGCGTCGCGAACCGGGGCATGCGGAACCTTGTGCCGATCCAGGAGCGCACAGGCCTCTTCGCGCGTGAGATCCTTGAGCCATTTGGAAACGATCGCATCGGTTTCATCGATGTGACGGACGCGCTTGACCTTGGTATTGAATCGCGCGTCGTCAGCCAGATCCTCGCGGTTCATGGCTTGGAGCAGACTTTTCCAGTGCGCGTCCTTCACGCCGATGATCGCGATGTACCCATCCTTGGCGGGATAGACGTTGTACGGAGCCGATGACTTGCCGCCGTGCTGATTGCCGGTCCGCGGCGGGACCTGTCCGTGGTCATAGAAAAACGAGAGGTTCGATGCCAGCGTGGGGTAGACGGTCTCCAGCATGGCCACCTCGACCAGACGGCCTTCTCCGGTGAAATGCCGTTCGTAGAGGGCGGTGAGGACGCCGGCATACAGGTGCACCCCACTCAGGAAATCGGCGACCGCCGGCCCGGCCTTCACAGGGGGGCCATCGGCAAAGCCGGTGACGCTCATCATGCCGGAGGCGGCCTGGATCGTGATGTCCATCGCCTGCTTGTCACGGTCCGGCCCCGACAGGCCATATCCGGTACCCGATGCATAGACCAGTCGCGGGTTGAGCGCGTGCAACACGTCCCAGCCGACGCCCAGGCGATCCATCACGCCGGGGGCGTAGTTTTCCAGCAGCACGTCGGCTTTTTCGCACAGTCGTTTGAGGACGTTCCGGCCCTGTTCGGATTTCAGGTCCAGCGTGATGCACTGCTTGTGGCCATTGAGCAGCGCGAACGGCACGCCCGATCCCTTGCTGACCGCTTCTCGCTGCCGCACCGGCTCGCCGGCCGGCGGCTCGATCTTGATCACGTTCGCACCGGCTTTCGCCATCAGGTAAGTGGCGTACGGGCCCTGGTATACCTGTCCCAGATCCAGCACCAGCAGCCCATCCAGAGGGAGATTTCGTCTTTTCATCGGTGTATGTTCCTCGGAGTCGCGATCACTGCGTCCTGATCTGGCCTTTGTCCACCATGGTCTTGAAGCGATCGGCGTCCCGCCGGATCTGCTGCACGAATTGCGGGCGGGACATGCGCATGGGCTCGACGCCGAGCTGGGCGAACGAAGCCTGCGTTTCTGCGTCGTCGAGCACGTCCGACAAGGCTTGATTCAACTGGTTCAAGACGGCATCGGGTGTCCCGGACGGCGCCATCAACGCCGTGTAGATGTTCGCCTCGACCGTTCTTATGCCTTGCTCCTTCAGTGTCGGCACTTCGGGCATCGCGCCGATGCGCGCGTCGGCGATCACCGCCAGTGCCCGCAATCGATCGGCCAGCAGGAACTGCCTGGATACGGTGATTTCGGCGATGGATACGTCCACGCGCCCCGCCATCACCTCCTGCAGCCCGTCGATGCTCCCTTTGAACGGGACGCTGACCAGATCGACGCCCAGCTCTTCGCCGAGTTTGATGATGGCGATCTGGTTGATCGTGCCTTCACCGGGATGGGCGAAACTCAGGCTGCGCACCGAGCGCGCCGCGTTGACCAGATCGGCGAGCGTCTTGAATTCCGAGTCCGATTTCACGACCACCAGCAACGGCGTGCTGGTCACGGCGCCGACCGGTGTCAGGTCGGAGACGCGATATGAAGCCTTGGATCCTTGCAGGATCGGTCCGCCGAAGATCGAAGAAGGGCTCGCCAGCAGCAAAGTGGTTCCATCCGGTTTCGACTTGGCGACCAGATTGCCGCCGATCATGCCGCCGGCGCCGGGCTTGTTCTCCACGATGACGTTTCGATTCGATCGGGAGCCCAGGCCTTTTGCGACGATTCTCGCCGTGAGATCGATGTTTCCTCCGGGGGAGAACGGCGCGATGATCTTCAAATCTTGCGCGTTCGCGGAGGCGAAAAACAACATGCCGATCGCGAACACGATCAGGCGAGGCAAGGATCCATCCGGATTCCAGATCGGTGATTTCATTGCAAGGTGTCCGAGTTCATCGCAAGGTGTCCGAGTGCTTCCATAAGTCCATCGTGCCGCTCAGGATCGGAACGCCGGCGCAGGGATTCATCATCGATTCGATGCCTGCCTGTCCGATGCGAATCCCTTTACTGGCCGGTGAACCGGGGAGGGCGCTTTTGCTGGAAACTCGCAACGCCTTCCTTGAAATCCAGCGAATCGCGGCAACGGGCCGTCTCGGCATCCGCGAACCGAATGGCCGCCGCCAGCGATTCGTGGCGAGCATTGCGCAGTTGCTGCTTGATCAACCGTGTCGAACGAGGCGACGACAGGTGCGCCAGTTCTCGCGCTCGTCGACCGACCTGATGCTGGAAATCCGACGAATCCAGTACGCGAACCAGCCCCAGTTGCTCCGCTTCGCGGGCATCGATGGTTCGCCCGGTCAACAGCAGGTCCGCGGCATTCATCGGCCCGATCAGCCGCGGCAGCAGCCATGCGCTGCCGTGCTCGGCGATCAGGCCGCGTCTGGCGAACGAGGTGGCCAGTCGCGCGCCGTCGGCCATGTACCGGATGTCGAAGAACAGCGTCAAGCACAAACCGACACCGGCGACGGCGCCGTTGATGCCGGCGATCAGAGGCTTGTCGATGGCCAGCAGCCAGCTATAGCGCTGCTCGAAGTCGCCTTGCCCGGCGGGTTGCGCTGGCCGTGCGGGCTCGGCCTGTCGTGCGGCGGCGGACAAGCGCTGAACGTCCGCCCCCACGCAAAACGTGGTGCCCGCGCCGGTGAACACGATGACGCGGACATCGGGATCGGCGGCGCAAGCCTCCATCGCCCGACGGAACTCCGCCTCCATGTCGGGGTTCCATGCGTTCTTCCGATCGGGGCGATTCAAGGTCACCGTGGCCACGTGATCGGCCACGTCCAGCGTCATGTTCTCGAGCTGCACATCTGTCTCCTGGAGACGGCAACTTTAGCGGCTGGTTCGCGAGATCAGAGATCACAATTCCGGCATTCGGAATTGTCGTGAAGCCCCGGTGACGCGAGGGATCGGGCCGAACGCCTCGTCCTCGCGGCCCGGTCCGCCGGGCGGCGTTCTTCGACAGCCGGTCAGAGGCTTTGGGGGTAAGGGCGTTCGAGACGTCGTCTCGAAATTGCCGGAGATCGCGAGCGGGCGTCGACGGGTTCTCTCGGCGGGTTCTCATTGGCTTCCGACCGATTTCCGGGCCGACGCGGCGGCCCTTCCGGCCGCCGGCGGGCCGATTTCAGCGAGCCATGGGCCGGTGCGCCGGCATGCGCGGATGTTCGGGAGTGTTCGAGAATGTTCGGGAGCCGCGCCGCGGCCCGAAGCCGAGCGGGGCGCGGATGTCCTCAGGCCTTGCCGACCACGTCGGCCGACTGCGCGCGTTCGACGCCGGCCTTCTTCATCGCCGCCCAGGCGGCGGCCAACGAGCCCTGCGTATCGATCGCGCGGCAGGCATCCTCGACGACGACGGCCTTGAAACCGGCCTTGCGCGCGTCCATCGCGGTCCAGGCCACGCAGAAATCCGTCGCCAGTCCGGCGACGAACACGCGATCGACGTGGTGGGCCTTCAGGTACGCGGCCAGTCCGGTATTGGTCTTGCGATCGGCTTCCATGAACGCCGAGTAGCTGTCGACGTTCTGGTGATAGCCCTTGCGCAGGATCATCTGCGCGTGCGGGATCGACAGGCCCGGATGCAGCGCCGCGTCGTCGGTACCCTGCACGCAGTGGTCGGGCCACAGCACCTGCGTGCCGTAGGCGAGCGACGTCGTTTCGAACGGCTTCTTGCCCGCGTGCGTCGACGCGAACGACACGTGCTCGGGCGTATGCCAATCCTGAGTCAGCACCACGTTGGCGAAGCGCCGTGCCAGCTCGTTGATGACCGGCACGACCGCGTCGCCGTCCTTGACCGCCAGCGTGCCGCCGTGCGTGAAGCAGGTCTGCACGTCGATGACCAGCAGGCAGTCCTTGGGGCCGGTCGTGTAGCGGGGCGAGGCCGCCAGCAGGCGCATCGGCAGCGAGCCGCTGATCGCCAGCAGGGCGGCCGACGACAGGTATGCGCGTCGGGAACGTTGCATCGGGAGACTCCTGGGGAGGGGGGCGAAGGGGTCGAGCATTCTGCGATGGCTTCCACTTTAAGAAAACCCGGTCGTTTCGCATAGTCCTGCCCCGTCCATCGCGCCGCGCGGGGCCTTTCACCGTTTCCGATCTCGTTCGGTTCTCCTCATGACACACGCCATCCGGATGGTGCGGTCCATGCGCGCCTCCGCGAGCTTCGAACGCCATGAACGGCTCTTCGCGCGCCCCGATCCATGCACGCGGCTGCTCGACGATCTGGTGATGACCGGCAAACGCGCCTGCCCGGCCACGGGCGCCCCATTTCGCGGCCGTTGCCGGATCGATGGTAGCCGCTGATCGGCCGGATCAGATCGAAGGTTCTGCCGCTGGCTTGACGCCCGTCATGCCAATGCGCGGATGGCGATGTGAAGGATCTCGGCCCCTCCGACTTGTGCGTCCGTTCGTGTCCGGCTCAAGATGCGGGGCGTGGCGCATGAGGTGCTTGTGATCACGGACCTGTTGCTGCACGACACGACAGGCAGTTTTATGAAATTCGAATGACGGAACACCTTCGGAGATGCATGATCATGACGAATATCGATCTCGGCGATTTTGAAGTCTACGCGACCGGCATTCCTTATGATCTCTATGCCGAGTACCGGCGCGAAACGCCGGTACGCTGGATCGAGGAGCCTACGCGCGGATACTTCAAGGGCGGTCCCGGATACTGGGCGGTGTTCCGATATGAGGATGTCCGCACCGTCTCCCGGCATCCGGAGATCTACTCGTCGAATCTCGGCGGCACGACATTGCGCGACTTGAGCGAGCGGGATCTGCAAATCGTCCGGCAGATGATGCTGAACATGGATCCGCCGCGACATTCGACGATGCGCAAGCTGGTGAACAAGGCGTTCACACCACAGGTGGTCGGCCAACTCAGGAACTCGATCGAGGCGCATGCGCGCGAGGTCGTCGACAATATCGTCGAGCGAGGCTCCGTCGATTTCCTCGAAAAGGTCGCGGCGGAAATGCCGCTGCTGGTGCTGGCCGACATCTTCGGCTTTCCGTCGGAAGACCGGCACATGCTGCATCGCTGGACCGACATCATGATCTCCTATGACGATCCCGATGCCGGCCCCGAGGAGGCGGCGGCCTTCGTCACCGCCATCAAGCAGATGTTCAGCTATGCCGGCGGCAAGACCGCGGAAAAGCGCGCCAATCCCGGCAACGACGTCTGGAGCTTGATCGCGAATGCCGAGATCGACGGCGAGAGGCTGAGCCAGGGCCAGCTCGAACGCTTTTTCCAGTTGCTGATGGTCGCCGGCAACGAGACGACGCGCAGTCTCATCAGCGGCGGCATGCAGCTTCTCAGCCTGTATCCCGATCAGCGCAGGCTGCTGCTCGACGACATGAGCCTTCTGCCCGCGGCGATCGAGGAGATGCTGCGCTTCGCGCCGCCCGTCATCCAGTTCCGCCGCACGGCGATGACCGATACCGAGCTCGGCGGACAGCGGATCGCCAAGGGCGACAAGGTCGTCATTTTCTACGCCTCCGCCAATCGCGACGAGACGGCGTTCGACAATCCGAACACGTTCGATATCCGCCGCCATCCCAATCGGCATTTATCGTTTGGCGACGGCACGCACTTCTGCCTCGGCGCCAATCTCGCCCGGCTCGAAGCGCGCGTGATCTTCACCGAACTGCTGACGCGCCTGCCCGACTTGCGGATCGTCGGCGAGCCGGTGCGGATCCGCTCGAACTTCGTCACCAACTTCAAGCACATGAAGGCCGAGTTCACGCCGGCGAAAAGGCTCGGCCCACTGGCGGTGCAATCGGCCGAGCCGGCTGTCGCGCAGGCCGTGCCTGCCGCGTCGAAAGCGGTCGCCGCCGGTAAGCACGGCACCCCGTTGCTCGTGCTGTATGGCTCGAACTTCGGTACCGCCGAGGATCTCGCGCAGCGGATCGGCGCAGACGCGGATGCGCACGGCTTTGCCAGCACCGTCGCGCCGCTCGACGATCATGCTGGCGAGCTCGCCGGCGAAGGCGCGGTCATCATCGTCACCGCGACGTATAACGGCACGCCGCCCGACAACGCCGCGCGATTCGTCGAATGGCTCGAAAAAGGCGCGGCGAATTCGCTCGATGGCGTTCGCTACGCGGTGTTCGGCTGCGGTAATCACGACTGGGCCGCGACGTTCCAGGACATTCCGCGCAAGATCGACCTGATGCTGGAGAAAAACGGCGCGCGCCGCCTGTTCGCGCGCGGCGAGGGCGACGCGGCCGACGATTTCGAGGGCCAGTTCGAAAGCTGGTACAGGCCGCTGTGGCCGTCGCTGGCGAAGGAGTTCGGCATCAGGCTGGAGACGCAGGTGTCCGGCCCGATGTTCGCGGTCGAGGTGGTGCCCGGCGAGCGGCACAGCCCGTTCGTGGCGTCGCTCGGCGCGCTGCCGATGCGCATCCGCGTCAACCGCGAATTGCTGACGGTCGCGGAGCAGGGGCCGCTCGCGGCTTCCACCCGGCATGTCGAGCTCGAATTGCCGGAAGCGGTCACCTATCGGGCCGGCGATCATCTCGGCGTCATTCCGCACAACAGCCCCGAACTGGTGCGCAGGGTGTCGGCGCTTTTCGGCTTCGAGAAGGATGCCTTCATCCGCATTCACGCCCGCAGCGACCGGCGCACTTTCCTGCCGGTCGGCGAGCGTATCTCGGTGCATACCCTGCTGTCTGACTACGTGGAGTTGCAGGATGTCGCCTCGCGTGCGCATATCCGCATGCTGGCGGCCCATACCGAATGTCCGTTCACCAAGACATCGCTCGAACGACTCGCGGCCGAGAATTCCACCGTCTATCGCGACGAGGTGTTGCTGAAGCGCAAGTCGGTGGTGGATCTGCTGGAGCAATTCCCGGCCTGCAAGCTGCCGCTGGAAATCTATCTCGAAATGCTGTCGCCTTTGGCGCCTCGCTATTACTCGATCTCGTCGTCGCCGCATAACGGCGACGGATGTTGCAGCATCACCGTCGGCACCATCCGCGCGCCGGCGCGCTCGGGCAGCGGCGCCTTCGCGGGCGTGTGTTCGAACTATGTCGCCCGGCAGGCCGAGGGCAGCGTGATCTATGCCTTCGTGCGCGACACCAAATCGAACTTCTATCTGCCCGACGATCCGAAGGTTCCGGTCATCATGATCGGTCCCGGCACCGGTCTCGCGCCGTTTCGCGGCTTCTTGCAGGCGCGCGCCGCGTTGAAGGCGAAAGGCGTGGACATCGGTCCTTCGCTGTTGTTCTTCGGCTGCCGGCACGAGCAGCAGGACTTCATCTATGCCGACGAATTGCGCGAATTCGAACGCGCTAGGGTCACCGAACTGCACCTCGCTTTTTCGCGCATGCAGGCCGAGAAGGTTTATGTGCAGGACCGCATCCGCGATGCCGCCGACCGGGTGTGGTCGCTGCTGGAGAACGACGCGATCGTCTATGTCTGCGGCGATGCCGGTCGCATGGAGCCAGGCGTCCGCGAGGCGCTGACCGAGGTGATGCGCAACAAGCTCGGCGTCGACGCCGCCGCCGCGGTCCGCCGCTTCGACCGGCTGGTCGCCGACAACCGTTACCGGGTGGATGTCTGGGCGTCGGGATAATGACGCGGCCAGCCGGCGTGCTAGCATCCCCGTGAGGCCCTCGGCACGGTTCGACCATGGAATTCGACAACTGGATTCTCTATCTGTTCGCTGCCGTCGGCTTGTCGTTGTCGCCCGGCCCGAACGGCTTGCTCGCGCTGACCCACGGAGCGCAGTACGGCTGTCGCAAGACCCTGTTCACGATCTTCGGCGGGTCGCTCGGCTTCGTATTTATCATGACGCTGTCGATGTTCGGCATCGGCGCACTCATCAAGGCGTCCGTGCTCTGGCTCACGGCGTTGAAGTGGATCGGCGGGGCATACCTCGTCTGGCTCGGCGTCCACGTATGGCGATCTCCGCCGATCGCGGTGGAAGCGAGTCGAGACACGTCCACCGTCAGCGGGTGGCTCCTCTTTCGCCAGGGCGCGCTGTCAGCGGCCACCAACCCCAAGGGGATCCTGTTCTTCAGCGCTTTTCTGCCGCTGTTCGTCGACCCCGACAGAAGCCTGCCGGTCCAGTTCGCGGTGATGGCCGCTACCTTCATTGCCACCGAAGTGCTGACCGAGCTGGCGCTGGCGAGCGCCGCGAACCGGATCAGACCGTGGCTGGCGCGCGCCGGCCGGCGATTCAACCAGACCTGCGGCGGCATCTTCATCGCCATCGGCGCGGCACTTCCGCTGCGCAACTGAATCCGACCCGACCTGGAGAGGTTTCCGTCGCGCATCCCGCTACGCGGGACGGGCTCGGGACGTGTCTGCCCGGAAAGCGCGGAGTTACCGAGAATCTGCTCTTTCATTAGGGCTCTGTTTGCCAAAAACTCTCGCTTGAGATGGTCCAGGATTCGCAGCCCAGATCACTAGGAAAGGCGGACTCGCTCCCGGCCTGGATGCAGAGACGTAAGCGAGAGAGGCTGATCGCATCAAGAGAGGAACCCACTGTGCAGGTGCTCGAGAAGCTTAGTTACGCCGAGATTTCCACCCTTAACGAGAATAGGCTGAGCCGTTGAGAATGGCGCTTCCTGTCGAATCCTAGACGTGATCTCAAAAAGTACCTTGTCCGCAGTGACGAGGTAATCAACATCAATCATGTACGTAGCCAGCTGTGCGTCGCCGGGAGTGCCCTCAGTCACCTTCCTCATTGCTTGTCGAAGCGAAGCAGCCCAGCGAATCCACTCTCTCCGGACCTCCTGAACAACGACATCTTCTAGCCAAAATCTGCACCAAGAAGGGTTAAGTCGGTGAATAAGGTCGAGATTCAAGAGCGGCTGCAACCAGTCATAGTAAGCACCTTTCTCTCCAAAAAGTGCTGGCAGGTCCGACATGGACGCAACGCGCCACGCCTCGAAAGGCCGGGTTGGATCGTCAATGAAAGTCGCCCACGTTTTCCCAAGTTCGATTTTGTGGTATTCCCAGCCATCCCGCTTCAATTGTTGTCGGTACTCGCTTGCTTCTTCGCGAGCACAATTCATCATTCCGCCTTCGACCTCAGCAAGAGTCGCAGCCTCCTTCGCTGGAGAGCGTTGGGCGCGATCCCAGAACCCACCGCGGGATCGACTCCAATCGAACTCGAATCGGCGGAAGACGTCAGTCTGCGGCTCTAACCGCAGCCATTCGGGGCGCAAACGCTTAACTGCCGCAACGATGTCTTGTGACTCCAAGTATGCCTCGGGCATCAGTCGGTGCCAGCATGCATGAGTCATGAGGCGAACCAGCGGATCTCGAACTGTAGGATTTCCCGTTCGGAGAGCTTCGTAGACAGTCGCAGGGGCGACTGCAATCTTGATCTTCGATCTGCGATTCGCCCGGAGCAGGTCGGATGTTGACCCGGAATCCATTACGTACCGCCAGACATTCGTATCCAGCAGGGCAAGCGGCATGGCGTCTCTGTTCCCGTTTCTTCGAGGCTCGTCTTAGATACAGGATGCGCGTGTCGAGCGCACTCGGTTCTCGATGAATTTCATGTCGACCAGTTACTCGGTTGAACCGGCAAACATCTCGGTCTCGACTACAACGTCGACGTCACGCGGGTGTCGGCGAAATTGACTAAGTGACGAGTCGAGACTGGAAATTTTGACTTCCTTTTACTGGATCCGTCGGCGATCAAAGCGCCTCAGCGCGTGAGAGTTAGGGAAATCGCCATCGTCGTTTTTCCGAACGGGCGAATGGTTCGCAATCGGCCGATTCGATCCAGATACCGTCTGGTCGTACCGTCGGCGTCGGCCGGATGGCAGCGAACCGCGCTAGACGCCATCGAAACGAAAAGTATCGGCGCCAAGTGATGGATTCACAAAGCGCTTACGAGAGATCGGGGGGGGGGCGGATGTTTCCGAAGCTCTTCGGAAGGCTTCGGAACAATTAGACTTGGCGGAGAGGGTGGGATTCGAACCCACGTTACGGTATGACCGTAAACCGGATTTCGAGTCCGGCGCATTCGACCACTCTGCCACCTCTCCAGGAGTCGGCGATGCCTCGATCGGCATCGCAGCGGTGCGAAGCTCTCTACTATAGCAAAAAATTCGGCCGTGTCACGGCGCGCGTTGGAAGTCGCGCGAAATGCCCGTCGGACAGCCGCGGGTGTCGACCTGCTGGCAATGGAGCAGGCATCTTGCCGCGCTCGGCATCTCGTCGGCGTTCAGACCGGCTCCGGCCTGTTCCGGCGGCGGGCCCGCCGGGATCGAAATCTGCGGTATCCGATCGAGCAACGGAGCCAGCCTGTCCGGGGCGCACGCCTTCGCGAAATACCATCCCTGGAACATGTCGCACTTCATGCCGGCCAGAAGCTCGATCTGCTCGATCGTCTCGATGCCTTCGGCCGTGACGTGCGCGCCGAGGCTGTGGGCGATCTCGATGACGCCGCGGACGATGGCCTGGTCTTCCCGTGAGCTGGCCATGTTGGCCGTGAAACTGCGATCGATCTTCAGGCGGTCGATCGGCAACTGGCGCAGATGGGTCAGCGACGCGAACCCGGTCCCGAAGTCGTCCAGCGCCACCTCGACGCCGGCCCGATGAAGCCTTCGCAGGCCCAGGTGGACGCGCTTCTGGCTCCTGCCCAGGAGCATGCCTTCGGTGACCTCGACGCAAAAGCGCGTGGGCGGGATGCCGGACTGCGCGCTAAGCTCGAAGAATCGATCGAGGAAGGAGTCGGAGCGGAAATCCGAGTTCGTCAGGTTGATGGCGATGAGGCCGAGCGACAGGCCGTCCGCTAGAAACCGGGTGACGTCGCGGAACACCCGTTCGAGCATGTACATGCCCAGCGCGGCGCGGACCTGATGGTCGGAGAAGCCTTCCTGGAAGGCCGACGGCGAGAGCAGTCCTCGCTGGGGGTGTCGCCAGCGCATCAGCGCTTCGAGCGAAATCCTGTCCTGCGGACCGAGCCCGATGATCGGCTGGTAGTGCAGTTCGAACTCCTGCCGATGCAGGCCGTCCTCGATTTCGGCCAGCAACGCGGCCTTCTGCTCGGCGAACTGCAGCAGCGCCGGCTTGAACGATTCGATGCGGTCGCGGCCCAGCGCTTTCGCGTGGTACAGCGCCAGATCGGCCGCCTTGAAGAGGCTGGCCGCATCGCGCCCGTGGCGGGGAAACGATGCCAAGCCCAGGCTCGCCGAGCACCGCCGGGCCGTTCCGGCGATCGGAATCGGGGATCGGATGGCTTCGAGCGCCCGCTCGAGAAAGGCCCTGGCCTGCGCGGCCGAGCCTTCGGCGAAGATCAGTCCGAACTCGTCGCCGCCGAGGCGGGAAATCAGCATCCGGGGTTCGGCCAGCGCCTGCAGCCGGTTGGCGACGGTGCCGAGCAGCAGGTCTCCGGCCGGATGGCCGAAAGAGTCGTTGATCTCCTTGAACATGTCGACGTCCAGCAGGGCCAGGTGGAACTCGCGATCGACCGGGCCGTAGCGGGCGACGAGCGAGCTGATGTAGTCCTGGAAACGACGGCGATTGGGCAGGCCGGTCTGCGGGTCGATGTTCGCGATGCGCCGCATGTTTTCCTTGCTGGCGCGCAACTGATCCTCGAGCGACTTGCGTCCGGTGATGTCGAACCGGATGGCGGTATAGCTGTCGATCTTTCGGTGCACGGAGACGTGCGGAACGATGGTCGTGTAGACCCAGTAGAAGGATCCGTCCTTGCGGCGATTGCAGATCTCGCCGTGCCAGACCCTGCCGGCAGCGATCTCCCGATACATGTCGCGAAAGAAGCGCGTGTCATGCTCGCCGGACTTCAGCATCCGGTGATTGGAGCCCATCAGCTCCGCTTCGCTGTAGCCGCTGATCTCGCAGAATTTGCTGTTGACGTACGTGATCGTCCCGCGGACATCGGTGGTCGCGACGATCGCGGCACTGTCGAGCGCGTAGCGGACGAAGTCATCCTCGGGCTTGAGCCGCGACGGCAGCTTCATCCAGGTCGTGACGTCTTCCAGAAACCGCGTGACGTTCGAAGAGCCGGCGTCGCGGCTCGCCGGCGCGATCTCCTCGCCGCCGTCGTTTTCTTCTTCTTGCAACATGTCCGTCGACTGGGTCTTTCGTTGATTCCTGGCCGTCAGTCGGTTCCCGGTCATCGGGGGACTCCCGTCGCCCACAACCAGTCGACAATCCTCGCAGAAGCCCGAGCGAGCCGCCAGAAGATTTGACGGTTTGCATTCTGCAATGATCCATCCGTGGGATAACCGCAACGCGACGACCGGTCGGTCGCGTCGCGCGTGCGGCATGCCCGGTCGGCATGGCCACTCGCCGGCGGGCGGAAACGTCTATGCTGACGGAAAGCGCCGGCCCACCGGCGCGATCCGATCAAGCAGGCAGACCGACAGGAGACCATTGATGAACGACCGCATCGATGCACGGATCGAGGCCGTCGAGCGCGAGCGAGAGCTCGCATTCTCGATGCCGCTGGAACAGATCGACGTCAGCAAGCCGCGATTGTTTCGCGACGATACGATCGGTTTCTACTTCGAGCGGCTGCGCCGCGACGATCCGGTCCACTACCACGTCAGTGCGGTCAACGGCGGGTTCTGGTCGATCACGCGCTACCAGGACATCATGGCCGTCGACACGAACCACCGCGTGTTCTCGTCCGACTGGTCGCGCGGCGGCATCGCGCTGTACGACCCGCCCGAACACGATCGGCTGCCCAGCTTCATCGCGATGGATCCGCCCGAGCACGACGAGCAGCGCAAGGCGGTCAGCCCGATCGTCGCGCCCGGCAACCTGGCGCACATGGCCGGCACGATCCGCGAACGCACGATCCGCGTGCTCGACGGCCTGCCGCGCGACGAGCCGTTCAACTGGGTCGAACGCGTCTCGATCGAGTTGACGACGATGATGCTGGCCACGCTGTTCGACTTTCCGTTCGACGAGCGGCGTCGGCTGACGCGCTGGTCCGACGTGGCGACCGCCGAGGTCGGGCCGGGCAAGCTCGTCGAGTCGCGCGACGTCTGGATGCGCGAGATGGGCGAGTGCCGCGACTATTTCACGAAGCTGTGGAACGAGCGGGTCAACGCCGAACCGCGCAACGACCTGTTGTCGATGATGGCCCACTCGCCGGCGACGCGGCATATGGATCCGAAGCATTTCCTCGGCAATCTGGTGCTGCTGATCGTCGGCGGCAACGATACGACGCGCAATTCGATGACCGGCGGCGTCTACGCGATGCACCGTTTTCCCGAGGAGTGGGACAAACTGCGCGCCAATCCGGCGCTGATCGAATCGATGGTCTCGGAGATCATCCGTTGGCAGACGCCGCTCGCGCACATGCGCCGTACGGCGGTCGAGGACATCGAGCTGGGCGGCAAGCGGATCCGCGCCGGCGACAAGGTGGCGATGTGGTACCTGTCGGGCAATCGTGACGACAGCGTGATCGCCGATCCCGACCGCCTGATCATCGACCGGCCCCGTCCGCGGCAGCATCTGTCTTTCGGCTTCGGCATCCATCGCTGCGTGGGCAATCGTCTGGCCGAGCTGCAGTTGAAGATCCTGTGGGAGGAGATCCTGCAGCGTTTCGACCGGATCGAAGTGCTGGCGCCGCCGCAGCGCGTGCTGTCGAACTTCGTGCACGGCTATACCGAGCTGATCGTACGGCTGCCGCGCCGCTGACGGTCATCGCATCCGCTCCGCGAAGATGCCGCCGCTCATGACGCCTCTCGACCCGGGTTCGATCTTTGGCTGGACAGGCCCTAGAATCCCGTCATGTTGAACGCGCGTCGCTGACCACACGGATGCGCATCGCCGAAACGCATTCGGGGGAGGAGTGACCGATGAATCAGGATTTCGACCAGAATCGCCGCAAGGGCTCGATGGGCAAGGGCATCGCGCTGTTGATCGTGGCGATCCTCGTGGGGGCCGGCTACTGGTATTTGCAGCGTCCGGCGCCCCAGGTCGAACAGCCGGCCCCGACGGCTCCCGAGCCGGTGACCGTCGGTCCGCCGCCGCTGGCCGCCACCCCGAGCACGCCGGCGATCGAGCATCCGCTGCCGCCCGCCGAGCCCGCGGTCCCCGACGCGCCCGAGCTGCCGCCGCTGGAGAACAGCGACGGCCCGGCCCGCGACGCGCTGACCCGCGCGGTCGGCAGTCGGCTGGTCAGCGAGTGGCTGCAGAACAGCGAGCTGATCCGCCGGGTCGTCGTCACCGTCGACAACCTGCCGCGCGAATCGCTGCCGATGTCGCTGCGGCTCGTGCGTCCGGTACCGGGCGCGTTCGCGACCATCGGCAGCGGCGAAGAAAAGCTGCTGGCGCAGACCAACTACGCGCGCTATACGCCGCTGCTCAAGCTCGCGCAGTCGATCAACCCGCACGCGCTGGCCGAGGCCTACATCCGCTTCTATCCGCTGTTCCAGCAGCAGTACCGTTCGCTCGGTTATCCGGATGCGTATTTCAACGACGCGCTGGTCCGGGCGATCGACAACCTGAACCGTACGCCGGACATTCGCGGGCCGATCGAGCTCGTGCAGCCCAAGGTGATGTACAAGTTCGCCGATCCGGCGCTCGAGAACCTGTCGATCGGGCAGCGGATGATGCTGCGCATGGGGCCGGACAACGTGGTGCTGGCCAAGCAGATCCTGCGCGCGTTCCGCCAGGAGATCACCGGCAGGGCGCCCAAGCCCTGACGGTCGCTGCAGTTGGCGCCGACCGCGCGACGGATCCGGCGCCCCTCGCATCACGCCGGGGCCGGCCGGTCCCGGCGGACGTGACAAAGTGTGCGATCGCGGGCCCGACGCGGCGACCGGCGGGCAGCGGGACCAATTTCGTCACATTCGACCGCGGCGCGGCGACGTAGGATCCGCGTCGTGAACATGACCGACTCCTTCCCCGAACGATTCGAACTCTTCGCCCGCACGCGCGAACGGATGAGTTCGGCGCTGATCGTCGCGCTGCGCCTGTTGTGGCCGCAGGTCATCGCCGACTTGTACGACGCCGAGCGCGCGGCCGATTCCGCCCGGCGGATCCAGGCGATGCGCGCGGCGGCGCTGCGGCTCGAGAGGGAGCAGGCCGACCGGATCGGACGCATCGCGCCGTGGTTGAACGAGCGCACGATCGGCTGCCTGGAATTGGCCGGCCAGATCGACATGCCGACCGATGGCGCGCAGGCCTGGGCGCTGGTCGGCAACGAGGAGCTCGAGACGCGGATCGCCGCGGCCCATCTGGCCCGGCAGATCCGGCGCGAGAGCCGCGAATTCCATCTCCAGTACGCGGGTCGCATCGCCAGCCTGACGCAGCGGCACTGGCCGCTGGACGAACTGATGCCGCTCGGCGCGTCGGCGTTGGCGATGGCGGTTTTTACCGCGTTCGACGACCTGAGCGATGACGCGGCGACCCGGGAGGTCGTGCGGCACGCGATCCGCACGCGCGCGCCGGTGCCGCTGGCCGGCGTGCTGCGCGATGCCGAGGCGTATCTGGTGTTGCACGGCGTCGCGCCCTGGCCGGAAGACGCGCGGCAGGCGCCCCGGATCGTCGAGCCGGCCGGGTCCGCGCCGCCGCCCGAGCCCTCATCGCATGAGCCCTCATCGCCCGAGCCGGACTGGACGTCGGATCGGTTGCCGGACCGGACGCCGGATCGGCTGCTGGACCGGATGCCGGATCAGTTGCAGGACCGGACATCGGATCTGCCCCCGGACCAGACACGGGAACCGGTCGGCGCCGCCGGTCGCGGAACCGCATCGGCCGACATGCGGACACCGACCGCCGCCGGTCGCGACGCCGTCGGCCGAGACGACGCCGCGGCGCGCACGCCGCTCAGGGTCCTGACGCGCGCCCAGTGGTCGGCCGTCGATGCGCTCGAGCGCAGCGTGCAGGGGTTCGAGCAGGATGTCGCCTCGGTGCGCCGGCTGGGCTCGTCGCCGCTGGCCGGCGGGGAGGCGAGCCGCCTGGGCGTGCTGCCGACGCTGCAGAAGGTCGACGACATCGATCGCGACGCCGTCGCGTTCGCGCACTCGGTCGGACTGACGCCGTACAGCCGCGAAGCCCGTCACGCGCTGTTCGACAAGCTGCGCGAGCGGATGCGCGAATCCGGCATGGCGCCGGCCCAGATCGCCGAACTCGATGTCGTCGTCGCGATGTTCGACTACGTGCTCGACGAGCGCCGCCTGCCGGCATCGGCTCGTCCGCTCGTCTGGCGGCTGCAGCAGCCGGTGATGGCGCTGTCGCTGCTCGATCCGGGCTACCTGGCCGACGAACCTCGGTCGTTGCGCCGGCTGGTCGAGAACTTCGGCGCGATCGCGGTCGGGTACAGCGAGGACCTGGTCAAGGACGGCGAACTGTATCGCCGCCTGGAGACGGTCGTGCGCGCGATGGAGATCATCGCCAGCGGTCTGCAGGTGCGCTCGGCCGTCATCGCCAGACAGGTCGAGCGCGAATACCAGCGCGCGTCGAACAGCGTGTCGAAGCTCGTCAATCGCGTCGTCAACGAGCGCTCGTCGCTCGAAGCCTCGCCGGGGCGGCGCAACCGGCGCGACCTGCGGCACCGGCCGGGCCGCGAGCGCGAACGCGAGGTGACCGAGCAGGTCCGGCGGCTGCTGACCGAGCGCGTCGCCGACAGCGGCGCCCCCGATTCGGTCAACGCGTTCCTGCAATCGGTCTGGCTGCGTCACTTGCGCACGACGATCCTGCGCGACGGCGAGAGCAGCGCGCCGTTCCGGCGCAGCCTCGGCGTCGTCGACGATCTGCTGTGGACGCTGGAATCGGGGAACCGGTCGCACAGCCGCAGCGAGTTCGCGAACCGGATTCCGTCGCTGATCAAGCTGCTGAACGTGGGTATTCGCGAGGTCGATGCCAAGGATGCCGAGTACAAGGCGTTCTTCGACGAGCTGTTCCTGATCCACCTGCGGCGGATGCGCGATCGCGGCGGCGACGGGCGTCAGAGGGCGCCGGTCGATACCGGGCCGGTGCCCGCCGAGATGGCCGCGACCGCCACCGGCATCCTGTTGCCGGCCTCGACCGCCTTGCCTGGCGCCTCGGTCGACGTGTGGGGCGGCGCGCGCCTGGCCGCCGAGCCATCGGGCGAGCGGGCGTTCGCGGATCCGGCGGCTTCGGTCACGCGGGCCGCTCAGACGCGGGTGGCCACGGCCGCTCCGACGGCGCCGGGATCGCTGATCGAGCCGGGACTCGAGCTGGACGACCTGGTGCCCGATCCGCTGCCCGCCGGCTCGCCGCCGTCCGCCGAGCCGATCACAGGCGTGCCGCTCACGGGCGTGCCGATCACGGGCGTGCCGGTTGCCGTGTCGCCGGCGACCGCGGCGGAACTCGCGCCGCGCCCGGCCGGCCGGGCGGCCGAAGCGCGCCACGGCGTGACCGAGGTGTCCGACCGTCACCTGTTCGAGGTGCTGAATTCGCTGGACCTGTCGGATGCGCCGCTCGTGTCGGCCCGGGTCGACATGCCGCCCGAACAGGCGGTCGCGACGCTGCGGCGCGGAATGTGGATCGAGGTCCGTTCCAGCGACGGCAGCACGAACGAGGCGAAGGTCGCCTGGATCAACCCGCGGCGTACGGTCGTGCTGCTGGTCCGTCACCCGGATCGCAAGGCGCTATCGCTGCGCCTCAGCGAACTGAAGATCCGATTCGAGCGCGGTCACGCTTACCGCTTGCGTTGACGGACAGGGTTTCGCTATACTCTTGGGCTTGCTGCACATGCAGGCGCGTAGCTCAGTTGGTTAGAGCATCACCTTGACATGGTGGGGGTCGTTGGTTCGAATCCAATCGCGCCTACCAGCTTTCCAGGATCGGCGGTTCGCCGGTTTTCGCGACAGGCTGGTTCGTTCGTGTGCAGTGGCTGGGGTATCAGGTAGGCAGGTCGTACGTCAATGGCGGCTGCGGGTGACGCAGCCAGGGCGAGAGAAAGGGCCCGTTCGATTCCGATGGTTATGACACCGCTGACGCGTCGCCGCAATTTCGGCACGAGGCCCATTCCGGGGTAAGCCCGGATCAGGCCGGGTGGCAGGCGGTTCGCATCAGTTGTCTGGCTTCTCCTTCTGCACCCGGTTCGATGAAAAGCGCGGCCTTGCCGCGCTTTTTTGTTTTCTGCCGGCGGGTGATCCCGTTTGCAATGGCGGCGGGGCCGCCGATCGCCGGCCCACGGATTTGGTGGCACGATGGTCAATATCACGTTACCCGACGGCTCGGTCCGTCAGTTCGAACAAGCGCCCAGCGTCGCGCAGGTGGCCCGCTCGATCGGCAGCGGGCTGGCGAAGGCCGCGCTGGCGGGCCGGGTCGATGGCCGTCTGGTCGATACGAGCTTCGTCATCGACCACGATGCGCAACTGGCGATCGTCACGGACAAGGATCCCGACGGCCTGGACCTGATCCGCCATTCGACCGCGCACCTGCTGGCCTACGCGGTCAAGGATCTGTTCCCGGACGCGCAGGTGACGATCGGCCCGGTCATCGACAACGGCTTCTACTACGACTTCTCGTACAAGCGTCCGTTCACGCCGGAAGACCTGGTGGCGATCGAGAACAAGATGCGCGAACTGGCGGCCAAGGACGAGGTCGTCACGCGCGAGGAATGGGATCGCGATGAAGCGGTCGCGTTCTTCCGTTCGATCGGCGAGGCGTACAAGGCCGAGATCATCGCGTCGATCCCGGCGAACGAGCCGATCGGCCTGTATCGCGAGGGCGACTTCATCGATCTGTGCCGCGGCCCGCACGTTCCGTCGACCGGCAAGCTCAAGGTCTTCAAGCTGATGAAGGTCGCCGGCGCCTACTGGCGCGGCGACTCGAACAACGAGATGCTGCAGCGGATCTACGGCACGGCCTGGGCCCGCAAGGAAGACCAGGACGCCTACCTGCACATGCTCGAGGAGGCCGAGAAGCGCGACCACCGCCGCCTGGGCAAGGAGCTGGACCTGTTCCACACGCAGGAAGAAGCGCCCGGCATGGTGTTCTGGCATCCGAACGGCTGGGCGATCTGGCAGCAGCTCGAGGCCTACATCCGCGACGTCTACCGCGACAGCGGCTACCAGGAGGTGCGCTGCCCGCAGATCCTCGACGTCAGCCTGTGGAAGCGCTCCGGGCACTGGCAGAACTACCAGGAGCACATGTTCTTCACGGCATCCGAGAACCGCGAGTACGCGGTCAAGCCGATGAACTGCCCGGGCCACGTGCAGATCTTCAACTCGCACCTGCGCAGCTACCGCGATCTGCCGCTGCGCTACGGCGAGTTCGGTAGCTGCCACCGGAACGAGACCTCGGGCGCGCTGCACGGCATCATGCGCGTGCGCGGGTTCACGCAGGACGATGGCCACGTCTTCTGCATGCCGTCGCAGGTCGCCGCCGAGGTGACCGCCTTCCACCGGCAGGCGATGGCCGTCTACGCGGATTTCGGCTTCGACGACGTCAAGGTCAAGCTCGCGCTGCGGCCCGACAAGCGGCTGGGCACCGACGAAGCCTGGGACGAGGCCGAGAACGCGCTGCGCGAGGCGCTGCGTGCCTGCGACGTCGCCTGGGAAGAGCTGCCGGGCGAAGGCGCGTTCTACGGCCCGAAGATCGAATACCACCTGAAGGATTCGATCGGCCGGCCGTGGCAGGTCGGCACGATGCAGTACGACCCGATGATGCCCGAGCGGCTCGATGCCGAGTACGTCGCCGAGGACAACAGCCGCCGCCGGCCGGTGATGCTGCACCGCGCGATCGTCGGTTCGCTCGAGCGTTTCATCGGCATTCTGATCGAGCATCACGCCGGGGCGATGCCCTTGTGGCTGGCGCCGGTGCAGGCCGTCGTGATGAACATCACCGAAAATCAGGCCGCCTACGCGGACGAGCTTGCCCGGACCCTGAAAAAACAAGGATTTAGGGTGGCGACGGATTTGCGCAACGAGAAGATTAACTATAAAATCAGGGAGCACAGCCTGCAGAAGATTCCTTACTTGCTCGTCGTCGGCGAGAAAGAACGGGAAACCGGTCAGGTTGCGGTCCGTGCCCGGGGGGGGATCAACCTCGGGGCCTGCCCGGTGGACGCTCTGATCGAGCGCTTGCGGTGCGAGGTACGAGACAAGGCGCCCACGGCGCCGTCGCCGTCCTCGCCGCACCCCGCCGGCGGCGCGCGCGGGTAAACTATCCGGATCAACGATCGCCATCTGCCCGGAAAGGCAGGTTTGGCTGTTACTTTTTGGAGAACGCAGAATCGCTACTGCAGACCGCGGAAACCGGATCAATCACGAGATTGCCGTTCCTGAGATTCGTCTGATTGGCGTCGACAACGAGCCGCTCGGCATCGTCAGCGTGCGTGAGGCGCTGCGAATGGCCGAAGAGGCCGATGTCGATCTGGTGGAAATCGCGCCGATGGCGCAGCCGCCCGTGGCCCGCTTGATGGACTACGGCAAGTTCAAGTATCAGGAGCAGAAACGGGCTCATGATGCGCGAGCCAAGCAGAAGATCATCCAGGTCAAGGAAGTCAAGTTCCGGCCGGGCACGGACGATGGCGACTACAACGTCAAGTTGCGCAATCTGATCCGCTTTCTCGATGACGGCGACAAGGCCAAGATCACGCTGCGTTTTCGCGGCCGCGAAATGGCGCACCAGGAGTTCGGTGCGCGCCTGCTCGAACGCGTTCGGACCGATCTGGAGCCGTACGGCCAGGTCGAGCAGTTTCCGCGGATGGAAGGCCGGCAGATGGTGATGGTGCTGGCGCCCAAGAAGAAGAAATGACGGCGGGCGGGCCTCCGGGTCCGCCGTCCGCATGCCGTCGCCGGGCGTCGCGCGCTACCGTTCGCGCGCGACAACAGGCGAATCGACGATCGATGCCGCGGCAGGGGCTGGTGCCCCGTCGGGCCGTCGTCGACATCAAGAAGCCGAGCGGGTCATCGAAGCGCCGACGCAGTCGGACACCTGGCAAGGCATTAGAGAGCAGGTACGCAGGGTCATCATGCCCAAGATGAAAACCAAGAAGAGCGCTGCGAAGCGCTTCCGCGTCCGTGCCGGTGGCACGGTCAAGCGGGGTCAGGCGTTCAAACGCCACATCCTGACCAAGAAAACCACGAAGAACAAACGTCAGCTTCGCGGCGCGGCCGAGGTGCATGCCACCAATCTGGCTTCCGTGAAGGCGATGTTGCCGTTCGCTTGACAGGAGAGCACCGATGCCCCGAGTAAAACGTGGCGTGACGGCACGTGCCCGTCACAAGAAGATCCTGGCCGCCGCCAAGGGTTACCGCGGTCGCCGCAGCACCGTGTTCCGCATCGCCAAGCAGGCGGTGATGCGCGCCGGCCAGTACGCGTACCGTGACCGCCGCAATCGCAAGCGCGTGTTCCGTTCGCTGTGGATCGCCCGGATCAATGCCGCGGCCCGCCAGCACGGGATCACGTACAGCGCGTTCATCAATGGCCTGAACAAGGCCTCGATCGGCCTGGACCGCAAGGTACTGGCGGATCTGGCCGTTCACGACAAGCCGGCGTTCGCCGCGATCGTCGAGAAGGCCAAGGGCTCGCTGGCCGGCCGCAGCGCCGGCTGACCGGGGCGCCTCGATCGGGCCGCCGGGCGTACGAGGCAAGGCCTCGGCCTGCGGCCGATCGACGACCTCCCGCGCGAAACGGGGCCTGGCCGAACGCCTGGCCCCGTTTTTCGTTGCCGCGCCCGCGCGCCGAGTCGCTGCGGTTCGCCGGTCCGTCCGCGGTCCGCAGCCCCGCCAGTTCGCCGGGTTGGCGCGGCCGCAGCGGTGCGGCGCCGAGTCATTCGCCCCAGGTTCGCATGCCCGCCGATGCCGCCGCGAGCGTCGTCCGGCCGCGACCGCACTCCATGGATGCCATGATGGAATTGTCCGATCCAACGCAATGGCTCGCCGATGCGCGGGCCGCCCTCGACGCGGCGGCCGATGCCGCCGCGCTGGCCGACGCGAAAGCGCGTTTTCTGGGCCGCGACGGCCTGGTCACGCAGCAGCTCAAGGCGCTCGGCAAGGTGCCCGCCGACCAGCGCTCGGCGGTCGGCAAGACGCTGAATGCGCTCAAGCAGTCGATCGAGGCGCTGGTCGCGTCGCGCGAGGCGGCGCTGCGCCAGCAGCAGCTCGATGCGCGGCTGGCGCAGGAAGCGATCGACGTCACGCTGCCGGGCCGCGGGACGGGCAAGGGCGGTCTGCATCCGCTGACGCTGACGATCGAGCGGATCGAGACGATCTTCCGGTCGATCGGTTTCGACGTGGCCGACGGCCCCGAGATCGAAGAGGATTTCTTCAACTTCACCGCGCTGAACACGCCGGCCGACCATCCGGCCCGCTCGATGCACGACACGTTCTACGTCGACGGTCGCGACGCCGACGGGCGCGGGCTGCTGCTGCGCACGCACACCAGCCCGATGCAGATCCGCTACGCGCGCCAGCAGACGCCGCCGATCAAGGTGATCGTGCCGGGCAAGACCTATCGCGTCGATTCGGACGCGACGCACTCGCCGATGTTCCATCAGTTCGAGGGCATGTGGATCGACGAGGGCATCAGCTTCGCCGATCTGAAGAGCGTCTACACCGAGTTCCTGCGCCGCTTCTTCGAGACCGATCAACTGGACGTGCGCTTCCGTCCGTCGTACTTCCCGTTCACCGAACCGTCGGCCGAGATCGACATGCGCTTCGCTGAAGGGCCGCTGGCCGGCCGCTGGCTCGAGGTGTCGGGTTCCGGGCAGGTGCATCCGCAGGTCGTGCGCAACCTCGGGCTCGACCCGGAGCGCTATATCGGCTTCGCGTTCGGCTCCGGCATCGAGCGGCTGGCGATGCTGCGCTACGACGTCGGCGACCTGCGGCTGTTCTACGAGAACGACCTGCGTTTCCTGCAGCAGTTCAATCCCTGACGCCGACCGGAGCCACCGATGAAATTTCCTGAAAGCTGGCTGCGCGCCTACGTCGATCCGGCCTGGTCGACCGAGCAGTTGTCCGATGCGCTGACGATGGCCGGCCTGGAGGTCGAACAGGCCGATCCGTACGCGCCGCCGTTCGATCGGGTGATCGTCGCGCACGTACGCGCGGTCGAGCGTCACCCCGATGCCGACAAGCTGAACGTCTGCGAGGTCGATACCGGCGACGACGTGCGCACGATCGTCTGCGGCGCGCCCAACGTCCGCGCCGGCGCGCGCGTGCCCTGCGCGTTGCCGGGCGCGGTGCTGCCCGGCGGCCTGACGATCGCCGTCGCCAAGGTGCGCGGCGTGCAGAGCAGCGGCATGTTGTGCTCGGCGCGCGAGCTGGGGCTGTCCGACGATCACGCGGGCCTGCTGCTGCTGCCCGACGACGCGCCGGTCGGCGCGGACCTGCGCGAATACCTGTCGCTGGACGACACCGTCTTCACGCTCAAGCTCACGCCGAACCGTCCGGACTGCCTGGCCGTCTACGGCATCGCCCGCGAGGTGTCGGCGCTCAGCGGCGCGCCGCTCGCGTCGATGCCGGCCCCGGCCAGCCCGGTGCCGGTGACGATCGACGACCGCCTGCCGGTGCAGGTGCTCGCGCCCGATCTGTGCGGCAGGTTCTCCGGCCGCGTGATCCGCGGCGTCGACGCGAAGGCGCCGACGCCGGCCTGGATCCGTGAGCGGCTCGAACGGGCAGGCCAGCGCTCGATCTCGGCGCTGGTCGACCTGTCGAACTACGTGATGCTCGAGCTCGGACGGCCGACGCACGTGTTCGACCTGAACAAGATCCACGGCGGCCTGCAGGTGCGCTGGGCGCGGCCCGGCGAGTCGCTCGAGCTGCTGAACGGCCAGACCGTCGAGCTCGACGAGCAGGTCGGCGTGATCGCCGACGAGCAGTCGGTCGAGAGCGTGGCCGGCATCATGGGCGGGCAGGCGACCGCGGTGTCGCTGGAGACGACCGACGTCTTCGTCGAAGCGGCGTTCTGGTGGCCGACGGCGATCGCCGGGCGCTCGCGGCGCTTCAACTTCTCGACCGACGCCGGCCACCGCTTCGAGCGCGGCGTCGATGCGTCGACGACGGCCGAACACCTGGACTACCTGACCGCGCTGATCCTGCAGGTGTGCGGCGGCCGCGCCGGCCCGCTGGACGACGTCGTCCTCGAGCTGCCGTCCCGGCCGCCGGTGGCGATGCGCGGCGATCGCGCGCGCCGGGTCATCGGCGCGCCGATCGGCGACGCGGACATCGCCCAGGCGTTCGGCCGGCTGGGCCTGGCGTTCGAGCAGCAGGCCGATCGATTCGTCGTCACACCGCCGCCGTACCGCTTCGACCTGCAGATCGAAGAGGACCTCATCGAGGAGGTCGCCCGCATGTGGGGTTACGACCGCCTGCCGCTGGCTCCGCCGAAGGCGGCGATCACGATGCGCGATGCACCGTTGGGCACGCAGACGCCGATGGCGCTGCGTCGCCGGGTCGCCGCGCGCGACTACATGGAGATCATCGGCTACAGCTTCGTCGACTCGACGATCGATGCGCTGCTGTCCGACCGGCCGGCGATCCGGCTGCTGAACCCGATCGCGTCGCAGATGGACGTGATGCGCACGACGCTGTTCGGCGGCCTGATCGAGACGCTGCGCCACAACCTGAACCGCAAGGCCGGCCGCGTGCGCCTGTTCGAGATGGGCCGCGTGTTCGTCGCCGATCCGGCCGTCGCCTCGGGGCCGCAGTCGGTCAACGGCGTCGAGCAGCCGTGGATGCTGGGCTTGCTCGCCTACGGCCCGGCGCTCGACGAGCAATGGGGCGCGCCGACGCGCGAGGTCGACTTCTTCGACGTCAAGGGCGACCTGGAAGCGCTGGTCGACCTGCCGGGGCTGCGCTTCGTCGCCGAGGCGTCGCCGGGGCTGCACCCGGGCCGCAGCGCGACGATCCTGTTGCAGGATCGGCCGATCGGCCGCATCGGCGCGCTGCACCCGGCGCTGCAGCAGCGCTTCGACCTGCCGCATCCGGTGATCCTGGCCGAAGTCGCCCGCGACCCGTTGCTGGCGCGACCGGTGCCGGCCTTCGAACGGATCTCGAAGTTCCCGCCGGCCATCCGCGATCTGGCCTGGGTTGTCTCCGAAAAGCTTACAGTCGAGAAAATGCTCGAACAGATCCGCTCGGCGATCGCCGAAAACCCGGCCGCCAGCGTCGTGACAAATGTCAAGTTGTTCGATGAATATCGCGGTAAGGGATTGGAAAATAAGGAGAAAAGCCTTGCGTTCCGATTCTGGATGCAAGATACTCAGCGAACTTTGAGTGACGTCGAAGTGTCGGAAGCCTTGGCATCGGTCATCGATCGGGTGCAGCGAACGCTGGGAGCCAGGCTTCGTTCCTGAGTTCGATCCGGCCATTTTGGCCGGCGGGCAGAGCACGGTAAGACGCGTAATTGGGTCGTTTCAATTGTCGATGAGCAGCAGCAAGACCGGGCTAGCCTTGATGAACAGCGAGTCGGAGCCTCCCGCGCCGGCGCACCCCGACGACACGGCGCCGGAGATCGATCACCTGACCTTGACCAAGGCGGAGCTGGCCGAGATGCTTTTCGAGCAGGTCGGACTGAACAAGCGCGAGGCCAAGGACATGGTGGAGACCTTCTTCGACGAGATTCGCGGCGCGCTCGAGCGCGGCGAAAGCGTCAAGTTGTCGGGTTTCGGCAATTTCCAGTTGCGCGACAAGCCGCAGCGGCCCGGGCGCAATCCCAAGACCGGCGAGGAGATTCCGATCTCGGCGCGTCGCGTCGTCACTTTTCATGCGAGCCAGAAGTTGAAGGCACTGATCGAGGGCGAGGCGCAGGCCGCCGCCGGCCGCGTCGGTACGGGTTTCGGCGATGACGGCGTGCGGCCCGACGACGCGGATCCGCGAGGAGCCTGACCGTGTCGTCGACGTCTGCGAAACCGGATGCCAAGCTGCCGTTGCCGCCGATTCCCGCCAAGCGGTATTTCACGATCGGTGAAGTCAGCGAACTGTGCGGCGTCAAGCCGCACGTGCTCCGCTACTGGGAGCAGGAGTTCACGCAACTGCGGCCGATGAAGCGGCGCGGCAATCGCCGCTACTACCAGCATCACGAGGTGCTGCTCGTGCGCCGGATCCGCGAACTGCTGTACGAGCAGGGCTTCACGATCAGCGGCGCGCGCAACCGGCTCGGCGAGGTCATGCAGAACGGCAAGGTCAAGAACGCCGATTCGCCGGCGCCGGCCGACGAGAAGATCGAGATGTCGGCGGCCGACCTGCAGGCGATTCGTAGCGATTTGACGCAGACATTGGATTTGTTGCGCTGAAATCGCGCTATAATGATTGGCTTCGGGGCGTAGCGCAGCCTGGTAGCGCACCTGCATGGGGTGCAGGGGGTCGAGAGTTCAAATCCCTCCGTCCCGACCAAACAAAGCCCGCGTAATCGATTGGTTACGCGGGCTTTTCTCATCGTGCGAGCGGGTTTTTCCGAATCGGCATTCGGCGGATCGGCATCCGGCCTCCGGTGGATCGGAATGGTGGATTCGGTGTCCCGTTCGGCACGTCCGCGCGGTGCCTGCTGCCGGACGTTCGGATTTCTCAGATCTGCCGCAGCGCCGGTCCGGCCTCGGTCGCCGCCTTCTGCGCGTCGGTCGGCGGATTTTCGAACAGCTCGGCGATCGGCCGGGCGACGCTGATCAGCTCGCCCTGGATGTATTCGATGCCGAGCACCCGCAGCCGGTCGTAGATCTCCTGGCTGTGCACGTGCTCGGCGATCGTCTTGACGTTCAGGCGCCGCGCGACCCTGATCGTCGCCAGTACGATCTCTTCGTCGATCGGGTTGCTGACCAGGTTGCGGATGAACGTGCCGTCGATCTTCAGGTAGTCGAGCGGGAAGCGCTTCAGATACTCGAAGGTCGCCAGGCCGGTGCCGAAGTCGTCCAGCGCGATGCCGAATCCGTCGCTCTTCAGGTCGTCGACGAGCCGCGACGCGGCGCCCGGATTGCGGATCGCTTCGCCTTCGGTGATCTCGAAGACGATCTTCTGCGAAGGGATGCTGTAGCGCGCGCGCTGCTCGCGGATGAAGCTGGCGATCGTCCCGTCGCTCATCGTCATGCCCGACAGGTTGATCGAGCACTTGTGCGTGCGCGCCAAGGCGTCCGGGTTCGTCGCCAGGTACGCGAACACCGTGCGGATCACGCCGCGGTCGAGCGCGACCGTCATCTGCGCCTGCACGGCCAGCGGCAGGAATTCGGGCGGACGGATCAGGCCGCCGTCGCGGTCGCGCAGGCGCACCAGCACTTCGTACGACAACGCTCCGGGCGGCGCATCGGGATCGACGATCGGTTGCGCATGGACGTCGAAACGCTGCTCGCGGATCGCCTCGCGGATGTGCTCGAGCTTGCCCTGGTGCGCGCGGCGCGCATCGACCATCGTCTGCGACAGCGGTTCGACGAACAACTGCGGATCGCGGACGCTGGCGGCGATCGCCATCGCGTCGGACAGCGACATCAGGCAGTCCTCGCTGTTGATCTGCACGTGCCGGTCGACGAGCAGGCCGCCGACGCTGACCTGCAGCCGCAGGCTGCCGTGCTCGATCTTGAACACCTGGCCGTTCAATTGCGCGTAGATCTCGCGCGCCAGCGCGCGCACCTGCGCGACCGTTTCGGCCGACAGCAGCAGCGCATAGCGTCCCGACGACAGGCGCGCGCCGATCAGCGCGCCCGGCTGCCGCAGCAGCAGGGTGGCGGCCGTCTGCTCGAGCTGCAGCGCCTGCATCGGCCCGCACAGATCGTTCAGCGCGTCGAAGTTCGTCAGGTGCACGCCGACCAGTCCGTAGTGCGTGCGGTTCGGCGACACCAGCCGGTCGCCCAGTTCGGCCAGCAGGCCGCGGTCGTTCAGCAGGCCGGTGCTCAGATCCTGGCGCGCCTGGCGCGCGACGCGGGCGAGCGCGAAACGGCGGTCGGCGGCCACCGCCTGCATGATCAGCGCGACCAGGACCGCGCACAGGATGATGACGGCCGACTCGAGCATCCGGAACACGTCGGGGCCGCTGAGCGTGTGGACCTGGAACGCGCGCGCGGCCAGCAAGGGCACGGCGGTGATCAGCAACGACAGCGCGGTCGCCCGTTCGCTCATCCGCACCGAGGTCCACGCGACGATCGGGAAGTAGAAGTACATCAGCGTGTGGCCCCATTCGCCCTGGCCGACCGTCGACAGGCCGAGGCTGGCGGCCACGACCGCCGTCGTCAGCACGAGCGCCGGGCCGTCGACGAGGACCTCGTGCGTGATGCCGGCTTCGGGCTCGGGCGCGTGCTCGTTGCTGATCCAGGCGAGCAGCGCCGGCGTCAGCATCAGCATGCCCAGCGAATCGAGCAGCCACCACGACGGGAAGACCTGTCCGGAAGTCAGGTCGGCCAGCATCTGGATGTTGCCGAACGCCAGCGTCGCCAACAGCGCGTCGAGCGGCGCCGCGATCAGCGCAATGATCGACACGAAGCGCAGCACGGCTTCGAGCCGGTAGTCGGCCGGTTTCCACGCGTTCAGCCGCCGCAGCATCGAAATCGCGACCAGCGGGCCCGGCAGGCAGGTCAGCGCCGCTACCGTGGCGACCTGCCAGTCGTTGTAGCCGAACAGCGCCCACAGCGCGGCGCCCGCGGCGGCGGGCAGCACCCAGGGCATGCCGAAGCGCCAGCCGAACGCGAAGGCCACGGCCGCGCCGGGCCAGAAGATCACGCCGACCGGCGCATCGAATGCCAGCCAGCGCGCGAGCACGCAACTGGTGAACGAAATGAGCCCGACCACGATGGTTCGAGGCAGGGGGCCCAGGCGGTTTCCCGACTCACGATTGACCAGTATGGGTTCGGACAGCAAGACGTGTGAACGAAGGCACGGGCGCCGGACGGCGCCGCGTCAGCTCTCTATACAGGGGCGACAATGTTGCTGAGTGTAATAGAAGCCGGCGATTGCCACATAATTGTGTGGCGCCATGCGTTGCTTTCGTGTCGTAACCGTCGATTCTTCTTGTTTTCGAGACGGTGGCGGCTGCCCGGAGCGAGAGGGGGCAGTCGATGGTCGGCGGCCGGCGAGCCCGGCCGCGACCGCGCGACGACCCCGACGGGGCCGTCGCGCCAGGCGGGCCGATCAGGCGGCCAGCAGTTCGCGCAGCACGAACGGCAGGATGCCGCCGTGTTTGTAGTAGTCGACTTCGATCGGCGTGTCGATGCGCGACAGCAGCGTGACCTGCCGCGTCGAACCGTCGTTGCCGCGGATCGTCAGCGTGATGTCCTGCTGCGGCACCAGTTCGGCCGGCACTTCGATATCGAACTGCTCGTCGCCCTTGATGCCCAGCGACTCCCACGAATCGCTGCCCTTGAACTGCAGCGGCAGCACGCCCATGCCGACCAGGTTCGAACGGTGGATCCGCTCGAAGCTGCGCGCCACGACCGCCTTGACGCCGAGCAGTTGCGTGCCCTTGGCCGCCCAGTCGCGCGACGAACCGGTGCCGTACTCCTCCCCGCCGAAGATGACCGTCGGCGTGCCGTCGGCGATGTATTTCATCGCGGCGTCGTAGATGAACATCTTCTCGCCGCTGGGCTGGAACAGCGTGACGCCGCCTTCCTCGCGCGAACCGTCGGCCGCCGGCGGAATCATCAGGTTCTTGATCCGCACGTTGGCGAACGTGCCGCGCATCATCACCTCATGGTTGCCGCGGCGCGAGCCGTACGAGTTGAAGTCCGCCTTCAGCACGTTGTGCGCGATCAGGTACTTGCCGGCGGGCGAGTCGGCCTTGATCGAACCGGCCGGCGAGATGTGGTCGGTCGTGATCGAATCGCCGAACAGGCCGAGCACGCGCGCGTTGCGGATGACCGGCGTGGAACCCGGCGTCATCGCGAACTGGTCGAAGAACGGCGGCTCGGCGATGTAGGTCGACGTCGGCCAGTTGTAGACCTGGCCGTCGGAACTGGGCACCGCGTTCCACAGGTGGTGATCCTTGGTCAGGTCGCTGTACAGGCGCTTGAACGTGCCCGGATCCATCGCGAACTTCATCAGGTCGTAGACTTCCTGCGAGCTCGGCCACACGTCGCCGATGTACACGTCCTTGCCGTTGCGGTCCTTGCCCAGCGGCTGCGTCATCAGGTCGACCGTGACGTTGCCGGCGATCGCGTAGGCGACGACCAGCGGCGGCGAGGCCAGGAAGTTCGCGCGCAGGTTCGGATGGATCCGCGCCTCGAAGTTGCGGTTGCCCGACAGCACGGCCGCGCAGACCAGATCGTTCTTGACGATCGCCTCGTTGAACTCGGGGGCCAGATCGCCGGCGTTGCCGATGCAGGTCGTGCAGCCATAAGCGGCGACCGCGAAGCCGAGCTTCTCGAGGTAAGGCAGCAGCTTGGCGCGCTGCAGGTACTCGGTGACGACGCGCGATCCCGGCGCCAGCGAGGTCTTGATGTGCGGCTTGACGGTCAGGCCCAGGTCGACGGCCTTCTTGGCCAGCAGGCCGGCGGCCAGCAGCACGCTCGGGTTCGACGTGTTCGTGCACGAGGTGATCGCCGCGATCAGCACGTCGCCGTTCTTCAGGTCGACGCCGTTGCTGGCCGTGTAGGCCTTGTCCAGGTCGGCCGGATCCTTGTTGAAGCCGTTCTCGGCCGGCGGCAGGCTGAACAGCTTGGCGAACGTCGACTTGACGTTGCCGATCTCGATCCGGTCCTGCGGACGCTTCGGGCCGGCCAGCGACGGGGCGACCGTCGATAGGTCCAGGTGCAGTTCCTTCGAGTAGACGAGTTCGCCGGCCTTCGGAATGCCGAACAGGCCCTGCGCCTTGAAGTACGAGCCGAACGCGTCGATCTCTTCTTTCGTGCGGCCCGAGCCGTCGAAGTAGTTGAGCGTCTTTTCGTCGACCGGGAAGAAGCCCATCGTCGCGCCGTACTCGGGCGCCATGTTGGCGATCGTCGCGCGGTCGGGCACCGACAGCGAGGCCGTGCCTTCGCCGAAGAACTCGACGAACTTGCCGACGACCTTCTCCTTGCGCAGCATCTCGGTGATCGTCAGCACGAGGTCGGTGGCCGTGCAGCCTTCGCGCAGCTTGCCGGTCAGGTTCACGCCGACGACGTCCGGCGTCAGGAAATAGACCGGCTGGCCCAGCATGCCGGCCTCGGCCTCGATGCCGCCGACCCCCCAGCCGACGACGCCGATGCCGTTGATCATCGTCGTGTGGCTGTCGGTGCCGACCAATGTGTCCGGGTAATAGACGGTGTCGTCGCCGTCGGCCCGCGCGTGCACGCCGCGCGCCAGGTACTCGAGGTTGACCTGGTGGACGATGCCGATGCCGGGCGGCACGACCTTGAACGTATCGAACGCCTGCATGCCCCACTTCATGAACTGGTAGCGCTCTTCGTTGCGCTGGAATTCCAGCTTCATGTTCAGGTCCAGCGCGTCCTTGTTGCCGTAGTGGTCGATCATCACCGAGTGATCGACGACCAGGTCGACCGGCACCAGCGGCTCGATGACCTTCGGATTGCGGCCGGTCGCCGACGCGACGCTGCGCATCGCGGCCAGGTCGGCCAGCAGCGGCACGCCGGTGAAGTCCTGCAGCACGACGCGCGCGACGATGAACGGGATCTCGTCGACCCGCTTGGCGGTCGGTGCCCAGTTGGCGAGCTGCTCGACGTGGGCTTCGGTGACTTTCTTGCCGTCGACATTGCGCAGCACCGCCTCGAGCACGATGCGGATCGACACCGGCAGCTTGTTGATGTTGGGGAACTTCTCGGCCAGCTTGGGCAGCGAGTAGAACTTGCCGGTCTTGCCAGCGCTGGGCTGGAAGGACTGATAGGTATCGAAAGCGTTATGAGCCATTGTCGACCTCGGGATTGAAAGTGAGAGCGCTCGTGTCGTGGGCGAACCTCTGGCCCGTGACACTGGAAGTTTTGTCGGTTGCTTTTTTGCGAGCCGGGTGACGTACGGCCGGCGAGGGTTCAGCACGGAACGTGCCATCGATCATGTTGAGCGTGCCCATGCCCGGGACGACCAGATCCCCGGGCTTCTGGTGGGCCGGGCAGGGGCCCAGGTGACGGGCGACGATCGCGTCCTTGTCCTCCTTCTTGGCGCCGCCCAGCGGCGGATCATAAGTGACCGCCGTGTCGATTCGATAATGGGTGCGGAAATCGCCGGTGGCGATCGCCTTGCTGATCACGCGGGTCTTGCCTTCCTTGCAGACCGACTCGGCGACCCAGGCCTCGCCGACCCGCGTGAAGCTGCCCAGCGTGCACGAACCCTTGGCGCCGGGAGAACGGTCCAGTTGCGAGCGCGAGCCGTCGGCGCCGTCGCCGACGCAGTTCAGCGTCGGCGGCAGTCCGAGCACCGAGCTGCTGGCGCTGCGCACTTCCCACAAGCCGGGGGCGCGGCGCGGAAAATTCGGGTCGCCGAGCATCGATTCGATCTGGCCCCAGGCGGGCGAGGCCAGCAGGACGGCGGCCAGCAGACCGAACAGCCACGAGGGAGCGAACGGCCGAGACGGCGCGAACAGCCGAGACGGCGGACGCGACCGGCGCGCGCGCCGGTCGTCGGCGAGCGGGCGGTCGGGCCGCGTGGAGGTCGACATACGGTTTATTGCGCCGCCTTCTTGCGCGGCGGGCTGCTCGGGCGGGCAGTCGTCCTGACCTGCTGCGCCGGGGCCGGCGTCGTTTCCAGCGCGACACCGGGTACGTGTTTGCACTCGTTGGCCAGTTGCTGGCCGTTCTTCAGGTCCAGCAGCAGCGACTTGCCGACGATCGTGATCCAGGTCAGGCCCGACGCGGCGTCCTCGTAGCGCAGCGCGCCGCTGCGCGCGCGAACCGCCGTCAGCGGATAGTCCCGGCCGGCCCAGTGCATGACCAGCGACTGGCCGTCGGGGGCGATCTGTTTGATGCCCAGGCTGCGGTTCAGCTCGCAGCGATAGACGCCGACCTCCATCGACAGCCCGATCGCGGCGATCTGCTCGGCCTGCGCCGCAGGCGGCGCCAGCGGCGCGGTCGGCGCCGTCGTGTCGACGGCCGGCGGATTGGCCGGCACCGGCACCATACTGGACGGCGGCGTCGCCGCCAGCGGCAGATCGGCCGATCCGGCCGGCGCGGTCGACGTGGCCGATGCGGGCGCGCCGGCGACCGGCGTGGCCGCGGCTTCGGTGTCCGACTTCTTGACACCGAGCATTTCGCAGCCGGCCAGGGCCATGCAGGCGAGCAGCAGCGCACCGCCCAGCAGCGAGCTGCGGGCGGACCGGGACGGGCGGGCGGGCGATTCAGATTTCATCGATGAGGGGGCTGGCGCCAGAAAGTCAATCCGCAATCCTGTTGTGCGCCCCGCCGCGTGTCAACCGCCGTTGGTGCGCCGTCGCATCGGCGATGCACGGCCGTCGCGCACCGCCGGCGGATCGTCGGCCCGCGCCGATCGCGGCGCGGGCGCGGCGCTTACTTGCGCTCGGCCAGGGGAACGAACTTCTGGTCCTCGGGTCCGACGTAGTTGGCGCTCGGGCGCACGATCTTGTTGTCGATCCGCTGCTCGATGATGTGCGCCGCCCAGCCCGAAGTCCGCGCGATGACGAACAGCGGCGTGAACATCGCGGTCGGCACGCCCATCATGTGATAGCTGACGGCCGAGAACCAGTCGAGGTTCGGGAACATCTTCTTGATGTCCCACATGATCGTCTCGAGCCGTTCGGCGATGTCGAACATCTTGGTGCTGCCGGCTTCGACCGACAGCTTGTGCGCGACTTCCTTGATGACCTTGTTGCGCGGGTCGGCGATCGTGTAGACCGGGTGGCCGAAGCCGATCACGACTTCCTTGTTCTCGACGCGCCGGCGGATGTCGGCCTCGGCCTCGTCCGGATTGTCGTAGCGCTTCTGGATCTCGAACGCGACCTCGTTGGCGCCGCCGTGTTTCGGACCGCGCAGCGCGCCGATGCCGCCGGTGATCGCCGAGTACATGTCCGATCCGGTGCCGGCGATGACGCGGCAGGTGAACGTCGACGCGTTGAACTCGTGCTCGGCGTACAGGATCAGCGACGTGTGCATCGCGCGCACCCAGCTGTCGGACGGCTTCTCGCCGTGCAGCAGGTGCAGGAAATGGCCGCCGATCGAATCGTCGTCGGTCTCGATCTCGATCCGCTTGCCGTTGTGGCTGTAGTGGTACCAGTACAGCAGCATCGGGCCGAGCGAGGCCATCAGCCGGTCGGCGATGTCGCGCGCGCCCGGCACGTTGTGGTCGTCCTTCTCGGGGAGCTGGCAGCCGAGCGCCGATACGCCGGTGCGCATCACGTCCATCGGGTGCGACGACGCCGGCAGCGCCTCGAGCGCCGCCCGCACGTTGGCCGGCACGCCGCGCAGGGCCTTGAGCTTGGCCTTGTAGGCCTTCAGCTCGGCGACCGTCGGCAGCTTGCCGTGGACCAGCAGGTGGGCGATCTCCTCGAACTCGGCCGCGTCGGCGATGTCGAGGATGTCGTAGCCGCGATAGTGCAGGTCATTGCCGGAGCGTCCGACCGTGCACAGCGCGGTATTGCCGGCCGTGACGCCGGACAGCGCGACGGATTTCTTCGGTTTCGGGCCGGTGGTCGTGGGGGTGGCGTCCGCACTCATCGGTGGTGTCCTCCGTAATTGATCGGAATGATGTCTCGTGATCGGCGATCGAGAGGCCGGCCTCGCGAACGGGGCGGCCGCCCGACCTCATTTCATCTTTTCGTGCTCGGCGAGCAATCGTTTCGGCTCGTCCTCGGGCGCGTGGCCGCCGCCGACGCCGGCGTCGATCGGCGAATCGTCGATCGTGCCGATGCCCGGGTCGGGCATCTGCGGCGAGCGGGCGGCCACGGCGGCGTTTCCTCAGCCCAGCAGGTGCTTGACGCCTTCGCGCTCTTCGTTCAATTCCTTCAGCGTCAGGTCCATCCGCTCGCGGCTGAACGCGTCGATCTCGAGATCCTTGATCATCGAGTACTCGCCGTTCGCGCAGGTGACCGGGAAGCCGTACATCGTGTCGACCGGGATGCCGTACGACCCGTCCGACGGGATGCCCATCGTCACCCATTTGCCGTTGGTGCCCAGCGCCCAGTCGCGCATGTGGTCGATCGCCGCATTGGCCGCCGACGCGGCCGACGACAGGCCGCGCGCCTCGATGATCGCCGCGCCGCGCTTGCCGACGGTCGGGATGAACGTGTCGCGGTTCCACGCGTCGTCGTTGATCAGCGCCTTCAGCGGCTGGCCGCCGGCCGTCGCGAAGCGGAAGTCCGGATACATCGTCGGCGAGTGGTTGCCCCAGACGACGAGCTTCTCGATCGAGTCGACCGGCTTGCCGCTCTTGGCCGCCAGTTGCGACAGCGCGCGGTTGTGGTCGAGCCGCAGCATCGCGGTGAAGTTCTTCTTCGGCAGGTTGGGCGCCGACTTCATCGCGATGAACGCGTTGGTGTTGGCCGGGTTGCCGACGACCAGCACCTTGACGTCGCGGCTGGCCGCTTCGTCCAGGGCCTTGCCCTGCACGGTGAAGATCGCGCCGTTGGCCTCGAGCAGGTCCTTGCGCTCCATGCCCTTCGAGCGCGGACGCGCGCCGACCAGCAGCGCGTAGTCGGCGTCCTTGAACGCGACCTTCGGATCGTCGGTGACGACCACGCCCTGCAGCAGCGGGAACGCGCAGTCTTCGAGCTCCATCACGACGCCCTTGACGGCCGGCAGCGCGGGCGTGATGTCGAGCAGTTGCAGGATGATCGGCTGATCCTTGCCGAGCATGTCGCCGTTGGCGATGCGGAACAGCAGGCTGTAACCGATCTGGCCGGCTGCGCCGGTGACTGCGACGCGCTTGACGGGCTTGGTCATGGTGATCCTCTCGAGTAGCGAGTGTTTGGATGGGGGGCGGGACGGCTGGACGCGACGCGGCGGTGCGGCCTGCCGATGGTTCGGGCGTCAGCGTAGCGCAGTTGCCGTACAGATGTCTTGCGCCGCCCGATCCGCCGGATGGGCCGCGTCCCCGCCCGTCGCCGCGCGGCGCCCGGATGGCGCGTCACGACAGGGCGGCAGTTTAATGGAAAATTCGGCCAGGTGTCAACGAAGTTAGCTGTCTTATATAAGATATAAAACCATGGACATCAACGAATCTTTCGTGCTGCAATGCCGTTTTGGAGACAGGCCGTCGGCGGAACGCGGCGAGGCGGGGAGCACATGGCACCAGCAAGGCGTGTGGAATCGGATCCTGAGCGCGCGGCGTCGACGCCGCGGTTCAGTCCGCTGTACCGGCAGATCAAGGTCCTGCTGACGCGCAGCTTGCAGGCGGGCGACTGGAAGCCGGGCGAGATGATCCCCAGCGAGACCGAGCTGGCGCTGCGCTTCGGCGTTAGCCAGGGGACGGTGCGCAAGGCGGTCGACGAGCTGGCGGCCGAGCATCTGCTGGTGCGCCGGCAGGGGCGCGGAACCTTCGTCGCCTCCCATCACTCGGCGCGGGCGCAGTTCCGTTTCCTGCGCCTGCGGCCCGACGACGATGTCGGGCAGCCTTCGCTGGACAGCCGGATTCTCGAATGCCGGCGCCAGCGCGCCAGCGGCGACGTGGCCCGCGTGCTGAGGCTGCGCGCCGGCGAGGCGGTGATCCTCGTGCGCCGGCTGCTGTCGTTCGACGCCAAGCCCGAGGTGCTCGACGAGATCTGGCTGCCGGGCGGGCGCTTCCGCGGGCTGACCGCCGAACGGCTCGAGCGGCACGACGGGCCGCTGTACGGCCTGTTCGAGAGCGAGTTCGACACGCGGATGATCCGGGCGACCGAGCGGCTCAAGGCAGTGCCGGCCGGCGGCGACGTGGCCGAGTCGCTGGAGGTGGCGCCGGGCACGCCGCTGCTGCTGGTCGAGCGCACCTCGTACACGTACGACGACCAGCCGGTCGAGCTTCGGCGCGGCTTCAACTTGACGCGCGAGTTCCACTATTTCAACGAATTGAGCTGAATTACGGCCGGCGTTCGATGCGCGGCCGGCGGACTCGGCCGATCGGCCGGCGCGCGTCCGAGGTCCGGTGCCTGTCGAGATTGAGTCTCAATTCAGCGTTTCCGGCGGCCGGCCGGTTGGTGCGTCGCGCCAAATTCAGTCAAAATAGACAGGCTTTGCATCTCTACTGTGCAGAATCGTCAGGCAAGGAAACCACATGTCGGAAGCAGTCGATAAGTCGGCCCCGCGGGTAAGACCCAAGTTCAGGAATCTCAACCTCCCTCAGATCGCTACTTATCGATTGCCGGTTCCGGGTATCGTGTCGATCCTCCACCGGGCCAGCGGCGCGCTGATGTTCGTCGTCGGGATCCCGTTCATCCTGTACCTGCTCCAGCAGAGCATCTCGTCGGAAGTCAGCTTCGATCATTACCGGGCGCTGGTCTCGCACTGGTTCGTCAAGCTCGTGCTGCTGGCGCTGATCTGGGCGTATCTGCATCACTTCTGCGCCGGCATCCGGTTCCTGCTGCTGGACGTGCACATCGGCATCGACAAGCCCGCCGCGCGGGCGTCGGCCGGTACCGTGCTGATCGTCAGCCTGGTGTTGACGGTACTCGTCGCTTTGAAGCTGTTCGGGGTGTTCTGAGATGACAACAAAAAGAACGGTAGTCGGCGCGCACTACGGTCTGCGCGACTGGCTGGCTCAACGCGTGACGGCCGTGATCATGGCCGTCTACACGATCGTCCTGCTCGTGGCGGTGCTGACGTTGCCCGAACTGACGTACGGCAACTGGGCGGGGCTGTTCGCCAGCGCCTGGATGAAGATCGCGACGCTGCTGGTCGTGATCGCGCTGATCTACCACGCGTGGGTCGGCGTTCGCGATATCTACATGGATTACTTGCCGTCGGCCGCGCTGCGCCTGTTTCTGCAAGTGTTGACGATCGCTTTGTTGATCGGCTACGCCTGCTGGGCGGCGATCATTCTCTGGAGAGTCTGAGATGGCTGACGTATTGAACCATCTGGCCAACAATCTGCCGCGCCGCAAGTACGACGCGGTCATCGTCGGGGCCGGCGGCTCGGGCATGCGCTGCTCGCTGCAGCTCGCCAATGCCGGTTACAACGTCGCGGTGCTGTCCAAGGTTTTCCCGACGCGCTCGCACACGGTCGCCGCGCAGGGCGGGATCGGCGCCTCGCTGGGCAACATGAGCGAGGACAACTGGTACTGGCACATGTTCGATACCGTCAAGGGCTCGGACTACCTGGGCGACCAGGACGCGATCGAGTTCATGTGCCGCGAGGCGACCAACGCGGTCTACGAGCTCGAGCACTTCGGCATGCCGTTCGACCGCAACCCTGACGGCACGATCTACCAGCGCCCGTTCGGCGGCCATACCGCCAACTTCGGCGAGAAGCCCGTGCAGCGCGCGTGCGCGGCGGCCGACCGGACCGGCCACGCGCTGCTGCACACGCTGTACCAGCGCAACGTCAAGGCGCGCACGCAGTTCTTCGTCGAGTGGATGGCGCTCGATCTGCTGCGCAACGAGGCCGGCGACGTGCTGGGCGTCGTCGCGCTCGAGATGGAAACCGGCGACCTGATGATCCTCGAGGCCAAGGTGACGGTGCTGGCCACCGGCGGTGCCGGCCGGATCTGGCAGGCGTCGACCAACGCGTTCATCAACACCGGCGACGGGCTCGGCATGGCGGCCCGGGCGGGCATCCCGCTCGAGGACATGGAGTTCTGGCAGTTCCACCCGACCGGCGTGGCCGGCGCGGGCGTGCTGATCACCGAGGGCGTGCGCGGCGAAGGCGGCATCCTGCTGAACAAGGACGGCGAGCGCTTCATGGAGCGCTACGCGCCGACGCTGAAGGATCTGGCGCCGCGCGACTTCGTGTCGCGCTCGATGGACCAGGAGATCAAGGAAGGGCGGGGTGCCGGGCCGGCCGGGGATTACGTGCTGCTCAAGCTCGATCACCTCGGGTCGGACACGATCAAGAAGCGGCTGCCGTCGATCCGCGAGATCGCGATCAAGTTCGCGCACGTCGATCCGATCAAGGACCCGATCCCGGTCGTGCCGACGATCCACTACCAGATGGGCGGCATCCCGACCAACTACCACGGGCAGGTCGTCGCGCCCCGCGACGGCAACCCGAACGCGGTCATCAACGGCCTGTACGCGATCGGCGAGTGCTCGTGCGTGTCGGTGCACGGCGCGAACCGCCTCGGCACCAACTCGCTGCTCGACCTGGTCGTGTTCGGCCGCGCGGCCGGCCGCCACATCATCCAGGCCGGCTTCAAGGATCATTCGCATCAGCCGCTGCCGCAGAACGCCGGCGACAACGCGCTCGAACGCGTCAACAAGCTGATGGCCTCGAGCGGCGGCGAGCGCGTGCAGGACGTGGCCGGCGGCATCCGCGCGGCGATGCAGGGGCACTGCGGCGTGTTCCGCACGTCGAAGCTGCTGTCCGAGGGGGTGACCCGGATCGCCGAGCTGACCAAGCGCGCGCAGCATGTTCAGCTTCGTGACAAGTCCAAGGTGTTCAATATGGCCTTGGTCGAGGCGCTCGAGCTGGCCAACCTGACCGAGGTCGCCAATGCGACGATCGTGTCGGCCGAAGCCCGCAAGGAAAGCCGCGGCGCGCACGCGCACAGCGACTTCCCCGATCGCAACGACGTCGACTGGATGCGCCACACCTTGTGGTTCTCCGAAGGCAACCGCCTCGACTACAAGCCGGTCCAGCTCAAGCCGCTGACCGTCGAAACGTTCAAGCCCAAGGCGCGTACCTTCTGAGATCGCGGAGCCTCAACCATGACGACTGCAGAAATCTCCCGTCCGGCCACCACGCAGACGGTGGCCGCTCCCGGCGCCGGCAAGCGGACGGTCAAGTTCTCGATCTATCGCTACGATCCGGACAAGGACGCCAAGCCCTACATGCAGCACCTCGAGGTCGAACTGCTGCCGACCGACAAGATGCTGCTGGACGCGCTGGTGCGGATCAAACTCGACGCCGACGAATCGCTGTCGTTCCGCCGCTCTTGCCGCGAAGGCGTGTGCGGGTCGGACGCGATGAACATCAACGGCAAGAACGGTCTGGCGTGCATCACCAGCCTGCGCGAGCTCAAGGAACCGATCGTCCTGAAGCCGCTGCCCGGCCTGCCGGTGATCCGCGACCTGATCGTGGACATGACGCACTTCTTCAACCAGTATCACTCGGTGCAGCCGTACCTGATCAACGACACGCCGCCGCCCGAGAAGGAGCGGCTGCAGTCGCCCGAGGAGCGCGAGGAGCTCGACGGCCTGTACGAGTGCATCCTGTGCGCGTGCTGCTCGACCTCGTGCCCGTCGTTCTGGTGGAACCCCGACAAGTTCGTCGGCCCGGCCGGCCTGCTGCAGGCCTACCGTTTCATCGCCGACAGCCGCGACCTGTCGACCAGTGCCCGCCTCGACAATCTCGAGGATCCGTATCGCCTGTTCCGTTGCCATACGATCATGAACTGCGTCGACGTCTGCCCGAAAGGGCTGAACCCGACGAAGGCGATCGGCAAGATCAAGGAACTGATGGTCCGTCGGGCCGTTTGACGCGCGGCGGCAAGGAAAGGGACGGCATCGCATGAACGACGATCGGGCAGCCAGCGGCGCGCCGCCATCCGCTTCGCACCAATCCGATGCGGCGCGGCGCCGGCGCCTGCGCTGGCGCTCGCGCCGCGGTCTGCTCGAGAACGATCTGATACTGACCCGTTTCCTCGACCGCTACGAGCACGAGCTGACCGACGAGGACGTGGGGGCTCTCGATCGCCTGCTAGACTGTAACGACAACGAGCTGATGGACCTGATCCTCGGCCGCAGCGAGCCCGAAGGCGAGTTGGCGACCGGTCCGGTCCTCGAGCTGGTGCGAAGATTGCGTGAGGTTTGAGTCCGAGGTGCGAGCCGACGGGGGTGGCCGTCACGCCCGCTGCGCACCGGATCTCGGTCGTTCACGCGCCCATTCCCGATGACAAGGAAAGTAACCATGAGTAGCCAGAAAAAGGCCACCCTATCGTTCTCTGACGGCACCCCGTCGATCGATTTCCCGATCTACGAAGGAACTTTGGGCCCGGACGTCATCGACATCCGCAAGCTGTACGCGGGCACCGGCAAGTTCACCTTCGATCCCGGCTTCATGTCGACCGCGGCCTGCGAGTCGAAGATCACGTTCATCGATGGCGACAAGGGCGAGCTGCTGTACCGCGGCTACCCGATCGAGCAACTGGCCGAGAACTGCGACTTCCTCGAAACCTGTTACCTGCTGCTCAACGGCGAGCTGCCCGACGCCAAGCAGAAGGCCGATTTCGAGTTCAACGTGACCCATCACACGATGGTGCACGAGCAGATGCCGCGCTTCTACCAGGGCTTCCGGCGCGACGCGCACCCGATGGCGGTGCTGGTCGGCGTGGTCGGCGCGCTGTCGGCCTTCTATCACGACTCGCTCGACATCCAGGATCCCGAGATGCGCCACATCTCGGCGATCCGCCTGATCGCCAAGATGCCGACGCTGGTCGCGATGGCGTACAAGTACACGATCGGCCAGCCGTTCATCTACCCGCAGAACGACCTGTCGTACACGGCCAATTTCATGCGGATGATGTTCGGCACGCCCTGCGCCGAATACCAGCCGAACGACGTGCTGGTCCGCGCGCTCGACCGCATCCTGATCCTGCACGCCGACCACGAGCAGAACGCGTCGACGTCGACGGTCCGCCTGGCCGGTTCGTCGGGCGCGAACCCGTTCGCGTGCATCGCGGCCGGGATCGCGACGCTGTGGGGGCCGGCGCACGGCGGAGCCAACGAGGCCTGCCTGGTGATGCTCAACGAGATCCAGCGCGACGGCGGCGTCGCCAAGATCGGCGAGTTCATCAAGAAGGTCAAGGACAAGAACTCCGGCGTCAAGCTGATGGGTTTCGGCCATCGCGTCTACAAGAACTACGATCCGCGCGCCAAGCTGATGCGCGAGACCTGCTACGAGGTGCTCGGCGAGCTGGGCCTGGAGCAGGATCCGCTGTTCGCGCTGTCGATGAAGCTCGAGCAGATCGCGCTCGAGGATCCGTACTTCGTCGACCGCAAGCTGTATCCGAACGTCGATTTCTACTCGGGCATCGTGCAGAAGGCGCTCGGCATCCCGACCGAGATGTTCACCTGCATCTTCGCGATGGCGCGTACCGTCGGCTGGATCGCGCAGTGGAACGAGATGATCTCCGAGCCGGATCAGAAGATCGGCCGTCCGCGCCAGTTGTTCACCGGCGCGAAGTCGCGCGACTTCGTTCCGCTGGCCAAGCGCTGACGACGGACGGGCGCCGCAGGCTCAGCGCAGCGATGCGTTGATCTTGTCGAGCGCCGCCGAGCCCGGACAGAGCTCGGCCTCGCCGAGCCGGTTCAGCGGCACGTGCACGGTATTCATGTGGCCGTGCAGATCCTCGGCGTCGGGGTCGACGTATAGCAGGCCGGTGACGATCTCGCCCTGCGCCTGCCGTTGCTGGATCGTGTTCATCGCGCCGATCGCATCGGTCGGATCGTAGTCGTCGTGCAGCTTGCGCAGGCGCAGGATCGAGCCGTCGTGCTGCGCGATCGTCACCAGTTCGCCCGGCGCGTAGTCGGTGGTGATCGTCTGCCGCTTCGGCATGAAGTCCAGCCGGTTGACCGCCTCGTTGTGCTCGCGCACGTAGTCGTAGCTGCGCGTGCTGCCCGGGTGGTTGTTGAACGCCACGCACGGGCTGATCACGTCGATCAGCGCCGCGCCGCGGTGCCGCAGCGCGGCCTTGACCAGCGGCACGAGCTGGGCCTTGTCGCCCGAAAAGCTGCGCGCGACGAAGGTGGCGCCGAGCTGCAGCGCCAGCGAAGCCATGTCGATCGGCGAATCGCTGTTGATCGCGCCCTTCTTGGACTTGGATCCCTTGTCGGCGGTCGCCGAGAACTGGCCCTTGGTCAGGCCGTAGACGCCGTTGTTCTCGACGATGTACGTCATGTTGACGCCGCGCCGCATCAGGTGCGCGAACTGGCCCAGGCCGATCGACGCCGAGTCGCCGTCGCCGGACACGCCCAGGTACAGCAGCTCGCGGTTGGCGAGGTTGGCACCGGTCAGCACCGACGGCATGCGGCCGTGCACGGTGTTGAAGCCGTGCGAGTTGCCGAGGAAGTAGTCGGGCGTCTTCGACGAGCAGCCGATTCCGGACAGCTTGGCGACGCGGTGCGGCTCGATGTCGAGTTCCCAGCAGGCCTGCACGATCGCCGCCGAGATCGAATCGTGGCCGCAGCCGGCGCATAGCGTCGAGATCTTGCCTTCGTAGTCGCGCCGGGTCAGGCCCAGCGTGTTGGTCGGCAGCGTCGGGTGGTGGAGCCGGGGTTTGGCGAGATACGTCATGGCTTGACCTTGGTCACGCTGGCACGGGTCAGCGCGTTGATGCGATCGGCGATTTCGCGGTGGATGAAGCGGGCGGTGATCGGCGTGCCGTCGTAGTGCAGGACCGGCGGCAGCCGGGCCGGATCGATCTGCAGCTCGTTGATCAGCATCGTGCGCATCTGCCCGTCGCGGTTCTGCTCGACGACGAACACGTGGTCGTGCGCGGCGATGAACTGTTCGACGCTTTCCGGGAACGGAAATCCGCGCAGCCGCATCAGGTCGACCGCGACGCCGTCGGCCTCCAGCGCGTCGAAGGCTTCCTGCATCGCCGGACTGGTCGAACCGAAGTACAGCGCGCCGAAGCGCGTCGGTTCGGCGGCCGCGCGCACGACCGGCTGGGGCACGAGGTCGCGCGCGGTGTCGAACTTGCGCAGCAGCCGCTGGACGTTGTCGACGTAGTCCGGGCCCGCCTCCGAATAGCGCGCATAGCGGTCCTTGGTCGTGCCGCGCGTGAAATAAGCGCCCTTGGACGGATGCGTGCCGGGGTAAGTGCGATAAGGAATGCCGTCGCCGTCGACGTCCAGGTAGCGGCCGAAATTGGCGCCGGCCTCGAGCATGTCCCGATCCATCACCTTGCCGCGGTCGTAGCGGCGCGAATCGTCCCAAGCGAGCGGCGCGCACAGCCGATGGTTCATGCCGATGTCCAGATCGGTCATCACGAACACCGGCGTCTGCAGGCGGTCCGCCAGGTCCAGCGCCTGCGCGCTGAACGTGAAGCACTCGTACGGATCCTCGGGGATCAGCAGCACGTGCTTGGTGTCGCCGTGCGACGCGTACGCGCAGGCGAGCAGGTCCGCCTGCTGCGTGCGGGTCGGCATGCCGGTCGACGGGCCGCCGCGCTGCACGTCGATGATCGTCACCGGGATCTCGGCGAAATACGCGAGGCCGATGAACTCGGTCATCAGCGAGATGCCGGGACCCGAGGTCGCGGTGAACGCGCGCGCGCCGTTCCAGCCGGCGCCGACGACCATGCCGATCGACGCCAGTTCGTCCTCGGCCTGGACGATCGCGTAGCGGGCGCGGCCGGTGTCGGGTTCGGCGCGGAACTTCGCGCAGTACTTCTGGAAGGCCTCGGCGACCGAGGACGAGGGCGTGATCGGATACCACGCGCAGACGCTGGCGCCGCCGTAGACGCAGCCGAGCGCGGTCGCGGCGTTGCCTTCGATGAAGATGCGGTCGCCGACGTTGCGCGCCGGCTTCACGCGCAGGCCGGTCGCGTCGTCCAGGTGCTGCTGCGAATAGTGCAGGCCCTTGCGGAAGGCATCGAGATTGGGGCGCAGCAGCTTTTCCTTGCCCTTGTACTGCTCGCCGATCAGCGCGGCGATCGCTTCGGGGTCGATGCCGAACAGGCCGGCGAGCACGCCGACGTACATGATGTTCTTCAGCAACTGGCGTTCGCGCGGATCGCCGTACGCGGCGCTGCAGATCTCGGTCAGCGGCACGCCGATCGCGTGGACGTCCTCGCGCATCCGGTGCGCGGGAACCGGCTTGCTGCTGTCGTACAGCAGGTAGCCGCCGCTCTCGATCTCGCGCAGGTCGGCGTCCCAGGTCTGCGGATTCATCGCGACCATCAGGTCGACGCCGCCGCGCCGGCCGAGGTAGCCTTTTTCGGTGACCCGCACCTCGTACCAGGTCGGCAGGCCCTGGATGTTCGACGGGAAGATGTTGCGCGGGCTGACCGGCACGCCCATCCGCAGCACGCTCTTGGCGAACAGCTCGTTGGCCGATGCCGAACCCGAGCCGTTGATGTTCGCGAACTTGACGACGAAGTCGTTGACCGATTCGATGCGGGGCGTCTTCATGCGTAGGCCTTCGGGGAAGCGGCCGTCCGCCGGCCGGAACAGCCGGCGTGGGCGACGTTGATCGTGACGCGCTGCATGTCCCAGGCGCCGGTCGGGCAGCGCTCGGCGCACAGTCCGCAGTGCAGGCAGCAGTCCTCGTCCTTGACCATGACGTTGCCGGTCTTCAGCTCGTGCGAGACGTACAGCGATTGCGCGAGGTTCAGCGCCGGGGCGCGCAGGTGCTGACGCAGCTCGGTCTCGCTCTCCTGCGCGGCGGCCGGCGTGAACGTGATGCAGTCGGTCGGGCAGATGTCGACGCAGGCATCGCATTCGATGCACTGCGGCTCGCTGAACACGGTCTGGACGTCGCAATTGAGGCAGCGCTGGGCTTCCTTCCACGCGGTGGCGGCGTCGAAGCCCAGTTCGACCTCGACCTTGATGCTGCGCAGCGCTTCGCCGACGTCGCGCCACGGCACCTTGTGCCGCAGCTCGGGCATGACTTCGTTGTCGTAGCGCCATTCATGGATGCCCATCTTCTGCGCGGCGATCTCGACCGCCGGAGCGGGGCGCTCGGCCGGATCCTCGCCCTGCAGCAGGCGATCGATCGAGACCGCGGCTTCGTGGCCGTGCGCGACGGCCCAGATGATGTTCTTCGGGCCGAACGCCGAATCGCCGCCGAAGAAGACCTTCGGATGCGTCGACCGGAACGTCTTTTCGTCGAGCACCGGCAGCCCCCGGCGGTCGAACTCGATGCCGACGTCGGCCTCGATCCACGGAAAGGCGTTCTCCTGGCCGATCGCGATCAGCACGGCGTCGCAGTCGACGTGCACCGGAGCTTCGCCGGTCGACGTCAGTTCGCGGCGGCCGTCGGCGTCGTAGCGCACGGCGACCTTGTCGAAGGTCATGCCGGTGAGCTTGCCGTTCTCGTGGACGAAGCTCAGCGGCACCAGGTAGTTCATGATCGGGATGCCTTCGTGCTGGGCGTCTTCCTTCTCCCACGGCGAGGCCTTCATCTCGTCGAAGCCCGAGCGGACGATGACCTTGACGTCCTCGCCGCCGAGCCGGCGCGACGTGCGGCAGCAGTCCATCGCGGTGTTGCCGCCGCCGAGCACGATCACGCGTTTGGCGATCGACGTGATGTGACCGAACGAGACCGACGACAGCCAGTCGATGCCGATGTGGATGTGCGCGGCGGCCTCGCGGCGGCCGGGCAGGTCCAGGTCGCGGCCGCGCGGCGCGCCGCTGCCGACGAAGATCGCGTCGAAGCCCTGGTCGAGCAGCGCGCGCATCGAATCGATGCGCCGGCCGCCGTGGAACGTGACGCCGCCGCGGTTCAGGATGTAGCCGGTCTCTTCGTCGATGACGGCCTCGGGCAGCCGGAAACGCGGGATCTGCGAACGGATCATGCCGCCGGCCTTCGGGTCCTGGTCGAAGACCGTGATGTCGTAGCCGAGCGGCGCCAGGTCGCGGGCGACGGTCAGCGACGACGGCCCGGCGCCGATGCAGGCGACGCGTTTGCCGTTGTGCCGGGCCGGGATCCGCGGCAGCCGGTTGTGGATGTCGTCCTTCAGGTCGGCGGTGACGCGCTTGAGGCGGCAGATCGCGACCGGCTCGGGCGTCTCGTACTGCGACTGCTCGACCCGGCCGCGCCGGCACGCCGGTTCGCACGGACGGTCGCAGGTGCGCCCGAGGATGCCCGGAAAGACGTTCGATCGCCAGTTGACCAGGTACGCGTCGTCGTAGCGGCCGGCCGCGATCAAGCGGATGTATTCGGGAACCGGGGTATGGGCCGGGCAGGCCCATTGGCAATCGACGACCTTGTGGAAATAGTCGGGATTGCGAGTGTCGGTCGCTTCCAAGCGTAGTCTCCTCGTCTCGTTCTTGTAATACGTTGCGCCGTCCGGGGGGCGGTCGCCGAGCCAAGTCGCGCCGTGTCTGATGCAGGCGCACAACATCCGAGGGTAGCGCAATCGCTGTCGGACTGCACGCGGGCGAGGGCGGTCGTGGCGGCCCGGCGACGGCCGGCGGGCGACGGTTCGACCGTCCGGCCGCCGCGTTTCGGCGCTATCCCTGCTGCTCGAAGGGGTTTTGCCGAATCGACGGATCGAATGGCGCAAAGTCGCGCCGGATCGTGTTCGCCCAACCGGTATCGTCGAAACCGCCATGCGCGTCGGTCGGCGACGGTCGGGCGACGGGACCGTCCGGCGTTCGCGCGCGTCGCGGGGCGGGCCGCGTGGTATCCTCGGCGCAGAACTTTTCAGCGTGCCCGGCTCGTCCGGGCACGCTGCAATTTTCAGACGGCGAAGGGAAGCCCGGCGACCGTTTGCGGATCTTAAGCACGTCCGCCCTTGCCAACGAGAAACTCGTTTCGAAAAGGTGAAACGCCATCATGATGAAAGAATTCCAGGGCAACTCGTACCTGTTCGGCGGCAACGCGCCGTACGTCGAGGAGTTGTACGAGAGCTACCTGCAGAACCCCGGCTCGGTGCCCGACCAGTGGCGAAGCTACTTCGACGCGCTGCAGGCGGTGCCCGCGTCCGACGGCGATCCGCAGACGCGTGACGTCCCGCACGCGCCGATCGTCGAGTCGTTCGCCGAACGGGCGCGCGAAGGCAATCTGCAGCCGCGGATGATGGGCGGCGACGAGGCCGCCGCGCACAAGCAGGTCTTCGTCCAGCAACTGGTGTCCGCATACCGGTTCCTCGGCAACCGCTGGGCCGATCTGGATCCGCTCAAGCGCGTCGAGCGCCCGTCGATCCCCGAACTCGAGCCGGCGTTCTACGATTTCACCGAAGGCGACCACGCGCACATCTATTCGGCCGCCAACACGTATTTCGGCTTCGACACCGCGCCGCTGCGCGACATCATCCAGGCGCTGCGCGAGACCTACTGCGGTTCGATCGGCGCCGAGTTCATGTACATCAGCGATCCGGCGCAGAAGCGCTGGCTCGAAGAGCGCCTGGAGTCCACGCGCGCCAAGCCCAATTTCTCGCGCGAGAAGCGGCTGCGCATCCTGGACAAGCTGACCGCCGCCGAAGGGCTCGAGCGTTTCCTGCACACGCGCTACGTCGGCCAGAAGCGCTTCTCGCTCGAAGGCGGCGAGAGCTTCATCGCGTCGATGGACGAGCTGATCCAGCGCGCCGGCACGCAGGGCGTGCAGGAGATCGTCATCGGCATGGCGCACCGCGGCCGGCTGAACGTGCTGGTCAACGTGCTGCGCAAGACGCCGAAGGAGCTGTTCGCCGAGTTCGAGGGCAAACATGCCGACGACCTGCCGTCCGGCGACGTCAAGTACCACAACGGCTTCTCCAGCGACGTGTCGACGCCCGGCGGCCCGGTCCACCTGTCGCTGGCGTTCAACCCCTCGCACCTCGAGATCGTCAATCCGGTGGTCGAGGGATCGTGCCGGGCGCGGCTCGACCGGCGCGGCGACGTCGACGGCTCGCAGGTGCTGCCGGTGCTCGTGCACGGCGACGCGGCGTTCGCCGGCCAGGGCGTCGTCATGGAGACGCTGAACCTCGCGCAGACGCGCGGCTACGGCACGCACGGCACCGTGCACATCGTCATCAACAACCAGATCGGCTTCACGACCTCCGATCCGCGCGATTCGCGCTCGACGATCTATTGCACCGACGTCGTCAAGATGATCGAGGCGCCGGTGCTGCACGTGAACGGCGACGATCCCGAGGCGGTCGTGCTGGCCACGCAGATCGCGCTCGACTTCCGCCAGCAGTTCCAGCGCGACGTCGTCGTCGACATCGTCTGCTTCCGCAAGCTCGGCCACAACGAGCAGGACACGCCGGCGGTCACGCAGCCGCTGATGTACAAGAAGATCGCGCAGCATCCGGGCACGCGCAAGCTGTACGCGGACCGCCTCGCGCTGCAGAACGTGATCGCGCCCGACTACGGCGACCAGCTCGTCAAGCAGTTCCGCGACGCGATGGACGCGGGCCAGCACACGTCCGATCCGGTGCTGTCGAACTACAAGAGCAAGTACGCGGTCGACTGGATGCCGTTCCTCGGCCGCAAGTGGACCGATTCGGCCGACACCTCGGTGCCCAAGGCCGAACTCAAGCGGCTGGCCAGCAAGATCACGACGGTGCCCGACGGCTTCAAGCCGCACCCGCTGGTCGAGAAGGTACTGGGTGACCGGCGCGCGATGGGCGCCGGCGACCTGATGCTCGACTGGGGCATGGGCGAGCACCTGGCGTTCGCGTCGCTGCTGTCCAGCGGCTACGGCGTGCGGCTGTCCGGACAGGATTCGGGGCGCGGTACGTTCACGCACCGCCACGCGGTGCTGCACGACCAGAAGCGCGAGAAATGGGATTCGGGCTCGTACGTGCCGCTGGCGCACGTCGCCGACAACCAGGGCGAGTTCACGGTCATCGATTCGGTGCTGTCCGAAGAGGCGGTGCTGGGCTTCGAGTACGGCTACGCGACCGCCGAGCCGAACACGCTGGTCATCTGGGAAGGCCAGTTCGGCGACTTCGTCAACGGTGCGCAGGTCGTCATCGACCAGTTCATCTCGTCGGGCGAGACCAAGTGGGGCCGGGTCTGCGGCCTGACGCTGATGCTGCCGCACGGCTACGAGGGGCAGGGACCCGAGCACTCGTCGGCGCGGATCGAACGCTTCCTGCAACTGTGCGCCGAGCACAACATGCAGGTCGCTCAGCCGACGACGCCGGCGCAGATCTTCCACCTGCTGCGCCGCCAGATGATCCGGCTGTTCCGCAAGCCGCTGATCATCATGACGCCCAAGTCGCTGCTGCGGAACAAGGACGCCGTCTCGTCGCTGGACGAACTGGCGCGCGGCGAGTTCAAGACGATCCTCGGCGAGGTCGATGCGTCGATCGATCCGAAGAAGGTCAAGAAGATGGTCGTCTGCACGGGCCGCGTGTACTACGACCTGCTGACCGGCCGGCGCGAGCGCGAGCTCGACGACGTCGTGCTGGTGCGGATCGAGCAGCTCTATCCGTTCGGCCACAAGGCGTTCGAGAACGAGGTCAAGAAGTACCCGCATCTGACGCACGTGATCTGGTGCCAGGACGAGCCGCAGAACCAGGGCGCCTGGTTCTACGTCCAGCACCACATCAGCGAGGCCTTGAAGGATGGGCAGCGGCTGTCGTATGCCGGACGCCCGGCATCGGCTTCGCCGGCCGTCGGCTACTACGACAAGCACTACGCGCAGCAGAAGGACCTGCTCAATGCCGCGCTCGGTGAAGTCAAGCCGGCGCGGGCCAGCAAGAAGGCCAGCGCTTGATCCTTGCCTGACGTCGGACGACCCGTCGCTTGCCGGCGGGTCGTCGTCCTTCGGCGAGCGAAACGCACGAACCGCCTCGCTCGCGGCATTCGTCCAGAACAGAAGAATTCCCGGAGTCTTTTTCCACCATGGCACTCATCGAAGTCAAAGTTCCGCAGCTTTCGGAATCGGTCGCCGAAGCGACGCTGCTGCAATGGCACAAGAAGGCGGGCGAGGCCGTCGCCCGTGACGAGAACCTGATCGACATCGAGACCGACAAGGTCGTGCTCGAACTGCCGTCGCCGAGCGACGGCGTGCTGTCGCAGATCGTCAAGGGCGACGGGGCGACCGTCACGTCCGGCGAGGTGATCGCGATCCTCGATACCGAGGCGACCGCGGGCGCCGCAGCGGCACCCGCCGCCCCGGCCGCCGCTCCCGCCGCGGCGCCGGCCGCACCGGCTGCGCCTGCCGCCGCCGCCGCGGCACCGTCCGGCAGCAAGGCCGGCGTCGCGATGCCGGCGGCCGCCAAGCTGATGGCCGAGAACAATCTGACGGCGGCCCAGGTCGCCGGCACCGGCCGCGACGGCCGCGTGACCAAGGGCGACGTGCTGGGCGCGGTGGCCGCCGGCCCCGGCGCGGCGCCGTCGGTCGCGCCGTCGACGATCCCGACCGGCGTGCCGACCTCGTCGCTGCCGCAGGTCAAGGCGCCGATCAAGACGGCCAGCCTGCTCGAAGGCCGTCCGGAGCAGCGCGTGCCGATGTCGCGGCTGCGCCAGCGCGTCGCCGAGCGGCTGCTGCAGTCGCAGGCGACCAACGCGATCCTGACCACGTTCAACGAGGTCAACATGCAGCCGGTCATGGACCTGCGCAAGAAGTACCAGGATCGCTTCGAGAAGCAGCACGGCACGCGGCTGGGCTTCATGTCGTTCTTCGTCAAGGCGGCCGTGCACGCGCTCAAGCAGTACCCGGTCGTCAACGCGTCGATCGACGGCAACGACATCGTCTATCACGGCTACTTCGACGTCGGCGTGGCCGTCGGCTCGCCGCGCGGCCTGGTCGTGCCGATCGTGCGCAACGCCGACCAGATGACGTTCGCGCAGATCGAGAAGCAGATCGCCGAGTTCGGCAAGAAGGCGCAGGACGGCAAGCTCGGTCTCGAGGAGATGACCGGCGGGACGTTCTCGATCTCGAACGGCGGCGTGTTCGGCTCGATGCTGTCGACGCCGATCATCAACCCCCCGCAATCGGCGATCCTGGGCGTGCACGCGACCAAGGAGCGCGCGGTCGTCGAGAACGGCCAGATCGTGATCCGGCCGATGAACTACCTGGCGCTGTCGTATGACCACCGGATCATCGACGGCCGCGAGGCGGTGCTGTTCCTCGTCGCGATCAAGGACGCGCTCGAAGATCCGTCGCGCCTGCTGCTCGATCTGTGACCGGAGGACCAGACATGGCTGAACGTTACGACATCATCGTCATCGGCGCCGGCCCGGCCGGCTACATCGCGGCGGTCCGCGCCGCCCAGCTCGGCTTCAAGGTCGGCTGCGTCGAAGAATGGATCAACCCCAAGGGCGAGATGGCGCTGGGCGGCACCTGCCTGAACGTCGGTTGCATTCCGTCGAAGGCGCTGCTGGCGTCGTCCGAGGAATACGAGAACGCCCATCATCACCTGGGCGACCATGGCATCAGCCTGTCGAACCTGAAGATCGACATCGCCAAGATGCAGTCGCGCAAGGAAGAGATCGTCTCGAAGATGACCAAGGGGATCGAGTTCCTGTTCCGCAAGAACAAGATCACCTGGCTCAAGGGGCGCGGATCCTTCGTCGGCAAGGCCGACGGCGGCGGCTTCCGGATCAGCGTCACCGGCAAGGACAAGGACGGCAAGCCCGTCGTCGACACGCACGAGTCGACCAACGTGATCGTCGCCACCGGCTCGAAGGCGCGCCACCTGCCCGGCGTGCCGGTCGACAACGTGCTGATCAACGACAACGAGGGCGCGCTGGCGTTCACGTCGGTGCCGAAGAAGCTCGGCGTCATCGGCGCCGGCGTCATCGGGCTCGAGCTCGGGTCGGTCTGGCGGCGCCTGGGCGCCGAGGTGACGATCCTCGAGGCGCTGCCGGCCTTCCTGGCGGCCTGCGACGACGCGGTCGCGAAGGAAGCGTCGCGGCAGTTCACCAAGCAGGGACTGGCGATCCATCTGGGCGTGAAGATCGGCGAGATCACGACCGGCAAGTCGTCGGTGTCGATCGCGTACACCGACAACAAGGGCGATGCGCAGCAGCTCGAGGTCGACAAGCTGATCGTGTCGATCGGCCGCGTGCCGAACACAGAGGGCCTGGCGCTCGAGAACGTCGGGCTCAAGGCCAACGAGCGCGGCTTCATCGACGTCGACGACCATTGCGCGACCAGCGTGCCGGGCATCTGGGCGATCGGTGACGTCGTCCGCGGTCCGATGCTCGCGCACAAGGGCGAGGACGAGGGCGTGATGGTGGCCGAGCTGATCGCCGGCCAGAAGCCGCACATCGACTACAACTGCATCCCCTGGGTCATCTACACGTCGCCCGAGATCGCCTGGGTCGGCAAGACCGAGGCGCAGTTGAAGGCCGAGGGCCGCGCGTACAAGGCCGGCCAGGTGCCGTTCGCGATCAACGGCCGCGCGCTGGGCATCAATGCGCCGGCCGGTTTCGTCAAGGTGCTGGCCGATGCGGGCACCGACGAACTGCTGGGCGTGCACATCGTTTCGGCCAACGCGTCCGACCTGATCGCCGAGGCGGTGGCGGCACTCGAGTTCAAGGCTTCGTCCGAGGACATCGCGCGCGTCGCGCATCCGCATCCGTCATTGTCCGAAGTGGTGCGCGAGGCGGCGCTGGCCGCCGACAAGCGCGCCCTGAACATGTGAGTGCCGGACACGGCGCGGTCATCGAGGCGTACGAGGCGGCGCTCGCGCAGCGGGGTTATCAGGCCGATGCCGCGCAGCGCGCCGCGATCGCGCGGCTGCAGAAGATGTGCGACGAGCTGGTCGCGTTCAAGGCGGCCCGCTCGAACACGTTCAAGCGGCTGATCCACCGGCCCGAGGTGCCGCGCGGCGTCTGGCTGTACGGCGGCGTCGGACGGGGTAAGAGCTTCCTGATGGATTGCTTCTTCACCGCCGTGCCGATCGTGCGCAAGACGCGGCTGCACTTCCACGAGTTCATGCGCGGCGTGCACCGCGAGCTCGACGAGCTCAAGGGCAGCGCCGATCCGCTCGACGAGGTCGCGCGGCGCGTGGCGCGGCGCAACCGGCTGATCTGCTTCGACGAGTTCCACGTATCGGACATCGCCGATGCGATGATCCTCGAACGGCTGATGCGCGGCCTGTTCCAGCACGGCGTGACCTTCGTCATGACGTCGAACTACGCGCCGGACGAACTGTATCCGGAGGGTCTGCATCGCGATCGCGTGCTGCCGGCGATCGCGCTGATCAAGCAGAACACCGACGTGCTGAACGTCGACGTCGGCACCGATTACCGGCGCCGCGCGCTCGAGCAGGTCAGGGCCTACCTGACGCCGCTGGGCGCGCAGACCGATCAGGCGCTGCGCGAGATCTTCGGATCGTTGGCCGAGACCCGCGACGAGGATCCGCATCTGCAGATCCAGGGGCGCGACGTACGCGCGTTGCGCCGCGCCGGCGGCGTCGTGTGGTTCGACTTCAAGACGCTGTGCGGCGGACCGCGTTCGCAGAACGACTACCTGGACCTGGCCAGCCGATTCCATACGGTCATCGTCAGCGCGGTGCCGAGGATGAGCGCGGGCATGGCGTCCGAGGCGCGTCGTTTCGTCTGGCTGGTCGACGTGTTCTATGATCAGAAGATCAAATTGATCCTGTCGGCCGAATGCGAACCCGAAGAGTTGTATACCGCTGGCGCGATGGCCAACGAATTCCATCGGACGGTCAGCCGGATCGTCGAGATGCAGTCGAAGGAATACCTGCAGACGCCGCGCCGCACCGTGGTCGAGCGCCTCTGATGACGTGGATCGCGCGCGCGGCGGCGATGGCCGCGCTGGCGCTGGCCGGTTGCGCGTCGGGGCCGCCGGCCATCGTGCCGCCCGAGCAGGTGCTGCCCGAATTCGATCCGGTGCTGATCGTCGAGCCGGCACAGGCCGACGCGGCGCTGTCGGCCGTCGATCGCGATCGCGCGCAGCGCACGCCGGTCTGGCAGCGGCGCGAATACGATTGCTACGACCGTTTCCTGACCAATCGTTGCCTCGCGGCGGTCAAGGACGAGCGGCGGGCGATCGAGCTGCGCTACAAGCATATCGAGGTCCGGGCGCGGCAGGTGCTGCGCAACCAGCGCGCGTTCGAGGCCAGCGAGCGCAAGGCGCGGGATCTGGCCGAGCGGCAGGGCGAGGCCGCGCAGGACGCGGCCGATCGCGACGCGTCGCGCGCGAAGTTCGACGCCAAGCAGCAGGAGGCGCGCGAGCGGACCGAGCAGCGCCTGCGCGACGGGCCGCCGCGCTCGCCCGCCGAAGCCGCCCGCCGGCAGCAGCAGCGCGAGCAGGCCCAGCGCGATCGGGCCGCGCAGCGCCAGCGCAAGCAGGACGAGGCACCGGCCAACCGCGAAGCGTTCGAGCGCAAGCAGCGCGAGCAGGCGCAGCAGCAGCGCGATCGCGAGGACAAGGTGAAACGCCGCCAGGACGGCCGCAGCGGTGCCGGAGGGCCGGCCGGGGCGGGAGGTGCGGGAGGCGCTGGAGGTGCGGCCGAGGCGGGAGGTGTCGGAGGTGCCGGAGGTGCCGGAGGTGCGCCTGGCACCGCCGCCGGTACCGGGCAAGCGTCGGGCGCCGGTACCGGGGCACCCAGGTAAGCGGGCATTCATTCGTTGCCCGAGGGTCGAGGGATCAGGCCCTGACCGGCCGTGCGCCCGTTCGCCTGCCGTGCGTTTCGGCGAGCCCGAACCGCATGATCGCCAGTGAACAGTTGTCGCCCATGCCGGCGGCCCGCTCGCGGGCGCGGCCGACCAGCGTCCGAGCGGCATCGGCCGGTTCGGCCTCGTGCAGCACCAGCACGATCTCGCCGGCGTGGAAGTAGTTCCACAGGCCGTCCGAGCACAACAGGAACGTATCGCCGGGCTGCGGTTCGTCCAGGCGGCCGAACGTCGGTTCCGGCGTCCTGGCCGATCCCAGCGCGTTGACCAGCATGCCGGCCCGCGGATGCAGGTGCGCGCGGTCGCGGCTCAGCAGGCCCTTGCGGATCAGTTCTTCGGCGTACGTATGGTCGGCCGTGCAATGCATGAGGCGCCGGTCGCGGATGTGGTAGATCCGGCTGTCACCGACGTGGCACCAGTCGATCCGGTCCGGCTGCATCAGGACGGCCGCCAGCGTGCTGTGCGGCTGCGTGCCGGACGTCACCGCCGACAGGCGCAGGATCGTGTGCGACTCCTGCACCAGCGAGCGGAAGAAGTCGACCGGGTCGCTGCGGCCCGGCACGAATTCGCGCAGGCGCTGGGATGCGGTCAGCACGACGTTGTCCGCCGCCAGGCTGCCGCCGCTGCGCCCGCCGAGCCCGTCGGCCAGCACGCCGAGCGCCACCGGCGCGCCCGGCTCGGTCCCCAGCACGACGACGCGGTCCTGCTGCTCGGTCCGATCGCCGACGTGCTGCTCGATGCAGGCCTGGATCCGGAGCCGGGCGGGACGCGTTTGCTGGCGCTTCATGTTGCAACTATTATTCCATGTTGGATTTGGGCTCTTGGAACCGTCTGTCCGCCACGTGCGGGCACTCAGCCATCATGGATGACGAAACCATCAAGCGGCGTATCGCCGAGCTGCAGCTCGAGCATCGCGGGCTCGACGCGATGATCGATGCGATCGGGACGCAGGGCCGCTTCGACGAGCTGCAATTGCGCCGATTGAAGAAGCGCAAGCTGCAGATCAAGGACGCCATCGCATTGCTGCAGATGCAACTGATCCCGGACGTTCCGGCTTGATGCGCTCGTCCGCGGCGGGGCCGCTCGATGCTCGCGCGGAGCCGCGGCCGTCGTCGGCCGGCGACGATCCGCCGGTCGGGTCCGATGTGGTCCGGCCCGATGCGGATCGGTCCGATGGAGTCCGATCCGACGCCGCTCGGCCTGATGCGGCTCGACCCGGCGCAGTCGGACCGGATGCGGATCGGTCCGATGCGACTCGGTCCGATGCGGATCGGCACGATCCGGCGGCGGACGGCGATTCGCTGCTGCCGCCCGGCCCCGATCCGTTCGCCGATGCGCTGGCGCCCGACGGTGCGATCGCGCGCGCGCATCCGGGCTTCGTGGCTCGCCCGGGCCAGCAGCGGCTGGCGTCGGCCGTCGGCGAGGCGATCCAGCACCAATCGATGCTGGTCGCCGAGGCGGGGACGGGGACGGGCAAGACCTATGCGTACCTGGTACCGGCGCTGCTGTGCGGCGGACGCGTGCTGATCTCGACCGGTACGCGCAACCTGCAGGACCAGTTGTTCGCGCGCGACCTGCCGCGCGTGCGCGAGGCGCTCGGCGTGTCGGCGAACGTCGCGCTGCTCAAGGGCCGGTCCAACTACGTCTGCCGCTACCATTTGAAGCGCCATCTCGCCGAGGGCCGGTTCGCGCGGCGCGCGGACATCGTCGACCTGCGCCGGATCGAGCTGTTCTCGAAGGTATCGCTGACCGGGGACCGAGGCGCGCTGACCGGCGTGGCCGAGGACGCGCCCGCCTGGGCGATGGCCACGTCGACGCGCGACAACTGCCTCGGGCAGGAGTGCCCGGACTTCGATCAGTGCTTCGTCTACAAGGCGCGCCAGCAGGCGCAGGACGCGGACATCATCGTCGTCAACCATCATCTGTTCTGCGCGGACCTGGCGCTGAAGGACGAGGGCATCTCCGAACTGCTGCCGACCGTATCGGCCGTCATCTTCGACGAGGCGCACCAGTTGCCCGAGGTGGCGACGCAGTTCTTCGGCAGCGCGGTGTCGACGCGCCAGCTCGTCGAGTTCGGGCGCGACGTGCTGCGCTGCGGGCTGGCCGACGCGCGCGACCAGACCGACTGGACCGAGCTGGCGGCGCGGATCGAACAGGCCGTGCGCGACTGGCGGCTGCAGGCGGGCCCGCCGGCGCGCCTGGACAGCCAGGCCGCCCGCCGGATGCCCGAACTGCTGCAGGCCATCGGCGACGCGCACGCGGAGATCACCGCCGCCGGCGAGGTGCTGGCGCAGGCGGCGGTTCGCAGCAAGGATCTGGCCCGCTGCGCGCTGCGCGCGAACGAGCTCGCGCATCGGCTCGGCGACTGGCTGACCCGCGTCGTCGACGAATCGACGGCGCGCCGTGTGCCGGACGGTGCGGCCGAGCCGTCCGGATCGTCGCGGCTGTCGGGATCTTCCGCGGCGCTTTCCGAGTCTTCCGGCCTGCCGGGATCTGCGGGGTCCGTGGGGGCCTCCGGCCTATCGGGATCTTCCGGGTCCGTGGGGGCTTCCGGCCTGTCGGCGGATTCCGGATCCGTGCGATCTCCTGGATCCGAAGGATCTCCAGGGCCGTCGGCCGGCGGCGATGCCGGCCTCGTCGTCGAAGGACGGATCCTGTGGGCCGACGTCGGCCAGTCGGGCTGCACGCTGCATGCGACGCCGTTGTCGGTCGCCGAGGCGTTCACCCGCCATCGCGAGCAGCGTCCGCGCGCCTGGGTATTCCTGTCGGCAACGCTGGCGATCGGCGGCAGCCTCGATTTCTTTTCGCGCTCGCTCGGTCTGGAGGGCGCGCGCACGATGATCGTCGACAGTCCGTTCGACTATCAGCACCAGGCGCTGCTGTACGTGCCGCAGGGGCTCGGCGATCCGCTGTCGCGCGACTACGCCGAACGTCTGGCGCAGGCGGTCTGGCCGCTGATCGTCGCCAACGGCGGCCGGGCTTTCGTGTTGTGCACGACGCTGCGGATGGTCGAGCGCCTGGCCGAACTGCTGGCGCGGCGCATCGCCGCCGACGCGCCGTCGCTGCTGCTGCTGCGCCAGGGCGAGGGGACGCGCGGCGAACTGCTCGACCGCTTTCGCGAACATCCGGCGCCGGTGCTGGTCGGCAGCGCGAGCTTCTGGGAGGGCGTCGACGTGCAGGGCGCGCAGTTGTCGCTGGTGATCATCGACAAGCTGCCGTTCGCGCCGCCCGACGATCCGATCGTGCGCGCGCGCAGCGAGGCGGTGCGGCGAGCCGGCTACGATCCGTTCCGGCGGCTGCACCTGCCGGCGACCGCGATGGCGCTCAAGCAGGGCGCCGGGCGCCTGATCCGCTCGGAGACGGACCGCGGCCTGCTCGTCGTCTGCGACGCGCGGCTGGCCGACAAGCCCTATGGGCGATCGATGCTGCGCAGCCTGCCGCCTTTTCGTCGGACGCGGTCGGCCGACGACGCGCTACGCTTCGTGTCGGGCGACGATGCTCCGGCGGCCGATCCGGCCGACGCTCAGCGCCAGAACTGATACCACTTGCGATCGACCCTGGCGATGCCGTCGCGCAGCAGCGGGCTGTCCGGGAAGTTCGCCTTGAACACGCGTTCGGCGTCCTGCTGCAGGTCCTTCATGCCGAGCTTGTCGTACGAGACCATCAGGATGTACAGCGCCTGCTCGACGGCGGGCGTCTGCTGATACAGCTTGACGACCGACTCGGCGCGATTGGCGGCGGCGACATAAGCGGCGCGGTCGAAGTAGTAGCGGGCGATCTTGACCTCTCCCTGCGCCATCGTGTTGACCAGGTAGCGCATGCGCTCGTGCGCGTCGTCCGCATAACGGCTGTCGGGCCAGCGCGTGACGACTTCGCGGAACGCGTCGAACGCGTCGCGCGCGGCGCGCAGATCGCGTTCGGACAGATCCTGGCCGCCGAGGCTGGCCATGAACCCCTGCTGTTCGTTGAAGTTGATGAGGCCCTTCAGGTAGTACGCGTAGTCGAGCTGCGGATGGTTCGGATGCAGCTTCATGAAGCGGTCGACGGCCGCCAGCGCGAGCGCGCGATCGCCTTCCTTGTAGTTGGCATAGGCCAGGTCGATCTGCGCCTGCTGCGCCCATTTGCCGAACGGATAGCGCGATTCGAGCTTCTCGAGCTGCTTGATCGCCTGCTGCCAGTTGCCCGAGTTCAGTTCGTCCCGGGCGTCCGCATATAATTTCTCGGGCGGCCATCCGGCCGTGATATCCGGCCCTTCGCCGGTGCCGCACGCGGCCAGCACGGCCGTCGTCGTGATCAACAACAACGCGCGCCGGACTGCGGCGATCCATGTCAGGTAAGGCATCCGTTTCTCCATCGCGATTGTCGCGCCAAGAGGCCGACGTGCCGAGGCGCACCGGCAAGCCATCGGACGGCGATTATATCGAAGGGGCCGAGGCCGCCGACGCGGAACCCTCGCAGGAGGCCGCGCCGCTGGTCATCGACGCGGCCGGCGGTGCCGGCGAACGCGTCGATCGCTTCCTGGCCGCGCGGCTGCCCGAGGTCTCGCGCGCGCGGATCCAGCAATGGATCGCGCTGGGCGCGGTCTGGTGCGAGCAGCGGGCGCTGCTGTCGAAGACGCGGCTGGCCGGCTACGAAACGATCTTCGTCCGGCCGCTGCCGCGCGAGGCCGATTCGGCGTTCGAGCCCGACGACGTCGCGCTGGACATCGTCGACGAGGACGACTCGCTGATGGTGATCAACAAGCCGGCCGGCCTGGTCACCCATCCGGCCGCCGGCAATTGGCGCGGCACGCTGCTCAACGGTCTGCTGCACCATCGCCCGCGGTCCGCGTCGCTGCCGCGCGCCGGCATCGTCCATCGGCTCGACAAGGACACCAGCGGCCTGATGGTCGTCGGCAAGACCGAGGCCGCGTGCGCGGCGCTGGTCGCGCAACTGGCCGACCGCAGCATGTCGCGCCGCTATCTGGCCGTCGTGCACGGCCGCCCGCCCGCCAGCGGCGAGATCGACCTGCCGATCGGCCGCGATCCGCGCCAGCGCACGCGGATGGCGGTCGTGGCCGAGCCGGCCGGCCGTGCCGCGCAGACGCGGTTCGAGCGTCTGGCGGTCGGGCCGGACCGCCAGACGTCCGGCGCTCGTTTGCCCACGCCCGAAGCGGGCGGCGACGCGTTCGCGGCTTCGCTGCTGGGCTGCGCGTTGCGGACCGGGCGCACGCACCAGATCCGCGTGCATCTGTCGTATCTCGGTCATCCGCTGCTCGGCGATGCGCTGTACGGCGGCCGTACCGACGCGATCGCGCGGCAGGCGCTGCACGCGTGCGCGCTGGCGCTGCGCGATCCGATCGACGGGCGCGCGCGCGAATGGCGGGCCGCTCCGCCCGACGATCTGCGCCGGCTGCTCGACCGGCTGGCCGATCCGGGGCTCGATGCCGCGATCGAAGCCTGGCTCGATCGGCGCGAACCGGCCGCCGCGGCCTGTCCGCTGCCGATGACGACTGCCGGAGGCCGGCGATGACGCAGGCACCGCCGTCCGCCCCCGCGCCTCGCGATCCGCCGGACAGCCTCGCGCCCGAGTGGCCGGTGCCGGTCCGCGTGCGGGCGTTCACGACGCTGCGTTCCGGCGGCGTCAGCGCCGGGGCGTACGGCCTGCCGGGCGGACACGCGGGCGGCTGGAACCTGGGTGCGGCCTGCGGCGACGATCCCGCGAACGTGGCGCGCAACCGCCTACTGCTGCGCGCCTGGCTGCCGGACGAGCCGGTCTGGCTCCAGCAGGTGCACGGCACCGAGGTCTGGTGCGACGACGGCGCGGCCGGAGCGGATCCCGCACCGGTCGCCGATGTTCCGCCGGTCGCTGATGCCGCGGTCACGACGCGGCCGGGACGGGTGCTCGTGATCCAGACGGCCGACTGCCTGCCGGTCTTCGTGGCCAGCGAATCGGGCGATGCCGTCGGCGTCGCGCACGCGGGCTGGCGCGGCCTGGCGGCCGGCGTGCTCGAACGGACGATGGCCGCGCTGCGCGAGCGGGCCACCGGCCCCCGGCACTGGCATGCGTGGCTGGGCCCGGCGATCGGGCCGGATCGCTTCGAGGTCGGCGACGAGGTCCGTGAAGCGTTCGTCGCGCATGATCCGCAGGCGCGGCGCGCGTTCAGGCCGGCCCCGGGCGCGGGCAAATGGTGGGCCGACCTCTACGAACTGGCGCGCCAGCGGCTGCGCGCCAGCGGTTTGGCGACGATCGCAGGAGGTGCATACTGTACGGTGTCCGATCCGCATCGTTTCTACTCATACCGACGTGATCGGCAAACGGGCAGAATGGCCTCCGTGATCTGGATCGACGGCGACCAGCGCGCGTCGGCGAATGGCCGGCACGTCGATTCCGGAGGCCTCGGGAAGAGTGCCAGCCGACAGGCCGGCAGGTAGCCAGGAAAGACATCGAGCGAGGAGACCTGATGGCAACGAAACCTAAGGACACATCGACAACGCGGCGAGTGGCCAAGCGCTCGGGCGAAACCGCCGGCGCGGCGCAGACGGCCGGCGCATCGCCGCAGCAGACGATCGCGAGCGGGCAGACCGCGGGCGCGCGGACCGACGATGCCGCTCCGCAGCACGCGACCGGCGCGGCGGCAACCGGTGCCGCGGCAACGGGTGCATCGTCGACCGGCGAGCGCAAGACGCCCTGGCCGTGGACGATGCCGGGAGCGGGCGTCGGCGGTTTCGATCCGGCGGCGATGTTCGGTGCGTTCAAGGACATGATGCCGATGTTGTCCAGCCTGCCCGCGATGCCGGGGCTGCCGGGCCTCCCGGGGATGCCGGGGATGCCGACCGGGGCGTCGGCGGGCACCGATGGCCTGGCGGCGCTGATGCCGGGCATGCAGCAATGGATGTCGGCGATGTTCGCCGGCGGCCGGCCCGCGGCCGGCGACTTCGTGCCGCGGCTGCCGTCGCTGCCGCCGATCCCCGGCGTCAAGCTCGATCCGGCCAGGCTGGCGGCGCTGCAGACCGAATACGTCGCGCGCTGGCAGAAGCTGGTCAGCGCGTCGGCCGACGGCAAGGCGCCGTCGATCAAGGACAAGCGCTTCGCCGATTCGAGCTGGCAGCACAACGGGCTGTATTCGTGGACCGCCGCGCTGTACCTGCTGAACAGCGAGTTCCTGCTGAAGATGGCCGATGCCGTCGAGGGCGACGCGAAGATGCGCGACCGCATCCGCTTCGCGACGCTGCAATGGATCGAGGCGATGTCGCCGGCCAACTTCTTCGCCAGCAATCCCGAAGCGCAGCGGATGCTGATCCAGACGCAGGGCAAGAGCCTGATGGCGGGCATGGAGAACATGCTCGCCGACATGCGCCGCGGCAAGCTGTCGCAGAACGACGACGAAGCGTTCGAGGTCGGCCGCAACGTGGCGACGTCCGCCGGCGCGGTGATCTTCGAGAACGACCTGATCCAGTTGATCCAGTACCAGCCGTCGACGCCGATGGTCGGGGCGCGGCCGATCATGCTGGTGCCGCCGTGCATCAACAAGTTCTACATCATGGATCTGCAGCCGGACAACTCGATGGTGCAGTTCCTCGTCTCGCAGGGCCTGACGGTGTTCATGGTGTCGTGGCGCAACGTCGGCGCCGACCAGGGCCACCTGGGCTGGGACGATTACCTGGCCAGGGGCGTGGTCGAGCCGATCAACGTCATCCAGGACCTGTCGGGCCAGGACAAGATCAACCTGCTGGGCTTCTGCGTCGGCGGCACGATCGTCAGCACCGCGCTGGCCGCGCTGGCCGCACAGGGCCAGTACCCGGTCGAATCGCTGACGCTGCTGACGACGCTGCTCGATTTCGCCGAGCCGGGCGTGCTCGGCGTGTTCATCGACGAGCAGCAGGTCGAGATGCGCGAGCGCCAGCTCGGGCGCGGCGGGCTGCTCAGCGGCCGCGATCTGGCGACGACGTTCTCGTTCCTGCGGCCGAGCGACCTGGTCTGGAACTACGTCGTCAACAACTACCTGAAGGGCGGACGGCCGCCGGCTTTCGACCTGCTGTACTGGAACGGCGACAGCACGAATCTGCCAGGGCCGATGTATGCCTGGTACCTGCGGCACATGTACCTGCAGAACGAATTGCGCGAGCCGAACCGCCTGAGCTGCCTCGGCGAGCCGATCGACCTGCGGCGCATCGAGGTGCCGGCCTACGTGATGGCCGCGCGCGAGGACCACATCGTGCCGTGGGTCGCCGCGTACCAGACGACGCAACTGCTCGGCGGCGACATCCGTTTCGTGCTGTCGGCCAGCGGCCACATCGCCGGGACGATCAATCCGGCCTCGAAGAACAAGCGCAACTACTGGACCGGCGAGCGCCACCCGGCGGATCCCGAACAGTGGATGGCGACGGCCACCGAGCATCCGGGTAGCTGGTGGAACGACTGGATCGCATGGCTCAAGCCGAAGATGGGCGAGATGAAACCGGCGCCCAAACAACTGGGCAGCGACCGCTACCCGCCGATCGAGCCGGCCCCCGGCCGTTACGTGAAGCAGCCCGCCTGAGCGCGGGACCGAGCAATCGATATCGTCAGTCAAACGGGAGAACATGATGGAACAGGCAGTCATCGTATCGGCGGCGCGCACCGCGGTCGGCAAGTTCGGCGGCTCGTTGGCCGGCATCGCGGCGCCGGAATTGGGCGCGACCGTGCTGAAGGCGGCGCTCGAGCGCGCCAAGCTGGGCTCGGACGCCGTCGAAGAAGTGATCCTGGGGCAGGTGCTGACCGCCGGCTCGGGGCAGAACGTCGCGCGGCAGGCGCTGATCAAGGCCGGCATCTCGAACGCGGTACCGGCGATGACGATCAACAAGGTCTGCGGTAGCGGCCTGAAGGCGGTGATGCTGGCGGCGCAGGCCGTGATGACCGGCCAGGCCGAGATCGTCGCCGCCGGCGGGCAGGAGAACATGAGCGCCGCGCCGCACGTGCTGCTCGGTTCGCGCGACGGTTTCCGGATGGGCGACGCCAAGCTGGTCGACTCGATGATCGTCGACGGCCTGTGGGACGTCTACAACCAGTACCACATGGGCGTCACGGCCGAGAACGTCGCGGCCCGCTACGAGATCTCGCGTTCGCAGCAGGACGAGTTCGCCGCGGCGTCGCAGCAGAAGGCCGAGGCCGCGCAGAAGGCCGGGCGCTTCAAGGACGAGATCGTTCCGGTGATGATCCCGCAGCGCAAGGGCGATCCGGTCGCGTTCGCCACCGACGAATACATCAAGGGCGGCACGACTGCCGAATCGATCGCCGGATTGCGGCCGGCGTTCAAGAAGGACGGCACGGTGACCGCGGCGAACGCGTCCGGCCTGAACGACGGTGCGGCGGCCGTCATCGTGATGAGCGCGAGCAAGGCCCAGTCGTTGGGGCTCAAGCCGCTGGCCGTGATCAAGGCGTTCGCATCGTCGGGCCTGGATCCGGCGATCATGGGCATGGGACCGGTGCCGGCCAGCAAGCGCGCGCTGCAGCGTGCCGGCTGGACGCCCGCTGACCTCGACCTGATGGAGATCAACGAGGCGTTCGCCGCGCAGGCCTGCGCGGTCAACAAGGAAATGGGATGGGATACGTCCCGCATCAACGTCAATGGCGGCGCCATCGCGATCGGTCACCCGATCGGCGCGTCGGGCTGCCGGATCCTGGTGACGTTGCTGCACGAAATGATCAAGCGCGACGCTCGCAAGGGCCTGGCTTCGCTGTGCATCGGCGGCGGCATGGGCGTGGCGCTGGCGGTCGAGCGCGCCTGATCGAAGCCGAGGAGCGGGGCGGCGGCCCCGCGATCGAACACGAGCACATCAACGACGACGAGGAGATCCACCATGACAAGAGTTGCCTATGTCACCGGCGGTATGGGCGGTATCGGCACCGCGATCTGCCAGCGGCTGCACAAGAGCGGCTTCACGGTCATCGCCGGCTGCGGCCCGAGCCGCGACTACAACAAATGGCTCGGCGAGCAGAAGGAGCTCGGCTACACGTTCCACGCGTCGCCGGGCAACGTCAGCGACTGGGACTCGACGAAGACCGCGTTCGACAAGGTCAAGGCCGAGTTCGGCAATCCCGACGTGCTGATCAACAACGCCGGCATCACCCGTGACGGCGTGTTCCGCAAGATGACGCTCGACGACTGGAATGCCGTCATCGACACCAACCTGAACTCGCTGTTCACGGTGACCAAGCAGGTCATCGACGGCATGCTGGACAAGGGCTGGGGGCGGATCGTCAACATCTCGTCGATCAACGGGCAGAAAGGGCAGTTCGGCCAGACCAATTACTCGACGGCCAAGGCCGGCCTGCACGGCTTCACGATGGCGCTGGCGCAGGAAGTCGCGTCCAAGGGCGTGACGGTCAATACCGTGTCGCCCGGCTACATCGCGACTGACATGGTGCGCGCGGTGCGGCCCGACGTGCTCGAGAAGATCGTCGCGTCGATCCCGGTGCGGCGCCTGGGCACGCCCGAGGAGATTGCGTCGATCATCGCCTGGCTGTGCTCGGACGAGGCCGGCTCGGCGACGGGGGCCGATTTCTCGATCAACGGCGGCATGCACATGGGTTGAGGGGGTGTCCGGTGGCGGCTCCGGTGGGCGCCGCCACGCACCGAGGATGCCGGGGGTGTGGCCCGGACCGCAGCAGCGAAGGAGTCATAGATGGCGAATGCGTCGCGACTGATCAAGAAATACCCGAATCGCCGTTTGTACGATACGCAAACGAGCGCCTACATCACGCTCAGCGACGTCAAGCAACTGGTGCTCGACAACGAGAGCTTCAACGTCGTCGATGCCAAGAGTAACGAGGACCTGACCCGCAGCATCCTGTTGCAGATCATTCTCGAGGAGGAAGCCGGAGGCCACCCGTTGTTCTCGTCGCCGATGCTGGCGCAGATGATCCGTTTCTACGGTCACGCGATGCAGGGGATGATGGGCGTGTACCTGGAAAAGACGATGGCGGCTTTCGTCGAGATCCAGAACAAGCTGCAGGATCAATCGAAGGCGTTCTACGACGCCAAGGGCATGCCGACGCCCGAGATGTGGACCCAGTTCATGTCGGTCCAGACGCCGATGATCCAGAGCATGATGAGCAACTACATCGAGCAGAGCAAGAACCTGTTCGTGCAGATGCAGGACCAGATGCACCAGCAGGCGCGGACGATGCTCAAGAATTTTCCGTTCGGCGGCGGCCTCGACGGGACCAAGAAGTAAGGTCCGGCGGGCACGGACCTTGCCGGCCAGGGTCCCGCCCGCGGCAGAAAACCGCCTATAATAGAGGGTTTTGCGCTGCACCGCGAGGGCCGACCGGCCCGGTGTCGGCGCGCGGCGGCGGGCTCCGGCAGCGCTGCCGACCTCGAGAGGCAGGCCGTGCAAGATTCCGTTCGATCCGCCGATGACGTCGCGCCCGTGCCGGGCGCCGACGACGGCTTCCAGTCCGTTCATCGCCCGGGGGCCGAAGCGCGCGCGACGCAGGCGCCCGTCGAGCGCGCGCCGCGCGCCGGCCGGGCGGGCGGCACTGCCGCGGCGCCCCGCCGGTCGCGGCGCAAGCGGGCGCCGCGCGTGGGCTTCGTGTCGCTGGGCTGCCCGAAGGCGCTCGTCGATTCCGAACTGATCCTGACGCGCCTGCGGGCCGAAGGCTACGACATCGCGCCCGACTACGGCGAGTCGGACATCGTCATCGTCAACACCTGCGGTTTCATCGACGACGCGGTCACCGAATCGCTGGACGCGATCGGCGAGGCGCTCGCCGAGAACGGCAAGGTCATCGTCACCGGCTGTCTCGGCGCGCGGCGCGACGAACGCGGCGACAACCTGATCACGGCCGTGCATCCGAAGGTGCTGGCGGTCACCGGCCCGCACGCGACCGAAGAGGTGATGGACCACGTCCATCGGCAGTTGCCGCGCCCGCACGATCCGTTCACCGATCTGGTGCCGGCCGCCGGCATCAAGCTGACGCCGAAGCACTACGCGTACCTGAAGATTTCCGAGGGCTGCAACCACCGCTGCGCGTTCTGCATCATTCCGGCGATGCGCGGCGACCTGGTCAGCCGGCCGATCGGCGAGGTCATGCGCGAGGCCGAGGCGCTGGTCAAGTCGGGCGTCAAGGAGCTGCTGGTGATCTCGCAGGACACCAGCGCGTACGGCGTCGACATCCGCTACCGGACCGGCTTCGTCGACGGCCGGCCGACCCGCACGCGGATGACCGAACTGGCGCGCGAGCTGGGCCGGCTCGGCGTCTGGGTGCGCCTGCACTACGTCTATCCGTATCCGCACGTCGACGAGGTGGTCGCGCTGATGGGCGAGGCGGCCGATCGCGGAGGGCGGCTGCTGCCCTACCTGGACGTGCCGTTCCAGCATGCCGATCCGCGCATCCTGAAGGCGATGAAGCGGCCGGCCAGCGGCGAGCGCAACATCGAGCGCATCCGCCGCTGGCGCGAGCTGTGCCCCGATCTGACGATCCGCAGCACGTTCATCGCCGGGTTTCCGGGCGAGACCGAAGCCGAGTTCGAGACGATGCTGAGCTTCCTGCAGGAAGCTCAGCTCGATCGCGTCGGCTGTTTCGCTTATTCGCCGGTCGAGGGTGCGACGGCCAACGCGCTGCCCGATCCGGTGCCCGAAGCCGTTCGCGAGGAGCGGCGCGCGCGGTTCATGGCCGTGCAGGAGCGGATCAGCGCGCAGCGGCTGGCCGCCAAGGTCGGGCGAACGATCGAGGTGCTGATCGACGAGGTCGGACAGACCGAGGACGGCGACTGGCTGGCCAACGGCCGCTCGGCGGCCGACGCGCCCGAGATCGACGGACGCGTGCACCTGAACGACGCCGATGGCCTGGCGCCCGGCGATTTCGTCGAGGTCCGCATCGAGGCGGCGGACGAACACGATCTGTACGGCCGCCCGGTGTCGTCGATCGCTCGCCGTGACGCGGCGGCGGGCGCCGGCGATCGCGCCGCCGGTCGGCGGCAGCGGCCGCGCGGTTGAACGCGGCTCAGGCCGGCGCCGAGCCGGCGCGGCCGGGCTCGCCGACCCGATAGCCGCGTTCGGCGATCGCGGTCAGCACGAGCGCCGCCAGCCATGCTGGGCGGCATCGCCAACGCCGATCGACGGCAGGAGCGCGGCGAACCGGTCCGCAAGCGACGGACGCGACTGCGCAGGCCAGATCGCGCTGAGTTCCAGATGCGGCAGTGCGTCGGCGCCGGGGTGGACACTGCTGTATACGACGCCGTCGAACGAGAGTGCGCGGATGGCGCCGGGAAGCAGCGACACGCCGCAGCCGGCCGCGACGCAGGCAATGACGGTCAGCGTTCGGTTGGCATCGAGCACGATGTCGACCGGATGTCCGGCTTGGCGGAACGCGCTCAGGATGCCTGCGCGGATCAGCGGTAACTGGTCGTGCGGAAACCAGACCAACCCGGCCTTGGCGATATCTTGCAGCGTTACGGTGCCATCGGGCTGGCGTGGAAATTCCTTCGGCAGCACCGCGACGAGCGGGTCGCGTTGGATCAGCTTCTCGCGCATCCGACCGTTGACTGCGACAGGCGTATGGAGCAAGCCGATATCGATCTCGCCTCGTTCGAGCGCGATTGCCTGCTCGGCATTGCTCATCTCGCGCATCACGAGTTCGACGTCCGGCGCGTTCTCCCTCAGTGCACGGATCGCGCGCGGCAGCGTGTCGAACAACGCAGCGCTGACGAATCCGATCGTCAGGCGTCCGGCACGCTGAGCGGCGATTTCGCCGGCCCGATGTGCTGCTGCGTCGAGCCGCGAGAGGCTCAGGCGCAGATCGTCGACCATTGCGGATCCTGCCGGCGTCAGCGCCGCACCGCGCCGCGAACGGTCGAACAGCTTGACCCCCAGCTCCTTCTCCATTCTGTTCAGCGCTTGACTGAGTGCCGGCTGCGCAATGCCGAGTTTGTCGGCCGCACGCGTGAAGCTGCCCATATCCGCAATCGCGAGAAAGTAGCGAACGTGCCTGATTTCCATAATAAAACGGTATGGTTAATTATTAATTCCATACTGGAAAATTATTCGAAGGCTTAATAGCATGAACATAGGACGTTGTCGATCGAGGCCGTCCCCAAATCATGGCTTGCCATCATGGATCGAGCAGTGGATCAGGAGGTCGAACCGGTTTCATACGCGCGGACGATGAGCGCGTGGCGCAAAGCGGGCACTCCCGTCGAGGCCGTCGATGCGCATGCGCATGTGTTCGCGCGCGGCCTGCCGCTCGCATCCGTCGTGCGGCATGTGCCCGACTACGACGCATCGCTCGATGCGTATGTCGCGCATCTCGTCGCGAATCGCGTCACACATGCGGTGCTGGTGCAGCCGAGCTTTCTTGGTACCGACAACACGTATTTCGTCGATGTATTGCGTCGTTATCCGAACCGGTTCCGCGGCGTCGCGGTGATCGATCACTCGATCACCGATGACGAACTCGGCGCGCTGAATCGCGCCGGTGTCGTGGGCATGCGGCTCAATCTCGTCGGCCTGCCCATTCCCGACTTCGGGGCGCAGGTTTGGCGTGCACTATTTGCGCGCATCAATGCGCTCGGCTGGCACGTCGAGATCCATCGCGAAGCCGCGGATCTGCAAGTGATCGTTGCATCGCTTTTGAAGCAGTCGTGCACGCTGGTGCTCGATCATTTCGGACGCCCTTCACCCGTGCTGGGTAAGCGTGATCCGGGCTTCCGCCATTTGTTGTCGCTCGCGAACACGGGGCGCGTATGGGTCAAGCTGTCGGCCGCTTATCGCAACAGCCTCGTCGGCGATGGCACCGAAGCGGCGCGTGGCGTGGCTCGCGCACTGCGCGACGCCTTCACGCCCGACCGGTTGGTTTGGGGCAGCGACTGGCCGCATACGCAGCACCGCGGACGCGCCGGTTTCGACGCGACATACGCGGCACTCGCGCGCTGGCTGCCGGATTCCGATGAGCGCACACGCGTGCTGCGCGACTCGCCGAAAACCTTGTTCCGTTTTGACCAGCGAAGCTACGCATGACCCATCACACCGCAGCTCGTCGCGCCGCGTTCCGGCGCAGCATCGCCAATCGCCAGGGACTTCTCGTCGCCGGTACGTTCAACGCGCTAAGCGCCCGGATCGCCGTCGATATAGGCTTCAGTGCGCTGTATCTGAGCGGTGCGGGCGTCACCAACATGTCGCTCGGCCTGCCGGATCTCGGTTTCGTCGGGTTGGGCGAACTGGCCGAGCACACCGCGCGCGTGCGTGATGCGGTCGAATTGCCGCTGATGGTCGATGCCGATACGGGCTTCGGCAACGCGCTGAACGTGCGGCATACGGTCCGCACGCTGGAGCGCTGCGGGGCGGATGCGATCCAGCTCGAGGACCAGGTGTTGCCGAAAAAATGCGGTCATTTCGCCGGCAAGGAGGTGATTTCCGAGTCGGAGATGATTGGCAAGTTGAAGGCGGCGGTTGACGCGCGCGAGGATCCGAACCTGCAGATCATCGCGCGGACGGACGCCGCTGCGGTGCATGGCATCGGTGACGCGATCGAGCGCGCGCATCGTTACGCGGAAGCCGGTGCCGACGTATTGTTCATCGAAGCGATGGACACCGCCGAGGACGTCGAGCGGCTGCCCGCGCTATTCGATGTACCGCAACTCATCAACATCGTGATCGGCGGCAAGACGCCGACGCGCTCGCGCGAGGAACTGGCGCACCTCGGCTACGGCGTGGTGCTGTATGCGAACGCGGCGCTGCAGGGCGCGGTGCGCGGTATGCAAGCCGCGCTGGCGGAGCTGCATGACACGGGTCTGCTCGATGAAAACCCTGCACTCGTCGCGCCGTTCGCCGAACGGCAGCGGCTCGTCGACAAGGCGCGGTTCGACGCGCTCGACCAGCGCTATGCGGCGCGGCCGGGCTCGCCGGCCCGGTAGCCGCGTTCGGCGATCGCGGTCAGCGCGAGCGCCGCCAGCAGCACCGTGCCGGCGATCAGCGACGGCAGCACGAACGAGCCGCTGCGCTCGGCCATCGCCCCGGCGACGGCCGGCCCCGCGATCTGCCCGATCGCGAACGCGGCAGCGGTCGTGCCGGTGATCCGGTGCAGGTGCGTCGGCGCGAGCTGGCGCCCGAGGCCGAGGATCAGCACGGTCAGCGCCATGAACGTCGAGCCGAGCATCACCGCGCCGACCAGCAGGCCGGCCATGCCGGTGGACAGCGAGATCAGCACGACGCCGACGGCCTCGACCGCGTACGCGGCCATCAGCGCCTTGAAGAAGCCCCAGCGCTGCGCGCAGCGCAGCCACAGCACGTTGGACGGAATCGCCGACAGGCCGGTGACCACCCAGACCAACGTCTCGGCCCACTGGCCCAGTTGCAACTGGCGGGTGATGACGACGATGAAGGTCGCGCTGATCACGTAGCCGAAGCCCAGGCCGCCGTACGCGATCGTCGCCAGCCGCAGCGTGCGGCGGGTCAGCGGCGACAGCGGTTCGGGCGGCACGGGGCCGGGCGCGGCCGGATCCGAGGCCGGCGACGGCATCCAGCGGATCGCGGCGACGCCCGACCCGAGCGCGGCCACGGCCAGCACCTGCCACATCGACGGCGACGAGGCGCCCAGGCGCGTGCAGGCGTCGACGATGACGGCCGAGACCGCGATGCCCAGCCCGACGCCGGTGAACGCCAGCGCGGCCCACATCGGCCGCTCGACGCGGTTCAGGTGTTCGAGCACCAGGCTGACGCCGAAGATCAGCACGAACGCGCTGGCGATGCCGCTGACCAGGCGCAGCAGCGACCAGGCCAGCGGATCGCCGGTCCAGCCCATCGCGGCGGTCGTGACGATGCTGGCGACGACGCCGCTCACCGCCCAGCCGAAGCGCCGGGGGCGAAAGTAGCCGACCGAACCCAGGACCGCGCCGATCAGGTAGCCGATGAAGTTGGCCGACGCGACGTAGCCGGCCATCGCGGTCGACAACGCGGCGTCGGCCTGCATGTGAGGCAGCACCGGCGTGTACGCGAAGCGGCCGATGCCCATCGCGCAGGCCATCGCGAACAGGCCGGACCAGGCGATCCGCAGATCGCGGCGGGCGTCGCGCGGAACAGTGCCTGGGGCGCTGCTCGAGGTGCTGCTCGAGGTGCTGCCCGGGGTGCTGCCCGGGGTGCTGCCCGAGGTGCCATCCGAGGTGCCATCCGAGGTGCTGCCCGAGGTGCCATCCGAGGTGCTGCCCGGGGTGCCATCCGAGGTGCTGCCCGGGGTGCTGCCCGGGGTGCCGTCCGGGGTGCCGTCGGGGGCGCCATCCGAGGCGCCGTTCGGACGGCCGTTGGGCGCGGGACTCGCGGCGCCCGGACTCAAAACCGGGTTTCCCGCGCCGCGCGCAGGAACTGGTCGAGGATCGGCGTGCAGTTGAGCAGGCTGGACGTCGTGTCGGCGCTGTGGAACTCCGGATGCCATTGCAGGCCGACGACGAACGGCGCGCGGCGCAAGCGGATCGCCTCGACGACGTCGTCGTCGGGCGAGACCGCTTCGATGCTCAGATCGCGCCCGAGCCGCTTGACCGACTGGTGGTGGATCGAGTTGACCATCCCGCCCGGCAGGCCGTCGAACAGCGACGGGAACGTCGAGCCCTCGGGAAACGCGACCGGATGCCAGTTGGCGTCGTAGCGGTCGTTGACGTGCGGAATCGCGGTCGGGATCTCGGTGGCGATGTCCTGGTGCAGCGTGCCGCCGAACGCGACGTTGATCAACTGGCAGCCGCGGCAGATGCCGAGCACCGGCTTGCCGGCGTCGATGAACGCCTGCAGCAGCTCGAGTTCGTACAGGTCGCGGACGCGGTCGCCGCCCCATTCGGGCCGGGTCGCGGACTCCGAGTAGGACATCGGGCTGACGTCGGCGCCGCCTTGCAGGACCAGGCCGTCGAGCGTTCGCGCATAGTCGCGCATCCGGATGTCGCTCGGATGGATCGCGCCTTCCTGGTTGACCGTGGGCACCATGAACACCAGCGCGTTGCGCGTCATCACCCAGTGCGCGATCGACTCCTCGAGGTACTGAAGCGTCTTGCTCTGCAGGCCCTTGCCGCCGGGCTGCGGATGGAAGATCCGCGCCGAGATGCCGATGCGCAGCGTGCGGTCGGTGATGTGGCGGCTGAGCCGGTGGCCGAGCTGCCGCGACTTGGCGGCGATGATGCGCTTGAACACGCTCCAGCCGTTGTCGCTGCGATGCAGGTAGGCGGGCAGTGCCGGCGGCGTCGGTTCGGCGCCTTCGGGCGGCGGAATGCCGGGCTGCAGCTCGCCCGAATCGCGGGTGTCCATTGCCGACGCATCGCGGGCTTCGACGAGCGGGGCGGCCGGGGCGATCGGGCTGGCGGTCGTCAGGTCGGCGTCGCGCGCCTCGGCCGGGCCGCTGTCCGAGAACGTGGCGGCGGCCACGGAGGCGGTGGAGGCCGGAGGGGAGGCGGCCGGAGGGGAAGCGGCGGTTGGGGGAGCGGTCGCAGTTGGGGAAGCGGTTGCCGCGGAGGAAGCGGTCGCAGTCGAGGCAGCGGTCGCGGCGGGGGGCGTGGTCGCGGCAGGGGCGGCGGCCGCCGCGGCGGCCGCGCCGGCTTGCGTGCCGAGCGTCTCGACGATGCGCTCGACCTCGGCCGCGCTCGCGGCCGCCTGCGTATCGGCATAGTCGGTCACCGGGCCGGCCGGCGTCACCGCCTCGCGGACGTCGTCGTCGTCGGATGCCGCTTCGACGTTCTCGCGCGTCGGCCAGTCGAACCGGTCCGTTCGCTGATGGCCGGCGGGCGGGGCGGACGCCGTTCCGGGCCCGTTCGGAGGATCCGATGAATCGGAGGACGGAGGGGCTTTGTCGTCGATGATCGTCTGTCTCCCAGGTGCTGTCGCGAGGATCGTGCTCGTCGATCCGTCGCTCAACCGAAGAACCGAAGGATCGCATCGAGGCCGCCATGATTCAACGCGGCATCGGTCTGCGCGCGCACCAGCGGCTTGGCGCGGTAAGCGACCGAGACGCCGGCGATCGACATCATCGGCAGGTCGTTGGCGCCGTCGCCGACGACGATCGCCTGCGACGGCGACGCGCCGATCGCCGCGCAGCGTTCGGCGACCGTCCGGCGTTTGCGCTCGGCGTCGACGATGTCGCCGAGCACTCGCCCGGTCAGTTTGCCGTCGATGATCTCCAATTCGTTGGCGAGCGCGAAATCGAGGTCCAGGCGCTCGCGCAGCCTTTCGGTGAAGAACGTGAAGCCGCCCGATACCAGCAGCGTGCGCAGGCCGGCGGCGCGGGCGCCGTCGAGCAGCGTCTCGACGCCCGGCGACAGCGCCAGCCGCTGCGCGTAGACGGTCGCCAGCACCGTCTGCGGCAATCCGCGCAGCAGCGCGACGCGGCGGCTCAGGCTCTCGGCGAAGTCCTTGATCTCGCCGCGCATCGTCGCTTCGGTGATCGCGGCGACCTGGTCCTTCAGGCCCGCGAAATCGGCGATCTCGTCGATGCATTCGATCGTGATCAGCGTCGAGTCCATGTCGAACGCGATCAGCCGGAAGTCTTCCAGGTGCTTGCGGCGGTCGGTCACGGCCAGGTCGACCCCGAGCCGGTCGGCCAGCGCGCGCAGCGGCCCCAGCTCGACGTGGTCCGGGTGCCAGTGGGCGGTCGTGGCCTCGGTCCGCAGCGGGGCGGCGCCGAGCGCGTCGGTCAGCGCCCGCACCGCCGTCTCGGGCAGGCGCTGCGGATGGCTGACGCTGACGCGACCGGGGACGCCGGCGGCGATCGGTGCGCATTCGGCGGTGATGGCGAACGATGACATGGTGTTGCGATCGAATCAGAAGAGAGGGTCGGCGCTCAGGCGGACAGCCGCGCCAGGAACTCGCGGATCCGCTGGACGCGGCTGCTCAGGTCGGGGGTCTGCGTCGTCACGCGCAGCCGGTCCGGGCCGCTCATCCGTGCGTCCTTGCGCGATTGCAGGAATTTGATGACACGATCCGGCGTGATGACCGTGGTTGGCGAGAATTGCAGCACGATCGCCTCGGCGGCGGCGTCGATCTTGATGATGCCGAGCGGCTGCGCGAGCAGCCGCAGCCGATGCGTTTCGATCAGCGAGCGCGCCGGCTCGGGCAGCTTGCCGAAACGGTCGATCAGCTCTTCCTGCATGACGGCGAGCGAGTCGGCGTCCTGGCAGTTGGCCAGCCGCTTGTACAGCGTCAGCCGTTCGTGTACGTCGCCGCAGTAGTCGTCGGGCAGCAGTGCCGGAATGTGAAGGTTGATCTCGGTGGTGGCCGCCAGCGGCGCGCTCAGGTCCGGTTCGCGGCCGTCCTTGAGCGCGCGCACCGCCTCGTCGAGCATCTCGGTGTACATCGCGAAGCCGACCTCGATCATGTCGCCGGACTGCGATTCGCCGAGCACCTGGCCCGCGCCGCGGATCTCCAGGTCGTGCATCGCCAGATAGAAGCCCGAGCCCAGCTCTTCCATCATCTGGATCGCCTCGAGCCGCTTGAGCGCGTCGCGCGTCATCGCCGCCTCGTCGGGCGTCAGCAGGTACGCGTAGGCCTGGTGATGCGAGCGGCCGACGCGGCCGCGCAACTGGTGCAACTGCGCGAGGCCGAAGCGGTCGGCGCGGTGGATGACGATCGTGTTGGCTGTCGGGATGTCGATGCCGGTCTCGATGATCGTCGTGCACAGCAGCACGTTGTAGCGCTGCTGGTGGAACTCGCGCATCACGCGCTCGAGTTCGCGCTCGGGCAACTGGCCGTGCGCGACGATGATCCGCGCTTCGGGAACGAGCTTCTCGAGCTTCTGGCGCCGGTTCTCGATCGTCTCGACCTCGTTGTGCAGGAAGTAGACCTGGCCGCCGCGCTTGAGTTCGCGCAGCAGCGCCTCGCGGATCGTGCCCTCGGTCTCGCGGCGCACGAAGGTCTTGATCGCCAGGCGTTTTTGCGGCGCGGTCGCGATCACCGAGAAGTCGCGGATGCCTTCGAGGCTCATCGCCAGCGTGCGCGGGATCGGCGTGGCCGTCAGCGTCAGCACGTCGACCTCGGCGCGCAGCGCCTTGAGCGCCTCTTTCTGGCGCACGCCGAAGCGGTGCTCCTCGTCGATGATGACCAGCCCCAGCCGCTTGAAGCGCACGTCGCCCGACAGCAGCTTGTGCGTGCCGATGACGACGTCGACGGTGCCGTCGTTCAGCCCTTCGATCGCGGCCTTGACCTCCTTGCTCGAACGAAAGCGCGACAGCTCGGCCAGGCGCACCGGCCAGTTCGCGAAGCGGTCGCTGAAGGTCTGGAAGTGCTGCTCGGCCAGCAGCGTCGTCGGCGCCAGCACGGCGACCTGCTTGCCGCCGGCGACCGCGACGAAGGCCGCGCGCAGCGCGACCTCGGTCTTGCCGAAGCCCACGTCGCCGCAGACCAGCCGGTCCATCGGCTTGCCCGACACCATGTCCTGGACGACCGCGTGGATCGCCGCGAGCTGGTCGGGCGTCTCCTCGAAGCCGAAGCCCTCGGCGAAGACCTCGTAGTCGCCGGGCTGGAAGCTGAACGCGTGGCCGACGCGCGCGGCGCGGCGCGCGTACAGGTTCAGCAGCTCGGCGGCGCTGTCGCGCGCCTGCTGCGCGGCGCGGCGCTTGGCTTTTTCCCACTGGCCCGAGCCGAGCTGGTGCAGCGGCGCGTCGTCGGCGTGCGCGCCGCTGTAGCGGCCGATCTGGTGCAGTTGCGCGACCGGCACGTACAGCGTCGCGTCGCTCGCGTACGTCAGGTGCAGGTATTCGTTGGCGCCGTCGCCCAGGTCCAGCGTGACCAGTCCCTGGTAGCGGCCGATGCCGTGCTGCGCGTGCACGACCGGATCGCCGATCCGCAGCTCGGACAGGTCGCGGATGATCGCGTCGACGTTGGTCTGCTGCTCGCGCCGGCCGCGGCGGCGCTGCGGGCCGCGCGCGCCGAACAGTTCGGCCTCGGTGATCACCGACAGCGACGCGTCGGCGATCAGGAAGCCTTCGCCGAGCGGGCCGATGCCGAGCGCGATCTCTTCGTCGCAGGCGAGGAAATCGTCCCAGCCGTCGATCTGCGGCAGGCTCAGCCGATGTTCGGCGAAGAGCTGGCTCAGCGTCTCGCGGCGGCCCGCCGATTCGGCGACGATCAGCTTGCGGCCGGGCGCGCCGTGCAGGTAGTCGTCGAGCAACTGGATCGGGTTGTCGTGCCGGCGGTTGACCGTCAGCGCCGGCAGCGCCGACGCGATGCGCGCGCGCGCCGCATCGGCGGGGGTGGCGGTGTTCGCGGTATTGGCGGTATTCGAGGCGTTAGCGGCGCCAGCGGCATTCGCCGTGTTCGCCGCCTCGTCGTCCGGCAGCGCTTCGGACGTCGATTCGTGGCTGCGGTGGCGGATCGCCCAGCGGCCGAACGCGCGCGCCATCGTGAAGAACGCGTCCGGCCGCAGCAGGATCTCTTCGGGCCGCAGCAGCGGGCGTTCGCGATCGTGCGACAGGAACTTGTAGCGCTGGTCGGTCTCGCGCGCATGGCGGCCGACCTCGGCGTCCAGGTCGCCGTGCGAGACGATGATCGCGTCGTCGGCCAGGTAGTCGAACAGCGTGCCGGGCGCGTCGAAGAACAGCGGCAGGTAATACTCGATGCCGGCCGACGGAATGCCGTTGCCGATGTCGCGGTAGATCGTCGCTTTCGACGGATCGCCCTCGAAGCGCTCGCGCCAGCGCCCGCGAAACGCGGTCCGCGCCGCCTCGTCGAGCGGGAACTCGCGGCCCGGCAGCAGCCGCACGCGGTCGACCGGATACAGGCTGCGCTGCGTGTCCGGATCGAAGGTGCGGATCGATTCGATCTCGTCGCCGATCAGGTCGAGCCGAAGCGGCAGCGTGGCGCCCATCGGATACAGGTCGATCAGTCCGCCGCGGACCGAGTATTCGCCGGGCTTGACGACCTGGCTGACGTGCTCGTAGCCGGCCAGCGTCAGTTGCGCGCGGAACTTCGCTTCATCCAGCGTCTGCTGCTTGTCGAAGAAGAAGGTGTTGGCGGCCAGGAACGCCGGCGGCGCCAGCCGGTACAGCGCGGTGGTCGCCGTGCACACCAGCACGTCGCACTCGCGCCGCTGCAGCGCGTACAGGCTGGCCAGGCGCTCGGACACCAGGTCCTGGTGCGGCGAGAACGTGTCGTACGGCAGCGTTTCCCAGTCGGGCAGCAGCAGCACGCGCAGCGACTGGTCGAAGTAGCGGACCTCGCGATGCAGGCGCTGCGCGTCGGCCGCGTGCGCGGTCAGCACGACCAGCGGCCGGCCCGCGCGCCGCGCCAGGCGGGCGAGGGTCAGCGCATCGGAGGCGCCGAAGCATTCGGGCAGCACGAAGACGCTGCCCGGTCGCGGCGGCGACAGGTTCTCGAAGACGTGATCGAGGGGGAGGGCGGGGGAGACGGCGGTGTTCAACGGCAACCAGGAAGGACGGCGCGGGGAGTCTGCTATTGTATGCGCCCCGCGTCCGGCGGCCGTATGGCGCCCCGCGTCCGGCGGCTGTATGTGCCCCGGTGCCCTGCGTCCGGCCGCCCCGGTGCTCGGCGCGCGCCAGGGTGCGAGGTGCGTGCCATGCTGCCGCGGCGACGCCGGTTCTTCCCGCGCATCGGCTGCGCGCCGGCCGCGCCGTTCACCTTTCGCCGTTCGCCTTCCGTCCGACAGGATCCGATCCTCCCGCGATGACCGACCCCGCCGCTCGCGCCGCCGTTCCGCTTCCGTCCGGGGCCAGCCGCGCCTTCGCGCTGCTGCCGGCCGGCGGCGTCGGGGCGCGGCTCGGCGCCGGACTGCCCAAGCAGTACCTGCCGCTGGCCGGCCGGATGATGCTCGACTGGACGCTGGCGCCGTTCGTGGCGGCCGACTGGATCGCCGCGACCGCGGTCGTCGTCGCCGCCGGCGATCCGCACGTCGACGAGGCGGTCGCGCGCTACGAGTCCGAGCGCCGGAGCGGTCGGCTGATCGTCGCGCCGGTCGGCGGCGCCTCGCGCCGCGATTCGGTGTTCAACGGGCTGGCGGTGCTGCGCGAGCGGTTCGCGCCGGCCGACGACGACTGGGTGCTCGTGCACGATGCGGCCCGTCCCGGCCTGCGCGCCGATGTGCTGCGACGCCTGCGTGATGCGCTGCTCGACGATCCGGTCGGCGGACTGCTGGCGCTGCCGGTCGTCGATACGGTCAAGCGCGCCGATGCCGGGGGCCGGGCCGCGCGGACGGTGCCGCGCGAAGGCCTGTGGCTCGCGCAGACGCCGCAGATGTTCCGCTTCGGCAAGCTGTTCGATGCGCTGGCGCGCTTTCCCGACGTGACCGACGAGGCCTCTGCGATCGAGGCCGCGGGGCTGGCGCCGCGACTGATCGAAGGCGGCCACGACAATTTCAAGGTGACCGCGGCCGACGACCTGCAGCGCATGGCGGCGGTGCTGGCGGCGCGGTCCGACGAACCCGGCGAGGAACTTCGATGAGCGAACCCCGATCCCCGTCCTCAACCCCGGCGTCGGCCGGCGCCGCGACCGCTGTTCCGGGGCTGCGCGTCGGCCAGGGCTACGACGTGCACGCGCTGGTTCCCGGCCGGCCGCTGATCATCGGTGGCGTGACGATTCCGCACGCCGAAGGCCTGCTCGGCCATTCGGACGCCGACGTGCTGTTGCACGCGATCACCGATGCGCTGCTCGGCGCCGCCGGCCTGGGCGACATCGGCCGCCTGTTTCCCGATACCGATCCCGCGTATCGCGGCGCCGACAGCCTGGTGCTGCTGCGCGAGGCGATGAGCCGGGTCGCGCAGGCCGGTTGGCAGGTCGTGAACGTCGACGCGACGGTGATCGCGCAGGCGCCGCGGCTGGCGCCGCACGTCGCGGCGATGCAGCGCAACGTCGCCGAGGCGCTGGGCTGCGCGCCGGCGCAGGTCAACGTCAAGGGCAAGACCAGCGAGTTGCTGGGTTTCGTCGGACGGCGCGAAGGCATCGTCGCGCATACGGTCGTGCTGCTGTCGGCGCGCGGCGGCTGATCGTCCCGGGAGGCTCCGTCCGCGCGAGGCCCAGGGACGATTGCGACGGGCGGAGTCGCCGTTGCCGGATCGCGACCGCCGGATCGGCCCCACGGGCCTCAGTCGTCCTTCAGCGTCAGCTCGACGAGCAGGCCGCCGCCGTCCGCATGCGCGAGCGTGCACTGTCCGCCGTAGCGCTGCGCGATCCGGTTGACGATCGCCAGCCCGAGGCCCGAGCCGCCGTTGACGCTGCGCTCCGGGTCGAGCCGCGAGAACGGCCGCAGCAGGCGTTCGAACTGATCGGTCGGCACGCCCGGTCCATGGTCGCGGACGCGGACGCGGATGCCGTGTTTGTCGCGCTCGATCGTGTAGTCGACCTCGGCCATCGGGCCGCCGGGCGTGCGCCCGTAGCGGCACGCGTTCTCGATCAGGTTGCCGAACACGCGCAGCAGGTCCAGCGGGTCGCCGCGCCATCGGACGTCGGGCGGCACCAGCCGGCCCTGCAGCCGCAGTTGTCCGGCCGCCACCGGCGCGCGATGGCTGGACTCGATCTGCGTCATCAGCGCGTCCAGCGCGACCCATTCGCCGCGCTGGCCGGGACGGGCGCCGCCCTGCGTGCCGTGGCCGGCGCGGCCGTATTCGAGGAACTTGCCGACGATCTGATCGATCCGCTCGATGTCCTCGTTCATCGAGTCGCGCTCGGCCTGCGGCAGTCCGCTCATCTCGATCTCCAGCCGCAGCCTCGCCAGCGGCGTGCGCACGTCGTGCGAGACGCCGGCCAGCGCCGTCGTCCGGTCGGACTCGAGTTCGGCCAGGTCGCGGGCCATCCGGTTGAACCGCCGGTTGACCTCGGCGATCTCGGTCGGCGCGTCCTCGGGCAGCAGCGCGGGCCGATCGCCGAGGCTGAGCCGTTCGATCGCCGAGGCCAGCCGCGCCATCGGCCGGTTGACCAGATTGCTGACGAACAGCGCGACGAGGATCGAGATCGCCAGGCCGATCAGCGCGATCAGCGCCCAGTTCGGGCCCACCTGGCGGTCGAAGCGCTCGCGGTTCATGATCAGCCAGTACGGGTCGTCGTCGATGTCGAAGCTGACCCACAGCCCCGCCTGGCCGTCGACCTTGCCGGCCAGCCGCGTGGTCGGCCCGAGCAGCGTCTGCAGCCGGGCCTCGACCGCGGCGGCCAGCGCGGCTTCGTCCGGTTCGGATTCGCGCAGCGGCTCGATGACGTCCTTGTCCTCGAGCGGCAGGATCCGCACGCCTTCCTCGTTGGCCAGTTCGCGCAGCAGCAACTGCCGCCGTTCGGCCGGCGTGTTGACCAGCGCGGTGCGAGTCAGGTTGACGACCGACGCGATCTCCCACGCCAGTTGCTGTTCGGGCGGCGACTGGTCGAACTGGCGCAGCAGTTGCAGCGTCATCAGCGCATTGATCGCGATCATCGGCGCGATCAGCAGGAAGCTGCGCCAGAACAGGCTGACCCGCATGACCGGGACGGCGTCGATCAGTTGCCGTCCGGAATGAACACGTAGCCGACGCCCCAGACCGTCTGCAGGTAGCGCGGATGCTGCGGATCGCGTTCGATGATCTTGCGCAGCCGCGAGATCTGCACGTCGAGGCTGCGGTCGTAGGCGCCGTACTCGCGGCCGCGCGCCAGCACCATCAGCTTCTCGCGCGACAGCGCGACCTTCGGATGCTGGGCGAAGACCTTCAGCACCGCGAACTCGCCGCTGGTCAGCGGCAGGTCCTGGCCGTTGCGCGACAGCGTCCGGGTGCCCAGGTTCAGCGTGAACTCGCCGAACGTGACCTCGCCGCTCTCGCGCGACGGCGCGCCCGGGGTCTCCGGCGCCTGCCGGCGCCGCAGCACGGCGTTCATCCGCGCCAGCAGCTCGCGAGGATTGAACGGTTTGGCCAGGTAGTCGTCGGCGCCCATCTCCAGGCCGACGATGCGATCGACGTCGTCGCCTTTGGCCGTCAGCATGATGACCGGCGTCTGGTCGTTGGCCGCGCGCAGCCGGCGCACGATCGACAGCCCGTCCTCGCCGGGCATCATCAGGTCCAGCACGATCAGGTCGAACGGCTCGCGCTGCAGCAGGCGGTTCATCGACACGCCGTCCTGCGCCAGACTGACCTCGAACTGGTTCTCGGTCAGGTAGCGGCGCAGCAGGTCGCGCAGCTTGGGATCGTCGTCGACGACGAGGACGTGCTTGGTGGCGCTTTGCATGAAGGCATGATACCGCCGAGTCCGCCGCGCCGGCAGCGCGATCCGATGCGCGCCCGCTGAAGGTTACGCGCTGTTACAAAGGCTTACCCGAGCCCGGTTGGCCTGCCATTCGAAGGTTTCTAGAATGGGATCCATACCGTCCGCGGGATCGCGTCTTTCGCGCGGTCGCATGCTCGCGTGCGTGGTCGCATCCGCCCGCGCGACCGACGCTTCCGCATGACGGGGATTGATCGGATCTTCCTCAGGAGTCTTCTTTCCGTGGCCTCATCGCCGTTCGCTCGCGCCTCGATCGACCCGCGCCGCTTCGCCGCGGCGTCGGCGCGCGCCGAGCCGTGGCCGAGCGCGGGCGTGCCGCCGCGCGGCCGGGCAGGGCGCGGCCAGGCAAGGAGCGGCCGGGCAGGGAGCGGCCGGGCAAGGAGCGGCCTGGCAGGGAGTGGCCAGGCAGGGAGTGGTCTGGCAGAGAGCGGCCTGGCAGAGAGCGGCCGGACGGGGCGGGCGCGCAGAGTGGGGATCCGGGCGCTGGCCCTCGTCTCGCTGGCGCTCGTGCTGATCGGCGCCGCGCCGGCGCTGCACGCGGCTGGCCCTCCGGGCATGCGGCTCGCTCCTGACGAGCGCGAGCGGCTGCGCGGCGAGCTGCGCGACCAGCCCTGGCATCGGCGGGAGCCGCGTTTCGGCCCTGACGGCCAGAACGGCGGTGCCGGGCCTCGCCACTTCGGCGGCCCCGGACCGGCGTTCGCGCCGGGCTCGTTCGGCGCGCCGGCGATGGCGCCGTCCGGCGGCCCGCGCGATCCGGGCCGGGGTTGGGCGCCTGCCAGCGATGCGGGCTGGGACCGGCACGGTCCGCCGCCCGAGCCGGCCCGGTTGTCGCCCGACGAACGCCGCGAACTGCGCCGCCAGCTTCGCGACGTCAACCGCAGCGCCCGCTGACGGAGCCGCCGATGCCGCGGCGGGCGGAGCCCCGTGCGGCGGGAGCCCGCCGCGCGCCGGGCCGATTGGTAGAATCCTCCGGGTGAACGTTTCCAGCTCCGCGCACGCCGCGCGACGTTTCGACGCGGCGACCGACCCCCATGCCCCCGACCTCACGCTGCTGGCGATCGGCACGTCGACCGAGCAGTGTTCGGTCGCCGTGCTGCTGCGCCGGGGCGGGGAGGCGAACGGCTTCGTCATCGATTCGCCGCCCGAGCCGGGGCAGTCCGGCCGGGTGCTCGGCCTGGTGCGCGAGGCGCTCGGTCAGGCCGGCGCGACGAAGCGGCAACTCGACGCGATCGCGTTCGATGCCGGCCCGGGCGCCTTCACCGGCTTGCGCGTCGGTTGCGGCGTCGCGCAGGGGCTGGGCTTCGCGCTCGATCGGCCGCTGGTGCCGGTCTCGTCGCTGGCGGCGATCGCGGTATCGGCCGATCCGCCGTCCGGGGCCGAGCCCTGCGAGCGCTGGATCGCGGTCGACGCGCGGATGCAGGAGTTGTATTGGACGATCGTTCGGGCAGACGCCGATCCGGCGGCCGAGCCGGCGCTCGATATCCGCGTCGGCCCGGTCGGCGATGCGCTGCAGGCTTTCGACGCGCGCCGTGCCGTGCTGGCATCGATGCCCGGCGGCGGCCGGCCGCTGGTGCTGCTCGGCAACGGATTCGTGCGATCCGACGCGCTGCGCGCGTGGGCGGCGGATCAGCGCGCGCGTTGCGAGCCGTCGGCATGGCCGTCGGCCGACCGGATCGCGATCGAGGCCGAGCACCAGTGGCGTCGCGGCCGGGCGGTGCCGGCCGCCGAGGCGGCACCGCTGTACGTCCGCGACAAGGTCGCGCTCGATGCGACCGAGCAGGCCCGCCTGCGCGCGGCGAACCGGTTGCGGGCCGAGCGCGATGCGTCGCCGGCCGCCTCGCGGGAGGGGCGATGACCGACGTGCCGCAGGGATCGGCAGGCAGCGAGCCGGTGTCCCGGCCGAGGCCGATGCCCGTCTTCGACGTGCGGCGGATGACGCCGGCGGATCTGCCCGAGGTCGCGCGCATCGAGCGCTCGATCTACGATTTTCCGTGGACGCTGGGCAATTTCAGCGACGCGCTGAGCGCCGGCTACGACGCCTGGGCGTTCGCGCGCGACCAAGCCTTGCACGGCTACGCGGTCGTCATGTGGCTGCCCGACGAGGTGCATCTGCTGAACGTCAGCGTCGCGGCGCCGATGCAGGGGCAGGGTCATGGCCGGGCGATCATGCGCTGGCTGATGGCCAACGTGTCGGGCAGAGGGGCGCCGGCCATGATGCTGGAGGTCCGGCCGTCGAACCAGGTGGCCCGGGCGTTGTACGACTCGCTGGGCTTCCGGCAGATCGGCCTTCGCCGCCGCTACTATCCGGCGCCCGGCAACACGCGCGAGGACGCGCTCGTACTGTTGAGGCGGTTCGACCATGAATGAATCGCAGCGACGCGCGTTCGACGCGCTGGGCCTGGGTCCGCTCTGGCGGCTGCGCCGCGAGCCGACCGGCGATGAGGCCGCCGTCGCCGGCGAGCCGGTGTCCTCGCCTGCGGGCGTGACGGCGACTTCGTCGGCAGAGACGGGCGTACCGCCGTCGGCGGACAAGGGCGCACCGTCGTCGGCGGACAGGGGCGCATCGTCGTCGGTGGACATGACGGCCGCTTCGTCGGAGGACACGATGGCCTCCTCGCCGACGACCACGGCGATCGAGCCGACTGCCTCGCCTGCCGCCTCGATGGCCGCGTCAACGGCGGACGACGCCGTACCTCAGTCTCCTCCCGGACCGCGGCCTTCTGCCGCACCGCAACCCGCTGCCGCACCTCGGCCTCTTGTCGCCTCGCGACCCCTCGTCGCCTCGCGGCCCTCGGCGGCGGCCGATGACGCACTCGCGGCACCGCCACCGCCGCCATCATCGCGCGACGCGATCGATACGCTGGACTGGGAGGCGCTGGAACGGCGCGTCGCGAGCTGCCGCGCCTGCGGCTTGTGCGAGACCCGTCGGCAGACGGTGTTCGGCGTCGGCCCGCATCAAGCGCGCTGGATGATCATCGGCGAAGCGCCGGGCGCCGAGGAGGACGCGCAGGGCGAGCCGTTCGTCGGCCAGGCCGGTCGCCTGCTGGACAGCATGCTGGCGTCGGTCGGTCTGTCCCGGCAGCAGCACGTCTTCATCGCCAACGTGCTCAAGTGCCGGCCGCCGCGCAATCGCAATCCCGAAGCGGCCGAGATCGCCAGTTGCTCGCCGTACCTGCGCCGGCAGATGGCGTTGCTCGATCCGGACCTGATCGTGCTGATGGGCAAGTTCGCCGCATCGACGATGCTCGGCGTCGACACCAGCGTGGGCCGGCTGCGCGGACAGGTCCACCGCATCGCCGTCAACGGCCGGCAGGTGCCGGCGATCGTCACCTACCATCCGGCCTACCTGCTGCGCGACCTGCCGGAAAAGGCCAAGGCCTGGCGGGATCTGCAGATGGCGCTGCGCGCCGATCCCGGCCGCGACGCGCCGGAGCGCGGCACGACGGCCTGACAGAGGCTTCGACGACGGCCCGACGCGCGGGGGGGCCGCCGTAGCCCGAGCGTCACTCAGCCGTGCGGCGGATAGCCCAAGGCGGGCCGCACCTCGCCCAGCCGTGCGGCGAGTGGTCCAAGGCGGGCCGCGCCTCGCTCAGCCGTGCGGCGAGTGCCCCTCGCCGATCAGCGACTCGGCGTCGAATTCGCGCTGGTTGCGCATGTGCAGCCGGATCACCGCCATGATCGACAGCGCGACGAACGCGCCGAACAGCACGATCACGGTGTTGACGGCCAGGTCCAGCTTCACGAGGCCAGCGTACAGCGCCAGCATCAGCAGCACGCTGATGTTCTCGTTGAAGTTCTGCACGGCGATCGAATGGCCGGCGCTCATCAGCACGTGGCCGCGATGCTGCAGCAGCGCGTTCATCGGCACCAGGAAGAAGCCGGCCATGCCGCCGATGATGATCAGCAGCGGATAGGCGAACTCCAGCGTCGTCACCAGCGTCATCATCGGCACGACCAGGCCCATCGCGATGCCGAACGGCAGCACGCGCAGCGAGCGCCGCAACGGGATCCAGCGCGCGGCCAGCACCGCGCCGAGCGCCAGCCCGATCGCGACGACGCCCTGCAGCACCGCGGCGCGCGACAGCGGCATGTGCAGCGTGCGCTTGGCCCAGTCGAGCACGATGAACTGCAGCGTCGCGCCGACCCCCCACAGCAGCGTGGTGACGGCCAGCGAGATCTGGCCCAGCTTGTCGCGCCACAGCACGCGGAAGCAGCGCGCGAACTCGGTGATCAGCTTGAACGGATTGACCTGCTGATGCGGGTAGCGCGCACCGGTGTCGGGGATCCGCAGGTTGAACAGCGCGGCGATCACGTACATCACGAGGATGACGAGGATCGCCGACTCGGCCGCCGAACTGACGCCCAGGTCGATGATCGGCACGTCGACGCCGAGCAGGTACGAGGACACCTTGGGGCTGATCAGCGCGCCGCCCAGTACCGTGCCGAGGATGATCGACGTGACCGTCGTGCCTTCGATCCAGCCGTTGGCGGCGACCAGCTTCTCGGGCGGCAGCATCTCGGTCAGGATGCCGTACTTGGCCGGCGAATAGGCGGCCGCGCCGAAGCCCACGACCGCGTACGCGAGCAGCGGATGGACGGTGAAGAACATCAGCAGGCAGCCGGCGATCTTGATCGTGTTGGTCACGAACATCACGCGGCCCTTGGGCATCGAGTCGGCGAACGCGCCGACGAACGGCGCCAGCACCACGTACGACACCGTGAAGAACAGCTTGAGCATCGGCTTGATCCAGTCCGGCGCATGCATTTCGACGAGCAACTGGATCGCTGCGATCAGCAGCGCGTTGTCGGCGAGCGACGAGAAGAACTGCGCCGCCATCACCGTGTAGAAGCCTGGTTTCATCGATCGGGTATGAATCGGGCAAGTCGGGCCGGATGGCGCCCCGGACGTCGACGATCGCGGGGCGGCGCCTGCGCAGACAAGCCTTCGCCGGTGCGAGCGCTTTATACCATGAAGCCCGTGGCCGGCAGGTTATAGTGGCGGGGCGCTTTTCGCCTGCGCTTTCCGCTTTTTACTGACCAGCCTCGATTGTCCGCATGGGTCGTCCTCTTCGCGCCTGCATTTCGATTCCCGCATTGCGGCACAACCTGCGCCGCGTCCGCGAGCTCGCGCCCGCCGCCAGAGTGTGGGCTGTGGTCAAGGCCAATGCTTACGGGCACGGGCTGTCGAACGCGATCGAAGCCTTCGACGACGCGCACGGGCTGGCGCTGCTGGAGTTCGACGCGGCGCAGCGGCTGCGCGAGGCCGGATGGCGGCGGCCGATCCTGATGCTCGAGGGGCCGTTCGAGCCGGCCGACGTCGCGCAGGCCCGACAGCAGGGGCTGACGCTGGCGCTGCACCGCCCCGAGCACCTGGACTGGCTGGCCGAACACCCGGCCCGCGGCGACGCGCAGCGTCTGGACGTCCTGCTCAAGTTCAATTCCGGCATGAACCGGCTCGGCATGCGCGCGCCGGCGTTGCGCGACGCCCATGCGGCGCTGGCCGGCGGGCCGCTGGCGGCGCAGGTCGGCTCGGTCGGCCTGATGACGCATTTCGCGAACGCCGACGTGCTCGGCGGCATCGACGAGGCCTGGCCGGCCTTCGTCGCCGCCTGTCAGGGTTTGTCCGGGCCACGCTCGGTCAGCAATTCGGCGGCGATCATCGACCACCCGGCCACGCACGGCGACTGGGTGCGTCCCGGTGTCATGCTGTACGGCGCGACGCCGTTCGCATCGCGGGATGCCGCCGGCCTCGGCCTGCGGCCGGCGATGCGGCTCGAATCCGAGCTGATCGCGATCCAGACGCTGTCGGCCGGCGAGAGCGTCGGCTACGGGTCGCTGTTCACGGCCGCCGCGCCGATGCGGGCCGGCGTCGTCGCCTGCGGCTATGCCGACGGCTATCCGCGGCACGCGCCGGTCGGCACGCCGGTCGTCGTCGCCGGCCGGCGGGCGTGGCTGGCCGGCCGCGTGGCGATGGACATGCTGATGGTCGACTTGAGCGACGTCCCGGACGCGCGGGTCGGCAGCCCGGTGCAGTTGTGGGGCGACCAGTTGCCGATCGACGAGGTCGCGCAGGCGGCCGGCACGGTCGGCTACGAGCTGATGTGCGCGCTGGCGCCGCGCGTGCCCGTCATCGTCGAGCGCTGATGGCCCGCGCCCGTTCGCAGTACGTCTGCAGCGAATGCGGCGGCGCCAGCGTCAAGTGGCAGGGCCAGTGCCCGCACTGCGGCGCGTGGAACACGCTGAGCGAGACCGTCGCCGAGGCGCCCGGCGCCGGCAATCGCCGCTTCGAGTCGCTGGCGCCCGCTCAGGCGCTGGTCTCGCTCGACCAGGTGACGGCCCAGGACGTCAGCCGGCTGCACACCGGCTCCGAGGAGTTCGACCGCGTGCTCGGCGGCGGCCTGGTCGACGGCTCGGTCGTGCTGATCGGCGGCGATCCGGGTATCGGCAAATCGACGCTGCTGCTGCAGGCGCTGGCCCACCTGACGGCCGTCGATGCCAGCGTCCTGTACGTCAGCGGCGAGGAGTCGGCCGCGCAGATCGCGCTGCGGGCGCGGCGGCTGGGGCTCGGCGACCTGAAGCTGCCGGTGCTCGCCGAGATCCAGCTCGAGCGGATCGTGCAGGTGCTCGAATCGCGTCGGCCCGCGGTCGTCGTCATCGATTCGATCCAGACGCTGTACGCCGATTCGCTGCAGTCGGCGCCCGGCTCGGTCGCCCAGGTGCGCGAGTGCGCGGCGCGGCTGACCCGCCTGTCCAAGCAGCAGGGCACGACGATCGTGATGATCGGCCACGTGACCAAGGAGGGGACGCTGGCCGGCCCCCGCGTGCTCGAGCACATCGTCGACGCGGTGCTGTACTTCGAGGGCGACACCCACTCGTCGCACCGGCTGATCCGCGCCTTCAAGAACCGCTTCGGCGCGGTCAACGAGATCGGCGTGTTCGCGATGACCGATCGCGGCCTGCGCGGCGTCTCCAACCCGTCGGCGCTGTTCCTGTCGCAGCACGACCGGCCGGTGGCCGGCTCGTGCGTGCTGGTCACGCAGGAGGGCACGCGGCCGCTGCTGGTCGAGGTGCAGGCGCTGGTCGACCAGGCCAACGGCGGCAGCCCGCGGCGCCTGTCGGTCGGCCTGGAGCAGAACCGCCTGGCGATGCTGCTGGCGGTGCTGCACCGCCATGCCGGCATCGGCTGCTTCGATCAGGACGTCTTCATCAATGCCGTCGGCGGCGTGCGCGTCGCCGAACCGGCCGCCGACCTGGCCGTGCTGCTGGCGATCGTCTCGTCGCTGAAGGACCGGCCGCTGCCCAGGGGGCTCGCGGTGTTCGGCGAGGTCGGTCTGGCGGGCGAGGTGCGTCCGGCGCCCCGCGGCCAGGAACGCCTGCGCGAGGCGGCCAAGCTCGGTTTCTCGACGATCATCATGCCCCGGGCCAACGCGCCGAAGAAGCCGCTCGAAGGCGTGACCGTCATCGCGATCGAACGGGTCGAGCAGGCGCTGCAGGCGGCCTGGCCGCATTGATCGCTTCGCCCGGTTCGGCTGCTCCGGTCGTTCCGGTTGCCCCATTCACCCCAGCGGCGCGCTCGACCGGCGATGCGCGCAGCGCCGCCGCGCACGCCGATGCGGCCAGCCGCCCGCTGCGGACCGCCGCCTCCAGCGTCGCCGGATACTCGGGCCACAGATGGTCGCCGGCCAGCCATAGCCCCGGCAGTTCGTCGGCCAGCGCATCGACGCGCAGCCGCGGGCGGTCGGGCGTGCAGCGGAACGTCGCCCGTTTCTCGACGATCGCGCGGGCGTCCAGCGGCATCGGCAGCTCGAGCTGCGTCGACACCTGGCGCGCGATCGTCTGGACGCGCGCCTCGTTGTCGGCCTGCGCGAGCCACGCTCGGCCGCGCGCGCTGACGACGACCGCGCCGATCCGCATCGCATGCTGCTCGCCGCGATCGAACAGCCACTGGCCGAAGTACCGCATCGCCGGCTGCTCGCTCAGCATGATCCAGGCCGGCAGCCGCACGTCGGCCGGCCAGGCCAGGTAGACGGTCACGATCGGCTCGTAGTCGAACTCGCCCAAGCGCGCGACGCGCTGCGCGGAATCGCCGTGCCCGCCCGCGCTCAGCACGCGCAGCGCGTTGGCCGGCGGGATCGCCAGGATCAGGTGGCGGGCGCGCAGCGTACCGCGGGCCGCCGCGCCGGCGGCCGCGGGATCGGCGGCCGGTTCGCGTTCGACGAGCCACGATCCGCCGGCGGCGGCGCGCCGAGCCGCGCGGACCGGGTGGCGCAGCACCAGCGGCGCGCCGCGCGCCAGCAGCCAGTCGCAGGCCGGCTGCGGCAGCACCTCGTCGAGCGATCGCGTCGGCAGCACGAACTCGCAGGCCCGCGCCGACGCGCCCAGCGAGTCGCGCAGCACGTTCGCGAAGGTCTGCGCGCAGGCGTCCTCGGGCGCGGTGTTCATCGTCGCGATGCACAGCGGCAGCCAGAACCGATCGACCAGCGACGACGGTTGTCCGGACTCGGCCAGCCAGCCGGCGACCGTCTGTCCAGCGCGCACGCGCCAGCCGCGCCAGCGCAGGCCGGCCAGCGCGCGCAGCAGCGCCCAGCGCTCGCGCCGCGACAGGCCCTGCGCGCGCAGCAGGCCGCCGAGCAGATCGAACGGCGGCGGCGAGGCGGCCGGCCGGATCCGCATGCCGTCGACCGTGTCCAGGCGCATCGCCGCGCGCCGGATCGCCGGCTCGCCGGCGGCGACGCGCTCGATCAGCGACAGCGTCTCGGTATAAGCGCCGATGATCAGGTGCTGGCCGTTGTCCAGATGGCAACGCAGTCCGGCCAGCTCCAGCGTCAGGCCGCGCGCGCGGCCGCCGGGCTGCGGGGCGGCGTCCAGCAGCATCGGCCGCAGCCCCTGTTCGGTCAGGTGCACGGCCGCGCTCAGCCCGGCCCAGCCGGCGCCGACGACGACGACCTCGTGCTCAGACATCGATCGGACGGCCGCGCAGCCAGGTACGCCAGGCGATCCACAGCTTGCGCAGCGGCGTCAGCGCCACGCGGTGCGAGAGCACCTCGAAGCCGTCGTCCTCGATCTCCTGCAGCAGCGTGTAGTAGATCGCCGACATGATCAGCCCCGGCCGCTGCGCGCGGTAATCGGCGGGCGGCAGCAGCGCGTACGCCTCGCGGTAGATCGTCCGCGCGCGATCGGCCTGGAAGCGCATCAACCGCACGAAGCGGTCCGACTGCTGGCCCTTGAGGATTTCGTGCGCGGTGACCTCGTGCGCCTGAAGGTCTTCGATCGGCAGGTAGATGCGGCCGCGGCGCGCGTCCTCGCCGACGTCGCGGATGATGTTCGTCAGTTGCAGCGCCAGGCCCAGCCGCGCCGCGTAGTCGCGCGTCGCCGGCTCGGTCGCGCCGAAGATGCCGGACGCCAGCAGCCCGACGACGCCGGCGACGCGATGGCAGTACAGCTCGAGCCCGGCGAAGTCCAGGTAGCGGGTCTGGTCCAGGTCCATCTGCATGCCGGCGACGATGTCGAGCAGGTACGCGCGCTCGAGCCCATAAGCGGCGACGTGCGGCGCGATCGCCTGCGTGACCGGATGCGTCGGCCGGCCGGCGTACAGCGCATCGAGCTCGCCGCGCCACCAGTCGAGGCGGATCCGCGCGAGCGACGCGTCGCTGCTCTCGTCGACGATGTCGTCGACCTCGCGGCAGAACGCGTACAGCGCGGTGATCGCGCGCCGCCGCTCCGGCGGCAGGAACAGGAAGCTGTAGTAGAAGCTCGAGCCGCTCTGGGCCGTCTTCTGCTGGCAATACTCGTCGGGCGTCATCGGACGGAAAGGGCGGAAGCGAAGGTCAGTCGCGCGATCGCGGCGGCATCGTACGGCCCCAGTACCGGCCGCGCGGCGATCGGATCGAATCCGCCGGCCTGCAGGCGGTCGAGCACGCGCGTGCCGCCGGCGAGGATCACGCGCAGTTCCCACGACAGGCGGCGAGGAACGCCGTTCAGCAGCGGCCGGCCGCGGACCAGCATCGCCCGCGCGGTCGCGCACAGCTCGCCGATCACCGCGCGCAGCGGCGCCGGCGCGCGTCCGTCGTCGACCGCGCGGCCGATGTCGTCGTCGTCCAGGCCGCGCGCGCGCAGCGCGTCCTGCGGCAGGTAGACGCGGTCCTTGCGCCAGTCGATCGCGACGTCCTGCGCGAAGTTGATCAGTTGCAGCGCCGAGCAGATCGCATCGGCGTGCGCCAGATTGCGCTCGTCCGCGCAATCGAACAGCTCGAGCATCAGCCGCCCGACCGGATTGGCCGAGCGGTCGCAATAGTCGAGCAGGCTGTCCAGCGACGCGTGGCGCTGCACCTGCACGTCCTGCGAGAACGCCGACAGCAGGTCGTGCAGATGGCGGCGATCGAGCCGGTGCGCGGCGATCGGGGCGGCCAGCGGCGTCACCGCCGGATGCCGCGGCTCGGGCAGCGCGTCGATCGCCTCGCCGAGCCGGCGCAGTTCGGCCAGACGTTCGTCGGCCGTTGCCGACCCTTCGTCGGCGACGTCGTCCGCATAACGCGCGAACCGATAGATCGCGGCCACGGCCGGACGCAGCGGCGCGGGCACCAGCCAGGAGCCGACCGGAAAGTTCTCGTAATGCTCGGTGCGGGCACCGGGCCAGGGGTTGCCGGCGTCGTTCGCGGGCGGGGTCGTAGCATGCATCGCGCGGATTGTAGTGGCTGCGGGCGTCGGGGCCGCCATCGATCGCGCGGCGCGGACGTCGCGTCATCGAGGCTGTCGCTTTGATACCAACGCGGGAGCGGGCGTCCGATCAGCTAGAATACGCGGCTTCCGCGGCCGTGGCGGAATTGGTAGACGCACCAGGTTTAGGTCCTGGCGATGCAAGTCGTGGAGGTTCGAGTCCTCTCGGCCGCACCATCGGTGCCGGAGACGTGGCGGTTTCCGGGCCGAACGCGATTCCCGTCGCGTCAGGGGCATCGGGTTGGCATCGCGGCGATTCGACGGTGCCGTGACGACACGACACGGCGCGACGAATCCCGCCCCGGCCCATCCTCGGCGACAGCCTGACAGTTGAAAATCCAACCTGCGGGCGCAACATTCTTGAATCTGGACGAACAGTATGACGACGCAATTGGAGCAACTGGGTTCCCTCGAACGGCGCCTGTCGATGGCGGTGCCCATGGCCGACATCGAAGCCGCCGTCCGCAAGCGGCTGCGTGAGATCGCCCGCAACGCCAAGATTCCGGGCTTTCGTCCCGGCAAGGCGCCGATCAAGATGATCGAGGCGTCGTACGGCGCGCAGGTGCAGGCCGAGGTGCTCGGCGACGCGGTGTCCAAGGCCTTCGGCGACGCCGTCAGCGAACACAAGCTGCGCGTGGCCGGCGAGCCGAACATCGAACGGCGCGACGGTACCGCCGAGACCGAATTCGGTTTCACCGCGACCTTCGAGGTATACCCCGAGATCACGCTCGGCGACGTCGGCGCGATCGAGATCGAGCGCGTCGGCTGCGAGGTCGGCGACGCCGAGATCGATCGCACGATCGAGATCCTGCGCAAGCAGCGCGTGACCTGGCAGCCGGTCGAACGCGCGGCGCAGGACAACGATCGCGTGACGATCGACTTCAAGGGCACGCTGGACGGCGAGGTGTTCGCCGGCGGTTCGGCCGACGACTTCTCGTTCGTGCTCGGCGAGGGCCGGATGCTGGCCGACTTCGAGACCGGCGTGCGCGGCGCGGCGGCGGGCGATACGCGTTCGTTCCCGGTCGCGTTCCCCGAGGACTACACGGCCAAGGAACTGGCCGGCAAGACCGCGCAGTTCGAGATCACGATCAAGAAAGTCGAAGAACCGGTGCTGCCCGCGCTCGACGCCGAGCTGGCCAAGCAGCTCGGCATCGCCGACGGCGACATCGGCAAGCTGCGCGAGGACGTCAAGCGCAACCTCGAACGCGAGGTCGGCCAGCGGCTGCGCGCCCGCACGAAGAACAACGTGATGGAAGCGCTGCCGTCGATCGCGCAGATCGATCTGCCCAAGGCGCTGGTCAAGGCCGAGAGCGCCGCGCTCGGCGAGCGCGCGAAGGCCGATCTGCAGGCGCGCGGCGTCGACGTCAAGAACCTGCCGGTGCCGGCCGATGCGTTCACCGAACAAGCCGAGAAGCGCGTGCGGCTGGGCCTGCTCGTCGGCGAGATCGTCCGTCAGCACGGACTGCAGGCCAAGCCCGACCAGATCCGCAAGCAGATCGAAGAGTTCGCGCAGGCCTACGAGAATCCGGCCGAAGTGATCCGCTTCTATTTCAGCGATCGCGACCGGCTCGCCGAAGTCGAGGCGATCGTCGTCGAGCAGAACGTCGTCGACTGGGTGTTGTCCAACGCCAAGGTCAGCGACAAGACGCTCGGCTTCGAAGAACTGATGCAGAACGGCTGATCGGGCCGCGACCGAATTCTGTCCTCCTTACCCCTTAGCGGAGCTTTCGATGACCTTCAACAGCCTGGTCGAAGACATGGTCAATGCCCACCTGAGCCAGCGGCAGGAGCCGCAGTCTCTGGGCATGGTGCCGATCGTCATCGAGCAAAGTGGTCGGGGCGAGCGCGCCTACGACATCTACTCGCGGCTGTTGCGCGAGCGGATCGTTTTCCTGGTCGGACCGGTGATGGACCAGATGGCCAACCTGGTCGTCGCGCAACTGCTGTTCCTCGAATCCGAGAATCCGGACAAGGACGTGTCGCTGTACATCAATTCGCCGGGCGGTTCGGTCTCGGCGGGACTGGCGATCTTCGACACGATGCAGTTCGTCAAGCCCGATGTCAGCACGCTGTGCATGGGCTTCGCCGCCAGCATGGGCGCGTTCCTGCTGGCCGCCGGCGAGAAGGGCAAGCGCTACTCGCTGCCGCACGCGCGGATCATGATCCACCAGCCGTCCGGCGGCGCGCAGGGCCAGGCCTCGGACATCGAGATCCACGCGAAGGAGATCCTGCGCCTGCGCGAGCTGCTGAACCGGATCCTGGCCGAGCGCACCGGCCAGCCGCTCGAACGGATCGAACGCGACACCGAACGTGACAACTTCATGTCGCCGGCAGATGCGGTAAGCTACGGACTGATCGACAAGGTTCTCGCTTCCCGGGGCGAGGGCGCCTGAGGCGCCGGCGACGGGCCGCCCTCGACGGGCGGTTTCCTCCTCTGCGACTGACCGACATCCGGAGAAAGCATGTCCGAAAAGAAGGGTTCCAGCGAGAAGCTCCTGTACTGCTCGTTCTGCGGCAAGAGCCAGCACGAGGTGCGCAAGCTGATCGCTGGTCCGTCGGTGTTCATCTGCGACGAATGCATCGAGCTGTGCAACGACATCATCCGTGACGAGACGCAGGTCGACGTGCAGCCGGCCGGCGGCGGCAAGAACGGATTGCCGACCCCGCTCGAGATCTCGCAGCTCCTCGACCAGTACGTGATCGGACAGGAAACGGCCAAGCGGATCCTGTCGGTGGCCGTCTACAACCACTATAAGCGCCTGCGCCACAAGGGCAAGAAGGACGACGTCGAACTGGCCAAGAGCAACATCCTGCTGGTCGGGCCGACGGGCTCGGGCAAGACGCTGCTCGCGCAGACGCTGGCACGGATGCTGAACGTGCCGTTCGTGATCGCCGATGCGACGACGCTGACCGAAGCCGGCTACGTCGGCGAGGACGTCGAGAACATCATCCAGAAGCTGCTGCAGAACTGCAACTACGAGGTCGACAAGGCGCAGAGCGGCATCGTCTACATCGATGAGATCGACAAGATCTCGCGCAAGTCCGACAACCCGTCGATCACGCGCGACGTCTCGGGCGAAGGCGTGCAGCAGGCGCTGCTCAAGCTGGTCGAAGGCACGGTCGCGTCGGTCCCTCCCCAAGGGGGACGCAAACACCCGAACCAGGACTTCGTGCAGATCGACACGACGAACATCCTGTTCATCTGCGGCGGCGCGTTCGACGGGCTCGAAAAAGTCATCCGCAACCGCTCCGAGCGCTCCGGCATCGGCTTCGGCGCCGAGGTGCGCGGCCCCGACGACAAGTCGGTCGGCCAGGTGCTGCGCGACGTCGAGCCCGAGGACTTGATCAAGTTCGGCCTGATCCCCGAACTCGTCGGCCGCCTGCCGGTCGTCGCGACGCTCGACGAACTGAACGAGGCCGCGCTGGTCGAGATCCTGGTCGAGCCGAAGAACGCGTTGATCAAGCAGTACCAGAAGCTGTTCTCGATGGAGAACGTCGAGCTCGAGGTACGGCCGGCCGCGCTCAGCGCGATCGCGCGCAAGGCGCTGCGCCGCAAGACCGGTGCGCGCGGACTGCGCTCGATCCTCGAAGGCGTGCTGCTCGACTGCATGTACGAACTGCCGTCGCGGCAGAACGTGCAGAAGGTCGTCGTCGACGAGAGCACGATCAACGGTGACGGCCAGCCGCTGATCATCTACGCCGACACGCCGAAGGTCGCCGGCAGCAACTGACGGCGGTTTTCCCGCGCGCCCGAAGCCGGCCGAAGGCCGGCTTTTTCATATCCGCGATCGCGCAAGCGCAGGCCGCCGGATGGCGGCCGCGCCGGTCCGGCCGGCGCTCGCGGCCGCCGATGTGGCACCCGGGCGACATCGATATGGGGGAGGCGCGCTCGCGCCGCGGGCTTGCCGGAACGGGGTGCAAGCCCTCCCGGATTTGGTGCGACTGCCGGGTGTTGTTGCGCGTTTTTGGCCCGCCAAAACGGCGTATGCTTGAACTTTCCCGGGCAAGCCTCCATTTGTCCGGGAAATCCTCCGGAGAACCTGATGTCCGAAACGACTCCTCTCTTGCCTCAGTCGCTTCCGTTGTTGCCGCTTCGCGATGTGGTGGTCTTCCCCCACATGGTCATTCCCTTGTTCGTGGGTCGCCCCAAATCGATCAAGGCGCTGGAAGCGGCGATGGAAGTCGGCAAGAGCATCATGCTCGTCGCGCAGAAAAATGCGTCGAAGGACGAGCCCTCGGCCGAAGATATCTACGAAATCGGCTGCGTCTCGAACATCCTTCAAATGCTCAAGCTGCCCGACGGCACCGTCAAGGTGCTGGTCGAAGGCACGCAACGCGCGCGCATCCGCCGCATCGAAGACAACGACCAGCATTTCGTCTGCGAACTGTCGGCGGTCGAACCCGACGGCGACGGCTCGGCCGAGTCCGAGGCGTTGCGCCGCGCGATCCTCGCGCAGTTCGACCAGTACGTGAAGCTGAACAAGAAGATCCCGCCCGAGATCCTCGCGTCGCTGAACGGCATCGACGATGCCGGCCGGCTCGCCGATACGATCGCCGCGCACCTGCCGATCAAGATCGAGCAGAAGCAGGGCATCCTCGAGACCACCGACGTCGGCGAGCGCCTCGAAAAACTGCTGACGCAGATCGAGACCGAACTCGACATCCTGCAGGTCGAGAAGCGCATCCGCGGCCGCGTCAAGCGGCAGATGGAAAAGAGCCAGCGCGAGTACTACCTGAACGAACAGGTCAAGGCGATCCAGAAGGAACTCGGCGAAGGCGAGGAAGGCGCCGATCTCGAAGAACTCGAGAAGAAGATCAAGGCCGCGCGGATGCCGGTCGAGGCGCGCAAGAAAGCCGAGTCCGAACTTAAGAAGCTCAAGCTGATGTCGCCGATGTCGGCCGAAGCGACGGTCGTGCGCAACTTCATCGACACGCTGGTCGGCCTGCCGTGGCGCAAGAAGAGCAAGATCAACAACGACCTGAACAACGCCGAGACCGTGCTCAACGAAGATCACTACGGCCTCGAGAAGGTCAAGGAGCGCATCCTCGAGTACCTCGCCGTCCAGCAGCGCGTCGATCGCGTCAAGGCGCCGATCCTGTGCCTGGTCGGACCGCCGGGGGTCGGCAAGACCTCGCTCGGCCAGTCGATCGCCCGCGCGACGAATCGCAAGTTCGTCCGGATGGCGCTCGGCGGCGTGCGCGACGAAGCCGAGATCCGCGGCCATCGCCGCACGTACATCGGTTCGATGCCCGGCAAGATCCTGCAGAGCCTGACCAAGGTCGGCGTGCGCAATCCGCTGTTCCTGCTCGACGAAGTCGACAAGATGGGGATGGATTTCCGCGGCGATCCGTCGTCGGCGCTGCTCGAGGTGCTCGATCCCGAGCAGAACAGCACGTTCGTCGATCACTACGTCGAGGTCGAGTACGACCTGTCCGACGTGATGTTCGTCGCGACCGCCAACACGCTGAACATCCCGCCGGCGCTGCTCGACCGGATGGAGGTCATCCGCCTGGCCGGTTATACCGAGGACGAGAAGGTCAGCATCGCGTCGCGCTACCTGATCCCGAAGCAGATGAAGAACAACGGGCTCAAGCCCGATGAGCTGAACATCGCCGACAGCGCGATCCGCGACATCATCCGCTTCTACACGCGCGAGGCCGGCGTGCGCTCGCTCGAGCGCGAGATCAGCAAGATCTGCCGCAAGGTCGTCAAGATGCTGCTGCTCAAGCCTTCGGACAAGAAGATCGTCGTCAACTCGAAGAACCTCGACAAGTTCCTCGGCGTGCGGCGCTTCTCGTTCGGCGTGGCCGAGAAGGAGAACCAGATCGGCCAGGTCACCGGACTGGCGTGGACCGAGGTCGGCGGCGAACTGCTGACGATCGAGGCCGTGGCCGTGCCGGGTAAGGGCAAGACGACGTTCACCGGCAAGCTCGGCGACGTGATGCAGGAGTCGATCAAGGCGGCGATGACGGTCGTGCGCCGACGCGCGGCGCGGCTCGGCATCGCCGCCGACTTCCACGAGAAGAGCGACATCCACGTGCACGTGCCGGAAGGGGCGACGCCCAAGGACGGTCCGAGCGCCGGGATCGCGATGACGACGGCGCTGGTGTCGGTGCTGACCAACGTGCCGGTGCGGGCCGACGTCGCGATGACCGGCGAGATCACGCTGCGCGGCGAGGTGCTGGCGATCGGCGGCCTGAAGGAAAAGCTGCTGGCCGCGCATCGCGGCGGCATCAAGACCGTGCTGATCCCCGAGGAGAACGTCAAGGATCTGGCCGACATCCCCGACAACGTCAAGAACCGGCTCGAGATCGTGCCGGTCAAGTGGATCGATCGGGTCCTCGAAGTCGCGCTCGAACGCGTGCCGCAGCCGCTGCCCGAAGAGGACACGGCCGATGCGAAACCCTCGTCGCCACCGACGCCGGCGCCCGGAGCCGGTGACGTCGTCGCTCACTGACGCATGCGCGACAAGGGCGCGCGGGTAAGTCCGCGCGCCCTTCCGACGGTGCGCTCCGGGCCGCCCTCCGTCGGCTTGACAGGGGCGTATCCCGCGGATTAAATACCGAGGCTGCGTGTCATTCCGGCCAGTCGCTGTCACCCCGCCTCGATGTCATCCACCTTCGATCTCGGCGCCCCCGAAGTGCTGAGTGATGCGCATTGATTTCCGGTTTCAAGATAAATATTTGAGGGGTTTCACGTGAACAAGACGGAATTGATCGATCACATCGCGACGCAGGCCGACATCTCGAAAGCGGCAGCGGGCAGGGCGCTCGACGCGCTGGTGGGTTCGATCAAGACCACGCTCAAGAAAGGCGGCACGGTTACCCTCGTCGGCTTCGGAACCTTCGTCGTCGGTAAGCGCGCGGCGCGCTCCGGACGCAATCCGCGCACCGGCGCGACGATCAAGATCAAGGCCGCCAAGATCCCGAAGTTCCGTCCCGGCAAGGCCTTGAAGGACGCGATCAACTGAGCGTACTTAGCGCGCGGCGATCGTCCGCCGCATGACGAAGATCGCGGGGCGGATCCGCGTCGGATTCATGCTATAGTCGCGCGCTTGGAAGTGCTGCACCGGCAGATCCCTCGCCGATGACAAGACGGGGATCGGAAAAAAAACCGATGCAAGTTGCTTCCGACGGAAATATCGTGTTATAGTCTTGGGCTCGGATGGTTGAGCAGCAGTCGCCGAAGTTCAGTAGTCGTTGAACCGGGGCGCTTAGCTCAGTTGGTAGAGCGGCGCCCTTACAAGGCGTAGGTCGGGAGTTCGAGCCTCTCAGCGCCCACCAGACAGCTTGCACGATCGTTCCGAGAAGAATTGCTGGAGTGGTAGTTCAGTTGGTTAGAATACCGGCCTGTCACGCCGGGGGTCGCGGGTTCGAGTCCCGTCCACTCCGCCAAATGCGAAAGCCCCGAGGACATCGTGCTCGGGGCTTTTTCTTTTTCAGCGCGTTGTTTTGCGCGCGGTGAGTCGGCGACGCACCGGATGTCGCCGCCACCCAGCCGCCAGGAAGCCTTCGTCCATGTTCGACTCGATTCGCAAGAACCAGCGACTGTTCCTCGCCCTGATCCTGTTGCTGATCCTTCCCGCTTTCGTGTTGTTCGGCGTCTCCGGTTACGAGAGCTTCGTCGGCGACGGCGATCAGGTGGCGAGCGTCGACGGCCGCAAGATCACGCGGCAGGAGTTCGAGGTCGCCCAGCGACGCCAGCTCGAGAACCTGCGCCAGACGCTTCGCGGTGACATCGATCCGGCGCTGCTCGATACGCCGCAGGCGAGGCGAGAGGTCGTCGAAGGCCTGATCGCGCAGCGCGTGCTGCTGAACCAGGCGATCGCGAATCACATGCAGATCAGCGACGACATGCTGCGCGCGGCGATCCTCGAGATTCCGGGGCTGCGCAAGGACGACGGCAGCTTCGACGCTGATCACTACCGGATGCTCGTCGCGAGCCAGGGGATGACCCATGCGGGCTTCGAGGCGCAGTTGCGGCGCGATCTGGCGATCCAGGCGCTGCCCGAGTCGATCGTGGCCAGCGGATGGGCGCCGAAGAGCGTCGTCGACCAGGTGTTGCGCGTGCAGGGCGAGTCGCGCGACGTGCGCGAACTGCTGATCAAGCCCGACGCGTTCGCCGCCAAGGTCGCGCCGACCGACGAGCAGTTGAAGGCGTTCTACGACAGCCATGCCAAATCGTTCGAGACGCCCGAGTCGATCAAGGTCCAGTACGTGATGCTCGACCCGCTGGCGCTGGCCGCGCAGGTGCCGCTGGACGACGAGAAGATCCGGACGTTCTACGAGCAGAACAAGGCGCGCTATTCGGTGGCCGAGCGGCGCCAGGCCAGTCACATCCTGATCGAGGTACCGAAGGACGCCGATGCCGCGGTGCGCGACAAGGCGCGGGCACGGGCCGAGGAACTGCTCGCCAAGCTCAAGGCCGGCGCGGATTTCGCGACGCTGGCCAAGCAGGCATCGCAGGACGCGATGACGGCGCCGCAGGGCGGCGACCTGGGCCTGTTCACGCCCGAGATGATGGTCAAGCCGGTGGCCGATGCGGCGTTCTCGCTGAAGGTCGGCGAGATCAGCGGCGTCGTGCCGAGCGAGTTCGGTTTCCACCTGATCAAGCTGACGAAGATCGAGCCCGGCAGCGTCAAGCCGTTCGAGGCGGTGCGCGCCGAGATCGAAGCCGAGTACCGGCGCAGCGAGGCGGCCAAGCTGTTCGCGAAGGATGCCGACGAGTTCACCAATCTCGTCTACGACCAGCCCGACAGCCTGCAGCCTGCCGCCGATCGTTTCAAACTGAAGATCGAGACCGTCGACCATGTGCTGCGCAACGGCGTCGAAGGCGGCGCGTCGAACGCCCCGCTGGCCAACCCGAAGCTGCTGGCCGCGCTGTTCGACGATGAGGCCTTGAACAAACGGCGCAACACGCAGGCGATCGAGGTCTCGTCGCAGGCGCTGGTCTCGGCGCGCGTCGTCGAGCACGAGCCGGCCAAGCGCATCCTGTTCGACGAAGTGCAGGCGCAGATCCGCAAGCGCGTGATCGCCGAAGAGGCGCACAAGCTCGCGGTGGCCGACGGTCAGGTGAGGCTCAAGGCGATCCAGGACGGCGGCAAGGTCGACGATTTCTCGGCGCCCAAGACGATCAAGCGCGGGCAGGATGCCGGCATTCCGCTGTCGGCGCTCGATCCGATCTTCCGCGCACCGGCCGACAAGCTGCCGCAGGTCGTCGGGGTCGATCTGGCCGGTGCCGGCTATGCGCTGTATCAGGTGGTCAAGGTGACGCCGCCCGAGCAGAAGGAGATCGACGCGCAGCGCGACGTCTACCAGCGGCAACTGGCGCAGTTGACGTCGCAGGCGGAACTGACGGACTTCATCGACGGTCTGAAGGCACGCTCGAAGGTCAAGCGCAACCCGGCCGCGCTGCGCGGCGAGCCCGGCCGCGAAGATTGAACTGCGGGGATTGAACCGCGGCGGCCTGACCGCCGCGATTGATCTGCGATGACCGAACTGCCGCGACTGAACTGCGGTGCGAACGAACTGCGGTGCGAACGAACTGCGGTGCGAACGAACTGCAGCGCGACTGAACTGCGGTATTACTGAACTACGGTGACCGAACCGGGGCGACGACCGAACCCCGGCCGGCGGATGGCTCGGCCGCGGGCCGGGCGCCGTCGATCAGCGCTCGGCGAACGCCTTTTCGATCACGTAGTGGCCGGGCTGCCCGGTCTGCGGCGAGGCCTGGAAGCCCAGGCCGTCGAGCAGCGCGCGCAGGTCGGTCAGCATTGCCGGGCTGCCGCACAGCATGACCCGGTCCGTCTGCGGATTCAGTTGCGGCAGACCCGTCAGGCGGGCCAGTTCGCCGTTGTTGATCAGCGTCGTGATGCGACCCTGCGTGCGGAACGGCTCGCGCGTGACAGTCGGCACGTAGATCAGCTTTTCCCGGACCAGGTCGCCGAGGAACTCGTCCTGCGGCAGTTCGCGTTCGATCTGATCCGCGTAGGCGAGCTCGCTGACCTGGCGCACGCCGTGCACGAGCACGACCTTCTCGAAGCGGTCGTAGATCTCCGGATCCTGGATGATGCTCATGAACGGCGCCAGGCCGGTGCCGGTCGCGAACAGGTACAGGTACTTGCCGGGCAGCAGATCGTCGGCGACCAGCGTGCCGACCGGCTTGCGGCTGACCAGGATCGTGTCGCCGACCTTCAGGTGCTGCAGGCGCGAGGTCAGCGGCCCGTTCGGTACCTTGATGCTGAGGAACTCGAGATGCTCGGCATGGTTGGGGCTGGCGATGCTGTACGCGCGCACCAGCGGCTTGCCTTCGATCTCGAGGCCGAGCATCACGAAATGGCCGTTATGAAAACGCAGGCTTTGCGAGCGGGTGGTCTGGAAGCTGAAGAGCTTTTCGTTCCAATGATGAACGGAAGTGACCTGTTCGGAGTTGTACGCTGCCACGAATGCTTCGTCCGGGTAAGGAGGAGTGACTCAGGCCGTGCACGCGCCGGTGGGGCGGCGTCGGGCGAACGGCGCGAAAGAATCCGCGCATCATAGCGGTTGCCCGGCGATCGGCCATCCATATGCCTGCATCGCATATGGTTTGAGCTTATCTTGAGCGAAGTCCGCCCGGGCTGATCCATCCAAACCGCGTCCTGGGGTTTTTTCGATTGATGTCCATCACGCCGTCGTTGCCGCCCGTTGCCCGGGTCAGCGGTTCGATTGCCGGTCCCGGCGAGGCCATCGCCCGGCGCCTTGGCCGGGACGACGACCGGGCCGTCCCGCCTGCACGTCGCTCGCTCGAAGCCGGGCACGCGTTGGCCAGCGAACCCGGATCGACCCCTTGAGCCGGATCGATCCCTTGAGCAGCCGCGGCTTTCGATTCCGTCCCGCGATCGCGTTGTGGATCGTCTGTGCCGGCGCGTTGCTGGCGCCGCTAGACTCGTCGGTCAACACCGCGTTTCCGGTGATCACCGAGGCCTTCGGGCTGCCGATTCGCGACATCCAGTGGGTCGTCGTGTCGTACGTGATCGCCCAGTCGAGCCTGACGATCGTGTTCGGGCGGCTCGGCGACGTCCACGGCCATCGGCGCATCTTCGCGTTCGGCCTCGCCGCCAGCGCGCTGACGCACTGGGCGGCGGCCGCGGCGGCCAGCTTCGGCGAGCTGGTCGCGGCGCGGGTGTTCCAGGGGATCTCGGTCGGCATGGTGTCGGCCTGCGCGCCGGCGCTTGCCACGCTGATGTTCGCGCCGGCCGACAAGCGCCGGATCGTGGCTTTCTACGTGATGGCGATCAACGTCGGCATGGCGATCGGGCCCTTGCTAGGCGGACTGCTGATCGCGCGCTTCGACTGGCCCGGCGTCTATGGCTTCCGGGTGCCGTTGGCGCTGGTCGTGTTGTGCCTGGTGCCCTGGCTGCCGCGGACCGTGACGGAGGAGGCAGGCAAGGCTGGCACGGCAGGCGAGGCTGGCAAGGTAGGCGAGGCAGGCAAGGCGGGCAAGGCGGGCAAGGCGGGCAAGGCGGGCAAGGCGGGCGAAACGGGCGAGACGGGCGAAACGGGCGAAACGGGCGAAACGGGCGAAACGGGCGAAACGGGCGAGGCGCGACGGCCGCGCGCCGCGAACTTCGACTGGTTCGGCGCGCTGCTGATGACCTCGGCGCTGAGCGGCCTGATCCTGGCGCTCGGCGAAGCCACCCGGCCGTCCGGCCGGCGCGGGCTGGCGCTGGCGCTGCTGGCGCTCGGAATCGCCGCCGCCGTCGGGTTCGTGCGGCAAGAATCGCGGGCGCCCGCGCCGCTGCTGCGCATCGAGCCGTTCCGTTCGCCGCTGTTCGCGTCGATGCAGGGCGCGTCGTCGGTGATCAATTTCGCGTGCTTTTCGATCCTGCTGCTGGTGCCCTACGTGACGGCTACCTGGCCGGGCCGTTCGATCGTGCTGGCCGGCGCGTTGCTGGCGTTGTTTCCCGCCGGCGCGGTGTTGGGCGGCCTGGCGGGCGGGCGGCTGGCCGTGCCGCCGGCCACCGTGATCCACGTCGGGCTGTGGCTGGCGGGGGCCGGGCTGCTGGCCACGGCGTCGAGCGTCGCGACCGGCTGGCGCTGGCCGCTGGCGGCCAGCCTGCTGGTCACCGGCCTGGGGCACGGGCTGTTCCAGGTCGGCTACATGGACACGACCACCTCGCTGCTGCCCGAGCACGAGCGCGGCATCGCCGGCAGCCTGGTCAGCGTGACCCGGTTGATCGGCGTGGTGTTCGGCGCCAGCGGCATCAGTTGGCTGCACGAGCGGCTGCGCTCGTTCCCGTTGACGTTCGCGCTGCTCGGCGCGGGCTTGCTGCTGTTCGACCTGGCGCTCAGGCGGGCGATGCGTCGATCGGCGTCCCGATAGGCTCGCCGTGCGACCAATTCCCTGTCCGTTCGCGCGGAAACGCTTAGAATGCAGGGAACGACACTGCAAATCTCATGAAAGTCTTCAATCTCGCTTGCGAGCACGAACATCAGTTCGAAGGCTGGTTCGGGTCCGTCGACGAGTATGAACGTCAATTGGCCCGGGGCATGATCGAATGCCCGATGTGCGGCAGCAAGGCGATCCGCAAGCTGCTGGCCGCACCGCGCCTGAATCTGTCCGGCGCACAGGAGCCGCCCCGGGAGCGGCCGCCGACCAAGCCGGCAAGCCCCGTCGAACAGGCGCAGGCGATCTGGATGAAGGTCGCGCGCCACATCGCCGATCACACCGAAGACGTCGGCGAGCGGTTTTCCGACGAAGCCCGCAGGATCCACTATGCCGAAGCGCCCCGGCGAGGCATCCGTGGCGTGGCCAGCGCCGAGCAGGCCGCCGCGCTGGCCGACGAAGGGATCGAGGTGTTCGCGTTCCCGTTTCCCAAGGCGCTGAAAGAACCGCTGCAGTAGCGGAACCGCTGCAGCAGCGGCTCCGGCCCGCTCCCCGAAGATCGGCGTGGGTTCGATCTCCGGGGGAATGCGCGCGCTAGCGCCTGTTCAGCCGACGCGCTGTGCGATCGCCCAGCCGGCCTTGGCCAGCGGCACGACGCGCGCCGCCTGTTCGTGGGCTCTCTCGTTCGACGCCGTGCCGTCGACGACCCGCTTGGCGATGCCCTGCAGGATCGCCGCGAGCCGGAACAGGTTGTACGCCAGGTAGAAATCCCAGTGTTCGACGCCGGCCCGTCCGGTGCGCCGGCAGTACGCGTCGATGTACTGCCGTTCGCTCGGGATGCCCAGCGCGGCCAGGTCCAGGCCCTTGATGCCGCGGAACTGCTCGGGCTCGATGTGGAAGCCCATGCAGTGGTACGAGAAATCGGCCAGCGGATGGCCGAGCGTCGACAGCTCCCAGTCGAGGATCGCGCGGATCCGCGGCTGCTTCGCATCGAAGACCAGGTTGTCGAGCCGGTAGTCGCCATGGACGATCGTCGTCTCGTCGCCGGCCGGGATGTGCGCCGGCAGCCATTCGATCAGGCGATCCATCTCGTCGATCTTCTGCGTTTCGGACGCCGCGTACTGCTTGCTCCAGCGCCCGATCTGCCGCGAGAAGTAATTGCCCGGCCGGCCGAAATCGCCGAGGCCGATCGCCTGGTAGTCGGTCGTGTGCAGCAGCGCGATCACGCGGTTCATCTCGTCGTAGACCGCGCCGCGCTCGGCCGCCGACATGCCGGGCAGCGATTGCTCCCACAGGATCCGGCCTTCGATGAACTCCATCACGTAGAACGCGCGACCGATGATCGACTCGTCCTCGCACAGGCAGTAGACCTTGGCCACCGGCACCTCGGTCTTGCCCAGCGCGTGCATCACCCGGTACTCGCGTTCGATCGCGTGCGCGGACGGCAGCAGCTTGGCCACCGGGCCGGGCTTGGTGCGCATCACGTACGCGCGCGACGGCGTGCGCAGCACGAAGGTCGGGTTGGACTGCCCGCCCTTGAACTGCTCGACCGTCAGCGGCCCTCGATAATCATCCAGGTGCTGCCGAAGATAAGCGTCGAGCGCGCCGACGTCGAAGCGTTGCCGCTCGGCGATCGGCATCGTGCCGGTGAAGTCCTCGTTCTTGTCGGTCATCAGGTCTGTTCCACTTAGCGTTGGCCGTCGCGGCCGTTCTCAGTCGGCCTGCAGCAGCGACAGGCCCAGTTGCGCGCGACGCTGCAGCCACAGGCTGGGGCGATAGCGCGGATCGAGCGTGACGGCGTGCATGTTGTTCAGCAATGTCATTACCCGTTGCGGGCCGAGCACGTCGCCCATCGCCAGCGGGCCGCAGGGGTAACCGAGGCCCAGCCGCACCGCGACATCGATGTCCTCGGGCGAGGCGATGCGCTGCTGCGCGATCTCGCAGCCGATCGCGATGATCATGCCGGCGATGCGCTGCGCGACGAAGCCGGCGCTGTCGCGGATCACCGTGACCTTGGCGCCGTCGCGCGCCAGCAGCGCGTGCGCGGCGTCGCGCGACGCCGCGCTGGTGGCCGGCGTCGTCATCAGCGTGCGGCGCTTGCAGCCCTTGGCGGCGAACGGGAACAGCGTGTCGACGGCCACGACTCGCGTCGCGTCGACGCCGGCCCGCACGGCGGCGGTGCTCGCGTCCAGGCCCAGCGGCGCCAGCAGGATCAGCGAATCGCCGGCGGGGGTCTTGCCGTCGTCGACGCTGGCGCCCAGTTCGGTCACGAGTTCGGCCAGCGCTTCGCGCTGAGCCGGATCGACCCACACGCGCGGCAGCTCGCCGACGTTGGGCACCGGCTGCTCGGGCAGCGCGCCGGCGCCGGCCGACGCGTTCTCGCTGTAATCGTAGAAGCCTTCCTTGACCTTGCGGCCGAACAGGCCGGCGGCCACGCGCTGCGTGCCGATCACCGACGGACGGAAGCGCGGCTCCTGGTAGTACTGGTTGAAGATCGATTCCATCACCGCGTGCGAGACGTCGAGCCCGGTCAGGTCGAGCAGCTCGAACGGGCCGAGCTTGAAGCCCTGGCCGTTGAACAGCGCCTGCTCGCGCATGATGCGGTCGATGCCCGGGATGTCGGCGACGCCTTCGCCCAGCGTCTTCAGCGCTTCGGTGCCGAAGCCGCGGCCGGCGTGGTTGACGATGAAGCCGGGCGTGTCCTGCGCGACGACCGGCGTGTGGCCGGCGACCCGCGTCAGCTCGACCAGGCGCTCGATCACCGACGGCGCGGTGCGCGGCGCGGCGACCACCTCGACGACCTTCATCAGCGGGACCGGATTGAAGAAGTGATAGCCGGCGACGCGTTCGGGGTGCTGGCGGCCGGCGGCGAGCGCGGTGACCGACAGCGACGAGGTGTTGGTGACGATGACCGCGTCCGGCGCGAGCACCGATTCGAGCTTGGCGAAGAACTCGCGCTTGATGTCGAGCCGCTCGATGATCGCCTCGATCACCAGATCGCAATCGGCGAATCCGTCGGGGCTGTCGAGCGCGGTCAGGCCCGCGCTGGCGGCGTCGGCCTTCTCGCGGCTGAGCCGGCCCTTCTGGACCAGCATGTCGAAGGTGTCGCGGACCTGCTTGAGCGCGGCGGCGACGACGGCCGGTTGCGTGTCGTACAGCGCGACCGGAAAGCCGGCCTGAGCGTACAACTGCACGATACCGCGCCCCATGGCGCCGGCACCGGCAACGCCGATCTTCTTGAAGGGTTGGGTCATCGCGAGGCTCCTCGGGCGCGCGCGGGCGCCGGTTTCTTGTTCATCGGTGATCGTTCGTGGATGGGGGGCGGGCCGTCCGGCCGGCGGTCGCTGCCGCGACCCGTGGATTGTAACGGCTTCGCGGGCGGCTTCGATTCGCGCCGGTGCATGGTCCCGGCGGCGGGGGAGCATGGCGGCGGGTAAGGCCCCGGTCATCCCCGCTATCGACCCGTGCCCGCTCATTGCCCGAGCCCGCTCATTGTCCGAGCCCGGTGCGGCCGCTGCGGAGCTTGTGACGTTGCCCGGGGCTCAGACCTGGCTCACGCGCTCGCGTTCCTCGCTCAGCGCCAGCCAGTCGTTCTCGAGGCCGTCGCGCCGCTGGCCCAGTTCGCCGCGGCGGCGCGCCAGTTCGGCGGCCTCGCCGGCTTGCTCGTACAGCGCCGGATCGGCGAAGCGGCGTTCGAGTTCGGCCAGTTCGGCCTCGACCGTGGCCAGCTCCTGTTCGATGCGCCGGATCCGCTGGTCCAGCGGTTTGACGCGCGCGGCCAGCTCGGCGCGCCGCTGCGCGTCGAGGCGGCGCTGCTCCTTGCGGTCCTCGCGGCGTTCGCCGGGAGCCGATCCGCTGCCGGCCGGGCCGACAGGGCCGGCCGCCGAACCGGCGGCACCGGCCGGCGTCGCCGGACCCGCGGCCGCGGCCGACTGCAGCCAGCTCAGATAGTCGTCCAGGTCGCCGTCGAAGGGCTCGAGCCGCCCGTCGTGCACCAGCGCGAGCTGGTCGACCGTCGCGCGCATCAGGTAGCGGTCGTGCGAGACCAGCAGCAGCGCGCCGTCGAAGTCGGCCAGCGCTTCGGTCAGGCTGTCGCGGGTCTGCGCGTCCAGGTGGTTGGTCGGTTCGTCCAGCACCAGCAGATGGGGTTTGCCGCGCAGGATCATCCCCAGCAGCAGCCGCGCCTTCTCGCCGCCGGACATCGGACCGATCGGCCTCAGCGCGTCGTCGCCCGAGAAGCCGTAGCGCCCCAGTTCGGCGCGGTGCGCCGATTCGGGCGGTTCGGGCCACAGGCGCCGGTACATCGCCAGCGGCGATTCGTCGGCACGGAAATCCTCGACGCCGTGCTGCGCGAAATAGCCGATCCGCATCGCCCGCGCCGCGCGGCATTCGCCGCCCAGCGCCGGCAGGTCGCCGATCATTGTGCGGATCAGCGTCGACTTGCCGGCGCCGTTGCGCCCGAGCAGGCCGATCCGCGCGCCCTTGGCGACCAGCAGGTCGACGTCGCGCAGGATCGGCGCGGCCGCGTCGTAGCCGGCGTCCAGTCCTTCGGCGACGATCAGCGGATCCGGCGCGTCGGTGGCCGGCGCCAGCGTGAAATCGACGGCGCTCGCGGCGCGCAGCGGGGCGACGCGCGCCATCTTTTCGAGCGCCTTGATCCGGCTCTGCACCTGGCGCGCCTTGGTCGCCTTCGCGCGGAACCGATCGATGAACCGGCTCAGGTCGGCGATGCGCGCGGCCTGCTGCGCGGCGGCCCGCTGCGCCTGGTCCAGCCGCTGCGCGCGCAGCGTCTCGAACGCGCTGTAGCCGCCCGCGTAGCGCACGAGCTTGCGGTCTTCGATCGACAGCGTGGCGTCGGCGATGCGGTCGAGGAAGTCGCGGTCGTGCGAGATGACGATCGCGGTGCCCGGATAGCGCAGCAGCCAGCGTTCGAGCCAGACGATCGCGTCCAGGTCGAGGTGGTTCGTCGGTTCGTCGAGCAGCAGCAGCTCGCTCGGCGCGAACAGCGCGCGGGCCAGGTTCAGCCGCATCCGCCATCCGCCCGACAGGGTCGCCACCGGCGAGGCGATCTGCGCCTGCGTGAAGCCCAGCCCGGCCAGCAGTTCGCCGATGCGGGCCGATGCCGAATGCCCGCCGAGCTGCGCCCACGCGTCGAGCGCCTCGGCCAGCGCCATGCCGCCGGCGGCCTCGGCTTCGTCGCGCTGGCGCGCCGCGTCCATCAGCGCGGCGTCGGCCGCCAGCACGTGGCGCCAGGCGATCGCGTCGCCGCCGGGCAGCGACTGTTCGAGCTTGACGATGCGGCCGGGCGGGATGTCGATGTCGCCGGCCTCGAGCAGCAGCTCGCCGGCGAACGCGGCCATCAGCGAGCTCTTGCCGCTGCCGTTCAGCCCGACGAGGCTGACCTTCTCGCCGGGATTGATCGTCGCGCTCGCGCGTTCGAGCAGCGGCACGCCGCCGCGCGCGAGCGTGATGTCGCGGATCCGGATCATCGCGCGCGGCCAGCGTGCCGGCGCCGGCGATCGGCGAGCGCCGCCCGGGTGATCCAGACGAGCTGGTCGTCGCCGGCCGCGACCGGCACGTACGCGAATTCCAGGTCGTCGAACGCCTGCTCGAAGAACGCGGCCTCGTGGCCGATCTCGAGCAGCAGGCCGCCGTCGGGCGTCAGGTGCGCGGGCGCCGCGTCCAGCAGGCGGCGGATCAGGTCCATGCCGTCCGCGCCGCCGGCCAGCGCGTCCGGCGGTTCGGCGCGGAATTCGGGCGGCAGCGCGTCGATCGACGCCTGGTTGACGTACGGCGGATTGCACAGGATCAGGTCGAAGCGGCGCTCGCCGACCGGATCGAACAGATCGCCGCGCAGCAGCTCGACGCGGGCGCCGACGCCGTGCAACGCGACGTTCTCGGCGGCCAGCGCCAGCGCGTCGGCCGACAGGTCGGCGCCGACGACGTCCGCTTCGGGCCAGCGGTGCGCGGCCAGGATCGCCAGACTGCCGCCGCCGGTGCACAGGTCCAACACCGAGTCGGGCGGCTGCTCGAGCCAGTCGTCGAGCGCGCCGTCGAGCGCCTCGCCGATCAGCGAGCGCGGCACCAGCGCGCGCGCGTCGGACACGAAGCGCCGGCCGCGCAGCCAGGCCTCGCCGAGCAGGTAGGCGGCCGGCACGCGCTCGCGGCAGCGCCGCTCGATCAGCGCGAGCAGGCTGTCGCGTTCGGCGTCGCACAGCCGCGCGTCCAGATGCGGTTCGAGATGGTCGACCGGCAGGTGCAGCGCCCACGACAGCATCCACGCGGCCTCGTCGTACGCGTTGTCGGTGCCGTGGCCGTACGACAGGCCGGCCCGCTCGAAACGGCCGACGGCCAGACGGATCAGGTCGCGCAGCGTCCGCAGCGCGAGAAGCTGTTCGGGCGCCAGCGAGGCGGGATCGAGACGCTCGAATCGGGAAACGGAGGAGGGCACGGCTCAGACCGGACGCAGCAGCCGGCGAAGCGTGTCGCGGTAGATGGCCTTCAGCGGCTCCAGGTCGCCGAGCGAGACGTGCTCGTCGATCTTGTGGATGCTGGCGTTGCACGGGCCGAACTCGACGACCTGCGGGCAGATCCGGGCGATGAAGCGGCCGTCGGACGTGCCGCCGGTCGTCGACAGCTCGGCCTGCTGGCCGGTGTGCGCGGCGATCGCCGCGGCCAGCGCGTCGGACAGCGCCCCCTTGGGCGTCAGGAACGGATGGCCGGAGATCGACCAGCGCAGCTCGTAGTCGAGGCCGTGCCGCGTCAGGATCTGCTCGACGCGGGTCTGCAGCCCCTCGACCGTGCTGGCCGTCGAGAAGCGGAAGTTGAAGTCGACGACGGCTTCGCCCGGGATCACGTTGCCGGCGCCGGTGCCGGCGTGCAGGTTCGACATCTGCCAGGACGTCGGCGGGAAGTATTCGTTGCCCGCGTCCCACTCGGTGGCGACCAGCTCGGCCAGCGCCGGCATCGCCAGGTGGATCGGGTTGCGGGCCAGGTGCGGGTAGGCGATGTGCCCCTGCACGCCGCGGATCGTCAGCCGGCCGGACATCGAGCCGCGGCGGCCGTTCTTGATCATGTCGCCGAGCCGTTCGACCGAGGTCGGCTCACCGACGATGCAGTAGTCGATCCGCTGCCCGCGCGACACGAGCAGGTCGACGACCTTGACCGTGCCGTCGGTGGCCGGGCCTTCCTCGTCCGACGTGATCAGCAGGCCGATCGCGCCGTCTTCGGCGCCGCCGGCGGCGATCAACTCCTCGACTGCGACGACGAAGGCAGCGATCGAGGTCTTCATGTCGGCCGCACCGCGCCCGTACAGCCGGCCGTCGCGCTCGGTCGGCACGAACGGATCGGAGTGCCATTGTTCGAGCGGACCGGTCGGCACGACGTCGGTATGGCCGGCGAACACCGCCAGCGGGCCGGGCCGCGAACCGCGGCGCAGCGCCCACAGGTTGGTGACGCCGCCGCTGGCGATCGTCTCGCAGGCGAAGCCCAGCGGCGTCAGCCGCTCGATCAGCAGCGGCTGGCAGCCGTCATCGGCCGGAGTGACGGAACGGGCGCGGATCAGCGCTTCGGTGAGCGCGCGGACAGGATCGGGCATCGGCCGAATGTATCAGAATTCGCTCGCCGCCCGAGTCCGGCGCGGCCATCGCTCAGGCCGGCAGCAGCCCCTGGTACAGCGGATCGGAGAAGCCGACCAGCAGCCGGTCGCCGGCTTCGAGCACCGGCCGCTTGACGATCGTCGGCTCGCGCAGCATCAGGTCGATCGCGCTGGCCTGGTCGACGACCGCATCGCGCTGGGCCGGCGTCAGCCGCCGCCAGGTGAGCCCCCGGCGGTTCAGCAGCGCGTCCCAGGGCACGTGGCTGAGCCAGCGCTGCAGCATGGCCTCGGTCAGGCCGTCCTTGCGGAAATCGTGGAACCGGTACGGCAGGCCGTGATCCTTCAGCCAGGACCGGGCCTTGCGGACCGTGTCGCAGTTGTCGATGCCGTGGATCACGATGTCGGTCATGCGTTGCGTCAGACGTTGAGCAGGAACTCCGAGAACGACGGGCTTTCCTGCGTGGGGGCGATGGTCGCCGCGGGGGCCGGGGCGGCGGCCGGCGGCCGATTGATCGGGGCGGTGTCCAGCGACGGCAGGCCCGGCGCGGCGGCCTTCGGCTCGCTGGTCCGGGGCGGTTCGGCGGCGGCGACCATGCCGCCACCGCCGGTATTCTCCAACATCCAGAGCAGGTTCGTCGGGGAATCCGAGTTGGCCAGCGCGTCTTCGCGGCCGATCCGCTGCTCGTGGACGAGCCTGACCAGCGCCTGCTCGAAAGTCTGCGAACCCTGCGCCAGGCTTTTTTCCATCGCTTCCTTGACGTCGCCGAGCCGGCCTTGCTCGATCAGCTCGGCGACGTGCCGGGTGTTCAGCAGCAGCTCGACCGCCGGAATCCGTCCGCCGTCGGCGGCCCGGATCAGCCGCTGCGAGATCACGGCCTTCAGCGAGGCCGCCAGGTCGGACAGCAGCACCCGGCGGTTGTCCGGCGGATAGAAGTTGACGATCCGGTTCAGCGCGTTGTTGGCGTTGTTCGCGTGCAGCGTGGCCAGCACCAGGTGGCCCGACTGCGCGTACGCCAGCGCGTGGCCCATCGTTTCGACGTCGCGGATCTCGCCGATCAGGATGCAGTCCGGCGCCTGCCGCATCGCGTTCTTCAGCGCGACGCGCAGGTTCTCGGTATCGGTGCCGATCTGGCGCTGGTTGACGATCGAGCGCTTGTTGATGAACGTGAACTCGATCGGGTCTTCGAGCGTCAGGATGTGGCCCGAGCGCATCGCGTTGCGGTGATCGAGCATCGCCGCCAGCGTCGTCGACTTGCCCGAACCGGTGGCGCCGACGACCAGCACCAGGCCGCGTTTTTCCATGACGACGTCGAGCAGCGTGGTCGGCAGGCCCAGCGACGCGAAGGCCGGGATGTCGCCGGGGATGTAGCGGATCACGCAGGCCGGCGTGCCGCGCTGCTTGAAGATGTTGATCCGGAAGCTGCCGACGTCGCGCACGCCGTAGCCGACGTTCAGCTCGTGTTCCTGCTCGAACTGCTGCCACTGCCGGTCGCTGACCAGCTCGCGGATCATCGCCGTGATCGCGCGCGAATCGAGCCGCTGCTGGTTGATCGGCACGCTGGCGCCGTTGATCTTGAGATGCACCGGCGAGCCCGCCGCCAGGAACAGGTCCGAGGCCTTCTTTTCGGCCATCAGACACAGCAGTCGATTCATCAGCATCCACGGACTCCCGGTCGCGCCTTGGTCAGGATGCGGGGTCGGTTCAGTCTCCGCGCAGCAGCTCGTTGATCGCGGTCTTCGCACGCGTTTGTGCGTCGACCCGCTTGACGATGACCGCGCAGTACAGACTGACCCCGCCGGTGGACGGCAGCGATCCCGGCACGACCACCGAGCCGGACGGAATCCGGCCATAGCTGACGTTGCCGGTGGCGCGGTCGACGATCTTGGTGGTCGCGCTGAGGAACACCCCCATCGACAACACCGAGTTCTCTTCCACGATCACACCTTCCACCACTTCGGAACGGGCACCGATGAAGCAGTTGTCCTCGATGATCGTCGGATTGGCCTGCAGCGGTTCGAGCACGCCTCCGATGCCGACCCCCCCGGAAAGATGCACGTTCTTGCCGATCTGCGCGCACGACCCGACGGTGGCCCAAGTGTCGACCATCGTGCCTTCGTCCACATAGGCCCCGATGTTCACGTAAGAAGGCATCAGCACCGCGTTCCTGCCGATGAAACAGCCGCGGCGCGCGACGGCCGGCGGTACGACCCGGTAGCCGCCGGCCGCGAAGTCGGCGGCCGTGAAGCCGGCGAACTTGGTCGGCACCTTGTCGTAGAAGCGGAACGGATCGGCGCCGCCCGAGAACGTCATCGGCACGTTGTCCTCGAGGCGGAACGACAGCAGCACGGCCTTCTTCAGCCACTGGTGCGTGACCCATTCGCCGTCGATCTTCTCGGCGACGCGCGCCTTGCCCGAATCGAGCAGCGCGAGCGCCTCGTCGACGGCCTGGCGGACCTCGGCGGGCACGGACTGGGGGGAGAACTCGGCGCGGTTTTCCCACGCGCGTTCGAGGACGTTCTGCAGATTGCTCATGTCGGATGCTTGTTGACGAAGGATTGGATGCGGGCGGCGCCCTCGAGGCAGGCGGCGATCGGTTCGACCAGCGCCAGGCGGACGAAGCCGGCGCCGGGGTTGCCGCCGCGGGGATTGTCGCGAGCCAGGAAGCTGCCGGGCAGGCACAGCACATTATATTGACGGTACAACTCGCGCATGAACGCGACGTCGTCGCCGCCCGGCACGCCGGCCCACAGGTAGAAACCGGCCTGCGGCTTCGCGGTCGCGAGCACCGACGCGATCAGCGGCGTCACCGCGTCGAACTTCTCGCGGTACAGGCGGCGGTTCTCGCGCACGTGCGCCTCGTCGTTCCAGGCTGCCGTCGATGCGGCCTGGACGATCGGACTCATCGCGCTGCCGTGATACGTGCGGTACAGCAGGAACGCGCGCAGCAGCTCGGCGTCGCCGGCCACGTAGCCCGAGCGCATGCCCGGACAGTTCGAGCGCTTGGACAGGCTGCCGAAGACGACCAGCCGCGCGAAATCGCGCAGGCCGAGCCGGCGGGCGGCGTCCAGCGCGCCCAGCGGCGGCTGCGCCTCGTCGAAATAGATCTCCGAGTAGCACTCGTCGGCCGCGATCACGAAGCCGTGCCGCTCGGACAGCGCGAACAGCTGCCGCCAGTCGTCCAGCGTCAGCACGGCGCCGGTCGGGTTGCCCGGCGAGCACACGTACAGCAGCGCCGTGCGCGCCAGCACCGCCTCGGGGATCGACGCCCAGTCGCAGGCGAAGCCGTTGGCCGGATCCTGGTCGATGTACCAGGGCGCGGCGCCGCCGAGCAGCGCCGCGCCCTCGTAGATCTGGTAGAACGGATTCGGGCTGATGACGATCGGCCGGCGATCCGGATCGCGCGAACCGATGTCCCCGTCGAGGACGACTTGGGCGAACGCGAACAGCGCCTCGCGCGAGCCGTTGACCGGCAGCACCTGCGTCGCCGGATCGAGCCCGCCTTCCAGGTGATGGCGGCGCTCGAGCCAGCCGGCCAGCGCCTGGCGCAGCTCGGCGCGGCCGGCGGTGGCCGGGTACGACGACAGCGTGCTCATCGACGCCTGCATCGCCTCGCCGATGAACGCCGGTGTCGGGTGCTTGGGTTCGCCGATCGACAGGTTGACCGGCGGCAGCGCCGGGTTCGGCGTGATGCCGGCCAGGGTTTCGCGCAGCCGCTCGAACGGATAGGGCTGCAGCAGCTTCAGACGCGGGTTCAAGGCGGTTTCCTGCTGACGAAGGGCGGGCGGGTATTCTAAGCCCGCTAAGCCGCGGGCCCGGATCCCGTCGCGCCGCTCCGCGCTCGCGGCCCTTCGGCGAGACGGGATTCCGGGCGGCCGGCGCCGGCAGCGGTGTTATCATCGTCAGGATCCGCGATCCGACCGCGTGGCCCGCACGATGGCCAGGCCGGGCGCGCAAAGCCGCGGCAGCGGCTTTTTTGATTTTCGCTCCCCGCCCGTCGATTCACCGCGAAGGCACCCCAGTGCGTTTGAAACAACTCAAGCTGGCCGGGTTCAAGTCGTTCGTCGACCCGACTGCGTTCGAAGTGCCCAGCCAACTGGTCGGCGTCGTCGGTCCCAACGGCTGCGGCAAGTCGAACGTGATGGACGCGGTGCGCTGGGTGCTCGGCGAGTCGAAGGCGTCCGAGCTGCGCGGCGAGTCGATGCAGGACGTGATCTTCAACGGCTCGTCCGAGCGCAAGCCGGCTTCGCGCGCGTCGGTCGAGCTGGTGTTCGACAACTCCTTGGGCCGGATCGGCGGCCACTGGGCCGCATACGCCGAGATCTCGGTCAAGCGCGTGCTGACGCGCGACGGCCAGTCGACGTACCTGATCAACAACCAGGCCGTGCGCCGGCGCGACGTCCACGACATGTTCCTCGGCACCGGGCTCGGGCCGCGTGCGTACGCGATCATCGGCCAGGGAATGATCTCGCGGATCATCGAGGCGCGGCCCGAGGACCTGCGCGTGTTCCTCGAAGAGGCCGCCGGCGTCTCCAAGTACAAGGAGCGGCGCCGCGAGACCGAGAACCGCCTGCACGACACGCGCGAGAACCTGACCCGCGTCGAAGACATCCAGCGCGAGCTGGGCACGCAGATCGAACGCCTGGCGCGCCAGGCCGAGGTCGCTCGCCAGTTCCGCGAACTGGACGAAGAGCGCCTGCGCAAGCAGCGGATGCTGTGGATCGTGCGCCGCGACGAGGCGCTGGCCGAGCAGCAGCGGATCACCGAGGCCGGCCGCGCGCTGGTCGTGTCGATCGACGCGCGCCTGGCCGAGCAGCGCTCGGCCGAAGCCGAGATCGAGCGGCTGCGGGCCGGGCACTACGAGGCCGGCGACGCCGTCCACGCCGCGCAGGGACGTTATTTCGAGACCAACAGCGAGGTCAGTCGGCTCGAATCCGAGATCCGCTACGTCGTCGACGCGCAGCGCGAGGCCCGCCAGCGCGCCGATGCGCTGGCCGGCGCCTGCCAGGCGGCGCAGGACGAGGAGCGGCGCGCGCTGCAGCAGGCCGAGGCCGACCGCGAACGGCTGGCCGGGCTCGAGATCGACGCCGAGGCCGACGCCGAGCGGCTGGCCGTACTGTCCGAGCAGGCGCCGGCGGCCGAGGAGTCGGTGAGGTCGCTGCGCGACGAGCTCGATGCCGCGCGCGCCGAAGCGCTGCAGACGCGCCAGGCGATCGAGCTGTCGGCGACGCGGCGGCGCGCGGCCGAGCAGCGCCTGCAAGAATTGGCGCGGCGGCGCGAACGGCTCGAGGACGAGTTGTCGCGGATCGGCGCGCCCGACGCCGAGTCGCTCGACGCGATGGCCCGGTCGCTGGAGGCGGCCGAGATCGCCGAGGCGGCCAGCGGCGAGGCGCTGGTGCAGGCCGATGCCGCATGGCACGAGATCGACGCGCGGCGGCTGCCGGCGCAGCAGGCGCTGCGCGAGGCCGAGGCGCGGCTCGCGCAGATCGATGCGCGGATCGCCGCGCTGCGCCAGGTCCAGGAACGCGTGCAGAGCCAGGGCAAGATCGCGCCGTGGCTGGCGCGGCACGGCCTGGACCAGCTCGGCCGCCTGTGGCACCAGTTGCGGATCGAGCACGGCTGGGAAACCGCGATCGAATCGGCGCTGCGCGAGAACGTGTCGGCGCTGCAGGTCGAGCGGCTCGATCACCTGGCCGGCCTGGTTGCCGACGCGCCGCCGGCGCGGGTGTCGTTCTTCGCCGCCGAGGCGGCCGGCGGTCCGGCCGATGCGGCGGCGGTCGCGCCGCCGCCGGGCCTGGCGCCGCTGATGGCGCGCGTGCACTGCGCCGATGCCGGCGTGCAGGCGATGCTGGCCGACTGGCTGCACGGCCTGTACGCGGCCGACTCGGTCGAGGCGGCGGTCGCGGCGCGCGCCCGGCTCGCGCCCGGCGCGCGCTGCATCACGGCCGGCGGCCACATCGTCGACCGCTTCTCGATCCGCATCTACGCGCCCGATTCCGAACAGGACGGCGTGCTGGCCCGGCAGTTCGAACTCGACAACCTCGAACGCGAGCAGCGCGCGCAGCGCCTGCTCGCCGATCAGGCGCGCGACGACGCCGTGCGCATTGAGGCGGCTGCAGGCCAGCGCAGGACGGCGCTCGGCGAGGCGCGCGAGACGCACGACCTCGCGGTCAGGCAGTTGTCGGCGGTGCGCGTCGACCACGAGCGCCTGGACGCCGCGCGCCAGCGGGCGGCGATGACGGTCGAGCGCCTGCAGGCCGAGCTGGCCGAGGTGCTCGAAGGCGAAGAGGGCGGCAACCTGGCCGTCGACGCCGAAACCGAGGCATTCGAACGGCTGGACCTCGAACTGGCCGACCGCCAGCAGCGGGTCGAGACGCTGACCGAACGCTTCGAGGCCGGCGAGCAGGAACTGGCCGTGCGGCGCGACGCGTCGCGCCAGGCCGAACGCGACGCCCAGGAGCGATCGTTCGCGATCCGCGAGCTGCGCGCGCAACTGGGCCGGCTCGCCGAGCAGGCGGCGCAGGCGCGCGAGCGTTTCGAGCAGTCGTCGATCGAGCGCGAGCAGCTCGAGGACAAGCTGCTGCAACTGTCCGACGAAGCGGCGCGCGAAGGCCTGCAACAGGCGCTGGACGTGCGCGTGCAGGCCGAGCAGGCGCTGTCGGCCGCGCGCCAGCGGCTCGACGAGCTGAGCCAGGCGCTGCGCTCGCGCGAAGAGCAGCGGATGACGATCGAGCGCGATCAGGAGCCGCTGCGCCAGAAGCTCGTCGACCTGCAACTGAAGGAGCAGGCGGCGCGGATCAACGCCGAGCAGTTCGCGCAACAGCTCAGCGAGGGCGAGGTCGACGAGCAGGCCGTGCGCGCGGCGTTCGACGAAGCGCCCAAGGCCTCGTGGCTGCAGGGCGAGGTCACGCGCCTGGGCAACGCGATCGCCGCGCTGGGCCCGGTCAACCTGGCCGCGCTCGACGAATTGAACGAGGCCAACGAGCGCAAGGGATTCCTGGACGTGCAGTCGGCCGACCTGACCGAAGCGATCGAGACGCTCGAGGACGCGATCCGCAAGATCGACCGCGAATCGCGCGAGGTGCTGCAGAGCACTTATGACACGGTCAACCGCGAGTTCGGCCGGCTGTTTCCCGAGCTGTTCGGCGGCGGCGAGGCCAGGCTGGTGCTGACCGGCGACGAGATCCTCGACGCCGGCGTGCAGGTGATGGCGCATCCGCCCGGCAAGCGCAACTCGACGATCCATCTGCTGTCGGGCGGCGAGAAGGCGCTGACGGCGATCGCGCTGGTGTTCGCGATGTTCCAGCTCAATCCGGCGCCGTTCTGCCTGCTCGACGAGGTCGACGCGCCGCTCGACGATGCCAATACCGAACGATATTGCGATATGGTGCGTCGCATGTCCGACCAGACCCAGTTCCTGTTCATCACGCACAACAAGATCGCGATGGAACTGGCCCAGCAACTGGTCGGCGTGACGATGCAGGAGCGCGGCGTATCGCGCATCGTCGCCGTCGACCTGGAGGCGGCGACGCAACTGGCGCAGGCCGCGTGAGCGAGGATCGCGCCCGCCCGGGCGCGGCATCGACGACGACCCGCTGACGACAACCCCAAGCAGGACCTGACGAAGGCAACACTGATGAGTACGCTGTCGACGACCCTGATCGTTCTGGTGGTGGCCGTGCTGGCCGGCGTCGGCGTCTACAACCTGGTGCAGTATCGGCGCACCGCGCCGCCGCGCGACGGCGGCAAGCCGCGCGCCGGCGACGAGGCCTCGGTGGCCGCGTCGATACCCGGGCTGCAGCGCGCCGAACCCACGCTCGGTACGCTGGATCTGCCTTTGCACGGCGAAGCCGGCGAACTGGCCGACGTCGACGACCCGGATTCGCTGCCCGACGAGATGGCCCGGATCACGAACATCGAGAAGATCGTCGAGCCGACGCCGGATCGAAGCGCCGCGGCGCCGGGCGCTTCGTCGGACCCGGCTTCCGCTGCTGCTGCATCGGCATCCGCCTCGGCATCCGCATCCGCCGCCGGTGCCGGTGCCGGTGCCGGTGCCGCGTCGGCTGCGGTGACCCGGCCTGCCGGCGTCGCCGGGTCGGATGGCCCGCCCCCGGATGCCGCGGCAGATACGAGCCGCCGGCCGGCCGGTGACGGCCTCGCCCGCGTCGATCCGTCGAGCACGCGAGCGGCTAACGCCGATCCGTCCGGGTTGCCCGGTTTGTCCGGCCTATCGGGGTTATCCGGACTATCCGGTCTATCTGGGCTGTCCGGCCTGTCTGGTGCGCCGACGCCCGCGTCGCCGTCGTCGCCGCCGCCGCCGCCTACATCGCCTACATCGCCTACATCGCATGCGCCTTCCGCGTCGGGCGACCTCACCGGCATCGTCGCCGGCACCGACCGCGGCGGCGCCGCGCGCCGCACGCCGCCGGGATCGGGATCGGGGGCGTCCGCGACCGCACGGTCCGCGGCGCAGGACCGTGCGCCGGGGCCGCTGGCGCCGGCCGTGCTCAACCCGGTCACCGACTGCATCGTCGAGGTCCGGCTCGCGCATCCGTATCCGTCCGATCGCCTGATCGGCCTGAGCCAGTCGCTGCGTCGCGTCGGTGCCAAACCCGTGCTGTTCGAGGGCTGGTACGCGTCGCAGGGGCTCGCCGCGTGGGTGCCGATCGCGCCCGGGCAGCCGTCGACCTCGTATGGGCTGATACGCGTCGGCGTGCTGCTGGCCAACCGCCACGGGCCGTTGAACGCGATGGAGTTCGCCGAGTTCACGAACGGCCTGGGCACGCTGGTCACGCAGTTGTCGGCATCGGCCAGGCTGCCGGAGATGAAGCCGGTGCTCGAGAAGGCGCGCGCGCTCGACGACGCGTGCATCGAGCTGGACGCCCAGGTCGGCATGAACGTCGACGCCGGCCAGCCGCTGAGCCCGAGCGACCTCGAACGGCTGGCCCGCGAGCAGCGTCTGGTCGAACGCGGCAGCAATCGCTACGCGCGGCTCGGGCCGGCCGGAGAAGTGCTGTTCTCGGTGTCGCAGGTCGAGCAGCCGAACCGCATCACGTTCCTGCTCGACGTGCCGCGCGCGCCGGCGGCGCTGCAGCCGTGGCCGGCGCTGGTCGAGTGCGCGAAGATCACCGCCGTGCGGCTGCAGGGCTCGCTGGTCGACGACGAAGGCCGTCCGCTGGCCGACCAGGCGCTCGAGCAGATCGGCGAGCAGATCGTGGCGCGGACCGGCGCGCTCGAACAGGCCGGCTTCCCGGCCGGTTCGCCGCTGGCGCTGCGCCTGTTCAACTGAGGGCCTAGTAGGCTGTGCGGCCCCGCCGTCGCCAGACCGAGCATCGCCGACCGTGACCGATCCCGATCTTCCGTCCGATCCCCCGCCGGATTCGTCCGCCGGATCTCCGCCCGTCGAACCGCCGGCCGTCGAACCGCCGGCCGAGCCGCCTGTCGAACCGCCCGTCGAGCCGTCGGTAGAGCCGTCAGCAGAGCCGCCGGTAGAGCCGCCCGTTCCGGCATCGCCGGCCGGTGATGCGGACCGCGCGCTCGCGCGGCGCCTGCGCGCGGAGTTGGATCAGCACAGTTACCGGTACTACGTGCTCGACGATCCGACGGTGCCCGACGCCGAATACGACCGGCTGTTCCGGCAACTGGTCGAGCTCGAGGCGCGGCATCCGGACCTGGTCACGCCCGAATCGCCGACCCAGCGGGTCGGGGCGGCGCCGGCCGAGGGTTTCGGCCTCGTCGAGCACCGCGTGCCGATGCTGTCGCTGGGCAATGCGTTCGACGACGACGACGTGCTGGCCTTCGATCGCCGCGTGCGCGAAGGCCTCGGCGACTGGCTGCCGGCCGACGAGCCGGTCGCTTATGACGTCGAGCTCAAGTACGACGGGATCGCGGTCAGTCTGCGCTACGAGAGCGGGCGCCTGGTGCAGGCGGCCACGCGCGGCGACGGCGTGCGCGGCGAGGACATCACGCCGAACATTCGTACGCTGAAATCGATTCCGCTGTCGCTCGGCGGCTTCGTGCCGACGCTGGTGCCCGAGGTGATCGAGGTGCGCGGCGAGGTGCTGATGTTCCGCGCCGACTTCGCGCAGATGAACCGGCGACAGGTCGAGCGCGAGGAACGCGAGTTCGTCAATCCGCGCAACGCCGCCGCCGGCAGCCTGCGCCAGCTCGATCCTCGCCTGACGGCCAGCCGGCCGCTGCGCTTCTTCGCGTACGGGATCGGCGAACTGATCGGCGCCGACGAGCCGCCCACGCATTCGGCGCTGCTCAAGTGGCTGACCGACCTGGGGTTTCCGGTCGGCCAGCCGCGCCGCACCGTGCACGGGGCCGAAGGCTTGCTGGCCTTCCACCGCGACGTGCTCGCGCAGCGCCCGTCGCTGCCGTTCGACATCGACGGCGTCGTCTACAAGGTCGACGAACGGCGCTTCCAGCAGCGGCTGGGCTTCGTCGCGCGCGCGCCGCGCTTCGCGCTCGCGCACAAGTTTCCGCCCGAGGAGGCGATGTCGACGCTGACGGCGATCGACATCCAGGTCGGCCGCACCGGCGTGCTGACGCCGGTGGCGCGGCTGGCTCCGGTGTTCGTCGGCGGCACGACGGTCAGCAACGCGACGCTGCACAATGAGGACGAGATCCGCCGCAAGGACATCCGCGTCGGCGACACCGTGGTCGTGCGCCGCGCCGGCGACGTGATTCCGCAGATCGTCCGCGTCGTGCCCGAGCGCCGTCCCGACGGCGCCGTCCCGTTCCACATGCCCGATCACTGCCCGGTCTGCGGCTCGGCGGTCGCGCGCGAAGCCGGGCAGGCGGCCACCCGCTGCGTCGGCGGCCTGATCTGCGCGGCGCAGCGTCGTCAGGCGCTGTGGCACTACGCGCAGCGGCGCGCGATGGACATCGACGGGCTCGGCGACAAGCTGGTCGAGCAGTTGGTCGAACGCGACCTCGTCCATACGCCGGCCGACCTGTATGCGTTGTCGCGCGAGACGCTGCTGGGCCTGACGCGGATGGGCGAGAAGTCGGCGGACAACCTGCTGGCCGCGATCGCCGCGTCGCGCGAAGCCGGGCTCGCGCGCCTGCTGTTCGCGCTGGGGATTCCCCACGTCGGCGAAGAAGTCGCCCGCCAGTTGGCCGGCGAGTATCCGGACCTGCAGGCGCTGGTCGACGAAGACTGGGCCGCGCTGCTCGAGCGCAAGCTGCAGGTGCAGAAGGCGAACGTGCGGCGGCGGACCAAGGGCGAGCCGCTCGAACCGGTGCCGCTCGAAGGGATCGGGCCGGAGATCGTCGACAGCCTGAGCAGCTTCTTCGCCGAGCCGAACAACCGGCGCGTGCTCGATGAACTGAAAGCGGCCGGCGTCCGGACGACGGCGACGCGCCGCGGCGGCGCCGCGGCGGTCCGACCGGGGGCGGCCGCCGGTGCCTCGCCGCCATCCGGTCACACGGCCGGCGACGCTGCCGGCACTGCCGGCGTCGCGCAGCCAGGCGCTGCCGGTGTCGCGCAGCCCGGCGCTGCGCACGCCGGCGTTGCACAGGCCGATGGCGGCCCGGCCGAATCCGCCCGGTCCGACGCCGACGCCGACGCCGACGCCGGAGCCGACGCCGGAGCCGAGGCGGGAGTCGGAGCCCTCGCCGGTGCCGGTGGAGCGGCGGCGGCCGCCGGCCGGCCGCTGGCCGGCAAGACCTTCGTGCTGACCGGCACGTTGCCGACGATGAGCCGCGACGACGCTTCGGCGTTGATCCGCGACGCCGGCGGCAAGGTGACCGGCTCGGTGTCGCGCAAGACCGACTTCGTCGTCGCCGGCGACGAGGCGGGCAGCAAGCTCGCCAAGGCGGCCGAACTGGGCGTGCCCATCATCGACGAGCAACGGCTGCTGGCCCTGCTCGCCGGCGAGGCCGCTCCTCCTTCCACGCAGTGACGGAACTCCTTTTCCCATGATCGCAATCATCGGTGGCAGCGGACTGGCCCGCCTGGCCGGCCTGGCCAATCAGCGGCGCGAGGTTGTGCGCACGCCTTATGGCGACCCTTCGGGCCCATTGACCTTCGGCGAACTCGAGCACGTGCCGATCGTGTTCCTCGCGCGGCACGGCTACGGCCATACGATCGCGCCGCACGAGATCAACTACCGCGCCAACGTCTGGGCGCTCAAGCGCGCGGGCGTCGACGGCATCGTCTCGGTGGCCACGGTCGGCGGCATCCGCGCCGACTTCGGTCCGGGCGTGCTGGTCGTGCCCGACCAGATCATCGACTACACGTGGGGGCGCCGGTCCACGTATTTCGAGGGGTCCGAGAACCCGGTGCGCCACGTCGATTTCACCGATCCTTATGACGTCGGGCTGCGCGGCCGGCTGCTCGACGCGGCCCGCGCCGAGTCGATCGCCGTCGTCGACGGCGGCACCTACGGCTGCACGCAGGGGCCGCGGCTGGAGACGGCCGCCGAGATCCGCCGGCTGCAGCGCGACGGTTGCGATCTGGTCGGCATGACCAACATGCCCGAGGCGGCGCTGGCGCGCGAGCTCGATCTGCCGTACGCGGCCGTGGCCGTCGTCGTCAACCACGCGGCCGGCAAGGGCGACAGCGAGAGCGGCATCTCGCTGGAGTCGATCGGGCCGGTCATGGATCAGGCGATGGCGCGCGTGCGCGCGCTGCTGGCCGCGTTCGTCCGCTGACCTGGCCCACGCGCCGCCGCCGGCGGCGCTCGCCGTTTCCCGCCCCGGCCTGTCAGACCTTGAGCTGCGCCAGCAGGTCGGATTCGAGCTGGAGCTGCTGGCGCGGGTTCGACAGCGACGGGCCGTCGATCAGGAACACGTCCTCGACCCGCTCGCCGAGCGTGGTCACGCGCGCCGTGTGCAGGTTGATGCCGTGCTGGCTGAGCACCAGCGCGATGCTGTACAGCAGGCCGGTGCGGTCGTTGGCCGTCACCGTCAACTGGTAGCGGTGGTCGCGCTCGTCCGGCCGCAGCTCGACCTGCGGCTGGATCGGGAAGTACTTGGACCGCCGCGAGATGCGTCCGCGCACCGGCGGCGTCAGCGGCGCCTGCGTGGCCAGCGTCTCGGTCAGCTCGGCCTCGACCAGCGCCAGGATGTCGCGATAGCTGTTCGACTGCGTCGGGTCGGTGATCAGGAAGCTGTCCAGCGCGTAGCCGTCGCGCGTCGTGTAGATCTGGGCGTCGAGCACCGACAGGTTCTTGCGATCGAAATAGCCGCAGATCCGCGCGAACAGATCGCTCTGGTCGCGCAGATAGACGACGACCTGGAATCCCTCGCCGATCGTCGCCAGCCGCGCCCGCACGATCGGCTTGGCGGTGGCCGCCTGCGGCCCGAGCATCCGCGCGTGCCAGGCGATGTCGTTGGCGTCGTTGCGCAGGAAGTACGCGGTGTCGAGCTTGGCCCACAGCGCGCGGTAGCGGTCTTCGGCCATCGCGCTCAGGTTCAGCAGCCGCGTGGCCTCGGTGCGCTGCGCCTCGATGCGCCGGTTGGTCCGCGGCGATTCGCCGGTCAGCACGCTCTTGGCCGCGTGGTACAGGTCCTCGAGCAGCTTGCCCTTCCAGGCGTTCCACACCTTGGGGCTGGTGCCGCGGATGTCGGCCACCGTCAACAGGTACAGCGTCGTCAGCCGTTCCTCGCTGCCGACGGTCCGCGCGAAGCGGTCGATGACGGCCGGGTCGCTCAGGTCCTGCTTCTGCGCGACCGACGACATCGTCAGGTGCTCGGCGACCAGGAACTCGGCCAGCGCGGTCTCGTCGGCGCCCAGCCGGTGATCGACGCAGAAGCGGCGCACGTCGATCCGGCCCAGCTGCGAATGGTCGCCGCCCCGTCCCTTGGCGATGTCGTGGAACAGCGCGACGATGTACAGCAGCCAGGGCTTGTCGTAACCGGCCATCAACTGGCTGCAGAACGGATACTCGTGCGCGTGCTCGGGCATCGTGAAGCGGCGCAGGTTGCGCACGACCATCAGGATGTGCTGGTCGACCGTATAGACGTGGAACAGGTCGTGCTGCATCCGGCCGACGATCTTGCGGAACGGCGGCAGGTAGCGGCCCAGGATCGACCACTGGTTCATCCGTCGCAGCGCGTGCGTGATGCCGCGCGGCTGCTTGAGGATCTGCAGGAACAGCGCCCGGTTGGCCGGATGGCGGCGAAAGCGCGCGTCGATCCGCGTGCGTGCGCGCCAGATCGCGCGCAGCGTGCGCGGCGTGATGCCGGTCAGCGCCGAATAGCGCTCCATCACCAGGATGGCCCGGAAGATCGCCGCCGGATCGCGCTCGAACAGGCCCAGGTCGCGCACGTCCAGCGAGCCCTGGACGTTCTGGAACTCGGCGTCGATCGGCTCGGGCGGCACGTCCGAGGTTCCCTGGACCAGCGTCTCGATCTCCTTGAGCAGCAGCGTCGAGAACTGGACGACGGACTTGGCCGCGACGTAGTACCGCTGCATCAGTTCCTCGGACGCGCGGCGCGCCGACTGTCCGTGGATGCCGATGCCCTGCGCGGTCTGGGCCTGCAGGTCGAACACCAGCCGATCCTCGCGGCGGTTCGAGCACAGGTGCAGCGCCGCGCGGATCCGCTTGATCGTGCGCTCGTTGCGGCGAACGGCGGTCGCCTCCCTGGCGGTCAGCAGCCCGTGCTGGACCATCTCGGCCCAGCGCTCGCCCTGGCCGGCGGCCATCGACACCCAGCGCACGACCTGCAGGTCGCGCAGCCCGCCCGGGCTCTCCTTGACGTTCGGCTCGAGGCTGTACGGCGTGTCCTCGAAGCGGACGTGGCGCTGGCGCAGCTCGAGCATCTTGGCCTGGTGGAACGCCGCCGGATCGAGCTGCGCGTGCAGCCGGTCGTGCAGCCGGCGGTACACGGAACGGCTGCCGGCCAGCCAGCGCAGGTCCAGCAGGCTCGTCTGGATCGTGATGTCGCCGGCCGCCTCGGCCAGGCACTCGTCGGCGGTGCGCACGCTCTGGCCGATCGGCAGGCCGATGTCCCAGCACGCGCCGATGAAGTTCTCGAGCCGTTCGCGCACGGCCTCGTCGATGTTCAGCGGAACGACGATCAGCAGGTCGACGTCCGACTGCGGGAACAGCTCGGCGCGGCCGTAGCCGCCGACGGCGGCCAGCACCAGGCCGCCGTTCAGGTCGTGGGCGGCCCATAAAGCGCGCAGCGCGGCGTCGGTGGCGGCCGACAATCGCCGCGTCAGCGTATCGGGTTTGTGGTCGCGCTCGAACTGCGCGGCGGCGCGCTCGCGTGCCGCCAGCAGCGCGTCGCGGATCGCCGGCGCGGGCAGCAGCGCCGGCCGGTCTTCGACCGCATCGGTCATACGCGGGCGGCCCTCAGGCGCTCAGCGCCCGCAGGTCGGGGCGGGCTGGCGTGCCGGCCGACTGCGTCAGGATCTCGAAGCCGTCGGCGGTGACCAGCACCGTGTGCTCCCATTGCGCGGACAGGCTGCGGTCCTTGGTCACGATCGTCCAGCCGTCGCTCAGCGACTTCAGTTCACGACGCCCGGCGTTGATCATCGGCTCGACGGTGAAGATCATGCCCGGCTCGAGCCGTTCGCCGGTGCCGGCGCGGCCGTAGTGCAGCACCTGCGGCTCCTCGTGGAAGCGCCGGCCGATGCCGTGCCCGCAGAACTCGCGAACGACCGAGAAGCCGCGCGACTCGGCGTGCTTCTGGATCGCCGCGCCGATGTCGCCGAGGTGGCCGCCGGGACGCACCTGCTCGATGCCGATCCACATGCACTCGTAGGTGACCTCGCACAGCCGGCGCGCGGCGATCGACGGTTCGCCGACGACGAACATCCGGCTGGTGTCGCCGTGCCAGCCGTCCTTGATGACCGTCACGTCGATGTTCAGGATGTCGCCGTTCTTCAGCGCCTTGTCGCCCGGAATGCCGTGGCAGACCTGCTGGTTGATCGACGTGCAGATCGACTTGGGGTAGGGCGGATAGCCGGGCGGCGCGTAGTTCAGCGGCGCCGGGATCGTCTGCTGCACGTCGACCATGTAGTCGTGGCACAGCCGGTCCAGTTCGCCGGTCGTCACGCCGGCCCGCACGTGGGGGGTGATGAAGTCCAGCACCTCGGCGGCCAACCGGCCGGCGACGCGCATCGCTTCGATCTCTTCGCTGTTCTTCAGGTTGATCGCCATGCTAGAATTATAGGCTTGGCTGTCAAGCACTTGCAGAACAGTTCGGTCGTGCCTTCGCTGCGGCGTCGGTCGATCGGGCAGCGTCCGCGATGCCGCTTGCCGGTCCAGCGCGCCCGGCGGCGAAGGTCGCCGGCGCGAATCGCGCGCCTTCGGGCTGCGTTCGGCTCCAGTCCGGGTCGCCGGTGTTCCCTGTCCGCCAGGGTACCGGATTCCGGACAGACGGGTGCCCGTCCGGGATCTTCGCGGGTCTTCACGACGGGTCGTTGCGGGAGCAGGGTTCCGGTCATGTGCCGCCGTCGGCGGCGCACGGCCGGTCGCCGTGCATGAGCCGTTCGTCCCCGCGCCTGATGGCGTCAGACCCAACCCTTCAGTGGAGTTCGATATGTCCGTGACGATGCGGGAAATGCTGGAAGCGGGTGTCCATTTCGGCCACCAGACCCGTTTCTGGAATCCCAAGATGGCCCCCTACATTTATGGCCATCGCAACAAGATCCACATCATCAACCTCGAAAAGACGATGGTGATGTACCAGGAAGCCGCCAAATACGTGCGCCAGCTCACGCGCAACCGCGGCACCATCATGTTCGTCGGCACCAAGCGCCAGGCGCGCGAGATCGTCGCCGAAGAGGCGGGTCGCGCCGGCGTGCCGTACGTCGACCAGCGCTGGCTCGGCGGCATGCTGACCAACTTCAAGACCGTCAAGACCTCGATCAAGCGCCTGAAGGACATGGAGACGCTGGCGACCGAGGGCGGCATCGAGCGCATGTCCAAGAAAGAAGCGCTGATGTTCGAGCGCGAGCGCGAGAAGCTCGTCAAGAGCCTCGGCGGCATCAAGGACATGAACGGCCTGCCCGACGCGCTGTTCGTCATCGACGTCGGCTATCACAAGATCGCGATCACCGAGGCGCGCAAGCTGGGCATCCCGATCGTCGCGGTCGTCGATACCAACCACTCGCCCGAGGGCATCGATTATGTGATCCCGGGCAACGACGATTCGGGCCGGGCGATCCGCCTGTACGCGCAGGGCATGGCCGACGCCGTGCTCGAGGGCCGGGCGGCGGCGCTCAACGAGGTCGTCAAGACGGCGACCGAGGGTGACGAGGAATTCGTCGAGGTCGAGGGCGAACAGGCCTGATCGCCTGCGGTGTCCGGCGCCGATGTCGCGCGCGAGGGCGGACACCGCCTGTATCTCGGGGCTGAATCGACAGCCCCTTTTTCATTCTTCAAAGCATTGATTCGGGAGTCCGAAATGGCGGAAATCACCGCAAGCATGGTCAAGGAGCTGCGCGAGAAGACCGACGCGCCGATGATGGAGTGCAAGAAAGCGCTGACCGAGGCCGGCGGCGACCTGGCCAAGGCCGAGGAGATCCTGCGAGTCAAGCTCGGCAGCAAGGCCAGCAAGGCCGCGTCGCGGGTCGCGGCCGAGGGCATCGTCGGCATGTTCCTGTCGCCGGACGCGAAGCTGGGCTCGATCATCGAGGTCAACTGCGAGACCGACTTCGTCGCCAAGAACGACGATTTCCTCGCGTTCGTCAAGAACCTGGCGCGGCTCGTCGCCGAGCAGGCGCCGGCCGACGTCGCCGCGCTGTCGGCGCTGACGATCGACGGCAAGCCGGTCGAGACGGTCCGCACCGAGCTCGTCGGCAAGATCGGCGAGAACCTGTCGCTGCGCCGTTTCGCGCGCGTGCAGGCGCAGGGCAAGCTGGCCAGCTACGTGCACGGCGGCGCCAAGATCGGCGTGCTGATCGACGTGGTCGGCGGCGACGAGACGCTGGCCAAGGACCTGGCGATGCACATCGCCGCGGCCAAGCCCAAGGCGCTGGACAAGTCGGGCGTGTCGGCCGACGATGTCGCGCGCGAGCGGTCGATCGCCGAACAGAAGGCGGCCGAATCGGGCAAGCCGGCCGAGATCGTCGCCAAGATGGTCGAGGGCACCGTGCAGAAGTTCCTGAAGGAAGTGACGCTGCTGGGCCAGCCGTTCGTCAAGGACGACAAGCAGACGGTCGAGCAGGTGCTCAAGGCCAAGGGCGCGCAGGTCGCCGGCTTCCATCTGTACGTCGTCGGCGAGGGCATCGAGAAGAAAACGACGGACTTCGCCGCCGAAGTCGCCGCTCAGGCCGCGGCTGCGGGCCGCTGATTGGTGCAGACTGGTTCATAATCGCGGCCTATGACCGAACACGAACACGATACTCCCGCCCCATCGTCGCCCGCCTACAAGCGGGTGCTGCTGAAACTGTCCGGCGAAGCGCTGATGGGTGATGACCCCTACGGCATCAACCGTCAGGTCATCGCGCAGATGTGCAGCCAGATCGCCGGCGTCGTCCAGCAGGGCGTCGAGCTGGCGGTGGTCATCGGCGGCGGCAACATCTTCCGGGGCGTGGCGGGCGGCGCGGCCGGGATGGACCGGGCGACGGCCGACTACATGGGCATGCTGGCGACCGTGATGAACGCGCTGGCCTTGCAGGACGCGCTGCGCGCGGTCGACGTCGTCGCCCGCGTCCAGTCGGCGCTCAAGATCGAACAGGTCGTCGAGCCGTACATCCGGCCCAAGGCGCTGCGCTACCTCGAAGAAGGGCGCGTCGTGATCTTCGCGGCCGGCACCGGCAACCCGTTCTTCACAACCGATACGGCCGCCGCGCTGCGCGGCGCCGAGATCGGCGCCGAGATCGTGCTCAAGGCCACGAAGGTCGACGGCGTCTACACGGCCGATCCGATGAAGGACCCGAGCGCCGAACGCTATCAGCGGATCAGCTTCGACGAGGTGATCGTGCGCGACCTGAAGGTCATGGACGCGACGGCGTTCGCGCTGTGCCGCGACCAGCGGCTGCCGATCAAGGTGTTCTCGATCTTCAAGGAAGGCGCGCTGCAGCGTGTGATCAACGGCGAGGACGAGGGGACGCTGGTCCACGTCTGAACCGGCGGCGGCCGCGGTCGGTCGCCGCGAATCGAACTTAGCAGACAGGAGTCATGATGTCGGTCGCCGACGTGAAAAAGACTGCCGAACAGAAGATGGTCAAGTCCATCGAGGCGCTGAAGGTCGCGCTGTCGCGGATCCGCACGGGCCGTGCGCAGACGAATCTGCTCGACCACGTGCACGTCGAGTACTACGGCAACCCCGTTCCGATCAGCCAGGTCGCCAACGTCACGCTGATCGATGCGCGGACGATCGGCGTCTCGCCTTGGGAAAAGAAGATGGCGCAGGCGATCGACAAGGCGATCCGCGAGTCCGATCTGGGCCTGAACCCGGTGTCGGTCGGCGAGCTGATCCGGATCCCGCTGCCGCCGTTGTCCGAAGAGCGCCGCAAGGAACTCGCCAAGGTCGTCAAGGGCGAGGGCGAGCAGGCCAAGGTCGCCGTGCGCAACCTGCGGCGCGAGGCCAACGACCAGTTGAAGAAACTGCTCAAGGACAAGGAGATCTCCGAGGACGACGAGCGCCGCGCGCAGGACGACGTGCAGAAGCTCACCGACCGGAACATCGTCGATATCGACAAGCTGCTCGCCGCCAAGGAGCAGGAGATCATGACGGTCTGAGCGACGCTCGCCGCGCGTCCCGGCGCCCGTTCGGGCATCGGGCGGGCGGCGGCCGCCGGCGGTCACGATACCGATGAGCCAATACCAAAGCTCGACACAGGACGTGCCGGACCTCCAGGGGGTCCCGCGGCACATCGCGATCATCATGGACGGCAACGGCCGTTGGGCGACCAAGCGCCGGCTGCCGCGCGTGGCCGGCCATGCGAAGGGCGTCGATGCGGTGCGATCCACGGTCGAGACCTGCGCGCGCAAGGGCGTGCAGTTCCTGACGCTGTTCGCGTTCAGCTCCGAGAACTGGCGCCGTCCGGCCGACGAGGTGTCGGTGCTGATGCGCCTGTTCATCCGCGCGTTGCAGCGCGAGGTCGCGTCGCTGCACGTCAACGGCATCCGGCTGCGCGTGGTCGGCGACCTGTCGCCGTTCGAGTCGAAGCTGCGCGAACTGATCGCGCAGGCCGAACGGCGGACCGCCAACAACCCCGGCATGACGCTGACGATCGCCGCCAACTACGGCGGCCGCTGGGACATCCTGCAGGCGATGCGGGCGATGCTGCGCGAGCGGCCCGAGCTGGCCGCGCAGCCCGAGCGGATCGACGAAGCGCACTTCGCGCCGTACCTGGCGATGGCCTACGCGCCCGAGCCGGACCTGTTCATCCGCACCGGCGGCGAGCAGCGGATCAGCAATTTCCTGCTGTGGCAGCTCGCTTATACCGAGCTGCACTTCACCGATACGTTCTGGCCCGATTTCGACGCCGCCGCGATCGAATCGGCGCTGCTCTCGTACCGCCAGCGCGAACGGCGCTTCGGCCGCACGAGCGCGCAGCTCGTCGGCCAGGCCAAGGCCTGAACGCCGGCACGGCCCGACCATGCTGCGCATCCGAATCGCCACCGCCATCGTTCTGCTGGCGATCCTGCTGCCGGCGATCTTCCTCGGTTCGCCGCAGGTCTGGGCGATCGTCTCGCTGGTCTTCGTCGTGCTGGCCATCGGCGAATGGACGCGCCTGCTCGGGCAGCGGCGGATGATCGCCGTGGCCGGCGCGCTGATGGCCGTGGCCGGCGGCGCGTTCATCGCGTGGCGCTACGGGGGGCCGCATCCGGCGCCGTCGCTGTCGCTGGCTTGCATCGTGCTGACCGCGTTCTGGGTGGCCGGCGGCGCGGCGCGGCTGATCGCCGGCAACGCGCGCGGCGGCGGCTGGCCGCTGGCCTTCGTGCTGCTGTTCGGCGCGTGGCTGGCGCTGGTCGAGTTGCGCGAGATCGGCGTCTGGGCGCTGCTGTCGTCGATGGCGATCGTCTGGATCGCCGACGTGGCCGCGTATTTCGCCGGACGCGCGTTCGGCCGGCGCAAGCTCGCGCCGTCGATCAGTCCCGGCAAGAGCTGGGAAGGGGCGATCGGCGGTGCGCTGTGCGTCGCGGCGTACGGCGTGGTCGTCGCGCTGGCCGCGCCCGCGCAGGCCCATACGCTGCCCTCGGTGCTGGCCGCATGGTCCTGGCCGGGGATGCTGGTCGTGCTGATCGGTCTGGCCGCGCTGTCGGTGGTCGGCGATCTGCACGAATCGCTGCTCAAGCGGCAGGCGGGCGCCAAGGACAGCAGCCAGTTGCTGCCCGGCCACGGCGGCGTGCTCGACCGGATCGATGCGCTGATTCCCGTCATGCCGGCGACGCTGATGCTGTACCAACTCCTGGGGGCCTGACGATATGCGCAGCATCACGATTCTCGGCGCGACCGGTTCGGTCGGCGGCAGCACGCTGGACGTCGTCGCCCGGCATCCGGACCGGTTCCGCGTCCACGCGCTGACCGCGCACCGGCGCATCGAAGAGCTGGCGCGGCTGTGCGTCGCGCATGGTCCGCGCTTCGCGGTCGTGCCGGACGCCGCCGCCGGCGACGCGCTGCGCGCCAGCCTCGCGGCCGCCCGCTGCGAGACGGTCGTGCTGCACGGCGCCGCCGCGCTCGACGCCGTGGCCGCCGACCCCGACGTCGACGTCGTGATGGCGGCGATCGTCGGCGCGGCGGGGCTCGCCCCCGCGATCGCCGCGGCGCGCGCCGGCAAACGGATCCTGCTGGCCAACAAGGAGGCGCTGGTCTGCGCCGGTCCGCTGTTCCTGCGCGCGTGCCAGCAGGGCGGGGCATCGGTGCTGCCGATCGACAGCGAACACAACGCGGTGTTCCAGTGCCTGACGCCGATGCCGTCCGGCCAGGGAATGCCCGGCGTGCCCAAGGGCGTGTCGCGGATCCTGCTGACCGCGTCCGGCGGCCCGTTCCGCCAGCGCTCGCCGGCCGAGATGGCCAACGTGACGCCGCAGCAGGCCTGCGCGCACCCGAACTGGTCGATGGGCCGCAAGATCTCGGTCGATTCGGCGACGCTGATGAACAAGGGGCTCGAACTGATCGAGGCCCACTTCCTGTTCGGCATTCCGGCCGAACGTCTGGACGTCGTCGTTCATCCGCAGAGCATCATTCATTCGCTGGTCGAGTACGAAGACGGGTCGATGCTCGCGCAGCTCGGCAATCCGGACATGCGCGTGCCGATCGCGCACGCGCTGGGCTTTCCGGACCGGATCGCCAGCGGCGTCGAGCGGCTCGACCTGGCCCGGATCGCGCAGCTGCAGTTCGAGGCGCCCGATCCGGTGCGCTTCCCGTGCCTGCGGCTGGCCTTCGATGCGCTGGGCGCCGGCGCCGCGGCCCCGTGCGTGCTCAATGCCGCCAACGAGGTCGCGGTCGATGCGTTCCTGCACGAGCGGCTGTCGTTCACGAACATCGCCACCGTCAACGACCTCGTGCTGCAGGCGCTGGGTGCCGAGCCGTCGCCGGCCGACATCGACGAGGTCTTCGCGCTCGACGAGCGGGCCCGCGCGCTCGCCCGTCGCCACTTGCTGAGGTACGCGGCTTGATGAATCTTTTATCGACGATCGTCGCGTTCCTCGTGGCGCTGACGATTCTGATCTTCATCCACGAGCTCGGGCACTACCTGGTCGCGCGCTGGTGCGGCGTCAAGGTGCTGCGTTTTTCGATCGGTTTCGGCAAGACGCTGTTCGCGCGGCACGTCGGCCCGGACCGGACCGAATGGGCGATCAGCGCGATTCCGCTCGGCGGCTACGTGAAGATGCTCGACGAGCGCGAGACGACGACGCCGATCGATCCGCGCGATCTGCCGCGCGCGTTCACGCAGCAGTCGGTCGGCAAGCGGGCGGCGATCGTCGCGGCCGGGCCGCTGGCCAATTTCCTGCTGGCGATCGTGTTGTACTGGGTGGTCTACGTGATCGGCGTGCAGGAGCCGGTGCCGGTCATCGCGCCGCCGGTCGCCGAGTCGGTCGCCGCGCACAGCGGGCTGCTCGGCGGCGATCGTCTGATGGCGGTCGACGGCAGGACGGTCCGCTCGTGGAACGAAGTGCGGCTGCGGATGCTCGACGGGGTCATCGAGCGGCGCCCGATCCGCTTCGACGTCGATCGGCAGGGACAGCCGACCTCGGTCGAGGTGCCGACGGCGTCGTTGCCCGCCGGTGAGGTCGAGAAAGACTTCCTGCACACGATGGGAATCGACCTGGCGACCGGCAAGGTCAGCATCGCCAGCATCGCGCCGGCCAGCCCGGCCGCGCACGCCGACCTGAAGGTCGGCGACCAGATCGTTGCCGTCGACGGCAAGCCGATCCGGCGCGCGGTCGAGTTCATCGACCTGATCCGTTCGAGCCCCGGACGGTCGCTGGTGCTCGACGTGCTGCGCGGCGACGCCGATCTGTCCGTGCCGCTGACGCCCGAATCCCGGCCCTCGGACCGTCCGGACGAACAGGGCAAGACCATCGGCCGCATCGGCGCGGGACTGAACAACCAGGTGGCGATGCACGTCGTCAGCTACGGCGCCGGCGAGGCGGTCGTGCGCAGCGTCGCGCAGACCTGGGACATGTCGGTTTTCTCGCTGCGGATGTTCGGCCGGATGCTGATCGGCGAGCTGTCGTGGCGCAATCTGAGCGGCCCGGTGACGATCGCCGACGTCGTCGGGCAGAGCGCCCGCATCGGCTGGTTCGCCTACGTGTCGACCATGGCGCTGATCAGCATCAGCCTCGGTGTCCTCAATCTGCTGCCGATTCCGGTGCTCGACGGAGGCCATTTGGTATATTACGGCCTCGAAGCGCTTAGGGGAAAACCGCTATCGGAGCGCTTCATGATCCTCACTCAAAAGGCTGGACTGGCGGCCATCGGCGCGCTCATGGTCCTGGCCTTGTTCAACGACATCACCCGCTTGATCGGATAGTAATGCCCGAATTGCGCACGAAGCGCCATCTTCGGCTGGCGCGGCGAGCGGCCAGCATCGCTGCACTGTTGTGGGCACACGCCGCGGCAGCGTTCAGTCCCTTCACCGTCAAAGACATCCGCATCGAAGGTATCCAGCGCACCGAGCCCGGCACGGTGTTCAGCTACCTGCCGGTCAAGGTCGGCGACACGATGACGGACGACAAGGCCGCTCAGGCGATCAAAGCCCTGTTCGCGACCGGGTTCTTCAAGGACGTGCGCCTGGAGGTCGACGGCGACGTGCTGGTCGTCTATCTCGAAGAGCGTCCGGCGGTCGCCTCGGTCGACATCACCGGCTCGAAGGAATTCGACAAGGACACGCTGAAGAACGCGTTGCGCGACCAGGGGCTCGGCGAATCGCGGATCTTCGACCGGTCGATCCTCGATCGCGCCGAGCAGGAGATCAAGCGCCAGTACCTGTCGCGCGGCAAGTACGCGGCCAAGGTCACGTCGACGGTCACGCCGCTCGAGCGCAACCGCGTCGCGATCTCGATCGCGATCGAAGAAGGCGAGACCGCGCGCATCTCGTCGATCCGGATCATCGGCAACAAGGCGTTCAAGGAGTCCGAACTGCTCGACCAGTTCAAGCTGACGACGCCGACCTGGATGACCTGGTACACGAAGAACGACCAGTACTCGCGCGAGAAGTTCTCGGGCGACCTCGAGACGCTGCGTTCGTTCTACCTGAATCGCGGCTACCTGGAGTTCTCGATCGATTCGACGCAGGTGTCGATCACGCCGGACAAGGAAGACGTCGAGCTGACGCTGTCGGTCAACGAAGGGCGGCAGTACAAGGTCAGCGACATCCGCTTCGGCGGCAACCTGCTGGGCCGCGAGCAGGAGTTCTCGTCGCTGATGTTGGTCAAGCCGGGCGACGTCTATTCGGGCGAGCGGATGTCCGAGTCGACCAAGCGGATCTCCGAACGGCTGGGCGAACTCGGCTACGCGTTCGCCAACGTCAACGCGGTGCCCGAGATCAATCGCGAGCAGGGGCTCGCGTCGTTCACCGTCCTCGTCGATCCGGGTCGCCGCGTCTACGTTCGCCGCATCAACGTCGTCGGCAACTCGCGCACGCGCGACGAGGTCATCCGGCGCGAGATGCGCCAGTTCGAGGACTCGTGGTACGACGCCGAGCGGATCAAGCTGTCGCGCTCGCGGATCGACCGGCTCGGCTACTTCAAGTCCGTGCAGATCGAGAACAGTCCGGTCGCGGACGCGCCCGATCAGGTCGACCTGAACGTCGTCATCGAAGAAAAGCCGACCGGCAACATCTCGCTGGGCATCGGCATCTCGTCGACCGAGAAACTGATCCTGTCGGCGGGTATCAACCAGACGAACTTCCTGGGCACCGGCAAGTCGCTGGCGTTGAACGTCAACACCAGCCGCCTGAACCGCCAGATCAACGTCTCGATCAGCGATCCTTATTACACGCCGGACGGCATCAGCCGCTCGTTCGATTTCTACCTGCGCAACTTCAACGCGTCGGAGCTGAACCTCGGTAACTACAAGTACCGCTCGCTGGGCGCGACGATGCGCTTCGGCATTCCTTATACCGAGGTCGACCGGCTGTTCGCCGGTATCGGTGTCGAGAACAACCGCGTCGAGCTCGGCAGCGACCCGACGCCGCCGCAGCGCTACGTCGACTACGTCAACAAGTTCGGCCAGTCGGTCACGTCGCTGCTGGTATCGGGCGGCTGGACGCGCGACAGCCGGGACAGCGGCTTCATCCCGACGCAGGGGCGGCTGCAGACCTTCAACATCGAAGCGACCGTGCCGACCGGCGAACTGCGCTACTGGCGCGCCACCTACAATCACCAGTGGTTCAAGCCGCTGAACAAGGACGTGATCCTCGCGCTCAACGGCGACCTGGGCGTCGGCCGGGCGTGGGGCGGACGCGATTACCCGCTGTTCAAGAACTTCTATGCGGGCGGTATCGGCACGGTGCGAGGCTATTACCCGTCGTCGCTCGGTCCTTATCGCGATCCGGTCGACAACGTCGCGCTAGGCGGCCAGACGCGCATCGTCGGCAGCGTCGAATTGCAGATGCCGTTGCCGGGCACCGGCAACGATCGCAGCTTCCGCACGTTCGTGTTCGCCGACGCCGGTCAGGTCTACCCGCTGGGATCGATCGACTGGGGCGAGATGCGCTACGCGGTCGGTGCCGGCGTCAGTTGGCTGTCGCCGTTCGGACCGATGAAGTTCAGTCTCGGCTTCCCGATCCGGCGCAAACCCGAAGACCGGACCCAGCGCCTGCAGTTCCAGATCGGTACCGGTTTCTGACCGTCGGCGCCGCCCGCCGGATGCGGCGCTTGTGACAAAATGGCGGGTTCGATCCCTGGATCGAACGCCAATCGGCCTCCGGAGCGAGGCCAAAACGTCGAGGATGTATTGGGATGAACAGCTCGTTTGGCCGTCCGGCCCGCATGTGGTTTTCCGCCGTTGCCCTGGTTTCGGCGATGTTCGCCGCCAATGTTCACGCGCAGTCCGAGACGACTCGGATCGGCGTGGTCAACGTCGATCGGATCCTGACCGACGCGGCGCCCGCCAAGGCGGCCTCCGCCAAGATCGAGGCCGAGTTCGCCAAGCGCGACAAGGACCTGCAGGACATGGGCGCGCGGCTGAAGACGCTCAGCGAGAAACTCGATCGTGACAACGCGGTCATCAGCGATTCGGACCGCGCCCGCCGCCAGCGCGAGGTCGCCGACCTGGATCGCGATCTGCAGCGTCGCCAGCGCGAGATGCGTGAAGACCTGAACCAGCGCCGCAACGAAGAACTCGCGCAGATCTTCGACAAGGTCCAGCGCGTGATCAAGCAGATCGCCGAGCAGGAAAAACTCGACCTGGTGATTCGCGAGGCGGTGTTCGTCAATCCTCGGATCGACATTACCGACAAGGTCATCCGCGCGCTGGGCAACGGCACGTCGACCGGCGCATCGCCGGCGGCGCCGTCCAGCGGCAAGTGATCGTCGCGGACGCCGGCGCGACGCGTGCGCCGACGGTCCGCGCCGGTCCTCAACGGAGCGAACGATGAGTGCCGAACTGCCCGAGGCGATCACGCTGCAGGCGCTGGTACGGCGGTTCGGCGGGCGTATCGCCCGCGGCGACCCGCAACGCGTCGTGCGGCGGCTGGCCTCGCTGACGACGGCCGGCGCCGACGACCTCAGTTTCCTGACCTCCGCACCGTTCAAGGCGCAGGCCGAATCGACGCGCGCCGGCGCGGTGCTCGTCGGCGCCGCGCTGGCCGATGAGATCCCGGCCGCTTCGGCGCTGATCGTCGTCGACGACGCGTACGCGTGCTACGCGCACGTCGCCGGCTGGATCGCCGGCTGGCGCGAGACCCGCGAAAGCCCGCCCGCCGGCGTGCATCCGAGCGCCGTCGTCGCGCCGGACGCCGAGCTCGGCGAAGGCGTCGCGATCGGCCCGGGCTGCGTCGTCGAGGCCGAGGCCGTGATCGGCGCCGGCGTGCGGCTGGGGCCGGGCTGCTTCGTCGGCCGCGGCGCGCGCATCGGCGCGCGCTCGCGCCTGGTCGCGCAGGTCAGCCTGTACGCCGGCTGCGTGCTCGGCGAGGACGTGCTCGTGCACGCGAGCACCGTCATCGGTTCGGACGGCTTCGGCTTCGCGCCCGAGGCCGGCCGGTGGGTCAAGATCCCGCAACTGGGCCGCGTCGTCGTCGGCAACCAGGTCGAGATCGGCTCCAATTGCGCGATCGATCGCGGCGCGCTCGACGACACGGTCATCGGCGACGGCTGCAAGCTCGACAACCTGATCCAGATCGGCCACAACGTGCGCATCGGCGAGCACTCGGTGCTGGCCGGCTGCACCGGCGTCTCGGGCAGCGCCGTCATCGGCAAGCGCTGCCGGCTCGGCGGCGGCGTCGGCATCGTCGGCCACCTGCAGATCTGCGACGACGTGACGATCACCGGCATGACGATGGTCACGCGATCGATCACGAGCCCCGGTACCTATTCGAGCAGCTTCCCGATGATGGAACATGCCGCGTGGGAGCGGGCGGCCGCCACGGTCCGCCAATTGCCGGAATTGCGTCAACGACTGAGAAAACTCGAAAAACTGTCAGGGAACCGCTGATGACCACGCTCGATATCCGGGCCATTCTCGAACACCTGCCGCACCGGTATCCGTTCCTGCTGGTCGACCGCGTGCTGGAGCTGGAAAAAGGCAAGCGGATCGTCGCGATCAAGAACGTCACGATCAACGAACCGTTCTTCCAGGGACACTTCCCGAACGTGCCGGTGATGCCCGGGGTGCTGATCATCGAAGCGATGGCCCAGGCCGCCGGCATCCTGTCGTTCCAGACCCAGGGCCAGGTGTCCGACGGCAGCGCGCTGTACTACTTCGTCGGCATCGACGGCGCGCGTTTCAAGCGCCCGGTCGGCCCCGGCGACCAGCTCCGGCTCGAAGCCGAGATCATCCGCTGCGCGCGCTCGATCTGGAAGTACAGCGCTCGCGCGCTGGTCGACGGCAAGGTCGCCGCCGAGGCCGAGCTGATGTGCACGCTGCGCGCGGTCGAGCCGGTCAACCTGACGCCCGCGGCGCCGGACGCCTGAGAACGCCGAACGCGGCAAGGGGGCATTGATGACGATGATTCATCCGACGGCGGTCATCGATCGATCCGCCGAACTGGCCGACTCCGTTCAGGTCGGCGCGTACGCGGTGATCGGCCCGAAGGTCCGGATCGGCGCCGGCACCGTCATCGGGCCGCACGTCGTCGTCGAGGGGCCGACGACGATCGGCCGCGACAACCGCATCTACCAGTTCGCGTCGATCGGCGCGCCCCCGCAGGACAAGAAGTATTCGGGCGAGGACACGTCGCTGGAGATCGGCGACCGCAACACGATCCGCGAATTCTGCACGCTGAACCGCGGCACCGCGCAGGACGTCGGCGTCACGCGCGTGGGCGACGACAACTGGATCATGGCGTACGTGCACATCGCGCACGATTGCCAGGTCGGCAGCAACACGATCTTCGCGAACACGACGAACCTGGCCGGCCACGTGCACATCGGCGACTGGGTGATCCTGGGCGGCTGCTCGCAGATCCACCAGTTCTGCAAGATCGGCGCGCACGCGATGACCGGCGTCGGATCGGTCGTGCTCCATGACATTCCGCCGTACGTCATGGTGTCGGGCAACACCGCCGCCGCGCACGGGATCAACGTCGAGGGCCTGCGCCGCCGCGGCTTCAGCGCCGAGGCGATCGGTGCGATCCGCCGCGCGTACAAGACGCTGTACCGCAGCGGCCTGACGCTTGAGCAGGCGCGTGCCGCGCTGGCCGACGACGAGGCCGCGCTGGCCTCGGTCGGCCCGGCCGACGCGGCCTCGGCCGTGTCGCTGTTCGGCGGATTCCTCGCGCAGGTCACCCGCGGCATCGTGCGTTGACGATGCCGTCCGACGGCCTGAGCCTGGGCATGGTCGCCGGCGAGAAGTCCGGCGACCTGCTGGCCGGGGCCGTGCTGGCCGGTCTTCGCGAGCGCCGCCGGGTCGACGCGCGCGGCATCGGCGGTCCGGCGATGCAGGCCCAGGGATTCGATGCGTGGTGGTCGATCGACGCATTGTCGGTGATGGGCTTCGTCGACGTGCTCAAGGCCTATCCGCGGCTGCTGCGCCTTCGCAACCGGCTGCGCGACCGGCTGATCGCCTGGCACCCGCGGCTGTTCGTCGGCGTCGACGCACCCGATTTCAACTTCGGCCTCGAGATCGCGCTGCGCGAGCGCGGCGTGCGGGTCGCGCACTTCATCAGCCCGTCGATCTGGGCCTGGCGGCGCGAGCGGATCGACACGATCCGCAAGGCCGTCGACCACATGCTGCTGGTGTTCCCGTTCGAAGAGCCGATCTACCGCGAAGCCGGCATTCCGGCCACTTTCGTCGGCCATCCGCTGGCCGACGTCATCGACCTGGACGTCGACGCCGAGGCGGCGCGGCGGCGGCTGGCGCTGCCCGACGACCGGACGATCGTCGCCCTGCTGCCGGGCAGCCGCCAGTCCGAGATCGCGCACCTGGCCGAGCCGTTCATCGAGACCGCCGCCTGGCTGGCCCGGCGCCGGCCCGATCTGCACTTCGTGCTGCCGGCCGCCAACGAGACGATCTACCAGGCGCTGCGCCAGAAACTCGCGGCGATGGCGCTGCCCTCGTCGTTGTCGATGACGCTGATGCAAGGGCAGGCGCACGACGCGATGGCCGCCTGCCAGGCGCTGCTGGTGGCCAGCGGCACCGCCACGCTCGAGGCCGCGCTGTTCAAGCGGCCGATGGTGATCGCCTACAAGCTGGCGTGGCTCAATTACCGGATCATGCGCGGCAAGGGCTACCTGCCGTGGATCGGGCTGCCGAACATCCTGTGCAACGAGTCGATCGTTCCCGAGTTCATCCAGCACGCGGCCACGCCCGAGGCGATGGGCACGGCGCTGCTCGAGCAGCTCGAATCGCCGGCCCAGCGCGCGCGGGTCGTCGAGCGCTTCGGCGAGCTGCACCTGAGCCTGCGGCGCGGCTGCGCGCAGCGCGCGGCCGAAGTTCTCGATGCGTTGGCCGGCACTGATACTGATGCCGGAACTGGAGCCGGAACCGGAACCGGAGCTGAAGCTGGAACGGGAGCCGAAGCTGGAAGACGAGCCGATACCGATACCGGTGCCGGTGCCGGAGGTTCGCGATGAACGCCGGATTCGCTGCCGATCGGCTCGTCTGCGGCGTCGACGAGGCCGGGCGCGGCCCGCTGGCCGGCCCCGTCTGCGCGGCCGCCGTCATCCTCGACCCGGCGCGGCCGATCGTCGGGCTGACCGACTCCAAGAAGCTGTCGCCGCTGCAGCGCGAGCGGCTGCAGCGACAGATCAAGGAGCAGGCGCTGAGCTGGTCGATCGCCTGGGCGCAGGTCGACGAGATCGATTCGCTGAACATCCTGCACGCGACGATGCTGGCGATGCGCCGTGCCGTCGACGCGCTGGCCGTGCGGCCGGCGCTGGCGCGCATCGACGGCAACCGCGCGCCGCCCGGGCTGTCGTGCGAAGCCCGGACGCTGGTCGGCGGTGACCTGCTCGACCCGGCGATCTCGGCCGCGTCGATCCTCGCCAAGACCGCCCGCGATGCGTTGATGCGCGAGCTGCACCAGCAGTGGCCGCAGTTCCGCTTCGACGTGCACAAGGGCTATCCGACGGCGCTGCACCTGACGCTGCTGGCCGAGCACGGACCGTGCGAGATCCATCGCCGCAGCTTCGGACCCGTGCGGCGGCTGCTGATGCCGTGATGACCGGCGCGCCCAAGCGGATCGTTTCGCGCGACAACCGCGGCTGGCGCGAATGCGTCGCGCTGGCCGGTTCGGCGCGCGAACGCAGGCGCCAGCAACGGACGCTGCTCGAGGGCATCCATCTGTGCCAGGCCTGGCTGCAATGGCGGGGCGGCTTCGAGACGCTGATCGTCAGCGACGCGGCGCTCGACGATGCCGAGGTCGGCGCGCTGCTGCGCGCGCCGGCGGCGCGGACCTGGCACGTGACCGATTCGCTGTTCGGCGAGCTGAGCCAGCTCGAGCACGGCATCGGTGTCGCCGCGATCGTGCCGACGCCGGTCACCGACTGGCCGGCGCGCATCGACGAAGACTGCGTGTATCTGGACCGCCTGCAGGATCCGGGCAACGTCGGCACGATCCTGCGCACCTGCGCGGCGGTCGGGATCGGCCGGGTCGCGCTCGCTCCGGGATCGGCCGCGTGCTGGTCGCCCAAGGTGCTGCGCGCCGGCATGGGCGCGCATTTCGCGCTGGAGATCCACGAAGGCGTGACTTGGGCGGCGCTGCGCGCCGTCTGCGCGCTGACCGCGACGGCGACCGCGCTGCACGATGCCCGGCCGCTGTTCGCGACCGACCTGCGCGCGCCGCGCGTCTGGGTGTTCGGCAACGAAGGCGCGGGCGTCGATCCGGTGATCCTGGCCGACCGCGTGCAGCGGGTGGCGATCCCGCAGCAGCCGGGCATCGAGTCGCTGAACGTCTCGAGCGCCGCTGCCGTCTGCCTGTACGAGCAATGGCGCCAGCGCGGCGACCCGCGCGCGGACGGGTGAAGAGTGCGCTGACGGGAGAGGAGCGGCTGGACGGGTGAAGAACCGTCGCCGGGCCGACCGGCGAACCGGTCGTGGCATCCGCCGCCGATCCGGTCGCCGTTACCGGGTCACAGGTCGAGCACCTGCAGCACCGTCGTCGCGATCTCCTCGATCGATTTGGTCGTCGTCGACAGCCAGCGGATCCCCTCGCGGCGCATCATCGACTCGGCCTCGGCGACCTCGTAGCGGCAGTTCTCCAGCGACGCATAGCGGCTGTTCGGGCGGCGTTCGTTGCGCACCTCGGCCAGCCGATCCGGCGCGATCGTCAGCCCGAACAGCTTGCTCTTGAAGCGCTGCAGCGCGTCGGGCAGCTTGCGGCGGTCGAAGTCTTCGGGGATCAGCGGATAGTTGGCCGCGCGGATCCCGTGCTGCATCGCCAGGTACAGGCTGGTCGGCGTCTTGCCGCAGCGCGACACGCCGACCAGGATCACCTGCGCCTGGCTCAGGTCGGCGTGCGACTGGCCGTCGTCGTGCGCGAGCGAGTAGTTGATCGCGGCGATCCGCTGGTTGTAGCGCTCGGTGTCGACCAGCGTGTGCGAGCGCCCCATATTGTGCGTCGACGCGACGTCCAGCTCCTTCTCGAGCGGCTCGACGAACGACGCGAACAGGTCCAGGAACATCGCGTTGGCCTGGCGCACGACGCCGTTGATCTCGGTGTTGACCAGCGTGCTGAACACGATCGGCCGCACGCCGTCGCTGCGTCCCTGCTGCTCGATCCGGTACAGCGCTTCGTGTCCCTTTTGCAGCGTGTCGACGAAAGGCAGGCGCACCTGGCGGAACTTGACGCGGTCGAACTGCGCGAGCAGCGACTGGCCGAACGTTTCCGCCGTGATGCCGGTGCCGTCCGACACGTAGAACACCGTGCGGTCGTGGTGGCCGCCGGGCATCGCCGCCAGCGCCGAGGCGGCATCGGCCCCCCGGCCCGGCAGCCCCGGCATGTCAGGAAGCGACGGCAGGCCGGTCTGAGAAAGGTTGGAGGCCGGCAGCATATCGGGGCTCAGCGGTGGAGGAGGCATGGCGAAGGCATTGGCTCGGCGTGGGACGGATCCGGTGTTCCGGGTCGATTTCGTGAAATTATCGACGATCGGCCTCGAATCGGATACCGGGCAGGGCGTTCGGACAGGCCAAAAGCCGGCACGCGAAGTAAAATCCGCATGGTCATCGATACCCTGTCGCCGACCGTCCGGACCGATCCGGCGGCGGCCACGATCTTCCTCCGACCATCGCTCCGATCATCGTCAACGCCATCCCCGAATCCCGGTGTCCTGCAGCCAGCGTCGTCGCGCGGCCGACCGCCTCGAACCGAAGACGCTGCCTACAGCATATCGATTTCCAACCATGACAGGATGTTCCAGATGAACCAGTTCGCAGGACGACTCGTCGTCCCGTTCGAGGAATTGCGAATGACCGATGTCGATACGGTCGGCGGCAAGAATGCCTCGCTCGGGGAGATGATCAGCCAGCTCAGCGCCACCGGCGTTCGGGTGCCCGGCGGTTTCGCGACCACGGCCGAGGCCTTCCGCGCGTTTCTCGATCACAACAAGCTGACCGAGCGGATCGCCCAGCGCCTCGAAGGCCTGAACATCGAGGACGTAAAGGCGCTGGCCGAGTGCGGCGCGCAGATCCGCCAGTGGATCGTCGAGGCACCGCTGCCGCCGGCGCTCGAGAGCCAGATCCGCGAGCACTACGAGCAGCTCGTCGCCGAATCCGGCGCCGAGATCTCGGTCGCCGTGCGCTCGTCGGCCACGGCCGAAGACCTGCCCGACGCGTCGTTCGCCGGCCAGCAGGAGACCTACCTGAACGTGTCGGGCATCGACGCGGTGCTCGACCGCATCCGCCACGTGTTCGCGTCGCTGTACAACGACCGGGCGATCTCGTACCGCGTGCACAAGGGTTTCGTGCATGCGGCCGTCGCGTTGTCGGCCGGCATCCAGCGGATGGTGCGCAGCGACCTGGGCGCGGCCGGCGTGATGTTCACGCTCGACACCGAGACCGGCTTCCCCGACGTCGTGTTCGTCACCAGTTCGTACGGACTGGGCGAGACCGTCGTGCAGGGCGCCGTCAACCCCGACGAGTTCTACGTCCACAAGCAGACGCTGCAGGCCGGCAAGTTCCCGATCATCCGCCGCCAGATGGGCAGCAAGCTGATCCGCATGGAGTTCAACGACGGCAGCGGCCCGCAGCCCAGCGAGGAGAGCTCGGTCGGCCGCACGGTGCGCACCGTCGACACGCCGCCGGCGCAGCGCAACCGCTACTCGCTGTCCGACGACGAGGTCATCGAGCTGGCCCGCTACGCGATGATCATCGAGAAGCACTATGACCGCCCGATGGACATCGAATGGGGCAAGGACGGTCGCGACAACAAGATCTACATCCTGCAGGCGCGTCCGGAGACCGTGAAGTCGCAGCAGGCCGGCGACCTGCGCCAGCAGCGCTTCAAGCTCAAGGGCACGTCCGACGTGCTGGCCAGCGGCCGCGCGATCGGCCAGAAGATCGGCGCCGGCCCGGTGCGCATCGTCGCGTCGGCCAACGAGATGGACAAGGTGCAGGCCGGCGACGTACTGGTCACCGACATGACCGACCCGAACTGGGAGCCGGTGATGAAGCGCGCATCGGCGATCGTCACCAACCGCGGCGGGCGCACCTGCCACGCGGCGATCATCGCGCGCGAGCTCGGCATCCCGGCGGTGGTCGGCTGCGGCGACGCGACCGAACGGCTGAAGGAAGGCGCGTTCGTCACGGTCTCATGCGCCGAGGGCGACACCGGCTTCATCTACGACGGCCTGATCGAAACCGAGATCACCGAAGTCGAGACCGGCAACATGCCGGCGGTGCCGGTCAAGGTCATGATGAACGTCGGCAACCCGCAGCTCGCGTTCGACTTCGCGCAACTGCCGAACGACGGCGTCGGCCTGGCTCGCCTCGAGTTCATCATCAACAACAACATCGGCATCCACCCGAAAGCGATCCTCGACTACCCGAACGTCGACAACGACCTGAAGAAGGCCGTCGAGAGCATCGCCCGCGGCCACGCGACGCCGCGCGCGTTCTACGTCGAGCGCGTCGCCGAAGGCGTCGCGACGATCGCCGCCGCGTTCTGGCCGAAGACCGTCATCGTGCGCCTGTCGGACTTCAAGTCCAACGAGTACCGCAAGCTGATCGGCGGCTCGCGCTACGAGCCCGAGGAAGAAAACCCGATGCTGGGCTTCCGCGGCGCGTCGCGCTACATCGCGCCGAGCTTCCGCGAGTGCTTCGAACTCGAATGCGAAGCGATGCGCCGCGTGCGCAACGACATGGGCCTGACCAACGTCGAGCTGATGGTCCCCTTCGTGCGCACGACGCGCGAGGCGGCCGCCGTCGTCGAACTGCTGGCGCGCAACGGCCTGAAGCGCGGCGACAACGGCCTGCGGCTGATCATGATGTGCGAGCTGCCGTCCAACGCGATCCTGGCCGAGCAGTTCCTCGAGCATTTCGACGGCTTCTCGATCGGCTCGAACGACCTGACGCAACTGACGCTGGGGCTGGACCGCGACTCGGGGCTGGTCGCCGAGGGCTTCGACGAGCGCGATCTGGCGGTGCGCGCGCTGCTGCAGCGCGCGATCCAGGCCTGCAACAAGGCCGGCAAATACGTCGGCATCTGCGGGCAGGGCCCGTCCGACCATCCGGATCTGGCCGAGTGGCTGATGGCGCAGGGCATCGCGTCGATCTCGCTGAACCCGGATACCGTCGTCGATACCTGGACGCGGCTGGCCTCGTTCAACCAGGACAAGGCCAAGACCGAGGCTGCGGCCGGTTGATCCGGCGGCGGCACCGGCGTTCGCGCGCCGGTGCCGCCCGGATCCGTCCGCGGCGCCTGTCGGCAGCGGGCCCGCGGGTGAGGCGATCGCCGGCGCGCGCCGGCGATCCGTTTCAGCGTTCTTTCATCGTCAGCAGGACCCCGAGCGTCGTCTCCGTCGCGTCGTCGTCCGGCTTGGCTCGATGGGCAATGCCCAGCGCTCGCGACAGCGCCGGCCGCAACGGCCGCATGCTGATGCGCGGATCGGGAGGCGGCGCGCCTGCTTCGTGCGGCAACAGCGCCGCGCCATAACCGGCCGCGACGAGACTCTTCATCGCATCGTTGTAGTTCAACTCGATTCGCGCCTGCGGCCGCTCGCCGGCCGCGGCGAACCATTCTGCGGTCTGGCGAGAGAGCCGGGTTCCGCGGTCATTGGCGATCAGAGGCCGCAGGGCCAGCCAGCCGGGCGTCACGTATCGCGGCGGTTTCCAATCGGCCGGAATGAACGCCAGCACCGGATCCTGGCGCCAGGCCTGGACGCGCAGGCCGCGCAGCGCCGGTTGCGGCAGCGCGACGATGCCGATGTCCAGGCTGCCGGCGGCCAGACGCGCCAGGGCTTCCTCGCTGGTCATCACCCCGACTTGCACATCGATCTCCGGATGCCGGGCGGCCAGTGCCTGCAGCGCCTGCGGAAGCAGATGCGCGAGCGCGCCCGTGGACGCCCCCAATCGCACGCGGCCGCCGCGCGCGGCGATCTGGTATTGCACGCTTTTCAGCAGATCGTCGGCCTCGGCCAGCAGCCGCCGCGCCCTGTCGATCAGCAGGCTGCCGGCGGACGTTGCCGTCACGCCGGCGGGCGCTCGGTGCAGCAGACGCGCTCCGAGGCGGCTTTCGAGCTGCGCCACGTGCAGCGTCACCGTCGGCGGTGCCAGGTGAAGCGCTTTGGCCGCCGCGGCGAATGAGCCGAGGTCCGCGACCGTCAGCAACGTGCGCAGGCGGTCGAGGTTGATTTCGCGCATCGTGCGATTCTCGCCGTCGACAAACGATTCAGGATTTATGAACGAGGAGTTTGCCAGATTCAACTGGTCTGCATGCGAGGCGCGGCGCACCATGCGCTTCGAACCCGATCGGAGCACCGGATGACCCCTCTCGTTTTCATCGATGACGACCAAGGCACCACCGGCCTGCAAGTGCGGCAATGGCTGGCGGGGCGCGCCGACCTGCGCCTGCTGCAATTACCGTCCGCGCATCGCAAGGACACGGCCCGTCGGGCCGAGGCGCTGAACGATTGCGACCTTGCTTTGCTCTGCTTGCCGGACGACGCCGCTCGCGAGGCCGTCTCGCTGGTCCGCCGTCCGGCCGTGCGTGTCATCGATGCGAGCTCGGCCCATCGCACCGCACCGGGCTGGGTATATGGCTTGCCGGAACTGGAGCCTTCGCAGGCCGAGCGCATCGCCGATGCCGGACGCGTCAGCAATCCGGGTTGCTACCCGACGGGGGCGCTCGCGTTGCTCAGGCCCTTGCTCGACGATGGCCTGGTGCCGGCGGACTATCCGCTGGTCATCCATGCCGTCTCCGGCTATTCGGGTCGAGGCCGGGCCGGACTCAAGGATCATGAAGGCGCCGGCGCCGCCACCGCGATGCCGTTCCAGGTCTACGGCCTGGGCCTGAACCATAAGCACGTGCCCGAGATCCAGCGGCATGCCGGGCTCGCGCATGCGCCGGCGTTCGTGCCGGCATATGGCCACTACAGGCAGGGCATCGTGTTGACGATCGCGCTGCATCTGCGCCTGTTGCCCGCCGGCGTGACGGCCGCTCGCTTGCACGCCGCGCTGCAGGCGCGCTATGCCGGACAAACGCTGATCGAGCTGCAACCACTGGCCGATGACGTCGATGCGCTGCGGCTCGATCCCCGGGCGCTGAACGGCAGCAACCGATTGCGGCTCGCGGTGTTCGAACAGCCGAGGACGGGCCAGGTGCTTCTGGCCGCGGTGTTCGACAACCTGGGCAAGGGGGCGGCGGGAGCGGCGGTGCAGAACCTCGATCTGATGCTCGGCTTGTCGCCGGCCGGACACCTTGCGCCCGGCGGCCCCTCGCACCGCATCCGGGCCGCGTGAAGAACGAATCGCAGCGGAACGAATCGCAGCGGATCGAGGCGGCCCGTCGATCGATTCCGCCGCTTCACGGGGGCACTCGTCCGGCCCTCGACCGGGCGGGTGCCCGTGCTCACCCTTCGGGCGTCGATCGCCCGACAGCCGTCACTTCGTGACCAGCATCATGTCGCGCCGGCCCGCCTTGTACGTGTAGTACGTCAGCGTGCCGTCCTTCATGTCGCCCTTGGCGTCGAACGCGATCGAGCCGGTGATGCCGTCGTAGTGGATCTTGGCCAGCTCGGGCAGGTACTTGGCCGGTTCGACCGAATTGGCCTTCTGCATCGCCGAGGCCATGACCATCACCGCGTCGTAGACGTACGGCGCGTACAACTGCACGTCGACGCCGTTCTTTTCCTTGAACTTCGCGCGCCACGCGGTCATCGCCGCTTCCTTGTCCGGGGTCACGCCGCCGGCCTCGGCGCAGACGACCTGGCCGTCGGCCATCGCGTCGCCGGCCAGCTTGGCCAGCGATTCGGTGCACACGCCGTCGCCGCCCATGAAGCGCACGTTCATGCCCAGTTGCTTGAGCTGGCGCAGCATCGGACCGGCGACCGCGTCCATGCCGCCGTAGAACACCACGTCGGGCTTCTTGGCCTTCAGCGAGGTCAGGATCGCCGTGAAGTCCGTCGCCTTGTCGTTCGTGTACTCGCGGCCGACGACTTTGCCGCCCGCCGCCTTGACCGCCTTGGCGAACTCGTCGGCGACGCCCTGCCCATAGGCGGTGCGATCGTCGATGACGGCGATCGACTTGGCCTTCATCTCGCCGACCGCGTACCGGCCGAGCGAGCCGCCGAGCTGGCCGTCGTTGGCCACGACGCGGAACGCGGTCTTGAAGCCCTGCTGCGTGTACTTCGGATTGGTCGCCGACGGCGAGATCTGCGGGATGCCGGCGGTCGCATAGATCTTGGACGCCGGAATCGTCGTGCCCGAGTTCAGGTGGCCGATGACGCCGTTGACCTTCGCGTCGACCAGCTTCTGCGCGGCCGCCGTGCCCTGTTTCGGGTCGGCCGCGTCGTCTTCGGACAACAGGTCGAACTTGATCTCCTGGCCGCCGATCTTCAGCTTCTTGGCGTTGAGCTCGTCGATCGCCATCTTCGCGCCCAGCTCGTTGTCCTTGCCGAGGTGGGCGATGCCGCCGGTCAGCGGCCCGACGTGGCCGATCTTGACGACGGTCTGCGCGCCGGCCGTACCCGCCAGCGCGGTCAAGGCCGCGGCGACGACAACGCTGATCATCTTCCGTTCCATCAGGGGCTCCTGTGTTCACTAACCGCACGATGCTAGCCTGATCTTTCCTGGCCAGCAATCGCCGCGGCGCGACGAGGTGTTAGCATCCGATTCGAATGTGCCGGGGTCCGCGCCGATCGATCACGAGGAGGAACATTCGGATGCAAGCCCAATATTGGTGGTGGCTGATCGCCTTGTGCCTGGGCATCGCCGAGATGTTCACCGGGACGTTCTACCTGCTGGTGCTGGCGATCGGCTGCCTGGTCGGCGGACTGGTCGCGCTCGCCGTGGCTTCGGTACCGGCGCAGATGGTCGTGGCCGCGATCGCCTCGCTGCTCGGCTGGGGGGCGCTCAGGAAAATCATGCGCGAACGGCGCGGCGCGCAGGCGTCCGCGCAGGCCAACCGCGACGTGCTGCTCGACATCGGCGAGCGTGTGCACGTCGATCGCTGGGACGAGCACGGCCGCGGCTTCGCGCACTATCGTGGCGCGCGCTGGCAGGTCGAGCTCGAACGCCAGGACGGGCAGGGCGGGACGGGCGAACCCGCGCGGCCCGGCGATTACCAGATCCGCCGGCTGGCGGGCAACACGCTGGTGGTCGCGCCCTTACCCTGACACGCCGGGCGGCTCGCCGGTCCGGCTTCCGGTCCCGGTTCTCGCCGCCCATCCTCGCAAGGAGTCGTGATGCTTAGTGAAAGCCTCGTCATCGGCCTGATTCTGCTGGTGCTGGCCGCCGTGTTCGTGCTGCGCTCGATCAAGGTCGTCCCGCAGCAGCACGCGTGGATCTGCGAACGCCTGGGCAAGTACGATCGCACACTGGCGCCGGGGCTGAACCTGCTGGTGCCGTTCATCGACCGGGTCGCGTACAAGCACTCGCTCAAGGAAATCCCGATGGACGTGCCGAGCCAGGTCTGCATCACGCGCGACAACACGCAGTTGACGGTCGACGGCGTGTTGTATTTCCAGGTCACCGATCCGATGCGCGCCTCTTATGGGGCGAGCAATTATGTGATCGCGATCACGCAGCTCGCGCAGACCACGCTGCGGTCGGTCATCGGCAAGCTGGAGCTGGACCGCACGTTCGAGGAGCGTGACGTCATCAACAGCAGCGTCGTCGCCGCGCTGGACGAGGCCGCGATGAACTGGGGCGTCAAGGTGCTGCGCTACGAGATCAAGGACCTGACGCCGCCGCAGGAGATCCTGCGCGCGATGCAGGCGCAGATCACCGCCGAGCGCGAGAAGCGCGCGTTGATCGCCGCGTCCGAGGGCCGCAAGCAGGAGCAGATCAACATCGCCAGCGGCGAACGCGAAGCGCAGATCCAGCGCTCCGAGGGCGAACGCCAGGCCGAGGTCAATCGCGCGCTCGGCGAGGCGGCCGCGATCGCCGCCGTCGCCGACGCCACCGCGCAGGCGATCGAGCGGGTCGGCGCGTCGGTGCGGCAGCCCGGCGGCCTGGAGGCGGTCAACCTGCGCGTGGCCGAGTCCTACATCGGTGCGTTCGGCGGCCTGGCCAAGGCCTCGACGACGATGATCGTGCCGTCGAACCTCAGCGACATGTCGTCGCTGGTGGCCACCGCGATGAAGGTGATCGGGCAGACCGGCGATCAGGCCGGCGCCGGGACGGTGGGTGCGGCGGGCGGGGCCGGCGCGCGCCGGCCGGGCCTCAGCGACCGATCTCCTTGAAGCCGCGCTGCTTCTCGCGCACCCATTCGCGCTCGCGCTCGGATGCGCGCTTGTCGTACTGCTTCTTGCCCTTGGCCAGTCCGATCGCGACCTTGACCCGCCCGCGCGTGAAATGCAGGTCCAGCGGCACCAGCGTGTAGCCGGCGCGCTCGACCTTGCCGATCAGCCGTGAGATCTCCGCGGCCTTCATCAGCAGCTTGCGCGTGCGCACCGGATCGGGGTTGACGTGGGTCGAGGCCGACGGCAGCGGCGAGATGTGCGAACCGAGCAGGTACAGCGCGGCGTCGCGGATCACGACGTACGCCTCCTTCAGGTTCGAGCGTCCGGCGCGGATCGCCTTCACTTCCCACCCCTCGAGGACGATCCCGGCTTCGAATCGTTCCTCGATGAAATAGTCGTGAAAGGCTTTCTTGTTCTGTACGATGCTCATGGTCGGCCGGCTACAATGCGCGCCGATTCTATCAGTCGCCATGCCCACGGTTCACAAGACAGTCCTGCTGCCCTACAGCGCGCAACAGATGTTCGACCTCGTCCATGACGTCGAGGCGTATCCGCAGTTCCTGCCGTGGTGCGGCGGAGCCAGCGTGCAGACGCGCGAAGCCGAGGCAATCGTCGCGCAGGTCGAGATCGACTACCACGGCATCCACCAGGCGTTCACCACGCGCAACCAGTTCCACGCGCCGCACCAGATCCGGATGGCTCTCGTCGAAGGCCCGTTCAGCCGGCTCGACGGCCTGTGGCGGTTCACCGTGCTGCGCGCCGACGCGTGCAAGGTCGAATTCTCGCTCGACTACGCGTTCGGCGGCGGGCTGCTCGGCAAGGCGCTGACGCCGGTGTTCGGCCACATCGCCAAGACGATGGTCGACGCGTTCGTCAAGCGCGCCGAGTCGGTCTACACCGGTTGAGGGGGCCAGACCGGTGATGGACGCGACGACCGGCGTGGCGACCGACGTGGTGATCGACGTCGCGATCGAAGTTGCCTGGCTGCACGACGGGCGATGCGAGGAGATCACGCTCGTCTATCCGCCGGAGCGCGCGCCGCGCACGTTCGCCGAGCTGCTGGCCGACGAACGCCTGCGCGAACGGGTGCCGGCCGCCTTGCTCGACGGCCGCTTCGGACTGGCCGCCCATGGCCGGCGCCGCCGGCCCGAGGATCCGGTCGGGCCCGGCGAGCGGGTCGAGATCGTTCCGCCGCTGCCGGCGGACCCGATGCACAGCCGCCGTCAACGCGTCGAAGCGCGCCGCCGCTCGCAGCGGCGCGATCGCTGGCACACGGTCTGACGGACGGCCTGAGCGCCGCCGGCCGGGCTCAGCCCGCGCACAGCTCCGACAGGTTCTTGCGCACTTCGGTCGTCCGGCGGTCGCGGGTCTCGTCGGACATGTATTCGCGCTCGCCGTTCGGCAGGATCGTTGCGATCCGCATGCCGCTCTCGAGCGTGCGCTGTTCGGCGCGCAGGTGCTCGCAGGCGATCGCCGTGCGGGCCGCGCGCTCGGTCGCTTCCTTCTCCTTGCGGGCCGCCTCGTCGGCACGCCGACGCTCTTCCATCTGCCGGTCGGCGTCGCGCGTCGTGTCGGCGGCCGGCGCCGAGACCGGCCGCGGCGCGGGGGCGGCCATCGGCTGCGCCCGGATGATCTGCGAAGGCTTGATGTTCGGCGGCGGCGGCTTGTCCGAATAAACCATCTGGCCGTCGTCATCGCGCCACTGGTACTGGGCCCACGCGGGCGCCATCAGCGCGACCATCACCGACAAGGCCAAGCCGGCCGCCAGCGGCCGGCGGACGGACGAACTGCTCGACTTCATAGACAGGCTCCGTGCCCGGCGGAGGCCGGGACCATCCGGTACGGGTCGCTCGCGGCGGGGGCCGACGACCGACTCGACCTCCCCATTATCGTGACGGCCCGCCGGCGCGAACGGCCGCGACGGACGAGCGGTCCTCGCCATCGACCGGGCGGCGGCGCCCCGCGTCCGTCTTTGCTAAAATCCGATCTTTGGGGATTTCGAATCCTATGCGACTGGCCAAGCAAGCCTTGACGTTCGACGACGTCCTGCTGATTCCCGCCCACTCCGACATCCTCCCCCGCGACACTTCCCTGAAGACCCGCCTGAGCCGGCGGATCGCGCTCAACATCCCGCTGCTGTCGGCGGCGATGGATACCGTGACCGAATCGCGGCTGGCGATCGCGATGGCGCAGGAAGGCGGCATCGGCATCATCCACAAGAACCTGTCGGCCAAGCAGCAGGCCGCCGAGGTCCTCAAGGTCAAGCGCTTCGAATCCGGCGTGCTGTCCGACCCGATCACGATCACGCCCGACATGACGGTGCGCGAGGTCATCGCGCTCAGCCGCCAGCACCGGATCTCCGGCCTGCCGGTCGTCGAAGGCAATAAAGCGGTCGGCATCGTCACCAACCGCGACCTGCGCTTCGAAGAGCGGCTGGACGCGCCGGTGCGTCAGATCATGACTCCGCGCGAGCGGCTCGTCACCGTCCGCGAAGGCGCGACCCCGGACGAGGCGCAGGCGCTGATGCACCAGCACCGGATCGAGCGCGTGCTGGTCGTCAACGACGCGTTCGAGCTCAAGGGGCTGATGACCGTCAAGGACATCCTGAAGGCCACCGAGCACCCGAACGCGGCCAAGGACGGCAAGGGCAAGCTGCGCGTGGGCGCCGCGGTCGGCGTCGGCGACGATGCCGACGAACGGATCGAGGCGCTGGTCCGCGTCGGCGTCGACGTGCTGATCGTCGACACCGCGCACGGCCACTCGCGCGGCGTCATCGAACGCGTGCGCGGGATCAAACGCCAGTACGGCGACGTCGAGGTCATCGGCGGCAACATCGCCACGGCCGCCGCGGCCAAGGCGCTGCTCGAGGCCGGCGTCGACGCCGTCAAGGTCGGCATCGGGCCGGGTTCGATCTGCACGACGCGGATCGTCGCCGGCGTCGGCGTGCCGCAGATCACCGCGATCAGCGACGTCGCGGCCGCGCTCGAAGGTACCGGCGTACCGCTGATCGCCGACGGCGGCATCCGCTTCTCCGGCGACATCGCCAAGGCGATCGCCGCCGGCGCCTCGACCGTGATGATGGGCTCGCTGCTGGCGGGGACCGAAGAGGCGCCCGGCGAGGTCATCCTGTACCAGGGCCGCTCGTACAAGAGCTATCGCGGCATGGGCTCGCTCGGCGCGATGCAGGACGGCGCGGCCGACCGCTACTTCCAGGATCCCGAGTCCAACGCCGACAAGCTCGTGCCCGAAGGCATCGAAGGACGGGTGCCGTACAAGGGTTCGGTCGTCAGCATCCTGTACCAGATGTGCGGCGGCCTGCGCGCCAGCATGGGGTATTGCGGCTGCGCCGACATCGAGACGATGCGATCGAAGGCCGAGTTCGTCCAGATCACGGCCGCCGGCATTCGCGAATCGCACGTGCACGACGTGCAGATCGTCAAGGAAGCGCCGAACTACCGCGTCGAGTGACGCCTGCACCGCCGCCGCGTCCGTTCTTGCCCGAGCCTCCAGCCATGCACGAAAAGATCCTCATCGTCGATTTCGGTTCCCAGGTCACGCAACTGATCGCGCGCCGCGTCCGCGACCTGGCCGTCTACAGCGAGATTCATCCTTATGACAACTGTGAGGACACGCTCGCGGCCTGGCTGGCCGACGGATCGCTGAAGGGCATCATCCTGTCGGGCAGCCACCTGTCGGTCAACGACGACGTCGGCGCGCGCGCGCCGCAGCGCGTCTTCGAGGCCGGCGTACCGGTGCTCGGCATCTGCTACGGCATGCAGATGATGGCCGCGCAGCTCGGCGGCCAGGTCCAGGCCAGCGCGCAGCGCGAGTTCGGTTACGCGCAGATCCGCGCGCGCGGGCACACGCGGCTGTTCGACGGCATCGAAGACGCGAGCAACGACGAAGGGCACGGACTGCTCGACGTCTGGATGAGCCACGGCGACAAGGTCACCGAACTGCCGCCCGGCTTCAAGCTGATGGCCTCGACGCTGAGCTGCCCGATCGCCGGCATGGCCGACGAGACGCGACGCTTCTACGGCGTCCAGTTCCATCCCGAGGTCACGCACACGCGGCAGGGCAAGGCGATTCTCGGCCGCTTCGTGCTCGAGATCTGCGGCGCTCGCAACGACTGGACGATGCCCGGCTTCGTCGATGAAGCGGTCGCCCGGATCCGCGAACAGGTCGGCGGGGACCGGGTCATTCTCGGCCTGTCCGGCGGCGTCGACTCATCGGTGGCTGCCGCGCTGATTCACAAGGCGATCGGCGACCAGCTCACCTGCGTGTTCGTCGATCATGGTTTGCTGCGGTTGAACGAAGCCGAGCAGGTCATGCAGACCTTCGCCAAGAACCTCGGCGTCCAGGTCGTCCACGTCGACGCCGCCGATGAATTCCTCGGCAAGCTGGCCGGCGTCACCGACCCCGAGGCTAAGCGCAAGATCATCGGCCGCGAGTTCGTCGAAGTGTTCCAACGCGAATCGGCGCGCATCACCGACGCCCGCTGGCTCGCGCAGGGCACGATCTACCCGGACGTCATCGAATCGGCCGGTGCCAAGAGCGGCAAGGCGCATGCGATCAAGTCGCATCACAACGTCGGCGGCCTGCCGGACACGTTGCATCTGAAGCTGCTCGAACCGCTGCGCGACCTGTTCAAGGACGAGGTACGCGAACTGGGCCTGGCGCTGGGGCTGCCGCGCGAGATGGTTTATCGCCATCCGTTCCCCGGCCCTGGCTTAGGGGTAAGGATCCTGGGCGAGGTCAAGGCCGAATACGCCGACCTGCTGCGCCGAGCAGACGCGATCTTCATCGAAGAGCTGCGCGACACCGTCGATACCGATGGACTGTCGTGGTACGACAAGACCTCGCAGGCGTTCGCCGTTTTCCTGCCCGTGCGCTCGGTCGGCGTGATGGGTGATGGCCGCACCTATGAATGGGTCGTCGCGCTGCGCGCCGTGCAGACGCAGGACTTCATGACCGCGCATTGGGCGCACCTGCCGCATGAGCTGCTGGGACGGGTGTCGAACCGGATCATCAACGAGGTTCGGGGGTTGAACCGGGTTGTTTATGATGTTTCGGGGAAGCCGCCGGCGACGATTGAATGGGAGTGAAATCAGGTCCTTCAAGGACTATCGCCAGCTATCGGAAAAACTGCCGTAACGTGTTGATTTAGAAGGAAATTCGTCACGGCAGCTATCGGAGGCTATCGCCGGCCAGCAAAAACGGTTGACGGTAGAGCTGACGGTGAGAATTGAGGCGGAATTAAGACACTCTCGTTCACTATTCAGGCTTTTACCGTCTTTGACGGTAAAAGCCTCCTCTGGAAAGCTTATTTCATGCGGCTTTCCGGGCATCAGCGGGTCTCCTGGTCCCTGACGGTACAAGCCGTCAAAAAAGCAGGAGAAAACCTTGATGCTGACAGACACTGCGCGGCGCAACCTGAAGCCTAAGTCCTTGACTTACAAGGTTTCTGACCGGGATGGGATGTACGTGACGGTATCGCCCGCAAATACCGTCACCTTCCGCTACGACTACCGCATCAACGGCCGCCGTGAGACCTTGACTATCGGCCGCTATGGGCCAGGTGGCATTTCGCTGGCGATGGCGCGCGAACTGCTCTTGGAGGCGCGCAAGACCGTTCTCCAGGGCATATCGCCCGCGCTGGAAAAGCAACGCGACAAGCGCCGGGTTCGCGCCATCAAGATCTTGAATCGGATCACGATGCTTGTGGTGGAGGGGGCCAAGGCCAAGGGTCTGCCGCTGAAGCCGTTTACCGTCCACGACCTGCGTCGCACCGGCTCGACGCTGCTGAACGAGATCGGCTTCAACCGCGACTGGATCGAGAAGTGCCTGGCACACGAGGAGGGTCGTTCTTCGCGTTCGGTCTACAACAAGGCCAAGTACGCCGAGCAGCGGCGCCACATGCTGCAAGAGTGGGCGCACTTGGTCGATGCCTGGGGCAACGGACAGACCTATGTGCCGAAGCTGATGCCGGAGAACGTGGTCGTGCCGGCGTTGAGCGCGATCATGGTTTGCCTTGCCGAGAACACGATCACTCTGAGTGATCGAAAAGCTGGGACCCTGAACTTCTTGGTGGCCGAACCGCACGATGCGCGGGTCAACGCGGGCGCGGTAAGGTTGTCACTTGACAACCTTACCGGTTCTCACGATACTGGAGACCACTGATGGCTCGCCCCTCACACCCGAAGAAGGAGGTCGAGGAAGCCCTCAGGCACGCCGAAGGGCAGGGCTGGCGCGTCGAGGTCGGTGGCAGCCACGCCTGGGGGCGGATTTATTGCCCGTACAACGACGAGGAATGCCGCTGCGGCGAGTTCTGCATCACCAGTGTGTGGAGCACGCCGAAGAGCCCCGGCAACCACGCCCGGGCCTTGCGGCGCGTCGTGGACAACTGCACCACGCATCGCAAGCAGCAAGAGGCTGGTGACGATGCCAAGGAGTAGCGCGATGGAATACACCTTCACCTTGAAGTACCAGCTCGCCGACGACGAGGGCGACACGGATGCGCTGGTCGAGCGCCTGGGCGAAGCCGGCTGTGACGATGCCCTGGTCGGCATCGGCCAGCCGGGGCGCCTGGCGCTGGAGTTCACCCGTGAGGCGGCCAATGCGGAGGAAGCGGTGTGCAGCGCGTTGGCCGACGTGCGCTGCGCCGTGCCATCGGCCCGGTTGATCGAGGTGGCGCCCGATCTGGTCGGGCTGACCGACGTAGCCGAGATCGTCGGCGTGTCGCGGCAGAACATGCGCAAGCTGATGCTGGCCCATCCGGGCAGCTTCCCGGCGCCGGTGCATGAGGGCAGTGCGTCGATCTGGCATCTGGCGGACGTGCTGGCGTGGTTGCAGGCCAAGGGCAGCTATGCGCTGGCCGAGGACGTCTTGGAGGTGGCGCTGGTGGCTTTGCAGGTCAACGTAGCGAAGGAAGGGCGGCGGCTGCCGCGCTCGGCGTCAAAGGAGCTGGAAGCCTTGGTAGGTTGAAGGCCGTTGTCCGGCCTCATGCCTCGCTCGAACCCGCCCGCACAGGGCGGGTTTTTCGTTGGTGGACATCCGGCCTGGCGGTGCGGCCGCGAGGTGCCTGCTTTCGTTCTTCGACCCATACCTCCACTTCGGCCAAGTCCCACACCACGCAGCGCGGCGTCAGGTTGAACCTGCGCGGGAACTCGCCGCGGCGCTCCATTTCGTAGATCGTCGTTTCGGCCAAGGGGACGATCTGCCGCAGTTCATGGCGGCGGATGGTGCGGCGGAAGGGAAGGGGGCTGCGCTTCGGGAACTGGGGCAGCGCCTCGTAGGCTTCCGTGCCTGGTAAGGGAAGTGACTGGCCGGTGTTGGCGCCGGCAGCGTTGGATGCTTGCGGTAGCTGTTCCACCTCGTACTCCATGAACTTGCTGCATGGATATATGGTGAAGTTCAGTGGCTATCGGGACAACTTGTTGTGGCGAAGTTGAGCGTAGGGAATGAGCAATCCCGATGTTTGCAATCGGACTCACAGGCACACCCCGTGTCTTCCCGAGTCGCAGCCATCAGACTTTGATTCCTGATGTCTCCGACGAGGATCACTGATCCGCAGCTATACCTTCCAATGGGCTTGGTAATTGGGGCCGTCGGAAAGAGGCTTTGCGGTCGGCGGAAAGACTTGAAGGGTAAGCGGGATAGGGAAGTCGGCGCCGATGATCGCAGCCTCACCTGGCTTCAGATTGGGTAGAAACGACGATGCTGATCGGTCGATTTCGCCGCATGCGCGCTCGACAACCTCACGGTCTCGGTCATTCGTGAGTCGATGCACCACGAGTGTTCCCATCTGGCTCAGAATACCTTCCGTGATGTCGCGCGGGCGCTGGGTTGAAAGACAGATGTTGAGTCCGTACTTCCGGCCTTCTTTGGCAATCAGCTCGAATGCATCCAGGCGAGCAACCGCGTCATCGGCGCCGATATGTCGCCCGAGAAAGTTGTGCGCCTCATCGACGATGACTACGACAGGGCGGCTCTTGAATGCACCGTTGCGTGCCATGTTGAGTAGATGCCGCCCGATCACGTTCGCGATGATCTCGCGCGCCTTGAACTCAAAGGCAACGCCGCTCAGGCATATTCGGAGCAGTCGGTGCTCGTTGGAAACGAAGGATGAGATGCTTTCGGTCAGTGCGGGAGCCTTCGACTTGAAGACACAGTCAAAAGACGATGAACCAAGAATGCCGCTAATGCGTGACATCAAGGACAGGCAGTACGAAACCTCGCCCGAGTCGCCACCCCATTTGGTGGTGTCCTTTGACCCCCGCGCTACGCCGAATCCGTCTGGATAGACACATTCCTGCTCGATCTGCGAAACGAGCTTCCACACATCGAACGCTTGCTGTGGATCGTCGAGCTTCTCCGCAATGCCAGCCTTGGCTTCTTCGGCCAGGATCTGGACTTTGGACTGATCGATCTTCTTGATAATTCCGCCAGTTGCGATATGAGGTGCGAGTGAGGCGAGTCGAAGGCTGCGGATTGCCGCGCGCAGCTTCGGTCCTTGAACCTTGCCGGCGGGTTCAAACAGCGCGATGAAGTCCGACTCTATGAAGGACGTATGCGGCAACGAACATGGGCCAGAAGTCTTCGCAGTGCTAACCGGTGTGCCAAGATGAAGATTTGAGACGTGTTCTCCGTCAAACCCGCGATATTCCCCCGTCGCGTCCAAGAGGATGATCTTGGTCTTGTAGCGCAGGCATTCTTCGATGATCCGAGCGGTCGTCCAACTCTTGCCGCCGCCAGTGGCACCCAGAATCGCGCAGTGCCGCCCGAAAAGTCTCTCCGGCTTAACCGATACGTAGCTCTCAGGCGCGACATCAATCGAGCCCAGTTTGAGAAGGACGTGACTCGCCTCGGCTTCCGTCGCTTCCATGAACTTTGGCAAGTTGGCGATGAAGCTGTGCGGCGCTGCGTAGATGCGATCACCCAAACGTGGATAGGAGTCAACGCCCGCCGAGATACGAAGCGAGTCCATTGCAATGGAACCCAATAGTTGGATCGTTCCGATGCCGTCCAGGTTCGGCACTCTGCCATGCGAGGTATCGATCAGGCGTCGGTCGGCATCCGGCAAATGAATCTCGACCACTCGTCCGAGCAGGAGGTTGATCTGTCCTTCGATCAGGACGAACTCTCCCACCTCACCTTTTCCGTAGCGACCGCCCAGAAATTGAGAGCCGCTGGGCGAGCCGGCCTCGTTGAGGTTGAACTTCACCACTTGGGCAGAGACGGAGCACAGTTGGCCGATATACAGCTCCGGTCGGAGCAAGCCACGCGGAAAAGCGTCGGCAACATCTTGCGCGGTACTCATGTCGGTTTGACCAGCGATTTGATGTCGCGCGTGAGCCGCTGCGCGGGCGTCAGTGACTTGAGGTCAGGAATCATCTCGGCGAACTCGCTGAACGTGGCATTGATTAACCACACGTCTTCGCCCTGCTTGGCGAGACTGTAGAGCGCATCCCAGTATCGATTGTTCTCCTTGGGCCGGGAGGTCAGGTCGTCTGCCGAGGCATTGACGATGATCAGCCGCAAATGCGGGTTGGTGCGAACCGCCGCAACAATGGGTTCGGATAGGTGATCGTCATTGAAGCCGAAGCCCGATACTATGAGGCAGGTATTCGGTTCGCGAAGCGCCGCCAGGTACTGGGAGATCAGTTCCAGGTGCGGCTGTACATAGGATTGCTGATACTTGCCTTTGGCTGGATAGATAAGACAGGCCGTTTCCGGTGTCGGATCGGTCTTGATCTCTATGTCACCCGAACTGGATCGATCCCAGTTGACTGAACCGTGTAGCTTGTACAGATGAAACACGCCTTCCAAGGGGTTGCCAACCTCATCGCCGGTTGAGGGCCGGCGGACGATGTCGTACAGGAAGAATCGCGGGTCAAACTGCCTAGGCTGCGTAAACGAGAAGCCGTCAAGCAACACTAGCCCCTGCTTGCCAGCAGCGCGTTCGAAGCACAGATCGTAGTTCGTCGTGAACAATTTCATTCGTGAGTCGCGGACGCGGCGGCGAGACAGTCGATGCAGGAACGTGCGATGACTTGCCAACTTGGAGTCGTCAGCGCCATCGAGAAAAGCGGAACACTTCTTCAGGATCACAGCTTTTGAGGCGGATACGAATTTCTCTACCTGCTCGCTCTTCTTGATTTGAAGGTACGCGTCACACCGCGAAAGAAGGGCCTCGATGTTTTCCTGCTCAACGGTAGTTTCGTAGCCAACCTCAGCGATCACAGCTTTTGCCTGCTCAGTCGGCTTCCGCTTATCCTTCCCGGTGTCTGGGTTCGAGTTTACGCAGTGATCCCACAGCGTCCACATCGAAGGGCCGTTGATCGCTCCCAAAGATGTCCCACTTCCTGCGAGTGCGGCCACATGCTGCATCTGAAGCGAGGACAGCAACACCGCTTTCAGTTCCTCGCGCGCCGCAGCGGCCTCAGACAGCATCTGCTGCCTCTTGGCATCATCGGCTTCGCCAACTACATCCGGCCTAAGCGCCTTCCAAGTGCCGGCTTCCGGACTGAAAAATAGTTGCTGACCGCAGGTGGTCGGTGTTGGCGTTGTCATGTCGTCTCTACAGATGTTTGGATTCGTCCGGACCCTGATCGCCCGGACTTACCCTTTGAATAGTAACAAAGCGATTCGCACATTCTGTGCCGTCCTGCGGCCTCAATTTCCATGAAAACCAAGGTTGTGCGTCCTGGCGCGACGCGCCGTCGGGTTCTCGGGCTGCGCCCCGCGCTTCGTCCCGAATCGCGGCCATTCGGCTTTGACCCCTGACGCCTCCGGCCCTTTCGGGCCTGCGCGCTCCGCTTGCCGAAAACCCTGCGTGCCTGGGTGGTGTGAGGGGGCGGTCTTGCTGTGTCCCTTCACCGTATCACGGCGGTCTTGCCGTCAAGGGCGGCGCGCCGATGGCGCTTGCGTCCTGGCGGCCGTCCCTGACCCCTGACTGCTGCGCTGCGCCGTGACTTCGACGGTTCCGGGCAATTCCGCCCTTGCAACCGTAGAACCGTCATGAACGACAAATCACACGTTTCCCTCGAACAGCACGTTTGCCTGGTCTGCGGCGTGGCGTTCGATACCGGCGCGATCCTGCTGGACAAGCGCCTGCGCGCGAGCATGGAGCGCCATACGACAACCGGCTGGGGCCTGTGCCCCGAGCATCAGAAGCTGTCCGATGAAGATTTCGTCGCGCTGGTCGAATGCGATCCGCAGCGCAGCGGCTCATCGGCCGACGGGCGTATGAAGCCCGAGCAGGCATATCGCACGGGCCGGCTGGCCCATCTGCGGCGCTCGGTGTTTACCGAGGTGTTCAACGTGCCGATCGCGTACGAGCAGGCTTGCGTATTCGTAGAGCCTGGCGTGATCGACCAGTTGCAGACGATGACGGCGCCGGCGGCGAGCTGATCGCGCCGCGCTGCCTTCGGTGCGTCGTTCCTGCGGGGGCGGCGCACCTTTTTCTCTGCTGCGCCCGGTGGCGGTTACTCCGCGCCTGCGGCGCTGCGCGCTCCGCTTGCCCTCCAGGTGAAAGCCCTACGGGCTATCCCCGCCGCGCTGCGCTTGGCGCCCCTGAAGACCGCCGAACCGGCTGCGCCGGATCGGCTTTCCTACTTGTCTCGGCGATTGCGCATCCCGGCCACGATCTTCAGGCTCTTGCGAGTGCTGAGTTCGCGGTAGGCATCGGTTTCGACACCGTAAGCAGCGATCTTGGATTCAGCGTCGTGGTGGATGCCCCAACCGAATTGCTTGACCAATGGCGAAGCCCGCAGGCAAGCCTGGGATTTCGCGAAGAACGCTTCGCGGGCCTGCGTCCGATCCTCGGGGGCGATGTCGTTGCGAATGGCTTGAACCTCGAACAGCAGATCGTCGCTGGTGAAGCGGTAAGGCTGCGCGGACAGAAGCTGGTGCTGAATCTGCGCGATGGAGCCTGCCTTTGGCGGTATCTGGCCTGTGGTGGCAGTGCTGTCGGATGAGGCCGTGATGAAGGTTTCCACGTAGTTCGCCGTCATGGTGTTCTTTGACTCTTGGGCGTCCCCGGCCAAGGGTACATGGCCGGTCGCGCTGTCGTGCTTCGCATCGAGCCTCGCTGCGCGAGTCTCGCCCCCGACGGGCTTCCATCGTTCCCTCGCTCCGGGCCTGTCCGTCTTTTTGTGTGCGAGGCGGTTGAACACTCAGTGATGCTTAGGCTTTGGCAAGCGTGAAGCGCTCGCCGAACAGGATGGCGAACTGGTTCATTGCACTTTTCCAATCGTAGGTGGGTCGAACGGTCTTGGCCAGCACGTTGCGAATCGCCAGCCATAGCAGTTTGATGGCGGCGTCGTCGTTGGGGAAGTGACCGCGCGTCTTGATGATCTTGCGCAACTGCATGTTCAGACTCTCGATCGCGTTTGTAACCGGCATGATATCGGCGACGCTCCACCGTTTCCGTGCCAATGCAGTTCGGCGTATGGTGTGACCATCCGGGACAGGGGCGTTGGGAGCACTCTGGCGGGCAGGCCGTTCCTATACGATGAGCTGCGAGCTCGTGTTAGTAGTTGGCCGCCCCTGCGACTCGCCCGGTTGCGCTGTGAGCGCGAATCCGTAGTTGTCGTGCTGTCCCGCTGGCTCTCTGGATGCAACATGCACGGGAGTCACTCATGCGAGTAATAGGATTGGATGTTTCGCGATCGGTAGCCGAGGTCGCGTATCTGCAGGACGGTGTCTTGCAACCGGGAGGCAAGGTTCTCCTGAGACACCCGGAGCTGGATCAGTTTTCGGCTCGGCTGGGCCGAGGTGACCATGTTGTTCTCGAGGCAACAGGCAATACGGCAGCCATCGTCCGAGCACTGAAGCCGCACGCAGAACAGGTGATCGTGGCCAACCCGCTGCAGGTAAGACTGATCGCCGAAGCACGCGTCAAGACCGACAAGATCGATGCGGGGATCCTGGCACAACTTTATGCGGCCGGCTTCCTTCCCCGAGTGTGGATGCCGGACGATCAGACAGAAGCACTTCGGCGGCAGGTTTCCCGGCGACAGCAACTCGTGCGACAGGCAACCCGGCTCAAGAACCAGATCCATGCGGTGCTGGCGGCCAATCTGATCGAATCATGTCCGGCAACCGATCTGTTCGGGAAGAAGGGTCGTGCGTGGCTGGTCAGCCAGCCCTTGCCAATGGACGAGAAGATCAGCATCACGCAGCGTCTGCGAGCACTTGATCTGTTGGCACAGGATCTGAAGGAGTTGGAGCAACCGCTGGCTCAGGCGGCGCTTGAGTCGACGGATGCAAGGCTGTTGCTCTCGATATCGGGGGTGAACGGGACGGTGGCCATGAGCTTGCTGGCGGCCATCGGCGATATCTCTCGGTTCTCGAGCCCCGGCAAGCTGGTCAGCTACCTTGGCCTGAATCCCTCGGTGTTCCAGACAGGAAACCAGCCTGCCCGGCATGGCAGGATCACCAAGCGCGGACGTTCGCAAGCTCGAGGGATGCTCGTTGAAGCCGCCTGGTCAGTTGCGCAGAATCCCGGACCCCTTCGCGCGTTTTATCTACGGGTCCGCAGCCGGAGGGGGCAGCAGATTGCTGCGGTTGCGACGGCACGCAAACTCGCGGTTATCGTCTGGCACGTTCTCTCGACCAAAGAGCCCTACGCATGGGAGAGGCCTGCCCTGAGCGCTCACAAGTTGCGTCAGTTGCAGTTGGCTTCGGGTATGGCGACACAGCACGGGTCGCGCAAGGGGATCTCGGCGGCCTATAGCCTGAAAGCCATCCGCGATGCGGAGCGCACCGCTGCCGAACAGGCCGAACGCCAGTACCAGCGGCTGTTCTCGCGTTGGGAACAGATGCGACCGAAGGATGCTTCGTCAGCTCGATGGCCGAAGGCGACCGCAGCATCTGTCGAAGGATGGACTGGCCGTTGACGATCTGGCTTTCCAAGGGGTTGTCAATTTCATCCGTCGTGTAGATCACTCGACGGATGTCAGGCGGGAACACGTAGAACGGCACCACGTGCTCCCAAGCCCGACGCCAAGACTGGGCGATCGAGGGATACTTGGCGCCCCAAGGTCCGTCAGCAAACATCTCGAGCAGCTCGGCGGCGGCTTGAGCACTGGGCGCCGTGTAGATCGGTCGCAGTGCCTGCGCCAGCAGCTTGCGATCCTTGTAGTTGGCGTAGTCCAGGCTGTTGCGGATGAGGTGCACGATGCAGGTCTGCACCGTGGTCCTGGGGTAGACCGTGCCGACTGCCTCAGCCAGGCCCTTCAGGCCATCGACCACGGCGATCAGGATGTCGGCTAAACCTCGGGTTCTGAGCTCGTTGAACACCTTGAGCCAGAACTTGGCGCCTTCGGTGTGCTCGACCCACAGCCCCAGCACGTCTCGGCTGCCGTCGGGCAGCACGCCCAAGGCCAGGTAGACGGCCTTGTTGCTGACCACGCCATCGCCCCGGATCTTGACCCGTAGCGCATCGAAGAACACTACCGGGTACATGGGCTCGAGCGGCCGGCTCTGCCAAGCGGCCGCTTCGGCCATCACTTCGTCGGTGACCGAGCTGATGAAGTCAGGCGACACCTGCGTGCCGTAGTGCTCGGCGATGAATGCCTGAATCTCCCGCAAGCTCATGCCGCGGGCGTACATGGCGATGATGCGCTCGTCGAAACCGCGAATCGGCGCTCGTGCTTGGGGATCAGGATCGGCTCGAAGCTAGCGTCGCGGTCACGCGGCACCTCGATCCTGACCGGCCCGCGCTCGGTGAGCACGGTCTTCTGGGAGGCGCCGTTGCGCTCGTTGGTTTGACCGGCGGGTTTGACCGTGCCGGACGGGTAGCCCAAATGCAGGTTCATCTCGGCGCCCATGGCTCGCTCGATGACGGCCTTGTTCAAGGCCAGCATCAGGTCCTGCACCTGCTCCGGGGTCATCGGCCTCTGGACCAGTTGCTCGATCAACTCTTGGGGCAACTCAGGCAGCGGCCCGCGGGCCGCTGCCTGGGAGGCAACCGTTCGTCTCTTTCTTGGCATATCCATGTCCTTGATTCCTCATGGTATGCCTCGCACACAAAACTACGGATAGATCCCCGGCCGAATTTGCGCGCCAGGCCTTGAGCTTGGCCGTCCGGCTGGATGTCGTGAACGCCGAAAACTAGCGCTTAGTCTGGTCCCAAGAACCCAAGCAGATCAACTTCTCCTTGTCGCCTCTTCAGGCTAGGATATGTCAGATCAAGTCGTAGCTTTCACAGCTAATGGAACCGGCATGAAGCTGCTCAGTGCCCAGGGCCTCTTGAGGCAGCCACATGCCTTCAGACCAAACTAATTCTAGTTCTGCTGCCAGCTCTGCGTCGAGCCAGGCGGCCGCAAGTCCTACTGCATAGGTTGCACACTCGAGCTTCTCACGCCGCACTCCGTTCGCAAGTAACCAGCGGTACAACGGAAGCGCCGCAGACACGGTCGGATAGCCTGGCTCGACGGAGCGGTTGAAGTCCAAGGGAATCGACACGCCCTTCGGGTCCAAATCGCCGAAATACTCTGCTGAAGAAGCTCCTGTTTCATGCATCGCTTGGCGCAACGCTCGCCCAGTGAGCCTGAAGTTCTCTCCGCCCCCATAGATGATCGCCGTGTACCGTCGCGTGATCTCGTTCCATTCGGAGAAGCTCCAGTACGTGTTGTGGTTTTCGATAACGAGTATGGGTTTGCCATGCGTATCAACCTTGCGATACGGCAGCGGCTGAGGTACCCGAAAGCAACTGATGACCGAGAGCGGAAGTCTCCCGCCAAAGAGAAAGTCCCCCGCGCACATGTTGTCGAGCCGCTTCTCGTCGCCGAAGATTTCTAAGGAACGCTCCTTGATGGGAACCGAGGAGAGAGCCCCTCGGCGTCGGAGCAAGAAGTCATTGATGGGCCGTAGCGCTGACAACTGCGATGGTTTCAGCTCTGGCCAAAACCCCAGCTCCGGGGCCCAGGTTACGTCGTCATGGTTCACAGAAACCTTAAAGCGAGGTGAGCTCTTCAAGGTGACCCAAAGCGGAAGAGGGGGCGATCCGGTTTGTTCCCAACTTCCGGCGGCAGGCAGCGAGATGGTGCCGTCCGCTTCCAGCTCCTTCAGTGCCTTCAGCAGCATCACACTGCGGTCGGGGCTGTTCTGGACATCTGGGTACAGCGAGAAGTAGTTCTGGCGCAACTCGTCGAGTAGCACACGCTTGCGAGGCGACGACAGAAGCGTTTCAAGGAATGTGCTCAAGCCGTCAACTCCTCGGGGCGTCGTTGAGCTTCAGGTTCGCCAACTCAAGGTGCCAGCGTCTCGTCTTGCTATTCTGTCCGGCGCGGCGCAGGCGGATGAACCGCTGGAACTCCCCGAGAGCGTTGAAGTCCTGAAGTGCTGTGGCGAATATCAACTGGACGTTCATGGCCTCGGCTAGCAGCCGTTGGGCGCGCCACATGGCGGGGCTGGTGGCCTTCGCGAATGGGTTGTCGAGGATGAGTGGTCCACCGGCAATGCGATGTACTTGCGCATGGTTCTCCGCCCGCAACTGATTGATGACCAAGTACAGGAACATCGCCATGACGACTCCTTCGCCACCAGAGTTTGAAACCCGCTCAATCGGTACGTACTGCTCTGTCTCCTCGATGGACATTTTCAGGACTTGCAGTCCCAGTGGACGCCCGTAAACGCGCGCCACAGCATCAGCGATGAGGTCTGTACCGCGCGGGGGGAACACGTTCGTATCAACCAATGTGTCGAGGTAGGCGCTGAGGGTCTGGCGTCGCGTCTCTACTGGCACTGTGCCGAAGTTCGCCCGCATCTTTAGGACCTGCTTGCCACCGACGTATGGGGCGCCCATCGGCACTGACTTGTCCTTGCTCGTCGCGCGATTGAGCGTCGTGATGGCGGAGCGAACGACAGCGAGAACCTCCTCGACGCAGGCGTCGAAGTCGGCTTGCATCGATCGCAGCGTTGCCTCGGTAGTCGCGATGCGGTCGTCCAGATGCTCTAAGAGCCGTTTCGCATCCGTACACGCGGCGCCGAACTCGTTGGCGATCATCTGCTGCGCAACATCGGGGTCGATCTCGCGGAACGACTGTTCTGACGCGGCCGCCTTGACGAGGTCGAAGGTAGCATGGGCCTTCATCTGCAGTTTGTTGACGCCTTGATTCTTTCCCATGTATTCCTTCAGCAGCGCGTTGATCTGGTTGCTAGCGTCGGCCTCGAGAACCAAGCTGCCGGAGTCCGGCACCTCCAAGGGCATTCCCACTTGGGCGCTGATTTCCGCTGCGATGAGCACCGGGTCGGGCTTGTCTTGAAACCCCATGCTGCTGCGCAGCAGCGCCTCAACCTTCTCGTCGGCCTCCGCTGCCGTGCGTTTCCGACTGGCACGGTCCGCGGCCTGGCTCGCGGCGTCGTTGGCCGTTCGCATCCGTTCCAGTGCCGCGTTCACATGGTTCTCGGCCTCAGCCATAAGATTGGCCAGGGAATCCAAATCCAAAGTCTCGTGAGCGGGTACCTCAGGCCCGAGGTTCGTCTTGTTCGAGTCAAACCATTTTTTTGACTCACCGCTCAAGATCTGCAGGTTTGATGCGGCACTCACTTGCTCTGGCTTGGCCACCTCCAGCGTGGACGCGACATTAGTCAGTGCCTCTTCATAATTCACGTCCAGGAAGGGAGCAAGGTCCGCCATTTGCACACCCTTGAACTCACGGGTGAACTCCTTGGCTTTGTCCTCGCGGCGCTTTCGCGCATCTTCCAGCTTGTGCGCCAAGAGCCCCAGTCGCTCTTTTTCCTCGACCAGGTAGGTGGCTTCGGCGTCGCGATAGATGCGGCGCAACGTCTCTACCGGCCGTGGGTTTTGCAACAGCTGTTCGTGGGCCGGATAACCCTTGTCGTAGTGAGCAACGCCCGCCCGTTCTTCGCCAGCGAGCTTGAGTTCATGGTCAGTGCTCACACGCAGGCCCTGGTCGCGGTCGTGCTCGTCCTGCAACCGCGCAAGGCCTTCGTCGGCTGCAGACTTTCTCTCCTGTGCTGTTGTAATACCTCGCGCGAGGTCCGCCAGTCGACGGATGCGCTCCTCGTGGCCCGCTTCGTGTTCGCTCTGAAACGCACAGATCGCTGCCGAAGACAGAAGGGCAGCCTGGCGTCTCGCATCGGCTGCCTGAGCTTGCGGCTCTAGCTCTTGAGCCTTTTCATCCAGCTCAAGCGCAAGCGATTCGAGGAACTCGGCGCGTGCTTTCGCCGCGGCAGCATCTTCTTCGAAGGCTGCCTTGTCGGCTCGTGCCCGTCCGAGTTTTCCATCGCCGAATTCCTTCGCATACATATCCAGCTCGTGGATTGCCTTCAACGTTTGGTCGTGGCGTTCCCGATACGCGGACCGATGCTCACTTTCATTGGAGGTGCGAAGCTCGAGGTTCGAGCCCAGCTTGGCAGCAGCCTCAATGTTAAACGCTGAATCGTCCTCGGTGGGGACAACTAGGTGCTCTGCCAGTTGTGCTACAGGCTCAAGGGTTGCCGCTGATACCACCACAGGGCGCGTAGGCCGCCACGCCTCCCAGGAGATGGCCCTGGCCTTGTCAAGTTCCGTGGAGGCTACCGAGACGCCGAGGAAGCGGGCGGGGTTACTGGCGACGAGCGATCGCGCTTCGGAGGCATCCGGTAGGGCACGTGAGATGTACTCGTTATAGGCTCTGGCCGAGCGCACCCCCGCCCGTAGAAGCGTCTCGACGACGAGTGCAACATCGATGCTGTAGCCAGCAACCCCGGTCTCATCAATAGCCTGCTTGGTGGCACGCAGCTCTGCCAGGCGAATGTCTCTTAGAGACACTTGTTTTGCCGACTCAGAGACGACTTCGCACAGGCACGCAGGCAAGGCTGCGGACAACGGGTCGACACGCTCGGATTCGACGGCGTTCAGAAGAGCAGGTAGCTGCGCCAGGCGCTCGAGTTCGGCCTCCCCTCGTGCGATGAACTCGCCGAGTGTCCACGCCTTACTAGCCAGCTCGACTGCGCGGATGTTCGCTGCTGTAGCGGCTTGTCGATGCTCTCGTGCCTCCTTGGCGCAGCGTTGCTGCGATGCTCGGTGTAAGTCACGCTCGGAAGCCGCAGTCTCAGCTGCGGCATTCAGTCGTTCGAGCGCCTCCGCAGTTTCCTCATCGGGCCCGAGAAAGGTACCATCCGCTTCAAGAGCTTGCTTGCGACGTGTGTAGGACTCCTCGGCCGCTTGGAGCTTCGAGTGTTCTTTTACCTGGCGGATCTCGTCAGCTTCGGCTTGAGCTCGTTGTTTGCGAAGGGCCGTTCGCTCTTCCTCCCGCGCGGTAGCTTGCTCGTCAAGCACTTGGAGCGCTGCCTTCAATCGCTGCTCTTCGTTGAACAGCGCTCGGCGCAAAAGTGCACCTTGAATCTCGACATGATCCTTCGTCGGTTTGAGATTCGCACGCTCGGCTTCGGCCAGCGCGTCAAGCTCCTTGAGCTCTTCGTCGATGCCGATGATTTCCTTCTGCAGCCGCGCCGCTCGAATTAACCGTTCGTCCCGCTCTAGGTCCTTCACCCGGCCATCGGCCGCTTCCTTGCGCACCTTCGCCAGCGCGCTGCGCTTCTGGTGCCAGGCCCAGGTGACCGTAGCCTGCTCCTTCGTGTACGACGTCGAGTCTGCGAACGCAGCCGAGGCCAGCCTTCGCTGGGTCTGCTCAAACTCCACCTCTCGGTCGTGGTCAAGGCGCAAGGAGAGGGCCCGATCCTGCAGAGCCTGGACCATCTGAGCGCCCCGAATCAGCATCGAGCGCTGCGCAGCAAGCGTCTCAATGTACAGATGAGCCAGCTCGGCGAAAGCGTTCAGCGACGCCCGGAACTTGGTCAGCTCATCACGACGCTTCTGGAACTGAGGCTTGCGACGATGCTTCTCGCATACCGCAACCACCAGCTTGCGCGCCTCGTCGGCCTTGGGGGTGTCGCTGGTCAGGTGCAGGAACTTGCGCAGGAACTCGCCTTCCGTCTTGAAGTCGAGGAAGCCCGTGTCGAAACCACCTTCCTGGGCCGAGAAGTTAACCTGCATGCGCAGCATGGCCAGGTCAATAAGACGCTCGTCTTTCAGATGCCGTTGCCACTCCGCTTGGCGGTTGTGGCTGATGAAAACGTCACCCGGGTACTTCTTCTGCTGTGCGTGTAGCCAGCGCGAAAACTCCTGCATGGACGTCGGCGCGGGCTGCGCCAGACCGGGGGCCGGGATGTCCACTAGACCGAGGTCAGCGTGCTCCTCGAACGAGAAGAACATGCGGTCGACTTCAGGTGGCTCGGTGTGCGATCTTACCGCGACCGCCTGACCGGTCACCAGGCGGTAGGGATCGCCCCCTGCCGTTCTGGACGGCATTAGCCATTCAACGATGATGAAACCAGGCGCGCCGTCGTGAGTGAAGTATTGAGAGAACGTGTTGTGCTTGCTCTGGATATGCTTGAGAAACTTCTCTTGAGCGGTTTCGAAGCACGAGAACACAAGACCGATGAGTGTGGTCTTGCCGCCGCCATTCTCCAGGTTGATAAGCGTATCGGTGGGTTGATCGCTGTCCGGGTCGGTCAGCTCGAAGATCATTCCGTCGTACCATGCGGTGCGGTAGCCACAGTTGCCCAGGTGGATGCGGGATATCTTTTGCATGGTCACGGTGCCTTGCGCTCGGTCGTAGCCAATTGCGCCATCTCATAGAGTCGCCGCAGCGCCAGTTCTCGCAGCTGCACACGCAGCCGAAAGGTGGGTGTGTAGGTCGCGGCTGCTTCGTCTTCGGCGTCTCGGTCAAGTCGAACAAGGCCGTTCTGCGCCATCTGGTTCAACGCAATCTTGACGACGCCGACGACCGAGGCGTGCGACGCTCGCTGACCGGACGGGATTGCTACTGGCAGTGCTGAAATCGTCTCCCAGCCAGGAGCGAGCTCAGGTGGTAGGTCTGGCGGGAGGTCGGAAGTCTCCTTCAGGCGTCGCGCCAGTGCATAGAGCGTGTCGCGACAGGTGGCAACAGACGCCGGAGGTGGGGAGTAGTTGTCGTCGTCCAATCCATCGGTCGTTGGGAAGAAGACCGCGGCGATGGCGATGTGGGCAAGCACGAGCGCGGCCTTCTGGTCTGGAGTCATGCCGCTGCGGATATCCGTGAGACGCACTGCGAAGCGGCTATCCTTGGAAGCTGGAACTACGATGAGTCCACGCTGCTCGCTCAAGTCGAGAATCTGCAGATCCATGCCAGCCGCGACATCCTCGACGTACCGCCTGAACGTCGGGTCCGCTCTGCAGAGGGCGAGCAGCTCGCGGTACTCCGAGTCGTTGATGGGCGACAGCGTTGTGTGCAGCGCCTTATAGGTCAGTCGCGCGGCGTTGCGTACGGTAGATTCTGCGTTCATTCTGGCTCCTCCAGAGAAGCGAACTCGAGGACACTGCCTTGAGCGATGTCGATACGGAAGGTGTCTCCGGTGAGTTCGACACTCACGTTCTTGAACTCGCTCTCAGACCGCGCGAACGAGCGGAACAGGATGAGAACGAGGCACCGCCGCGTCGTTCGGTCCAGGCCTTCGTCTTCAGCGGCATCCAGCAGCTGGTCGATGCGCAGCCGTTGGCTGGTAGAGAACTTGCGTGCCAGCCAGTCGTTGGCGCGCTGCACGAGTTCCTTTGAAAACTGGTCAGGCAGGGGGGCGAGCTTCTCAATCGAGCCTGGGTCAGTCTCGACCTCCGCGCCCTCCCCACGCTGCTCCAGTAGCAGGGCGAACACCGAGTTCAGGTCGTACACCCTCGGCCACACGGATGGGTACAGCGCACTGATGAAGACATCCGCCTCTGTCGAGAGCACTCGGGTTGGAAGGTTGACGAGTTGCGGAAGGAGCTGCGGCTCAAGGTCCGGGAGACCGGTGGGCTTGCGTGCCCGGAAAACTGCGCGCTGCGCCTCAATGAAACGCTCGGGCGCTACGTTGATGTCAGTGACAAGTTGCAGTCGGATGAGGCTGGCGCTCCGGATGGTTTCCTTCAACTGCACGAGGCTCTCGCGCGTCTTCGGCTCATCGGCGCCAAGCAGGGCCTCGCCAACGGCTTCCTCCATCCGGGCGTCTTCGGTTTGTCGCTGACGAACGTGCGTTCGCGCCTCGTCAAGCCGCCCAGCCATGTCGCGGCTCCAGTTGATGCTTCCTGGTGCTCGATAGGCTTGATAGAGCCGATCACGAATCAGCTGACGGTACTCGATGGAGTATTTCCGGGCTCGCCGGGCAATCTCGACGGCTGCTTCAAACCGGCCGCGGCGCACGAGCAGATCGAGCATCTTTTCCATCAGCTCTTGCGAGTCCTCCGGCGCGAGGTCGAGCATCCCCAGGTAGACGAGGTAGCCTTCGGCGGTGGGGCGGTAGCGGTAGACGTCATCAGCGTCAGGTTCGAAACGGACTAGTCGGTATCGGGCCGACTTAGTTGTGTTCGTAGGCGCGTCGAAGAACTCCGCTGTGAACTCCCTGTGGTTGTTGGCCTTGTTGTCGAGTGCGTCGAGGACAACTTCCGCGATGCGGTGCGTCTGAGACGGCTTGAGGTCGGGCTTCATGCGACCGGTGACGTACCCCAGGTGAGTCACAACCTCGACGGAAGTGCTACCGCCGGAGACCGTTGTTGCCTCCATCATCAGGTCAAGGGCGGACAGCGCGAGGTAGTGGGTGTCGATACCGTCGAACAGCGTCCTGTCCGCGCCGCCTTCGCTACCGAGTAGCGTCTTGTAGCGCTCGAGCTGGAAGATGGGCCGTAAGAGCAGGAGGTTTTGCTGCTGACGCGATAGGTCAAGCAGCTCTGCGGAACCACTATCCACTCGCACGCCGCCCTCAGAGGCCGTATCTGGTCCAGGCTCCGCCGGGACTGTCTTGCACGGTGCAAGGTCCGGTTCTGAGCCCGACGATGGTGCCTGCCGGTGCGGCACAGCTACCTCCTGAAAACGTCTACCAAATGTACAAAAAAAATTAAGAAGTCTGCCAAGTTGTCCTGAAGAGCAGGAAGACAGCTAGTGCCTACCTCGGGACAAGCTGTGGCTGCTGCGGCTTAGAATCTAGCCGAAGCCGCTTGACGTGGGAAGATGACATCAACCAGTCCGGGTTGAAACACGAAAAACTGCGCATAAGTCGCTCTAATAGGCTGATCTCCACTTCAGCCAAGAACTGCACGACAAGACGCTGCCGTTTGCCGACCACCCGGCGCCGGGTCGGCCTGGCTGGCCCGGGTTACTGGCCGGCGTGCGTGAGCTGGTCGTACATCGGAACTACATATCCTGTTCTATCGCGTGCTGGATGCGGCGCGCACCGTTGAAATCCTTCGGCTGAAACATGCGGCCCGGCAGATCCCCTGAGTCCGGCACTCTGCACACAGCGTTGTCACGGGGCGCCCGCGCGAGCTTCGGCTGCCCTGGCGCGCGCAAGTACAACTAGGGCGCGTCGACAACGCTGGAATGGCTGGAGAAGGCTTGAACATGGCATCCAGGACCATTCGGGAGTCCACGAACAGGCACTGACGTGTGGCCGCCAAGCCTTGGAGGAGCCCAGCGCTATGTCTCGCTCGCCCGCGTGTTGGAGCTCGTGTACAGCAACGGACTGTTCCTGCGCATCGATCCGAAGGGCGTTCCTGTCCTGAAGGACCTGCCTCGAACGAGGCTGAGGCAACCCTACGTGAAGCCGGGCGGCAACGGTCTCGTGTGCGGCGAGGGTGATGTGACCGAAGTCAGCTTCCCGGCCTGGCGGCCAAGTGATTTTGGTCCATATCGCTCGGCGGCTGCCGTACACGGACGTGTCCGTTCAGAGCACAAGGCTTTGCTCGTGCGTCGCACGTTTTCGGCGAGATCCGGGCGCTGGAGAACTCGCTGAGCACGTCGAACGACGAGATCGGCCCGACGCTGATGGATGAGCAGTTGCCCAAGCGCGTGCGCAGCAAGGCTGGCGGCACGTCGGGAGCTTGGACTACCTGCTGACGGTCGATGACTTCAGCCGCGTGGGCGCACTGCGCCTGCGCGATCAGGACGGCACCTGGCACGTACCGTGCCGAAGGGGCGGCGCAAGACGCCGCCCTTGATCGAACTGGAGCATGTTTTCCAGGCCAGTCGCGCGGTCGAGCTCAGGCAGGAAACGGTTGAGGACTTGCGCTACCTGTAAGGCAGGGACTTCGCTTAGCGTCATGCGTCCCAAATGTACGATGGTCGACGAGGACGGCTGGCTGGCCATCGGCAAGTTTCCGAGCGTGCGCGACAGTCGCAGCGCCACGCGCGGCGAGGTCCTGGCCTTGAAGCTCGCGGCAAAGGCCGGAATCGATGCGGTACCTGCAAGAATCGTGGCGCTGTCCGATGTGCGGGTGGTGGTCATCCGACGCTTCGATCGCGATGGCAGGGGCATCGGCGCTTCGGCAAAAAGCCGGTAACCTACGCACCCCCGGTTCGGTCAGATGCAACCCTCGATCCCCTCCAACATGGCCTGGGTTACGATCCCGGACCGACCGGTCACGATCACAGAAATGCGCACCAAGAATTGCCGGCGGGGTCTGCGTCACCTCGGCGAAGTTGCGGCCCAAGACCTGACGCCTCTGCCCACCTGATCACGCAGCCACGCGTGGGCGGGGTCTTCGTCATGGCGCCGATGCCAGGTGGCGACGATCGGCAGCACCGGTACCGAGAGCGGCAGCGCAGTCGTCTTGAACTTCATGGTCTTGACCATCGTTGCGCTGACGCACCCTGGCACAGCCACCAGCAAGTCGGCGGCTTCTGCCATGCACAACGCGGCGGCGACCGTCGGTGCAGAAGCAGCGACGCGGCGCGATAGCCCTTGGGCGGCCAGCAGTTCATCCACCGGATCGCGCAATCTGCCCCGGCGGGAAACCGTGATGTGGTCGGCCGAGGCGTAGTTGCGCGCCATGAGCTTGCGGCCCGCCAACGGGTGTTCCGGCCGCATGGCGACCACGAGTCTATCTTCGCCAAGCACGGCGTGCAGCAGATCCGCCTGCGTCGGAATGGCTGCGCCGATGTGCAGGTCGACCTGGCCCTGGCGCAGCTCCGGCGTGTCTATCGCTGCCTCCGCCAGCACCCTCAGGCTGGATCGCGGCGCCGTGCGCCGCAGGCCGGCCAGCCAGACGGGGCCGAGCGCGCAGGCCAGCGCGTCATGGCACTGGATGGTGAAGCTGCGTTCCATCTCGGCCGGCTCGAAGCGGCGCTGCCGCGCCAGCACGGCCTGCGCGCGCGTGACCACGGCATGCACCTCCTCGCGTATGGCCAGCGCGTAGGGCGTCGGTGACATGTGGCGGCCGGCGCGCACCAGGATGGCATCGCCCGTCATGTGCCGGATGCGGTCCAGCGTGCGGCTCATGGCGGGAGAGCTGACGTGCATGCGGGCCGCGGCGCCTCCGACGCTTCCCTCATCCAGCAGCGCGTCGAGCGCCACCAGAAGATTCATGTCCAGTTGCATATGGGTTAATTGATCGATAACGACGTTTGATTTGATGTTAATTGGGCGGCGGCCAAAAATGAACCCATCACACACCCGAGCCGCCCTGCGGCAAACCTCGAAGGCAACACCATGGACTCCTCTACCGACCTCTCTCTCGTGACTGCCCGGCGCCTCGCGAACCACGCGGCCGCCCATGCAGACGACGACGGTGCGCTGCTCGCGGCTACCGTGGCCGCAGTGCGCGCCGCCGGCGCTCACATGCTGGCCCGCTTCGACGCCCAGACGCGCACTCCGGACGATCTGCAAGGCGTCGTGGCCGCCATCCATGCAAACGACGGCGTATCGCTGGCGGTGGCGCGCGAACTTCTCATGGACGCACGCCCGAACGCCGGCTGGGTGGACGATGAGCTGGAAGGCGGCGCGCTGCCTGGCGGAGAGTGGTGGGTGTTCGACCCCGTGGAAGGCAACGTGAACCATGTGCATGGCCTGTCCGCATGGGGCGTCAGCGCAACGCTGGTACGCGACAACGTTCCCGTGCTGACCGCCGTCCACGAACCCGTGGTCGGCCGCCTGTACACCGCCGTGCGCGGTAGCGGCGCGGCATACGTGAACGGCGTGCCGATGCGCCCGTCCAACAAGACCGAGCTCAAGGCCGCCATCGTCACCACCGGCCAGGCCAAGCCCGGCGAGACGCCTGAAACCCACCGCCGTCTCGGCGAATCCGTGACGTCCATGCTGAATGCGGCGCTGGTGGTGCGAATGACGGTGCCGGCTACCTTCGAGCTCGGAATGGTGGCTGCCGGGCAGATCGACGGCTTCTGGCAGTACAGCGACGTGCGCTCGGGCCTCGCCGCTGGCGCGCTGCTGGTGTCCGAGGCCGGCGGTGTCGTCACCGACACACGAGGCCATCCCTGGACATTGGCCAGCGAGGATTTCCTGGCCAGCGCACCGGGCGTGCATGGCGACGCAGTCCGCGCACTAAGCCTCGTGGCCTGAACACCGTCATCGAACATACCCATTTCACCTGAAGGAACACACTCATGAACATCAGCATCCTCGGTGCGGGCCGTGTCGGCTCCACACTCGCACGGGCCCTGGCCGCCAAGGGCCATGACATCATCGTTGGCCATCGTGATTCGGCAGCAGGGGAAAGCCGATGGCAGGGGCCCTCGGCGCGGCATGCTTCGCTTGCCGATGCGGCAGCGGCGTCCTCCCTGGTGATCAATGCAACGCCGGGCGACGAGGCCCTGCAGACATTGCAGGCGCTGCAGGCACCGCTCCAGGGCAAGGTACTGCTGGACGTCTCCAACGCCACCACACGCACGGCCAGTGGCATGCCCGGCGGGTTGCTCTACCCGAACAGCAGCCTGGCCGAGCGCTTGCAGGCCGCACTGCCGCAGACGCGCGTCGTGAAGTCGCTGAACACCATGTTCTTCACCGTCATGGCGGCACCCCAGAGCCTGCCGAGCCCGCCCACGGTTTTCGTCAGTGGCGACGACGCAAGCGCCAAGGATCAGGTGAAGGCGCTGTTGGCCGACCTCGGATGGCCTGCCGCGCAGGTGCTGGACCTGGGCGGTATCCAGTCCGCGCGCGCAACCGAGGCGCTGATCCTGATGGTCCCGTACCTGATCGCTGCCCGAGGGCTCAAGCCGTTTGCATTGACAGTGGCGTAGTCTGCGCATCGGACGCAGGCAACACTTGTCTATCACCCGACTCCACAAGCCACTTCAGCATCCATTGGCCTGCCGGCCCCAGTGCGGCGTTGCGCCGGTGGATGGCGAACAGGGGCATGCTCCGGTTGCGCGCGGTGCGCTCGATCAGTGCCAGTTGGCATAGCCGTCCCGAGTGCAGGTCGTCTTCGACGAAGCTGTGCGGCATGAAGCCCCAGCCCAACCCCGCGCATAGCATGACGCGCTTGGCGCCCAGGTCGGTGGTCAGAATCTGGTCCTCGGAGAACACCGAGAACGTGCGCCCCTCCGTACCCGCGTTGCGGTCGGTCAGCACGATTTGCGTGTGATCACGCAGTTTTGCGACGGTGATACCTCGTAACGCCGCCAGCGCATGCGCGGGTGAGGCCACAGGTGTCAGGGCCACTTCCCGCATGGTGTGGGCGGCCAACGTGGGCGCGATGTCGGGAAGCGTCCCTTGCACTCCCAAACCGCATTCGCCCGACAGGACACGCTGCGGTACGCCGCCCAGCGCATCCACATGCAGGCGCAGCGCCACGCTGGGAAATGTTTGCCGGAAACCCGCTGCCAGTGCTGCCAGCTGCTGCGCCGGGAACATGACATCCAGTACCACGGCCAGTTCGGCTTCAAGTCCCTGCGTCAGCCCATGGGCGCGCGACTTGAGTTGATCGACCCGCGCCAGCACCGCGGTCGCATCGGTCAGCAGCGCCCGGCCATGCTCGGTGAGCACGGGCTTCCAGCCGCCGCGGTCGAACAGCGCGACGCCCAGCGCCGTCTCCAGATTGACGATGGCATTGCTGACAGCCGACTGAGCCCGGCGCAGGTGGCGCGCCGCTGCCGTGAAGCTGCCTTGCTCTGCAATCGCGGTGAAGACACGCAGTTGGTCCAGGTTGAGGGGGTCGATCACTATCTGAATTAGAGATTGAGTTCATAAGAATTTTATCTCTTCTAAATATAGGAGAACACACCCACACTATTCGGCGAAGCCTCCAAAGGACGATTTCATGACTGCATCCGCCCAACCCACGCAACAAGTTTCCACTGCGTCCGAACTACAGGCCGCCGCCGCTGATACGCAAATCGCGCACATCCAACTCGCTGCCGATCTGATCGACACGCCCACCTTGCGTTTGTCACCAGGCCAGACCCTGAGCGGTCCGGCAGTCCTCCGATTCGCAGCTGGGCAGGATGGCCTGCAACTGACTTCCGATAACCGGATCGAGAACCTGACGCTGGTCGCCGACACGGACAAGCGCGCCGTGTTCAACGACACCCGCGTCGCGCACCTGGGTCGCCTCGCGCTGCGCGGGCTGGCCGTCACCGGCGTGGTGCAGTTGCTGGCGCGCGACCAGGTACGCGGCGGCCATGTCGAGGCCCATGACATCGACATCGTGGCGGCCGATGCGCGCGGTTATGAGGAGCGCCCCAGAGGCTATGGCGTGGAGGTGATTCCAGGCGCCTTCACGCTGTGGAACCAACAGACCGATCCGGCCGTGACGATCACCGCGGATCTGACCGGCCTGTCGGCCGGCCGGGCCGGTGCGCCCGTGCGCGGCAGCGGCATCTTCGTCAGCGGCGCGGGCGACGTGGGCGGCCGGCTGGTCGCGCGGCGGCTCGAAACCGGCGCGGTGCATAGCGATGGTGGCATTGCCAAAGGCACATCAGACCGCATCACCGGCGGCGTGTTCACCGTCTATGGCGCCTTCGTCGACAGCGTGCGCAACCTGGGGCCGGTGACCACCTACGGCCCCAACGACATGGTGCTGGACAACTGGGGAACGGTGGACCGCTGGGTAGCCGAGGACAAGATCACCTCCTACGGCCCCAGCGGCATCGGCTTCGTCAACTTCGGGACGGTGAACGTACTGCAGGTGGACGCCACCATCGAGACCTTCGGCCAGGGCGCGCGCGGCTTCAACGTCTACACGGGCACGGTGCAGTCGGCCGAGTTCGAGCGCGTGGTCACGCACGCCGACGGCGCGGTGGGCATCCAGATCAGCCGGCCGGTGGGCCGCATCGCGGTGCGCCGCGGCATCGAGACCCATGGCGGCACGGGCGATTCGCTGGTCAAGGGCGTGGTGGTCACGCTGTCTGCCATAGGGCTTAGCGTCAAGCCCGGCGGATCGGCGCGGAGAATCGACGTCGCCGGTGGCATCGTCACGCATGGCCAAGGCGTCAACGCCTTCGAGTTGCACGGCAACATCGACACCTTCCGGGTCAGCGGCGGCTTCGTTCCCGCGGGCGGCGGTTTCGACAAGATCTGAGGGACGAGGAGACCCGGATGGAACGCAAACTCACGCGCGTCGTACCCGCCCAGACCGTCGTCGACGATGGCGACATGCGTCTGCTGCGCGCCTTGCCGCAGCAGACGCAGGTGGCGGTCGGTCCCTTCGTATTCATCGACCACTACCGCCACCACGGCCCGCGCGGCATCGGCGACCGGCCGCACCCGCACGCGTGATTTCGCCACTGGCCGCATGGGACAGATGGAGGGGGGCCCGTTCTGAACGCGCTTCTCGGCGAGACCACACGCTGGTCATGCGCCGCGAAGGCGCGAACAGCGGCGCTTCGGCAGTCGCGGCGGGCTTGAGCTGGCCGTGCAGCCGCCCCGCATGGATGAACTGCGCATCGTGCGCGCGCTTCGGCTCGAAGTCGCTGCTCCTCGGCGGTCCATCCTGCTTCATCAACTCGGCGAGGATCGTGGCTTCAAGAGCATCCTGCAATGACGCAGCGCAATTCGCCAGCATGCCTATTCCGCCATGGAACCCCACTTTTGTTTGGCGACATATGCCAACAGATATTCGGAGAAAGCCCGTGCGGCTGGTGATATCACACGGTCCTTGCGCACCAACAGGTGGAATTTTCGTCGCACCGTTGGCGCGCTTAGCGTCCGAGTTTGGAGACCGTAAAGATTGACCAGGGAGCGCGCATAGGGCAGGCAGACGGTTACGCCGATGCCGGCACTGGCCAAGCTCAGCGCAGTCGTCATGAAGGACACTTCCTTCTTCGGAGTGAACGTCAACTGGTCCGATGCCGCACGCAGTTCCCGACGGAGGATCTGCGTGTATTCACCTTCCAGAGAAATGACAGGGTGACGCAGAAATTCTGCCCAGGTCAGGCGCTTGTTACGGGTTAGCGAATGTCCTGGTGGAAGCACTGCGACAAACGGCATGTCGAACAGCAGGTGGGTCGCTATATCCTGGCTTCCAGGCCGCTCCGGTCCTATCCCGAAATCCACCTCGCCGCTTTGAACCCGCGGAAGCACGTCGTCAACAATGCTGTCGGACAGGCGGACATCGACTTCCGGATGGCGCTTCGAGAACGAACCCACGACGTCGGTAAGCAGCGTGCACGCCATCAGTTGAGGCGCGGCAATACGCACGACACCGGACTTGAGCGCCTTGATGTCTGCGATCGCCCGAAGCGCTTGGTCCAGGTCTTGCAGGATGCGTGCGGTCAGCGGCAAGAACTCTTTGCCCACGTTCGACAGCTCCACTTTGCGTGTCGTGCGATGGACGATCTGGACACCCAACGCCTGCTCGAGTTCCTTGATCAATCCACTGAGCGTGGATTGAGTGACGTGGAGGTCTGCGGCGGCTTCCGTGAAGCTGCCGAGTTGAGCGACCGTGACGAAGGCGCGCAATTGACGCAGGGTGACGTTCATCGCTTGATCCGATAAGTTGATCGAAAAATCCCATTTGTCCGATAAGACGATTGGCCGTCCAATGTATACGCATATCGATAAACGGAGACAAGGCATGTTCGATGATCCAAGGCATCGCGCCGCAGCGCGCGCATGCCCTAACTGCTGCGGCGTCGGCAGCGCACTGCCGGCTGTCGTGCGGTCTTTCCCGGTGGAAGGTCTCGCTGTATGAGTGCCGCCCCGACCATCGACATTCCCTCGATCATCGACAACAACAGGCTCAGTCGCAGCCAGCTCGGGATCCTGGTCATGGTTGGCATCACCGTGGTCATGGACGGCTTCGACGTGCAGTCCATGGGCTATGTGGCCCCGGCCATCATTGCCGACTGGGGCGTGAGCAAGGCCGAGCTAGGCCCGGTGTTCGGGGCCGGACTTTTTGGCATGCTGGTGGGCTCGCTCACGCTCAGCGTACTGGCCGACAAGATCGGGCGGCGGCCCGTCCTCATCTGGTCCACCGTCTTCTTCGCGCTGTGCATGCTGGTGACGGCCCACGTCACGACCATTCCCCAGCTACAGGTCATCCGCTTCATCACCGGCCTGGGCTTGGGTGCGATCATGCCGAACGCCATGGCGCTTGCTGGTGAGTTCAGCCCCAGGAACAAGCGCGTCACGCTGATGATGCTCGTGTCCTGCGGCTACACCGTGGGGGCGGTGCTGGGCGGGCTGCTGTCGGCATGGATGATTCCGGCCTGGGGTTGGAAGTCGGTCTTCTATCTCGGGGGCGTGTTCCCGCTGCTGATGGCCGTGCTGATGTATTTCTTCGTGCCGGAGTCCATGCAGTTTCTGGTGGTCAAGGGACGCCGGCTGGACGATGTGGGCAAGACCCTGCGCAAGATCGATCCCACACTGAGGATCGACGCCAACGCACGCTATGCCCTGCCAGAGGCCAGGCAGGGCGGCGCGCCGGTCATGGAACTGTTCCGCGAAGGACGGGGAGCAGCCACCATCTTCCTGTGGGTCGTGAACTTCATGAACCTGCTGAATCTGTACTTCCTGTCGAGCTGGCTGCCAACCATTGCCACCAGCGCAGGCCTGTCCACCTCGACGGCCGTCATGGTGGGTACCGCGCTGCAGGCTGGTGGCGTGCTGGGCACGCTGCTGATGGGGCCGGTGATAGATCGCATCGGTTTCTTCAAGGTGCTCGTGCCCTGCTTTGCCCTCGCCGCAGTCACCATCGCGATGATCGGGCAGCAGGGCATTGCGCTGCCCTTGCTGTTCGTGGTCGTGACCGTGACGGGCTTTTGCATCATCGGTGGGCAGCCGGCCGTCAATGCGCTCGCCGCCACGTACTACCCAACCGCGCTGCGCTCCACCGGCGTGGGCTGGAGCCTCGGCATCGGCCGCTGGGGTTCCATCGCCGGCCCTGTGCTCGGCGGCTTGCTGATCCAGTTCAAGTGGACCAACAGCGAGATCTTCCTGGCGATGGCCGTACCCACGGTGATCGCTGCGCTGATGCTGTTCCTGTTCGCTCGCGCTGGTGGCAATCCGCCCGCGGCACGGACCGGTGGCGACGTGGACATCATGCATTGACGGCGTGCGGAGCCGATCCCCGGCCCGCTTTCCCGGCGGCCGGCCGGCAGATCGGGCCGTCATCCCGCATCAAAGGAGCGAAATCATGACCGTGAAAAGTGATCCCGCCAAGCATAGTGAAACGCGCTACCTGCAAGGTTTCGGCAATGAGTTCAGCAGCGAGGCGCTGGCTGGCGCATTGCCGACCGAACAGAACTCTCCGCAGCAATGCCCGTACGGGCTGTACGCCGAGCAGTTCTCGGGTACGGCATTCACCGTGCCCCGTCACGTCAACCGGCGATCGTGGCTGTACCGCATCCGTCCCTCGTCGATGCACCAGCCGTTCGAGCGCATCGGCAACGGTAAGTTGGTCAGCGATTTCAGCGGCATCGAGGCTTCGCCCAACCAGTTGCGCTGGAACCCGCTGCCGTTGCCAAGCGAGCCGACCGACTTCCTGCAGGGCCTGGTCACGATGGCCGGCAACGCCGATATCGCCGTTCATCTGTATGCGGCCAACCAGTCGATGGGCAGGCGCGTGTTCTACAACGCCGACGCACAGATGCTGATCGTGCCAGAGCAAGGCCGTCTGCACATCACCACCGAGTTCGGCCTGATCGACGCCGAGCCGCAGGAGATCGTGCTGATCCCCCGAGGCATCCGCTTTCGCGTCGACCTGCCGGATGGCAGCGCGCGCGGGTACGTCTGCGAAAACCTCGGTGCGGACCTGAAACTGCCGGATCTGGGAGTGATCGGCTCCAACGGCCTGGCGGCGGCGCGTCACTTCCAGGTTCCTGTCGCCTGGTACGAGGACGTCGAGGGCGAGCATGAGCTGGTTGCCAAATTCAGCGGCAACCTGTGGCGCGCGAAAATGGACCACTCTCCTTTCGATGTAGTGGCCTGGCAGGGCAGCCACGTGCCGTGCAAGTACGACCTGCGGCGCTACAACACGATCGGTTCGATCAGCTACGACCACCCGGACCCCTGCATCTTCCTGGTGCTGGGCGCGCCGTCGGCGGTGCCGGGCGTCGATACGCTGGACTTCGTGATCTTCCCGCCGCGCACGCTGGCCATGGCGCACACCTTCCGTCCGCCCTGGTTCCATCGCAACATCGCCAGCGAGTTCATGGGCCTGATCCACGGCGCCTACGACGCCAAGGCCGAGGGCTTCACGCCGGGCGGCTGCAGCCTGCACAACAGCTTCACCGGTCACGGGCCGGACGCCGAGACTTTCGAGGTTGCGTCCACCCGCAACATCGACGAGCCGGATTACATCAAGGACACCATGGCCTTCATGTTCGAGACGCCGACGCCGCTGATCCCCACACCGTATGCCATGCAATCGCTGCAACTGCAGCGTGACTATGCGCAGTGCTGGCATGGCCTGAAGAAGCACTTCAACCCGGACGGCAGGTAAGCCCAGGAGAACCAACACATGGCCACTTTGAACGAAACACACGAACCCTCGCTTGCCAGTTGGGTCGAGTCCGCCAATCGAGCGGGTAGCGACTTCCCGATCCAAAACCTGCCCTTTGGTGTCTTTCGCCGCCGGCGCTCCAGCGAGGGTTGGCGCGGTGGCGTCGCCATCGGCGACCAGATTCTGGACATGCGCGCCGCCTACGCGGCAGGGGTTATCGGAATCGACGCGGCCGCGGCCGCGGGCGAGGCCAGTCTGAACCACCTCATGGACATGGGACCGGCAGCGTGGTCCGCCCTGCGCTTGGCGCTGTCGCGCGTGCTGCGCAAAGATGCGCCGCAGGCGGATGCGCTGCGCAACTGCCTGGTACCGCAGGCCGATGCCGAATACACCGTGCCCGTGCAGGTCGGTGACTACACCGATTTCTATACCTCGGTGCACCACGCGACCAACATCGGACGGCAGTTCCGTCCCGACAACCCGCTGATGCCCAACTACAAGTGGGTTCCCATCGGCTACCACGGCCGTGCGTCCAGCCTGATCGTCTCCGGTGAGGACTTTCATCGCCCCTGCGGGCAGATCCTGCCGCCAGGCGCCACGGCGCCGGTGTTCGGCCCTTGCAAGAAGATGGACATCGAGTTGGAACTGGCGGTGTACATCGGGAAGGGCAACGAGCGCGGCCGCGCCATTCCCTTGGCCGAAGCCGAGACCCACGTGTTCGGGCTGTCGTTGCTCAACGACTGGTCGGCGCGCGATATTCAGGCTTGGGAATACCAGCCGCTCGGCCCCTTCCTGTCAAAGAACTTTGCATCCACGGTCTCGCCGTGGGTCGTCACGCTGGAAGCCCTGGCCCCCTACCGCACCGTACCACCGGTGCGCGACGCGGCAGACCCCGCGCTGCTGCCCTATCTGGACTCCCCCACCGATCGTGCAGAAGGCGCGATCGACATCCAGTTGGAGGTCCTGATGCAAACGGCGCGGATGCGTGTCGACGGCCAAGCCGCAACACACCTGACCGGTACCAGCTACCGCCACGCTTACTGGACCATGGGGCAGATGGTTGCGCACCACACGGTCAATGGCTGCAACCTGCGCGTGGGTGACATGTTGGGCACCGGCACGCTGTCCGGCCCCACGCTCGACCAGGCCGCAGCGTTGATCGAACTAACGGTGGGGGGGAAACAACCGATCACATTGCCCAATGGCGAGCAGCGTACCTTCATGGAAGACGGCGATCGCATGGAGCTGCGCGCCTGGTGCGAGAAATCCGGCGCGGCGCGTATCGGTTTCGGCGAGTGCGCCGCCACCTTGCTGCCAGCGCTGGCTTGAGCGTGGGCGGACCCCGAATCGTGCTCAAGCTATATACCTACTTTCGCAGTTCGGCTTCCTATCGCGTGCGCATCGCGCTCAACCTCAAGGGCCTGGCCTGGGAAGCAGTGCCTGTGCATCTGGTGAAGGGCGGAGGACAGCAACATGCGGCGGACTTTGCGGCACTCAATCCCAATGAACTGGTGCCCGTCCTGCTTGATGGCGATGCGGCGCTAGTGCAGTCGATGGCCATCATCGAATACCTGGAAGAGTGCCACCCACACCGCCCGCTGCTTCCGGCCGATCCACTGGGTCGGGCACGCGTGCGCGCATTGGCTCAAACCATTGCCTGCGAAATCCATCCGCTCGATAACCTGCGGGTGCTGCGCTACCTGGAGCACCGGTTCGAGATTGATGATGAAGGCCGCAACGCCTGGTATCGGCACTGGGTGGAGACCGGCTTTGCCGCGCTGGAGCGCATGCTGGCCGATGCCCGAGACACCGGACGCTTTTGCCACGGCGACATTCCCACGCTGGCCGACTGCTGCCTGGTGCCACAGGTCTTCAATGCCGAGCGCTTTCAAGTATCGCTGGCGCCATATCCCACGATACAGCGGATTGCAGAACAGTGCCGACGGCTGGAGACGTTCCAGTCGGCCGCGCCCGAGGCGCAGCCTGACGCCGAATAACTCCCTTAGGAAAGATCCACATCCACTGCGGCCACCCCGCGACCGCGAGCGCTGCCGCCATCAGCATGCCCAGCACCTCCAGCCCCATGCCGAAAGCCGCCGTGCGCGCGCCCATGCGCTGCGCGATGTGCGTTTCTCGTGGTTCCAGAACGCCCACAGCAGCGGCAGGCTCGCGGCCAGCAGCGTCAGGCACCACCCCGGCCAGCCGCGCTCGCGGCCTTCGATCAGCGGAACCACCAGCGCCAGCAGGCCCGTCGCCAGCAGGATGGCGCCGGGCACGTCGAGCCGCTCGGCCCGTGCCGCCCGGCTTTCGCGCAGCAGGCCCAAAGCTACGACTAAGAGCAGCTAACAAAACCATGTCATCGTCACACACCTTGCCCGTGCACTACTGCAGCATGCGCGGCGGCACCAGTTCCAGCGCGCGCAGCTTGGGCTCCTCATAGACCGAGTCCTCGGCCGGATAGCGCAGCCCTGGAACCTGCGCAGCCTTGGCGCTGGCCCAGACGACGCTTTCACCCGCCGGCAAGGTATCGATCTGTACGGTGTAGATCGGATCCTCGAAGGCTGCTTTGGCGGCGATGAAAGCCCACCCTCGCACCCGGAAAGCCGCGATCAACTCCCCAAGCGCGGCGGCGTTGATCCTGCTCGTGTGCAGCAGCATCACATGGGCAGGGCTGCGGCCGAGGACCTGCCGGGCCAGACCATCGTAGTAGGCGGCACGGTCCAGCAGATGCTCGATGTACGCTGCCTTCACACGATCGGCCTTGTCGGCATTTCCTTCGTCCAGCCAGGCCGCATAGACCTGGTTGTAGTACCAGTCGCTCGCGTCGATCGAAACCGGTGCTGCCCTGTAGCCTGCGGCCTGCATCCAGAGGCGCATGCCGTCCCGCTTGGCGGTCGTGTTGCCTTCCTTGAGATACGGAAAGCGCAGCATCTTCGTCCAGCCAGGGAGCCGGCTCAGCACCGCGTCGGCCTCCTCGACATCGCCGATGAAATCCGCGAGCGGCACTTGGGGCGATCCCAGGCTGCGGTGCCGGGACGTGTGGTTGCCGACCGCGTGGCCCGCGCGCGCCCAGTCCCGGATGAGGTCCAGTCCCTGCGCCCGGCCGATGCGCACGAGTGTGGGAAACACCATGGACGTCACGCCTGCATCGCGGAGCGTCTCCAGGATCTGCCGGTTCCACGACGGGGCCGCGGGCTCCTTCAGGGGATCGAGCCCGTCGTCGAACGTCAGCGCCACGGTCTGGGCCAGGACGCAGGACGATCCGAGAAGGATGAGAAGCGCGGCAAGCGCGCGGCGCAATGCAGTCATCGCGATGCCCGTCTCAATGGTCGATGGCTGGCAGGAGCCGAAGCAGCTCGTCGCGCGCACGCAGGCCCGCGTTGGGCTTGAGGGCCTGCTCGTCCTGGATCAGGTGCGCAAATGCCAGCCTTCGCGCGCCCTTGGTCGCCCAGCCCACGTACCAGCCATAAGCGCGGCTTGCGTCATAGCGGTTGTCGCAGCCCGGCGAGCCGGTGCCCGTCTTGCCATGCACGGCCCAGCCGTCGACCGGTGCACCGTAGTTCGCGATGAGGGCGGTCATGTCGAAGGCATGCGCACTCACCGGCAACTGGCGGCGCACGATCTTGCGCATGAACGCAAGCTGTTCCTCGGGGGAGATGCGCAGTGAACTCACAACCCAGACGCCGTTCTGTCCAGGATCATCGACCGGCACGGCAGAGACATCGGCATTGCCGTATTGAAAGGCCTTCACATACTGCGCGAAGCGCTCCTGCCCCACGCGTTTCACGACCTGCTGCGAGTACCAGAAGACGGAGTCCCTGATCCATGTGGTCGGCGTGATGTCGCGCCGCCAGGCATCACCCCCCCAATCCGGATATCCCGTTTGATACGACAAGGCAGGCTGTGCAGCATCCTTCAGCACGCCTGCGTCGTAGCCCATGAGGCTGATGGCGAGCTTGAAAGTCGAGGCAGGCGTCACGCGCCCGGAGCAGGCGGAGCCGCGCTGCAGAAGCACCTTGCCGGAATCGGCATCGGCGATCAGCGTGCACAGCTGGTGCGCGGTCGCGAAAGGCGCTGAAAAAAGGAAGGCCACTGCTACCGCAGCGACCTGGAGGACGCGATTGCACATGTTGTTTGTTTCCGAAAGAAGGGAGAGGAGCACGGTGCCGAGCGTGCTTCTGGAGCATCCTGTGGCACCCGGTCCTTCCGCTTTCCGGACTGTCACGGCCAGTGCTGCTGTCCAGCATGATCGACCTGCCGGGTATATCAGCGTGGGGAAAGAAACTGCCCCATGCGCTGTAGTTCTTCGTTCAGCGCGTTGCGGAAGGTTGCGTCCTTCGGCATCGTGCCGGTCGCGTAGCCGAATGCGGGTGCCAGGCTGCCTTCGCTCGCCGATACGTTGGCCCAGCCGATCACCCGGTCGCGCCAGAGCATCGGCAGCGCGTAGTAGCCGAACCGGCGTTGCGCCGGCGGTGTGTAGGCTTCGAACTTGTACGTCCAGTCCCAGAGCAGCGTGAAGCGGCGGCGGTCCCAGACCACCGGATCGAAGGGGGCGAGCAGGCGCAGCCGGTCATCGACGGCGTAGCGACGTGCGCGCGGGTTTTCGTCGGCGGGCCAGTACCAGGTGGTTCCGTCGATGCGGCAACTGCCCAGGTGCTCGTGTGCCAGCCGCAGCGCTGTCCGGGTCTGCGCCGTCAGATGCGGCGCGCCGTAGCCGAGCAGCCGTACCAGGTAGGTCAGGCTGGCGGCCGGCAGGGGCGCGTACTTGCGCACCACCAGGTCGATCAAGGCGGCTGCGCGCCGGGCACTTCCGGCGGAACTGTCGTCCACGGGCGGGTGTGCTGCCGCTTCGTAGACGCGTGTGCCGCTGTCGCGCCGCTTGACCCGCAGCAGGCCGCGGTAGTGCATGCCGTCGAGCAACTGCGTGCTGGCGTTGCTCGAACCGCCCCAGTAGTTCTTCACGCGTCCATGCGCGAAGTGCTGTTCGACCTCGCGCGGATGGACCGCGCCGCGCTCACGCACGAAGGCCAGCACGTCGGCGGCCTTGCGCTGTGTCTCGGCATCCCAGGTTCTCTTTGCCTGGCGCGGATGCATCAGTGCCAGGTGCTCGCTGGGCAGGAAGCCGTAGTTGACCAGGCAGTCCTCGTCGATCTTCAGGCGCCCGTAGCGGCGTTCCAGCTCGCCGGCGCGGTAGTCCTTGACGCGGTGGCGCAGCGTCAGGTCCTGCGCCCGCGCCGGGGCGCGGATCGGGTCCGCCTGCACGAAGCCCAGGCGCTGGATCGCGGCCGGCAGCGTGGTCGGCGTGAACAGCGTGCGCGCGACCGCGTAGCGGCGCAGGTCTTCGAGGCTCGGTTCCGGTGGCATGCGGACATTGAAGCATAGAGAGAGGAAACGTCGCTCGGGTTGCAACTGCTGAGCGTCCCGGCCAGGAAACACGGCCGGTCCGCTGTCGTGCGCATCCAGATCATCGCGTTGGAGGCGATCTGCCGACATTTCGATTGCCAGCCCGGCGACCTGCTCGCGTACGTCCCCGATGACGCGTTCACGAGCCCCGGAGAGGTCGGGTGATGTAGGCGTGCCCAGGTCGATTTGCGCGTCAAACACGAAAGTCCTGACGGGCTCGGCAATCCGCCGAGCACTTATGTCGGCTGCCTTGGTGAGGCTTGCCTGGATGCCGACGGACCGGTCAGCGGCTCCGGGACGGGGCGCAGGTGCAGCCGGTCCCGGCCCGACATGGCGTCTCCCTGCACCTGTTCAGACAGGCGCTCGACATCGCGCCGGCGGATGTCCTCGGTTGCCGCCTCGATGTCGAGCTCGGCATGGCCCAGCACCCGCAGACCTTCGGCTCCCATCCGGTAAGCGGATTCGACCGTCTCGCGAATCTGATAGTCGACGCCCGCGCGGATCAGTTCCACCGCATGTCCGCGGTCGTAGCTGCGAACCAGCAGCCTGGCCTGCGGGAACTCGTGCTGCGCCAGTTCCACGACCCGCATCGCGGCCTTGGGTTCGTCGATGCAGACCATGATCGCATCGGCTTGGCCCGCGCCGGAGTGGTGCAGCGTGTCGAGCCGGGTACCGTCGCCGAAGAAGACCTTGAACCCGTATCGTCCCGCGTCGCGGATCCGTGCGGGTTCCTTGTCGATGACGGAGAGGTCGACGCCTCTGGACAGCAGGAGCTGCGAGGCGATCTGACCGAAGCGACCGAAGCCGATGATGAGTATCCGCCCCTTCAGATCGCGGGCCGCATCGACGCCGTCCATCGAGGACTCGGCACGCAGCAGTCGGTCGGCCATGATCATGAGCAGCGGGGTCATGGCCATGGACAGGATCACGACGGTGGCGAACAGCGCGTTCTGCCGCGCATCGATCACGCCGCCCGAGGTCGCCGCGGCGTAGAGCACGAAGGCGAATTCCCCTCCCTGCAGGAACATGGACATGCGGTGCAGCGCCTGGCGGTTGGATCCGCCGAACAGGCGCGCGATCGCATAGACCACGAGGCCTTTGGCGAGCATGAATGCGATCAGCATGCGAAGCAGAAGCGGCCACGCAGCCGCGACCACCGACAGGTCGAGCGACATGCCGACGGCCAGGAAGAACAGTCCCATCAGCAGGCCGCGAAAGGGTTCGATATCGCTCTCGATCTGGTGCCTGTAGCTCGAGTTGGACAGCATCACTCCGGCGAGGAACGCGCCCATCGCCATCGACAGCCCGGCCACGTCCATCAGCAACGCGGCGCCAAGCACCACCAGCAGCGCGCCGGCCGTCATTACCTCGCGCGTCCGCGTTTGCGCCAGCAGGGCGAAGAACGGGTTCAGGCCCCAGCGCGACACCGCCAGCAGCGTCAGCAGTGCGGCGAGCGCCGGCAGGATGCCGCTCCACCCGGATTGCCCGTGCGGCAGCGGCGACAGGAAGGAGACCACAGCCAGAAGGGGCACGATCATCAGGTCCTCGAACAGCAGGATCGCGATCGACTTCTGTCCCTCCGTGCTCGAAATCTCGCCGCGGTCCTGCAGCGCCGACATGATGACCGCGGTCGAGGATAGGACGAAGCCCGCGCCGGCGATGAAGGCAACGGGAACAGAAAGGTCGAAGAGCGCCATGCCGGCCAACGCAAGAGCGCCGGTCGCGGCGGCGACTTGAATCAGGCCCAGTCCGAAGATCTGTCCACGCATCGCCCGCAGTTTGTGCGGGCGCAGTTCCAGCCCGATCACGAACAGGAACATCACCACGCCAAGCTCGGAGAAGTGCAGGATGGATCGGGCATCGGTGAACAGTCCGAACACCGAAGGGCCCACCAGCACGCCGGCGGCGAAATAACCCAGCACCGATCCGAGGCCGAGTCGCCGGAACAGCGGCACTGCGATGACGGCCGCTCCCATCAGGACGACCGCGGGTCCGATCGTCTGCCCCAGGCTCGCTTCAGCCATCACGTTGCCTGTCGGGGCGCGGATGATTCGACGATCGGCGCCGGCCAGAAAAGTCGGCGCCGGTCGTCAAGCCCGGCGGCGAGTCGTCCGAGAGCTTCTTCGACGGTGGCCGGGTAGGGGGGCGTCGCCAAAGCGCATTGCCTCTAAGGGACAGGGTACGTTCCATGACGTTTCGCCGGATATCTGAAGCATCGACGATATCGCCGCAGATGTGCGCGGGACTAGCCTCGGGAACGATCAAGCTGTGTCGCAAGAAGCGGAACGGCTACCGCGGGGAATGGCCGTGGGTCCAGCGCCGCTCGTGAGGGGATTTCCCGTCGTTCCAGTTTCCGCGACATAGTTCGACGCGAAAAGGCACTACCGAATCCCTGACGGAGGTGACAAAGTCTGCCTCGGAGGCGATGCAGCGGTGACGCACGCCTGCATACCCACCTCACCCATGACGACAGAAAAGGATGTATCCATGACTTTCCGCAATGGCCTCGATTCGCTCCTTCGTCCCGAAGACTCGGTACTCGTGCTGATCGACCACCAGCCGTACCAGCTCGCGAATCTCAACAGCCATGATCCGCAAGCGGTGGTCAACTACACGGCCGCGCTGGCGAAGCTGGCAAAAGCCTTCGATGTTCCGACCATTCTCACCAGCGTGATCGCGGCGCGCGGTGGGCTTCTCTTCAAGCAGATCACCGACGTGTTTCCGGACCAGGAAGTCATCGATCGCACCTGGGTGAACACCTGGCAGGACGAGAAAGTGGTGAATGCGGTCAAGAAGACGGGCCGCAAGCAACTGATCATCGCCGGTCTGTGGACCGAGGTCTGCGTCGCGATGCCCGTCATCCAGGCCGCCGGCGAAGGCTGGGACGTGACCGTGATCACCGACGCGTCGGGCGGGATTTCGAAGGAGTCTCATGAAGTCGCCATCCAGCGAATGATCGCGGCCGGCGCGAACGTGATGACCGTGATGGCGCTGGCCGGCGAATGGCAGCGCGACTGGGCGCGCACCGAGCATGTCGAGGAGCTGACCGAGATTCTCATCGAGCACTTCAGCGGCAGCGGCATCGCGTATCTTTGGGAGCAGCAGCTTCTGAACACGCCGGTACCGGCCGCAGCACGCTGATTTGAGCGGATCAGAGCGACCGCGTCGGTTCTCCTACGTTTCGTCGATCACCTTCGAGGGCACCGGCGCCTGTTTGAAGCACTCGATCAGCAGTTCGGTGAGTGCCAGCACTTTCGGTGAGGGGCGAGGGCCAGGCGGTCGAACGACATAGATCCCCGCTACGGGTGGTGGGTAACGCGTCATGATGGGGATGAGTGCACCGGAGGCGATGTAATCATTGGTCGCTACATCCGGCAGGTAAGCGATGCCGAGTCCCGCGGCCGCGGCCGAAGCGAGGGACTTGGCCTCATCTGCCTTGAAACGCCCACGTGGATGCACGGTGACGGTAGTCGTGCCATCCATGAAGTACCAGGTATCCACTCCTCCCACCAAGGCTTCATGGGCAGTGATCTCGTCCGGTGCTTCGGGAGCGCCGTACGTCGCGATGTAGTCCGGACTGGCAACGAGCTTGCCGTAGATAGACCCGACGCGTCTGGCCATCAGGGTGGAGTCTTGGAGATAGCCGACCCGTATCGCGCAATCGAAACCTTCGGCAATCAGGTCGACGAATCGCTCGCTGTAGCTGGTGTGGATGTCGAGCCGCGGATGTCGCTTCGCCAGTTTCGCCAACATGGGTGCGAAATAGGTCGGGCCGAAGGTAATCGGCGCGGAGATTCGCAGCCGTCCGCGAAGATCGCCGGCGGGCAGAATCGTCTCCTTGGCCAGGTCGATCTCGGCGCAGGCCCTGGCTGCATGGTCCCGAAGCGTAACGCCGGCTTCCGTGAGCGCGGAGCCCCGAGTGGTTCTGGCAAGGAGCTGGACACCAAGCTCTGCTTCGAGCCGGCCCAGCCGGCGACTGACGATCGACTTCGAGACGCCCAGCCGGCGTGCGGCGGGCGAGACCCCTCCGGTGTCTGCAACTTCCACGAATGTCCGAAGATCTTCGATGTCCAACTTGGTGCTCCTGTTTCCGCGTCCCATCCTGACATGGAAACTTTCACTGTAGCGTTCCCGTATCCGCGACACAGATCACCGCGGAACGGTACTGGCGCATGGACCGGGTAATTAGCACAATGCTGGCCTGGAAAGGCATGAATCAACCGGCAACGGCATGAAGTGAGCTTGCAAGGATTCTTCATGAAAATCGGTGTGGACGGTCTTGCCGTCATTCTTCCCGATCCCGCTACGGGCATGCTCCCGTCGGCCGCCGAGCGCATGGCCGACCTGCTCGCGGAGGTCGAAACGGCCGATCGTGCGCGCGGCAAACAGGCAGGAGGCGCGTCATGATCGAGATGGTCATCGAGCAGCGGCGTCGCGACCTCGGCGGCGGCTTTGAAGTGGGTCGCGTGCTGCCGTTCGCAAAGCGGCGCATGGTGGGGCCGTTCATCTTCTTCGACCACATGGGGCCGCTCGACCTCGCGCCAGGCCTCGATCGGCGCATGGACATCCGCCCCCATCCGCACATCGGTCTCGCCACGGTGACCTACCTGTTCGCCGGCGAGGTGATGCATCGCGACAGCCTCGGCTACGAGCAGGTGATCCGGCCACAGGAAGTGAACTGGATGACTGCGGGACGCGGCATCACGCACAGCGAGCGGTTCGAGCGCGCACGGGTGCAGGGCGATCGCCTGCACGGCATCCAGGCGTGGGTCGCGCTACCGACCGAACTGGAAGAAATCGCCCCGTCCTTTTCCCATCATGCCGGGAGCGGGCTACCCAGATGGAGTGACGCCGGCGTGAACGGGCAGCTCATCGCCGGCAGCGCCTACGGCCTGACTGCCGGCACCGAAACGTACTCGCCGCTGTTCTACGCCCATCTCGATATGGCGCCGGGCGCGACAGCGGAGATCCCGGGCGGATACACGGAGCGTGCGCTCTACATCGCGACCGGCGCGGTGGAGCTGGATGGCTCGCGGCACGAGGCGGGCAGGATGCTGGTGCTCGCCGCCGCCGCCTCGCGCGTGCGGGCGCTGCAAGGCTCCGCGGTCATGATTCTCGGCGGTGAGCCCGTCGGGGAGCGGTTCCTTTACTGGAACTTCGTGTCCTCTTCGAAGGAACGGCTCGCGCAGGCGGCATCCGATTGGAAGGCCGGAAGGATGAAGCTGCCGGATGCCGATGATGCAGAGTTCATCCCGCTCCCGGAGGAGCCGAAACCGCCGGCACCGGCAGCCGGAACGCTCGGTGGGATGGCGCCGTAAGCGGGAGAAGAACGGGTCGTTTCAATACGAGTTCGAGATCGCCGAGATGCGACTCGACGACGAGTTCAGGCGCCCGGCTACCGAAGCGAGGAGCCTTCGATGCCTTTCAGGTAGGCGCAGAACATGTCGGCCATCGCATCGGCATAGGCCTTGATCTCCGCCTTGGTCCGCCGGGTTTGCGAGAAGCTGCTGCCTACCGTGCTGAGCGTCGTGAAAACGAGATCGCCGGCCAGTTTGCGGGTTGCGGAGGATGCCCTCGGCAAGGCCTCCGCCATGAAGGCATCGATCATTCGGTCGCCTTCGGCCCGGGCCTTGCGCGCCTCCGGGCTGTCGCGATAGAGCGGGGCCGCGTCATTGAGCGCACCGCGAACCTCGGCCTCTTCGCACTCGGAGCGAAGGAAGGCGTGCACGAGCGCACGCAGGCGCTCCAGGTGCGGCGTATCGGCATCTTCGAGGATGCTCCGCAGCATCCGGGTCGTCTGCATCCACTCATCGACCTGGAGACGGAACAGGATCGACGCCTTGTTGGGGAAATACTGATAGATCGACCCGACGCTGACGCCGGCCTTCTCGGCGACGCGCGCCGTCGTGAACCGGGTGGCGCCTTCCTGGGCCAGAACCTGGGTGGCGGCTTCCAGAATGGCGGCGACCAATTCAGTCGAGCGCGCTTGCTGAGGTTGTTTGCGCGAGGCGATCTGAGGGCGGCGGCGAGTGGTCATGGTCGTTGGGCGATGCCAGTCTCGACGCAGGGAAATCCCATCGTTCGACCGCATCGTCGAATGCGAAGAAAAAATCGCATATTAGCCGGATCGCGGTAACGCCGCCGTTCTTTCTGACGGAAAACCTGAATCTTTCGTACTCGCACCGCCTTCGGGGTTCGACCGGATCAGCCGGATCGCCTTGTTTTGAAGGAGGTCTCGGCGATTCTCGGCTCGCATCGGGCCGCCACGAAAACGCGAACGCCAATGCGAATTTTCAATGCGACGGTTTGATCATATTATTTCTTTAATGCGAATATTTGATCGCATTCAATGCGCGATGCCCGATCGCCTCGCTTCCGAACCCTCGACCAGGACAACTTCATGTTTTCGACACTGACCAACGCACCGCTGGCCCCCTTGCTGGATCGCCTGTTCGAGCAGGCCGGGCAGGTCTCCGACCCGGCAATGGCCGGCATTCCCCGCGCGGAGCGCGAGCGCCTGATGCGCAGCAAGACCGAATACCTCGACTTCTACAGCCGCGCCAAAGAGCTGTGGTTGCCGGTGTCGCGCGAGACCGGCGTGCTGCTGTACCAACTGGCGCGCAGCACGAACGCGCGCGACATCGTCGAGTTCGGCACTTCGTTCGGGATCTCGACGCTGTACCTGGCGGCGGCGCTGCGCGACAACGGCGGCGGCCGCCTGATCGGCAGCGAGTTCGAGCCGTCGAAAGTGGCGAAGGCCCGCCAGCACTTGATCGAGGGCGGCGTGGGCGATCTCGTCGAGATCCGCGAAGGCGACGCGCTGAAAACGCTGGCCGCGGACCTTCCGGAGTCCATCGACCTGCTGTTGCTCGATGGCGCCAAGTCGATCTATTGCGAAGTTCTCGATCTGGTCGAGAGCCGCCTGCGACCCGGCGCGCTGATCGTTGCCGACAACGCCGACTACAGCCCGGAATACCTGGCGCGCGTGCGCGCCCCGGAAAACGGCTACCTGTCCGTGCCGTTCGGCGAGGACGTGGAGCTGTCGATCCGGCTGGGATGAATCAACACCAACGGTCCGTGTCCGGCACTCGCACGCGCGAGCTGCCCGGCTGGAAGCCCCAAGGCCCGGGCCTGCTCGTCGATCTGGATCAGCCCGGCTGCTACACGGGCTGATCCGCAAAGCTCAATTTCCGAGTATCCGTATGTCTCGAACACAAACTCCGCTTTCTCCGGCTCCTGCGATGGCACTGCCCTCCGGTGCCAAGGTCTTCGTGACGTTACTGCCCATTGCGCTGGCGGTCTTCGTCGGGTTCCTCACTATCGGGATGCAGATGCCGGTCCTGCCGCTGCACCTGCACGAAACGCTCGGTGTCGGCACGCTGGTGATCGGCATGGTCATCGGCTTGCAGTTCATCGTTGCGCTGCTGTCCCGCCCATGGGCCGGCAATCTCGCCGACCTGCGAGGCCCCAAGCGCGCGGTCATCATCGGCTGCCTGTTCGCGGCCGGTTCCGGCCTGGCTTATCTGGCGTCGATGGCTTTCGTCGCGACGCCGGCCACGTCGGTGTGGATCGTGGTGCTGGGCCGCATCCTGCTGGCGCTGGGCGAAAGTCTCATTGCCACCGGAGCGTTGGGTTGGTCGCTCGGGCTGGTCGGACCGCAGAACGCCGGCGTCGCGCCTTCGGCCGTTCGCCGAACGCCGTTCTACAAAGTACTGAGCGCGGTGCTCTGGCCGGGAATGGGGTTGGCGCTGTCCAGCGTCGGCTTCGGTCTGATCACGGGCTTCATTGCCCTGCTGTTCGCGGCCAAGCAGTGGGGGGACTCTTCGCTGGCATTCACCGCGTTCGGAGCGGCCTTCATCGGTGCGCGCGTCCTCTTTGGCCATCTGCCGGACAAACTGGGAGGCGCGAAGGTGGCGCTCGTGAGCGTCGCCATCGAAGCGGTCGGGCAGTTCTTCATCTGGGGAAGCGATACCGCATCCATCGCCTACCTGGGAGCGGCGCTGACCGGCTTCGGATACTCCCTCGCGTTTCCCGGCTTCGGTGTGGAAGCCGTCCGACGCGCGCCGCCGCAAACCCGCAGCCTTGCGATGGGCGCTTATGTGGCGTTCCTGGATATCGCGCTGGGGATCACGAGCCCGTTGGCTGGCGCGTTGGCCGGTGCGCAGGGCATCGCTTCGGTCTATCTGGCGGGAGCCGTCACCGTCGCGTCGGCATTGATCGTCGCCGTTCGGCTGCTTGCCGACAGGCGCGCCACGACGGGAGCGGCTGCCCACGGGAAGGGGCGTGCATGAATGGCGTCGTCGCAAGAAGGCTTGCGCAATAGACGCGGGCGAGCCTGTCTGGTCCGGGAGCATCCGAGCTTCCTGATGGCCGAACCGTGCGATACTGCGCTCTCGAAGACCGCGAAAAACGGTTGCCTGTGCCAATTAATGGCACCAGACAATCGAGTACACGCCGCCCAGCAGTCCTAGCGAGGTCGGCCAGCGTTCCCCCGACATCTGTCGGCTTTTCTGCGAACTGTCGCGTATCGACGCGAACGCTCGCAGCCACTGGAACGCTGCCATGAACCTGCACCACGACTCCGCATTGCCTTCCGCGCAACCCCGTATCGCTATCGCCGGTGCCGGCCTTGGCGGCTTGACGCTCGCACGTGTCCTTCACGTCAACGGCATTTCCGCGACGATCTACGAAGCCGAAGCTTCGCCCGATGCGCGGGCACAGGGCGGCTTGCTGGACATCCACGAATACAACGGCCAACTCGGGCTGAAGGCCGCGGGTCTCCACGACGAGTTTCTCGAGCTCGCGCTCCCGGGCGAGGATGCCAAACGCGTCGTCGACCGGCATGGCAATGTCCTGCTCGACAAGCCCGGCTCGGGCAGCACGGCCAAGCCCGAGGTCGACCGAGGCGCTCTGCGCCGGTTGCTGATCGAATCTCTGCCTGCCGACACCGTCCAGTGGGGCCGCAAGCTCGTGCACGCGAGCCGCGTTGCCGACGGTCGGTACCAACTGGCTTTCGCCGACGGTTCGATGATCACGGCGGATCTGCTGGTCGGCGCCGATGGCGCCTGGTCGAAGGTTCGTCCGCTGCTTTCGGCCGCAAAGCCCGCATACGTCGGCACGACCTTCATCGAAACCCATCTCTTCGATGGCGATACGCGATACCCGGCCAGCGCCGAGGCGATCGGCTGCGGCACGTTGATGGCGGTCGAACCGGGCCGAGGCATCCTGGCCCACCACTACGCGAGCGGCGCACTGCGTACCTATGTCGCGCTGAACCGGCCGGAAATGTGGATCAACGCCATCGACTTCAGCCGGCCGGCGCTCGCACTGCGTCGCCTCGCCGACGAATTCGAGGGTTGGGCACCATCGCTTCTGGCGCTGGTCACCGATAGCGATACTCCGCCGATCGTGCGGTCCATCCATGCATTGCCGATCGACCACCGATGGGATCGCGTTCCCGGCATTACCCTCGTGGGCGATGCGGCCCACCTGATGTCGCCATTCGCGGGTGAGGGCGCCAACCTCGCGATCCTGGATGGCGCCGAACTGGGCTTGGCGCTGCGCGAGCATCTCGGAGACATCGAGGCAGCCCTCGCGGCGTATGAACGGGCACTCTTTCCGCGCAGCGCCGCCGTGGCCGACCGGACGGCTCGGAACCATCGGCGTTTCTTCGGCAACGATGCACCGCGGGGCGTGGTCGAATTGTTCTCCGCGCATTAGTCGCGGGGCTTCGATGGCGCCCTGGCGCGACGGGCGGCTCGGCCTGATAGGCCGGGTTCTTCTCGTCGAAGACCTGACAGGCGATCGAGGCGTGCAGGTTCGGAGATCGCTCGCATCTCAGACGGCCTTCTGATCGAAGAAACGCCGCGCCAAGCCGGCACGTCCAGGATGGACCTTGAAATAGGGACGCGCTTGATCGACGGCGAGCGCCACCGACGGATGATCCATCAGCCGATCGAAAAGGCGATCCCACTAGCGCACGTCGATCGCGATAAGCACCTCGTGGCAGTAGGAGGAGAGAGGGGGTAGTGCAGCGTGAGAGCATTCATGGGACAAGGTTCCCCCGCTCACCCCACGGTGCGCGCCTTTGGAACACGTTCGCCGAGCCAGTCACGCAGCCGGGCGTAGACCTGGGGGCTGCTCAGCATCTCCAGATGGCTGATGCCCTGGCCGACCCACTGCTGCGATTCCGGGATCGGCAAGGTCTTGGCCGGATCGCTGTGGCGGCCCAGCGCGCTGTCCACCGGCACCAGACCATCGCCGATCAGCTTGTCAGCCAACAGTCCTTGCCGATCGCCGCGCGTCGTCGCCGCCGCATAGCATTTGACGCCGCGCGGCAAGCTCGCTTGCGTCAGCGGCTCGGCCGACACGACGCCATGACGCAGATCCTTGATGCCGGCGCTGCGCAGCTTGCGCACGCGCGCCAGCGGTGCAGAGTAGGGGCTTTGGTCGAGTAGCACGTCGAGCAGGTGGCCGCCGCGCACGAGCGGTGCGCCGAGAAGCGGGGCGCCGAGGAAGATCAGTCGGCTCGAGCGCTCGATCCAGGTCTGCTCATGCTGCTCGGCATGCATGCAGGCGCTGTGCGCGACGAGCCCGCCCATGCTGTGCCCGATGATCGACACCTCGTCGACCGCGACCGGCCAGTTCTCGACCAACTGCTCGAGCAGGTTCGCAAGCTGCCGGCCGTTGTCGTGGATGTGAAGTCCGCTGTTGTAGTGAAGGTAGAGAACGCTATAGCCGAGTTCGGCGGCCAGCGCCGCGCCGTGATCGTGACCGTCGCGGCTCCACTTCAGGTCGTTCATGAACAAGCCGTGGACGAGGATCAGCAGTCGCGAAGACGCCGGCGGACTGCCGGCCGAACGCAAGCTCTCGCCGGGGTTGGCGACGTCGATCGCCCGCTGCTGGTAGCGCAGCGACATCTCGATCGCGAGCGGGTTGCCGGTGCGGTCCAGGTGGTCGCCGTAGAGACCATTGACGATGGCGACCAGCGCCTCACGCTTGCGCGTTCGCTCGCCGGACGCAAGGATTTGCTCGAACGGCGCGAGCACCGCGTTGGTCCCCGCTCCCGTCAGACGGAGCCCGTCATGCACGCTGCGGTAGACGAGGCCGGTGATGCCGCGGGCCGGCAAGATCGGCAACGCCCCGATCGGCGCGGGACGACGCTCGATTGTCGTATGCATGTCCTGCACGAGGCGGCTGACGCCGGCGAGCGCGCCGAAGGCGAGCAGACTCGCGCCGCGCAGATCGGCCAATTGGCTGCGGTTGATGGAGGGCATGTCGGTTCCTTACTTGCGGGTCTACGCGCTCAAGGCTTTGATGACTTCGACCGGACTGTTGCGGATCGCGCGCAGCAGCGCCCGTGCGGGGCCGGTCGGTGTGCGGCGCCCCTGCTCCCAGTTGCGCAGCGTCGCCGCTTCGATGCCGAGCAACTCGGCGAACCTTGTCTGGCTCAGACCGGTCAACGATCGCACGGCGCGAACGTCGACCACGTCTTCGTCGGGTGGGGGCGAGGCGTGCTCGGCCGCCGCCCCGACCAGGCGCGCCAAGCGCGTGCGCCGTTCGCGGCGCACGGCGTGAGCGACTTCCCGCCAAGCTTCGAGCACTTCTTTGGTCACGGCCTCGTCCTGCGTGGGTTTTCGATTTGATCAGACTACGCCATTGGCGCACATGCGTCAATGGCGTATAGACGACGATACGGCTACCTGCTCGGCCATCGCCAGCGTCCATCGGAGCCGGAATCGTCTCGGTTACCAACAACAACGACACCGGCTCGTCACCAAGCTACGTGTACCTCGACGACGGCATGCTGCGTTCGACCGAGAACGCGATGGGCATCGGCGCACCGAGTCACTACGACGACCGCTACGGCCAGGTGCACGTGCTGGAGTTGCCTCCGGGTAAGCATGTCTTCAAAGGCTGGCGCATCAAATGGGGCGCGGTAATGGTCTGCCCGGTAGGCGAGCTCCGGCCGTTGGAGTTCACGGTCAATCCTGGGCAAGTGCTGTATCTGGGCAACTTCCATATGCATGGGACCTTCGGGCGCAGCGTGATCGGCATTCCAACCCTGGTCAATGGAAGCGCGGAGATACGCGACAACCGCGAGATCGACATTCCGATCGCCGAAGCGCAGTACCCATCGATACGGGGCCTGGTCAGCTACGCGCTGCTGCCATCCGGGCCGTGGGAAACGCGCGCCATCTCGCGCAGTGCGGACGGCCTCCTGACCCTGCCTGCCGCGATACCGCAGCCACGCAGATAGCCGTGACTCACGACACCGGGCTATCGAGCAAACGCTTCAAAGCGGTGCCCTGAGCATCGCGTTCTCGGCACGTAGCATCCTGGCATCACTCGCTTCGCGCTGCCAATCGTCCATGGCGTTCGCCGCGTGAATATGCATCAGCAGCTCAGCTCGAAAGCGCACGTAATACGTTCGCCAGCTTCTTTATAGCGATTTCCAATTCATCACAAGATGACCTCATTGAGAGTCAGGCGTCTCTTGTACACGATAGTCGGAGGGACGTTTTCCAGTCCAGCGAACGAACGCATGTCTGAAGTTTGACGCGTCACTATAGCCGAGCCTCGCAGCAATCTCCTCGTTGCTCATGCGAGTTTCGCGCAAATACTTGATTGCAAGCTCCATACGTATTTCGTTTAGAAGCTGCCGATAATTGGTCTGCTCGGCTTCAAGGAGGCGATGCAGTTTGCGCGAGCTCATGGACAATTGCGCCGCCATCGCTTCGACCCTGGGAAACCATCCAGGATGGTCGATGAGGAAGCCGCGAATCCGCGATACGACACTGGGGACGAAATCGGCCCTCAGGAGAAGTTGCTCGCATATTTCTCGTGCGTAGGCGTTCGTGATGGGGTTTGAAAACGGCATCGGATCATCCAGCCATTTTTTATTGAATCTTATTTCATTGTATTGACGACCAAACTCGATCGGGCAACCAAACACCTTCCTGTACTTGCTCGCATAGGGAGGCGCCGGATATTTGACGCTTATTCCTGATAATTCGAACAACGATCCATAGAGATCCTTGTTCAATGTCAGATGGCTTGAAAAAATGAACTCTATGCAACTCCGATAAAGACCGTCGCCAGGATTCTCCGACAATATCGGTTCGTATGAAAACACCAAATCGTCGTCGTTCGCCGTGTGAGTCATCCTGGCGACCGGGCCCATTACGAGATGGTACTTGGTTGCCAACTCAAGGCCTTCCTTGTGCGAAGAACTGCTCATCAAAGCGTATCCGTACATTCCATATGCGGTGATGCGCATACGAAGGCCGGCACGCAGGGCAAACGCCGGATCCGGTGACAGTCGAAGTGCATTACGAAACAGCGTGGCCATCTGGCGATAAGAAATATGCGCCGATGCCGACCGCAACTCCTTTTCGGTCAACCCGCTTCCGGACAGGAGTGTCGTCGCGCGAACGTCGATTTCATTCAGCGAATCGACCAGAGCAGCCAGCTTGTGAGCGGGGTAGGCGCGCTTGTCGAAATCAATAATCGGACTGCTCGCCGCATATTGTCTGGCATCCGATCTCCCGGGCGTCGGTGTGTCAGCCTCACTGTAACGTTTCTCGCGATTACTCCGCGTCAGAGCCATCCGCCTTCTCCCTATTCAGTCGGCACGACAACCCGCCGACGGACGGAAGTAGCCGTGTGAACTCGCCGTTCGCACCGTCCGGGTAGCCTCCCGGGCACGTCGCCAACGAGGCCAAGATACCGGGAACCCGCGTGTCTGCAAGTCACCCTTACGATGTCGGAAAATCACCTTGTCAGTTGGCAGGCCTGTTTCGAAAATATGGTCCGGTACATATCAGGTGTCTCAAGCATAAGAGTGAATGGGCCAATGCCTGAAAATGAAAACGGGATCGGATGGCAAGAGGTTGCCCACTGATCGGCGGCTACCGCGCAACTGAAGTGTGACACATGAGTGCAATGCGTTCGTGGGGGATCGGACGCAATACGCCACCCGAGCGGCGTTCCGAGCCAAAGCGCCTAGCTGCTCGGCGTCGCACGGCTGGCGGAGCCGAGCGACTAATCCAACAAAGTTGAAAGAGGGGACGTTCATGAAAACTGCGATTACCGAACTGTTTGGCATAGAGTATCCGATCGTTCAGGGTGGCATGCATTGGGTAGGCTTTGCCGAGATGGCGGCGGCGGTATCGAACGCTGGCGGGCTGGGCATCATCACGGCAGTCACGCAGCGCACATCCGAGAATCTGGCGAACGAAATTGCTCGGTGCCGTGAGCTGACGGACAAGCCGTTTGGTGTGAATCTGACGTTTCTCCCCTCCGTGACACCTCCCGATTATCCTGGGTTTATCAAGTCGATCATCGAGGGCGGCGTGAAAATCGTCGAAACGGCTGGCAATAATCCGAAGAAATGGTTGCCCATGCTCAAGGATGCGGGCATCAAGGTCATTCACAAATGCACAGCCGTTCGGCATGCGTTGAGTGCGCAGGAGGCCGGATGCGATGCTTTGAGCATCGACGGATTCGAATGCGCCGGTCATCCGGGTGAAGACGATGTTCCCAACATGATTCTTCTGCCTCTGGCCGCAAGAAAACTGAGTGTTCCTTTTGTTGCGTCGGGCGGCATTGGCACCGGCGCCCAGTTGGTTGCCGCGCTCGCGCTCGGTGCCGAGGGCATCAACATGGGCACGCGCTTCATCGCAACGAAGGAAGCTCCCGTGCATGAAAACGTCAAGCGAGCGATCCTGGGCGCTACCGAACTTGACACACGTTTGATTATGCGGCCGTTGCGCAACACCGAGCGCGTATTGACCAACGCCGGCGTCGAGCGCCTTCTGGAGAAGGAGAGAGCGCTCGGATCAAAGATCGTATTCGAGGATATCGTCCCGGAGGTGGCCGGCGTCTATCCGAAGGTCATGAAGGACGGTGATATGGACGCAGGCGCATGGTCCTGCGGACTCGTTGCTTCGTTGATCGACGACATTCCGACGGTAAAGGAATTGATCGATCGGATCATGGGCGAGGCCGAGAAGATCGCTCACCACCGCCTGACCGAACTCTTCGATGGCGCCAGGACGCGGCCCCATACGTCCTTCTGAGGATAGGATCATGACCGAGCACATCGGGATCGGGATCGCGGCCGGCGTCATGACTCTGACGCTGCAGCGGCCCGACAAGAAGAACGCGCTGACTGGTGCGATGTACAACGCGCTATCGGACGCGCTCGAGCAGGCCGAGGCGGATCCATCCGTCCGGGTGGTCCTGTTCCAGGGTGACGGCGACAGTTTTACCGCGGGCAACGACTTGTCTGATTTCGCGAGCCGGTCGCGCGGCGAAAGCGTTGGGCCAAGCCCGGCCCAGCGCTTCATCGCCACCATAGGCCAGGCAAGCAAGCCGTTGGTCGCGGCTGTTCACGGCAATGCGGTCGGCGTCGGCACGACCATGCTGCTGCATTGCGATCTCGTCTATCTCGCCGAGAATGCGCGACTGATCACGCCCTTCGTCAATCTGGCGCTGGTGCCGGAAGCTGCCTCGAGCCTGCTGTTGCCTTTGCGGATAGGTCACGCGCGGGCCTATGCGATGTTCGCGCTCGGCGAGCCGATGGATGCGACGACCGCGCTGGCCTGCGGACTGGCGAATGCTGTGGTGGCGCAGGCAGAACTGCGCAATCGCGCTCTGGATGCCACAATCGCGCTGACGAGGCGGCCTGCCGGCGCGCTCAGCGCGACCAAGCGGCTGATGCGCGATCAGGAGCGGATTCTGGCCCGAATGACCGAGGAAAACGGAATATTCAAGGAAAGGCTGGCAACGCCAGAAGCCCGTGAAGCCTTCACTGCCTTCGCTGAGCGCAGGCCGCCGGATTTCTCGAACTTGTCGGGCTGATCGCTGACCGTCCCGCGAGGCTCAGGGTAGGCAGTCGACCAGGCGTCGGCGAGCCGGCAGCTGCAGCAGCTTGCTCGCCGATGGTTTGCGCCATCCAGCCGGGCAATGCTGTGCGTGCCGAAGCCTGCGTCCGAATGGATTGGGAGGATGTTCTCGTCGTAGCAACAAGGCTACGACTGGATCAACAATCGCGTCGGATTGCCGCTTACCTTACCGTGCTGCAAACCAGGGCCGCGAGGCTCTGTTCCGATCTTCCGTCTCCGCATCCCGATCACCCCCAGCAGGCCGGCGCCGAAAAGGGCGAGGGTCGTTGGTTCGGGAATTTCGCTCCTCCAGACGCCGGTAAAGTGTAGCTGCGCGGCCATGATGGTGTCGGATCCGTAGTAGCCGCTCCAGATTGCCGATGGCCCCGAGGCCATGTCGAACATGTCGTTCGCCGTCAACGTGAAAAGACTGCCGGTGAGCATGTTCAGATCCTCGTCGACCCTGAAGGCGGATTCCACCCGGCAGAAGTAGGGGCCGTAACAAAGCCCGGCGTCCAGGTCCACTTCCGTTCCGATCTTGTCGAAATTAGTGTAGGCAACGTTGGCGTTGCTGTATTCCTTGTAGGGGGCGACCGGATCGAAGAGCCAATCGGTGAAGACGGCGAGCGACCCTTCATTCGCGGAAAGGCCGACGCGCAGTCCGTTCAGGTTGTCGAGCCCGTAGGTCGCGCGGTCGCAGTGCATCATGTCCGCGATACCGCCTTGGATGTAACGACACTCGCGGGACAGGACCTGGAATTCATACAGCGTGTAGGGAAGCGCGGCGGCGGGTGCCGGTCCGAGCAGGGCCGATGCCGCCAGTAACATGATCGCAAGAGTCTTGTTCATGATTCCGTCCGTTGCCGATATCGAGGCTCGCGAGCCTGCTCCGACGGAGGTTACCGAAGCGCTGCTTGAGAAAGGATGCCGAAGTGTTTCACAAGGTCGCCATCGGCTGACGCAGCGCCGGCCGGTGGGCCGCCAGCCATCAGTAGAAGTGGCGACCGGCGGTGGTGCCCGCGTCCACCGGCAGGATCACGCCCGTGACCCAGCCGGCCTCGTCGCCTGCCAGATACCGGACGGCGTGGCCGACGTCCCAGCCGGTGCCCTCGGTTTCGAGCAGCGAAATCTTGCGCCGTGTCTCGCGCACGGCCTCGCTCATGCCGCCGGCATACACCATGGGCGTGTGCACCATGCCGGGCGCCACGCAGTTCACGCGGATGCCCTGGCGGCCGTGCTGGGCCGCCATCGCGCGTGTCATGTTGACTACCGCGCCCTTGGAGGTGGAATACAACAGGCTCGGATGACCGCCCAACAGGCCCAGGACGGAGGCCACGTTGATGATCGTGCCCTTTCCCTGCGCCAGCATCGGCGGCAGGCAGTGCCGGGCCATGAGCATCATGGAGGTGACGTTGATGCGCAGGGCCTCGTCCCACTCGTCCAGATCCACGTCCAGCGCCGTGCCCCGCGGGCCGCCGATGCCCACGTTGTTGACCAGGATGTCGATGCGGCCCCACTGCGTCAGCGCCGCGGCCGCGGCGTCGCGGCAGTCCGCGTTGCGGCTCACGTTACCCGTATGGACCAACGCCTCGCCGCCCGCTTCCTCGATCATGCGGCGGGTGGTCTCGGCCCATTCGGCTACGGTATCGATCAGCAGCACCTTGGCGCCGTCGCGGGCCAGCAGGATCGCGGCGGCGCGGCCGTTGCCGATGCCGTCGGCCCGCGAGCCGGCGCCGGTGACGACGGCCACTCTACCGTCCAGAGGACGGGGTAGTCCTTGCGTTGCATCGTTCATGATGATTGCTCCATGCCCTTATCGGGCGGTCTCGTCGCGGCCCATGGGCGTGTCGATCAGGCCCGACCGTACGCTGTTGCATCGAATGGATTTGGCGTGGCCCGCGGTGGGCGCGCGGCGAGGCTGCTTGGGGGCATGCTCATTGCGCGGTGATGTGGCCCTTGCGAGCGATGTCTTTCCATTCGGCGATATCGCTTTCGACGATCCGGTTGACCTTGTCGCCATCGAGGGACTCGGCTGTGATGCCGAATTCACGAAACTTGGCGACGACGTCCGGCATGGCGAGCGCGGTGTCGAGCGCATCGCGCAGTTTCTTGACCACGGGCTCGGGAATGCCGGCGGGGCCGTAGAGCACCCAGCGGAACTTGCGGTCGAAGTCGACGCCCTGATCCACGTAGCCGCCGACGTCGGGCAGGCTCGGTGACTTGGACGTGCAGGACGCAAGCGCCTTGATCTGCCCGTTCTTGACCGCCGCGGTGCCCGCGGTCATGTCCGTGAAACCCACCTTGACGTCACCGGCCATCAGGGCGGTGATGACCTGCGGCACACTCTTGAACGGCACGTGCGCGAGCTTGTAGCCCTGCATCTGGGCCAGCACTTCGCCGCAGAAGTGTCCGGTCGATCCGATGCCGTAGCTCGCGTATTGCAGCGGCTCCTTCTGCTTGCGGGCGATCGCGGCCAGTTCTTCGAGATTGTCGGCCGGGAAGTCGTTGGATGCGACCATCAGGATGCCCACGGTGCCGAGCTGCCCGATCGCCGTGAAGTCCTTGATCGGATGGTAGGGCAGGTTGGCGTACAGCACCGGGTTCAACACGTGCGAGGAGGAGGCGCCCAGCGTGAGCGTGTAGCCGTCGGGTTTGGCGTGTTTGACCGCGGTCATCGCGATGGCGCCGTTGGCGCCCGGCTTGTTGTCCATCACGAACGGCTGGCCGAGAATCGGTGTGAGCTTGGTGGCGAGGTAGCGCATGATGATGTCGCTGCCGGCACCCGGCGCACTGGACAGGATGGCGGTGATGGGGCGGCTCGGGTAGTGGTCTTCGTTCTGGGCATGGGCCAGGCCAGAGGACAGCAGCGACGCGAACGCGACGCCGGCGAGCCTCTTCATGGCGGATGGCCTCTCGACGTTTTCCGGGGGGAGTGGATGGCGGCGCGTCATCGGTTGTCGCTCTCGATGTCGACCTCGGTGGTCTCCAGGAAGCGCGCGAGCGACATGTAGAAGCCGACGAGATGGATGACCTCGACGGCCTTCTCCACCCCCAGGTCGTCGCACACCGCGTCGAACAACGGGCCGGGCGCCTTCACGTCGATGACCAATGCATCGACGTAGCGCAGCAGCCGCCGCTCGGATTCGGGTAGCACGCCGTCATCGCCCGTGAGCAGCGCGGCGTCGATCTCCGGCACGGAGATGCCGCCGCGCGCGGCGATGCGCTTGTGGTGGTGGATCTCGTAGGCGCAATGGCTTCGCGCCGCCACGCGCAGGATCACCAGCTCGCGCAGGCGAATGCCCAGCGTGCCGTTCTTCACCAGCACGTCGATGGTTGCCAGGATCTGTCCCGCCAGGGCGCGATGCACGGGCAGCGCCCGGTAGAGGTTCGCGCGTCGCGTCTCCGATAGCGCCGCCTTTTCGTGCGCGAACATGGTGACGGGCATCGTGTCATCGTCGATGTAGGGAATGCGTGCCATAGGGCTTGTCTCCTTGTCTTTCTTGCCAGTGCGATGGAGATTCTGGCACCTCTACGATACAGCCTCGGGCGATGACGGGCGCTCGGCGCCTCGGCGAGCGAGCGTCGTGTTTCTCCCGGAACGCGGTCGTGTCCCCGGTGAGATGCTCGATGTGTCGGCTCAGCGGCCTTCCAAGGTATCCAGCACGAAGTCCGCGCGCTGCGCCACGCCGACCTTGGGTAACAGCGATACCGAATAGCCCAGCGCCGGATAAGTGCGCTGGAGCCGTTCGAATTCGTCCAGCGCTGCATCGATGTCGTGACGGCGTTCCTCGTCCCGGACATAGATTTCCGGCCAGGGCGGAGCCAGGAAGACGTGCGGGTGATAGCGATGCGCCCGAGCGAGCGTGTTCAGGACGGGATCGCCCGTCAGTTCCTGGAGCGCCGCCGCCGCATCGATCAGGCCTCGGTCGAAGAAGACCCATCGCGAGTTGCTGCGTGGCGCATCGGCCAGGTCCTCCAGCGCGAGGTCGATGGTCCGGCGCAGAAAATTCACCGTGTCGAGCCACGGCAGGGCTTGACCGCCCGTACGTGTCTGTTCCCGAACGATGCGCCGTCCGGGTTCTTCCACCACCGCATATCCGCGTCGGTGGAGTTCGGCCAGCAGGGTCGATTTGCCGCCGCCCGAGCAGCCGGAAATGATGATGAAGTGGTTCATGGTATCGGCCGGTTCCGTGCCAGCGGCTCCACGGACATTTCACTGCCCGAGGATAGACCACGGACAAACCTGTTGCCGGCGCTGCGGCGAATCAGCGGTCGCTCGGCCGTTCCGCTCCAGCGGGCCGGCGAGGACTGGCTCGATTATTGCTCCGGCGATACGGGTATCGACCCTCCCGAAATCCCCACGCCAATCGGAGCCTCGCCTGTGCCTCGTTTCCTCCCGACTCCTCGTTCGTGTGTACTGCGTGCCGGTGCCCTGGCGGCGCTGATGCTGCTGGCCGGCGGCACCGCGCTGGCGCAGGACAAGACGCTGCGCATCGCCATGACGGCAGCCGACATTCCGCGCACGCTGGGCCAACCGGACCAGGGCTTCGAGGGCAATCGATTCACCGGCATCCCGATCTACGACTCGCTGACGCAATGGGACTTGTCCAAGGCCGACGCGCCCAGCGTGCTGATCCCCGGCCTGGCCGTTTCCTGGGCCGTGGACGACAAGGACAAGACCAAATGGGTCTTCAAGCTGCGCCCCGACGTCAAGTTCCATGACGGCTCGCCGTTCAACGCCGACGCGGTGGTCTGGAACGTGGACAAGGTGCTGAACAAGGAGGCCGTTCAGTTCGACGCCAGTCAGGTCGGCGTGACGGCCTCACGCATGCCGACGCTCAAGAGCGCCCGCAAGATCGACGACACGACGGTCGAACTGATCACGACCGAGCCGGACTCCTTCCTGCCCATCAACCTGAGCAACCTGTACATGGCCTCGCCGGTGGCTTGGCAGAAGAAGTTCGACGCCGCCCAGGGCGCCACGCCGGCCGACAAGGCCAAGGCCGCGTGGACCGCCTTCGCGGCCGATCCGTCCGGCTCCGGTCCGTTCCGGGTCACGCGTTTCGTGCCGCGCGAGCGGCTGGAACTGGCCGCCAACAAAGGCTACTGGGATCCCAAGCGCACGCCGAAGATCGACAAGGTGGTGCTGCTGCCGATGCCCGAAGCCAACGCCCGCACGGCGGCCCTGCTGAGCGGCCAGGTGGACTGGATCGAGGCGCCGGCGCCCGACGCGATGGACCAGATCAAGCAGCGCGGCTTCAAGATCTACTCGAACGCCCAGCCGCACGTGTGGCCGTGGCAGTTGTCGTTCGCGCCCGACTCGCCGTGGCTGGACAAACGCGTGCGCCAGGCCGCCAACCTGTGCGTGGACCGCGCCGGCCTCAAGCAACTGCTGGGCGGCATGATGGCCGAGCCCAAGGGCGTCGTGCCGCCGGGGCACCCGTGGTGGGGCAACCCCACGTTCGACATCCGGTATGACGTGAAGGCCGCGCAGGGGCTGATGCAGCAGGCCGGCTGGTCGGCCGCCAAGCCGCTGAAAGTGAAGGTGCAGATCTCGGCCTCCGGCTCCGGGCAGATGCAGCCGCTGCCGATGAACGAGTTCGTGCAGCAGTCGCTGAAGCAGTGCTTCTTCGACGTGCAGTTCGACGTGATCGAGTGGAACACGCTGTTCACCAACTGGCGCAAGGGCGCGAAGGACCCGTCGGCCAACGGCGCCAACGCGGTGAACGTCAGCTTCGCGGCGATGGATCCGTTCTTCGCGATGGTGCGTTTCGTCTCGACCAAGACCTTCCCGCCGGTCTCGAACAACTGGGGCTTCTACGGCAGTCCGGAAGTCGACAAGCTGGTGTCCGACGCCCGCACCGCCTTCGACGAGAAAGCGCGCGATGCGGCGCTGGCCAAGCTGCATGCCCACATGGTCGAGGACCCGCCGTTCGTCTACATCGCGCACGACGTGGGGCCGCGCGCGCTGTCGGCCAAGGTCAAGAACGTGGTGCAGCCGCGTAGCTGGTTCATCGACATCGCCACGATGACCATGGATTGATGCGCGCCGGTTCCGGCCTCGCCGCCGCGCGCGGCCGGCACCTTCGACCCGTCGGCAGCCAGCTTCCAGCCAGCCCCTTGCGATGATCGCTTACCTCCTGCGCCGCATCCTCTACACCGTGCCGATCATGTTCGGCGTGGCCCTCGTGTGCTTCGCGCTGGTGCACCTGGCGCCGGGCGATCCGCTGGTTTCCATCCTGCCGCCCGACGCGTCGGCCGAACTGCAACAGCAGTTGCGCGAGCTGTACGGCTTCAACCGGAGCCTGCCCGAACAGTTCGGCCTGTGGGCCTGGCGCGCGCTGCACGGCGACCTGGGCACTTCGATCGCCACCAGCCGGCCCGTCGCCGCCGAGGTGCTCACGGCCGTGGGGAACACGCTGCGGCTGGCCGTGGTCGCGACGCTGATCGGCTTCGTCCTGGGCAGCCTTTTCGGCTTCGTGGCCGGCTACTTCCGCAACTCGTGGATGGACCGCGCGGCCTCGATGCTGTCGGTGCTGGGCGTCAGCGTGCCGCACTACTGGCTGGGCATGGTGATGGTGATCGTGTTCTCGTCGCTGCTGATGTGGCTGCCCGCGACCGGCGCCGGCGCGAGCGGATCGGACCGGTGGGCCTGGGATTGGGAACACATCCAGTTCATGCTGCTGCCGGCGCTGACGATGTCGGTCATTCCCCTGGGCATCATCGCGCGCACCGTTCGCGCGCTGGTGGCCGAACTGCTCGATCAGGAGTTCATCATCGGCCTGCGCGCCAAGGGCCTCACGCATTTCGGCGTGTTCCGCCACGTCGTCAAGAACGCGGCGCCCACCGCGCTGGCGGTGATGGGCCTGCAACTGGGCTACCTGCTGGGCGGCTCCATCCTGATCGAGACCGTGTTCTCCTGGCCGGGCACGGGCTTTCTGCTGAACTCGGCGATCTTCCAGCGCGACCTGCCGCTGCTGCAGGGCACGATCCTGGTGCTGGCCCTGTTCTTCGTGCTGCTCAACCTGCTGGTGGATGTGCTGCAGACGCTGCTCGATCCGCGGATCGCCCGTTCCTGAAGGAGAAAAGCCCATGTCCGCCGCTCTGTCTCCGGCGACGCGCGTCGCGCAGACCTTGCCCGCGCAGCGCTCGCGCGGCTACTGGGCTTCGGTGCTGCTGCGCTTCAGGCGTGATCCGGTCGCGGTGGGCGCGGCCTGCGTGGTGGGGCTGCTGATCCTGCTGGCCGTCTTCGGTCCCTGGATCGCGCCGGCCGACCCGTACCACTCTTCGATGCTCAGCCGGCTGAAGGCGATCGGCACGCAGGGTTACCCGCTGGGCACCGACGAGCTGGGCCGCGACATGCTGTCGCGCCTGATCGTGGGGGCGAGGCTGTCGCTGTTCATGGGCATCACGCCGGTGCTGTGCGCGTTCGTGATCGGCGCCGCAATCGGCATCGTGGCCGGCTATGCGGGCGGCGTGACCAATACCGTGATCATGCGCACGATCGACGTGTTCTACGCCTTTCCGTCGGTGCTGCTGGCCATCGCGCTGTCGGGCACGCTGGGCGCCGGCATCCTCAATTCGCTGATCTCGCTGACGGTGGTGTTCATCCCGCAGATCGCGCGCGTGGCCGAGGCCGTGACCACGCAGGTGCGCGGGCGCGACTACGTCGAGGCGGCGCGGGCCTCGGGCGCCAATGCCTTCACCATCGTACGCGTGCACGTGCTGGGCAATGTGCTCGGTCCGATCTTCGTGTATTCGACCAGCCTGATCGCGGTGTCGATGATCCTGGCCTCGGGCCTGTCCTTCCTGGGCCTGGGCGTCAAGCCGCCGGAGCCCGAATGGGGGCTGATGCTCAACACGCTGCGCACGGCCATCTACGTGCAGCCCTGGGTGGCGGCGCTGCCGGGCCTGATGATCTTCATCACCTCGATCTCCTTCAACCTGCTTTCCGATGGCCTGCGTTCGGCCATGGACAACAAAGGCTGAGCCATGCAAGAACTCGACGACGTCGGTGGCCCGGCACAGCCGCTGCTCACCATTCGCGGCTTGCAGAAGCACTTTCCGCTCAAGAAGGACCCGCTGGGCCGTGGCGGCGGCGTGGTGCGCGCCGTCGACGGCGTGGACTTCGAGGTGCTCAAGGGCGAGACGCTGGGCGTGGTCGGCGAATCGGGCTGCGGCAAGTCCACCACCGCGCGTCTGCTGATGCAACTGATCGAGCCCACGGGCGGCGAGGTGGTCTTCGACGGCCGCACGGTGGGCACGCGCGACCTGCCGCTCAAGGCGTTCCGCCGCCAGGTGCAGATGGTCTTCCAGGACAGCTACGCCTCGCTGAACCCGCGCCTGACCATCGAGGATTCGATCGCTTTCGGCCCGCAGGTGCACGGCGTTCGCGCGCGCGAAGCGGTGACGCGGGCACGCGACCTGCTGGCCCGCGTGGGCCTGGAGCCGGCCCGCTTCGCCGAGCGCTATCCGCACGAACTCTCGGGCGGCCAGCGGCAACGCGTGAACATCGCGCGTGCGCTGGCACTGCAGCCGCGCATGGTGATCCTCGACGAAGCGGTCTCGGCGCTGGACAAGTCGGTGGAGGCGCAGGTGATCAACCTGCTGATGGATCTGAAGACCGAGTTCGGGCTGACCTATGTGTTCATCAGCCACGACCTGCACGTGGTGCGCTACCTCAGCGACCGCGTGATGGTGATGTACCTGGGCCAGGTGGCCGAGATCGGTCCTTCGGACGAGTTGTACGAGCAGCCCGCGCACCCGTACACGCATGCGCTGCTGTCGTCGATGCCCTCGATGGACCCGGACCACCGCACCGAAGAAGCCGCGCTGGCCGGTGATCCGCCGAACCCCATCGACCCGCCCGCCGGTTGCCGTTTCCACCCGCGCTGCCCCCAGGCGGCGCCGGTGTGCGCGCGCCAGGCGCCGGTGCTGGCGCCCACCTCACCGCTGCATGCGGTGAGCTGCCTGATGCACGAGCCCGGCAGCGGCCATCCGCGCGCCCGGGAACCGGTGGCGAGTGCCGCCTGATCGACCCGCGAGACCCGGAGAAACCGCGATGCCGACTCAGCCCACGGTGACCGAGAACGATGCCCCGATGGTGCGGGTGCGTGACCTGCGAGTCACTTTCAGCGGCGGGCGCAAGCCCGTGCAGGCCGTCAGCGGCGTGAGCCTCGCGGTCCGGCGCGGCGAGGTGGTCGCGCTGATCGGCGAATCGGGCTCGGGCAAGAGCGTGACGATGCGCACGCTGCTGCGCCTGCACCCCGAGCGGCGTACGCGGATGGCGGGCGAGGTCCGCGTGGCGGGCCGCGACGTGCTGGCGATGAGCGGGCGTGAACTGGCCGATTTCCGCGGCAAGGTCGCGTCGATGATCTTCCAGGAGCCGCTGCTGGCGCTCGACCCGGTGTACTCGGTGGGCGCGCAGATCGTCGAATCGATTCGCCGGCACGAGCCCGGGCTGTCGAAGCAGGCCGCGCAGGCGCGCGCGCTGGCTTTGTTCGAGCGCGTACGCATCCCCAGCCCCGAGCGTCGGCTGCAGGCTTATCCGCACGAGATGTCGGGCGGCATGCGCCAGCGCGCGATGATCGCGCTGGCGCTGGCCTGCAACCCGCAACTGCTGCTGGCCGACGAGCCCACGACGGCGCTGGACGCCACCGTGCAGATCCAGATCCTGCTGCTGCTGCGCGAACTGCAGCGCGACCTGGGCCTGTCGGTGATCTTCGTGACCCACGACATCGGCGCCGCCGTCGAGGTGGCCGACCGCATCGCCGTGATGTATGCCGGCCGCATCGTGGAGGAGGGCACCGCGCGCGAGCTGATCCGCAGCCCGCGCCACCCGTACACGATCGCGCTGCTCAAGAGCCGCGCCCACGGCGCCATGGCGCGCGGCACGCGGCTGGAGACCATCGGCGGTTCGCCGCCGGACCTCTCGGCCCTGCCGCCCGGGTGTGCGTTCGCCGAGCGCTGCGCACTGGCCGTCGACGCCTGCCGCGCGGCGCAGCCGCAGCCGGTCGAGTTCGAGCCCGGGCACCTGGCGCGATGCCTGCGCACCGACGAGGCCGGCGCTACCGCTCCCGTCATCCAATAGATCGTTGCGTGGCGAATTCGGCGATATGCTGGTATTTCCATGACCAGATATCGGAGATCCGATGGCCACCACGCTCGAGCCCGTTCGGCGCATCGGCTTCGAGCCGATCGGGCAGAACCCGTTGAAACGCTTCGATGGCCGGCTTGTCCGCTGCCGCATGGCGGCGTAGAGAGCCATGAGCACCAAGGCCATCAAAGACGTGTTCGGTCCGGTGCTGGTGCGCGAGATCGCCGCCGAGCTGCACCGTGTCCACGCTCCATTCGACGCTGCCGCCTTCGTCGCGCGTTCCATCGACGGTTTGGAAGAACTGGAGCTCACGGGCCGTGCCGCGCATATCGCCGAAGCATTGCACGAGTACTTGCCCAAGCCGTTCGCCGAAGCGGCGGCGGTGATCGAAGCGGCGCTCGGCCCGGAGATACCGGCAAACGGCGAAATCGGCCTTGCACCGCTTCGCTACATGCCGCATGTCGTCTTTGTCCGGAAATATGGCCTCGACGACTACGAGGCCGCCATTCGGATCCAGGCCGAACTGACCAAGCGGTTTTCCGCCGAGTTCAGCATCCGCGCCTTTCTGGTGAAGCATCCCGAACGCACCTATGCCCAGATGCTGGCATGGGCCGGTGACGACAACGCGCACTTGCGCCGGCTTGCTTCGGAAGGCACTCGCCCGCGTCTGCCATGGGCACCGCGCTTGCGCGCCTATCAGCAAGACCCGCGTCCCGTCCTGGCATTGCTGGAGCTGCTCAAAGACGATCCCGTGCTCTATGTGCGGCGTTCGGTGGCGAACAATCTGAACGACATCGCCAAAGACCATCCCGCGTTGACCATCGAGACATGCCGCCGTTGGGCCGCAGATGCGTCCGCAGGCCGCGCCTGGATCGTTCGCCATGCGCTGCGTTCACTGATCAAAGCCGGCAATCGGGACGCGATCGGCATTCTGGGCGGCGCGCGGAATCCATCGGTACGCATCGACGGCATGACCGTCACGCCGCAGCGTGCCGCGGTGGGGGAAGTCGTGCACCTGTCTTTCGAGGTCGAAAGCACTGCCCGACAGGCTCAGCGCCTGCTGATCGACTATGCGGTGCATTTCATGAAGGCCAATGGCAGCACCCGGCCGAAGGTCTTCAAGCTGCGCGCGCTCACGATGCAGCCGGGCGAGAAAGCCGCGTTCTTCGCCAGCGTGTCTTTGGCCGCCATGACGACCCGCCGCCATTTTCCTGGACACCACCGCGTCGATGCCATCATCAATGGCGAATCCCATCCGCTCGGTGGTTTCGAGGTGATGGCGTAAATCCGTCACGGCCGTTCGGTTTCGATTCGTCGCGCCTTCGGCGTTGCGCGATGCATTTGCCTCCAAACGAGGGTCGTGCCGGCCGTATCCGCCGCACGATGCTCGGCGCCCGGGTCAGAGGGTGAGGCGCGTTTCGCATGATTAGGGTGCGTACGCTGGATATCGTCTTCTGGCCGGGAAATCCTAAGCATTGCCTGTCTGGATCCGCTGCGAAGCCCTGTAGAGAGCGAGCGGCTCAAATACCAGGAAATCGGCACCAATGCGCGGCGATTTCGATGAGGAGACCTTTCATTCTTGACCGATAACCTTTGGCATGCAACGTGCTATTTGATGAATATCAAGTGTATGCGCTCAATAATGGTGCCACTTGTTCGAGGCGATGCGGGTCCTGCGTGTCGTCGTTCATTTCCCAGGCCAATCCCTCCATCGACTCAGGAGATCCCGATCATGAAGTTCAGTCCCGTGTCCCGACGCGCCGGCCTCGGCCTGACCCTGCTCCCGTTGAGTGCCGCCGTGCTGGTGGCCTGCGGCGGCGGAGGCGGCGATGGGGGCGACGGCACGGCGCCGCCGGCGACGCCTCCGTCGTCCGCATCGTTCGAAGCACGCTGCACGGCTCTGCTGGGCACCAAGGTCGGAAACGGCACGGTGACCTCGGCCGCTTATACGGCGGCCTCGACCGGCGAGATCACCGCCACGTCGTATCCGTCGCATTGCCTGGTGCAAGGCAAGCTCAACGAGCGCACCGGCATCGACGGCAAGCCGTACATGATCCGCTACGAGCTGCGGATGCCGGAGTCGTGGGGAGGCCGCTTCTTCTACAACGGCGGCTCGGGGGTGGACGGTACGCTGCCGGCCGCGCTGGGCGCTTACCCGGGCGGCGGCAACACCCGCAACGCGCTGCTCGACGGCTACGCGGTCGTGACGACGGACTCGGGGCACAACGCTGCGCTGGAGACCGGCGCGGACAGCCAGTTCCTTTTCGCGGCCGACCCGCAGGCGCGCGACGAGTACGGCGATGCGCAACTGCCGCTGGTGGCCAATGCCTCGAAAAGCCTGATCTCGACGATGTTCGGCACCGGTCCGAGCAAGTCCTACTTCGTCGGCTGCTCGAACGGCGGCCGCCAGGCGATGATCGCCGCCCAGGAACACCCGGAACTGTTCGATGGCATCGTGGCCGGTTCGCCGGGCTTCCGTCTGGTCGAATCAGCGCTCGAAGGTTCGATCTTCCGCGCGCAACTGGCCGCCGGTGTGGCTCCAATCGGGGCTGACGGATTGCCGGACATCACCAACCCGCTGACTGCCGCCGAGAAGGATGTGGTCAAGCGTCGCATCCTCGACGAGTGCGACGCTCTCGACGGAACTCCGGACGGCATGGTCGGCCGCATCAGCGCCTGCCACCCCGACCCGGCCCAGTGGGTGTGCGCTGCGGGCCAGACCGACAACTGCCTGAGCGCCGCCAAGGCGGACTACGTGAAGAAGTTCTTCGCCGGCGCGAAGACGAGCTCGGGCCGGCAGATCTACGCGTCGTGGCCGTACGACCCGGGCATGGTCGACACGCTGGGCACACCGAACGCGTTCTTCTATACGATCTTCGCCGGAGAAGCCTCGCACGTCTACACGACGCCGCCGACGCTGACCGCGGACCTGCTCGGCTATGCGCGCACGGCCGATCTCGATACCGAGTTCCAGAAGACCTTCGCGGTGACCGATGTCTACAAGCGTTCCGCGTACGAGTTCACCAACGGCTCGTCACCGGACATGGACGCCTTTCGTGCCCGCAACGGCAAGATCCTGTACTTCAACGGCACGGCCGACTGGGCGTTTTCGTTCAACGACCTCGCCGCGTACCACGACAAGGTGCGCACCCGCTATGGCGATGCCGAGGCCGGTAAGTTCGCCCGCGCGTTCGCGGTGCCCGGCATGGACCACTGCAGCGGCGGCGCCGACGGCACCGACCAGTTCGATGCGTTCGGCGCGATCGTCAAGTGGGTCGAAGAAGGCGTGGCACCCGACGTGATGGTGTCGACGGCACGCGCCGCGGCCGGCGTGAGCTGGCCCGGCCGGACTCGTCCGCTATGCGCTTACCCGAAGGAAGCGGTCTACAACGGCAGCGGCGACATCGAGCAGGCTTCGAACTTCCACTGCGAGTAAGCCTGCCGCGCCGGTGCGCCGAACGCGTTGTCCGGCGCGCGGGCCGTCAACGAAGTGTTGGCGGCGGCTTGGCATGCAGAGCCGCCGCGTGTCCGCCCTGTTCGCGAATGCGGGCGATCGCTTGCAGCGACGCATCGCTCCATGCGGGCCGGTCCGGTGCGAACACCGTCCGCAAGTACCGGACCAGATTCCGGACCTGCTTGTCGTTCAGGTGTTCGTTGAAGGCGGGCATGTATCCGAGTTCGGCATCCGCGGGGGTCTGGATGCCTTGCAGGATGACCTGGATCAGGTTGTCCGGCGTGCCGGCGTGGATGTTGGTGTTGGTGCCCATCAGCGGTTTGACGCCGAACAAGGTCGGGCCGCTGTCCGCGCCGTGGCAGGCCGCGCAGGCGCTCTGGTAGATGCGCTCGCCGTCCGCGAACCAATCCGTCAGCCTTATGTTCGCCTCGGCGATCTCGGTGGAGGCGGTGCTTGCCGCTTCCGGCGGCGAGGCGGCCGCGACGGCGCGTGCGCTTGGTTGGCCAGGCAGATCCATCAGGTAGCTGACGATGGCGCGCACGTCGCTCTCGGGAATCTCGGCCAGGCCGTGAACGACCGGTGCCATCGGGCCCGCGGCCACGCCGTGACGGGCCGAGTGGCCGGTGCGCAGGTACTGGAACAGATCGTCCGAGGTCCATGGCACCGCCGCATCGGCCAGTCGATTCAAGGCCGGAGCATCCCAACCCTCGGCCTGGCCGCCGGCAAGAAAGTTGCGGATGCCGGATTTCTCGGCGCCCAGCGCGTTCCTCGGCGAGTGGCAGGCGCCGCAATGGCCGGCGCCCTGTACCAGGTAAGCGCCTCGGTTCCATTCCAGGCTTTTCTCCGGTACGGGCTGGTAGACCGTGTCGTCGTGGAACAGCAGGTTCCAGCCCGCCAGCGTGAAGCGCAGGTTGTACGGGAAAGCCAGCTCCGTTCGCGGCGGCGTATGGCGCACCGGTTCCCGGGACATCAGGTAACCGTACAGCGCCTGGATGTCCGAGTCGGTCATTTTCGCGAACGCCGTGTACGGGAAGGCCGGATATAGCTGCCGTCCGTCACGGTGCACGCCATGCCGCATGGCGCGTTCGAACGCGGTGTACGACCAGCGGCCGATGCCGGTTTCCTCGTCGGGCGTGATGTTGGTGCTGTAGACGACGCCGAACGGAGTCTCCAGCGCGAATCCGCCGGCATTGGGCGCGCCGCCCGGCGCGGTGTGGCAGACGATGCAATCGCCGGCGGCGGCGACCAGACGTCCCCGTTCGATGGCTTCGGCCGAATAGATCGACAGGTCGCGCGCATCGATGGGGGCGATCGCAGGCTTGGCCGGCCAGACGGTCACGGCCGCGCCGGCCAGTACCGCACACGCTGCGCCGAGCCACGCCGCACCGCGCTCGAGCAGCTTGTTGCCTCGCCTGCCCGTGCCGGTGACGCCCAGCGCGGTGCGCAGGTCCCGCTCATCGAACGGGGCGCTGCGCATGCGCACGCCGCAGGCATCGCAGATCGCATTGGCGATCGCGGCGGCGGCCGGCCATGCGACGACGTTGCTCGTGCGCAGCGTCGTCGCCTGCAAGGGGGCCGTCGAGGCATCGGATGCGGATGCCGTGCGCAATGCGTCCGCGGGGGCGTGGGAGTGGGTGACCGGCAGGCCGGGTGATCGCCGCCAGTCGTCGAATGTTCGCGGCTCTTGTATCAGTCGCTGGGCAATCGCCAGATGCTGGTCGTCATTCGATTCGATCGCCGGATGCGCGGCATCCCGTTGCCCGACGTCGTGGCCGACGATCACGCGCTCGATGCCGACCTGTCCGCTTTCCGGATCGACGGCAACGTCGACCACCCACGCCGACCACTCCTGGAGTCCGCTCTCCAGGTCCATACCCGCCGCAGCGAAGCCGCGGCCATGCAGAAGACCGTCTGCCCGAGGACGCCGCACGGGCTCTGTCGCGCGTTCATCGCCGGCTTCTGTCGCGTGTTCATCATCGCGCCGATGCCAGCCGGCCTGCGAGGCGACCCGCCGAATCAGTCGCTTGCCGGGCCCGTCGGGCGTGACGGCAAGGCGCCGGTCCAGCGGGTCCATGCCCACGACGCGGGCTTGCGCGTCGGTCTCGCTTTCCTGCGCGAAGACCAGTGCGGCGTTCAGCGCTTCGGGGCCCGCATGGCTGAGCGGAGCCTTGCCGTCGTGCGAGGGGATGCCGTAGCAGGTATGAGCGGTGGGGTAAGGCAGGGCGATCGCCTGCTGCGGCTGCGAGCACAGGCGTGCCAGACTGGGCCTGACCGCCCAGACCGTGTCGGCCTGCCATCCCCTCGTCGCGGGCCGATCAGACGCCGGCGCCGCGGGGGGCGGCGATCGATGCCGGCCCTGCCGTGGCGCCGCCGGTGATGTGGGCGGCGGGACCGACACCGGCGCGTCGCCGCCGGATCTGCGCGCCTGCAACGCCAGAGCACGCGGGATACCCGCGGGCCGCACCGGAACGCGTACCGGCCGCAGAACCGATGCAGAGAGCAGGGCCGCGTCCGCAGCGGCATCGAGCACATCCAGAACGCCCGGGGCCGTCTGATGAGGCACGCCGGCAACAGCGGTCTCGACCAGCGTGACGCGCTCCGGCGGCAAGCGCAGCAGGGCCGCCAGTTCGGCGGTTACCAGCGCCCGGGACGCAGGCGCCACCGGCAGCCAGACCGTCACCTGCTCGTCCGAGCACCACGCGACGACCTCCTCGCGCGCGGCATCGGCGATCGGCGGCGACCAGCGATAGCCGTCGTCCGCCGTGTCCGCTTCGTCGTAACCGGCATCAAGGCGCTCGGACGTCCAGGAAAGCGCCAGTGAATCCACGCCTTGACGAGCATGGACGGCCGAGACCGCGACCACGCCGACGAAATGCGCGTGGCGCACTACCGCGACGACGCCGGGCAAGTTCCGGATGTCGGGATGGCGCACGTCCGTCAGTACGGCGCCCCGGTACTCGCGGCCGTCCCAAGCGAGCGCGGGAGGGCGGGCGGCGAGGCCGTGCAGGACGTCGCCCGGGATCCGAGGCAGTGCCTGCCGGGCCGGCGGTTTCGACGGGGCCGGCATCAGTCAGGGACCCGCGCGTCACCGGACCGGCCGGCCATCCTGTGCAGAACCACCGCACGCCGCGCGGCCTGCAGGATTTCGACGTGGGTTCCGCATCGGCACAGGTTGTGATGGAGTTCCCTGCGAATCTCCTGCTCGGACGGATCGGGTTTGCGCCGGATCAACGCCTCCACCGTCATGACCATCCCGTTCAGGCAGTAGCCGCACTGCGCGGCCTCGCAATCGATGAAAGCCTGCTGGGTCGGCCCGGGCGCGCTTTCCGAGCCCAGCCCCTCCAGTGTGGTGATCGCGCGTCCGCGCACGGCGGCGGCCGGTATCACGCAGGCCCTGGCGGCGACGCCGTCGATCAACACGGTGCAGGCGCCGCACTCGCCCAGCCCGCAGCCGTACTTCGGTCCGTTGAGGGCGCAATCGTTTCGCAGGGCCTGCAGCAAGGTCATGCCGGCGGAGGCGGGCACGGTCACCGGGCTGCCGTTGACGAGCATCTGCAATCGATCCGCCGGTGCAGGCGAACTATCCATGTCTCGAGATCCATCCAGAAAAACCAGGGACGTCCGTCCGGCTTCGGGCGTTGCGCGCATCCCCGCCGACCACCCGAAGCGTGCGGGGCCCGCTCCGATCGTGAAGATCAGGTCCGCATGCAAGCATGAACCATTCCTGATCGTCGAAAATTAGCGTGTCTACACTCAATATTTTCGAGAAGCACCGAAGCGCGCGCGATCACCTAATCCTGATGGATACTAGGAGAATCGGCAAGAAAAGTTGCGCGTCGAGTTTTGGCAGGCTTGCCTTGGTGCTTCGGATTTAAGATGTATGCGCTGCATTCGACGCATACGGGGCAGGCTTCGGTGGCAGGCGTCTTGCTACCGGTCGGTTCCGATCAGGCGCGGCACTCGGGCTGCCGAAATCGTCATCCGGCCATGATCGCCGTACCCCGACGGCCGGCGCCACGAAGGAAACCTTATGACCACGGGCCAAAGCGCAAGTCCCACAGGCCAAAGCCCAAGTCTCTCGGGCCAAAGCGCAAGCCTCGCCGTGCAGGGCGAGGCCGGGCGAGGCAATCCCGTTCCGGCGCCGCGCGCGCTGCGAGACGAACTTCTGGCCAGGAGCGGCGCTCTGCTGATCGTTCGCGAGCCCACCGGGGTCGCGAAGCCCGTACCCGGTCAGCCGGGCTCCGCGTCGGACTATGTTCCGGACGTTCCCGACATCTTCGTCGCGGTGCTCGATGACGGACGCGTCTGGGCGTTCAACGGCCACGTGGACCTGGGAACGGGCATCCGCACGGCTTTGGCACAGATCGTGGCCGAAGAGCTGGAAACCGACGTGGGCCGCCTGATGATGGTGCTCGGCCACACCGAGAGCACGCCCAATCAGGGGCCGACCATCGCCAGTGCCAGCATCCAGATCTCGGCCGTGCCGTTGCGGCGGGCGGCGGCGCAGGCGCGTGAGCACCTGATCGGGCTGGCCGCACGGCATTGGGGAGGCGGTCGCGACGGCCTGCTGGCCAACGAGGATGCGGTCATCGACGCGCGGCATGGGCGTCGCATCTCGTATGGCGAACTGCTGCGCGGGCGCAAGGAGGTGCTGTATCTTGCGGACGAAGTGCCTTTGAAGCCGAGCAGCGAATATCGGATAGTCGGCCATGCCGCGGCGCGGGTGGACATCCCGGCCAAGGTCACCGGGCAACTGACCTTCGTGCACGACGTGCGGGTTCCGGGGATGCGCCATGGGCGCGTCGTGCGTCCGCCTTACCATGGGCGCGACAGCGGTGCGTTCATCGGACGCAGCCTGCTCGGCGTCGATATCGACTCCGTGGCATCGCTGCCGGGTCGCGTTCGAGTCGTGGTCGACGGAGATTTCGTGGGTGTGGTGGCCGACCGCGAGGAACAGGCGGAAGCGGCGATGCGGGCATTGCGAGTGCGCTGGGCGCCGCCGCCGCCCGCGCCCGACCTGTCGGATCTGGCCGCGGCCCTGCGCTCGGCGCCTTCCGCCGCCAGGCCCCTGCTCCAGACCGGCGACGTGGAGGCCGCGCTGGATCGCGCCGCGCACGTGCTGCGCAACACCTACGTCTGGCCCTATCAGATGCATGCGTCGATCGGACCCTCGTGTGCCGTGGCTGCCTGGCAGGATCGGCGATTGACGGTCTGGTCGGGTACGCAGAATCCCCACATGCTGCGCACCGACCTGGATCGGCTGCTGGAAGTGGGCGAGCAGCATATCGAGATCGTGCGCATGGAGGCCTCCGGTTGCTACGGCCGCAACTGCGCCGACGACGTCTGCGCCGATGCGGCCATTCTCGCCCGCGCCGTGGGGGCGCCGGTGCGAGTGCAACTGACGCGTGCCCAGGAACATCTGTGGGAGCCGAAGGGCACGGCGCAACTGATGGAGACGGTGGGCGCGATCGACCACCAGGGCCGATTGCTGGCCTACGACATCGCGATCCGCTATCCGTCCAATGATGCGCCGCTGCTGGCGCTGTTGTTGACCGGGAAGATATCCGCCGAGCCGAGGACACTGGAGATGGGCGACCGTACCGCGGTACCGCCTTATCGATACCCGCACCTGAACACCTTATGCCACGATACGCCGCCGATCATGCGTTCTTCCTGGCTGCGCGGGGTGTCGGCGATGCCCAACTCGTTCGCGCACGACAGCATGGTCGACGAACTGAGCGTCGCCGCGGGCGAGGATCGACTGGCGTTCCGGTTGCGGCATCTGGATGATCCGAGGGCCGTCGAACTGTTGCAGGCGACGGCACGACGGGCCGGCTGGGTGACGGCGGCGACCGGCAGCCGCGGAAGGCCCGATCGCGACGGATTGCTGCGCGGCCGGGGGATTTCCTATGCACGCTACGTCCACAGCAAGTTTCCCGGCTTCGGCGCGGCATGGGGCGCGTGGGTCGTCGATCTGAACGTCGACCCCGGGACCGGCAAGGTCCGGATCGAACGAGTGACCTACGGCCAGGACACCGGCTTGATCATCAATCCCGACGGCGTCCGGCACCAGATCCATGGCAATATCATCCAGTCCATCAGCCGTGTCCTGCTGGAGCGGGTAGCCTTCGACGAAACCGGTGTCGCCAGCCGCGAATGGGGTACTTACCCGATCCTGGGGTTCTGCGATCTGCCCGAGATCGATGTGCTGCTGATGGATCGCCAGGACGAGCCGCCGATGGGTTCCGGAGAGTCCGCTTCGGTGCCTTCTGCGGCGGCCATCGCGAATGCGCTGTTCGACGCGACCGGCCTGCGCTTTCGAGAGCCTCCGTTCACCCGCGACGTCGTGCTGAAAGCGCTCGATCGGACGGCGCCGGGCCGTGCCGCCGGCTGATCGATCGCGTTGCTGCTCCGGGTTGGCGCGGACGACCGCATTTCACTCTGATCGTGACTCGCTATGACAAGAAAGAAGGCTGAGCCCTATGATTTCACCGCCCAGGTCGGGCATTGGCTGCGGCGGGCTTATCAACGCCATACGATGGTGTTTCAGCAGCACATTCCGGACTCCCAGTTGACGGTGGCCCAGTTCATCGTGCTGTGCGCGCTCAGGGACCACGGCGCCAGTTCGATCGCGGAAATCGTCAAGATCACGGTGATCGACCAGGCCACGATCCGGGGCGTGATCGAGCGCCTGCGCGCTCGCAAACTGGTTACCGTCGAGCACGATCTGGAGGACAGGCGCAAAGTGGTCGTTCAACTGGCGGCCGACGGTTCCAGCATGGTGGAGGAAATGGTGCCCTTCGGGCACCTGATATCGGAGAGAACCTTCGGCGACCTCAACCCGGCCGAGAGGGTGGCGTTGCTCTATCTTCTGCAGAAGATGTGCCAGGGCAATGGCGATGGAATGGAGGTCTCGGGCGGTTCGCTTTTCGACAAGCGCTCGAGAGCGTAGCGCGGCGCGAGATTCGACGGATCGCCCGACGGATCGCCCGGAAAGCGCCTCGACGGCATCGATCATCGCGGCGCGAATCGATGAGTCACGCGATCACAGCGTTCGCAGCCATTCCAGAAGCTCGGCCGAATCCGTGACGTCCGCATACTTCTGCTGCATGTCATAGAGGTTGGCTTCGTGCGGGGCTTGGGCGCGGTCGGCGCAGCAGTCCCGAGGCACGAGGACATTGAATCCGGACTGGACGGCATCGACGACCGTCGCGCGCACGCAGCCCGAGGTCGTCGCCCCTGCGACGATCAAGGTGTCGGTCCGAGCGGCGGTCAGCAGCGACGCCAGCGTGGAGCCGAAGAATGACGATGCGCCCTTCTTGGTCACGATCACGTCATCGGGCTGGATGCCGGTGGCCGCATCGATCCGGACCAGCCGGCTGCCCTCCAGCAATGCGGCCATGCCGCTCGCTTTCTTGAGCCAAGCGAGCCGCTCGATCTCGCCGGGATGGTAGGCGATGGTCGAAAAAAAGACCGGAAAGCCTCGGCTGCGAAGCTCGTCGCATAAGCTTTTGGTGGCGGCCATCTGCGCGCCGGCATCGGATGCGGTCGGGTACTGCGGGTCGGTGAAGCCGTATGAGAAGTCGACGACGATGATCGCCGGCCGGCAGCCTCTCGGCACCGATCGGCCGAATCCCGCGGCCGAATAGATTTGTTCCTGGGACATGGAAACTCCGATTCGAGAGATCAGTAACCGAAGCGGTCGGGAGCGGACGCCCGCCGCGAGAGCCGCACGAATGCGCGGCGAATACCCGGCATCAGGTCCGCGCCATCCGGATGTCCTCGACGACGATGTCGCCGTCGATCACGACCGGCGCGTCATCGAGAAACAGCGAGCAGCCGCGCATCGGGATGTCCAGGTGGCAGGGCGTGTCGTTGGCGCCGCCCAGCTCGTTGTTCGGTCCGGTGGAGAACATGACGTTGCCGTAGAAGCTGCGCGGCTCCATGCCCATGCCGCCGGGAAACTCGCCGGGCACGAAGTTGTGCCACTTGGCCTGCGGGTTCATGCCCCATCCGACGTGGCTCATCCCGTAGCCGCGCTTGTCGCGGAAGCTTTCCATGTAATCCTTCACGATCTGCGCTTCGAGCCCGCCGCGGATGTCGACGATCCAGCCTTTTTCGATCGTGTAGGTGATGGGTTCGCGGACCATCAGGTTCTGCGGCAGCAGGATGTCGCCGGGCGCGACGACGATCCGGCCGTCGACGCCATCGTCGTTTCCTCCGGTGAACACGAATCCGGACGGCCAATGGTCCCAGCGGCCGGGGGTATCGGTGCATGCGTACTCGGCGATCGTCGGATACGTGGTGAGCCCGTACGTCACGTCGGTGCCATGCGGCGAGGTGATCCGCATGGTTCGGGCGCCGTCGAGCAGTTCGGCGGCGATCTGCACCTTCTCGCGCAACTCCGGATAAGGCAGCAGGCGCGCCAATAACTGCGGTGGCTCGACGGCCGTGAGGATGCGTGTGCCGGCCGCCTGGATCGCGAACTGTTCGGGCGAGAACAGCAGGAAAATGCAATCGATCAGCATGTCGCAATGCTTGAGGGCCTCGACCGCATCGGGCATCGATGCCAGGCCGTTGACTCCCACCACCCAGCCGTCGGTAGGCATCGGCGCCGGCAGGCGCATGTGGTACATGCTGGCGCCCAGGCGCCGGCCGGCGGCCATGAAAGCGTCGGCGTAGTCGAGCCGATCACTGCCTTGCGTGAGAACGATCAGGCGTTCGCCGGAGCGGACTCCCGACATCCTCAGTTGATGCAGACAGATTTCGGCAAAGCTTGCGTGATCCATGGTTCGGAATCCTCCTGTAGATCCGGCAGGCGTCGTGAACGTCCGGCCCGCGACACGAATGGCCGATCAGGCCGAAAAATCCTGGACGGCGGCCAGGAAGCCTTCCAGATCGTCCCAGGGAATCATGTGGCCGGCCTTTTCCACGCGGCGCACCTCGATCTGCGGGACCAGTTCCCGCACCTCGGCGACGTCCTCGGGCAACACCACCGTCGCGCCGCCGGCCACGACCAGCCTTGCCGGCAAGCGGATGTGCGGCAGGTCGGCATGGATGTCATCGGTATGGAAGCCGTCGAACGCGATACGGATCGCGCCCCATTGACAGGTGTGCAGCCATTCGGCTCTCAGGCGCACTTGCTCGTCCGTCCAGGTCGGGCAGAACCGCCGCATCTCGTCGACACCGCAACCCTTTTGCGCCAGGCGGATGGAGTCGCCGTACCAGGCCCAATTGGCCGGATAGGGTCGACGGCCCGGCCCGGACATCGGCGGATCGACGAGGATCAGACCGGACAGAGGCGCCGGATCGCGGCGCGCCGCCCGGATGGCGGTGCGCGCTCCCATCGAGTGGCCGAGCACGACCGGACGCCGCATCCGCTCGGCCAGCGCGATCACGTCGCCGGCCATCGCGTCCAGCGTGTAGTCGAGATCCCCCGCCTCGCTCAGGCCGCGTCCGCGCACGTCCAGCACGTGGACATCGAAATGCGCGGCCAGCCGTTCGGCGACGAAGCCCCAGGTGATGGCCGGCGACGTGATGCCCGGCACCAGCAGCAACTGCGGCAGTTGCGGTGCTCGACCGGGGTAGTGGATCAGGTGTTGGCGGATGCCGTTGGCATGCACATGGTAACCCTGCATCGTCATCTCCCGATCAATGGATGCCCGAGAGCAGGGCGCCGCCCCCCGGAACGCTGGTCGACAGGCCGAGCGCGCGCAGCATCGACCAGGTCGTTGCGATGGCCGCCGTGACCACCGGCTTGCCCGTGGCGGCCTCGACGGCGGGCACGGCCGCCAGAGAGGGCATTTGCACGCAGGCCGAAAGCACGATGACGTCCGCATCCCGGTAATCGAGCGACTGCGCGATGCCCGGAAGCTTCATCGGGTCGTGCGCGGCGACCGCGAGGTTGTTCTGGATTTCCAGCGCGCGGCTGTCGATCACCTCGAAACCTTCATGCGCGATGTAGTCGAAAACGACCTGCGCCAGCGGCTTCATGTACGGCGCGATCACCGCCACCTTGCGCGCGTTCATCGCCTGCAGGGCCTCGATCAGCGCCCCGGCCGAATTGACCACGGCGCCCCGGCTGTCGTTGCTTCGCACGACCTGGGTCAGGCGCTCCTGGGACGTGCGATGGTAGCCGTGCCCCATCGACATGATCGCCACCAGGCACGCATAGCCCATCACGTCCACCTGCGCGTCCGAAAGCTCGAGCGCGCAGCGGTCGCTGTCGGCGTCCATCGCCGACAGTTCTTCCTTGGTCACGTGTTTCATGCGCATGCGCGACGAATGGAAGGTGAAGCGCTCAGGCGAGATCATCTCGCGCGACTTGAGCAGCGCGGGGATCTCGGTTTCCATCGTGATGTTGGAACTGGGGACGATCTGTCCGATACGGAATTTCTTCATTGGATGCTCATTTCTACAGAGTGGGGACGGATACTTCGGGTCTGCCCGGCTTACTTACCCCTGGAGCGGCGCGTGGATCGGATCGTACGCATAGACCCAGGCCGGATCCTCCTGTTGCTTCAACCACGTGTTGGCGTTGGAGATGGTCTGCACCTTGGTCGCCCGCTCGCGCCGCGTTTCTTCGTAGATGCCGAATGCCGTCCTGTAGTCTTCGGCGCCGGTCTGCTGCAATGCGCGGGTGAGAATCGCCGCATCCTCGATGGCCATGCACGCGCCTTGCGCCATGTGCGGGCGCATCGGATGGCAGGCGTCGCCCAGCAGGCACAGCCGGCCGCGGCTCCACAGGCTCATCGGATCGCGGTTCCAGAACGGCCACTTGGTCACCTCGGTGGTGGCATCGATCAGGCCGCGCACCATCGGATGCGCGTTGTCGCCGAAGATCGCTTCCATCTCCTCGCGCGAGCTGTCGACGAAGCCGCTGTCGTGATCCCAGCTTTCGACGGGGACACCGGTGACGTAGTAATACTCGCTGCCGTCCGACTTCGTGGCGTAGGCCATCACGTGGCGCGAGGCCTCCCACCACCATTTCACGCAGCGCTCGTATTCGAGGTTCGTCGAGCGCAGCCTGTTCATGTCGATCAGCGCCCGGTGGCCGATCCAGCCGGAGAAACGCGGCTTTTCCGGTCCCAGCAGCTTCTCTCGGATGATGGAATTGATGCCGTCGGCCCCGATGACCAGGCGCGCGGTCACCTGCTCGCCGTTGGCGAAACTCAGCAGGACGTCGTCTTCACGCTCGCGCAGGTCCGTCAGCCGGTAGTCGTAATGGATCGACTGCGGCGGCAAGGCCGCGATCTGTTCGGCGTGCATGTCGCCGCGGTGGATGGTGATGTAGGGCGCGCCGTACTCCTTGACGGCGAACTCTCCCAATTCGATTCTCGACAGGTACTCGCCGGTGCGCCCATCCCGGGAGAACCAATGATCGGGATGGGCGCCGATCCGTGCCAGCCGGTCTTCCAGGCCGATCTCCCGGAAGACTTTCATCACGTTCGGGCCGATGTGGATGCCTGCGCCCAGGCGGCTGAACTCCGCGGCCTGTTCGAAGCAGTGCACCGAGAAGCCTGCCTTGGTCAGCAGGGCGGCGGCGGCGGCTCCGCCGAGCCCCGCGCCGATCACGGCGATATCGATGGTGTTCGTGTCTGTCATTCGGATGTCCTTGTCGGGGTTCGTGTGATGGGGCCCGGATGCCGGCCGCGGCCCTCGGAGCCGCGCGGCGGGAGACCAGGCATCAGCGGTGTTTCGACGTCAAACCGTCAGATGAGCTCTTCGCACTTCTTCGTCGGCAGCAAGTTCGGCCATCGTGCCCTCGTACTTGAGCTGGCCTTTTTCCAGCACGTAGGCGCGATCGGACACCAGCTCCGCGAAATGCAGGTTCTGCTCGGACAGCAGGATGCTGGTGCCGCTGGCCTTGAGCGCCAGGATCATGTGGGCCATCTGCTCGACGATGACGGGCGCCACGCCTTCGGACGGCTCGTCCAGCAGCACCAGGAACGGATTGCCCATCAGCGTGCGGGCGACGGTCAGCATCTGCTGTTCGCCGCCGCTCATCTGGCCGCCGGGCCGCTGCTGCATGGCGCCCAGATTCGGGAAAAGCTGGTAGAGCGCCGCGGGCGTCCAGGCCATAGCTTCGCTGCCGTCGGGCCAGGTGCGGGCGGGCTGGCGCCCGACCTCGAGGTTCTCGGTCACCGTCAGATCGGTGAACACGCGCCGGTCTTCCGGCACGAACCCCAGGCCCATGCGGGCGACCTCGAACGGTGCCTTGTCGGTGATGTCCTGCCCCAGGAACCCGATGCGCCCCTTGCGCCTGGCCATCAATCCCATGATGGCCTTCAGCGTGGTGGACTTGCCGGCGCCGTTGCGTCCCATCAGCGCGACGACCTCGCCGCGCCGGACCTGCAGGGCGACGTCGAAAAGGATGTGCGCGGCGCCGTACCAGGCGTTCAGGCCCGAGACTTCCAGCAGCGTCTGCTCGCCCGGCGCGGCGGCGCCGATCGGATCGGTGGCGACGGCTTCGCGTGCCGCCGGCGGCGTGGCGATACTCATGGCGTGATCTCCTTTGACGCTTGCGGCGCTTTCTCGAACGTCTTGCCGCTGCCGAAGTACACCTCCTGGACCTTCGGGTGATTGCGGATGTCCTCCGCCGACCCTTCGGCGATCAGCCGTCCGCGTGCCAGCACGATCATCCGGTCCGCATAAGCGAAGACGACGTCCATGCTGTGCTCGGTGAACAGCACGGCCATCTTGCGGTCGACCACCAGTTGCTTGGTCAGCGCCATCAGCGCATTGCGCTCCCTGGGAGCCATACCGGCGGTGGGCTCGTCCATCAGCAGCAGCTTCGGATCGTTGGCCAGTCCCATGGCCAGCTCGACCCGCTTGACGTCGCCGTACGCCAGTTCGCTGCACGGTCGGTCGGCCTGCGCGCGCATGCCGACCTGATCGAGCAGATCGAGCGCCTGCGCGCGAAACTGCGGCGCCGCGCTGCGCCAGAACGTGTAGGTGCGCGACTGGTGCGACAGCAAGGCCATCTGCACGTTCTCGACCACGGTCAGCGAACTGAACGTCGCGGCGATCTGGAAGGTTCGCCCCACGCCCAGCCGCCAGATGTCCCGGGGCTTCATGCCGACCAACTCCCGGCCGGCCAGCTCGACCGAGCCGGCGCTGGCCATCAACTGGCCGCCCACCATGTTGAACGTGGTCGACTTGCCGGCGCCGTTCGGGCCGATCAAGGCCAGCAGTTCGCCCTGGTGCAGGTCGAAATCGATGCCGTCCACGGCGCGCACGCCGCCGAAGGACTTGCTCAGCCCGCGCACCTGCAGAAGAGGGGTCGTCGTCATGCCTGGCTCTCCTGCCGGGTCACGGCGGCCGGCTCGCTGCTGCGGTGCGCCCACCAGTCGGCCGCCTGCCGCGCGAACCCGGCGATGCCTTGCGGGAAGGCGATCACCAGCAACAGGATCACGCCGCCGAACAACGCCCGCCAGTACTCGGTCGCCCGCATGATGTAGTCCTGCAGAACGTTGAAAGTGGCGGCGCCGACGACCGGACCGGTCAGTGTCTGGATGCCGCCGAGCAGCACCATCACCAGGCCATCGACCGACTTGCCGACCGCCATCGAATCCGGGGAGATGCTGCCTTTCGAGAACACGTACAGCGCGCCGGCCAGACCGCCGAACACGCCGGCGATCACGAACGCCACCCATTGCACCCGCTTGACGTCGATGCCGATCGCATCGGCGCGCAATGCCGAATCGCGACCGGCCCGCAGCGCGAAGCCGAACGGCGCGAACAGGATGCGACGCAGCGCCACGATCGAAAGGACCACCAGCGCCAGCGTCAGGTAGAAGTAGGCGCTGCCGGACAGCCAGCCGCTGGGCCAGATGCCGATCAAGCCGTTGGAGCCGCCGGTGAAGTCGTCCCACTGGAACACGATCGACCAGACGATCTGCGAGAACGCCAGCGTCAACATGGCCAGATACACGCCGGACAGCCGAACGCAGAACCAGCCGAACAGCAGCGCTCCCAAACCCGCCACCAGCGGCGCCAGGGCCATCGCCAGCGGCATGGGCATCGAGGCCACCTTCAGCAGGATCCCGGCGCCGTAGGCGCCCAGCCCGTAATAAGCGGCGTGTCCGAACGAATGCATGCCGCCGGGACCCATGATGAAGTGCAGGCTGACGGCGAACAGCACGGCCACGAGCACGTCCTGCGCCAGCACGGTCGCATAAGGGAACCAGCCCGACAGCATCGGCAGGCTCGCCAGTATCGCCACGATGCCGGTGGCCAGCAGCTTGAACTGCGGCGAGCCCGGGCGCAGCGGCGCTTCCACCGGCGCCGAGTTGCGGCTGACGCCCTGCGGGCGTCCCATCAGGCCCCAGGGGCGGAACACCAGCACCAGCGCCATCACCAGGAACTCGACCACCAGCGTGAGTTTGGAGAACGACACGTCGATGCCCAGGATCTGCACGGTGCCCAGGCCGATGCAGATCGCCTTGATTTCGGCGATCAGCAGCGCGGCGACATAAGCACCGGGGATCGAACCCATGCCGCCCACGACGACCACGACGAAGGCTTCGCCGATGGCCTTGAGGTCCAGCGTCAGGCTGGCCGGTTCGCGCGGCAACTGGATCGCGCCACCCAGCCCGGCCAGCATGGCCCCCAGCGCGAACACGCCGGTGAACAACCAGGCCTGGTTCACGCCCAGGGCGCCCAGCATTTCACGGTCCTGCGTCGCGGCGCGCACCAGAACGCCCCACCGGGTGCGCGTCAACAGCAGCCACAGCAGGCCCAGCACCACCGGCCCCACGACGATCAGGAACAGGTTGTAGGTCGGATAAGCGCGCCCGAACAGATCGACCGAGCCGGTCAACCCGGGGGCGTGACGGCCCAGCAGTTCCTCCGGCCCCCACAGCCAAAGTACCGCATCGTTGATGACCAGCACCAGCGCGAACGTCGCCAGCAACTGGAACAGCTCGGGCGCCTTGTAGATTCGCCGCAGCAGGATCATCTCGACCAGCGCGCCGATCGCGCCCACCAGCAACGAGGCCAGCGCCAGGCTGGACCAGAAGCCGATGGCGCCGGTCGCGCCGACGCCCAGTCGTTCGACCAGCGAATAGGCGATGTAGATGCCCAGCATGAAGAACGAGCCGTGGGCGAAGTTGACGATGCGCGTGACACCGAATATCAGCGACAGCCCGGCGGCCACCAGGAAAAGCGAGGACGCTTCGGCCAGGCCATTGAGCAACTGCGCCAGAAAACCAGATGGGTCCATGGGAATCTCGATGACTGGATGCGCTTCGAAGAACTCGAACGCTTGGTAGGAGCGATCCCCGCTACCGCGCACCGGGTGAGCCGGCGCACGGCAGCGGTTGTCCGTGGTTCACGGGGCGGCGCGCAGCTTGGCCACTTCGTCGTCCGGCGGCAGCAGTTTTTCGCCGGGGACGTACTGGAAATCCTCCATCACGCCCTTGCCGTCCTTCAGGGCTACCCGACCCACGTAGGTGCCCATCGTGGATTGATGATCCAGCGCGCGGAACGTGATCTGGCCGTCCGGGGTCGATACCTTCAGACCGGAGAAAGCCTTGGTCATCGACTCGGTATCGGTCTTGCCGTTGGCGCGCTTGACGCCTTCGACGATCGACTTGATCGTCGAGTAGCCGACCACCGAGCCCAGACGCAGATTGCCCGCGCCGAACTTGGCCTGATAGGCTTTGACAAAGGCCTTATGCTCGGGCGTATCGATCGCATACCACGGGTAGCCGGTGACGATCCAGCCCACCGGGGCCTCGTCGCGCAGCGGTTCGAGGTACTCGGGCTCGCCGCTCAGGATGCTGACCACCGAAACGCCCTTGAAGGTGCCGCGCGTGGCGCTTTCGCGCACCAGCTTGGCCAGATCCGCCCCGAACAGCGCGTTGAACACGGCATCGGGTTTGGCATCGGCGATCGCCTGGACCACGCTGCCCGCATCCACCTTGCCCAGAGGCGGTGCCTGCTCGGTGACGAACTCCACATTGGGTTGGGCCTTCTTCAGCAAGCGCTTGAAGGTTTCCGCCGCCGACTGGCCATACTCGTAATTCGGATAGACGATCGCCCAACGCTTCTTGTTGAGCTTGACGGCCTCGGGCACCAGTGAAGCGGCCAGCATGTAGGTCGACGTACGCAGGCGATACGTGTACGGGTTGCCGTCACCCCAGGTGATCTTGTCCGTCAGGGCCTCGCTGGCAAGGAAGAACACCTTCTTCTGTTTCGCGTAGTCGGCCATCGCCAACCCGACGTGAGAAAGGAAGGTGCCGGCCAGGATGTCCACCTTCTCGCGCGACAGCAGCTCTTCGGCCTGGCGCACGGCCTCGCCCGGATTGGCGTTGTCGTCGCGGGTGATCAGCTCGAAGCGCCGGCCATCGACGCCGCCCGCGGCATTGGCCTCCTCCAAGGCGAGGGCCATGCCCTGCTTGTAGGCGTCGAGGAAGACCGGTTGCGCCTTGTAGCTGTTGATCTCGCCGATCTTGATGGTCCCTTGCGCCGCGGCCGTCATCGTGAAGGCGGCGGTGCCCGCGACCGTTGCCCAGCGGATCGTGCGCAGGCACCAGGGAGAGAAGCGTCGTGAACCCATGATTTCTCCTGAAAGCGATTGAAGCAGTTCCTGCTGCCGTGGCGGAGGACACGCGTTTGAATGTGTACGCTTCAATTGCATAGCAATAACCGTTCCAGTCTCTTCAGGTGTCACCCCGGAGGGGCGTGCACTCTAATGGTTGGCGATCCGCAATTTTTTCCAGAATTTCTCCGGAAAACAGCTTGCTTCGGCATCGGAGGAACCAATTCGGTGCGTCCGGGCATTGTCCGGCATTCGGGCGGCCGTGGCTAGGAATTTAGAGTGTATACACTTGATAGTGAGGGGCGAAGCCTATCGGCGGCCGGAGGGAATCGGCGACTGGAACGCTGATGGCGGCCTTCCTTGCAGGGGGCGTTACCGCGCTGCTCCTGGCAGCAGTCCAGCGTGTCGATTGCGGCTAGGGCGTTAGCCGGCGGACGGCCAGAAGAGTGCACCAGGGCTCGATTGCACCAGGGCTCGCTCACTCGGCCATCGGCCGGGGCCTATTCCCCGGTGGAGCGCGATGTCGTGGACGAGTTCGCGGAATCCGTCGTCCATGTCACCGCCGAAAGCCGGTGAATGCCGCACGTCCTGCCCTTGTCATCCGCGCTCGGGTCTCCCTCCCGGCCCCGAAGAACCGGCGTCGTACCGCCAGGTCTTGCCGGCAGTAGAAACCCTAACACCGCATCTCTTGCATCAAGTTGCCAACTTCACTAGAGTGCGTCGAATCACCATAGGTTGGTCGTCCGTCCAACTCTTCAGAACATTCGATTTCAATCATGTTTCAGAAAAATATCCTGATCACTGGAGCTGCAAGTGGTATAGGCCTTTCTACGAGTGAAGCATTCAAAAGAATGGGTGCGAATATTTATCTCGTAGATATCAATGCCGACGCCTTGGCGACCGAAGCCAAACGACTCGATGCGGCGGGATATTACAGCTGCGACATCACCAGCGAGGCCGCGTGCGCACAAGCAGTAGACAGCGCAGTGGAAAAAATGGGAAATATCGATGGCCTGATGCATGCTGCTGGCGTCAGTGATGTAATCACGTCGACGATCGACATGAATATTGACGTCTGGCAGCGAATCGTCGATATAAATCTACGAGGCACCTTGCTGGTGAATCGCGCGGTCGGTCTGCACTATCTGAGGCAAAAAAAAGGTTCGATCGTCAATATCGCCTCGATCAGCGGCATCGTCGGAGTGCCGCGCAGAAATGCGTATGGCCCCGCAAAAGCCGGAGTCATGCAATTGACGAGGAATCTCGCTTGCGAATGGGCCGGTTTCAACATTCGGGTCAATGCAATCGCGCCGGGCCCCATTGCAACCCCAATGATGGAACATCTCGTTCAGACCGGGAAAGTGATCGCGACCGACTATACGGATCGTATTCCTCTGGCTCGGTTCGGGAACCCCGATGAAATATCGAACGCCGCCGCTTTTCTGTTGTCCGACATGTCTTCCTACATCACCGGAGTGACGCTCCCGGTCGACGGAGGGTTTCTGGCATATGGCGGATTGGATTAGACAAAATTTGCCAAATTTGTATTTCGAGTGAAGAGAGGGAGACATGAGAAAGATCCTGATGGCAACCGCAGTTGCCGTATCGGCATTCGGCTCGGCCAATGCAGCCATTCCCATCAAGCTAGGCGTGCTGAATGACCAATCCGGCGTATTGGTCGACAGTGGTGGAAAGGGTTCCGTCGTAGCGGCGCAGATGGCCATCGATGAGTTCGATGCAAAATCCCACGATCTGAATGTCACGGTCATTTCCGCCGATCATCAAAACAAGGCGGATATCGGATTGAACGTCGCGCGTAAGTGGTATGACGTGGACGGCGTCGATGTTATTTTGGATGTTCCGATTTCGTCAATCGCCCTGGCAATCAGCAACCTCACCAGGGAAAAGGGAAAGATTCTAATTACTTCCACGGGCGGATCGTCCGAACTGACTGGGTCCAAGTGTTCCCCGAATACATTTAATTGGACCTATGATACCTGGTCATTGGCTCACAATATGGGGAGCTCGATGACCAAGCGCGGCGGGAAAAGCTGGTTCTTCATTACCGTCGACTATACTTTCGGCGAGCAATTGGAGAAAGATGCGACCGATGCCATCGTGAAGGAGGGCGGGAAGGTCGTAGGAAAGTTGAAAACGCCGTTTCTCGCGACGGATATGTCGTCCTTCTTGCTCCAGGCGCAGGCATCGAACGCAGATGTGATCGGCCTCACCAATGGCACGGATCAGACGGCTCAATCCATCAAGCAATCCTGGGAGTTCGGGATTCCTGGCAGCAAGCAATCCTTGGCTGCTTTTATCATGGCCATCACCGACGTGAAGGCGCTGGGTGCCAAAACGGCCCAGGGACTCTATCTGTCTTCGCCCTTTTATTGGGATTTGAACGACCGTACCCGGGCATTCTCGGAAAGGTTCGCAAAACGCTTTGATGGAAAGAAACCGACCATGTTCCAGGCAGGTGTCTACTCTGCCACCATGCACTATCTAAAAGCGGTGGCAGCAGCCGGAACCAAGGATTCGAAACAGGTCATTGCCAAGATGAAGGAATTGCCTACCAACGACGATGTGTTCGGTGAAGGGCAGGTCCTCGAGAACGGCAGAAAGATTCACGACCTTTATCTGTTCCAGATCAAGAGTCCCAGTGAATCGAAGAGTCCCTGGGATCTCTATAAACGCGTAGCCGTAACCCCCGCAGCCCAGGCATTCCAGAGCGCAAAGGCATCTGGTTGTGAATATGTGAAATAAGAGATAGGTGATGTCATGAAATTCGCGTCATTCACAATTGATCCCGCAGACGTACACGAAAGGGTAGGAGTCGTGCAGGGGGAGGAGGTGGTCGCAGCAGAGGCCGGTGCGACGCTTCTCTCTCTTATCCTGGATCAGCGCCGATCACTGGTGGAGCATGGGAAATCGATTTTGGCCCATAGCTCTGAAAGGCATCGCCTGTCGGATATTCATCTATTGCCTCCTATTTCGAACCCGCCGTCGATACGCGACTTTTCGGCGTTCGAAGAACACGTTCGAGTTTCAATGGAGAATATGGGCCTCTCGAAAAGCCCCACCTGGGAGAGGGCGCCCGTTTTCTATTTTACCTCACCCAACAACCTGGTTGGATCCGGCGCTGTTGCCTGGGCGCATGGCAATACCAGGATGATGGACTATGAGCTGGAAATCGGTGCAATCATCAAGAAGAGAGGGAAGAACATCTCCGTAGAAGACGCGCTGGATTACGTCGCCGGGTATACCATCTTCAATGACTGGAGCGCCAGAGATATCCAGAAAGAAGAGATGATGCGGATGCCCCTGGGCCCGGGGAAAGGAAAAGATTCTGCGACGAGCATCGGCCCGTACCTGGTAACCCCGGATGAGCTATCGGATAGGGTTACGGATAAAGGATTCGATCTGAAGATGGCCGCAAGGGTCAACGGCAGAATATATGGCGAGGGCAATTGGAACTCCATTCATTGGAGTTTCGCTCAAATGATCAGCTATGCGTCCCAAGGCTCTCTTCTGGTGCCTGGCGACATCATTGCATCCGGGACCGTCGGCACGGGGTGCATAGTCGAGCAGGCCGGCACCCACGGCAATGATAAATACCCGTGGCTTGCCGAAGGCGATATCGTAGAACTCGAGGTCGAACGCCTGGGAGTTCTTCGAAATGTCATCCGGTGGGATGTCGAATCAAATCCTTGGATGTAGAGCGATATCATGACGGTACTGGAAACAGATTGGCAAAGTAAAAAAGTAATTGTCAGCGCAGGAGCTTCCGGAATCGGACTCGCAATTGCGACCGCTTTTCTGAGCCGAGGAGCCAAGGTTGCAGTTTGCGATATTTCCTCTTCCGCCATCGAGGAAGCGTCTTCCCTGCACCCGAATCTCAAGGCTATCACTGCCGATGTCGCTGACCGGAAATCGATGCTGCGGTTCGTCGAAGATGCGGCTTCGTTCCTCGGAGGTGTGGATACCCTCGTGAATAACGCCGGGGTTTCGGGTCCGACCTGCGCGTTGGAGGATATTTCGCAGGAGGACTGGGAGAAGGTACTGAAAATAAATCTCAGCGGTGCGATCTGGCTCGCTCAGGGCGTCGTACCGCTGATGAAAAAGCAGGGCTCCGGATCGATAATCAATATTTCATCAATTGCCGGGCGGATTGGCGTCGCCTATCGATTGCCTTATAGCACGACCAAATTTGGCGTGGTGGGCATGACCAAATCCATGGCGGCCGAACTCGGAGAGTATGGAATCTCCGTAAATGCCGTATTGCCAGGCTTTGTTGAAGGTCCGCGTATCGATAGAGTTATCGATGAACGGGCCGGCAAGATGGGCGTTTCCAGCGAAGAAATGAAGCAATTGCTGTTGAAACCGGTTTCCATGAGAACCATGGTAACGGCGGACGAGATAGCGGCAATGGTGGTTTATCTGGCAAGCACGGCCGGAAGACACATTTCAGGCCAGGAAATCAGTGTTTGCGGTGGCGTGCAAGGGGTCGGGGCCTAGCGTCACAGAGAGAAAGTCTCTCGCGCCTCGAAAAGACCGCGACGCTGCCATTTTCCGCCGGTATGGGTTGATATTCAACGAACCGGCTGCCAGGGGGATGGCCTTCTGGCTGCCGGAGTTCGTCCGGCCCGCACGCCTGAAAATTGGCGCCAGGAAATTAAATCCGAGAAAGAGCTGCAATGAATAACGATTTGATCTTGGTCGCAGAAAATCTGGTGAAGGATTTTCAAGGATTCAGGGCCGTCAATGATGTCACCATTCGCGTCAAATCTCGGGGTGTTCATGCGTTGATCGGGCCGAACGGGGCTGGAAAGACGACCTGCTTCAATCTTATTACGAAATTCATCAAACCCACGAGCGGCAAGATCACGCTTCGCGGCCAAGACGTTACGGCTAGCTCGCCAGCGAGTATCGCAGAACTGGGAATGGTTCGCTCTTTTCAGATCTCAGCCATTTTCGAGACCATGTCGGTCCTGGAGAATCTGTGCATCGCTCTCCAGAAAAAGCATGGAGAAACGTTTAATTTCTGGAACTCCCGACAGCGCCTGGCACGCATGGAAGGAGAAGCACGTGCGTACCTGGAAGAGGTTGGCCTTGCAAGTATGGAACATCTTCGCGCGGGAGATCTGCCATACGGGAGAAAACGTGCGCTGGAACTCGCTACGACACTCGCTCTGGAGCCGGATGTACTGCTACTGGACGAGCCGCTGGCAGGCATGGGAACCGAGGACATTCAAGACATCGCCAACCTCATCAGGCGTATCGCCGATAAGAAAGCCGTGCTGATGGTCGAGCACAATCTTTCGGTAGTGGCCGACATATCCGACGTGATTACAGTGCTTGCCAGGGGGGCCGTGATTGCTTCCGGATCCTATGCGGAAGTATCTCGGGATGAGAGCGTCGTGACAGCCTACATTGGTTCAGAGGATTGAGCCGAACATGAGCCAGAAGCCGAACATGAGCCAGAGCCTGCAGGATTCGAAAGAGGGCGAGGCCGATTTCATGCTGAAAGTCGACCGCTTGGAGGCATGGTATGGCGATAGCCATGTGCTCCACAACGTCTCTTTCAATGTTAAAGCCGGGGAAGTCGTTTCTCTGTTGGGACGAAATGGTTCCGGCAAGACAACGACACTACGAAGTATCGTTGGGCTCATGCAAAAATGCAAAGGGTCCATTGTCTTCCAGGGCCGACAGTTGCTGGGTTTGGATAGTTGGACCATAGCGCGATGCGGAATCGCCTTTTGTCCTGAAACTCGCGGCATATTTTCATCCCTGAGTGTTCGGGAAAATCTGCTCTTGCCTCCCGTTCTTCGCGATGGCGGCATGCAGCTCGAGGAGCTGTATCAGCTATTTCCAAACCTGAAGGAGCGGCTTGCAAGCCGGGGAACAAATTTGTCGGGCGGCGAGCAGCAGATGCTGGCAATTGCCCGGATTCTCCGGACCGGTGCCAAATTCCTGCTTCTGGACGAACCGACCGAGGGGCTGGCTCCGGTAATTATCAATCAAATAGCGGTAACTCTCCGGGCGCTCAAAGAACGAGGTTATACCGTTTTGCTCGTCGAGCAGAATTTCCGTTTCGCCAGCCGGTTGGCGGATCGGCACTACGTTGTCGAGCAAGGGCGGGTCGTGGCTTCTTTCGACCGTGCAGACGTTGGTGGCGACAATAATGTTCTAGAAAAGTACTTGGGGGTGTGATTTGCCGACAATCCTGGGTTTTCCGCTGCAGACGGTGATTGGTCAGCTTTTGCTTGGCCTGATAAATGGCTCGTTTTATGCCATTCTATCGCTGGGGTTGGCGATCATATTCGGGTTGCTGAATATCATCAACTTTGCTCATGGAACCCTGTATATGCTGGGTGCCTATGTTGCATGGGCGCTGCTTACCTATGCCGGAGTGTCATATTGGGGGGCGTTGATTATCGCCCCTCTGGTGGTCGGGATATTTGGAATCCTGCTCGAGCGTTTGTTCTTGAAAGGCCTATACAAGCTCGAGCACCTGTTTGGACTGTTGATGACGCTGGCGCTTTCGCTGATCATAGAAGGTGTCATGCAAAACAATTTTGGGGTTTCCGGCCAGGCTTACGAAATTCCTGAGATCCTTTCTGGCAGCACGCGGCTCGGAAACGTCGTCCTTCCGATCTATCGCAGCTGGGTCGTCGTCGCGTCCCTGGTGGTTTGCATCGGAACCTGGTGGATCATAGAGAAAACAAAGCTCGGCAGCTATCTTCGGGCATGCACGGAAAATCCGGAGCTGGTCGGCACATTCGGCATACGAGTTCCGAGATTGATCATGCTGACCTATGGGGCCGGAGTCGCGTTAGCCGGATTCGCCGGCGTTCTGGCTGCCCCTGTTTATTCCATAAGCCCGCACATGGGCAGCGATCTCATGATTGTCGTTTTTGCGGTGGTGGTCATCGGAGGCATGGGGTCCATCATGGGGTCGATTGTCACCGGATATCTTCTTGGTATCGCGGAAGGATTGACGAGGCTGATTTATCCTGAAGCTTCTGCGGTGATTGTATTCATTATCATGGGGATTGTATTGATCTTCAAGCCGAATGGACTTTTTGGGGGGCGGGAGTGAATACGAAGAATATTTCATCGGAGTTCGCGGGACTGTCCCGGGCGCATGCGATCGCCTTTTCAGGCCTGCTTCTGTTCATGCTGTTCGCTCCGAAGTTCATTTACCCCGTACTGCTGATGACTATCATGTCATTTGCCTTGTTCGCTGCGGCATTTAATTTGCTGCTTGGGTATACCGGATTTCTATCGTTCGGTCATGCAGCGTTTTTTGGTGTCGGGTGCTACGTTACGGTCTATCTGGTCGGCAAGCTTCACCTGACATTCGAGGTGGCCGTCGTTGCTGCTTTTGTCGCTGCTCTCGGGCTTGGAGCGATTATCGGTGCGCTGGTCAGCCGAAGCAAGGGCATTTATTTTGCGATGGCCACGTTGGCATTCGCGCAAATTGTTTACTACATCGTATTGAAAACCCCGGCGTCAGGCGGAGAAAACGGCTTGGAGAGCGGGCCGAGAGGGCTTTTCTTGGGTGTTCTGGATTTGAGCAATGACATGGTTCTCTACTATGTCGTGCTGGCTATCTCCGCGCTCGGGATCGCAGCGATATATAGGATCAGCCATTCGCCATTCAGTCAGGCAGTGAGGGCCATGCGGGATGATCAGGCTCGTGCCGTGTCATTGGGCTATGCTGTCTGGAAGTACAAACTCGCGATGTTCATTCTGTCTGCGGGGTTCTCGGGATTGGCCGGATCCCTGAAGGGCATCGTGCTTCAGTTCGCCTCTTTGGAAGATGTCTACTGGTCGGTTTCGGGCGATGTGGTCTTGATGACGTTGATTGGCGGTATCGGGACGGTGTTCGGGCCTCTGCTGGGCGCGTCGTTGGTCGTGACTCTCAATAACTATATTGCGGGATTCGGCGGCTGGGTCCTGATCATTCAAGGCGTTGTTTTTGCCTTATGTATTTTCCTGTTCCGCGATGGAATCGTCGGGAAGATTCAAAACCAGTTCGGCATCAAACTCTGACCGATCGTCCTGGTGAAGTTGGTATTCATCGAATCGATCGGCGCATCCTCTCCGTTGCCGCACCGTATGAACCGAGGCGGGAGCGCTGCGCTTCGCTGACGCATCACTCTCCCCGTTGCGGTCAAAGTCGTAAAGCCGCGCTGATGTGCCCGAGGGCTGCCGCCCGCATCAGCCGGCGCGAGCCATCAGCCGGCGCGAGCCGTAACCGTCAACTCGGTCAGTGCCTGCCCGTACCGTGCCAGCTCGTTCATTCCTGCTTGCATTCGGGCCTGCTTGCCCATCCGGACGACAGGTAGCCAGGGACACGCGGATCAGTTCTTTTCGGCCTGGTCAGCGTGTTCTTGGCTGGGGTCTTTTCTGTCCGACAGCGTTTTTAGATCTCCAGACATGTCGAAGGCCCCCTGGTTTATGACGGACTCGAATCCGCTGATTATGAACGGCAACATATGAGAGCAAGCCTCATTGATGTCTTGAGAGGAACAGAGGCCATTCGATAGCGTTTGTATTCTGTTGTTTTCGCCGAATGTGTTGCACATGCTGCCAACCATGAGATCAAACGCCCATTGAATTCTGCGCTCTTCCACTCCGGGAAGGGTTCGCCGAATTTCATGCAGGAAGATCTCTGCCGTCGGGTTGAACAAGCCGCCTACCAATCGCCCCCATCTTTCTATGAAAATGGTATGGGCTGCCAGCTTTGCGTAACTTCGCCAACCCGGATCGGCATGCGTACTCCAATAGAGAAAGGGTATGACGTATGCTCTCAGTATCTTTCCGAGAGAGACGGGTGCACCCGCGCTCTCGGCCAGATATCCGTTCAGCAGATAGCAGCGGCTGGAGTTGACGATTTTCGCTCGCCGCTCGATCACCTTTAGAAAGATGTTCTCTTTTGAGCCGAAGTGATAATGCGCGAGCGCCAATCGAACGCCTGCTCTGTCGACAATCTGGCGAACCGATGTTCCTTCATACCCGTGATCTGCGAACAGCTCCTCGCCCGCATCAAGAATTTTGGTCGGTGTGTCTGAATCGGCCATGGCTGTTAGCGTCGGATAAAAATTTCAAGCAATTGAGGTGAACCCCTGAAGTCGGATGGCGGAGTCGTTGCGGATCGAGCTTCCGCCGAGCATGTGCCGTTCGAACTCAGTGGGGGGCAGGTGGCTCCGTTCCGAGCGTAGTCGCCGGTCGTTGTGGATTTTGTCGAGGAACCGCTGCGGATAGCGCCGCAGATCCTACGGGCCGTCTCAGTCGACTCGTAGTACCTCTTCGTTTTTGAGCGTCTTCATGACGCTTTCGCTGCATCACGTTGCCGCACGCATAGCCTACGACTTTGCAGGACCGGGCGTCCACAATGGAGGCCGAGTGGAAGGAGGGTCTCGGGTTGCCGCGCTCGGGGCTCAAGGAACCGGAAGCCATGGTTGGCCGAGGCCATGGCGCCGTGGCAGGCCTCGTTCGAACACGGCGTGTTTTTCGCAGCTCGACATCTGAGCATGCTCAGTCTCCGGTCTGCCCGAACAGCGCCCGGTATGCACTGGGCGAGGTGTGATAGGCCCGGCTGAAATGCTGGCGCAGCGACGCCGCGCTGCCGAAACCCGCGAGCTGCGCGACGGTCTCCACCGGCTGGCGCGTGGTTTCCAGCATGCGCTGCACATAAGCCAGGCGCTGCGCGAGCAACCATTGCCCGACCGTCGTGCCGGTCAGCGCGCGAAAGCGGCGTGTGAAATTGCGGCGGCTCATCGCGGCCCGTTCGGCCAGCGAGTCCAGCGTATGCGGTTCGGCCAGGTGGGCTGCCGCCCAGTTCAGTTGTTCCGTCAAACGATCGCCGCCCGGCGCGTCGTGCAGCGGTTGCTCGATGTATTGCGCTTGTCCGCCTTGGCGATGCGGGGCCACCACCAGCCGGCGCGCCACGCGGTTGGCGACCTCCGCGCCGTGCCAGCGGCGCACCAGATGCAGGCAGCAATCCAGGCCGGCGGCGGTGCCGGCGGACGTCACCAGCCGGCCCTGTTCACCGTCCACGTACAGCACGTCGGGCACGAGCTTCACGCGCGGGTAACGCTGCGTGAACGCATCGACGGCGCTCCAGTGCGTGGTCGCCTCGCGGCCGTCGAGGATCCCCGCTTCGGCCAGCACGAATGCGCCCAGGCACAGGCCCACCACCGTGGCGCCGCGCTCGTAGGCGGTCCGCACGGCGTCGACCATCGGCGCGGGAGGGCGTTCGGCCGTTCCGCGCCATGACGGCACGATCAGCACGTCGGCCCGGGCGGCGTCTTCCAGCGTCAGGCTGGTATGCACGGTGAACCCCGCGGTCGTGCGAAGACCGCTTTTCCGGGCGGGTTCGGCCGCGCATATCCGCAGGTCGTGGCCGGGCAGGCCGGCCCGGTTTTCGAACACCAGGCACGGCACCGAGAGGTGGAACGGACTGATGTCGTCGAAGGCCAGAACGGCGATTTTCCGGGTGCGCATGCCGGCTCCAGAGGATGGCCCGATACTTTCGATGATTGTCTTTCGGGCCACTTTCGGCAAGGGTAGTCGTGAACGAAGATGCTGTCCACGGGTCCCGTAATGCCCATCGTCGAACCGACATCGAGGAGTCTTCCATGACCACCCCCAACATCCCGCAGCGCGCTCTGATCGTCATCGACGCGCAGAACGAATACTTGACCGGCGGCCTGCCGATCGAATACCCGGACCCCCTGCAGACCATCGCCAACATCGGCGCGGCCATGGACGCCGCGCGGACGGCGGGCATTCCGGTGATCGTCGTGCAGCAGACCGCACCGGCCGGCGCGCCGCTGTTCGCCGTCGATACCGACGGCTGGCAACTGCATCCGGTGGTGGGATCACGTCCGCGCGACCACTACCTGCGCAAGACGCTGCCGAGCGCTTACCCGGAAACCGATCTGGCGCAATGGCTGCAGGCGCGTGGCATCGACACGCTCACCGTGGTGGGCTACATGACGCATAACTGCGACGCCTCCACCATCATTCACGCGCTGCACCAGGGCACGGCGGTGGAGTTCCTGCACGATGCATCGGGCTCGGTGCCGTATCGCAACCAGGCCGGCGCGGCGAGCGCCGAGGAAATCCACCGCGTGTTCAGCGTCGTGCTGCAATCGCGTTTCGCGGCGGTCATGTCGACACGGGATTGGATCGACAGCATAAGGACCGGCACGGTGCCGGTGCGCGACAACATCTACCGGTCGAATCGCCGAGCACGCGGTCTGTTGCATGACGCGGGGACGCAGCGGGCCGCGTGAGGGCGGTGTGCGGGCTGGTCGGCGCAAGACCGGAACTCGCAGCGCAGGCTCTACAATTCGTCGCTCGACAACCCGCTGCACGGTTTCCCGATCGGATGCCTCGGCGATGTGGCCCCCAGGTCCGGGGCGTATCAAGGAGTCTTTCGCATGTCCAAGCCCGCGTCCGCGGGGCGCCGCGCGTTCGTCACGGCCGCCGCCGCTGCGCCGCTTTCATCCGTTTTGTCCAGCTCCGCTCGTGCCGCGGCCGAGTGGAGCCTGGGCTATCCGCTACCCGCCAACTCGCAGTTCGGAGCGGCGGCCGATGCGTTCTCGGCCGAGCTGGCCCGGCTGACGCAGGGGCGGCTCGCCGTCAAGCAGTTCCCGTCGAGCGCGCTGGGCGGCGAGCGGGAGATGATCGAGGGTATCCAGCTCGGCAGCCAGGATCTGGCCATCGTCTCGACCGGCGCCGTCAGCAATTTCGTGCCGCAGGTGGCGATCTTCGATCTGCCTTTCCTGTTCCGGGACTACGCGCACGCTCACGCGGTGCTCGATGGCGCGATCGGCGCGGATGTGCTCCAGCGCTTTCCCGGCCGCGGGCTGATCGCTCTGGCCTGGGGCGAAGGGGGCTTTCGCCACATCACCAACTGCAAGCGTCCGATCCTGCGGCCCGAGGATCTGCGCGGCCTGAAGATCCGCACGCAGGAGAATGCCACGCACATCGCGGCGTTCAAGGGCTTGGGCGCGGTGCCCACGCCGATCAACTGGCCCGAGACCTTCTCGGCGCTGCAGCAGCGCGCGGTGGACGGGCAGGACAACCCGATCTCGGTGATCGAGTCCTCCAAGCTCTACGAGGTGCAGCAGTACCTGTCGCTCACGCAGCATCTGTATTCGCCCGCGCTGTTCCTCGTTTCGCCCGCGTTGTTCGGCAAACTCTCGAAGGCCGACCAGGAGGCGCTGCATGCGGCGGCGCGCACGGGTGCGGCGGCGATGCGGGCGCGCGTGGCGGCGGACGAGCAGTCGGGCGTGAAGAATCTCAAGCAGCGCGGCATGGAAGTGGCCGAGGCCATCGACAAGGCTCCCTTCGTCGCGGCGCTGGAGCCCAGCTACAAGAATTTCAACCAGCAGTTCGGTGCCGCCGCCATCGAACGCATCCGACAGGTTCGCTGAATGCGTTACTCGATCTTTTCCGTCCAGGATCATCATCCCGCGTTGCACCGTTCGGTGGCGCAGCTCTACGAACAGGTGGTCGGCGAGGCCAAGCTCGCCGAGTCGCTCGGCTACGACACCTTCTTCGTGGCCGAGCACCATTTCCACGAATGCGGCTCGGTACCCAACCCGGCCGTCTTCCTGGCCGCGCTGGCCCGGGAGACGAGCCGGATCCGCCTGGGCGTGGCCGTCGCCAACATCACGATCCACAACCCGCTGACCGTGGCCGAGGACTATGCGATGGTGGACATGCTCTCGGGCGGGCGGCTCACGCTCGGCGTGGGCTCCGGCTACCTGCGGCACGAGTTCGAGGGGCACCGGATCAGCCCCGAAGAGAAGCGCGAGCGCTTCGACGAGAACATCCAGGTGCTGACGCGCGCGCTGAGCGGCGAGCCCGTCACCTTCCAGGGCAAGTACAACGACGTGCCCGGCGTGGCGCTCAACGTGCAGCCGCTGCAAAAGGACGGGCCGCCGATCCATGTGGCGATCCAGCGCCGGGAGGCTGCTTACTACGTGGGCCGCCAGGGCCGCAACATCTTCTCGCTGCCGTATTCGTGCCTGACCTCGGCGGAGGAAATCCGCGGCTTGATCGACGATTACCGCAAGGGTTACCGCGAATCCGGCGCGCCGGGGCAGGGCAGCGCCGTGCTGGCCTTCCACTGCCACGTGGCCGAGACCGACGCGCAGGCGAAAGTCAATGCCGAAGAGGCGTTCAACCTGTACCTGGACACGCGTCTCTTCTACGACACGCGGCGCACCTACGACACGGTGGTCAATGCCGGGCTGGGCATGTTCGGTTCGCCCGCGACGGTCGCCAACCAACTGGTGGCACTGCACCAGATGGGTATCGACCACGTGATGTTCCTGCAGAACTTCGGCGTGCTCGACTCGAAGCTGGTGCAGGACTCCATGCGGCGCATCGCCAGTGAAGTGATGCCGGAGGTAAGCCGGCGCATCGGCATCCGGGTCGGGGCGGGCTAGCTGGCGATGACCGGTTCCCCGGTAACTTCTACCGGGGACCGACCACCGTGCGGCTTTTGCCATCGACATGGCGGATGGGTAGGGCACGGGGGTCGAAATCGTCGATGCACATCGCATTGACGCTGAGAAGCGCCGGATTGCTGCGGCGTTGGTGGTAGACATAGATGCCGCAGGTGCCGCAAAAGTGGTGCTGGGCTACCCCGGTGTTCCAGCGGTACAGGCGCAACGCATCTTGCCCGCTCGTGATCTTGAACTGCTCGCTGGCAACGGTGGCCATCAGCGCATTGCGTTTGCGGCACAGCGAGCAGTCGCACATCACGAGTTCTTCGAGTTCCGCCTCGAAATCGAAGTGCACGGTTCGACAATGGCAACTGCCCGTGTATTTCATCGCTTGTTTCCCTGAAGCACTCGAGGGGCGGCACTACCCGGCCTTCACGTGTCCACCTGCGATCAATGCATCGATCCGCGCCGCATCGAAGTCGAGCCCGGCCAGGATCTCGCGAGAATGCTCGCCGAGCCGCGGCACGCTCGGCACGGAAGCCGTCCGTGCGCTGTCGAACCGATACGGCGCGCCGGGCACCGTCGCCTCGCGCCCTTCGCCATCCTGAACGGGGATGAAGATTCCGGCGTCTCGAACGTCCGGCGAAGCGGCGACCTGATCGAAGTTCTTCACGACGCCCACGACCACGCCATGCGATTCGAGCAGCTTTCGCGCGTCTTCGCCGCTCAGATGGCCGAGCCCCTCGCGCAAGGCTTCGAGCAGCGCGGGCCGATTGGCCACCCGGGCCGAGTTCGTCGCGAACCGCTGCTCGGTCGCCATCTCGGGGCGGGCGATCGCCTGACACAATCGCACCCAGTGGTCGGGAAGATATGCCGAGATCACGATGTGACCGTCGGCGACCGGAATCAGGTCCGCCGCCGGCGCCACCGACGATTGCGAGTTTCCGGTACGGACCGGCAGTCGATGCGTCTGGTCGTACTCAGCCCAGATCTGCGCCTGCAAGTGAATCGCCACCTCGAGCAACGAGGTGTCGATCGTCCTGCCCATCCCCGTGCGTTCACGATGGAACAGCGCGGCCGCGATCGCGCCGGACAACGCCAGCGTCGTCGCCGCATCGACCACGGCGAAGCCCACCTTCATCGGACTACCGTCGGGCTCGCCGGTGACGGACATCACGCCGCTTTCCGCCTGAGCGGCGATGTCCAGGCCCGGGCGTTCGCGCGAAGGGCCCAGCGATCCGAATCCGGTGACGGACGCGTAGATCAATGAAGGCTTCTTCTCGCGAAGCGTCTTCGCATCCAGGCCGAGTCGCTCCATGACGCCGGCTCGCGCGTTCTGCACGACGACGTCGGCATCGAGCGCCAACCGTCTGGCGACGTCCAGACCCTCGGGGCTCCTCAGGTTCAGCGCGATCGATCGCTTGCGACGGTTGTAGGCCACGTACATCGGCGTCTGAGGCCCGTAGGAGGCGGAGACTCTCGCTCCGTCTCCTTGAAGGCTCTCGACCTTGATGACCTGCGCGCCGAGGTCGGCCAGCAGCATCGTCGTTCCCGGCGCAGCGATGAACTGCCCGAACTCGACCACGCGAACACCTGCGAGCATCGGCCCCTCGCTCTGCGATACCACGATTGCATCCTCCCTGATCGACGAACTCATCTCCGTTTCCCTTCGGTCTTCGGACGTTTTCTCGTCCGCGCTGATGTTCGCGCCGATCGTGTTCCCGCGTCGCCGGTCAGATTCCGCCGGCGAGGACGGCGAGTTCGACGCCGGCCAGTCGTTCGAGGTGCCAGCTCTCGTCGCCGAAGAGGTTCGCCTGAGCGGCCAATCGCTTGTAGCAGTGACCGACCTCGATCTCGTCGGTCATGCCGACGGCGCCATGAAGCTGGACCGATTGCTCGCCCAATGCGCGGCCCGCGCGCGAGACGAAAGCCTTCGCCGAGGAAACCAGCCGGATGCGCTCGGGCCGTTCCGCGTCCAGCGACCGGGCCGCGAGTTCGGTGATCGCGCGGGCCTGCTCGATATCGACGTACATGTCGACCAGGCGATGGCGGACGACCTGGTTCGAGACGACGGTTCGGCCGAACTGCTTCCTCAGGCTCACGTAGTCCTTCGTGAGCTCGAATGCCCTTTGCATCGTTCCGACGGCTTGCGCGCAGCAGATCACGGTGGCCTGATCGATCGCCCGCTCGACCGTCGGCCAGGTTCGGTCCCCGCCGTCCAACAATCCGGCGGAATCGACCCGGACGTCGGTCAGCGCGAGCGAGCCGGTCGGTACGCCGTCGTAGGTACGGCCGGTCTGGACGCGCAGTCCTTCGGCGCGTGCCGGCACGACGAACAAAGCCAGCCCCTGCAGGCTGCGCCGGTCTCCATCGATGCGCGCGAGCACCAGAAACTCGTCGGCCGTCGACGCGCCCAGGACCAGGGTCTTGCGTCCGTCGAGCACCCATTGACCGGATCGCGCATCCCGTGCCGCCGTCGTGCCGACATCGAACGCGTCATAACGACCCTGGAGCTCCCAGGCGGCCAGCGCGACCTGGTAGCTCCCTTCGGACAAGCGAACCACGACGTCATCGCGCCCGTACGCGACGAGCAGCGGGGCACAAAGGGCCACGGAACTCAGCCACGGCTCGACGACCATCGCGCGCCCCAGCTCTTCGGCGAGCACGACCTGATCGGTCGCCGAGCCGTAACCGCCGAGATGCTCGGGCAGGCCCAGCGCCAGCCAGCCCAGTTCGGCGAAAGTGCGCCAATGCGCCGATGAGATGCCCTCCGCGGTACTCGATCGCGCGACGCGCTGCTCGAAGCGGTAGCTTTTTTCCACGAACCGGCGAGCGCTGTCGCGAAGCATCCGGTGGTCGGCGCCAGTCTCCGTCATTTCCATTTGCTGCTACCTCACAAGCCCAGAACCTGCTTGGCCAGCAGGTCGTGCTGGATCTCGCTGGAGCCCCCGGCGATCGTGTACCCACGGGTCACGAAGCGCCGGGACGACGCGGTCGGGGCGTACTCCGAGCGACCGGCTTCGATCGCACCGACTTCGAGGAGCGACTCCTCGTCGAACGGCAGGGAATCGGGGCCCACGACGTCGACGGCCAGGTTTTCGATCTCCTGGATCAACTGGCTGCCGACGAGTTTGAGCATGCCCGTCTCCGGCCCCAGCTTCTGGCCGCCGAACGACTGCCGCTGGAATCGCAGGACCATCGCGGCGAGCGCTTCGAGCCGCACCTGCAACTCGCCATGGCGCCTGATGAACCACGGTCGCGTGATGATCGGCTGCCCGGCCTCGTGGACCTGTTCGGCGATCAGACGGACCTTCTGCAGCCGGCGGCGATTCTCGGCCACGCGGGACAGGTTCAATCGCTCGTGTTCGAGCAGCGACTTCGCGATCGTCCAGCCGGCGTTCTCTTCGCCCACCCGGTTTTCGACCGGCACTTCGACATCGTCGAAATAGACCTGATTGAACAGCGACCAGCCGTGTATGCCTTTGATCGGCCGGACACTTACCCCTGGCATGTCCATGCTGATCAGCAGGAACGTGATGCCTTCTTGCGGACGCCTGTCGGTGTCCGTCCGCACCAGACAGAAGATCCAATTCGCATGCTGGGCACCCGAAGTCCAGATCTTGCTGCCGTTGACGCGATAGACCTCGCTGCCGTCTTCTCGACGATGGCGAACGGCCCGCGTCGACAGCGAAGCCAGGTCGGACCCCGCATTCGGTTCCGAGTAGCCCTGGCACCACCAGTCCTTCAGTTCGAGGATCCGGGGCAGAAAGAAGTGCTTCTGGGCCGGGGTGCCGAACCTGATCAGAATGGGCCCGATCATCCCGAACGTGATGCCGCCGAACTCCGGCGCATTGGCGAGCACCATCTCGTCGTGAAAGGCCGACCGCTTCTCCGCGCTCCAGCCCGGTCCCTGCCATTCCTCGGGCCAGTTCGGTACCAGCCATCCCTTTCGCGCCAGGCATCGTTGCCAGGCGAGGCTCTCTTCCTTCGATATCTCCAGCCCGAGCCTTACCTTGTTTCGCACCTTCGCCGGCAACGCCTGATCGACGAAGCGCCTGACCTCCTGTCGAAACGCCTGGATCGACGAGCCATCCGAAACCGAAGTCATCTTCAATCCTCCCGGCTCGTTCCGTCAAAGGTCCGATACGTCACAGGCCTCGAACCAGGCTGCCGGCGGACGACGGCAGAACGCGGCCCTGATGCCCCGTTTGATCGTTCGAATGCCATTGGCCGGATGCGCGGCGATGAGCTCGGCGAGCGCACGGGCTCGTTCGACAACCCCGTCATCGGCCACCACCTCGTTGACGATGCCCAGGCGATACAGTTCCTGCGCATCGACCCGATCACCGATCAGGCACAGCCGGGCGGCAACCGCCTCCGAATGCCGGAGCGCTAGCCAGGCGAGATTTCGGGGCGCCGCCATGCCCAGCTTGATCTCGCCGATCTGGAGGAAGGCCGAGCGTCCGCAGATCAGGAAGTCGGCCGCGATCGCCAGTGACGCAGCCCCGTTGACCGCGAACCGTTCCATCGCCGCGATGAAAACCTTGTCGCTGCGGATCAGGCCGGTATGCACGCGGTTCCAGAGCGTCGAGAAACGGGTTCGTGCGTCCGGCCCGCTCTTCAGCATGTTCAGGTCGAGGCCCGAGCAGAAGGCGCCGCCTTCGCCTCGCAGGATGACCACCCGCGTGTCATCGTCGTCGTTCACTGACTCGATGGCCGTGGCGAGCTGATCGGCCATATCGAGATCGATGGCGTTCTTGTGGTCGGGACGATTCAGCACCAACTCCACGCAAGCAGCGTGCTTGCGGATCACGACCGCGTTGCCCATCCCTTCGTCTCCTTGCGTCTTTTTCGTCATCACGCGTCAACGACGACTCGCGATAAGCGAGTGAAAACCCTGGATGACGATATCGACCCGGGCGTCGGAAATCTATCAAATCGGCGACACATTCATGGAAGGCCTCGACGAGGAGGGCGGGCGCCCGCCGGACGGCCCGCGGGCCGCGGACCGATCCGGTCGGTCGGGCCGGATCCGTGGGCCGACGAACATCCGGCCCGATCCTTCGGGCCCCGGCTGCGGTTACTGTCCTCGCAGACCGGATAGCGCGGTGCTCCAGCGCAACAGCTCATCCAGCGCCTGCGTCGCCGACTGGCCGTGCAACTCGCTGGGCACGAACTCGCCGTCTTTGACGTGCTGCGGGAACACGGGCACCACCACCTGTTCGACCAGCGGGACGACCTTCAGCGTCGTGAGCAGCGGCTTGACGGATTCGACCGAGCGCAAACCGCCCGAAACGAAGCCGTAGCTCACGAAGCTTGCCGGCTTGTAGTTCCATTCGGCGTACACGTAGTTCAGCGCATTGATCAGAGCCGGCGGCGCGTTGAAGTTGTATTCGGGGATGACGAATACGAAGGCATCCGCCGCGCGCACGCTCGCGCTCCAGCGTTTCGTGTGCTCGTGCTCGTACTTCTGCAACCTCGGATGGTTGGGTTCGTCGTAGACCGGAAGATCGAATGCGGCCAGATCCACCAGCTCGACATCGAAGCCGGCATGCGCGACGGCGGCTTGATGGAACCATTTGGCGATGGTGGGCCCGACCCTGCCGGGTCGCGTGCTGGCGATGATGATGTGGAGTTTCGGCTTGCTCATGGGGATCCTTGGTTCTTCGTTGCAGATCATGCGGCGAGGCGCCGCTTCGCCTCGTAGGCCTCGACCAGGAGATCGAGAAAACCAAACAGCTTCTGGTTCGCCGCGTCATAAGTATCGGCGCGAAGCATGTCGGGCGGCTGCACGAATCGATGCGCGGCAAACCGTGAAAGCTCCTGCCCGGAAGCCGCGATCAGCAACTCGATCACCTCGGGCGTGAACTCCATGTGGCACTGGAATCCGTAGACGAGATCGCCGTATTCGATGATCTGGCGAGGGCAGCCTTCGCTGTACGCGATGATCTTCGCGTTCCCGGTCAGCCCCGGCATGTCGCCGTGCCAGTGCCCGACGTCCAGCGTATCGCCGAAGTGAGCGAACTTGCCGTTCGCCTTGCCCTCATCGGTCAACCGGATCGGAAACTTGCCGATCTCCTTTTCGGGACTGCGCTCGCACCGGGCGCCCAGCGCTTCGCCCATCAACTGTGCGCCCAGGCAGACGCCGACGACGGCTTTTCCTGCGGCCGCGCATCGCGCGATCAACGCCTGTTCGGCCTCGGAGTCGAAATGCGGGCACTCCGCTCGCGTGGTCGACGGTGACTGGGGGCCGCCCATCACCACCAGCAGGTCGATGCCGTCGATCGACTGCGGCAACGGCTCGTGCCGATGGACGCGGGAATAGCCGGCCTGGTAGCCGCGCTCCCTGATCCAGGTTTCGTAGGCGCCGGGCGCCTCGAACGCCTCGTGTACGACGAAATGCACGTTCATGGTTCGCCTTCCTGTGTAGAGAGAGAAAGAACCTATCGGGCTAGCACGATCCACGCCGCATCCAGCAACAGCAGGACGACGGCGGCCAGCGCATAGGGAAGCAAGGCGACGTAGGTCGCGCGCTCCTGCCCGACCCCGTGCGACAGGCCTGCGGCGATCGACATCCTGACCGGCGAGAAGAAGCCCATCGACGTGCCGGCGACGTGTTGCAGCGCTGTCACCATCGGGATGCTCAGGCCCGCCTGGATCGCCAGCGCGAGCTGCGAGGGCATGAAAAGGCTGTTGGGCGCATTGCCGCTGTTGGCGAGGATGCCGAATACGCTGGCCAGCAGCGGCGTCGCCGCCACGGCGCCTTCATGCAGGGTCGCGAACATGCCTTCGGCGAAGGCGCGCGGAATCCCGGCCGCGGACAGGATCTCGGCCATCATCGCGAACAGGAAGATCGCCAGCGTCGCGTGTTTGCCGGTGCGCCATGCCGATCGCAGTTCCTGGCCCAGTTGATGCCCGTGCCCGCGGATCAGGCCGGTCAGAACGCCGCCGGCCAGCAGCCAGCTCCCTGCATGAAAGAACGGCGACCATGCCGGCAGATCGTCGAACGGCGCCAACGCCCACGAGGAGCGAAGCGCATCCCGCAGGGGCGGCAGCAGCCGGGTCAGCACCAGGCCGCCGATCAGCAGCACATAGGGCAGGACTTTCAGGGCCGTCGGCCCCAGCGAACGCCGATCGACGCGGCCATCGATCAGGTAGCGAACGACGATCAGCGGTCCGTAGACGGCCAGCAGCGCGGTTTCGGGTCCCAGGTAAAAGGTCGCGGGCGCCAGCAAGGCCAGCGCGACGGCGACCCAGCCCGCCTCGCGCGCGCATTGGCCGATCGGCGCACCGAATCCCGCCCGTCGCGCGGTGCGCCAGAACAGGGGCAGCCACACCAGCATCAGCAACGTGACCGGCACCATCGAATACAGGCCCAATTGCGGGGCCGGGATGCGCGCATAGGCGGCCGCCAGCAGGGTGCCGCTGCCCATCGCTCCCCACGGAATCATGGTCTGGCTCAGCAGCGCCAGGATCATCAGACAGCGCGGCGCGATGCCGAGCCCGCGTATCAGCGCGACCGTCCCCAGCATGCCGACGCCGAAGCCGGTGGCGGATTCGGCGAACGGTCCGATCAGGAAGCAGGCGAAGAACAGCAGCCGGCGCTGCGCCAGCGCGGTCGCCGCATCCTGGTGCGTATCGCCCGCCGCGGCAGGCGTTGCGGTCACGGCGCCGCGCGCGGCCACCTGCCAGAACAATAGTCCTCCGAGGATGTAGGGCGCGATCGTCGCGCCGATCCACAGGCCCCGCGCGAGCGCATGGATCAACTGCGGACGCCCGAATGCCGCGGGGCCCGTCAGCGCCGCCACGGGTGCCGCGATCAGCAGGCCCAGGATCGCCGCATGAGTGGTATTGAGGCGGCCGCTGCCGATCGCCGCGAAGACGGCCAGCGCCGGCAGTGACCACAGCAGATAGGTCATCGATGTTCCTTGGGGAGGCCTGGCCGGATCGAGCCGTTCTCGGTCATCGCGTTACCGTTGCCCGATCGCATGGCCGGCCGCCTGCGCGAACGCCCGCGCGCTCGCTTCGTCGACGGTCGAAATCGTGATGCGCAATCCGTTCGCCGGCGACCGAACGCCGAACGGTTCGCCGCCGCGTACCAGCCAGCCGCGCTGTGCGAGCGCGAGCACCGTCGGCCGGCTGTCGCCGGGCAAGGGCAGCCACAGATTCAGGCCGTCGGCCGGCGCGGCCACGCGCAGGCCGCATCCGGCCAGGGCCGCCGCCATGATCCGGCGGCGGCGGGCATAGTCTTCGCGGGCCCGATCGATCCGCGCATCGACCTGCGGCGAAGCCAGGCAGGCGCGGACGGCATCCTGCAGAAGATGGCTGACCCAGTTCATGCCGGGCGCCAGACGCAGCCGCAGCCGCCGGGCGGTCTGCTCATCGCTGGCCACGAAGGCCAGGCGCAAGTCGGGCCCGAACATCTTGGACACCGAGCGAATCAGCGCCCAGTGCCGGGCTGCGGCCGGAATCGCGTCGTGGTAGTCGGTGCAGGCCAGACGCCAGAAGTGATCGTCGACGATGACCAGCGCCTGCGGGTGGCGAGCCAGCACCGCGCGCAGCCGGCGGGCGCGCGCCGCGCTCAGGCTGGCGCCGGTCGGATTGTGCGCCCGCGGCGTCAGGATGACGGCCTGCGCGCCGTTCGCCAGCGCCTGCTCGAGCGCCTCGACCTGCATTCCCTCGGCATCGACGGCGACGCCCAGAGGTTGGAATCCGTTGATGCGCAGCACGTTGATGCTGCCGAGGAAACATGGATCTTCGACCGCGACCTTGTCGCCGCTGACCAGATGGGCCGCCAGCAGGCGCTCGACCGCATCGACCGCGCCGTGCGTCAGGTTGAGCGCGAAGCCGTCCGGGCACTGGCCTTCGATCCATCGACGTCCGGCGATCTCCAACGCGGGATCGACCGGCGCCTCGCCATAGAGGCGGGGACGGTAGGCCGCGCCGGCGAGCAGGGCGGCCGGATCGGGAAGATGCCGCGAGTCCGGGTTGCCGCCGCTCAGGTCCGTCAACGGTGAATCGGGATTCGAGCCTTCCTGTTCCCCCGGGTCGACGGCCTCGCGGATCACCGTGCCCAGGCGTCCCTGCGTGGCCGCGATTCCGGCCGTCACCAGACGCTTGTACGCCATCGCCACCGTGTTGCGGTTGACGCCCAGCGTCGCCGCCAGATCGCGCACCGAGGGCAGCGCCTGACCCGGCGCCAGTCCCTGCGTCTGCGTCAACGCGCGGATGCTGTCGAAGATCTCCGCTGCCGTCCTTCCGGCGATTTTCATGACGATCTAGGACACGCGGGTTTTTGTCATAGGACAATGATACACGCCGGGGCGATGCCCGCGCTGCCGGTGCGCGTTCATTCGTGGTGGATGGGCCGCGCATGAGCCTGACCGGAATCCAAGGTCAATGACGTGAACGAGAATCAAGCTCGTCTAATATTCATTCCTGGCAAATTGCTGACAACGCCGGTCATGGCCGGTCGATCACAGGACGGTTCCGATGCTCAGCCGACTTTTTCGCGCGCTTCGCCGGCCCGCTCGCCGGGGAGCCGGCGCGGCCCTGGTCTCGACTCTCATCGCCGGCGTCGGCGCCGCGAATGCGGCCGACGAGGTCAACCTGTACACGACGCGCGAGCCGGCCTTGATCCAGCCGCTGATCGACGCGTTCACCAAGGCCTCGGGCGGTACCAAGGTCAACACGGTGTTCGTCAAGGACGGGCTGCTCGAGCGCGTGCGCGCCGAAGGCGAACGTTCGCCGGCCGATGTGCTGATGACGGTGGACATCGGCAACTTGATCGATCTGGTCGACGGCGGAGTCACGCAGGCGGTCAAATCGCCGGTGCTCGAGTCGGTGCTGGTCGCTAACCTGCGTGATCCGGCCGGCCACTGGTTCGCGCTGTCGCTTCGCGATCGGGTGCTGTACGCGGCCAAGGACCTGCCGCTTACCCAGTTCACGTACGAGGAGCTGGCCGATCCCGAATGGAAGGGCAAGGTCTGCATCCGCGCCGGCCAGCATCCATACAACACGGCGCTGATCGCGGCCAAGATCGCCAACGACGGCGTCGAGCAGACCGAGCGGTGGCTGCGCGGCGTCAAGGCCAACCTCGCGCGCAAGGCGGCCGGCGGCGATCGCGATGTCGCGCGCGACATCCTCGGCGGGATCTGCGACATCGGTATCGCCAACTCGTACTACTTCGGCCAGATGAAGAACGCCGCGCCGGGCAGCGACAACCGCAAGTGGGGCGATGGCATCAAGGCGATCCGGCCGACGTTCGCCAAGACCGGCGGCACGCACGTCAACGTGTCGGGCGCGGTGGTCGCCCGCCATGCGCCGAACAAGGACAACGCGGTCAAGCTGCTCGAATACCTGGTGTCGGAGCCGGCGCAGGCGATCTATGCGCGGGCCAACTACGAGTATCCGATCCGGGCCAACGTTCCGCAGGATCCGGTGATGGCCGATCTGGCGCCGCTGCGCGTCGATGCATTGCCGCTGGCCGAGATCGCCCGGTTCCGCAAGCAGGCCAGCCAGCTCGTCGACAAGACGGGTTTCGACGATTGAATCTCGGCGATCGGCGGTCCGCGCGGAACGATCGGGCGGTCGTCGGCGGCCGCTGCCGGCGATGCGGGTAAGCGGCAGCGGCCAGCGCGGCGCGCCGGTGCTGCTGGCGGCGGCGGGGATCGCGCTGGCCGTGCTGGTGCCGGTTCTGGCGCTGGCCGCCCATGCGCTGCTCGCCGACCTGTCGCACTGGTCGCATCTGGCCCGCTACGTGCTGCCGCAGGCGCTGTCGAACACCGCGCTGCTGCTGGCCGGCGTGGCGGCGCTGACCGTCACGCTGGGCACCGGCCTGGCGTGGCTGCTCACCGCCTACGAGTTTCCGGGGCGCCGGATACTGGTGTGGGCGTCGCTGCTGCCGCTGGCCGTGCCGACCTACATCGTGGCGTTCGCTTACCTCGATCTGCTGCATCCGCTCGGACCGGTCCAGTCGGGGTTGCGCGCGTTGCTGGGCATCGAGAATCCGCGCGGCCTGCGGCTGCCGGACCTGCGATCGCTGGGCGGCGCCGTGTTCGTGCTCGGCTTCGTGCTGTTTCCGTATGTCTACCTGACGACACGGGTGATGTTCATGAGTCAGGCGGCCAGTCTGCTCGAAGCGGCGCGCACGCTGGGGGCGAACCGTCGCGAGGTGTTCTTCGGCGTGGTGCTGCCGATGGCGCGGCCGGCGATCGCCGTCGGCATGAGTCTGGCGCTGCTCGAGACGCTGAACGACATCGGCGCGTCGGAGTTCCTTGGCGTGAGGACGTTGACGGTCTCGGTGTACACGACCTGGGTCACCCGTTCGGACCTCGGCGGCGCCGCGCAGATCGCACTGGCGATGCTGCTGATCGTCGTCGGGCTGATCATGCTCGAGCGGCACGGCCGTCGTCGCCGGCGTTTCGCGAACACGCAGCGGATGCGGCCGATGCGGCCTCGCTTGCTGAGCGGCTCGCGGGCCTGGTTGGCGCTCGCGGTCGGCAGCCTGCCGATGCTGATCGGTTTCGCGGTGCCGGCCGTCTATCTGGCCGGCGAGACGATCGAACGCCTGCACCGGGTCGGCGCCGTGTCGGCCCCACTGCTGGCCGCGCTGCGCAACACGCTGGCGGTCGCGTCGGCGGTCACCGTGCTGACCGTCGGCGCCGGGCTGATCGTCGCCTGGGTGGCGCGCACGATCCGCGACAGCGACCGGGCCGGCCGGACGCGCGTCTACGCGCGCATCGCGAGCCTCGGTTATGCGGTGCCGGGCACCGTGCTGGCGATCGGCCTGCTGACGCCGCTGTCGTGGCTGGACCGGTGGCTGGGCGCGCTGCTCGGCCATGCCGGACTGCTGCTGATGGGCACGACCGGCGCGCTGGTGATCGCCTGCGTGATCCGCTTCCTGGCGATTCCGACCGGCAGCATCGAAGCCGGTCTGGCCCGGATTCCGCCGTCTCTCGAGCAGGCGTCGCGGCTGCTCGGCGAATCGGCGGCCGGGACGTTCCGGCGCGTGCATCTGCCGCTGCTCGAGCCCGCCCTGGCGGCCGGCGCGTTGCTGGTGTTCGTCGACACGATGAAGGAGTTGCCGGCGACGCTGCTGCTGCGGCCGCTGAACTTCGATACGCTTCCGACCTGGCTCTATGCCGAGGCCGCGCGCGGCACCTACGAGGAGGGTGCGGTCGCCGCGTTGGCGATCGTGCTGGCAGGCTTGCTGCCGGTCGTGCTGCTGGCCCGCGCCAACCTGAAGATCAGAGAGGCCTAAAGATGCGCGCATTGTTCGAGATCGTCGACGTCGACCTGGCCTACGACACGCCGCGCGGGCTGCGCGCGGTCGTCGACGACCTGAGCCTGGATCTGGCGCGAGGCCATATCGGCTGCCTGCTCGGCGCGTCCGGCTGCGGCAAGTCGACGGTGTTGCGGGCGATCGCCGGCTTCGAGCCGGTGCGGCGCGGCGAGATCCGGTTGGACGGCCGCGTGCTGTCGCGGCCCGGTTCGCAGGTCGCCCCCGAAAAGCGTCGGGTCGGCATGATGTTCCAGGACTATGCGCTGTTTCCGCACCTGACGGTCGCCGGCAACGTCGGCTTCGGCCTGCGCCGCTGCGATCGCGCGGCGCGCGAGGCGCGCATCGCCGAGCTGCTGGAGATGGTCGGGCTGGCCGGCGCCGGCGACAGCCATCCGCACGAGTTGTCCGGCGGCCAGCAGCAGCGCGTGGCGCTGGCCAGGGCGCTGGCGCCGTCGCCGGCGCTGCTGCTGCTGGACGAGCCGTTCTCGAACCTGGACGTCGATACGCGCGAGAACCTGGCGTTCGAGGTTCGCGACGTGCTGCGCTCGACCGGTCAGTCGGCGATCCTCGTCACCCACAACCAGGCCGAAGCTTTCGCGATCGCCGACCGTATCGGCATGCTGTCCGGCGGCCGGCTCGTCAACTGGGAAGCGCCGGGGACGCTGCGCGAGCGACCGGCCACGCGGGCCGACTGAAGGGCCGGGCACGTCGCGCGCACACGTCGCATCGGCTCGCGATCCTTCACAACAGGCCGGCCACACGCTCGGCCGTCGCTTTGGCCGACGTCGGATTCTGGCCGGTCACCAGCCGCCCATCGACGACGACGTTGGAGACGAACGGCAGCCACGCCTTCTCGTAGCGCGCACCGCGCCGCTTCATTTCCTGCTCGGCGTTGTAGGGCATCTTCGCGGCCACGCCGGCCAGCACTTCCTCGCGCCACGAAAAGCCGGTGACGCGCCGCCCGGCCACCAGCAGCGTGCCGTCCGACAGCCGGGTGTTCAGCAGCCCGCAATAACCGTGGCAGACCGACGAGACGATGCCGCCGCGTTCATGGATCGCGCGCGTGATGCGTTGCAGCCCCTCGCTGTCGGGAAAGTCCCACATGACGGCGTGTCCGCCGGTGAAATAGATCGCGTCGAATTCCGACGGGTCGATGTCATCGGGCCGCGCGGTCGACGACAGCAGCGCCATTCGCGACGGGTCGGCCAGCCATTCCTTCACGGAGGCATCGGCCAGCGGCCATTTGAGCGAGCGCGGTTCCAGCGGCGAGACGCCGCCCTGGGGGCTGACGATGCGCTGCTCATACCCTTTGGCGGCGAAGACGTGCCACGCATGGGTCAGCTCGGACAGCCACAGGCCGGTCGGTTGCGTGGGGTCTCGGTAGTGGGCGATGTTGCTGACGACGTGGAGGATGCGGCGGGGCATACCGTGTCCTTATCGCTTATCGGCCGGTCGTCGGCCCGGCCCGGGCGCCGGCCCGGATTCGAGCGGTGTGAAACGCCTGTTCATCCTGTCGACCTTTCCGGAAGGAATCGATCGGTGAACTCTAGCGTTGAACATGACTTCAAGGTCAAGCGGCTCGTGATGAATCCCGGCGCAGTGCCTTCCGGCGCCGGCGGCCCGTCTCCGTGGCCGAGGCCGGGGGCGTCGCGCCTTCGTCCGCTTGCGCCAGCTTCATCTCCGACAGCACGCGCCGCGCGTTGGCGGCGCAATCCATGTGCGGCGGCTTGGCTTCGATCTGCGCCAGCAGTTCGATCAGTTGCGCCTTGCTTCGCGCGAGCCGTGCCTGGAGGACCTCGATTTCTTCGACCTTGCGGCGCAGCGTATCGAGCAGCGTGTCATGTTCCCACTGCGCAAGATCGCCGGGCAGCAGCGCACGCAGCTCGTCCAGGCTGAAGCCCGCGCTCTGTCCGGTCGCGATCAGCCTGAGCGCCAACACCGCGTCGTCGGGATAGCTGCGGTAGCCGTTGGCCTGGCGCGCGGCTGCCTTGAGCAGGCCGATGCGCTCGTAGAAGCGGATGCGAGAAGGCGCCAGGCCCGTGCGCTGCGCGAGTTCTCCGATTCTCATGTTCACGATGTTCCGATGCGGTGCATGGTTTGACATTGAACTCTACTTCAAGGTTAGCCTTCTTCCTCTTCTTCTTTTGTATGCGCGAGGCGCGACTTCACCGAGGCGGACGGAATGCAGACGGTATTGGGAGCGAACGGCCAGATCGCCACGGAACTGGCGCGGGAACTGCGGCGCGGCCATACGAGCGACGTGCGGCTCGTGAGCCGCCATCCGCGCAAGGTCAACGAGACGGACAGCCTGGTGTCCGCCAATCTCCTCGATGCGAGGCAGACCTTGGATGCGGTCGAGGGCAGCGACGTCGTCTACTTCACGGCCGGCCTGCCGCCGGACACCGAGCTGTGGGAAACGCAGTTTCCGGTGATGCTGAGGAACGCGCTGGACGCCTGCCGGGCGGCGGGTGCGCGCTTCGCTTATTTCGACAATACCTACATGTATCCGCAGGACGACCGGGTGCAGACCGAGGCGACACCGTTCGCTCCGGTAGGGCGCAAGGGCAAGGTGCGCGCGGCAATGGCCACGATGGTGCTCGACGAGATGGCGCGCGGCGAGATGCCGGTTCTGATCGGGCGCGCGCCGGAGTTCTACGGTCCGGGCAAGACGCAGAGCTTCACGAACGCGCTGGTCATCGACCGGCTCGGGGCCGGCCGGAAACCGCGTGTGCCGGTGCGTGACGACACGCGCAGGACGCTGATCTGGACGCCCGACGCCAGCCGCGCGCTGGCGGCCCTGGGCAACGCGCCCGATGCGTTCGGACAGACCTGGCATCTGCCGTGCTGCGACGACCGGCCGACGTACCGGCAGTTCGTCGCGATGGCCAGCGAGGTCTTCGGCCGCGAGCCCGTCTATTCGGTCGTGGGCAAGTGGGCCCTGACCGCCGCCGGGCTTTTCTCGAAGCCGGCGCGCGAGATCCGGGAACTGCTGCCTCGCTACGAGCGGGACAACCTGTTCGACTCCATGAAGTTCAAGCGCCGGTTTCCCGAGTTCGAGGTGACGACCTATCGGGAAGGCCTGGAATGCATCGCGAAGGGCGCAGGCATCAGCTAGCGGCCGGGCCGGGTTGATCCTCGAAGCTGGTGCGTCCGCCGGCGATCATGCCGCCATCAACGACGAGGTCGTGGCAGTTGATGTACGCGCCTTCGTCCGAGGCCAGGAACAATGCCGCCGTGGCGATGTCGTGCGGCGTGCCCGAACGATGCAGCGGCGTGGCCTTGGCGAGGTTGCGCGTCAGCTTGCGCATCTTCGCTTCCGCGTGCGCCGCATCGAGGCTCAGCGCGGCCTGGGATCCGCCGAAGAAGATCGGCGTGGCGATCGCTCCCGGCGAGATGCAGTTGACCGTGATGCCGAAGGGGCCGAGTTCCATGCCGGCCAGCTCCGTCGCGCGGCGCACGCCGGCCTTGGCGATCGAATACAGATAATCGCCCATGTGGCCGCGAAGCGCGGCGACCGAGGAATTGTTGATGATCGCGCCGCGTCCCTGCGCCTTCATGATCGGCGCGGCGTAGCGGATGCCGAAGAGCACGCTGCCGAGCAGCAGGTCCATCGCCTGGTGGTAGTCGTCGGCGGTGATCGTATCGGCATGGCCGCGGGTCACGCCGCCGGCATTGGAGAACAGGCAGTCGAGCCGGCCGAACTTGTCCGCCGTCGCCGTGATCGCGCGCTCGATGTCGGCTTCGCGCGTCACGTCGGCAGCGATGAACGCGGCGTTGGCGCCGAGCGATTCCGCGATGGCCTTGCCTTTGTCGGCATTGCGGCCCGCGATCATGACCTTCGCGCCTTCGGCGACGAAGAGCTTGACCGTCGCCTCGCCGATGCCGCTGGTCCCGCCGGTGATCAACGCCGTCTTGCCCGCCAGCCGATTGCCCATTCCTTCTCTCCTCTCGTTGATGGTTGGTTCGCACCCCGTAGTTTGAACCATTCGGCAACGGATTCCGTTTCCGGTGGGCCGGCTCGATTCGCGTGCGCCCCGCGCCGGCGGACCAATCAGGGCTGGCGTCGGATCGGCGGCGGCGTCCAGCTCCCCTGCAGCGCCGCCGCGCGCGGCATGTAGAGCCGCAGGTTCATGCTGAACGGGCCGGCCGGCGCGGGCAGCCAGTTCGCTTCCTTGTCCTTGCCCGGCGATTCGTGCTGGACGTACAGGTCCAGCGAACCGTCGGCGTTGAGCGCGAGCGGGTCGCGGTCGCCGATCGCGTAGCGGTTGATCGGGTTGGCGACGAAGAACTGGTCGGCGCCGTACATCGTCAGCGACCAGAACGCATCGGCCGGCGGGATGCGGTCCTTGTCGAAATGCAGCACGTATTTCGAGGCGCCGGTCAGGGGCTTGCCTTCGCCATCGGTCAGCGCCAGCGGATAGATCGCATCCTCGTTGGGCAGCGCGCCCAGGCCGGCATGCGCGATATAGGCGCGCAGCAGGTAGTCGTTGCCGTAGACGCCCAGCTTGGTGGAGCGGGCGGCCGCGTTGATCCAGCCCTCTACCGGCGCGCCGAAGCCGCGGACACGGCCCTGGATGCGCTTATATGCGTCCGGCACCGCACGTGCCAGCGCGCGCTGCACGGCGGGATCGGCGTTGGCCAGGTCGAAGCTGCGGCCGACCACGAGGCCGAGGCGTTCCATCCGAAACACCGTCGCATAGTCGGTGGCGTTGGGCGGGTTCTTCTTCAGCACTTCGGCGAAGGTGGCGAAGAAGGCGGCCGCGTCCAGCTTGGCCGTCTGCTCGGGCGCGGGCGTCACCATGTCGACCGCCGGATCGACGCGGCCGGGCGCGGGCACGTGGGACGGTTTGCCCCAGTCCGACAGCGGCACGGCCTTCAGGCCGGCCTGAAGCTTGTGCACGTTGCCGTAGTCGCCGGCGCCGTTGGCCTGGATGCGGCCGATGATGTAGCCCACGTCGGTCGGGCTGACGATCGCCCGCAGGCCCTCGGGCAGCGTGCCCTTCCAGCGCGGGCCGACCAGCGCGTAGCTGCCGCCGCCGTTGCCGGTGCTGCGCGTGCCCACCGCGGCGAACACGTCGGTCCACATGTCCATGAACGGGATCACATGGTAGCGGTCACCCATGTCCGGCACCGTGATCACCAGCGGCTCCTGGCCGACGTCGTACCACAGGCTCGAATACAAGGTGTCGGCATTGGGGCGAACGACGTCGCGCGCGTCCGCGTTCGCATAAGCTTCGGCGTGCGCGAAACGGTTCATCGGGCTGCGCCGGGTGACGGTGTCGGGTTCGACGGCGTTCGAGCGCACGCGCCGCGTCATGTCCATCAGCACCGCGGGGTAAGCGTACGTGTAGGCTTCGATGCCGATCGCGTAGGCCTCCTGCTCGGTGATCGGCGCGGGCGCGGCGGCCCCCGCAGCGGTATGCGACATGATCATCAGGGTGCCGAACATGGCGAGCAGTTTTCTCATGTCAGGGATTCCAATCGATGGCGAAGCAGGGCGAGGGCCGGCGGCTCGGGGCAGGCGCCATATTAGGCAGCGCCGCCGGCCGATTTCTATCAAGCACACAACCAATTCGGGGACGCCGTTTCATGGAATACCGTCCGCGCGCGCGAGCGCAAGCCGACCCGCAGCCGCTCGATCGATGGCTGCGCCTGTGTCCGTTGTTTGCCGACTGGCCGGCCGACCGCCTGCGCGAGCTGGCCTCGGCGGCGTCGATGAAGCGCTATCGGCGCCGCGCGCCGCTCGATGTCCGCGGCGACCGCGAGCAGGACATCCTGATGGTCGCGTCGGGCTCGATCGATATGAACGTGACGAACGCGGAGGGCGGCAAGTACACGCTGGCGGTGCTGGGTCCGGGCCAGATCACCAGGTTGCTGCATCTGCTCGGAGAGGTGCCGCAGCTATTCACCGCGCATGCCCGCGAGGCTTCGCAGATCATCCACATTCCCGCCGCGGCGATGCGGCGGGTGCTGGATGCGGAACCGATCCTGTGGCGCGGCGTCGCCCGGTTCGCGTTGCAGCGGTTCCATCTCAACGTCGAATCGCAGCGCGATTGGGCGCTGGGTTCGGTGCGCCGCCGCATGGCGCTGGTGCTGATCAACCTGGCGCACCGCTATGGCGACCTGGGCTCGAGGGGACATCCGACCGACACCGAGCTGCGCATCACGCAGTCCGAACTGGCGAGCATGCTGGGCGTGTCCAGGCAGACGGTCGCCGGCGAAATGAGGCGGCTGAAGGCGGAAGGCGTGGTAGGCAGCCGCGCCGGTTACCGCCTCGTCATCCTGCGCGACATGAACGCGCTGCTGCGCATCGCGCAGGAGCCCTGACGCTGCTGTCGAAGCGCGTCAGACCAGACCTATATCGCGCGGCGGGACATCCGGAAACACCCGCGCCAGCCGCGTCCGGTCCAGTTCGAACAGCCTGGCGAACAGTCCGCCGAACAAGGACCGGTAGTCATTGAGCACGGGCAGATCGCGGTCCTGAAACAGCCGCGACCGTTCGAGCACCAGTTGCTCGCCAAGCACGCGGCCGCCGCGTACGTTGCCGCCGAGCACGCAGTAGACGCTTCCATGTCCGTGATCGGTGCCTCGATTGCCGTTCTCGCGGAACGTGCGGCCGAATTCGGACAGCACCACCACGGTGGTCTGCGGCCAGATCGATGCCGCATCGTCGGCGAAAGCCGCCAGTCCGCGACCGAGTTCGGCGAATCGATCGGCCAGATAACCGGTGCCGGCACCCTGGCCGACGTGCGTGTCCCAACCGCCGACGTCGATGAAACCGATCCGATAGCGTTCGCGCATCAGGCGGGCGACGCGCCGGGCCGCCATCTCGAAGCCGCGCGGATTGATGGCCTGGCGATTCACGCCTTTCATCTCGCCGATCGCCTGATCGGCCAGTTCCTTCTGCACCTCGAAGCTTTGCGCGATCTGCGCGGCCTGCGGCTGGTCCGCGTACATCGAACGGATCAGGTCCTGCTGGCGATCCGTGAAGGCCTTGCCGGCGCCGCCGCGCACGGCGATGTTGGCGAGCGCCGGCGTGCCGCGCAGGATCAACGGCGGCTGCTCGGTGAACGCCGCGGTCCGATCGCCGCCGTCCAGTTCATCGGCCAGCCGGTGAAGAAAGCCGGTACGCGCGGTGCTGCCGTCGGTCGATGAAGCCAGGCCGAGTTCGATCGAATCCTGGGTCTCGAAATGGCTGCGGGAAAGATCGGGCGTGCCGGCGAATGGGACGAAAGCCAGTTGTCCGGCCCGGTAGAGCGGCAGCAGGCTGTCCGCCAGCGCCGGGTGCAGGGCCCAGTCGTCGTCCAGGCGCACGGCCGCCAGCGCATCGCCGCTGTCGGGCGGCTTGATGGCGATGGCCGGACGGGCCTCGTAGTAGAACGATGATCGATAAGGCACCAGCAGGCTGGTGGCGTCGTAGCCTCCCCTGAGGAAGACGACGAGCAGCCGCGGTGCCTGTTGGTCGGCGGCCCGTCCGAGCGTGCTTCGCGCGCCCAGCCAGGCCGAGGCCGAGAGGCCGAGAGTCCGCCCCAGCCAGCGACGGCGGGCAGCGGACGAAGGGTTCGAGATGGAGGACTTCAATCTGATCTCCTGGCGCGACCATCTTCCCGCGCGCGCTTTGACGGGCGGCTGACACGGGGCGGGCCTCAGCAGCGCATCCTCAGCAGCGCATCATTTCCGGCGATGCCAGCAAGAGCGTGTTCCACTCCTGCGTCGAGTTGGCCTGATCGAGCGCCTGTCTGGTGGCTTTCGACAGGCTCGGCTCGAGCGCGCGCTGGAACACCGGTCCGGACAGGCGCGAGAAGCGCGGCCGCGGGCCGTCGCTTTCGGCGCCTTCCTCGCGGAACAGGCCGAGCGGTCCCGACCCGATGGCGCGCGCGATATCGAAACGCGCGCTCATCTGCGCGGCGCCCGACCACGATGCCTGATCGAGAGGGTAGCCGTCCGGCGTCGAGCGGCCGAACAGGGGCTCGCCGAGGCGCTGCATCCACGCCAGCACGGGCCGCATGTCGACGATCGGCATCTGGTCGAACGCCATGCGCAGCGACGACATCAGATACCGGGCGGGGTCCTTGAATGCGCCGGTGACCAGGGAGTCGGCGAAATCGGGCGTCTCGAACAGCTCGCGCAGCACGAAAGCGATGTCGCCCCGGCCGGCCTGGAACGAATGCGCCAGATGGTCGAGCAGCGCAGGCCCCGGTTCGTCGCCGAGAAAATACCGCGCGAGCTTGCGGCTCACGTGCCGCGCCGTCGCCGGGTGATCGCACAGGCGCAGCACTGCGGCTTCGATCTCGTCCATGCCCTGTCCCGGCACGATCGCGCCGAGCAGCAGCTTGTCGTTGAAGTCGTGTCGATTGGGATTGAACTCGAACAGGCCTTCGCGCTGATAGAAGCGTTCGAGCACCGGGCGCATGCGGGGCCGTTCGGCCCCCGGCCGGAAGATGCCCGCGCCGGTCAGCACCCGGGCCAGCTCCTGCACGTCACGCTGCCCGTAGCCGCCGTCGACTCCCAGGGTATGCAGTTCCATCAGTTCGCGCGCGTAGTTCTCGTTGATCCGGTTCGCCGCGTTCTGCTCGTTGTCCAGATAGCGCAACATGGCCGGATGACGCAGCGTCGCCAGCACCAGATCATGGAAGCGTCCGAGCGCGTGAGGACGGATCGCCCGGGCTTCGTAATCGCCGACCATGGCGCGCAGATTGGCCTTGCCTTCGAACACGCTGAAGTGATTGAGCCAGAACCAGGTCATCTGGCTGCCCAGTTGCTGATCCGAATGGATCGCCGTCCACCAGAAGCGTGCGTGCGCATGGCGGGCCTGCTCGGCGAGCGCCTGCTGATAGGTCTTGACGGCCCGGGCCTTCGCTTCGTCGTCGGACTGCATGCCGGCGGCCTGGCGCAGCGGTTCGAGCTGCCCGATCAGTTCCTCGAGCGACGCCTGATCGGTCGGCGGCGCGTCGATACGGGGCGCGATCGCGTCCGGTACGCTGGCCGGCGCGTCCGGATGCAACTGATGCTGCAGCCAGCGCCCCGGGCCCAGTTGATCGATGCGGGCCAGGCTCGCGCGGTCCGGCCCCCAGCCGATGCGGCGAAGCAGGGCCGCATCGTCGATCCTGCCGCCGCGCCCGGCCGTTGCCGGTCGAGCGAGCCGCACCGGCTGATCGGCTCGCGGCGATTCGGTGGCCGTACCCCGGGTGCGCGGATCACTCGCGCAGCCCGTGGCGATCAGGCCGACCGCCGCGCCCAGGCCGGCCGTCGACAGGCGAAGCAGCTTGCGGCGCTGCCGGCCCGCGTCGGTCAGCCACGGGGCCGCGTGAAGAGCCTGATCGCGATCGGACGGAGGAAAAAGCATGATGATCTCGCGGATCCCCGACAAACGGTCGAGCGACGAACGGCGCCGACAGCGAACGGATCGGGGATGCCGGACAGGGACACGCATCGGTCGTCATCAGACGGTCGGTCCTGGCGTCAGAACCCGTCATGCGTCGTTCGAGGGATGTGCCGGGTCGAAGAACACCGGCGAGTCGAGGCGGATGTTTCCTGTTTGGAGAATGTCGGTTCTGAATAATTCATTTGATAAGAAAAGCGATCGTGCCATCCAATAGAAGGATCGTATCGAATCACGGAGGCTTGCCGTCATGACCGCTTCGTCCTTCAGCGCGCTGCTCGGCGCCGAGCTGCCGATCATCCAGGCGCCGATGGCCGGCTCGCAAGGCAGCGCACTGGCGATCGCCGTCGGTCAGGCAGGGGGCCTGGGTTCGCTTCCTTGCGCGATGCTGGCGGACGACGTCATACGCCGCGAGGTCGCGGCGATCCGCGCCGGCATCGGCGGCAAGCCCTTGAACCTGAACTTCTTCTGTCACCAGCCCGCCGAGCCGGACGCGGCGAGCGAGGCGCGGTGGCGGCAGGCGCTGGCACCGTACTACCGCGAGTACGACATCGACCCGGCGGGTATCGTTCCCGGTCCGGGGCGCAATCCGTTCACCGCCGAGGCCGCGCGATGGGTGGCCGAACTCCGGCCCGAGATCGTGAGTTTCCATTTCGGGTTGCCGTCGGCCGAACTGCTGGCACCGGTACGCGCCGCGGGCGCTCGCGTGCTGGGGTCGGCGACGACGCTGGAGGAGGGGCTGTGGCTGCAGTCGCGCGGCGTCGACGCGGTGATCGCGCAGGGCCTGGAGGCCGGCGGCCATCGAGGCCATTTCCTTTCCGACGATCTGACGCGGCAACTCGGTACGTTCGCGCTGGTGCGGCAGCTCGTGCGTGCGCTGCACGTGCCGGTGATCGCCGCCGGCGGCATCGCCGATGCGCCCGGTGTGGCCGCCGCGCTGGCGCTGGGGGCGATCGGCGTGCAGGTCGGCAGCGCCTACCTGCTTTGCCCCGAGGCCGGCACCAGCGCCGTGCACCGCGCGGCGCTGGCCAGCGAAGCCGCTCGCCACACGGCGCTGACCAACCTGTTCTCGGGACGGCCGGCGCGGGGCATCGTCAACCGCCTGATGCGCGAAGTGGGCCCGCTGTCCGACGTCGCGCCGTCGTTCCCGTTGGCCGGCACGGCGGTCGCACCGCTGCGCGCCCGCGCCGAAGCCGCCGGCCGCGGCGACTTCTCGCCGCTGTGGGCCGGACAGAACGCTCATGGCGGCCGGGCGATGCCGGCGGGCGAACTGACGCGCGAACTCGCGTTGGGCTGACGACCTGGCGCGGCCGTCGGGTCGCGCTTTTTCAAGGCACGTCGTTCAGGTCCGAGGCGTTCAGGCGCCGGATCAAGGCCTCGCGCTGGATCGATGTCTGCGGCAGCTCGGTCGACGGCACGGCGCGCATCAGGAACTCGACGACCGCCTTGCCGAAGGCGTCGTTGCGATCACCGGCCACCATGTGGCCGGCCGAGACGATGTTCACGTATTCGCAGTGGGGGACCAGCGCCTGGAACTCCTTCACCCCTTCGTCGGTGAGGACGTCGGACTTGGCGCCTTTGACCAGCAGCGTGGGAATCTCGAGCGCCCGTGCGCAGGCCTCCAGCCGAGCCTGGCGCTGAGAAAGATCGCGGCTTCCTCGCAGGAACCGCGGATCCCAATGCCAGTAGTACCTGCCGTTCGCCGCGAGGCGCACGTTCTTCGCGAGCCCTTGCAGGTTCGACGGACGAGGGCGGTGGGGCTGATAGCTGGCGATCGCGTCGGCCACCTCGTCCAGCGAGGCGAAGCCATCGGGATTGCGCCGCATGAAGGTCTGGATGTTCTGGATGCCGGCGGGCTCGACGCGCGGCGCGATGTCGACCAGGACGAGGGCCGTCGCCGGAACCGCGCGTTCGCCGGCGGCCACCAGGCTCGTTCCGCCCCCCATCGACGCGCCGACCAGTACGCACGGACGATTGCCCAGCGCTTCGACCACGCACTGCAGGTCCTCGACCATGACGTCCTGGCTATAGGCGCCGTCCGGGGCCCAATCCGAATCGCCGTGACCGCGCGCGTCGAATGCGACCGCGTAGTAGCCCGCGTCGCCGAGTACCTGGCCCGTTCCTTTCCACGCATGACGGGTCTGTCCGCCGCCATGCTGCAGCACCACCAGCGGGTGCTGGGGATCACCCCAGGAATCGCCTGCGAGTCGCACGCCCCGCGCACCTTGCCAGTGGTGCATGGGCTCGGGGGTGCCGGGAAGTCGTTGGCCTGCGCTCATCGCGTGTTCTCCAGAAGAAGGAAGCAATCGAAGGATCTCATCGCATCAGCATAGCCGCACTTGCCGAGCTTCGTCCGCCGCTCGCGATCGGGCGGCGACGGTCGGGGCGCGGCCATCGATCGAACCGCCGCCGATCCGCTGCGCCGTCGGCGAATCCTCGGTGCCCACGTGGGAGAAAGCAGCGACGTATTTGAAATCTCGCCCGATGCCGGTCTCTTTACACGTTTGTCGCGGCATCATCTAATGCAGTCAGGCAGTCATGCGCCAGGACGGATAACACGTGGAGACAGGCACTAAGGCGGGCGTGACCGAGGCCGATATCGCGATCGCTCCGCGTCGGTCGTCAGGTGGCCGAAAGAAGTTGCAGTCGCAGGAGTTGGCGATCTTCGCGATCGCGGCATTGCTGGCCATTCTGTTCGCCGCCACCCTGCCGGGTTTCGCCTCCATCAACAACATGCTGACGCTGGCGCGCAGCGTTTCCGTGCTGGGGGTGCTGAGCCTCGCGATGGCGCTGGTGGTCATCGGCCGCGGGCTCGATCTGTCGCTGATCGCCAGCATGGCGGCGGGGTCGGCGACGGTGATGTCGCTGTTGAACGCCGGCTACGGTTTTCCCGTGGCGGTGCTGGCCGGGCTGGTCGTCGTCATGCTGATCGGGCTGGTCAACGGCTGGGTCATCGCCTTCATCGAGGTCCCGGCGCTGTTCACCACGCTGGCCACGTCGTTGCTGGTGTTCGGCGTCGCGCGTTTCTCTTTCAAGAGCGTGCTGATCTATCCGCCGTCCGACGCGCAGGCGTTCCTGTTCCTGGGCCAGGGCAAGCTGCTGGGCGTGCCGATGCCGATCATCGTCTTCGCCGTCGCGGCGCTGGCGATGCACGGGTTCCTGTCGCGCACCACGCCGGGGCGCTTCACTTATGCGCGCGGTGACAATCCGGATGCTGCGCGGCTGACCGGCGTCGACGTGCGCCGCGACGTCATCGTTTCCTACATGCTCGCCGCCGGCCTGAGCCTGCTGGCCGGCCTGGTGTCGGCCTCGGCCACCGCCAGCATGAACCTGCAGATCATCACCGGCACGATGATCTTCGACGTCGTGCTGGTCGTCGTGCTGGGCGGCGTCAGCCTCGTCGGCGGGCGCGGCAGCGTGCTGAGCGTGCTGGCCGGGGCGCTGCTGATCGGCGTGCTGCTCAACGGCCTGACGATCATGAACGTCAACAACCAGATACAGGACATCGTGCGGGGACTGGTGCTTCTCGGGGCCATCGTTCTCGATAACCGCCTGCATCCGCGTGACGAGGAAACCGCCCGCCAGGGTGACTGAATCCGCGGCGATTACAACGATTTCTAGGAGACTTCCATGCGTGCATCCAGCGTGTCCGCCAACGGCGCCCACCCCGCATCCGGCGCCTTCGCGCGCATCGTCGCCGGGGCCATGCTGACCGGGTGTTGTGCCTTGACGGCGGTAGTGGGGCCGGCGGCGGCCGCCGACGTCCCCAAGCCGTCGAAGAACGCGCTGGACATGCAGGCGAAGGTCGACAAGGCGCTCAAGGGTAAGACCATCGGCTGGGTGCCGGTGACGCTGGGCATCCCGCTCGTCGACGAGTGGACCGCCGTGATGAAGCAGGAGGCCGAGAAGCTCGGTATGAAGCTGGTGGTGCGCGATCCGGGCTGGAATGCCACGGCCCAGTTGCAATCCGTTTCGGCGCTGATCGGCGAGAAGATCGACGTGCTGGTCGTGCAGAACCCCAACGTGCAGTTGCTGGCCCGCGAACTGAAGCGCGCCAACGAGGCCGGCATCTATGTGGTCCAGGTCAACATGGCCTCCAACTATGCGGGCGACGCTTATGTCGGCGGCGACTTCATCCGCATCGGACAGTTGCTGGGCGAGGACGTGGTCAAGGCCTGCGGCAAGGGGTCGGGCACCTCGGGCAAGGTGCAGATCATCCAGGGCGAACTGACCGCCACCGCCAGCCTCGACCAGCTCGCGGGCCTGATGGAGGCGCTCAACAAGGACGACAGCATCAATATCGTCTCCAACCAGGCCGGCAACTGGGATGCCACCAAGGCGCTCGACATCACGTCATCGGTGATCCAGCAGCATCCGGATCTGTGCGCCAGCGTCGGTTTCTGGGGCGTGATGCAGCGCGGCGCGTCGCAGGCATTGAAGACGGCCGGCAAGCTCGACAAGGTCAAGAGTTATGCGTCGGGCGAAGGCGGGCCCGCCGATTGCGAGATGCTCCAGCAGGGCCTGCTCTACAAATACCTGAACTACAACGCCCACCTGCAGGGGCACGACATCATCCAGACCATCAGCTTCCTGCTGCAGAACGGCGAGAAGCCCGGCGCCAAGCACTTCGCCAACTTCAGCCAGCTGGTGATGCTGGACAAGGAAACCGGCAAGGGCGATGCCTGCTGGAGCGCGCGCAAGTGATGGGGCGGCAGCGTGACGGGGCGGCAGCGGTGCGAATAACGGTGCGAAACCGCCGCGTCGTCCGCGGCAACGCGTCCGCAGGGAGCTCGTCATGTCGGTCGTGACGCCGCCCGCCGCGTCCGGTTCATCGGCCGGCGACGCGCTGAAGGCGCTGCGCTACCGGTTCTCCGCCAAGTTGTTCCTGTCGGAACTGCTGGCCAAGAGCTGGATGGAGCCGATCGTCCCGTTCACGCTGATGCTGGTGCTGCTCGGCTATTTCGCCGTCACGGTGCCGGGCTACCTGTCGGTGGACAATCTGCAGCAGATGCTGAACCTGTTCGCGGAGATCGGCCTGGTGTCGATCGCGATGGGATTCGTGATGATTTCCGGCGGCATCGACCTGAGCGTCGGCGCCGTGTTCGCCGTCACCAATCTCGCCGCGCTGATCATGTTCAAGATCTTCGGCTGGTCGGTGCCGGTCGCCGCCGCGGGCACGCTGCTGCTGGGTGTCGCGCTCGGCGCCATCAACGGCTGGCTGGTCGGTTACCTGAAGGCTCGGCCGTTTTTGACCACGCTGGTCACGCTGATCATCCTGCGCGCCGTCTTCGACATGGTAAGCGGCCGCTATGCGACCGATTTCGCGACCTCCGACGTCGAAAGCCCGGTCTGGGATTTTCTCGGCGACGGTCGCATTCTGGGCATTCCGACCAATGCCGCGGCGTTGCTGCTGGTCATCGTCGTCTGCCACGTCTATCTGAGCCGATCGCGCTGGGGCTGGCACATCACCGCCGTCGGCTCCAGCCGCAAGGCGGCGCGTCATGCCGGCATCCGCGTCGAGCGCGTGCTGTTCGGCGCTTACGTGCTTTCCGGCGCACTGTGCGCGCTGGCCGGCCTGTTCTATGCCGCGCGCCAGAACAGCGCGGGCTCCGACACCGGTCAGGGCTGGGAGATGCAGGCGTTGACGGCGGTGGTGCTCGGCGGCATTTCGCTGGCCGGCGGACGCGGCACGGTGTTTCGCGCCTGCCTCGGCGCGATCATCGTCTTCCTGCTGATCAACGGCTTCGTGCGCCTGGGCCTCGAAGGCTATCTGACGCTGTCGGCGCTCGGCCTGGTGCTGCTGATCGCCGTCGGCGTCGACGTCAAATGGGCGAAGAACCGCGGCAAGGCGATCCAGAAGATCTACGTCAATCCGACCTGGCTGAAGCTGCCGCCGACGCCGTCGATCGCGCGCGGCGCGGATTCGCCGTTCGCCGAGAACGACCGCCTGTCGCACGCCGAGCCGATCGGCCTGGGCCGGGTCGAGGGGCCGGAAGACGTCATCCTCGACCGGCAGGACAGGCTGTACACCGGCACGCGCGAAGGCTGGATCCTGCGTTTCTCCGGGCCGGATTTCGAGCATCGCGAGATCTTCGCGCGCATCGGCGGCCGGCCGCTGGGCATGGCCTTCGACAAGGACGAGAACCTGATCGTCTGCTCCGGCGGCATGGGTGTCTATGGCGTGCGGCCGAACGGCGAGGTCTTCAAGGTCACCGACGAGACCAACCGTACCTGGGGCAAGCTCAATGACGACGCGCGCCTGCGGCTGGCCGACGATCTCGACATCGCCCCGGACGGCAAGATCTATTTCTCCGAAGCCACGATCCGCTACGAGATGCACTCGTGGGACATGGACGGCATCGAAGGGCGCGGCAACGGCCGGATGATCTGCTTCGATCCGGCGACCGGCCGCACGCGCACGCTGATCAAGAACCAGCGCTTTCCCAATGGCGTCTGCGTCACGCACGACGGCCAATCGGTGCTGTACTGCTCGACCTGGTTGTGCAAGGTGTTCCGCTACTGGATCGCCGGGCCCGATAAGGGCCGGCTCGAGACCTTCACCGACAATCTTCCCGGTTACCCGGACAACATCAACCGGGCCTCGGACGGCGGCTACTGGCTGGCGCTGGCGGGGATCCGCTCGCCTGCCTACGACCTCGCGATGCGCAATCCGGATTTCCGCCTGCGCATGGTCAAGGAGATCCCGCGCGACGAGTGGCTGTATCCGGGCCTGAACAACGGCTGCGTCGTCAAGCTCGACGCCGACGGCCGGCCCGTCGAAAGCCTGTGGGACCCGAGCGGCGCGCTGCACCCGACGATCACGTCGATGCGAGAGCACCGCGGCTGGCTGTACATCGGCGGTCTCGAGAACAACCGCATCGGCCGCGTGCGGCTGGACGGCGCCGATCCCGACTGGACCGGCCAGGATTCCTATTGGGGTAAGGAATCCGGCCGAGGCGCGCGCCGGGAGAACTGAGCATGGCCTTCTACAGCCACCTGCTGCGCAACGTGCGCCAGGTCCTGTTTCGTGACGCGGATCAGCACGCGATCCCGTCGATGGACGGACCGCTGAGCCCGAACAGCGAACTGGACGCTTTCGCGCCCGTTTTCGATGAGCTGACGCAGGTCGACGACGTCATCGTCGGGCCCGACGGCTGTTACGTCGCCAACGGCCGTGAAGTCCTGCTGGTTTCGCGGGCCGATGGATCGCGCACCGTCATCGCCCGTTTCGAGGCGCGTTGCGGCGCGCTGGCGCTGCATCCCGACTATCGGGTGCTGGTCTGCGTCGCCGGCAGCGGGCTCGCCGCGGTGCGCGCCGACGGCGAGATCGTCTGGCTCACGAAGGCCGGCGATGCGTCGCTGAACTGCCTGACGGCGGTCGCCGTGGCGCCCGACGGCGCGATCGTCCTGGCCAACGGCAGCAGCCGCCACGCCGCCGCCGACTGGCTGTGGGACCTGATGGAAAATAACGCCTGCGGCCGGATCGTCGTGTGCGATGCCGGGCTCGGCGACGCCCGCGTGCTCTTCGATCGGCTGGCCTGGCCGCACGGCGTGGCTTTCTCCGCGGACGGGCGCAGCCTGTGGTTCAGCGAAAGCTGGACCCACCGCGTCAGCCGGACGCCCTGGCCGCCGACCGCCGCCGGCAACCGCGAGATCGTCATCGGCAATCTGCCCGGTTACCCGGCGAGGTTGCGCGCGACGGCCGATGGCGGCTTCTGGCTCGCGTTGTTCGCGCTGCGGACCCATCTGGTCGAACTGGTGCTGACCGACGACGGTTTCCGCGAGGAAATGATGGCGACGATCCCGCCTGAACTCTGGATCGCGCCGCAATACGTGTCCGGGCGCAGTTATCTCGAACCGCTGCAGGGCGGCGGCATGCGCAAGCTCGGCATTCTGAAGCCCTGGGCGCCGCCGCGATCCTACGGCTTCATCGGCCATATCGACGGGCAGGGCGAGTTCCAACGCAGCCTGCAAAGCCGCGTCGGCGGCCGGAATCATGGCATCGTCAGCGTCGTCGAGACCGATGGTGAGCTGCTCGTCGTGTCGAAGGCGCGCGGCCAGGTGCTGGGCGGGCAGGATCCGGACGGACGGAAGCGGCAATGAACACTCCCGTCGATCCTCGGCAGACCGCGACGCAGACCGCGCCGGAGACCACGGACGAGCGCGTTCCGGTGCTCGAGGTGCGTGAGGGCTCCAAGGTCTACGGCGGCGTTCACGCGATCGAGGGGGTCAGTTTCGACCTGTACGCCGGCGAGGTGCACGCGCTGGTCGGCGAGAACGGCGCCGGCAAATCGACGCTGTGCAAGGCCATCGCCGGCGCCATCCCGTTGTCGTCGGGAGAGATCCGCATCGCCGGCGCACCGGTGAATTTCTCCCGGCCCGGCGATGCGCTGGCCGCCGGCATCTCGATGGTCTACCAGGAGACCTCGCTGGTGCCGACGATGACGGTCGCGCAAAACCTGGAGCTGGGCAACGAGCCGTTGCTGACGCGCTTTCGTTCGCTGAACATCCAGGCCCAGCAGTTGCTGCAGTCGCTGAACTTCCACGTCGAACCGACCGCTTACGTGTCGACGCTGGGTGCCGCCCGCCGGCAGATGGTCGAAATCGCCCGCGCGGTCAAGCACCAGGCGCGGGTCATCATCTTCGACGAACCGACGGCGACGCTGACGCCGGAAGAAATCATGCATTTCTTCCATCTGGTCGAGGATCTGCGCGCGCGCGGCGTGGCGATCATCTACATCTCCCACGCGCTGGAAGAGGCGCTGAAGATCTCCGACCGCATCACCGTGCTGCGCGACGGCCGCCGTGTGATGACCGCGCCGACGCGGGAGCTGACCCGGGCGGACATCGTGCGCCACATGGTCGGGCGCGAAGTCATCCAGGAGCGTCCGCAGCGTTCGCCGGCCGCCGCGAAGGCGCTGCGGGAGAAGGTCCTGACGGTCGAGAACGTCACGATGGGTACGGCCGTGAAGAACATGTCGTTCACGCTGTACGCCGGTGAAGTGGTCGGCATGGCCGGGCTGATCGGTTCCGGCCGCACGGAGATCGCCAGGGTGGTCGCCGGCGCGCTCAGGCGCAACCTCATCAACGGCGGCAAGATCTATCTGCGCGGCAAGCCGATCCGTTACCGCACGCCGCACCAGGCGATCAACGACGGCATCGTCTACATCACCGAGGATCGCAAGGTCGACGGCTTCTTCGAAACGATGGCGATCGACGACAACATCTACATCGGGCGACTGGCAACGAAGCAGGGCTGGACCTTCGGGCTCGATGCGCGCGAGCGCGGCCGCCTCGCATCCGAACTGATCAAACGCCTGCGCATCGCCGCGCTCGACAGCCGCGCCAGGATCGTCGAACTGTCCGGCGGCAACCAGCAGAAGGTCGTCGTCGCCAAGGCGCTGGCCCAGGAGCCGCAGGTGATCATTTTCGACGAGCCGACCCGCGGCGTCGACGTCGGCGCGATTCCCGAAATCCACGCCGCGATCCGCAAGCAGGCGGAGGAGGGCAAGGCGGTGCTGGTGATCTCGTCCTACTTGCCCGAGATCCTGTCGGTATCGGATCGGATCCTGGTCACCCGCATGGGACGCATCGCCGCCGAGATCGACGCGGCGCAAGCCGACGAACAGAAGATCATGTACGCGGCGATTCACTGATCGGCGATAATGAGACCGATTCCCATCTGACTGCGCGCAGGATCAGCCGCCGCCTCGTCTGGACGCCATCTGCCGAGGGAATGTTTCGCTTCCCGCTTCCCGTTGGAGCAATGGTCGAGCCGTGCTTGAGCGTTACTATCGCGAACTGCTGAACTTCCTCGCGTGCAAGGTCGGCGACAAGGAACTGGCCGCCGATCTGGCGCAGGAGAGCTACGCTCGCGTCTATTCGGCAGGTCGATGGCAATCCGATGTTTCCGGGCGGGCAGGGGATCAGCAATATCCAGAGCGACAACATGATCGCTTATCGGCCCGGCTGGAACATCAGCGCGGGTTATACGTATGCCCGGTCCAGGAACGCCGATGGGAAGGTCTTCGACCCGAACCTGCCCGAGCACATATTCCGCCTGTTCACCACTTATCGGCTGCAAGGCGCGTGGTCGGGTCTGACGCTGGGTGCCGGTGCCAACTGGAGGAGCGGCATATCCCGAGTGTTGCAGCGTCCGACGGGGGGCCTATCAGCCCAATGGCCGGCCGGTGATGGCCGACGTCGACTTCGGCCAGAACAGCGAGGCGGAAGCCTATTGGGGCCAGCCGCGCCGCTTGCGTCTCACGCTGCGCTATCAGTTGTGATCGTGACGCGCGCTTTGGTGCGTCAGGGCTCGCCGATTTCGGTTGCGGTGGGTTCGCTAGGCGTCACAGGCCCTTCTCATAGGCACTGGCCGCCCAGGTAGCGAACGATCATCCGCGTGGCCTCCCGGGTGAGCGAGTCCTTGTGCTCCGGCGCTTTGCCTGCATGCATGCCGCGGTGCGACAGCGATTCCAGCAGCGCCTCGATGACGACGGCGGCCCGAGCGAGGTCGATCTCCGGCGAGATCTCGTTCTCGTGCTTGCGCAGCAGGGTCTCGATCATCCGGGTCGCGGAGCGGCCGACCAGCTCTGCGTGCTCGGCCACGCCCAGGCGGGGGGCCAGTACGTGCACCATCCGGTGCAGTTCTGGCGTCAGGTGATGAGATACCAGCGTCGCGTCGACGAGCGCGCGAATGCCGTCCTCCAGCGTGCCGCGGCGGCGGCCGGCCAGCGCGGCGTCGAAGGCGGCAAGGAATTCCTCGCAGCACCTGTCGATCACCGCGCACGCGAGCGCGGCCTTGTTCGGGAAGTACTGGTAGAGCGAGCCGATGCTGACGCCGGCGCGCTCGGCGGCGCGGGCGGTCGTGAAACGCTCATAGCCCTCCTTCAGCAAAACCTGAGTGGTGGCCTCGACGATGGCGTCGACCGTGGCCTTCGCTCGGGCCTGACGCGGCGATTTCCTTGGCTTGACGTCCATGGGCAGGGTGCGCGGGAAAAGCGAATAGAAAACGTGGGCGGTTGATGGCAAATTTTGTAGACGTTTTCAAGAGGTCGCCGTACCTCGATTCAACGTACGGAATCAAGCATCATGAACTCGCAACCCTACGCATCCCTCGTCGGCTACAAGCAGTGGGCCGACCGCGGCCTCTGCGAGGTCGTCACCCGCAACATCGATCGCCTGCCCGAATCCGATGCGGCGATTCTGCTGCGCATCCTCGATCACATCCACGTGGTCGACCGGGTGTTCCAGCACCACCTGCAGGGGCTGACCCCTCCGTACCGCGCGGCACGCTCGGCGGTGCTGCCCGGCGTGCAGGATCTGGTCGATGGTACCCGCGAGGTCGACGAGTGGTATGCCGCCTACGTCGATTCGCTTCCGGCCGCCGAGTTCGAGCAGCCGGTGGACTTCAGCTTCACCAACGGCACGCCGGCGTGCATGACGCGCGGCGAGATCCTGCTGCACGTCTGTCTGCACGGCACCTATCACCGCGGCAACGCGGGCCTCGTACTCCAGAAGAACGGCGTCGTCCCCAATGACGATCGAGTGACGGACTTTCTCGGAGCGGGGGTCTGACATGGTACGTACCAAGCCGCCGCTACTGGGCCAGATCGCCGGTCGATGAGTCCGGACGCGGCAAGTCTTTCACGAGCAGACCGATCCTGAGGCTGCTAACCTCATCTCGCGGCTTGGTCCGCGTCAGTCTGTCGACAGTGGATTCACGACTCGCACGCCATCGTATTGCTGTCCGTTCGCCAGATCCTCGGACCAGAGGATCGGAGCGCCAGATCGTTGAGCGGCGGCAATGATCATGCTGTCCCAGAAGCCGAGTTGCCATCGCGATTGGACGTCGAACGCCGCGGAGAGCAGGCTACGGTCGTTGTCGATGACTTTCCACGCGAGATAATCGCGGACCCGCTGCGCCGAATCGGAGAATGAAAGGCGAGCTTTCTTGACCAGATTGACATGCAGTTCCTGAAGCACCTGGACGCTTGTTGCCGCAGAGCCGGGTTTGTCCCGAAGCGTTTCGATAAGGCTTCGGGCTTGTTCGTGTCTGAGGTCCGCAGATGCCGTGTTTGCGTAGAACAGCAGGTTTGTATCGACAAAAATCTCAGCGCTCATGGACCTGATCCCGATCGAGTGGGCCTTCGCTTACCGGTACTGGCTGCCGTAAAGCGCGAAGCGCCCGCCGACGAGCGGGTTCGAAGCCGTCCAACTCCGCGACCGTCCTGGTGACGAGATCGCTAACCCATGCAGACACGGATGTCTGCTGGTCGACCGCCAGGTGCTTGATGCGACGAAGCGTTTTTTCGTCGAGACGCAATGTGATGTTGTTCGCGGCCATCACTACTCTGGTTGTCATCGGAGCGCACATTTTATGTATTGCACTTAAAAAGTGAAAATCTGTTCGGATACTTGTCCTCGAAGGCGACGTGGTTTCCGCACGTGATCAGCGTGCGGGAGCGTCCAGCGTCGGCTCGACGATCGCGACAATGGCCGATCAGGAACTCGCGCTTCTCAAGGCTCGGGTACGCGCCCGCTTGCCGGCCGGGACCGCCGGCCCGATGACGTGCAGCGCTCGCGTCCGGGGCGGAGTCAGGGCCTGGCTTCGAGCACCAGATCGAACGGCGTTTGCGCCGCCCGGCGGAAATGCCGGAAGTACAACGAACTGTCATGCTGCGATGGGAGCCGGCAATCGCGGGCGCAACGATCACCCGCCGATCCAGGATGGCCACGACGATCTTCAGTTCCCGCTGCCGCAGTTCGAACAGCGCCGCATGCGATGTCGAAGACTCGCTCGAGCAGCCGCGCCCAGACCCTCAGGCGGCTTCGGCGTCGCGGGCCTGCCACATCGCCTGGAAGGCCGGCCGGGCCTGGCAGGCACCGTGCCAGGCCTTGACGTTCGGGTTGGCATCGAACAGATCCGTCGCCGGCTTGGCGTAGCGGATCACTTCGGCAACGTTGATGTCGGCGACGGTGAAGCGCCCGCCCATGACATGGCCCTTGCCCTCGGCCAGCGTCTTGTCGAGCACGGCGAAGGGCGCCCTGAGGGCGGCGAGCGCAGCCTCGACTACCTCCGGTTGACGCTTCTCCGGCGGGAAGGCCGCAAGATGCTGCTGCAGGGTGAGGGCGTTCGTCTCGCATTCGGTCGCGGCCCAGAGCGACCACATGATCGCGAGCCCTTCCTCCTGCGCATTCCGCGGCGCCAGCGGGCCGCCATGCTTACGGGCGAGGTAGAGGTTGATCGCCAGCGATTCGTGCAGCCTGAAACCATCGTCGTCGATGCTGGGGATATGGCCGTTCGGGTTGATCTTCAGGAATTCAGCGCTGCGGGTGTGCAGTGGCGCGCCCGCCGCCTGCGGATCGGCGAGGCGATAGGCCTGGATCACCGGCACATGGGTGAAGGGCAGGCCGAGTTCGTTAGCGAGCCAGATGACGCGCGTGGCGCGTGAGCGGTAGCAGCCGTAGATGGTCAGGGTCATGGCAAGGGATCCGGCGTCGGAAAGGGCGGCTGATCAGGCAGTTGGCGCAGCCGCATGGATGTTGGGGAAGTGGTGTTCGCACAATCCTGGCGATCACCCCATAAGCATACGGCCACCTGAGGCAGCACGTGGTCGGCAACTTTTTTCAGGTCAGGAGCGTTCGTCACCCGTGCGCGGAGCCTCGCCACCCTTGCGGCGCAGGAAGCGCAGAGCCTTTGCCTTGTCACCGCGCGCCGCCCGGTCTTCGAAGTACTCGGCGGTCTTTAACGCAGAGACCTTCTCGGCCACGGCGCTCACGATGAACTGGTTGAGCGTGCTGCCGTCCTCGCGCGCCACGATTTCAGCGGCCTTCTTCAGCGACGCCGGCAATCGCAGTGCGTAATTGCTCGGGGTCTTCATGGTTTTGTCTCCTTCAGCATCTGACTAGGGGTTAGGGATCTGATTCCAAACCGTTCGGCCGAGCCCTTGAAGTCCGCCAGGTTGAACGTCACCAGATAGCGCGCACCGCCGTTGACGGCGCATTCGAGCACCATGTCATCATCCGCATCGGTTAGCTGAGGTCGCCACAGGTAGTGGATCTCCACCGGCTGGATAACGCCCGCCAGCACGTCGAGAAGGTTCTGCACATCCGCCACCGAGGCACCGGCTGCCTTCAGGTGCTCGGGACGGCTCATCACCGACTCGTACTCGACGAACAGCGGCACGCTCGCTATTGCGATGCGCTCGCCGACAAGCACCTGACGCAGTAGTTCGGCCGAGGCACCGCTCGGCGAACGCAATGCGGCGACCATCACGTCCGTATCCATGGCCATTATCATATCGCCCGCAATATATCACGTCAATTGACTCGCGTCATGGATTGATGCCTGCGCACCGGATTATTGGGGCAAAGATCGACACCGAAGCAGCCCCGCCCGCACCGGGGCACACTCGTTCTCACACCCGCCAGTGCCCACCTCGACGGCCAACTCCTCATGCGCCGGCCCGTGCGACATGACCCCCTGCGGCACCACCTGCGCTCGCAGCGTTCCCGCTGCACAACATCCTCAAGACTTATCCCAAGCAGCACGCCTCCGAATATCAGACATCCACCACATGGCGCAGCAGCGTGAAGCCTACGCGCCACGACGTGCCATCGCCCGGATCGATAGTGGCCGTGCGCTGATTGATCCGCACGATGGTGCCCACGACCGTGTTCAGGTGCTTGTCTTCGAACGCGACGCGGTCTCCGCGCACAAAATCCTGTCGGGATGGACGCTTCTCGGTATCCGGCCCGGACGGCGCGGGGGTGTTTCCATCGGGCCTGGCCGGGTGCTCGACAGCGAGGACGGATCGACGGCCGCGTATGGCAACGTCCATACGGCGTGGGTTCGCTCGCATTGCAGCGCCGCATGCCTGTCCTTCAATGCGACGACCCTACCGGCTATCAACTCGCCACGCTGAGGATGCACGAAGCGAACCGCCTGACCCTGATGCATCGCACTTCGGATGACCAGGATTCGCTTCGGATCGGCCAACGTGCGCTCGAGGACGCAGTTGAGCCGAAAGAGATCGAGGCTGGTGGCGCGCTGCAGCCCATCGGGCCCAAGCGCTCGCCGATCATGCTGCTCCAGCGGCATCAGTCCGCCCTGGTTGATCCCTGCACAGGCGGACCTGATCCGGCAGGCAGCTCGAGCAGGTGAACCTGATCGAGCTGTCGAACAGATCGCTTTCAACGGTGGGATGGCCTCGATGACGCCCGGCGGTATTCGGAAGGGCTCGCGCCCATGACGCCGCGAAAGCGTCGGCTGAAGGTCGACAGATCATTGAAACCCGCATTCAGCGCGATGGTCGTCAGCGGCTCGCGCGTCGCCCGGATCCGCAGCGCGGCCTTTCGCATCCGGACGTGCAGCAGGTATTGATGCGGCGTCATGCCGACGATCCGGCGAAACGTCCTGAGAAAGTGATATCGACTCATCGCCGCCTGCCGGGCGAGCGAGGCCAGGGAAAGGTCGTCGCTTTCCACGTCGGATGACGATTCCTCGATCTGGTGCAGGGCCGTGGAAATGCGCCGCTCGTCGATCGCCCGCGGCATCCTCGTTTCCACAGGCAAGTCATGGGAAAGCCGGAGCGCCTGTCCGGCGAACGCCAGCGCGACCTCTTCGATGATCGGTTGGCCCAGCTCCCCGGAGCTTTCGAGTGCGGCCATCACCGGCAGGACCGAGGGCAGGGGCGGAATGCTGATGGCACCGAATCGTCCGCGATGTCTGCCCGGAACCGAGCGCGCGATGCCTTCCCAGCATTCGGGCGTGAAATGGAACGAGAGGCAGCGGTCGCCTTGACTGTGCTCGTGCCCGCACTCGAAGCAGCGACCCACGTTGCCCAGCAGGATGGCGCCCGGAGCGAGCAGGTCGCGGCCGGCTTCGACGCGATAAACGAATGAGCCGCTCACGACGGCGGCCACGCACATCGTGTCGTGCTGTTCTTCGAACGAAGGGTCGCGGGGGCCGGCGCTGCAACGCAGATCGAACGCCTGCCAGCCGCGGCCGGAAGCCAGCTCCGCTCTTCGAATCTTGCTGCTCATCGCCTGCTCCGAAGGCCAGGAAGGCAGTTTCACCCGAATCGGTCGGGTAGGACTGGGTCCACGCTACGGTTTCGGCATTTCACACGACGATCGGTTTCATGCGCTTTCCGCCAGCCGGTCCAACGCCGGCTTCATCGCCTGCGCGCCGGCCTCCATCAGCGTATCGATATCGGCGGCGGCGGAATCGGGCAGGAAGTCCGCCGTCCAGACGACGACGGTGGCCCCGTCATTTTCCAGAGCCTGGGCCGAGCCGTTGTAATGCGTGGTGAACGGGCTCTGCGCCGACCAGACGAGCCGCCGTGCCCGGTCGTCGATCGTGATGATCGGTTCGCGGATCGTCATGCCGTTCGCGAACGTGACGATCCGGGCGCCGGGTTCGACTCGTGTATCGATGACGAAGCCCGGGACGAGTCGGGTGTGGAGCGCTCCGATGTCGCGGATCGCGTCCCAGACGAGTTCCGGCCGCGCGCTCGTCCGGATTTCCTTGCGAATGGTCGCCATGGCTGTCTCCGGTTCATGGAAGGGGATCAGACGGACGGAGCCGGCTCACTTCGGCTCGCTGCAATGGGCTTCGAGCCGATAGCCGTCCGGATCCTTCGCGAAGGCGGCATAGTAGTTCGTGCCGTAGTCGGGTCGCGGACCCGGGGCGCCGTTATCGAGGCCGCCCTGCGAGAGTGCGGCACGGTGGAAGGCCTCGACGCTTTCGCGCGAGGGCGCGACGAAGCAGATATGCAGGCCGGACGCGTCGTTCGGCGCTACCGGTTCGTCGCTCGCCAGAACCCAGAACGAAGCCTGATCCGCGCCATAGCCGAGCGATGCGTCGTCACTGGCCACGCAGCGATAACCCAAGGGTTCGAGAGCGGCGTCGTAGAAGGCCTTCGCGCGGGCGAGATCGCGGGTGCCTATGGAAATGTGGTCGATCATGGCGATGCTCCTCATCGTTGGTCCGTCGGAGCATGAGGAAAAGGCGCTCGGCCGACTTGGGGAAAATTGCCATTCCGGACCGCACCCGGGGGACCGAGGCGTCTGGCTGCCCGCGATCCGGCCGAGGCCGGCGCAGGAACTGCCGGTCACCCCGGCTTGCGCGCAGGCGCCGCCTTCGATCCGAATCGCAGCCCCATCACGAGCGGAATGGCCATCGCGTTCAGGCCCAGGGCCGGCAGCCAGATGGCGCCCGGCCATTGCTCGCGAACGATGAAATAGACGCTCGAGAACGTCAGCGGTCCGAGGATCGATGCCAGGCTCATCGCCGAAGCCAGTACCCCTTGGAACTGGCCCTGGCGAGTCCCGTCGACGAGGCGGGTCGCCAACGATTGCAGGGCGGGACTGCCGAGGCCGGCGAGCGCGACCATCGGCATGATCGCGAAGATCACCCAGCCCTGCGTGGCGAAGGCCATCACCGCCAGCGCGACGCAGGCGGCCGCGAGGCCGGTCAGGACGGCGCCGCGCTCACCGAGCAGCTTGACCGCCGGGCCCGGCAGGAACGCCTGCGCCAAGGTCTGGCACACGCCGAAGGCTCCCAGCGACAGGCCGATCCAGCGGCCGTTCCAGCCGAACGCATCATGGCCCCATAACGCCCAGCAGGTGCCGTAGACCTCGCCGGTCGCGCTCAGGATGAAAAAGGTCCCGATGACCGGCATCAGCGCCTTCATCGAGAACGCCCATCGCAAGGGTCGCAACGGATTGAGCGCGGCGAGGTCGATCTTCTCCCGGCTCGGCGTGCGGGACTCCGGCAGCACGAAAAGCGCGAGCAGCAGATTCGCGGCGTTCAGCACGGCCGCGGCGATGAACGGCAGCCGCAGCCAGTGATCGCCGAGGACCCCGCCCAGGATCGGGCCGAGGATGAAACCGATCCCGAACATCGCATTGAACAGGCCGAAGCGCTTCGCGCGCGTGTCCTCGGGCGAGATGTCCGTGATGTAGGCCGTCGCGACCGACAGATTGGCGCCGGTCAACCCCGCGATCGCGCGGCCGACGATCAGCAACCATAGCGACGGCGCGAAGGCCATCAGCACGTAGTTGATCGCTGCGCCGCCGAGCGAGATCAGCAGCACGGGCCGCCGGCCCAGCCGGTCGCTCAAGGCGCCGAGGACAGGCGCGAACGCGAACTGCATCGCCGCGTACAGCGCGGTGAGGACGCCGACGTACGGCGCGACGTTGCCGGTGCGAGTCACGTCCTCGATCAGCCGCGGCAGGATCGGAAAGATCAGGCCGATTCCGGCCGCATCGAGCGCGATGGTCGTGAAGATGACGACCAGGGGTTTGTTCACCGAGGTATCGGAGACGGGCGGAAGAGTTGTCATGAACCGCTTCGTTGTCGTGGGTGGACCGCGGCGGTTCATTTCTCGGTGAGCCGCGCGGACGATCGTGATGCCTTGCCCAGACCCTAGTGTTTGTTCCCTGCCGCTTTCTTGCGCGCCGCCGCTCCGGTCGAGGCCGCCGTCGTTTTCGGCCCCGCCGGCGTTTTCTTCTTCGCGGCCGGCCCGCGCGCTTTACCGGCCTGCTTCTTCAGCGCGGCGGCCAGCGCCAGCCGAGCCCAGGGAGTCATTAGCGCCGGTGAGTCCATCGCCTCGCCGGGGGCGCTGTAGAAGCCGAGCGAACCGATCCTGCCGTTCTTGAATCGATAGGTGAAGCGCTGGCAGCCCGCGGCCTCGTACGTGGCGCGGCTTTCGTCGTCGGCCTTCAGCCACAGCGTGTCGCCTTCGCCCAGATCGGCGATCAGCGCGACGGTGAGTCCGTCGGCGGTGCGGATGCCGAAGCCGCCGAACAGGCGAAAGCTCCGGCACGGGCCGATGCCGGACAGCAGTTCGCGGCAGTAGATCGAGAATTCGGAATCCGGTACGGTGCGGGTGGGCATGGCGACACTATAGGGTATGGGGCCGTGCGGGATCAGCGAGAAACTGCCTGCGCAACCCGGCTGCGCGCGCGGTGTCCGGGGTCGGGCTGTATCGTTCGGCGGTGGAGACCAGATTGTTCGAGGCTTGAGATGAAGACCAATGGAATCCGTTTCCAGGACGGGAACGCGTACGAGCGATACATGGGGGCGTGGAGCCGGCTCGCCGGCGAGACCTTCGTCGGTTGGCTCGGTGCGGCATCGGGCCAGCGATGGCTCGACGTCGGTTGCGGCAACGGCGCTTTCACGGAGACGCTGATCGAGTGCTGCGCGCCCGCTTCGGTGGAGGGTGTGGACCCTTCCCCCGAGCAACTCGTTCATGCGCGCGCCCGGCCCGCGTTGCAGGCGGTGCAGTTTCGCGAGGGCGATGCGATGGCACTGCCTTATCCCGATGGCGTGTTCGACGTTGCCGTGATGCCACTGGTGATTTTCTTCGTCCGCGATCCGGCCAAGGGCGTCGCGGAAATGGCACGGGTAGTCTGCCCTGGCGGGATCGTCGCCGCCTATTCCTGGGACCTGGACGGCGGCGGCTTTCCGTATGAGCCCTTGCTCGCGGAAATACGCGAGCTCGGCATCGGGGTTCCGGTGCCGCCGAGCCCGCAGGCGTCGCGGATCGACGTACAGCAGGATCTATGGGCGGGCGCCGGGCTGGAGGCGATCGAAACGTGCCAGATCGAGGTGCACCGCACGTTCGCCGATTTCGACGAATTCTGGTCGATCTCCGCGGAAACGCCCAGCGTCGGTTCGGCGCTGTCGAGAATGGGGGATGAGGAAATCGCGCGTCTGAAGGCGCGGGTGCGAGCCCGTGTGCCGGCAGGAAACGACGGCCCTGTCACGTGCAGCGCGCGCGTCAACGCGATAAAAGGCCGTGTGCCGAAGTAGGCATGCCTCGAGGTCGCGAGTGGCTCACCGCCTACCGGCTCAACGGCGTATCTGAATGTCCAGCACGCGATCTTCCTGCCCCGTCGCCCTCGTCACGGGTTCGACTTCCGGCATTGGCGAGGCCATTGCTCGACGCCTTTCCCGCGATGGCTATTCGGTCGTCCTGCATTCGCGTCGTTCGGTCGAAACCGGACGCGCTCCGGCGTGCGAACTCGGATCGGCAGCCTACGTGCAGGCGGACCTGGCCCATGGCGCTGACAGGGTACGGCTGGTCCGGGAGGCGATCACGGTCTGGGGACGGCTCGACCTGTTGGTCAACAACGCCGGCATCAGCCGCGTCATCCCCCATCAGGACTTGGCCGCGGCGTCGCCCGAGATCTGGCATGAACTCCATGACGTCAACGTCGTCGCGCCGTTCCGGCTGGTGGCGGAAGCCGAGTCCGCGCTGCGCGAGGCGGCGGCGCGAGGAGAGTCCGCCTGCGTGGTCAACGTGAGTTCCCACGCCGGGAGCAGGCCCAAGGGCGCATCCATCCCTTATGCCGCGACCAAGGCGGCGCTCAACCATGTGACGTAGTCGCGGCCCCGCGCCGTCGAGGCCGCGGACCGCGCCGTGCAGCCCAAGAGCTGATCGAGCCCGAGGAGGGCCGCCGCTCGCCCGCTTCGATCACGTGCGCGGAAGCGTTTCGCGGACGGCAGCCTTGGCTTCCTCTTCCGATTCGAAGATGTGCGGAGCGACGCCCCGCTTGTCGAGCTTCTCGCCGAGCTTGGCGCGCATGAATGCGCTCGTCGTGAAGCGGGTGACGCCGTGGTAGTACTTCTCCGTCATTTCCTTGACGGTGCCGAGGTAGGTTTCCTCGATATCCGGATCGACCTCGAAACCGTCGTAGTTGACGACAGCGTAGACCTTGTGGCCCAGCGGCTCGACGATCGAGCGGATCTTTTCCTTGCCTCGCTCGATGGTCTCCACGGACTTGATCTTGTACTGCGAGAAATTGAGGAACAGGATGTTGCTCTCGTCGTCGTAGCTGTAGCGCGCATCGAAGGGGATTTGCAGCATGTCGTCGCGCAGGCCCATCGGCTCGGCGGCGAAGATCCGGGCGTCCATCAATCGGGGATCGTGGACGATCGGCGCGAACGCCATCCGGTCGAGGATGTCCCGCTGCACGTCGACACCCGGCGCGACCTCGGTCAGTTCCAGTCCTTCCTTGGTCAGCCGGAACACGCATCGTTCGGTGATATAGAGGACTTCCTTACCGTCTTGCGCCGCGATGACGCCGGAGAAAGTGCGCTGCTCGACCGCCTCGACGAATTTCTGCGTCTTGCCGTCGCGCTCGATGACCAGCTTGCCGTCGACCACGGAAATCTCGACGCCATTCGCGGTGAACGTGCCGAGAAACACCACCTTCTTCGCGTTCTGGCTGATATTGATGAAGCCGCCGGCGCCGGCCAGCTTCGGTCCGAATTTCGAGACGTTGAGGTTGCCTTGCCGATCGGCCTGCGCCAGGCCCAGAAAGGCGATGTCGAGGCCGCCTCCGTCGTATAGATCGAACTGGTAGGGTTGGTCGATGATGGCGTGCGCATTCGTCGCGGCGCCGAAATCCATACCCCCCGCCGGAACGCCGCCGATCACGCCCGGCTCGGCCGTCAGCGTCATCAGGTCCGCGGCCTTTTCCTCCGCGGCGACGGCGGCGACGCCCTCTGGCATACCGACGCCGAGATTCACGACGCTGTTGGCCTGCAGCTCCATCGCGGCGCGACGCGCGATGATCTTGCGCTCGCTCATCGGCATCGGCTCGATCGAGGTCAGTGGAACGCGAACCTCGGACGAGAACGCGGGGTTATAGGCGGCCCCGAAGGTCTGGTGATGATTCTCCGGCTGCGCCACCACGACGCAGTCGACGAGGATGCCCGGGATCTTCACTTGACGCGGATTGAGCGTCCCCTTCTCGGCGATGCGCTCGACCTGAACGATGACCAGGCCGCCCGAGTTGTGGGCCGCCATCGCGATCGACAGGCCTTCGAGCGTCAGCGCTTCGCGTTCCATCGTGATGTTGCCGTCGGGATCGGCCGTCGTCCCGCGAATGATGCCGATGTTGATCGGAAAGGTCTTGTAGAACAGGTATTCCTTGCCGCCGAAGGTCGTCAGTTCGACGAGGTCTTCGGTTGTCCGATCGTTGATCTTGCCGCCGCCGAGGCGAGGATCGACGAAGGTGCCGAGCCCCACGCGCGATACATGCCCGGGCTTGCCGGCGGCGATGTCGCGATAAAGATGCGAAATGACGCCCTGCGGCAGATTGTAGGCTTCGATCTGACCGGCTACCGCGAGTTGTCCCAGTCCCGGAACGGCACCGAAATGTCCGCCGATGGCGCGTCTCACCAGGCCGGCATGCGCGAGGTGATTGAGCCCACGGGTCTCGTAGTCGCCCTGGCCCGCACAGAACACCAGCGTCAGATTGCTCGGCTTGCCGAGATTGGTCAGTTCGCCGTCGCCGGCCAGGAATGCCTTCTCGAGCTCGATCACGATCTCTTCCGGAAAGCCGATGCCGACGAACCCGCCGGTCGCGATCGTGTCGCCGTCGCGGATCAGCCGCACGGCATCACGCGCCGAAACGATCTTGCTGGTGCCGCCGGAACGCGCGGTCGGTACGACTTGCGGAATGTTCATGGCTCCTCTCCCTTCAGTGTCCGCTTCGCGGCTTGTTCGGCACGCTCTTGCAGGGTGTTCGTCGTCGTTGCGTTGCTGCTATCGAGTTCGAAAGAGGCAGCCGATCATTCGTCGAGGAACGACTCGATCCTGGCTGCCATTTGCTCCGGCCGCGTCAGCATGAACAGATGCCCGTCATCGACGATGTCCAGCCGGCCGTTCGGAAGCAGGGCCTGGCGCCATCCATCAGATCCTCGCCGCTCACGCCCAGCAGCGGGTTCAAGGCCAGCGTGTTCTGCGAGGCTTGTTCAGAGAGATCATCGGTAGCCGGTTCGCTTTTCGTGGAACGCTTGGTTCATGATGCTCCTCCATGTCTTTGTTCTATTCGGACGCTGGACAGCAGTTCGCAGCAGTAGACCGAGAAGTCGGAATCCGGTGCGACGAGGCTGGGCATGGCGACACTATAGGGCAGTACGGAACGAACGGCACGTCCGCGGAGAACTTCGAATGTCCGGTGACCTTGACGCCGGACAAGGAGAGCGCATCGCTTCGTGGCTCATACTTTCCGTGCGAGTCGTTCTCTCGCGAAGCCCATTCGTCATCACCATTGACGGATGCGCCTACTCGGGACAAGGCATCATGAGCGAACCGAAAACGGTGGGTGACGTTCCCGCCGCACGACGCGTCGGCGAGGCGGATGACCGGCTCGATCTGGTGCGTTACGCGACGATGGCGGCGTCCAGCCACAATACGCAGCCGTGGAAGTTCCGGCTCGAACCGGACCGGATCGTCATCCTTCCCGATTTCGGGCGGCGCTGCGCGGCCGTTGACCCGGACGATCATCATCTCTATGCAAGCCTGGGCTGCGCCGCGGAGAATCTGCTGCAAGCGGCACGTGCGGTGGGATTCGAAGGCCGGTGCTCGTTCGACGCTGTCTCGTCGGGCGTGCGGATCGACCTGTCGAAAGCGCTCCCGCTGCGGTCGCCGCTGTTCGAAGCGATTCCGCAGCGCCAGTGCAGCCGATCCGAATACGACGGCTCGCACCTGTCGGCCGACGAGCTTCACCGACTCGAGGAAGCCGGCACCGCCAACGGGGTCTCGGTCATGCTGATCGTCGACGAACGCAAACGAGAGCAGATCGCCGAGTTCGTCGCGCAGGGCAATACGGCTCAGTTCGCCGATGCCGCGTGGGTCGACGAGCTCGGATCGTGGATTCGCTTCAATGCCGGCGATGCGATGCGCAGCGGCGATGGCCTGTACGGGCCCGCGATGGGCAGTCCGGCCGTTCCCCGCTGGCTCGGCATGCTGTTCATGCGCTTCGGGTTTTCGGCGAAGCAACAGAACCGTAAGGACATCCGCTGCATCCGCAGCTCGTCGGCGATCGCGGTCTTTCATTCCGATGCCGATGACATCGCGCACTGGATCGAGGCCGGGCGCTGCTACCAGCGGCTCGCGTTGCAAGCCACCGCGCTGGGGCTGTGCACCGCCTTCATCAACCAGCCCGTCGAAGTGGCGAGGCTGCGCCCGGCGTTCGCGCGCTTTCTGGGCATCGGCGATCGGCGTCCGGACCTCGTCATCCGGATCGGACGCGGCCCGCGGATGCCTCGATCGCCGCGGCGGCCGGTGGCGGATGTGGTCGTTTGATACCTGACGCTGCACGCATGGCCGGATCGCGGCATGCGCCGCCGCGTCGTTCAGAAAGCGTAGCGGCCCTGCAGGTAGATCATGCGCGGCGCGGCCGCCATCTTGCCGACGTTGGCGTCCACGTTGCGCGTGTAGTAACGCTTGTCGGTGACATTGTTGATGCCTAAGCGGATCTCCGGCCCTTTCTTGCCTTGCGGCGCGCTTCTCCAGATGGCCTGTACATTGTAGATGCGCCAGCCGGGGATCAGTCCGGTACCGCCGTCGGCCGATTCGGCGAAGGTATGGGCGTTGTCGGCGAACTGTTTGCCGACGTGGGTGCTCGAGGCATCGAAGGTCCACTGCGCACGTTGGTAGCGGGCACCGACGGTATCCGTGGTTCGCGCGTAGAACGGCAGATCCCGGCCCGCGGTCGGCCCGGACTGCTGCAGCGCCCGGGTGTAGCTGTAGTTGGCGTAGAGGTTCAGGCCCGCGAGAGCGCTGTCATGCTCGAAGCTGTAGTCGACCGCGGTCTCGATGCCGTCGTGCTTGGTGGCGCCGACGTTCTGGAACAGCGGCGGATTCGATCCGGCGATCTGCTGGATCTGATTGTCGAACTTCATGTGGAACAGGGTCGCCTCGGCGCGCAGGCCCTGGCTTTGCCAGCGCCCCCCGATCTCGGCCGTGCGAGCCAGCTCCGGGCGCAGCGGATTGCTGGCCGACATCGAGTTGAGCTGCGTGTTCTGGACCGCGCCGAACGAGGTGTTGTAGTTGGCGAACAGCGTGACGGCGGGCGTCAGCAGATAGGCGATGTTCAACGAAGGCAGGGCTTTGTCGTTCTTCACCTCGAAGGTTTGTGCGCCGGCCAGATCGTCTCGGGTCGAGCGAATGCGTTCGAAGCGCACGCCCGGCGTGATGCGCCAGTCGCCCACGGCGATCTTGTCGTCCACGTACAGCGAGTGGGCGTCGGTGGCGTTGTCGAAGGTCGTGATGGCGCCGATCGACCCGGTGGCCAAGGATTCGCCGTAGGCATTGTCGTCGCCGCGTTCGCGCAGGAAGCGATAACCGATCGTGACGTCGTGCGTGGTGGGGCCGATCGCCCAGCGCTGCGTGTAGCGCGGCTCCAGTCCCAGCACTTCGTAATTGCGCGGCTGATGGGTCAGTTGCGTGCGTGCCGCGTTGACCAGCGCGCTTTGCCGCATGCTCCGGTTGTAGTACGTGCGGACCTCGAATTCCTGCGTGTCCGAGATCGTGTTCAGGTAGCCGATGTCGACAGCGCTGCGATGACCGCTCCAGAAGTCGCGCGGACGCGTGTTCTGATAAGGATCGGCGCTGAACTGTGCTGCGGTTAGTCCACCCGGCGTGATCGATTTGGCTTCGAAGTACGAGACCTTGCCATAGACTTCGGCGCCCCCGTCGAGCGCGTAGCGGAATTTCAAGGCCAGATCATCGAGCCGGTCGCTGGCGTCCTCACGCCAGGTCGAGCCTTGCAGACCCGAGTAGAGCAACGCCACGCCCAGGCCGTTGTCCAGCGTGCCGCCCAAGAACGCGCTGTACATCGTGTTGTCGCGACCGTGGCGATACCAGTTCTGGCGGACGCTGACGTCGCCCGAGATGCCGCGCGTGCCGGGGATCGCCCGGGTCTTGAAATTGATGATCCCGCCGACGTTCTGCGGACCGTAGCGCACGGCGCCTCCGCCTCGCAGCACGTCGATCGATTCGATGTTCTCCAGGCCGATCGGCGCGAACGACAATTGCGGCTGGCCATAAGGTGCCACGGCCAGCGGGATCCCGTCGAGCAGCACCGTCGACCGCGGCGAGTAGCGTCCGGTGAGGCCGCGCACGCCGATGTTCAGCGCGATCACGCTGCCGGCGCTCGCGGAGTTGTCCGTCGACTGCACGCCCGGGACCCGGCGCAGGACGTCGCTGATCGAGGAGGCGCCGCTCTCTTCGATCTGCTGCTGGTCGACCAGGGTTCTCGCGCCGGGGAATCGCTTGACGCTCGGATTCGTGTCGGAGCCCAACCAGTTCCCGGTGACCTGAACCGATTCGAGCTGCTGTGTTTCCTCGCGTTCGCTCGAATCGCCGGAATTCGCCGAGGCGTCGGATGCCGGCGGCTTTGCCTGATCCTGGGCAAGGACAGGGTCGGTCAGGGGCAGCAGGCAGATGCTAGCGCACATCAGCAGGCGAGGAGGGCGGGAGAGGCGGAGGCGTGGCGGCGGGCGGGTCATGGCGAGAGCCTTGCGAGGTTCGGGCTGTGGGGGCGGGGAGCGGGGGAGGCGAGGGCGGAGAGAGCGAGGCGCGGTGAGGATGCAAATGTGAGTGAGTCTTATTCAATAGTCAAGAGATCGAGGGCCGAGGTGGCAATGAATTCTCCTGGTTCCCTGAATCCAGTCCGCCATCCGTAAGCAGGAGGAGGACAGAACGATGCTGGTGATCTCGTCCTATCTGCGAGGGATCTTCTCAATGTCTGATCCCGGCGCTCGTCGTATGAGGTGGTTGCCCGGTGGTCGCTGCGCGGCCGGCAAGTGAGTCTCGAGCGAATGTAAGAGGTGCTGCTCTGCCGGAATACCTATTTTTGATGATTGTCGGACGGCTGGTGCCAGGTAATATTTCAAATTTACATCAATGAAAAATTCTGTCTACGAGAAATTCAACAGCCTATTGGTTGTTCGGTCAAGTGCTGGCGTGCTACTGCGCGCTGTTCACGTTTAGCCAAGCATTCTTCACAGCGTGCGGGGGAATTTCATATGGCCCAACGAGCAAGCGTCTTCATAGGCTCTTCATCCGAGGGATTGCCGATTGCTAAGGCGATCCAACGAGGCTTGTCTTCCTCTGTCGATGCGACGCTTTGGAAACAGGGGGTTTTTCAGCCCGGATTCAGCTATTTGGAGTCTCTTGTAAAGACCCTCAACTCAGCGGATTTCGCGGTGCTTGTGCTTACGCCTGATGACGTCAATGAGAGTCGAGGGGAAAATTATAATTCCCCAAGAGACAATGTAGTTTTCGAACTGGGTTTGTTCATTGGTCGACTTGGACGGGAACGATCCTTCTTTGTTTATGATCAAAATCAGCCACCAAAGCTTCCGTCTGATCTGCTCGGCATCGCCGCTTCAGTTTTTCAGGCCCGAGAGGATGAAAATCTCGAAGCAGCAGTTGGTCCTGCCTGTACAGAGATTGAGTCGGTGATTGCTCGTATAGGCTGCCGAACCAAGATGCTCAAGTTTACCGATGATGAGCTGAATGCCGTTTCTGGCGGCCCGACGCTCGCTGGCACTTGGGCGGGCTTTGATCCTGATGCACAGGATCCCAGTCAACAAGTAAGCACTCTTGTTATTGAGCAGCATGGGATTTTTGTGCGAGCGAGCATCAATCGCCTATCATCAAAGGGTGGAACGAGACTCTTCGAATACGAGGGAAAATTTACGTCTGGCCAGCTCGTATTATTCTACGAAGATACTCGCGGTCGTGGATACATCGTTGGCACTATGGTTCTCCATCTTTCCGAAGATTTGCGCACCCTTATCGGGCGAACAACATATTTCAGTCACGATGAGAGTCGCGTAGTCTCGTTCCAGAGGGAGTACAGAAGGTCTTGAATTCGCTTTCTTTTTTCTGAATGATAGAGTGATTCTGCCACCATTTTCGGCTTGGTAATTGGCTTCTTCGTGGTTGGTCCGTGCGCTTCACCGGTCTGCTTCTTCGGCGCCACATTCCGAAAGGCATTTCGCGCCAGCAGGCCGAGAATTCGGAGTCCGGCGCGGTAGGATCGCGCGTAGTGATCCTACTGATCCTGCTCTTTCGATACCAGCCGCTGCTCGCTAACGCCTGAACAGATAAGCCGCCCCTGCCGGGAGCAGCGTTTGTCCGGTCGTCCCCGGATTGATGCCCGCGCCCGGTGTCGATTCGCCGTCGGCCCCGGCGGCCAGCAACCGGCCATCGCCGGACAGGCTGACGGAGATACCGAGATAAGCCTGGCTGCTGACCGTCTCCGGCCGGAGCGTCGATGCGGCGCTCCAGCTCTGGCCGGCTCGCGCATAGACGCGCGCCGACCCGGATTGGAACCGGTAGGCATCCGCGCCGCCGCCCGCGTGCATGTCGTTGACCATGCCGATCGCCAGCACGCTGCCGCTCGCGTCGAGGCTGACCGTCGCGCCGAAGCGCGTGTCGGAGGCGAAGGGCTGCTCCGGGGTCAGTGAGGCTTCCAGCACGTAGTCCGCGCCTTCCCGTCGATAGACGTAGACGTCGCCGGGGCCCGGTTTGATGTACGAGGGCGGCAGACCGACGATTTCTCCGGTCGCGATCAGCGTGCCCATGTCCGCGCCGATCGCCAGCCGGCTGCCATCGCGGCTGAAGGCCACCGAGCTGCCGAAGTTCTGCTGATTCCTGGGCGCCGGTGACTTGAGCGTGCGTACGAAGATCGGGATGCCGTCCGCGCCGCGCCGATACAGATGCACGGCGCCCGACGCGTAGGCGCCGGACTCCTTGGGATCGCCTGTCGTGGGTGTGCCGGTGGCCGGGTCGGTCGAATCGTTGTAGGCCGTGACGGCGATCCATTCGCCGTCTCCCGTGATCGCGACCGCCGCGCCGTATCTGGCCATCGCCGCAGGAAAGGGCGCGCGCAGGCGGGCCATCTGCTGCAATCGGCCGTCATCGCTCAGACCGAACAGATAGGCCGCGCCCGACCACGTCAGGTCGTTGGCATAGTCTGCGGGCGTCTTGACCTCGCCATAAGCGCGGTGGGGAGCTCCGGCCATCACCCACCGGCCATCAGCCGACATCACGACCGATGCCCCCAGTTGATCGCTTTGTCGACCATCGGCCACCGCCGTCCATGACTTGAGCGTCCACTGGCCGTCGGCCGCGCGATCGAACACTGCCAGGCGGCCGGCGCCGAAGCCATATTCGGTGCCGCCGAGTCCGCTGCCGAAGTCGATCTCCGCGCCCTTTGCCGTTGGTGCACCGGCCACGATGCGGCTGCCATCGGGCGACATGCCGAAGCTCCTGCCGAGTCGAGCGCTGTTGCCGCTCATCAGACTATTGCCGCCCGGCGGCTTCAGATAAGCCTGGCGGGTAAGGCTGCCATCGACCGCGCGCGCATAGACGTGGATCGCGCCCGAACCGGTGGTGGTCGACGGCGAGCGGTCGGTTTCGTCGCCGTTGATCGTCGTGGCATCCGATTTGTCGTTGGGAGCGGCGATCGCCAGCGTACTGCCATCGTCCGACAGCAGCACCGCCGAGCCGAACCAGTCGTCGCGGTATGGATGATCGGCGCGAATCCTGGCGTTTTGCTCCCAGGCGATCGGCACGCCGGCAACCGGCGCGCGAGTATCCGCGCCGCCGTTTTCGGCCGGGACGCCGGTCGCGGGCGGGGTGCCAGGACTCGCTCCCGGGTTGTTGCCGGCCGCGCCATTGTCGCCGCCCGCTCCACCGCCGCCGCAGGCGACCAGCAGGGTCGTGAGTGCGGCAGCCGTGAGCAGTGCCGGTTTGCTGGATCGGTATGGCGGCGAACGGGACACGGATTCTCCTTGTCTTCGTTGGACGAGCGCGGCCGGAAGATCCGGGGGCGGCCGGTACGACTCGAACCCCGGCAACGGCGGCAACGAGTCGGGATCGACGATGATTACTCCGGCTGGATGCCGACTTCCTTGAAGACCTTCCCCCAACGATCCGCCTCGCTGCGCAGGTACTCGCCATATTCGGCGGGCGTCGTCTTCCGGACGATGGCGCTCTGGGTCGCCAGCTTGGAAGCCACCGCCGGGTTGGCCAGTGCCTTGTTGATTTCGGCGTTGAGCCGCTGGACCAGCGCCTCGGGCGTGGCCGCGGGCGCCAGCACGCCTTGCCAGACGCCGACTTCCACGCCCTTGAGGCCGAGCTCCTCCAGGGTCGGAGTCTCCGGTATCGCGTCCAGCCGCTTGGTGCTGGTCACCGCCAGCGGCCGCAACCGGCGGTCCTTGATGAACGGCAGGATCGAATTGGCCGAATCGGTCATGAAGCTGACCTGGCCGCTGGCCGTGTCGGTCAGGGCCGGAGCGCTGCCCTTGTACGGCACATGGACCGCCTGGGTTCCGGTGGCCTTCAGGATCAGGGCCGAAGCGAGATGCCCGACGTTGCCGTTGCCCGGCGAGCCGTAGCTGTACTTGTCCGGCTGGGCTTTGAGCAGCGCGACGAATTCGGCGAAGTTCTTCGCCGGAATGGACGGATTGACGGCGAGCACCATCGGAATGCTCGCGACCATCGCCACCGGCGTCAGATCCTTGAACAGATCGTAGCCGAGCTTGGCGTACAGCGAGCGGCTGAGCACGATCGATGAGGTGTTGTACAGCAGCGTATAGCCGTCGGCCGGCGCATGAGCGACCAACTCGCCGCCGATGTTGCCGTTGGCGCCGGCCCGGTTCTCCGGGATCACCTGCTGGCCGAGCTGCTCGCTTAGCTGCGCGGCCAGCACGCGTGCGACCATGTCCGTGGGGCCGCCGGGCGGAAAGGGGATGATCAGCCGCACCGGCCGCGTGGGCCAGTCCGATTGCGCCCGTGCCGCGGCGATTGGAAGTACGGCGCCCGCGCAAAGCAGACCCGCGTTGATCAGTACCTGTCGCCTCGATCCCGACATGTCGCCTCCAGATGCTCGTTATCGTCGTGGCAGCGCCATCGCACTGCCTGCAGGCCTCGCTGCTTCGTGGGCAAGAGGTTACTACACGCGCGACGCGCGTAGCGGGCGGGCCGGCTTCGGGGCGGGCCGACTTCGCCGAATCCGCGCCTCCGTCGTATCGAATGACGAAACCTGGTCGGGCGCGCGATTCGACGGCGGGGCGCCGCGGCGCTTATTCCGGCGTGATCCCCGAACGCTTGAACACTTCGCCCCACACCGGGTAGTCGCGGCGGATCTGCTCGGTGAACTCGGCCGGCGTGATGCTGGTCGCCAGCAGCCCGAGTTGCAGCATCTTGTCGGTGCCTTCCTTGGTCTCGATCACTTTGTTCAGCTCGCGGTTGACGCGTTCGATGATGTCCTTCGGTGTGCCGATCGGCGCGTGGATGCCGACCCAGCCGGCGATGTCCATCGGATAACCTTGTTCGGTGAACGTCTTGACCTCGGGATGCAAGGGCCAGCGCCTGGGCCCGGTGACGGCGATCGGTACGAGCTTGCCCGATTGGATGAACGGCGCCGTCGCGGCGAAGTCCTGGATGCCCATCGTGGCGTTGCCGGACGCGATGTCCTGCACCGCGGGCCCGGCGCCCTTGTACGGGACGTGCACCATGTCGAGCTTGGTCAGGTCCTTCAGCATTTCTCCATAGAGGTGCGAGCTGCTGCCGGCGCCGAACGACGCGAAGCTGGTCTTGCCCGGCTGCTTGCGCGCCCAGGCGACGAACTCGTCGACGTTGCGGATGTTCAGCGACGGCGGCAATACCATGCCCAGCGGCGCGATGCCGAGCTGCGCGACGGCATCGAAGTCGGTCAGCCCGTCATAAGGCAGCTTGGTGTACATGAACTTGTTGATGACGATGTTCGACGTATTCGTGAACACGAACGTGTAGCCGTCGGGCGCCGACTGCTTGGCCGCGCTGATGCCGACGATGGCCTGGGCGCCGGCGCGATTGTCGATGACGAACGGTTGGCCGAACGCGGCCGACAGCTTCTCGCCTACCCATCGTCCGACGATGTCGGTCTGCCCGCCGGGCGGGTAAGGGATGATGATCCTGACCGGCCGCACCGGCCACTGGCCCTGGGCCGACTGCGCATGGGCCGTTGCCGGCGCGGCGGCCGTGACGACGGCCGCTGCCGCGATCGCGGGTAGCGCCAACGCGGCGAGCCATGATGAAAAGCGGGCCAGCCGCGGACGGGCGCGAACGAATCGGGTCATTTGAGCATCTCCTCCTTGTGGATCGCCCGGCGTTCGGTCGCCGGTGCGAAGGTCGATGGTAGTCGATCGTCCGCGAGGCGCTCTTTGGTCCGCGAGGCGCTCTTCGATGGGCCGGTCTGCGTGATCGCGCGTTCGCCACGGCTGCCGGCATCGCCGGTTCGGCCGCCATCGGCGATAATCGATGACAACGATTCTCATCCGACGGCACGAACCCTGTTGGCCATCGCGATAGCCGTCGACGCTCATCTGCTGACGGAATCGATCGTTTCCATCGGGAAATTGGCCTTCCGTGCTCGAGCGTTACTATCGCGAACTGCTGAACTTTCTCTCCCGCGCCGTGAGCGACCGCGACACCGCGGCCGATCTGGCGCAAGAGAGCTACGCGCGCGTGCTGGCCGCGCAGCAGGCCGGCCGGCCGATGCGCGATCCGCGCGCGCTGCTGTACCGCACGGCCCGCAACCTGGTCATCGATCGGCACCGCCGCGCCGACGTGCGTGCCGAGGCCGGCGAGGCCGTGTCGTCGGACGACGATCAGGCCCGGCTCGACGATCTGGCCGGCCCGCGGTCTCGGGAGCCGGACGCCATCCTCGCGGGGCGCGAAGGCCTGGCGGCCGTCGTCGCGGCCATCGACCGGCTTCCTCCACGCTGCCGCGAGGCCTTCATCCTCTACAAGTTCGACGGCCTGTCGTACGCCGAGATCGCCGATCGCATGGGGATTTCCTCGCGCACGGTGGAGATGCAACTGCAGATCGCGATGCAGGCCTGCTGGCGTTGTCTGGACGAACTCGACGGTACGGCGCGAACCGCGCCGCCTCGGGGCCGGAAAAGGCGCGCCGATCCGTCAAATGCCGGATAGCCGGGCGCGGCATCCGCCCGATACCGGATTCGGCGCGGCTCGCGCGTCTACACGAGAACAGAGAGCTTTTCCCATGACCCCTCAGCGCCAACCGCCAGAAGACACGTCGGGCCTGCGCCAGGACGTGCTCGACTGGTTCGTGCGTCGCCAGCGCGACGGTTGGAGCGCGCAGGACGAGGCGGCGTTCCAGGCCTGGCTGCAGGCCGATGCCGACCATCGACGGGCCTATGCGCGCTGGGAATCCCATTGGAAGGCGCTCGACGGTATTCCAGCCGACACCGTGGCGCATTTGCGCCGCAACCTGCAACGCGACAAGGAGCGGGAGGATGTCGGGCCGGCGCGAGCGGACGTGCCCCGCCGCCGTCTTCTGGTGCCGGCGTTCGCCGCGGCATCGGTGGCGGCCCTCGCCGGCGGCACGGGACTGCTGGCCTGGAACCGCCGGCAGGCCGGGCCGGAGTTCGCGCAGGCCTTCGGCACGCAGCGAGGCCAGCAGATCGACGCGCCGTTGCCCGACGGCAGCCGGCTGCGGCTGGACACCGCCACGCGGATCGAAGTCGCGTATTACCGCCAGCGCCGCGAGGTGAGGCTGCTCGAAGGCCAGGCCGTGTTCAGCGTCCGGGGCGATTCGGCGCGGCCGTTTCACGTGCTGGCCGGTCCCGTGGGCGTCACGGTGGTCGGCACCCGCTTCTCGGTGCGCTACACGCCGCATCTGCCGGGTAACGAAGGCGTGCAGGTCGCCGTGGAAGAAGGCAGGGTCCGCGTCGTGCGGCGCGATCGAAGGTCCGCCGATACGCTGGGTGATCTGCCCGGTGCCGTCTTTCTCGCGGCCGGCCAGCAGGTGCGGGCCGATGCCGCGGGCACGCTGGCCTCCACGCAGGCGGTGCCCGGCCAGGACATCGCCCCCTGGCGCGACAGCCGCATCAGCTTCGTCGACACGCCGCTGGCCCAGGCGCTGGCGGAGCTGGAGCGCTACGGCAGTACCGGCCTGGCGGTACGCGATCCGGCGGTGGCGGCGCTGCGCCTGAGCGGCACCTTCGACCCGCGCGACGTGCGGACGCTGCGGCGAGTGCTGCCCAGCGCCTTGCCCGTCCGGCTGCGCGAAGCGAACGGAACGATCGAAGTGCTGCCCGCCCAGTGACGGGCGTTCGGCGGCGGCGAAAAAAATCCGGAGAGCCTTACCGTATTCATGACGGCTCGTGCGTCTACTTGACTGGGAAGCATTTGCATTCACTACGAGAGGACGTTCATGAGTCGCCAGAATCTTCGACCGGCAACCCTTGCCGTGGCCATCGCCCTGGCGTGGGGGGCCTGCGCCGTTCATGCGCAAGGCACCGCATCGCCCGACGCGCCCCTCCGGATCGTCATCGAGGCCCAAACGCTGGCGGAGGCGCTCAACGATTGGGCGCGGCAGACGCGAACCCAGATCATCGTCAGGCAGGACCTGGTGGCCGGCAAGACGGCGCCCGCCGTATCGGGCTCGCTGACGCCGGGCCAGGCCCTGGATCGACTGCTGGCCGGCAGCGGCCTGAGCGCCGTGCGGGACGGCAATGCGGTCGTCATCAGGGCGGCGTCGCCTGCGGAGACCGCCACGCTGCCTGCCGTGATGGTCTCGGCCTCGCCGCAGACCGAACTGCCGACGGGGCCGGTCGATGGCTACGTGGCACGCCGCAGCGCCACGGCCACCAAGACCGATACGCCGATCGCCGAGACGCCGCAATCCATCGCCGTGATCACCCGCGAGGAACTGGATGCCCGGCAGGCCCAGACCGTTCGCGCCGCATTGCGTTTCGCGCCCGGCGTCACGATCAGCGACGACGCCGACAACCGGCTGGACAGCCTCAGTTCGCGCGGCTTCGCGCTGGACCAATACCTCGATGGGCTCAAGGCGCTGGCCGGCACCTGGAGCGTGGTCAAGATCGAGCCCTACATGCTGGAGCGCGTCGAGGTGCTCAAAGGTCCGTCCTCGGTTCTGTACGGGCAGGCCTCGCCGGGCGGCGTGCTCAACATGGTCAGCAAGCGCGCATCGCTGGAGACGACCCGCGAAGTCCAACTGCAGTACGGAAGCCACGACTTCAAGGAAGCCGCGTTCGATTTCGGCGGCGCCGTCGACGCCGATCGCGGTCTGTCCGCGCGTCTGGTCGGCCTGGTGCGCGACACGCACACGGAGGTCGATCACACCCGGGAAAAGCGCATCGATATCGCGCCCTCGCTGACCTGGCAGCCCGATGCGCGAACCCGGATCACGCTGCTGGCCGACTATCTGCACGATCCGGCCGGCGGCATCTGGACGCTGCTGCCCGCTTACGGAACGCTGCTGCCCAACCGCAATGGCCGCATCGACCGCAGCTTCTTCACCGGTACGCCCGGCTTCGAGAACTTCGATCGCACTCAGTCCTCGATCGGTTATGCCGCCGAGCATCGGTTCGCCGAGGGCCTGACGCTGCGCCAGAACCTGCGCTACCGCCGGCTCGACACCGACTACAAGGCCGTGCAGGGCACGGGCCTGCAAGCCGATCTGCGCACGTTGAACCGCTCGGCCTACACCTCCGATGAAAAGCTGCGCACGCTGACCGTCGACACTCAGATGGAAATGCGCTTCGCAACGGGAACGGTCCGGCACAAGCTGCTGACGGGCCTGGACTACCAGCATGCGAACTGGGACAACTTTACCCGCTGGGGTGGGGCGCCGACCCTGGACATCCTGGCTCCCGACTACCAGCAGGCGATCGCGTTGCCGCCCGTTTTCCAGGATGCGTTCCAGAGGAGCGGACAAATCGGCGTCTACGCGCAGGATGAGATCCGTTGGGATCGCTGGCGCCTGCAACTGGGCGGCCGCAAGGACTGGGCCCGCACCGACACCGACAACCATCTGGCCGGCAGCACGACCCGCCAGCGCGACAATCGGTTCACCGGTCGTGCCGGCGCCTTGTACGTGCTCGACAACGGCCTGGCGCCCTATCTGTCCTACTCCACCTCGTTCTCTCCGCAGGCCGGCACCGGCTTCGACGGCCGGCCCTTCGCGCCCACCAAGGGTAAGCAGACGGAAATGGGCGTCAAATACCAGCCGCCGGGCTCGGACATGCTGCTGACCGCCGCCGTCTTCGATCTGCGCCAGACCAACGTGACCACCACGGATCTGGCGCACCCCAACTTCCAGGAGCAGACCGGCGAGGTCGAATCGCGCGGTGTGGAGCTTTCTGCCGTGGCCAACCTCAGCAGCCGGCTCAAGCTGCGCGCGTCCTATAGCTATCTGGACAACAGCATTGCCCGCAGCAACACGGCGGGCACCGTGGGCAAGCGCCAGGCCGATATCCCGATGAATCAGGCGTCGCTATGGGTCGACTACCTCTTCGGCGGCGACTCGCTGCCCGGCCTGGCCATTTCCGGCGGCGTGCGCGCGGTGGGCAAGTCCTACACCACGGCGCTCAACGATCAGGCGATGCCCGGCTATACGTTGTTCGATGCCGCGCTGCGCTACGATTTCGGCAGGCTCGCTCCGGGCATGCGCGGCCTGACGCTGGCATTGAACGCGGCCAACCTGTTCGACAAGACCTATATCTCGTACTGCACCGCCATCGGCTGCCGCTATGGTCTGGGACGCACCGTGGTGGCGACGCTCAGGTATGCGTGGTGAGGGCCGGGTTGCCGGGGCCGCATGACGCGAGATGGCGGATGCCGCGTCGATACCCCCGACGGCGCCGAGAAAAAGGAAGCGAAGGAGCGGTTGTAGGTATAGTAATGATTCCTATTCTCACATCTGATTGCCGCCATGCTTTCCGGAAAATGGTCGAGACAGTTCTCGAACGAGATGGCGATGTCGCTGGAGTCGTTCATGTCCCCGCACCCGCTGGAGGTGAGGGCGCCGGTGTTCGAGGGCCTGCAGATCATCGTGTCGCTCAATTGCCGGTTGCGAGGCGGGGTCAACGGGCGCGCGCCGTTTCCGATCGACGAATCCGGCGTGTATCTGGTGCTGACCTCGGGGCAGCACGAGGGCTACGATTGTTTCGAGCCCAACGTCCTGCAGCGCTGCGTGCGGATCGGCATCGGCCCGGACAGCGCGCAGCGCAGCGGGCTGGATCTGGGCTGCCTGGCGCGCAGCGGCGCGGGGCGGCGGTTGTGCAGCGATGACCTGATCGTCGTGCATCTGCCGTTGACGCCCGCCGTGCGAGCGATCGCCACGCAGGCGCTGCTGTGTCCGTACGATGACGCGATGCGCGACATCTACCTGGCGGGTAAGGGACTGGAACTGACGGCGGCGGCCACGGGGCCGCTGCTGGCGCGCGACGGTGCGGTACCGCGGCCGGATGCCGGCCTGAGCCGGGCCGATCTGGATTGCCTGTGGCATGCGCGCGAGCTGGTCGCGCGGCACTTCCAGCAGCCGCCTTCGCTGCACGCGCTGGCTCGGCAAGTGGGCATCAACGTCAAGAAGCTGACGCAAGGGTACCGGCAGTTGTTCGGCACGAGCGTGTTCGAACACATCCAGCAGGTCCGGTTGCACGAAGGCTATCGCATGCTTTGCACGGGCGGGTATTCGGTGTCCGAAGCGGCATCCTTCGTCGGCTACACGATTCCGCATTTCTCGACGCTGTTTCGCAAGCACTTCGGTTTTCCGCCGAGCCGGCTCGTGCACTGAAGGCTCCGGCCGTTCGTCCGCATCCGTCGAAATTCCCGCCAGCGAAAGCGATACTCCCGCCGTCGAAAGCGGTCGCGGGCCAGCCTTCCTAGACTTCGGTGAGTTCGATTCTCATCGGGAACAGGGAAGGAAGGGATCATGCTCCACGAGGCCGCAGCGCGTTCGACTCGACAATCGCCGGCTTTAGGTCGGGTGCTCGCGCCCGTACCGCTGGCCGCCGCCTGGGTTTGCGCGTCGGCGTTCGCCCAGACCGTCGACGACAACTCGGCCCCGCCGGCGCAGCCGACGCTTCCGGCCGTGAACGTCGCGGCACCGCTGTCCAAGGACGCGCCGACCGAATTGTCCGACTCCTATACGGCGCGCGGCACCACCGTGGGCACCAGGCTGCCCGCGACGCTGAAAGAGACGCCGCAGTCGGTGACCGTCATCACACGCCAGCGCATCGAGGATCAGAATCTGTCGACGCTGGACGAGATCATGGCGCAGACGACCGGCGTCACCGTCGATCTGTCGGGGACAGGGGTGATTCCCGCATTCTATTCGCGTGCTTACCCGGTCGACTATTTCCAATACGACGGTGTGCCGATCCAGACCGGCGGTGCATCCTGGAGCCAGCCGGACATGCTGATGTTCGACCATGTGGAGATGCTGCGCGGCGCGGCCGGCCTGTTCAACGGCGCGGGTCAGCCGGGCGGCGTCATCAATCTGGTGCGCAAGCGGCCCACCGCGACCAGGCAGTTCTCGGGGGCGTTCGGTCTGGGTTCGTGGAACATGCGCCGCGGCGAGGTCGATTTCAGCACGCCGCTCAACGAATCCGGCAGCGTGCGCACCCGGCTGGCGGCCGCGCGGGACAAGCGCGACTCGCACGTCGACTACGCGAACAGCGAGCGCACGTCGCTGTACGGCATCGTCGAGGCCGATTTGAGCGCCGCCACCACGATCGCTTTGGGCGCCGGCCATCAGAAGCGCGATTGGCTTCCGGCGATGATGGGCGTGCCCAGGTTCCGCGACGGCGGCGACCTGGGCCTGCCGCGCAGCACCTTCCTCAGCACACCCTGGACGTACTGGAACTTCGAGACCACGCAGATCTTCGCGGATCTGACCCATGCGTTCGATGACGACTGGCGCTTGAAGCTGAGCGTGGTGTCCGACCATGAAACCAGCGACCTGAAGTACGCTTACGTTAGCGGTGCCGTGGATCGCCAGACCTTGGCCGGTCCGATGCTCGCCGGCGGCGCGAACGCTTATGACAACAAGCAACTGGCGTTCGACGCGACGTTGACCGGTACGTTCGAGGCTTTCGGCAGAAGGCTCGAACTGGTGGTCGGCGCCAACTGGTACGACCGCCAGGCCGATTCCCGGGGAGGGCGCCTCGACGGCTTCGGCGGCACGCCCGTCGATGTCTTTCGCTTCGATCCCGGCGCCATTGCCGATCCGGGCGCTCCGGTGTGGACGAGCCGTAGCCGTACCGATACGCGGCAGTACGGGCTGTATGGCGCCTCCCGCCTGAAACTGGCCGATCCGCTGACGCTGCTGTTCGGCGGGCGCTTCAGTTGGTGGGAGTCGACGAGCCGCAACCTGCTGACCGGACAGCCGACGGCCGACTACGACCAGAAAGGACGATTCACGCCGTACGCGGGCCTGGTGTACGACCTCGATCCGACCTGGGCGCTGTATGCGAGCTATGCGGACATCTTCCGCGTGCAAAGCAATTACCGCGACGAAGGGGGCGGCGGGCTGCCGCCGGTCATCGGCGCCAACTACGAGGCCGGCATCAAGGGCGCGTTCTACGGCGGCAAGCTCAACACCTCGTTCGCGGTGTTCCGCATCGACGAACGCAACCGCGCGACGCAGGTATCACCGACGGTCATCGACGGCTGCTGCTACGCGGCCAACGGCAAGGTACGCAGCCAGGGTTTCGAGGCCGAGGTGTCCGGGCAACTGCTGCCGGGCTGGCAGATGGCGGCCGGTTATACGTACAACACCAGCAAGTACATCCAGGACCCGGTCAGCCAGGGACTGCCGTTCCGCAGCTTCTCGCCCAAGCACATGCTGCGCCTGTGGACGACCTACCGTCTGCCGGGGCCGTGGAACGCCTGGGACCTGGGCGGCGGCGTGAACTGGCAAAGCGCCACCTACAGCGAAGGCGGTCGGCCGGCCGTGCGAGCCAGTCAGTCGTCCTACGCGGTGGTCAGCCTGCGCGCGGGTTACCGCATCGATCGTCACTGGTCGGCGTCGCTGAACGTCAACAACCTGTTCGACAAGACCTACTACACGAGACTCGGCAGCGGCGGGTTCGGTCCGGCGAACTTCGGCAACGTGTACGGAGAGCCGCGCAGCGTGCAGTTGACGCTTCGCGCCCGGTTCTGAACGATCGGCCGCGCCCGGTGCGTGGATTCGCCATCATGAAGACATCATCGTTTCATCGCTGCCGTTCGTGGTTCTCGCGCCTCGTGCTGGACCTCGCACTGGTCGCGGTCCTCGTCTGTCCGGCGCCGGCGCGGGCGCTCACGGTCCGGGACGCGGCGGGCCGCGTCGTGCAGGTGCCCGACCGGGTCGAGCGCGTGCTGCTCGGCGAGGGCCGCCTGATCTACTCGATCGCGCTGCTGGAAGGCGCCGGAACCTTCGACCGCATCGTCGGCTGGCAAGGAGACTTTCGCGGACTCGATCGTCAGGGCTACGCGGCGTTCGCCAGGGTCTTCGCCAAGGCGGACCAGGTGCCGCTGGTGGGCGGTACCTCACCCGAGACCTTCAGCGTCGAAAAGGCGCTGGCGCTGCGTCCCGACGTGGCCTTCATGTCCGTCTCGGGCGGTCACGGTCCCGGCCCGCACAGCGAGGTCGTCCGCCAGTTGCAGGCGGCCGGCGTTCCCGTGGTGTTCGTGGACTTCAACAGCCATCCGCTTCGCTGGACGGTGCCGAGCATCCGCATCATGGGACAGGTGCTCGGTCGGGCCGAGCGCGCCGAGGAATACATCCGCTTCTACGAGGAGCAGATGCAGCGCGTGACCCGGCGCATCGAGGCGCGGGCCGCCGAGCCCGGCTTCGAACGTCCGACGGTCTTCATCGACATGCTGGCCGGCTTGCAGGAATGCTGCGGTTCGCCGGGCACCGGCAACTTCGGAGAGATGATCGTTGCGGCCGGCGGCGAGAACATCGGCGCGGGCCGGATTCCCGGCCCTATCGGCAGGCTCAATCCCGAGTACATCCTGGCGCGCGATCCGGATGTCTACGTCGCCACCGGCGTGTTCGCTGCCGGGCAGGGCGGCGTCACGCTGGGTTATGAGGCGACGGCGCGGCAGGCCGCCAGCAGCCTGCGCGCCGTCGCCGACCGGCCCGAGACCGCGGCGTTGACCGCCGTGAGGACCGGCCGCGTGCATGGACTGTGGCACGTGTTCTACGACTCGCCCGAGCACCTGGTCGCCGTGCAGGCGCTTGCCGGATGGCTGCATCCGGACCTGTTCCCGGATCTGGATCCGGCGCGGACCCGCGCCGAGCTGTACCGGCGCTTCATGCCGATCCCTCAGCAGGGCGTGCTGTTCACCGATCTTCAGCCATGATCGACGGGATCGAGGCGGTCGCTCCACCGGCGGCGTCCGAGTCGCGCTATCGGCAGCGACAGGCGCGACGCGCGGCCATCGTCGTCGGGCTGGCGCTGGCCGTTTGCCTGTCGCTGGCACTCGACGTGGCCACCGGTCCGTCCGGCATCGGTCCGGCCCGGCTGTGGCAGGTGCTGGCGCAGCCGGACAGCGTACCGCGCACCGAGGTCGTCATCGTCTGGAACGTGCGCCTGCCTTATGCGTTGATGGCCGTGCTGGTGGGGGCGGCGCTGGCCTGCGCCGGCGCGGAAATGCAGACGGTGCTGGCCAATCCGCTGGCCAGCCCGTTCACGTTGGGCATCTCGGCTGCGGCGTCGTTCGGGGCGGCGCTGGCGATCGTGCTGGATTGGGGCATCCCCGGCGTGCCCGCGCAGTACCTGGCCTCGGTCAACGCGTTCGTGTTCGCGTTGCTGTCGGTGGCGCTGCTGTACCTGCTGGTGCGCTGGCGGGGCCTGGGCGTGGAAAGCCTGGTGCTGTTCGGCATCGCGCTGGTGTTCAGTTTCAACGCGCTGGTGGCGTTGCTGCAGTTCGTCGCCAGCCAGGACAGCCTGCAGCAATTGGTGTTCTGGTCGCTGGGCAGCCTGGCGCGCTCGTCCTGGGGCAAGCTCGCCGTGCTGGCAGTGGTGCTGGCGCTGCTGCTGCCCGCTTCGCTGCGCCAGAGCTGGGCGATGACGGCGCTGACGCTGGGCGAAGAGCGGGCGCGCGGTTTCGGCGTGGACGTCGAACGTCTGCGCTGGTTCTCGCTGTTGCGCATCAGCCTGCTGGCGGGCCTGTCGGTGTCCTTCGTCGGAGTGGTGGGTTTCATCGGGCTGGTGGCCCCCCATATCGCGCGAATGCTGGTCGGCGACGATCATCGGCTGATGCTGCCCGCTTCGGCGTTGGCGGGGGCGCTGGTGCTGTCGCTGGCGTCGGTCGCCGGCAAGAACCTGATCGACGGCGTGCTGATTCCGGTCGGCATCGTGACGGCGCTGGTCGGCATTCCGTTCTTCATGGCGATCGTATTGCGCACGCGCGAGGCGCGACGGTGACGGCAGCGGTTTGCGATGGGTTGCGCGTCAGCGGTCTCGCGATGCGTCACGGTTCGACGCCGGTCTTCACGCGGCTGACTCTGCCGCCGTTGGCGTCGGGCACCGTCACCGCCGTGCTCGGGCCGAACGGCGCCGGCAAGAGCACGCTGATGCGCGGCCTGGCGGGCCTGCAGGCCGCGCGAGGCGAGATCGTGCTGGACGGCTGCGACCTGATGCGATCGTCGCCGCGCGAACGCGCGCGGCGTATCACCTATCTGCCGCAGAGCCTGCCCGCGCGGTCGCGCCTGGGTGTCTTCGAGGCGGTGCTGGCCGCGGCGATGGCTGGCTCGTCCGGCGCCGGCGGATCGGGACTGATCGTGGATGCCGGCACGCTGAGTGCCGTGCGCGATACGCTCGGACAACTGGGGCTGGCGCGGCTGGCCGACCGTGGCGTGCAGAGCCTTTCCGGCGGGCAGCGGCAACTGTTGGGGTTGGCGCAGGCGTTGGTGCGTCGGCCACGTGTGCTGCTGCTCGACGAGCCGACCAGCGCGCTGGACCTGTCCCATCAGCTCCAGGTCATCGATGTCGTGGTGCGCGAGACGCGCGAGCGCGGGCTCGTCACGCTGATCACGCTGCACGACGTGCCGCTGGCCCTCGGCCATGCCGACCAGGTGCTGGTGCTGCACCAGGGAGCACTGGCCGCGGCCGGTGCTCCCGGGCGGGTGATCGACGGCGCGCTGTTGGCGCGGGTCTATGGCGTTCGCGGCAGCGTCGAAACCGTGCGCGGGCGCCCGGTCGTGGTGGTGGACGGACCGGCGGGCGGGCCAGCGGGCGGATCAGCGGGCGGACCAGCGGACCGGCCGGCGAACGAGCCCGGTTCACGCGGCGCCCGCGATGGTTGAACTAGCGTCGGAAGGCCACCGCGGTTCGCCGCTTGAGCTGGCCCGGCAGCACGCCGAAGGCCTTGCGGAACGCGTCGCTGAAATGGCTGGCGTTGCGGTAGCCGACCAGCCTGCCGGCCTCGGCCGCCTGCGCCTGGCCCGATTCGATCAGGTGCCACGCGTGGCGCATGCGCTCTTGCTGGTACAGCGTGTGGACCGACAGGCCGAACAGGCGCTTGAAGCCTTGCTTGAGCGCGAACGTATTCAGCCCGCAGGCGCGGGCCAGCTCGTCGATGGTCGGCGGGCGGGTCAGATCCTGGAGCAGCAACTCGCGCGCCTGCCGCAGCCGCGCCAATTGCCGACCGGTCGGCATGTCCGGCCGCGCTTCGGCGGAGCCCGTCTGCAGCATCAGCGCCAGCAGTTCCAGGCTCTTGGCTTCGCGCAGCAGCGCGCTGCTGCCGGCGTCCAGCAGCACGGCCTCGAGTTCGTGTGCGGCGCGCAGCACGCGAGCGTGGCCGGCCCCGGTCGTGACGCGTCCGGCGCGGCGCAGACCGGCCAGGAAAGGCTCGGCCTGCGCCGTCGCCAGCTCGTGCAGCAACTCGGGCCGCAGGGTCAGGACGACGTGGTGGTTGTCGCCCCCGAAATGGGCCAGGATCGGATCGTCGGTGTTCAGGAACGTGGCGACGTCATGCCTGTTGATCTGAATCGCGCGGCTGCCCGCGCCGACCTGCACGCCGTCGCGCAGCCAGACCGACAGGTACATCCGGTGCAGCGAGTCGCCCATCAGCAACGGCGTCTGCTCCGGATAGTAGGACCGGCTCGCCGATGCGCTCAGGCCGTAGGCCGTGGTGTGGCTGCCGCCATCCCAGGGCAGGTCGGACCAGGCCTCGGTGGAGCCGGGGACGGCCGGCAGGTAGTCGGCCAGGTCGAAGTACGGCAGCGAAGACATGCGAATTTATTTCCGATCCGGGCAGGAATTTTCGATCGAGGGGCAAGTCCGCGAGTAAACGATATTCATTATCAATGGTTATCCGGAACCCTTGCACAGATAGCCATGAACTCATCGATGCCTCGTCCCGTTCTCGCCGTTCCACTGCTGCTCTGCCTGTCGGCGGCGGGACCGGCAGGCGCCGCCGAATCCGAAGCCGCGTCGTTGTCCGACGTCGTCGTGACCGCCACCAAGCAGGGCGCCAAGGCGTTCGATACGCCGGCCAGCGTCGACGTGGTCGATGGAAACACCATCGAACGCGAGGGCCTGCAGTATCTGGACGAAGTGGCCCAGCAGTTGCCCAACGTCTATTTCTCCGATTTCTCGGGCGGACCGGGCACGATCGTGATCCGCGGCATGGGTAATGGCGACGAGGAATCGGACGTCGCCAGCGTCGGCGTGCAGATCGATGGCGTGCCGCTGCCGCTGACCAGCTTCGCGGGTAACCTGTTCGACCTGGACCACGTCGAGGTGCTGCGCGGTCCGCAGAACCTGCTGCACGGGCAGGGCAACATGGGCGGCCTGATCGCGCTGCGCAGCCGCGATCCGGGATTCGTGTTCGGCGGCTCGGCGCAGTTCGACTACGGCTCTTACGGTCGCCGGCGGGCCGGAGTCGGGCTGGACCTGCCGCTATCCGCTTCGACGGCCGTGCGCGTCACGCTCGGGCGGGATCGGGGCGACGGCTACGTCGACAACATCCGGCTGGGGCGTGACGACACGGCCGGCTGGAGCAGCAATTTCGCACGGCTCAAGCTGCTGCATCGCGACGACGCGGGCGGCGAACTGCGTCTGAGCCTGCATCACCTCGACCGCAATGGCCGCAACGATCTGTTCCTGAGGCGCGACCATCTGGACCGGCGCGAATCCGTGGAGGGCGACGCGGGGACCAACGACATCGGCTACACGTTGTTCAGCGGCGAGTACACACGTCCGCTCGATGCCGACACGCGCCTGACCGTGACGGCGGGCGCCAGCCACGCGCAATGGAGCTACTGGACGCCGACCACATTGCTGGGCGCGACCAACGGCTACGACCTCGATCTGAAGGGCTACCACGCGGAGGCGCGCGTGCAGCGCCACGCGAGTGCCTCGAGCCCGTTCGACTGGATGGCGGGTTTTCACCTGGCGCGCACCGACATGAACCGGCCCTACCTGTACGACTACGCGCCGTATTTTCGCAGCGCCACTTCGTCGCAGGTCGATGCGACCACGCTGGCGGTGTTCGGCGAAGCGGGTTGGCGTTTCGCGCGGCGCTGGCGGCTGGCGGCCGGGCTGCGCCTGACCCGAGATCGCCGCGCACTGGTCTGGAGCGGCGATCAGAATGGCACCGTCGAGAACGTGCGGCGGAACACCGACCATGACGTGTGGCTGCCGCAGCTCACGCTCGAATACCGTCCGGACGACCGGCAGTTCGCATGGGTCCGGCTGTCGCGGGGCTACAAGGCGGCGGGCTTCAACGTCTACGCGACCCAGGCGGTGGCGGCGGGCGATCTCTACGCGCCCGAGTATGCCAATCATGTCGAGATCGGTTATCGCGCGCGCGGCGCCGATGATCGATGGAGCGTCGGCGCCGTCGCTTTCCACACGCGCCTGCGCGATCAGCAGGTGGTCGTCGAAGGGTTGGGCGGGGCGACGATGACGGATAACGCCGGCCGTTCGCACGTCCAGGGCATCGAGCTGAACGCTTCGCTCAGGCCCGCGCGCATGCTGCGGCTGGGCGTATTCGCGGGTTACGTCAAGGCGGTCTACGACGAATACGTACGCGGTGGCACCGACTATGCGGGACGACAGTTCGCGGCGACGCCGCGTGACAGCTTCGGCCTGTCCGTCGACTGGCGTCCGGCGCAGGACTGGGAGCTGGGCCTGTCGGTGCGCCGGATCGGCAAGGTCCACGTGCCGACCGCGTACCAGGCCGATCCGGCCTACACGTTGGTGGATGCGCACGCGTCCTGGTACGCGAAGGGTTGGACGGTGGGCCTGTACGGCAGGAACCTCGGCAATGCCAGGTATCTGACGCGCGTCATCGGCGACGGCATGGGCGGCGCGTTGTCGCAGCTCGGCGCGCCGCGCACGATCGGCATCCGGGTGGCTCATGACTTCTGATGCCCGCACGGTCCGTTCGACGGGCGCGCAGGCGCGCGCCAGCGAATACCGCGCGCTGGGGCTGATGTACGTGTCGCAAGGCTTGCCGGCAGGTTTCGCTTTCTACGGACTGGCGACGCTGATCCGCGAAGGCGGCTACAGCGTCGCCCAGGTCGGTCTGGTCGGCTTCGCGATCCTGCCGTGGGCGTTCAAGTTCCTTTGGGCCGGCTTCGTCGACGACGCGTGCATCCGCCGCGGGCATGCGCGGGTCGTCTTCGCGAACCAGGCGCTTGCCGTACTGGGGTGCCTGGCATTGCTGGCGGTGCCGCCGGCTACGCATCTGGGGGCGGCGGTAGGGCTGATCGTGCTGCTGAACACGCTCAGCGCCACGCAGGACATCGCCACCAATGCCTATGCGGTCGCGCGCATGCAGGGACGGGCCGCGGGCGTGGCCAATGCCATCCAGATCGCGGGATTCATCGTCGGCATGCTGCTTGGAGGCGGCGGACTGCTGATCGCGCACAGCCATTGGGGTTGGCATGCCATGGTCGGATTGCTGGCGGCGGGGATGGCGCTGCTGGGCCTGCTGCTGTGGCTCGACAAGGGCTGGCAGGCTGGCGTGCCGGCTGCGGCCTCGCGCGCCGGCGTGCGGCTGCGCGATCTGCTGCGTCACCGCGACCTGGGCTGGGCGCTGCTGATCGCGTTGTCGTTCAAGTTTCCCAGCAGCGCGGTGGGTACGCTGATCCAGCCCTGGCTGGTGGATCGAGGGCTGGGGGCGGACGGCATCGGGCGCTTGCAGATCGCCATGATGCTGGCTACCGCATCCGGAGGCATCGTGCTGGGCATGCCGATGGCGCGCCGCCTCGGCAGCCGCCGGGCCGTGCTGGCCGCTTACGCGATGGCGACGCTGGCATTGGGTACGGCGTGGGGGCTGGAAACGGCGGCGGTGCACGCCGTCTGGGCGTACTACCTGGCCCTGTGCGGCCAGGCGGTGTTCGAGGGCGCGATGTTCGTCGCGATCTGGGCGCTGTTCATGAATTGGGCCTCGCCCGATGCGCCGGGCACGGATTTCACTGCGATGCAATGCGGCGAGAACCTCGCCAACGCGGCGGCGGCCAGCGTGATCGGCGGACTGGGCCAGGCGCTGGGTTATGAGCAGGCGTTCGCCGCTGCTTGGCTGGCGGGCGGTCTGGGGCTGCTGGTCGTCGCGTTCGGCGTGCGGCGGATGACCTTGTACGGAGAATCGCAACCATGACGGATCGTTCCTTCCCGACGCCGGTCGGTTTCGCCGGTCTGCTGCGGGCGGCGCCCTGGTCGCTCGCGCTGGCGATCGTCACGGCGATCGCCTCGGCGGCTCTGAGCATCGCGCCGTTCTGGTTCCTGTACCGGATCACGGTCGAGCTGTTGTCGGTGCGGCCCGGCGCCGGCGCGCCGATGGCCGCGATCTGGCCGCTGGCCTGGTGGGCGCTGGGCCTGCTGGCGCTGCGTTGGGCGTTGATGGCCGTCAGTCACGTGCTCGCGCATACCGGTGCGTTCGCGATCCAGCACCGGCTGCGCCTGGCGATGGCGCGACGGTTGGGCGAGGTGCCGATGTCGTTCTTCGCCGCCCGCGGCTCGGGCAGCCTGCGTCGCACGCTGACCGACGACGTCAACGGCCTCGAAGGTTTTTATGCCCACATGCTGCCCGACGCGGTGGCAGCGGCCGCCGTGCCGCTGGCGGCGCTGGTGCTGCTGTTCGCCGCCGACTGGCGGCTGGCGCTGGCCGCGCTCGCGCCGCTGCCGCTGGCTCTGGTCGCACAGGCCTGGTTCATGCGCGGCGGCGCCGCGCGCATGCGCGAGTGGAGCGCGCTGCAAAAGCGCATCGCCAACCAGGTCGGCGAGTACGTGCGCGGCGTGCACGTGGTCAAGAGCTTCGGTCGCGATGCGCACTCGTTCGGCGAGCTGGCCGCCGCCGTGCACGGTGCGGCACGATGGGTGGCCGACTACGCGCGGGTCAGCGCGGGCGGCTGGGTGCTGTTCATGGGCCTGCTCACGGCCAACCTGGTCGTGGTCGCGCCGCTGGGTGCCTGGCTGCACATGCGCGGCGGCCTGGACGTGGCGACCTGGGTGCTGTTCCTGCTGGTGGCCCCGGCGGTGCTGGCGCCGCTGCTGCGGCTGACCTTCGCGCTGGGCGAGCAGATGCAGCGCGCCGAGGCGCTGGCGCGCATCAACGAGGTGCTGGATGCCGCGCCGCTGCTGCAGGCCGAGACGGCACCGGTGCCCGACGGTCCGCTGGACATCGTGTTCGATGACCTGCGCCATCGCTATGGCGATCGCTTGGCGCTGGACGCGGTGAGCTTCACTGCCCGGGCCGGGCAGGTGACGGCACTGGTCGGACCCAGCGGCTCGGGCAAGAGCACGCTGGTGCGGCTGGTGGCGCGGCTGTACGAGTTCGAATCCGGCAGCCTTCGCGTCGGCGGCGTGGACGTGAGCGAATGGCCGCTGGACGCGCTGCTGGCGCGCGTGGGCATCGTGTTCCAGGAGGTCGTACTGTTCGATGCCAGCGTGCGCGAGAACCTGCGCCTGGCCCGACCCGATGCCGACGACACTCGGATCGAGGCGGCCGCCCGCGCCGCGCAGGCGCACGATTTCATTCGTGCGTTGCCGCAAGGCTACGACACGCCGCTGGGCGAGCGCGGCGCGCGTCTGTCCGGCGGCGAGCGCCAGCGCCTGTCGATCGCTCGTGCGCTGCTCAAGGATGCACCGATCCTGCTGCTGGACGAGGCCACGGCCAGCGTCGATGCGCAGAACGAGGCGCTGATCCAGCAGGCGCTGGACCGGGTGTGCCGCGGCCGCACGGTGCTGGTGGTGGGCCACCGGCTGCGAACGACCCGGCACGCCGACCGGATCGTGGTGATGGACGGCGGACACGTGGCCGGCCAGGGCACGCACGAAGAACTGCTGCGCGACTGCGGCACTTATCGCCGGCTGTGGCTCGACCACGAGCAGGCGCGCGACTGGTCGTTGGGGACGACGGGCGCGGCGGGCACGGTGGGCGTGGTGGGCGTGGTGGGCGCGAAGCGGGAGGACCGGCCATGATCGGCGAACTGGTGCGCTCGGGGTTTCGGCTGGCCGGCGAGCGCGACCCGAGGCTGATGCGCGGGTTGTACTGGTCGCTGGCCGAAGGGCTGTTCGCTGCCGCGCCGTACCTGTTGCTGTACGCGCTGTTGCACGCGGTGTTCGCCGGCACGGCCACACCGGGGTTGGTGCTGGCCATCGGCCTGGGGTTGGCGGCCTGCGTGGCGCTGCGAATCGCGGCCGCGCGGGTGGGGATGCCGCTGGTGTTCAGCGGCGCGTACGCGATGATGGGGCGGGCGCGGCTGCGCGTGGCCGAGCATCTGCGGCGGCTGCCGATGGGCTGGTTCGCGCACCAGCGCGCCGGCGACCTGGGGGCGCGCCTGACCTCGGATCTGGAGCTGGTCGAGAACTTGTGGTCGCACTTTCTGGGGGTGTTCGTGTCGGGGCTGGCGATGCCGGCGTTCCTGGCGCTGTTCCTGCTGTGGCTGGACTGGCGGCTGGCGTTGGTGATGCTGGCCGGAATCCCGCTGGCGCTGGGGGCGCTGGCCTGGACGCAGCGGGCGGCCGCGCGGCCCGGAGCACGGCTGGTGGCGGCGAACGCGGCGGCGCAGTCGGCGCTGCTCGAGTACGTGCAGGGCATCGCGGTCATCCGGGGCTTCGGGCGCTTCGGCGAAGCGTTCGGGCGGCTCGAATCGGTGCTCGACGAGCATCACGCGGCGCTGCTGGCGGCCGAACTCAAGCCAGCACCCTGGTTGGTGGCGTACGGTTTTCTGCTGGAAACCGGCTACGTCAGCCTCGTGCTGGCGGGTGCCGGCTGGCTGGCGGCGGGCACGCTGGCGCCGCAGGTGCTGGTGGCCTTCCTGGTGCTGGCGCTGCCGGTGTACCGGCAGTTGTTCGAGGTGGGGCTGTCGACCGTGCTGCTGCGCTTCGCGCACCGGGCGCTGGCGCGTATCGAGCAGGTGCTGGCCGAGCCGGCGCTGCCCGAGCCCGCGCATCCGCGCGCGCCTCGAGGCTACGACATCGTGTTCGAGGACGTGCGCTTCGCGTACGCGCCCGATGAAGAGGGTGCGCCGGCGCTCGACGGGATCAGTGTCGAGATTCCGGCCCAGGGCCTGACCGCGATCGTCGGCCCGAGCGGCGCGGGCAAGAGCACGCTGGTGCATCTGATCGCGCGGTTGTGGGACGTGCAGCGCGGAAGCATTCGGCTGGGAGGCGTCGATCTGCGCGAGATCGGCACCGATGCGCTGCATCGGCAGGTGGCGATGGTGTTCCAGGACGTGCTGCTGTTCTCGGGCACGGTGCTGGATAACCTGCGTATCGGCCGCCCGGAGGCCGGTCGCGAGCAGGCGATCGATGCGGCGCGGCGCGCGCAGGCGCACGAGTTCATCATGGCGCTGCCGCAGGGCTACGACACGGTGCTGGACGAAGGGGGCGCGTCGCTGTCGGGAGGCGAGCGCCAGCGGATCGCGATCGCGCGGGCGCTGCTCAAGGATGCACCGGTTCTGCTGCTGGACGAGGCGACGGCCAGCGTCGATCCGTCGGCCGAGGCCGAGATCCGGCGGGCGATTACCGAGCTGGCCCGGGGCCGTATGGTGGTGGCGATCGCGCACCGGCTGGCCAGCGTGCGCGATGCCGACCGCATCCTGGTGCTCGAGCGGGGCAGGCTGGTCGAGCAGGGGCGGCATGCCGAGCTGCTGCAGCGCGGCGGCGTCTATGCGCGCTTATGGTCGGCGCAGCAACAGGCACGCGACTGGCAACTGGCGGCTTTGAACCAGCAACCAGACTGATCGGGTGCAGCCGCCGGTTGCTCGCGCATCGCATCAGTTCGACCGCGCCGATCAGCCCATGGCGGGATCACGCCCGACATGGTCTACTTCGACTCGTTGCCCCAGGCATTGTCCGCCCGAGCGGACAACATGGGTGCCCGCCGCGTTTGCCCAGGCTCGCGGCGTTCCGGGTTTGGCTGCTGAAGGAGGCGCGATATGAAACAGGATTGGCTCGGCAACGCCGTGTCCACGGACTCGGAGACGACGCTCGCCGGCATCGACGATTTCATCGACGGCTTCCTGGCCTATGAAACCAAGGCCGTGAACATCCTGAAGGCTGCCGATGAAGCCCCGGACAACTGCCTCGCCAATGCGTATGCGGCGCTGTTCTACATGTTCCTGGAGAGCCGCGGTGCACCGGCCGCGGCACGTCCGTACCTGGACAGGGCCGAAGCGGCGGCTGCCGCAGCGACGCGGCGCGAGCAGATGACGACGGCGATCGTCCGGGCCTGGGTCGATGGCGACATCGCGCGGGTCCTGAAGCTGTCGCATCAGGTCGCCGGAGAATTCCCTCGTGATCTCGCGATGGTCAAGCAGGCGCAGTACCACTACTTCAATCTGGGCAACTGCGCGGGCATGCTGTCGATGGCCGACAAGGTGCTGGACCGGAATCTCGATGTTCCGTACATGCACGGCCTGGCCGCCTTCGGCTACGAGCAATGCCATTTGCTGGACGAGGCCGAAGCCGCGGCGAGCCGGGCGATCTCGATGAAGCGCAAGGAGCCTTGGGCCCATCATGCGATGGCCCACGTGCTGCTGACCCGGGGCCGCGTCCAGGAAGGGCTGGCGTTCATGACCGACGTCAGCGAGACCTGGCAGGATCTGAACTCGTTCATGTCCACGCACAACTGGTGGCACCTGGCGCTGTTCCTGATCAGCCAGGGGCGCTACGACGAGGTGCTCGATCTCTACGACCGGCACATCTGGGGCATCTCGAAGGAATACTCGCAGGATCAGATCGGTGCGGTGTCCCTGCTGATGCGGCTGGAACTGGTGGGCGTCGACGTCGGCGATCGCTGGAACGATTTGGGGACCTACCTGAAGGCCCGGGTCGACGATTTCGTCCAGCCTTTCCTGTCGATGCAATACCTGTACGGGCTGGCCCGGGCCGGGCTGTCGGAGGCGGACGAGCTCATGGAGAACATGCGCGCTTTCGCCGCGCAGGCGCCCGAGCTGACCCGCGAGGCATGGGGCGCGGTCTGCGTCACCGCCAGCGAGGGGCTGCTGGCTCACGCGCGCGGGGACTACGAATCGGCTTTCCGGAGAATGGGGGCGGCCGTGCCGCGTCTGCTCGAAATCGGCGGCAGCCATGCGCAACGCGGCCTGTTCGAGCAGATCCTGCTCGACAGCATGATCAGGACGGCGCGATACGCGCAGGCTCAGCAGATGCTCGAACGCCTGCGCGCTTATGATCCCGTGTCGATACCCGTCAATCTCGCGTTGGTCGAGGTTTACGAGCATCTGGACCTGAGCCGCGAGGCCGTGCAGGCTCGGAAACGGATCGCTGCCGTCTTATAAAGATGCGCGACGCCGGCGAGCCGGTCTGGTGTACCCGCGAAGGAGACAAGACCATGCCAACGATTCCCAAGCCGCTTTTCGCGGCGGTGCTCGCATGCGCCGCAATGCCCGGCCTGGCCGGGCAGGCTGGAGACTATGCGACGGGCCAAGCCCTGTACGCCGACGTCCGGCAGTACGAAAAATTCGGCGTGCACCGCTTTGGCACGCCCGGGCAGAACGCCGCGCTGGACTGGATGGCCCGGCGCCTGAAGGCCGCCGGGTTCGCGATCGAGGAGCAGCGCTTCACGCTGGAGCGCCAGTACTTCCTCGACAAGGCCACGTTGCTGGCCAGCGGCAAGACGCTGAGCGTGGTGCCGCAGTGGTGGCTGCCCGAGCACGCGGCCCGCTTCGCGCTGACCGCGCCCATCGCCGGTGAAGGCGATGCCACGGGCAAGTTCATCCGCCTGAAGATTCCCTACGACCAGGGCGCTTACCTGGGCGCCAAGCAGAAGGACGCGATCCGCGAGGCCATGCGGCGGCGCCCCGCGGCCGTGCTGCTCACCATCGACCATCCCAGCGGCGAGATCTTCACCTACAACGTGGCCCAGGACGACGCGCCGTGGCCGGTGCCCGTCATCCTGGTCGCCCCCAAGGATGAAGCGGCGTTGGCCGTGGCCGAATTGCGGGGCGAGGCCGTGTCGTTGTCAGTGTCGGGCCGATACGCCCGCAACGTCGAGGGCCGCAACCTCATCGCGCGGTTGGACCGCGGCAAGGCGCGTACGCTGGTGGTCTCGACGCCCGAAAGCAGCTGGTTCACCAGCTCCTGCGAGCGCGGGCCGGGCATCGCGGCCTTTCTGGCCACCGCGCGCATGGCGGCCGGATCGCTCGAGAACATGAACCTCGTGTTCGTCGCCACCACCGGGCACGAGGTCGGGCATGGCGGCATGGAGCATTTCATCAAGGACAAGGCGCCGAAACCGCAGGACGTGGCGCTGTGGCTGCACTACGGCGCATCGTTGGCCTGCCGCGGCGCGGGCAACGCACCGGACAATGGCGCGACGCGCTTTCTCGCTTATTCCGCGAGCATGAAGTCCCATGCGGAATCCGCTTTCCGGAACGTGACCGCGCATCGGCTGGTGGGCGACAAGGCCAAGGTGGGCGAGTTGCGCGACATCGTCGGCGCAGGCTATCCCGACGTGCTCGGCATGGCGGGGCTGCACCCGCTGTTCCACACGCCCATCGACAATGCGCGCATGACGAGTCCCGCCTTGCTGGAGCCGGTCGTCAAGGCTTTCCTGCAGACCGTGCGATCGGTGCACGACGGGCAATGAGGAGCGCGCCGGGCAGCGTGTTGCCGGCGATGCTCGCCGGACACCGGCGCATCGTCACGGATCCGGCATCGACAGACGCTTGCTCCGGCGAAGCATCGCCTCGAACTCCTCCGCCGGAACCGGTTCGCTGAAGCAGTAACCCTGGATCTCGTCGCAGTGGTTCTGGCGCAGGAAGCGGCAGTGCTGCTCGGTCTCCACGCCCTCGGCGATCACCTTGAACTCGAGGTTGTGGGCCAGCGAGATCACCGCCCGCACGATGGTCGCGTCTTCGGGGTCGGTCAGCATGTCGCGGACGAAGGACTGATCGATCTTCAGCGTGTCGGCCGGCAATCGCTTCAGATAGCCGAGGCTCGAATAGCCGGTGCCGAAATCGTCGATCGACAGCTTCACGCCGACGTCGCGGAGCCGCCTGAACGTCGCGATCACTTTCTCGACGTCCTGGGCGATCAGGCTTTCGGTCAGTTCCAGTTCGAGCAGTTCGGGCGGCAGGCCGGTGTCGCGCAGCGTGTCCGTCACCCAGCTCACGACGTCCTGCTGCAGGAACTGGCGCGCGGAGAGGTTCACCGCGACCGGGGTCGGCGGCAGCCCGGCGTCCCGCCAGATCCGGGCCTGCGCGCAGGCCGTGCGCAGCACCCAGTCGCCGATCGGCACGATCTGGCCGGAATCCTCGGCGATCGGAATGAAGTGGCTCGGCGGCACCGTGCCCAACTCGGGGTGATGCCAGCGCAACAGCGCTTCGCAGCCGGTGATGCGGCCGCTGGCCAGGTTCACCATCGGTTGATAGACGAGCTGGAACTGGCCCATCGCGACGGCGTCGTGCAGGCCGGTTTCCAGGTTGACGCGGCGCTGCGTCTCCTCGCTCATCTCGCGCGTGAAGAACTGGTAAGTGTTGCGGCCGAGGTTCTTGGCGCGGTACATCGCCACGTCGGCGTTGCCGATCAGCGCGTCGGCCGATTCGCCGTCCTGCGGGAAGACGGCGACGCCGATGCTGCCGGTCACGTGTACCTCGCGGCCCTGCACGATCAGCGGGCGTCCGAGGTTGTCGATGATCTTCTGGGCGACGAAGTAGGCGTCGCTGGACCGGTGCAGGTCGGTCAGCAGGATCAGGAACTCGTCGCCGCCCTGCCGGGCCACCGTATCGGTCTCGCGCACCAGCGACACCAGCCGTTCGGCGACGGCCTTCAGCACCGCGTCGCCGAACGGGTGGCCATAACCGTCGTTGATGACCTTGAAGCGGTCCAGGTCGAGAAAGAGCAGGGCGATCACGCGGTCGATGCGACGCGCTCGCGTGATCACCTGCTGGATGCGGTCCTGGATCAGGTTGCGGTTGGGCAGCTCGGTAAGGCCGTCGTGGGTGGCGAGGTAGCGGATGCGCTGTTCGGCATGCTTGCGCTCGGTGACGTCGCGGCCGACGCTGACGATCACGCCGTGATCGCCGGAGAGCACCGCCGACCAGGTCAGGTAAACGATGCGGCCGGACTTGTGCAGGAAGCGGCATTCGAAGTCGCGCATGCGCTGGCCTTGCAGAACCGCCTGGAATTCGTGCGCGAACGACGGCCGGGCATCCGCGTGAGCGAGCTTCTCGATCTGAACGCCGGTCAGCTCGGCCGGATCGTAGCCGAGCACGGCGTGCGCGGCGGCGCTGACCTCCAGGAACCGTCCTTGCGTATCGAGCGTGCAGATCAGATCCAGCGAGTTCTCCAGGATAAGCGTTTTCATGTGCTCGAGCCGGTTCTGCTCGCGCCGGCTTTCGGTCACGTCGAGCGCGCGCGATACCGCGGGAACCAGGCGGGTCAGGTTCTGCTTGAGCACGTAATCGTCGGCGCCGAGCTGGAGCGTCTCGACGGCGACGTCTTCGCCGACCGTTCCGGAGATGACGATGACCGGCACGCCGAGGCCGCTCTTCCTGATCATGCTAAGCGCGCCCCGGGCGTCGAACGAGGGCAGCATGTAGTCGGACAGCACGATGTCCCACGGTCCGTCCCGAAGCGCGTGCCGCAGCTCGTCCTCGGTCTCGACCCGCATGACGCGCACGTCGTAGCCGCCGCTTCGCAAGACCTCCTGGACGAGGATGGAGTCGTCCTCGTTGTCCTCGACCATGAGGGTGCGCAGAACGGTCATGGTGCCGGTTTTCTCGCGGGGGTTTCGTTCAGCAGCAGCCAGTAGAGACCGAGCTGGCGGACGGCATCGAGGAACTCGGCGAAGTTGACCGGCTTGCGCACGTAGCTGTTGGCGCCGAGGCTGTAGCTGGCGACGAGGTCCTGATCCTCGCGCGACGAGGTAAGGATCACGACCGGCAGCAGCTTCGTGCGCTCGTCGGCGCGGATGCAGCGCAGCACCTCCAGCCCGTCGATCTTGGGCAGCTTCAGGTCGAGCAGGATGACGGCCGGACGGATGCTGCCGCCCTGGCGGTCCGGGCCCAGCAGCAGGTCCAGCGCTTCGGCGCCGTCGTGCGCCACGGTGATCGTATTGGAGATGTGGTTCTGCTCGAACGCGAGCACCGTCAGTTCTTCATCGTCCGGGTTGTCCTCGACGAGCAGGATCGTCTTGTCGTTCATGGCATGCAGGCCTCTCACAGGATGAAGCGGAAGGTCGCGCCCCGGTCGGGCTCGGCCTCGGCCCAGATCCGTCCGCCGTGACGGCCGACGATGCGCTGGACGGTGGCCAGGCCGATGCCCGTGCCGGGAAACTCGGTGACGCGATGCAGCCGCTGGAACGGGGCGAACAGCTTGTTCGCATAGCGCATGTCGAAGCCGACGCCGTTGTCGCTGACGGCGAACACGCGGTGGCCCGATTCGCTGCCGGCCGTGAAGCTGATCCGGGCGGCGGGCGTCTTCGAGGTGAACTTCCAGGCATTGTCCAGCAGGTTTTCCAGCAGGACGCGCAGCAGGCGGGCGTCGCCTTCGGCGCTCAGGCCGTCTTCGACGTGCACGGCCACCTGGCGCTCCGGCGCGGTGTTGCGCAGATCGGTCAGGATGTCGCGGGCGATGGCGCTGAGGTCGACCGTCTCCCGGTGCATCTGGTCGCGGGAGACGCGGGACAGCTTGAGGAGGTCGTCGATCAGTTCTCCCATCCGGTGGGTGGCGGCGAGCACGCGGCCCAGATAACCGCGGGCCGTCTCGTCGAGCGCCGACGTGTGGTTTTTGGCCAGTATCTCGGTGAATCCGGCGATGCCTCGCAATGGCGCGCGCAGATCGTGCGAGACCGAGTAGCAGAAGGTCTCCAGCTCGTGGTTCAGCGCCTGCAGTTCCTGCGTACGCTGGGCGACGCGCTGCTCGAGTTCGGCGTTGAACGCGAGCAGCCGGGCTTGCGCCCGCTTGCGGCCGGTGATGTCCTGGATGGCGCCGACCATCCGCACGCCGTGCCCGTCGGCGTCGCGCAGCACGTAGCCGCGGTCGAGCACGTCGGCGTAGCTGCCGTTCTTGCGAAGGAAGCGGTACTCGGCGGTCCAGATTTCGTCGACGCCGTCGATGGCGGCGCGCACGCCCGCCAGCACGCGATCGTGGTCATCGGGATGCAGGCGGCCGCTCCAGGATTCGCCGACGGTCGGGCCGATCTCGTCGGTGTCGTAGCCGAACAGCGCCTGGTATTTCTCGTTCCACCAGATCGCGTTCGTCGCGAAATCCCAGTCCCAGATCACGTCGCCGGTCGCGCGGGCCGCCGCATCGAAGCGGGCCAGGCTGTCGCGCAGCGTGGCCTCGGCGTGTTTGCGCATCGCCACTTCGGTGGAAAGCGCATCGAAGTTGTTCTTCAGCCGTTCCGCCATGTCGTTGAACGAGCGCGCGAGCACGTTCAGTTCTTCGAGCGAGCTGCCGGGCAGGCGCTGGGCGAGTTCGCCCGCGGCCAGTACGCGGGTGGCGTTCGAGATGCGCCGGATCGGCGCGGTCACCAGCCAGGCCAGGACCGCCGCCACCGCGAGCGACAGCAGCAAGGCCAGCGCGAAGATCATCGCCGAGCGGCTGTTACCTTCGCGAATGCCGCTCAGGTAGTGCGACTCCGGTATCGCCGTGATCAGGGTCCAGTCGGCGTATCCGCCGCTGCGGTCCTGATATGCGGTGGCGTGAGCCAGCCAGGTTTCCTGCGACAAGGGTTTGGCGCTGATCACGGTGAAGCGGAGCTGCCGGTCGCGCGAACGCGTATCCAGCCCTTCGGACGCGGCCGTTTCGAGATGGTCGAGCGCCGCGGCGACCACCGCGTCGTCGGCCGGCGCGGACGAAGCGATGGTTCGCCGCGCGCCATCGATGATGACGGCGCGGCCGTGCGCGGAGATCGGCAGGCTGCTAAGCAGGCGGCTGATGCGGACGGTATCGGCGGTCGTCTCCGACTGCGACAGGTGCTCGTCGAGCAGCAGGTTGATGTTCTCGGCGATCTCTTGATGCAGCCAGGTCGCGAGCCGATCGGAATCGGACGCGGCGCTGCGCAGCGTGACATAAGCGGTCGCGCCGATCATCACCAGGACGAGCGCGATGAAGGGCGTGAGGATGACCATGCGGATCGGGACGCCGGATTGCTCGGCCGTCGTGCGGTCGCCGGCGGCGCGGCCCGATTCCCAGACCCAGTCCTTCCGGCCCAGCGGACGCTCTTTGACGTGGCCGGCGATGTCCGCCCAGAAACAACCGAGTTTTCGGGTCGCCGGCAGCGCGCCCAGCATCGCCAGCGGCGCGATCAGCCAGGTGATTCCGGTCGTGAAGACGAGAGCCGGGGTCACGGTCCGATACGAGATCGCCGGCGTGAACTGCTTTGCGCACAGGTAACCCCACAGCGCCGGCTCGATCGCCAGGAAGATCAGCACGAAGCCCAGATAGGCGCGCCAGGTCCGCGCGCGCCGGAAATCCGGGTCCTTTCCGAAAAGCTGGTAGGCGATCCAGAAGCATGCCGGATTGATGAAATAACCGGGCAGCCAGTCGAGCAGGAATTCCGGCGGCACGCCCTCGATCAGGTCGGAAAGACCATAGGCGAACGGGACCGTGATCAGCGCCGGATAGCCGAACAGCACGATGCACAGGAAGACGACCAGGTCCTTCAAGGATTCGAGGGTCTGCGCACCCGGCACCAGCACGAGGAACGAGCCGAGATAGCCGCTGGCGATGATCAGGATGAAGGTCAGCGGAATGGTCGAGAAAGCCCGCACGTTCCAGGCCTGGCGTTCCCGGCCCAATCCCCAGTGCCCGCCGGGCCGCAGCGTGAACTTGCCGAAGGCCAGGAGCATCAGCACCAATCCCAGCCAATAGCCGAGGCGGCCCCAGACTTCTAGCAGCGGCAACGGAATGGCTGCAAAGGTCTCTTCGATCCGGTCGACGATGGCGTTCATCTGGAAGGGACACCTCGGGACGATCGGATCTCACGCGAAGCAGCCCGTTTCCGAGGAGGCGTCGATTGATTCGCCGAAACGGAGCGTGCATCGGACAGGGCAATGGATCGGCCCTTCCTCAAAGGGCCAGCTTTCGTGGATCGTAATGCGCGACGGCGCTCGCATCAACACCGCGAATGGGCGAATTCCGGGAAGAATCGTGAAGACGGCATGCCGGAATGCGATTCGAAGCGCCGCACCGACCTGCATGCGCCGGTGGGCCAGCCGATGCGGCGCATGGGGCAGGTCGGGTACCGTCAGCTCGTTGAACTCGTGCCGGACTACCGTTGGTAGACCAGCCGCATCACCGGCCCGTCGACTCCGAAGGTCGACGGCCCCCGGACCACCTGGATCCGCTCGCGCGAGTCCTGCCCGATCGAATCCCGATCGCGAACGGCCCCACCGGTCTTCAACTGATAGGCCGCCAGCGCCTCCAGGCGGGCGCGCAACTGCGACGGTTTCTCCGGCGCATCGAGCGTCTCGAAGTCGTTCAGCCCGAACTGCGCCAGGCCGCGCGTGTATCCGGCGCTATTGACCCGGTACTCGCGCCAGCCCACCTGGAAATCGATCCAGATCATCACCGGCGGTTTGTCGTTCAGCACCTCGATCGCGACTCGCCGGAACAGATCGGGCCGGACCACCATCCTCGCCGCGTTCCAGTAGATGCCGACGGCCTGGCGACAGGCCAGCAGCAGGGCCGCGGTCACCCGGGTCAGCGCGGTCGCCAGCGCGATCGGCGACGCTTCGCCGAGCACCGAGACGATCGCGTGCTCGCTGTGCCCGCGCAGCGCCTCGGTCGCGCCGAACCAGAGCTTGCTGTCCCGGCACGGCGCCTCGAGATCCCCCCATGGCACCGGCGCCCGGATCAGGCCGATGCCGGCGATGATCTCGTCCATCATGAAGGTCATCGAGCCGTGCTCGTCCTTCAGCTCGGACGGCTGCGCGAGTCCGGGCCAATGCGAGGCCAGCCCGTCCAGCAGCGCGGCGGTGCCGATGACCGGCGTGTGATCGAAGAGGACGAGGGCGAGCTGGGTCGGCATCCTGGCGTTCCGTTGCGCTGATATGTTCAACGGGTCGATGCAATTTACCGAGGATCGAGCCGCCAGTCACGGTCCACACCGTATGATGGCCTCGATGGCTCGCCGCTGCGCGCTGGATACGCGCCCCGCGCGTGGCCCGCTCATCTGCCCGGCGGGTTGTGGAGCAATGCCGTGCGCGACGACATCGCCCTCGACGAACCTTATCGTACCGAGCGCTGAACATCGAATACGCACGGAGGTTCGGCATATGCTGACACGATGGTCCGGCAAGGTGATTCCGCTCGTCTTCACGCTCGCGCTGACGGCTTGCAAGACAACGATGAAGATCGTTCCGGGGCTGATGCAGAACATGCCGAAGTAGGTGTGGCCGGCATTCGGCCCGAGTGCGTGACGCCGGTACCGCATTGCGCGATCTCGCCTTGCAGCCAAGCAAATGAATATATAGACTGGTCTACATGAATGCCATATCCGACCATTCCACCGAGTCGCCTGCGGACATTCCGGAAGGCTTCGCGCGCCACTACCGTTCCAGCGGCCTGACCGATCCGTGGGAGCCGCTCTATTCGCGGCGCCTGTCCGATGCCGTCTACATCGGCCTGCGCGCCGGTGCCGCACACGCCAATAGCCGCGGTTTCGTGCACGGCGGATTGATCACCGCGCTGGCCGACAATGCGATGGGCCTGTCATGCGGTGTGGTGCGGGGCAGCGGCCCGGGTTCGCTGGTGACCGTCAGCCTGTCGGTCGATTTCGTTTCGGCCGCGCGCCAGGGTCAGTGGCTCGAGGTGCGGCCCAGCGTCATCAAGATCGGCGGTTCGACGGGCTTCGCCAGCGCGCTGATCTATGCGGACGATGTGGTCTGCGCACGCGCCAATGCGGTCTTTCGGGCATTCGGCCAATGAGGGAGGGACTGGCGCCTCGGGGCGAACACCTATATTCTTACTGAATCGGCATCGATACGGAAAAGGTACGAAATGGCCGCTACCGCCACTTTGTCCAGCAAGTTTCAGATCTCCATTCCCAAGGCCGTCCGGGAGGAACAGCGCTGGAAGGCCGGGCAGGAATTCGTGTTCATCCCCAAGGGCAAGGGCGTATTGGTGATGCCGGTACCTGAGCTGGAAGATCTGGCCGGCATGGCCGTCGGCGCTCGCGCCGACGGCTACCGCGACCGCAGCGACCGCTACTGATGGCGGTGCCGTCGCGTCTGGTCGATACCTCGGCCTGGATCGAATGGCTGATCGGCAGTGCGTTGGGCCGGAAGCTGGGCAATCAGTTCCCGGACAAACCATGGTGCATCGTCCCCACCATCGTGCAGTTGGAATTGTCCAAGTGGCTGGTTCGCGAACTCGGCGAAGATCAGGCGGACCAGATGATCGCCTATACGCAGAAGTGCGTCGTCGTGCCTCTGGACACGCCTATCGCCTTGCTGGCAGCGGATTTGCACCGCAAACACAAGCTGGCTACCGCTGATGCGATCGTCTACGCAACGGCTCGACGCCAGAGCGTCGAACTGCTTACCTGCGACGCGCACTTCGAGGGCCTACCGGGCGTAGTGCTGTTCGCCAAGACGGCTTGATGGGCACGAAGAATGTCCGCGTGCCTGAACCGTCGCGGGCTGCCTGCCCCTCGTGATTGCCGGCACGACGTCGGCACGCCGCGCCGTCGATCAAGTACGCGGCAAGGTCTCGCGCACCGCCGCCTTGGCTTCCTTTTCCGATTTGAAGATGTGCGGTGCCACGCCCCGGTCATCGAGCTTTTCGCCGAGCTTGGCACGCATGAACGCGCTCGTCGTGAACCGGGTGACGCCGAGATAGTATTTCTCGGTCATTTCCTTGATGGTACTGAGATAAACGTCTTCGACATCCGGATCGACCTCGAAACCGTCATAGTTGACGACCGCATAGACCTTATGGCCCAGCGGTTCGACGATCGATCGGATCTTTTCCTTGCCGCGCTCGATGGACTCGAGAGATTTCACCCTGTGCTGCGCGAAATTGAGGAACAGGATGTTGTTCTCTTCGTCGTAGCTGTACCTCGCGTCGTAGGGGATCTGCAGCATGTCGTCGCGCAAACCCATCGGCTCGGTACCGAAGATCCGGGCGTCCATCAGGCGCGGGTTGCGCACGATCGGCTCGAACTCCATCCGGTCGAGAATGTCGCGTTTCAGATCGATGCCCGGTGCGATCTCGGTGAGCTCCAGCCCTTCCTTGGTCAGCCGGAACACGCATCGCTCGGTGATGTAGAGCACCTCCTTGCCGTCGTCCGCCGCGACGACGCCCGAGAACGTACGCTGCTCGACCGCTTCGACGAACTTCTTCGTCTTGCCGTCGCGTTCGATGACCAGCTTGCCGTCGATCACCGAAATCTGGAGGGCACCGGCCGTGAACGTGCCGAGGAAAACCACTTTCTTCGAGTTCTGGCTGATGTTGATGAAGCCGCCGGAGCCGGCCAGCTTCGGACCGAAACGCGAGACGTTGATGTTGCCCTGGCGATCGGCCTGCGCGAGGCCGAGAAAGGCGATGTCGAGACCGCCGCCGTCGTACAGGTCGAACTGATAGGGCTGATCGATGACGGCATGCGCGTTGGTGGCGGCGCCGAAATTGCGCCCGCCGGCCGGAATGCCGCCGATCACGCCCGGCTCGGCCGTCAGCGTCATCAGGTCCGCGGCTTTTTCTTCGGCAGCGACGGCGGCGACGCCCTCGGGCATGCCGACGCCGAGGTTCACGACGCTGTTGGCCTGCAGTTCCATCGCGGCACGCCGCGCGATGACCTTACGCTCGCTCATCTCCATCGGCTCGATCGAGGTCAGCGGGACGCGGACTTCCGACGCGAACGCGGGGTTATAGGCCAGCCCGAAGGTCTGGTGGTGGTTCTCCGGCTGCGCCACGACGATGCAGTCGACGAGCACCCCCGGAATCTTCACCTGGCGCGGATTGAGGGTGCCCCTGTCGGCGATGCGTTCGACCTGGGCGATGACCAGGCCGCCCGAATTGTGCGCGGCCATCGCGATCGACAGGCCATCGAGCGTCAGCGCCTCGCGCTCCATCGTGATGTTGCCGTCGGGATCGGCCGTCGTCCCGCGAATGACGCCGACGTTGATCGGAAAGGTCTTGTAGAACAGGTATTCCTTGCCGCCGAAGCTCGTCAGTTCGACGAGATCCTCGGTCGTCCGGTCGTTGATCTTGCCTCCGTCGAGACGGGGATCGACGAAGGTCCCGAGCCCCACGCGCGATACATGTCCGGGTTTGCCGGCGGCGATGTCGCGGTACAACTGCGAAATGACGCCTTGCGGCAGGTTGTAGGCTTCGATCTGGCCGGATACCGCGAGCTGGCCCAGTTTCGGAACGGCACCGAAATGTCCGCCGATCACGCGCTTGATCAGGCCGACGTGGCATAGGTGGTTGAGTCCGCGTACCTGCGTCAGGCGGTCGCCCTGGCCGGCGCAGAAAACCAGCGTCAGATTGCTGGGTTTGCCGAGATTGGTCAGTTCATCGTCGCCGGCCAGGAACGCGTTCTCGATTTCGATCGCGACCTCTTCCGGGAAACCGATGCCGACGAATCCGCCCATCGCGATCGTATCGCCGTCGCGGATCAATCGCACGGCTTCGCGCGCCGAAACGATCTTGCTGGCACCGCCGGAACGCGCGCTCGGCACGACCTGGGAAATGTTCATGTCTCGTCTCCAGTGGAGGGGGGCGTCATCGCGGCCTGCGTGGCAAGCCATTGTCGGGTCATTCGGCGAGAAAGGACTCGATCGTTGCCGCCATCTGCTGCGGTCGGGTCAACATGAACAGGTGTCCATCGTCGACGATTTCGAGTCGGGCGTTCGGAAGCAGCGTCGCCAGTATCCGGCCGTTGATCGCGGGAACGATCGGATCATCGCTACCCGCCAGGACCAGGGTCGGCTGGCGTATCGTCCACAGCCAGGGCAGGCTCGTCCAACCCGCGATCGCGAGGAGCTGGTAGTAGTAGCCGCGGTTGTTCGCGTCGCGTCTGATGTGTTCGGCGACGAGATCGGCATCCCGCCGCAGATCGCCGCCGTAGATTTTCGGTGCGACCGCCTTCATGTGCTGCTTGTCGAAATAGCGGCGCGGCGTCGCGAGCTTCCACAGCACCGAAGGGCGGCCCGGCACCATGGTCGCGCCGGCCGCGGTGGCGGCGAGGATCAGCTTTCGGCAGACGGTCGGATATTGATGCGCGAACTGCTGCGCGAGGCTGCCTCCCCACGAAACGCCGATCACGTCGACCTGCTGATGGCCGAGACGCCCGATCAGCTTCCTGCTCAACAGCGCCAGCGCCGACGGCCGGTACGGCAACAGCGGCGTCGGCGAGCCGCCGACACCGGGGACGTCGAAGATGATGGCCCGGGTATCGTTCAGTGCGGAGAAGAACGGCTTCGCGAGCTCCCAGTTCGCGCCGATCCCGTTGAACATCAACAACGGCGGGCGGTCGTCCGGTCCGTGCTTGATGGCGACCCGCAGCAACTGGCCATCGATGTCGATCGTGCTGACGTCGAGATCGGTCGTTCTCGCATCCATCTGGTTCGTTCCTTCGCCGTTCGATGGCGATCAGTCGAAAACGTAGGTGCCCGGCGCGCGCGTACCCGGAGGATGAAGCGCGCTGCCGAGCTGCTTCGGCGCTTCGACCTCTTCGCCGGAACGCTCGCTCAGCCAGTCGCGCCAGTGCAGCCACCAGCTTTCGCTTCTTTTCTCCGCGCCGGCCAGAAATTCATCGGGGGTCGCCGCCGACGCGGCGCCGACCTTGAACGATGCCTTGGGTTTGTTCGGAGGATTGATCAGCGCCTGCAGATGGCCGCTGTTCGACAAGACGAAGGTCGTGTCGTCGCCGTAGATCCTGGCGGTCTGGTAGACGCCTTTCCACGGCGTGATGTGGTCGGTGACGCCGGCGATCACGTAGGTGTCGGTATCGACCTTCTTCATGTCGATCGGCGCGCCGTTCAGCGTCAGCGTATCGGCGTTGACGAACGGGTTCTTGATCGCGACGTCGATATAGTCGTGGTGCAGCCTCGCGGGCAGGCGCGTCGTGTCGCCGTTCCAGAACAGGATGTCGAACGCCGGCGGCGTCTTGCCGAGCAGGTAGTTGTTGACCCAGTAGTTCCAGATCAGATCGTTCGGCCGCATCCACGCGAACATCTTGGCCAGATCCTCGCCGTCGACGATGCCGCGCAGCGCCGACCCGGCTTTCGCGGCCTCGAGGGTCGCGGGCGTCGTCAGGCACGAGAGCTGGTTGTCGGCGGACGATGAGGTCGGATCGAGCACGCAGACGGCGATCGTCGCATTCCTGACCTTCTTCTGCTTTCTGGCCGCCAGCATCGCGAAATAGGCCGAAGCCGTGATGCCTCCCGAGCACGCGCCCATCATCGAGACGTCTTCGCTTCCGGTGATCTCGCGGGTCGCGTCGACGGCTTCGTCGAGCGCCGCCAGATACGTGTCGAGACCCCAGTCGCGATTCTCGGCGGTCGGATTGCGCCAACTGACGGCGAACGGCTGGAAGCCGTTCTGCAGCAGGAAGACGAACAAGCTCTTGTCGGGAGTCAGGTCCAGCGAATAGTACTTATTGATCTGCGGCGGCGTGATGACGATCGGCCGTTTGCGGACGAGCGGCGTCATCGGTTCGTACTGGATCAGTTCGAGCAGTTCGTTGCGGAAAACGACGGCGCCGGGTGTCGTCGCGAGATTCTCGCCGACCTTGAAAGGCGATTTATCGACCTGGGACGGCATTCCGCCGTTCTTCGTCAGGTCTTCCAGATAGTTGTTGAAGCCGCGATACAGGCTTTCGCCGCGCGTCTCGACGAAATGCCGCACGGCGGTCGGATTGGCCAGGAAAGCATTGGTCGGCGCGATGGAATCCACGTAGATCGAAGCGAACAACTGCGCGCGCGCCTTTTGCTGCTCGTCCAGGTCCGCGTGATCGACGAATTGCTTGACCGAATCGCCCCAGGCCAGATAAGCCTGCAGCAACCGATAGTGCAGAACGCTGTCCTGCCAGGCCGCATCGCCGAAGCGCTTATCGCCGGGCTCGGGCTTGCGATCGGATTGGCCGATGGCGATGCCGCCGAGTTCGCCCAGGAACGATAGCCATTGATTGAGCGCGGCGGCAGGCGCTTTGGCCATCGCATTGAACAGGACGTTGGCGCCGGCCAGCAGATCCTCGCTGCGCACGCCCAGCAGCGGATTCAGCGCCAGCGTATTTTGCGAGGCCTGGTCGGACAGATCATCCGTTTCGGGCGCTTTTTTGGCCGAATGCCTGGTCATGGTGCTCCTCCTTCATCGCTTGTTTTGCGGATGCTCGCGCGATCCCCTATGCCTTGAGCGAAACACCCGTTCATTCGAGCTGAGGAATTACATGACCCTGCTTGCGGAGCGGGTTTGTCCAGGGGCCGGCGAAAGCGACATCCGGGTGGCAAGATACCATGCCGACTCGGCTGTTTCCTGCGGATTTTCTTGCTCGATACGGGCCGCCGTTTCGCTTCGAACCCATGATCGGATCGCGTGTGCCGACCGTGCTCACCCGGTCGGCTGGCCGCCGTCTCCGGTCGATGCCGCGCGCGTGCTTTCCTGGATCAGACCGGAGATCAGCCGGGCCTCGGGAAGGTGCTTCCAGTAGCGGCGCGGCATTTCCCTGACCATGGCCGCCGGTTTCAGGCGCGCGCCGTTGAACGTGCTCCGATAATAGGTCAGCCAGAGCGCTTCGCCCGCGTCGGCGGCGGGGAGTTCGTGCGTGCCGGAACCGGGCAGTTCGGTCAGCGTGCGGGTGTCGCCGTCCCATCGCAGGCCGACTTCGGGCGTGACGATCATCCAGTGCATATTGGTGAAGCGGCGCACGAAGAAGTCGGCATTGGCGCGCGCGACGTGGTGTTCGGGCTCGAACGTCGCCACGTGCAGGTCGGCGAGGCCGTCGGGCCGCGCCAGCGGCCGAAATCGCACGAACGCCCGCATCTTGTGCATGTCGCGGCTCACGGCCCGTGCCATTCGCGCGAGGCGGCGATGGTCGGGATCGAGCGCGTCGTCGGCGGCGATCGCGCCGGCGCGCAGACGCTGCAGCCAACGATAGACCAGCGCGAAGCGCTGCTCGTCGCGGTGCAGGCTCGCCCCGCGGCAGATCTCCAACGCGCGCGCCGGCACGCGGAACGCGCGTGCGGAAGACTTGTCGACCGGCAAACGCTCGGCGACGTCGACAGGCGCGAGTCCGGGCCGGGTTTCGGGGGCGAGCAGCGTCTGGTCCGCGCACGGACCCGCAGGACCGTGCTGCCTGACCTGCCAGCTCCACGCGATGCCTTGTGCCGGCACGTCGTGGGCGAGCAGGTGGCGGGCCGCCGTTCGGAAACCCGTCCAGTCATCGGCCCCTTCGAGTCGCACGTGCCACGTGATCATCGGCGGCCGCCGTTTCAGAACAGGCTGCGCTGCGCGAGCTCGGGTCCCTGCATGCCCGCGTGGCGCAGGCGCGCGGCGGAGACCCGCGTGGCCGCCGACAGCCGTTCGCGCAGCAGCGGATCGTCGAGCGACCGATGGGGATGGTGGTCGGCCACTTCGATGAACGGCATCACCTTATCGAGCCGGATCCTGAGCGACGCGAGGTCGGCGAGCCGGATCCGCCGCGAGCGGCGCGAGCCGACGATCAGATCGACCGACTTCACGCCCAGTCCCGGCACGCGCAACAGCATCTCTCGGGGCGCGCGATTGAGGTCGACGGGAAAGCGGTGCCGGTGGCCGAGCGCCCACGCGAGCTTCGGATCGATTTCGAGGTCGAGCATGCCGGCCCGCAGGCCGCCGCTCAACTCGGCCGCGTCGAAGCCGTAGTGCCTGAGCAACCAGTCGGCCTGGTAGAGCCGATGCTCGCGCAGCAGCGGCGGCGCGCCGCTGGGCAGGTCGTCGCGGCCGGTCGGAATCGGACTGTAGGCCGAGTAGTAGACGCGCCTGAGCCGGTGGTTCGCATAGAGACCGGAACTGACGCGCAATATCTGCCGATCGCTGCTGCCGTCGGCGCCGACGATGATCTGCGTGCTTTGCCCGCCGGGCGCGAACTTCGGCGCTCGCGCGCGCCGTGCGCGTGCTGATTGCGGCATCGACACGATCTGCTGCTGCGCGCGCTGTTCGCGACGGTTCTGCCGGACCTGGGCGGCCACCTCGCCCATCGACCGATCGATGCTGGCGAGCGACTTCTGCGGCGCGAGCCGGCGAAGCCCGGCCTCGGTCGGCAGCTCGACGTTGATGCTCAGGCGGTCCGCATGGGCGCCGGCGGCGGCGAGCAGTTCGCTCGAGGCTTCGGGGATCGTTTTCAGATGGATGTATCCGCGGAAATCGTGGTCCTCGCGCAGGCACCTGGCGACCTCGACGAGCTGTTCCATCGTGTAGTCGGCGCTGCGGATGATGCCGCTGGACAGAAACAGCCCTTCGATCAGATTGCGGCGGTAGAAGTCCAGCGTCAGCTCGACCACTTCGGTGACGCTGAAGCGCGCGCGCCGCACGCTGGAACTTTGACGATTGATGCAGTACTGGCAGTCGTAGACGCAGAAGTTGGTGAGCAGGATCTTCAGCAAGGACACGCAGCGCCCGTCGGGCGTGTAGCTGTGGCAGATGCCCGATCCGTTCGCCGAGCCGATCCCGCCGCCGCCCAGCGAGTCGCGGTTCTTCACGCCGCTCGACGCGCAACTGGCGTCGTACTTGGCGGCATCGGCAAGGAGGGCGAGCTTGGCGGCGAGCTGCATGGCGTGCTGGCGGGGAGCGGCCGTGTCGAATGAACACTGTTCATAATAACAGTATTCATCGCCGCCGCCCCGGGCCGCGACCGCATGCGTCGGCGGCGGCCATCCTTCATCTCGGGCTCGAATTGTTATGTTATAACGTCGCCTTATTGTCGAAATCAGCCTGGCTGGGGAATCTTGATGCAATCGTGGCGAGGGCCGAGGCGGCGTGCGGCCTGCTTGGCGTTTGTGGGCGTGGCGACCATCGTCGCCGGCGGGGCGCGAGCCCAGGAACCGGTTTCGCCGGAGACCGGGCCGCCGGAGCAGGGCGGCGAACGCCCGGAGTTGGGCACCGTCGAGGTGACGGGCCGTCGTCCTCGGAATGAAGCGCGGCTGGGCGCGCTGGGCACCCAGCCGGTCCAGGACGCGCCTTTCTCGATCGTCACCGTCGACGAGGACAGCCTGCGCGAATCGGATGCGCGCTTTCTGACCGAAGCGCTGCGCAACGATCCGTCGGTGACCTCCGGTTCGGGCGCGGCCGCCGGCTACGGGTCGATCGAGCAGATCCAGATACGCGGCTTCGGCGTCGCCTACAACACCAACTACAAGCGCAACGGTCTGTCGGTGATCCACTTCGGTGAAACGGCGATCGAGAGCCTCGGACGCATCGACGTGCTCAAGGGCCTGAGCGGCTTCGCCTACGGTTTTTCCACGCCGGGCGGCATCGTCAACGTGGTGCCGAAGCAGCCTACCGACCAGCCGTATCGCGCGGCGACGCTCGGCTATACGTCGCGGTCGCTGCTGCGCGCGCAGATGGATCTGGGCGGCCGGTTCGGCGAGCAGGATCGCTTCGGTTACCGGATCAACGTCGCCAAGGAGCACGGCGATGCGCCGATCGACTCGGTCAAGGTCGATCGCACGCTGGTCAGCGGTTATTTCGACTGGCGCGTGACCCGCGATCTGACCGTGGCGCTGGACGTCGAGCATCACGACATCGACCGGACCGGCCAGCCTTTCTCGTACTCGCTGGCCAATGGCGTGCCGCTGCCCGCCGCGCCGAGCGGTTCCCGGTTCAACGGCGTGAACTACGCGGGTTACGACTCCAAGGAGACGCTGGCCAGCCTGACCGCCGACTGGCGGATCAGCGACGACTGGTCGCTTAGCGCCGGCGTCCTCAGGCAGTCGTTCTCGCGCGATGCGTATTGGAGCATGGCGACGATCAACGATGCCCGCGGCGATTTCACCGCCTATGCGATGCGCGATGCGCTGCAGTCGTTTCCTTCGCGCGCGGCCCAGGTTTCGCTGAAAGGGCGCGTGCGGACCGGGTCGCTGCTGCACGAGTTGAGCGTCGGCTGGGATTGGCACGCCACCGAGAGCTGGCGCGGCGAGTACGAATACTCGAGCCGTTGGACGTCGAACCTCTACGATCCGGTGACGGCGCCGGCGTCCGATCTGTACGCGGTGCGCGGCAAATACAAGAACGCCTTCTATCGCGAACGGGGCCTGTACCTGACCGATACCGTGCACCTGAGCGAACGCTGGCGCGTCATCGGCGGCGTGCGGCACGGCAAGATCGTGTCGGCCAACCTCGGCGCCGACGGGGCGACGACGAGCGCGCCGTACGAGACCAGCGCGACCACGCCGATGGCCGCCCTCGTGTTCAAACCCGACGCGGATACCACGGTCTACGGCTCCTACGCGGAAGGCCTGGAGCAGGGCGGCACCGCGCCCGCGAATACCGGCAATGCCGGCACGGTTTTCGGCGCGCTCGAGAGCAGGCAGACCGAGATCGGCGTGAAGTGGAAACCCACGGTGGCCTGGTCGTTGACCGCGGCGGCGTACAGGATCGACAAGGGCCTGGGTTATACCGACACCGCTACCAATCTCTACACGCAGAGCGGCAGCCGCGTCCATCGGGGACTCGAGTTCTCCGCCGACGGCATGCTCACGCGGCGCCTGCGCCTGATCTCGGGCCTGGCCTTGATCGACGCGACGATGGAACGCACCGGCGATGCGGCCGTCGATGGCCGCCGTCCGACCGGCGTTCCCAGGCAGGTCTTCACGGCCCTGCTCGACTACGAGCCGGCCGCGCTGCCGGGCGTCGGCCTGAACGCCGGTTACCGATGGACGAGCAAGCGCGCGCAGGACGCGACGAACACCCGCTTCCTGCCGAGCTACGGCCTGGTCAATGCCGGCGTGCGCTACCGCACCCGATTCGGCCGATCGCCGGCGGTACTGAGGGCGTACGTCGACAATCTGCTGAATGAGCGCTACTGGGACGCGGGCCTGTATCCGGGCATGCCGCGCACCTTCAAGCTGACGCTCGAAGTGACGCTGTGATGGGGGCGGCTCGATCGACGGCGGGCCGTGCGGCGGCCTGCTTCGGGCTGCTGCGCGGGCTCTGGCTGGTCCTGCTGCTCGGGGCGGGTTCGCCCGTCCAGGCGGAACCGTCGCTGCGCGCCGTGCTGATCGCCGGCGATGTCATCCAGTTGCAGCCGGCCGCGCTGGCCGCCGCGGCCAAGGGCGCGCGCGCGGACGCCGGCCTGAGCGACGTCGGCCTGACCGTCATTGCCGGCAAGGCGCCCGCTCCCGAGCAGCTCGCCGCCGTGGCCGATGCCGCGCTGGTGCTCGTTCATCAGCCGGACGATGCGTTGGCGGCCACGCTCCGGCCGCTGCTGGCCGCGCGCAGCGCGAGCGGGGCACGGGTGCTCGACATCGGTCCGCAGCCGAGCCGCGCGCTGGGCGGCGTGCCGCATGATCCGACGCTGGCCGCATACGCGGCGCGCGGCGATGCGCGCAACCTGCAGGCGATGCTGCGTCTGGCACTGCGCCGTCAGCTCGGCCTGGCCACCGACGACGTGGCGCCGCCGCGGCCGCTGCCGGCGATGGCCTTGTGGGACACGGACGCGGACCGGCTGTACGACAGTTTCGACGCTTATGAATCGGCTTATCGTGCCGCCGAGCCCGGACGCGACGGTCGGCCGTGGGTCGGCCTGATCATCGGCCCGTCGTCGCTGCGGCTGGGCGAGCGCGGCGCGGCGCGCGCGCTGAGCGCCGCGCTGCAGGCACGGGGCTTCAACGTGGTGCCGATCGTCGCCGCGCGCCTGCACGAGGCGATCGATCGCTTCTGGCTCGACGAGCGGGGCGGCAGCCGCATCGCCGCCGCCGTCCTGCTGGCCAAGAGCGGCATCAGCGCCGACGAGACCGGGGCGGCGCTGCGCAAGCTGGACGTGCCGATCGTCAACGCGATCTCGCTGGCCAGCGCCACGAGCGTCTCCAACAAGAGCCTTGCCGACTGGCGCGGCTTGCCCGCGGGCCTGTCGCTGGGCGAGCGCTTCTCGCAGACCTTCCAGCCCGAACTGGCCGGAGCGGTGGCGCCGACCCTCATCGCCACCGGCGAGCGCGTGCGCGACGCCGCCAGCGGCCTCGAGCACATCGCCGAGATACCGATGCCCGAGCGGGTCGATCGCCTCGCCGACCGCGTGCGCAAGTTCGTCGCGTTGCGCACCACGCCCAATGCGCAGAAGCGCGTGGCGCTGATGCACTACGACGAGCACGGCGATGCGACCGGCATCGAGGCCGAGTTCCTGAATGCACCGCGTTCGATCTTCGAGGTGCTGCGCGCGCTCGAACGCGACGGCTACGACGTGACGGACCGTCCGGCGGACGCCGAGGCGCTGCTGGCGCTGCTGCGTCGCCATGGCGTCAATGCCGCGTCACCGGGCGCGCTGGCCGAACTGGTCGGCGGGGGCAAGGCCGTGCTGCTGCCGCTGGCCACGTACCGGCGCTGGCTGGCGGAGCAGCCCGCCTCGCTGCGCGAGGCCATCGATCGCGTCTGGGGAAAGCCCGAGGATGCGAAGGCGATGTTGTGGAAGGACCGCACCGGCGCGGCGTATTTCGTGCTGCCGGTGCTACGGATGGGCAAGGTGCTGCTGGCGCCGCAGCCGATGCGCGGCTGGGGCATCGACATCCGGCGCGCTTATGACGTTCACGAACTGCCGCCGACGCACCAGTACCTGGCGTTCTACCTGTGGCTGCAAAAGGAGTTCAAGCCCGACGCCGTGGTGAACCTCGGCGCGCACGGCACGACCGAGTGGCTGCCCGGACGCGACTTCGGCTTCGATGCCGACGACCCGGGCGAGATCATGGTCGCGGACCTGCCGCAGTTCTACCCGTTCGTCACCAGCAACATCGGCGACGCGACCACCGCCAGGCATCGGGGCATGGCGACGATCATCTCGCATCTGACGCCGCCGCTGGATCGCGTCACGCTGAACAGCGAACTGCTGCTGATGCTGTCGAGCATCGACGACTACCAGGTCGCGCGGCAAAAGAGCGACATCGCCGGCGAGGGCGCGCTGGCCTACCTGAACCGCCGCGCCGGCGAGCTGGGCCTGCTCAAGGACATCGGCGAGGAGAAGCTGACCGATGCCGCCGGTGTCGAGGCCTTGCGCGCGTACATCAAGGAGATCGGCGAGCGCACGATCTCGCATGGGCTGCATACCTTCGGCGTCGCGCCCGAGGAGCCGCTGCGGCTGTCGACCGCCGAGGCCATCCTGACGCTGGACGACGACGAGCCCGCCGACGCACGGGCCCGCAAGAAGGCGGACATCGCCCGGCGCATCGAAGCCAGCGGGCCGGCCGAGACCGACGCGCTGCTGCACGGGCTGGCGGGCCGCTACATCGCCGCGGGCCCCGGCGGCAACCCGGTGCGCAGGCCCGAGGCGTTGCCGACCGGGCGCAACATGTACAGCCACGATCCGTACCGGCTGCCGACCCCGGGCGCGTGGGCGCAGGGCCTGGCGTTGGCCGACTCGTTCGTCAACGATTACCGCGCCCGGCACGGCCGCTATCCGCAGCGGGCATCGTTCGCCGGCCTGTGGGATTCGCTGCGCTCGGACGGCGTCGCGCACGCGCAGATCCTCGCGCTGATGGGCGTGCGGCCGGTCTGGAACGAACGCGGCCGGGTCACCGGCGTCGAGGTCATTCCGCGCGCCGAACTCGGCCGGCCGAGGGTCGACGCCACGGTCGTCGGCGGCGGCGGGCACGGCACCGAGAACCCGATGCAGATCCTGATCGACCAGGCGGCAACGCTGGCCAAGGCGATGGACGAGCCCGACAACCCGATCCGCGCGCACGTCGCCCACGCCCGGCAGGCCCTGCAGGCGCGCGGGATCGCGCCGGAAGAGGCCGAGCGGATGGCGACGGTCCGCGTCTTCGGCTCGCCGGCCGGCGTGTACGGCACCGGCATCGACAACGTGATTCCGGCCAGCAATAGCTGGGACGACGAGAACCCGATCGTCGGCGTGTACTACGATCGCATGGGCCATCTGTACGGCCAGGGTTATACGGGCAACCAGCCCGGCGGCAACAAGACCGGCACCGAGGTCTTCAAGCTCGCGCTGACCGGGACCGAGGCGGCGTTCAATGCCTATTCGGGCGATACGGTCGCCAGCCTCGATCACAGCGCCACTTATCGCCATGCGGGCGGCCTGGCGATGGCGGTGCGCAACATCGACGGCAAGACACCCGAGATGACGGTGCTCAACATCGAGGGCCGCGTCGGGCGCCATGAGACGCTCGATCGTTTCATGGGCCGCGAGATGCGCGCCCGCTACACGAATCCGAAATGGGTCGAGGCGATGCTCGCCGAGGGCCAGGCCGGTGCCAGCGCGATCAAGGAGGTCAACGAGCGGCTGTGGGCCTGGCAGGTGGTGACGCCCGAGGTGGTCGACGGCGCGAAGTGGAACGAGATGTACGAGACCTACGTCGCCGACCGCAACCGCCTGGACATCCGCGAGCGCTTCCGCGAGGCCGGCGGCCTGCTGGCCTACCAGGGGATCGTCGATCGCATGCTCGTGGCGATCAACAAGGGTTACTGGAAGGCCGACCCGCGGGTCAAGGCCGATCTGGAGCGCGTCAACCGCGAACTGATCGCCGAAGCGGGCGTGGCCTGCGATGCCGACTCGTGCAGCAGTCCGGAGGTCACGCGAATCGCCGAAGAGCTCGACCAGCGCAAGCTCGCGCAGGCCACGGCGGCGATGACGGCGGCGAACGCTCCCGCGGTGACCGGATTCGGCCTCGGCGACCAGCCCGCTCCCGCGTCGGCGCCTTCCGCCCCCGCCGCGCCGCCGCCCGCGCCCGAACCGCCGGCCGCAGCGCAGACCGCCGATGCCAAGCCGACGGTCGTCAGCGGGCAGGAGCTGCGCGAAGTGTCGGTCGCCGCCGATGAGGATCCGGCGAACTGGCTGTTCGGGCTGATCGTGCTGGGTGCGCTGCTCGCCGGCGGCCTGCGGGAGGCCTTCGCCGACGGCGTGCCCGGCGGCCGGTCCGCCCGTTCTCCCCGATACGAAAATCCTCTTTCGGAGTCCCATCCATGAATGCCGTCGAGAACCTCTTCTACGAAATATCGAAATTGTTCCTGATGCCGGTGCTGATCGTGCTCGCGGCGTTCTTTCTCTACGCGTTCTTCGCGGCCGGTGCTTTCCTCGTCGAGTGGAGCCGGCGCGGCGCGGCACGACCCGGCGCGGGGCGCCTGCACCGCTATGCGGTCAGGCACCCCGAAGCCAATCAGGAAGCGCTGGAGCTGCATCTGCTCAAGCTGATCGAACCGCTGCGCATCGTCAGCCGGGTCGCGCCGATGCTCGGGCTCGTGGCGACGATGATTCCGATGGGGCCCGCACTGATCGCCGTCTCGTCCGGCAACGCGCAGGGCATGGCGCAGAACCTGGTCGTGGCTTTCGCCGCGGTGGTGATCGCGTTGATCTCGGCGGCGATCGCCTACGTGGTCCTGTCGGTGCGCCGCAGGTGGCTGCTGGCGGAACTCAACGAGCTGCTCGATCGGCGCGGACAGCGTGCGCAGGCGCCGGCATCACACGCCGACCAGATGCCCGCGCATGCACCGGGGGTCGTCCATGGCTGACAGGAAGCCGCTGAACATCCTCGACGACGACGATGGCGACGATCCGATCCTCAGCGTCGTCAACATCGTCGACGTGTTCCTCGTCATCATCGCCGTCCTGCTGATCGCGGTGATCGAGAACCCGCTGAACCCGTTCACGACTCGCGACGCGATCGTCATCCGCAATCCCGGCGAGGCCGACATGGAGATGGTCGTCAAGAAGGGCAACGAACTGAAGAAGTACCGGTCATCGGGGCAGATCGGCGAAGGCGAGGGCACCAAGGCGGGGAGCGCGTACCGGCTGAAGGACGGTTCGATGATCTACGTGCCCGAATAGCCGCGCCCGCGGCCGATGGGCTCGACGCCGCGCGGGCCACGATCGAGCGCCACGAATAGCCGCGCGCCCGCGGTCTATGAGCATGTCGGGCGCTTGTCGTGCACACTGCCGGGAATCGTCACGCCGAGGAGCGCTCCGCGATGAGCACCGAAACCGTTTCCCGTTCCTTCGATGCCGTGGTGGCCGGCGGCGGCTATGCCGACCCGATCGTGCGCCGGTTGCGCGAAGACCTGGCGCTCGCGTTGCGCGCGGCCGCGCACCATCAGCTCGAAGAGGGCGTCTGCAACCATTTCAGCGTGATGCTGCCGGGCACGCAGGACCGCTACCTGATCAACCCGCGCGGGCTGCACTGGAGCGAGGTGGGGCCGGACGACATCGTGCTGATCGACGTGCGCGGCAACGTGCTGGCGGGGCGTCACCGCGTGGAGCCGACCGCGCTGTTCATTCACGGCGCCGTGCATCGGCTGACGCGGCGGGCCGTCGTGCTGCACACCCACATGCCGTACGCGACGGCGCTGACGCTGACCGACCAGCGGGCGCCCGACCCCACGCTGAGCCAGAACGCGATGCGCTTCATCGATCGCATCGCCGTCGATGACCGGTACAACGGCCTGGCGCTCGACGATGCCGAAGGCGAGCGCATCGCCCGAACGATGACGGACGGCAACGCGAACAAGGACGTGGTCTTTCTCGCCAACCATGGGGTGATCGTCACCGGCCATACGATCGCCCACGCCTACGACGACCTCTACTACCTGGAACGGGCGTGCATGCACCAGGTGCTCGCGCAGAGCACCGGCCGGCCGTTGCGGCCGGTCGATCGGCAACTGGCGGCGCGCGTGGCCGCTCAGGTCCAGGGCGAGCGCGAGCAGTCCGACCTGTTCTTCGAGTCGCTGCGTCGCCTGCTGCCGGCGCCGCGCTGACGCGCGCGCGGCATCGCCCGCGGGCAGCTCATTTTTCCCGGTACTTCTCGACGATCGCGGCCTTCAGGCTGTAGCCGCTCGCGCCCAGCTCCGAGTCGCCTCGCTGCAGGCCGAGGGTGCCGCTGACCCAGACCGCGCTCATCGCCTTGAAGCCCCGCGCCGGCGGGTCCGCGCGCACGTGGATGATCTGGTTGGCCGGCGGCGGCGGCGTATGGATGCACGCGCCGAAATAAGGCACGAGCAGGAATTCCTGCAGGCCGTCCTCGTCGCCTTCGATCGGCACGACGAAGCCCGGGATCTTCACCTGGCGGCCCTGCAGCGACGCCACGGTGGGCGCGGCGTCCCAGACCTTGCGCATGCGGTCGTACAGCGCCCGCACGCGTTTGTCCGAGTCGGGCAGCGATCCCAGTCTCTGCAGATCGCGGAATGATTTCATCGGATCCCAATCGGGAGGCACCAGCGCTTCCCAGGCGATCTCTTCGTAGGATTCGGCGTGGACGCCGGACGGCGAGATCGGCCAGACGGCGAAGGCGGCACCGGCCTGCAACAGGCGGCGACGCAGCCGCGACGGCACGGCGAAGGAAGGCGGATTCATCGTTCAGATCCTCGGAGACAGGCCGTCGGCGAGCGACAGCCGATACGCGCGCCAGCCGGGCAGCAGGCTGGCGAGCCATCCGGCCAGCACGAGGCCGGCGAGCAGCAGTGCCTGCATCGCCGTCGGTTCGCCCGGACGCAGCGTCAGCCCGAATGTCGATTGCAGCCAGGGGCCCAGCGCCAGGATGCAGCCGGCGAGCGCCGCGGCACCGATCACGATGCCGGCCAGCGTCAGCAGCGCGCCTTCGAGCGCGAGCAGCAGCAGCACGTGACGCAGGCTCGCACCCACGGCGCGCAGTACCGCGAGTTCCCGCCGCCTCTCGTTCAACCCGGCCAGCACCACCGACATCAGCCCGGCCATGCTGACCAGCGCGACCAGGCCCGACATCAGCAGCAGCGCCTGCTCGCCGGCACCGACGACGTCCCAGAGCTCGTCGAGCGCCACGCCGGGAAGGATGGACATCAGCGGCTCGTCGGCGAAACGGTTGACCTGCCGCTGCACCGAGAAGACGGCGGCGCGATGGTGCAGGCCCACCAGCGCGGCGGTCACGTTGTCGGGCTGCAGGTCCATCCCGCGCGCTTCTTCGGCGCCGATGCGCCGTCCGGGCAGCGGCGCGCCGGCCGCCCAGTCGACGTGGATCGCCTCGATGGCCTGCAGGCTGACGTGGACCGTGCGATCGACCGGGGTGCCGGTGCGCGCGAGGATGCCGACGACGGTGAACGGCTTGTCCGCGTGATCGGCGCCCAGACTCACTTCGCCGGTGCCGTGCGCGAGCGTGATCCGCTGGCCGATCCGGTAGCCGAGCCGATCGGCGACCTCGGCGCCGATGACGGCGTCGTAGAGATCGCGAAACGGCTCGCCTTCGCGCAGTCGCAGCGGCTGCTGACGGCCGTAGCGCAGGTGCTCGAAATACGCCGGCGTCGTCCCCAGCACCGGAAAACCCCGATGCGAATCGCCGAGCGACAGCGGTATCACCCAGGCCACGCCGCGCAACTGCTGCAGCGACTCGACGCTGTGCCAGCGGATGTTGTTGGTCGCCGCGCCGACGTGGAAGACCGCATACAGCAGCAGTTGCACGGAACCCGTGCGCGCCCCGACGATCAGGTCGGTACCCGATACCGCCGACGAGAAGCTGCTGCGCAGGTCGGTGCGTACGCGCTCGACGCCCAGCAGCATGAAGGTCGACAAGGCGATCGAGCAGACGGTCAGCGCCAGCGTGAAGCGCCGGTTCCAGGCGCTGCGCCACGCGAGCTTGACCAGGAAGCCGCGGGTCATGCAGCCTCCGGCGCCTGGGCCGCCCGGTTGTTCGCGGGCAGCGACACCTGGCGCGCGAAGCGCCCGGCGATCCGGCGGTCGTGGCTGACGAGCACGACGGCGGTGCCGGCGGCCGCGCAGGCGGACAGCAGCAGGTCGAGGAACGCCTCGCGCCGGTCCTCGTCGAGCGCCGAGGTCGGCTCGTCGGCGATCACCAGGTCGGGCTGCCCGATCAGCGCGCGCGCGGCGGCGACGCGCTGCTGCTGGCCGACCGACAGCGTATGCGCGGCGCGCTGCCACACCGATGGGTCCAACCCCATGCCGGCCAGCCAATGCGTTGCCGCGGCGTGCAGCGATCCGGCCTCGCGCGCGGCCGTTTCGCGCCGCCGCGCGGAGAACCGGCACGGCAGCAATACGTTGTCCAGCGCACTGAGGTAGGGCAGCAGGTTGAACTGCTGGAACAGGTAGCCGACGTGATCGACGCGGTAGCGGTCGCGCGCGTTCGGCCGCCGATCGCTCCAGCAGGTGCCGAGCAGGGCCACGCGGCCCGCCTGCGGCAGCAGCACGCCGGCCAGCAGCGACAGCAGCGTGCTCTTGCCGCAGCCGCTCGGGCCATGCAGGAAGACGGTTTCGCCCGCGTCGACATGGAAGGCGGCGATGTCCAGGCAGGCCCGGGCGCTGCGCGGCCACGTGAAGCGCAGGTTCTCGACCTCGAGCAGGCTGCTTGCCATGACCGTCGTCAGCGCCGGTTCACGGCACCAGGTCCAGCCGCGACGCGCCCGGCCGCAGCGTGCGCTTGAACTGTCCGCCGGGGGCGGCCACCTGCGCATCGATGACGCGGATGCGTTCGAACGCGCCGAACAGGTTCACGTCGATGAAGCGCGCCTGCGCGGCGTCGGCGCACGTGAAGACGATGTCCACGTCGAGGTCCGCGTGTCCGCCGTCGGCGGGGGCGTGTCGATGATCGTGTTCATCGTGCCCGGCGTGCTCCCCATGCTCCCCATGTTCCTCCTGGTGTTCCTGGTGTTCCTGGTGCTCGCCGCCGGCATCGTCCGGCCCGAGCACCGGGGAGTCGATCCCGACTTTCGTCAGTCCGCACTTCGCGGCCGGGTCGGGCCGGAACAGGCGGTCGGCGGCCTTCAGGCGAGCCAGCATGTCGGCGACGCGCCCGCGTTCGGCATCGGTGCGCGGCGCGCGTTCGAAGCCGAGGAATCCGTCCAGCGGCGCCTCGATCGCCAGCGTGATCGAGCGTGCGTCGATCGCGACGTCGAGCGCCATGCGGCCATGCGTATGGGCGTGCTGCTGGGCGGCGGCCGGCTGCGCGCAGAGGGCCAGGGTGCCGACCAGCGAGGCGAGTGCGCGCAGGCGCGCGAGGTGGGGGATCGGTGATGGTTTTTTCATAACGCAACTGAGTTGCATTAAGGTATATTGCAACATGGTTGCAATTATGACGGATCTTCCGATGACTTCTGCTGACAAACGGCTACCGGTGACGGTGCTGTCCGGTTTTCTCGGCGCGGGCAAGACCACGCTGCTGAATCACATCCTGAACAATCGCGAAGGGCGGCGCGTCGCGGTCATCGTCAACGACATGTCCGAGGTGAACATCGACGCCGACCTGGTGCGCCAGGGCGGAGCCGAGCTGTCGCGCACCGACGAGAAGCTCGTCGAGATGAGCAACGGCTGCATCTGCTGCACGCTGCGCGAGGACCTGCTGCGCGAAGTCGAGCGGCTGGCCAGGGACGACCGGTTCGATCAGTTGGTCATCGAATCGACCGGCATCTCCGAACCCTTGCCGGTCGCCGAGACCTTCACCTTCACCGGCGAGGATGGCCAGAGCCTGTCGGACGTCGCCCGGCTCGACACCATGGTCACCGTCGTCGACGCGTACAACTTCCTGAAGGACTACGGTTCGCGCGACAGCCTGCAGGCGCGCGGCGAATCGCTGGGCGACGAGGATTCGCGTACGGTGGTCGATCTGCTGATCGAGCAGATCGAGTTCTGCGACGTGATCGTGCTGAACAAGGTCGATCTGATCACCGAAGCGCAGCGCGAGCGGCTGATGGCGATCCTGCACGGCCTGAATCCCCGCGCCAGGATCGAAGTCTCCGAATTCGGCAAGGTGAGGCTGGCCTCGGTGCTCGATACGGGCCTGTTCGACTTCGAACAGGCCGCGCAGGCGCCCGGCTGGCTCAAGGAGCTGCGCGGCGAACACACGCCGGAGACCGAGGAATACGGCATCGCCAGCTTCGTGTATCGGGCGCGCCGGCCGTTCCATCCGAAGCGCTTCCACGACCTCGTGGAAAGCGAATGGCCGGGCGTGTTGCGCTCGAAGGGCTTCTTCTGGCTCGCGAGCCGGCCGGCTTTCGCCGGCTCCTGGTCGCAGGCCGGTGCGGTGGCGCGGCACGGCGCGGCCGGGTACTGGTGGGCGGCCGTGCCTCGCGAGCGCTGGCCGCGTGATCCCGAGGCGCGCGCGATGATCGACGCGCTGTGGCAGGACGACGTCGGCGACGCGCGTCAGGAGCTGGTGCTGATCGGTATCGGCCTCGACGAGACGGCATTGCGCGCACGCTTCGATGCGTGCCTGCTGACCGACGCCGAAATGGCCGAAGGGGCGAAGGCCTGGGCCCGCTACGAGGATCCGTTTCCGGCCTGGGATTGAGAGGCTGAGAGTCTTTCAGAGGCTGAAAGTCTTTCGTCCATGCCCGCCTTTCGGGTACGACCGAGAAACGCTCAGCCTCTGATGCGGGTCGGGCGCGCCGCCTGCGCCGGCTGTGCCGCCATCGAAGGCGGCCTCGTCACTAATGCTATTGATAAATTGTTATCATTCAGATTATAGTACCGCCCTCCGGATCTTTCCGTTCATGCAGGAGCCGTCGTGCAAGTTCTCTCATCGCTCAAGGATGCCAAGAAACGCCATCGCGATTGCCAGGTCGTCAAGCGGCGCGGGCGGCTCTACGTCATCTGCAAGTCGAACCCGCGATTCAAGGCGAGGCAGGGCGGAGCGAAGAACCGGCGTTGAGTCCGTTGCCGTCGTTCATCGCAGCATCAGCTTGAGCACGACGTCCGCCAACGGGCCGAATGGAGGGCGCAGCAGGCCGCTCAGGTTCCAGCGGCCCTGCTCGAAGACGCCCTTGGCATGGCTCAAGGCCTTGAACCCTTCGATACCGTGGTAGGCACCCATGCCGCTCGGGCCGACGCCGCCGAACGGCAGATCGTCCTGCGCGTAGTGCATCAACGTGTCATTGATCGTGACGTTGCCCGAGATCGTCTGTTCGAGCACGCGCTGGCGGTTCGGGTCATCGCCGAAGAAATACAGCGCCAGCGGCCTGGGGTGTTCGTTGACGTAGCGGATCGCTTCGTCGAGGGTCCGGTAGGCGAGCACCGGTAGCAGCGGGCCGAAGATCTCCTCCTGCAGGATCGCCATGCGCTCGGTCGCGTCCACCACCACGGTCGGCGCGATGTTGCGCGCGCGTTGCCCGGCCTTGCCCGGATCGACGCCGACTTCGATCAGCCTGGCGCCCTGCGCGCGGGCATCGTCCAGCAGGCCGAGTAGCCGCCGGTAGTGCCGTTCGTTGACGATCGACGAGTAGTCGTCGCTGACCGGGCCCGCCGGATAGAGCGCGCGAACGGCCGAGTCGTAGGCGCCGACGAAAGCGTCGACGCGGCCTTCGGGCACCATCACGTAGTCGGGCGCGATGCAGGTCTGTCCGCAGTTGGCCAGCTTGCCGTACGCGACGGACGCCGCCGCGCGTTCGATCGACGCTGCTTCGTCGATGATCACCGGCGACTTGCCGCCGAGTTCCAGCGTGACGGGAACCAGATTCTCGCTGGCCGCCTTCATGACCGCCCGCCCGACCGCCGTGCTGCCGGTGAAGATCAGGTGGTCGAAGGGCAGGCCCGAGAACGCCTGGCCGACGGACGCGTTGCCGGGAAAGACCGCCACCTGCTCGCGGGGAAACGCTTCGCCCAGCATCCGCTCCAGCAGCGAGGCGGTCGCCGGCGTGTATTCGGACGGCTTGATCAGCGCCCGGTTGCCGGCGGCGAGGGCGGTGGCCAGCGGCAGCAGCGCGAGCTGCAGCGGGTAATTCCACGGCGACATGATGCCGACGACACCGAGCGGCTGGTACCGGATCCACGCTCGCCCCGGCCGGAAGTGCAGCGAGACCCGCCGCTTCTCGGGCCGCATCCAGCGCCGTAGATGGCCGTGCTGGTAGTCGATCGCCTGGACCAGCGGCATCAGTTCCATGATCGCGGTCTCGTGCGAGGCCCGGTGGCCGAAGTCCTCGTGCAGCGCCGCGACGATCTCCTTGCGGCGGGCGAGCACGAGCGACTTCAGTTCGCGCAGATCCGTCCTGCGCTGCGCGAGCGACGGCGGGCCTTCGGTCCGGAAGGCGTCGCGCTGGCGATCCATCACCGCCCTCATGTCGCGAGCGGGGTCTGCATAGGGGCTGCTCATCATGCTCTCCAATGTAGGCAGTGATAACATTGGGCAAGCGTAGTGTTCGATGTTTCTTCTGTCAACTATGTTTCTGATGGCATCTTCGTGAGAACATCGCACGCGGCGGGGCGCGAGCCCCGGTCGAGAAGGGAGAGAGATCCGGCATGGAACAGGCGACGACCCGTCCGTATCACCACGGGGACCTGCGCAGGGCGATCATCGATACGGCCTTGCAGATGCTGGCCGACGAGAAGGGCTGGCAGTTCACGTTGCGCGAAGTGGCGCGGCGCGTGGGCGTCAGCCATGCGGCGCCCTACAAGCATTTCGCCGACAAGGCGGCGCTGCTGGCCGAACTGGCCGTGCAAGGATTCGAGCAGTTGGGCCGCGAGATGGCGGCGGCGATCACTCCGCGGCCGCGCTCGATCGTCAAGGCCTTCGATGCCGCGGCGGCCGCCTACGTCGAGTTCGGCACGCGCAATCCGGCGCTCTATCGACTGATGTTCAGCGCCGAGGCCGGGGACGCGGCCAGCGTCCACACGAGCGAGCGCGTGTTGCAGACGCTGGGCATCCTGTTCGATCTGCTCGAGCGGGGCCAGCGGGCCGGCGTGTTCAGGAAGCGGTCCGTGCAAGGCCAGGCAGCGGCCTGCTGGGCGCAGGTCCACGGCATCACGATGCTGTCCATCGAGGGGCTGCTGCTCGCGCAGAAGGTCGGCAACAAGCCGCTGCAGGCCGCGCTGGCGACGTTGCGCGAAGGTCTGCAAGCGCCGCCGCAGCCTTAGCGCCGGTCACCCACGGATCGAGCCCGAGCCCGAGGGGCAGGGGCCGCGGCGTTTCTCACGTCACCCGTTCGCGGTTGGCGCTGGCGGTCGGGCGCGCGGCCTCAAGCCGCGGTCAGGCGTTTCTGAACGCGCACCAGTCCCGGTTCGCCGCCGGGCACGACTCGCCACGTCCGCTCGCTCACGTCGGTGCCGTGTCCGGTGCGATAGCCGGGCATCTGCAGGACCGCCATGCGGGAATCGACGTCGAGCAGCCGTGCGCCGACCAGTATGCCGTCGCTGAACTCCACCAGCAGTTCATCGCCCGACGACCAGTGCCTGTCGTCGGGCGCGTCGAGGCTGCGCAGCAGCGCGCCCGGGTAGAGGTGGGTGTTGTTGGCGGAGAAACGCCAGAGCATCGCTGCGCTTACTTGACGATGTTGGCGGCGCGCAGCCTGGCGATCTCGTCGGCCCCGTACTTGGCCTCGGCGAGGATCTGGTCGGTGTGCTGTCCGACCTCGGGGGCCTTGCGCGGCCTGACCTTGTCGGCGCCCTGCACGTAGAGCGGGCTGTCGACCGTCATCAGCGTGTCGTTCTCGAACGGTACCAGCACGCCGGCATCGATCGCCTGCTGGTCGCTGGCGGTGTCCTGGGACGTGGCGACGATCTCGAACACCAGACCGGCGGCATTGAGGATTCCGCGCCACTCGTCGCGGTCGCGTTCGCCGAAGGCCGTATCGAGCTCGGCGATCAGTTCCTTGGAGTGCTTGAAGCGGTCGGCCTGCTTGGCGAAGCGCGGATCATCGAGCAGCGCTTCGCGGCCCAGGCATTTGGCCAGCACCGGCCACTGCCGTTCCTCGTTCAGGATCGTCAGGATCAGCCACTTGCCGTCGCGGCAGCGGTAATAGGCGGTCAGCGCGTTGAACAACTGTTCGCGCGGCGGGCGCGGGAAGAAGGTCGCGTTGCACAGCGCCGCCTGCACGTTGAAGCTGTTGGCCCAGAAGCCGTTGGCGATCAGCGAGGAGCCGACCTGCGAGCCGCGGCCGGTGCGCTCGCGCTGGTACAGCCCGACCATGATCGCGCCGAACAGCGACATCGCCGACGGGTGGTCGCCCATGCCGGTCAGCGCGCGCGCCGGCGGCAGGCTGGCGTCGGGGCGGCAGCCGTCCATCAGGCCCGACCGCGCCCAGTAGGCCGTCATGTCGAAGCCCGGTTTGGCGGCCTCGGCGCCGCGTTCGCCGTAGCCGGTGAACGACGCGTAGACCAGCCGCTCGTTCGCCTGGGACAAGGTCTCGTAGCTCAGGTTCAGCTTCTTGCGCACCGCCAGCGGGTAGTTGGTGATGAACACGTCGGCTTCGCCGGCCAGCCGGTGCAGCACGGCCTGGCCCTCGGGCTGCGCCAGGTCGATGACGATGCCGCGCTTGTTGCGATTGTCCAGCAACCAGCTGTACGACTGATCGGTCTTCGGATTGCCGGGCAGGCGCGACAGATTGCGGCCGGCGTCGCCGGCCCCGGGGGGCTCGATCTTGATGACGTCGGCGCCGAAATCGGACAGCACGGTGGCGGCGCCGGGGGCGGCGATGAAACTGCTGCAGTCGATGACCTTCAGGCCTTCGAAGATGGTCGTCATGCGGGTACTCCTGCGCACAGGTCGTGGCTAATGATCAGGGGTGTCGGACGGCGGCCGGGCTGGCCGCCGCGAATCGGTCAGTCTTTGGTGCGAAGCTGCGCCAGCGCGTGAAGGATCGCGATCTGGCCGTCGTCGCGCTTGCGCGCCATCTGAGGGATCGGCTCCTTGCCGAACGAGGCGGCGGCCTGGTCGACGATGACCCGCTGGAGCTTTTCATCCAGATCGACGTCGGGCACGACCTTGAACGACTTGGCCATGTTCTTGCCCAGGTGCTGGAAGAACGATTCGAGTCCTTTCGGCCCGCCGCCCATGTGGAACGAGCTGAACGGTCCGTTGACGGCCCAGCGCAGGCCGATCGAACTGGTGACGATGTCGTCGAGTTCGTCGACGGTGACCACGCCTTCCTGCACCAGATAGCAGGACTCGCGCATGATCGCGCGCTGCAGGCGGTTGGCGACGAAGCCCTGGATTTCCTTCTTGAGCACGCGCGGCACCTTGCCGAGCGCCTCGTAGAAAGCCACCGCGTCGGCGGTCGCCTGGGCTTGGGTGCGTTCGCCGGGCACGACCTCGACCAGCGGGATCAGGTGCGGCGGATTGAACGGATGACCGATCAGCAGCCGGCTCGGATCCTTCATCAGCTTGCCTTGTTCGGTCGCCGGACGCGCGGAGCTGGATGACAGCAGCAGCGCGTGCGCGGGGACCAGCGGCTCGATCTGCGCCCAAAGCTTCTGCTTCCACTCGGGATTCTCGGGGCCGTTCTCCTGGACCAGGTCGACGCCGGCGACCGCACGCTGCAGGTCGGGCTCGAAGCGCAGGTTCTTCTCGAGCCCCTGGTGCGGCAGGCCGAGCGCCTCGAGCGTCGGCGCGGCCTGTTCGAACAGGGCCTTGACGGTATTTTCGATATCGGGCTGAGGGTCGTTGACGACGACGTTCAGGCCGTGCGCGAGGAACAGCGCCGCCCACGAGGCGCCGATCACGCCGGCGCCGATCACGCAGGTATTGCGATAGCGGTCCAGGATGGCTGCATTGCCCGAGGATGTCATGGTGTATTGGTCTCCGTATGCTCTGGTTGGTCTGCCGGCCGGTGCCTGTCGCCGACGGCGCCGATCCGAAGCCCTTGCCGGACAATCGCGCCCGGCGGGCATTTCCGCTCCGCAATGCTAGCGATTCCGCGTCCCGGCTGGGAGGTGGGAATCTACCAGCTTCAGGTGATTTCACGCCATGCCCGGCCGTTTGGGTTCGCCGGCCCGGCGCGCTCGCCGGAATCGGCCGTGTCGCGGCGCGGATCGATGATAAGATCGATGAGTCGACCGACTATCTACGGTGTTCCCGCCGAACACTCTGACGAGGAGACTAGCCGGATCGCCACTCGTCGGCGGACCTGGCCACGCTTAGGCATGGTCCGCGCGAAGCGCCGGTTGTCGCGGCCGAAACTTAGGATAACCATGAATGGCCTGCATGCGCGGTAGTGCGGTGCGCGTCGGGCCTTCGCGTCGGCGCATGCGTCGGCGTGCCAATGTGATATGAATCCCGTTTTATTGGCGATTCCGTCGGACACTGGGTGCCGACGATGAATCCCGGCGCTGTGGAGGAATGAGACGTCCATGAAGATCGGTATTCCCAAAGAGATATTCGAAGGCGAGAAGCGCGTCGCGCTGACGCCGCAATCGGCGCAGGCGCTCAAGAAGCTCGGCTATGACTGTCTGATCGAGGCCGGTGCCGGTGCCGCCGCTCGCTTTTCCGACGACGCTTATCGCGAAGCCGGCGTCACCGTCGTGCCGAGCGCCGCCGATCTGTGGGCGCAGGCGGATATCGTCGCGAAGATCCGGCAGCCGGAACCGTCCGAGGTCGAGCTCGCCCGTCCGGGCCAGATCCTGATTTCGTTCCTGTATCCGGCGCAGAACGGCGAGCTGCTCGAAACGCTGCGCGCCAAGGGCGTGACGGCGCTGGCGATGGACATGGTGCCGCGGATCAGCCGCGCCCAGAAGATGGACGCGCTGTCGTCGATGGCCAACATCGCCGGTTATCGCGCGGTCATCGAAGCCGGCAACAACTTCGGCCGCTTCTTCACCGGCCAGATCACGGCCGCCGGCAAGGTGCCCCCGGCCAAGGTGCTGGTGGTCGGTGCCGGCGTCGCGGGCCTGGCGGCGATCGGCGCCGCCGTGTCGCTCGGCGCGATCACTTATGCGTTCGACGTGCGGCCCGAGGTCGCCGAGCAGATCGAATCGATGGGCGCCGAGTTCGTGTTCCTCGACTTCGAGGAAAAGCATCAGGATGGCGCGGCGACGGGCGGCTATGCCGCGCCGTCGAGCCCCGAGTTCCAGGCCAAGCAGCTCGAGAAGTTCCGCGAGCTGGCGCCGGACATCGACATCGTCATCACCACCGCGCTGATTCCCGGCCGGCCGGCGCCGAAGCTGTGGACCGAGGACATGGTGGCGAAGATGAAGCCGGGCTCGGTCGTCGTCGACCTGGCCGCCGAGCGCGGCGGCAACTGCGACCTCACGGTGCCCGACCAGTCGATCGAGTCGGCCAACGGCGTCAGGATCATCGGCTATATCGATTTCCCGTCGCGGATGGCGACCCAGGCCTCGACGCTGTACGCGACCAACATCCGCCACATGATGGACGACCTGACGCCGGCCAAGGACGGCGTGCCGGTGGTCAACATGGAGGACGACGTGATCCGCGGCGCCACCGTCGTCAAGGACAGCGCGATCACCTTCCCGCCGCCGCCGCCGAAGATCCAGGCCATCGCCAAGGCGCAACCGAAGAAGGTCGAGGAAACCGCCGAGCAGAAGGCGGCGCGCGAAGTTGCCGCGTTCAAGGCGGCGAGCCGCAGGCAGACGATGATGCTGATCGCCGGCGGCTTCCTGATGCTGGTGATCGGCAGTTTCGCGCCGCCCAGCCTGATGGAGCACCTGATCGTCTTCGTGCTGGCGGTGTTCATCGGCTTCCAGGTGATCTGGAACGTCGCCCATTCGCTGCACACGCCGCTGATGGCGATCACCAATGCGATCTCGTCGATCATCATCCTCGGCGCCTTGCTGCAGGTCGGCTCCAGCAGCTGGATCGTGTGGATACTGGCGGCGTTGTCGATCCTGATGGCGTCGGTGAATATTTTTGGTGGTTTTCTCGTGACACGCCGGATGCTGGCGATGTTCCGCAAGAGCTGAGCAGGGGTAGCCAACATGCATCCAGGACTGGTGACAGCTTCCTATATCGCCGCAACGGTTCTCTTCATCCTCGCGCTGGGCGGGCTCTCCGATCAGGAGAAGGCCAAGCGCGCCGTCTGGTTCGGGATCATCGGCATGGCGCTCGCCGTCGGCGCGACGATCCTGGCTCCCGGCGTCGACAGCGTCTGGACGATGGTGGTGATGATCGTGATCGGCGGCATCGCCGGAGCCCGGGTCGCCGCGCGCGTGCAGATGACGCAGATGCCCGAGCTCGTCGCCGGCTTCCACAGCCTGGTCGGGCTGGCCGCGGTGTTCATCGGCCTGAATGCCGATGTCGAGGCCGGTCGGGCCGCGCAGGCGGTCGCCGGCGGCACGACGGCCGCGCTGTCGGGCTTCGCGGCGACGCTGGCGCACAAGACGCCGGTCGAGCTGTCGATCATGCGCGTCGAGGTGTTCCTCGGCATCCTGATCGGCGCGATCACCTTCACCGGTTCGATCGTCGCCTACGGCAAGCTGGCCGGCAAGATCGATTCGAAGGCGCTGACGCTGCCCGGACGGCACGCGATCAACATCGGCGCCGGCCTCGTCTGCCTGCTGCTGGGCATCATGTACGCGAACGGCTCCGGCGTCTGGACGATGGTGCTGGTCGCGCTGATCGCCGGTGCCGTCGGCTGGCACCTGATCATGGCGATCGGCGGCGCCGACATGCCGGTGGTGATCTCGATGCTGAACAGCTATTCGGGCTGGGCGGCGGCGGCGATCGGCTTCACGCTGTCGAACAACCTGCTGATCGTCACCGGCGCGCTGGTCGGTTCCTCGGGCGCGATCCTGTCGTACATCATGTGCCGTGCGATGAACCGCAACTTCGTCAGCGTCATCCTCGGCGGCTTCGGCGCGGCCTCGGGGCCGGCGATGGCCATCGAGGGCGAGCAGGTGGCGATCGATACCGACGGCGTGGCGGCGATGCTCAACGACGCCGAGTCGATCATCATCGTGCCCGGTTACGGCATGGCCGTGGCCCAGGCCCAGCAGTCGGTGTCGGAGTTGACCAAGCGGCTGCGCGCCAAGGGCAAGGAAGTGCGCTTCGGCATCCATCCGGTCGCCGGCCGCCTGCCGGGCCACATGAACGTGCTGCTGGCCGAGGCCAAGGTGCCGTACGACATCGTTCTCGAGATGGACGAGATCAACGACGACTTTCCTTCGACCGACGTCGCGATCGTGATCGGCTCGAACGACATCGTCAATCCGGCCGCGCAGGAAGACCCCAACTCCCCGATCGCCGGCATGCCGGTCCTGGAAGTCTGGAAGTCGAAGAACGTGCTCGTGCTCAAGCGCGGGCAGGGCACCGGTTATTCGGGCATCGAGAATCCGCTGTTCTACAAGGAGAACTCGCGGATGTTCTACGGCGATGCGAAGAAATCGCTCGACGATCTGCTGACGCGGATCCAGTGAGCCGGTAACGGAGCCGGCCGGGCGCCGGCTCCTCCTATCCTCCAGGCGGGCAGGCGCTCACCCTGATGGCGGCCGGTCGTTCCGGCCTGCAGCCTCGGGTCTCACCTCCGGGCGCCCGGACTCTCCTCGACGGGCATCGTTCCGCCACCATGCACGGCTGCCGGAAGTCGCAAGTCCTCGGCCGCGGCCTTCATTCGTTCCGGTGAGGTGAAGGCGCTGGCCGTGACCCCGAAGCAGCGCCTCGCCAGCCAGCCCGATGCGTCGATGGTCGCCGAGTCCGGCCATCCGAGCTACGAATCGTAAGCGAGGAAGGCCTGTGCGAGCCATTTTATGCAACTAGTTGCATAAAATGGCTGTCGTGCATAAGATATTGCAACCAGTTGCATAAAACTGCGCATTCCGGCGCAGCGGCACGCTGGGACAGGAGATCCCGATGCCCATAACCTATGAACCGATCACGGCCCCCGGATTCGCCGATCTGGTGCGGGAACTGCAACTGCCTCTGGACACGATCCGCTGGCGGTGGCAGTGGCTCGGCGCGACTCGCCGGCGAGCGTCCGAACCACGAAGGGTCGTGCTGCTGCCCGGATACGGCGCGGGCGAAAGCTCGTTGCTGCCGATGGCTGCGTACCTGCGAGGTCTCGGTCATGACGTGAGCACATGGGGGCTGGGCCGAAATACCGGCAACGTGGAAGAGTTGCTGGCCGGCCTGCCGCAGCGCCTCGCCGAACTGCATGGAAACGCTTCCAGTCGCGTGTCCCTGGTCGGCTGGAGCCTGGGCGGCTATCTGGCGCGCGAAGCCGCGCGCGACCGCCCCGAACTGGTGGACAAGGTCATCACGTTGGGCAGTCCGGTGATCGGGGGGCCGTGCTTCACGACGCTGGCGCGATGGTTCGAGGCCAGCGGCCACGATCTGGCGCGCGTCGAGAGCGAGGTCGCCGCGCGTTACGACCGGCCGTTGGACGTTCCGGTGACGGCCATCTACTCGAAGCGCGACGGCATCGTTGCCTGGCAGGCCTGCATCGACCATTGGTCGTCGAAGGTTCGGCACATCGAGGTCGCCGAGACGCATCTGGGGATGGGATTCGCGCCGAGCGTGCTGTCGCTGGTCGGGCGGGAGCTGGATGGACGCTGAGTCGCTTCTGCATGGATTCGGATGGCCGAAGCCGGTATACCCTCCATACGCCGCGGTTAATCGAGAATGCGAACCATAGTTATTCAAACTTGATCCGTCGCTGCCGTGCGCAGCCGATCCGGAGCCCGCCATGCAGACTGTCCGCCGTCATGATCACGTCCCGCCACAGGCCGACATCGGGCGCTGGCGGCAAGCCATCTCGGCGGGCAACCAGGCGTTCCAGAACGAGGAATTCCTGCCGGCGCTCGAGCACTACGCGACCGCGCTCGCGTGGGCGATAGCGATGTACGGGCATGGCGACGATGCCCATGCCGGGACGGCCGCGGTCGTCATCGCGCACCACAACCTGGCCGACACCTATGCGCGGCTGGATCGCGCCGACGAGCAGGGCCGGCACGTGTGCGCCGCCCACGAGCGCCTGCTGGCCGCCATCGACGACGAGGCGATGAAGCCCGTATGGCGCGAGGTCGCCCTGGGGCACAGCCGCCGGACGTTCGCCGAACTGGTCCGGTTTCTCGCCGACCACCCGGACGATCAGCGGGCGGCCGCGATGCATGCGCGCAGCCTCGGGCTGCGGCCCGCGGGGCGCAGTCATTGACCTCGCGCTCGCCTACGGCTCGTTTCACATCTACGCCCTGCCATACCGGGGTGCTGTAGATGCGCCCGTGATGGCAGCGCGCGGCAGACAAGGCGCCGGCCATCCGTCCTGTCACCCTGATCAACCGACCGATACCTTCTGGCGGATTGGCAGTGCGTTGCTTGGCGGGTTCAATGTCCAGGCCATGAATCCGCCCGCTCCCAACCGTCCGACGGGTTCCCGGCCCGTGGTCGAGTCCATCAGCCACGACCAGAATTTCAAGAACCTGATCCTGGACTACCCGCGCCAGGCGCTATTCTTCTTCGCGCCGCAGGAGGCACAGGGCATCGACGAATCGGTGGTCATCACGCCAATTCGCCAGGAACAGTTGAAAAATCGCCTGGGCGACCGCTTCCACGAACTGGACGTGCCGCTGCTGGTGGAGTGGCCCGACGGCCGGCGCGAGGCGCTGCTGTTCGTGCTGGAAGAAGAGAGCGATCCGGCGCGCTTCTCCATCCATCGGCTGGTCGTCTACAGCGCTACGCTGGCCGAGCTGTACCGGACGACACGGGTGGTACCGGTAGTCATCTTCCTGCGCGGCGGAGGCATTCCCCGCTCGCTGACGCTCGGCAGTGAGCACCATGCGTACCTGCGCTTCGACTACCTGGCCTGCGTGTTGGCCGACACGCCCGCCGAACGCTGGATGGACAGCGACAATCTCGTCGCCCGGTTGAACCTGCCGAACATGCGCTGGCCGCGCAAGCGTCGGGTCGAGCTCTATGCCCAGGCCATCAGGGGGTTGCTGAGCCTGGAGCCGGACATCGAGAAGCGCCTGAAATACTTGGACTTCGTCGACATCTACACTGCCCTTGACGATAATGAACGCCGGCTTTATGCCGAGCTCTATCCGCAGGAGAACCGGAGCATGGTGGGATTGAGAGAAAGAGTGACGCAGGAGCTCACGGTCGGATTCAAGGATCGATGGATGCAGGACGGCGCTGTCGCCGTGCTCTCCCGCCAGCTCGAACGCCGCTTCGGGCCACTCGATCCGGCTGTAACCGAGCGGTTGCAGAAGGCCAGTGCGTCCGAACTGGAGCGCTGGGTCGACAACTTCGTCGACGCTCGTACGCTGGACGAAGTATTCGACACGCACTGACGAGCAAATTCCGTCTCGCTCGACGCGGAGCCGCGCGCTGGAGCGACTCGCGCATCGACCGAGGGTCGGCAGGTGAAGATCGAGCACTAGGCCGCGGGACGGGCCGGCCGGCTTGGAGGAAGCCGGCAATTCGGCAATAATCGCAAGTGATATTCATTCCTATCCGGACATCGGCGAGCGCGCCGGCCGCGTCCGGTTCGCGGACGTGGCAGACCCGGCATTCTCGACGATCGTCGAAAGCCTTTATGGCGACCACCATGGCTGGCTCAAGGCCTGGCTGCACCGGCGGCTGGGCAGCGCGCACGATGCCGCCGACCTGGCTCACGACACTTTCGTCCGCATCCTCGGCAGCCGTTCGCCGGGCCCGATCCGCGAGCCGCGCGCCTACCTGACCACGGTCGCGCGCGGATTGGTCATCGACCATTGGCGGCGGCGCGACATCGAGGCGGCCTTTATCGACGCGGTGGCGGCGCTGCCGCCGGCCATCGCGCCGTCGCCCGAGCACCGCGCGCTGGCGCTCGAAGCATTGGTCCAGGTCGATGCCTTGCTGCGCGAGATGAAGACCAAGGTCCGCGAGGCCTTCCTGCTCGCGCAGATCGACGGCCTGACTTATCGCGAGATCGGCCAGCGGCTCGGCGTCGGCGAACGGATGGTCAAGAAGTACATGGCCGAAGCGATGCTGCATTGCCTGCGGGCGGAACCCGACCTCGTGCCGGCGGCGCTCGATCGATCGTGATTCGCGAGAACGCCTGACCGTGGCCGCGCCGGACGACGCCAGCCAGCCCGATGCGCTGGCCGCCGCTGCCCGGTGGTTCGCCGTGCTGCGCGACGAGGACGTCACCGCCGACGATCGCGCGCGTTGGCGCGAGTGGCTCGCCGCCAGCCCGCGGCATGCGCAGGCGTGGCAGCGGGTCGAAGCGATCGGCGGCGCGTTCGCCGGTGCCCGCGCGGCGGTGACGGCGCCGATCGCGCGCAAGACGCTGGCACGGGCCGAAACCGCCTCGCGGCGCCGGCGGACCTTGCGGCTGCTGAGCGTCGCCGGGCTCGCGTTCGGCGCCGTGGAACTCGTGCGCCGCACGGCAGCGGGTCCCGGCGAAAACGGCTCGTGGCGTCCGTGGATGGACCCGATCGCCGCCCGCTTCGCCGGTGAACGGACCGGGGTCGGCGAGGTGCGCACACTGCGGCTGCCGGACGGCGGCACGCTGGTGCTCAATACCGCGACCGCGGTCGACATCGATTTCGACGCCGCGCTGCGCCGGATCGTGCTGACAGCCGGCGAGATCCTCGTGACCACCGCGCCCGATACCCGGACGCCGGCGCGCCCGCTGGTCGTCGACACCGCGTTCGGCCGCTTGACCGCGCTGGGGACGCGGTTTTCGGTGATGCGCACCGACGTCGACGCCGCGCTGTCGGTCTATGCAGGCACGGTCCGCGTGGCGCCGGCCGCCGGCACGCCGGCGCACGATGTCCCGACGGGGCGCCAGGTGCGCTTCACCCGCGATGCGGTGTCGGCCGACGAGGTCGCGGACATGGCTCGGGAGGGCTGGGCCGGCGGGCGTCTGATCGCCGACGACATCCGTCTCGATCGATTCATCGCCGAACTCGGTCGATACACGACGCGTCGGCTGGACGTGGCGCCGGACGCGGCCGGCCTGCGGCTGGTCGGCGTCTATCGGCTGACCGATCCGGCCCGGGATCTGCCGCGGATCTTCGCGGCGCTGGAACAGGCACTGCCGGTGCGGGGGCGGCCGGTCGGCGAAGACGGAGTGCGGATCGAGAGACGGTGAGGGCAGTAGGGGACCCGGCGGCGGTTCCCCTTTTTTCGTTTCGTCCGGCAAGGCTGGTATCGGCATCGATCAACCTTCCGGAGCTCTCTCGACATGATTTCGTTCCGCCGCGACACCGCCCGCCCGCTGATCTCGGCCGTCAGGTTCGCTCTCGTCACGCTGGCCCTGGCCGGGCCTGCCGCGATGTCCCCCGTGCCGGCCCGAGGCGCCGAACCGTCCACGTCGACCGTGCAGACGTTCGATCTGCCGGCCGGTCCGTTGTCGACCATGCTGACGCGCATCGTCGCTCAGGTGGGGCTGCAACTGAGCGCCAGCGCCGAACTGACCGCGGGCCGCAGCGCGCCGGCCATCCACGGGCGAATGACGGCGGATCAGGCGTTCGATCGGGCGCTGGCGGGCAGCGGGCTGGTGGCGGCGATCGAAGGCGGTACGGTCGTCATCCGGACGCGTGCGGCATCGGAGACGTCGGGTTCGCTGCCGGCGGTGGAGGTCAGCGCCAGCCCCCTGCCTGCCGATCCTCCGCTCGGATATCTGTCCAGGAACACGACGACCGGGGCGCTCGGAGATCGATCGGTGCTGGATACGCCGTTCTCGATCTCCGTCGTCGACAGCGAGGAGATCATCGAGCGCGGCGCCCGGTCGCTCGGCCAAGTCTTCGCCAACGATGCCGCGGTGTCGACCGGAACGCCGTCTTATACGACCGATTGGTGGGGGACGCAGATTCGAGGATTGCTGGTCCGCAATTACTTCATCGACGGCGTGCCGATGCTGCTTTCGTGGGGGGGAGATTTCCCGGTCGAGATCACCGAGAACATCACGGCCTTGAAAGGCCTGTCCGGCTTCATGTACGGCTTCGGGCAGCCGGGTGGTGCGATGAGTTATCAGTTGAAGCGTCCCAAGGCCAAGGACGAGGCCTTGGTATATCTGGGTTGGCGCGATCCGAGCCTGATGTCCTTTCACGTCGATACCAGTCGCAAGCTGGCCGACGATCTGGCGCTGCGCGCGAACCTCGCGATCGAGCGCGGTACGACCTATAACGAAAGCCGGATCGAACGAACGGTGGCCTCCGTTGCGGTCGACAAGCGATTTCGGGGCGCGGTGAACTGGTTCACGACCCTGGCTTATGAGAACCATCGCAACGAGGGCGAGCCGCTCTTCTTTTCCGACCTGGAGACTTATGACGCCGATGCGAATGGCGGCAGGCTGCCTCGTCCGACCTATCGCTATCGGAACCTCCGAGTCGACAACGCGTATTACAAGACGCGAACCGTGCTGGGGGCGACCGGAGTGCAATGGAACATCGATGATCGATGGAGCCTGAAACTACAGGTCGGCGCGTCGCGCAAGACCCATCGGGCGAACAAGGCATTCGCGACGCTGCTCGATCGAGCCGGAGACTATCAGGGATGGGCGTACAACTTCGCCACGCAGCTCGATACGGCGTTCTCGCAAGCGGTCGTTCAAGGGACGGTGTCGGCGGGCGCGGTCAAGCACCAGATCGTTGCCGGCCTCGGCCTGAACCGAAGCCGGGATCGCTACAGCGAGTTCTATTACGAGAACGACTTCGACGGCAATCTCTATCGACCGCAGCCGTTTCTTTCCACGCGCACGCCGGATTTTTCGCTGGCCCCGGTCAATGCGGATACTCGCCAGATGTACGCGTTCGTCAGCGATACGGTTCATCTGGGCGACCATTGGCAGATCATCGCCGGTCTTCGCTACACCGATTACCGTTCCGAGAACCCCGGTGATCCGGCTAGCGTCGAGTACCGGACGAACAAGGCCAGCCCGACCTTGGCCGTGATCTACAAGCCCGATGACAGAACCAGCTTCTATGGCAGTTACGTGGAGGGATTGGAGCCCGGCATGCGGGTCGGACCGACGTACGTCAATGCGGGAGCGCTGCTCGAAGCCGCCGTATCCAGGCAGTACGAGATCGGTGCCAAGCATCAGGATGGCCGGTTCGGTTATGCGGCCGCCCTGTTCCGGCTCGAGCGCGCGAACCAGATGGATCGATTGGTGGGAGAGGATCGCTATCTGACCCAGGATGGACGGAATGTCTATCAGGGGGTCGAAGCCTCCGGTGCGTACCAGGTCGACCCGGCGCTGAAACTCGGTATCTCCGCGGTCTATCTGGATGCGACCATCGACAGGGTTTCCGCCGACAATGCGAGCCTGAAGGGCAAGACGCCCGCGAACGCGCCCAAGTGGCTTGCCGCGTTCAACACGCAGTACCGCGTGCCCGGCCTCGACTCATTGAAGCTGCATGGCAACGTGCAGTATTTCGGCGCCGCCTGGGCGGCTCCGGAGAACACGCTCGAAGTTCCGGGCCGCACGATCGTCAACGCCGGGTTCAGCTATGACTTCGACATACAGGGGCAGAACCTGACGCTGATCGGCAACGTCTACAACCTCTTCAACCGGAAGTATTGGGCGCTGACCGACTGGTCCCGCGCGAACATCGGCGAAGGACGGAATTTCTCGCTGGCGATCCTCGGCCGCTTCTAGCTCCGAAGCGATGAAAGAGGGTCGTTCCGGCCGGCGGCGCTCAATCGTCGCCGACGCCAGGCGGTGTCGCGGCCATCACGTTCGCGCGCAGCGCCGACATCACCGAGTCGATGAGTCTGTCGGACGATGCCACGCCCGTTCGGCAAAGCGCCTGCCGTACGCTGATCACGCGCTCCGCGTCGTAGCGCCTTCCGCTTTCGATCGCGTCCTCGAAAGCATTGGCACGCCGGGTGATCTCTTCAGGATCGGCGCTGACCAGCAGCACCGCGTGAGCCAGCACCGCATGCATCGGCGCACCGGAATCCGTGTCCGATCGCACGCGACGCCAGTATTGCGCGGTGCCGGCGAGTTTTCGTGCATCGCCCGGCGGGCCCCAGGCCAGGTTGAAGCGTCCGTCGCAGAACGAGCCTTGCACCGCCTGCCAGTGCGTCTGCAGCCCCAACGCACGCAGAGCGTCGCGCATGATGTCGCACAGGTGCCTGTAAACCCCGTCGGAGAGCGCGCCCACGGTGCCCTGGACCCGGTAGGCCAGACTCAGGTCGACGATGCCCGGCCCCTGCGGCACCAGCCCACCGCCGGACATGCGCAGGAAAACCGGACAGCCGCGCCGTGCGAACGCGGCACGGGCGCTTTCCAGCGCGGCGAAGCGCCGGTAAGCGCGCGGCACCACCAGCGACAGCGGCGCCTGCCATAGACGCGCGACGCATCGCCCGGTTTCGGCCAGCGACAGCAGCGCCATCTCGGCAGCGAGAGGATCGGCGGCGCCGTCATCGAAGTCGACCACCTCAAATGGCATCGGTTTTCGGCATGAGCAGGCTCGATGAAACGAAGCGGCCGGCGTCTGGCGGCTCAATGGAAGGTGAAGCCGCCGTCCACGTTGACCGACTGGCCGGTGACGTTGTCCATCGTCGCGAAGAACAACGCCAGACGCCCCATGTCCTGCGGCGTTTGCGCGCGGCCTTGCGGAATGAGCGTGATCTGGTGGCGGGCCCATGAGTCCTCGACCGATTCTCCGTCGTTCTTCCATTCGTCGGCCAGGCGATCCCACATGTACGTGCGCACGATGCCCGGACAGATGGCGTTGACGGTGATGCCCTGCTGCGCGACCTCCTTGGCCAATGCGTTGGTGAAACCGACCACCGCGAACTTGGAGGCACTGTAGTGCGCGAGGTTCGGAAAGCCTTCCTTGCCGGCGATCGAGGCCACGTTGATGATGCACCCCGACTTGCGAGCGAGCATCGGCCCCAGCGCGGCCTTGCAGCCCAGGAAGGTGCCTTTCGCGTTGACGTCCATGACGAAGTCCCAGTCTTTTTCGGTGAGATCCGCGACCGGGTGGATCGTGATGACGCCCGCGCAGTTGACGAGGATGTCGAGGCCGCCCAGTTCGGTCACGGCCTGATCGACCATGGCCTGCAACTGCGCCGCGTCGGTCACGTCGACGCGGCGCACGAGCGCCTTGCGGCCCAGGTCGCGCACCGCCTGCTGCGTGGCGCGCATGTCGTCGTCGAGCAGGTCGGCGATCAGGATGTCGGCGCCCGCTTCGGCCAGCGCCATGACGATGCCGCGGCCGATGCCGCGCGCGCCGCCGGTCACGACGGCCGATTTGCCGGCCAGAGGAAGAGAAGCCTGTTGCATGAAAGTCTCCGTGCTAAGGGTGTTTCGGCCTCGCCCGATCCGGCTGCGGCCACGAAGCCGCAGGCCCGGATGGGCGCCGTTCTGTCGGGTGAGCCCCGGTTCACTCGAGTCTGGGCTGAACGATGATCTTCACGGCGGATTCGTTGTTGTGGATCAGCGTGTCGAATCCCTGCGAAATCAGGTCGTCCAACTGGATGCGCTGGGTGATGAACGGTGCCAGATCGATCTTGCCGTCCTCGACCAGCTTGATGGTCTGCTGATGGTCGTTGCAGTACGCGATCGTGCCGCGCACGTCCAGTTCCTTCATGACGACGCTGTGGACGTTGACGGTGGCCGGATGGCTCCAGATGGACACGATCACCACCACGCCGCTCGATGCGGTCGCGGCCACCAGGGTGTCCAGCACCTTGTTGACGCTCGAGCATTCGAATGCCACGTCCGCGCCCTTATCGCCGGTGATCTTCATCACTTCGGCGACCACGTCCACTTCGGTCGGATCCAGGATGTGATCGGCGACCGCGGATTCACGGGCCTTTTCCTTGCGCGCGGCGCTCAGCTCGGTGACGATGACGCGCAGGCCCTTGGCCTTCAGGATCGCCGACAGCAGCAGGCCGATCGGGCCGGCTCCGCCGACCAGGGCCACGTCGCCGGCCTTGGCGCCGCTGCGGATGAAGGCGTGGTGGCCCACCGACAGCGGCTCGATCAGCGCGGCCTGATCCAGCGGAATGGCGTTGGAGATCGGATGCACCCAACGGCGTTTGACGGCGATCTTTTCGGACAGGCCGCCGCCGCGGCCGCCCAGGCCGATGAAGTTCATGTTCTTGGACAGATGATATTTGTCGCCCGGACCCGTCGGCACGTCGTCGGCCACGATATAGGGCTCCACCACCACATGCTGGCCGACTTCGATGTCGTTCACGCCTTCGCCCACCGCATACACGACGCCCGAGAATTCGTGGCCCATCGTGACCGGAGCGGACTCCTTGGAGATCGGATGCGGATGGCCGCAGGGCGGGATGAAGATCGGCCCCTCCATGAATTCGTGCAGATCCGTACCGCAGATGCCGCACCAGGCGACGTCGATGCCGACGGTGCCCGGCTCGACGGCGGGCTCGGGGATGTCTTCGATGCGGATGTCGCCGCGATCATAAAAACGTGCTGCCTTCATGATTCGAATTCCTTTGATTGATCTCGAATGAGGTGCCCCGGCCGCTTCACTGGTCCAGATGCCGGCGCAGCAACGCGTTGACTTCGTTGGCCTTCTCCATCTGCGGCATGTGGCCGGCGCCGTCGAGCAGTTCGACCTTCGCGCCGGCAGGCGCGGCCTTGGCGTGGCTGCTCGGAATGACGCGGTCCTGGCTGCCCCAGATCACCAGCACCGGTTTGCCGAAGCCGCCCAGCGCCTTGCCGGGCTGCTCGCGCTGCCTGCCGCCGCCGAACAGTTCGGTACCGAGCGCGCCGAGCGCCTCGGTCACGCCGTCCATGCGCTTGTACTTGAGCAGATCGTCCAGCAACTGGCGGCTCACCAGCGAGGTGTCGGCGAACAGCAGTTCGGCCACGGGTTTGAGTTCGCGGCGCGAATCGGCACGCACGAAGCCGTCGGTGTAATCGGCGTTGACTTCATCGCCGAAGCCGGCGCTGTCGATCAGCGCCAGCGAGGCCACCTTCGACGGCATGTCGACCGCGATCTGCGCGGCCACGCCGCCGCCCATCGAATGGCCGACCAGGTGCGCCGACGCCACGCCGATGGTTTCCATGAACTTGCCGACGAAGGCCGCCTGCGCGCCGAGCGTGGTACCGGCCAGCTCGATCGTCGACTGTCCGTGCGCGGGCAGGTCCAATGCGATCACCGGATGCTTGTCCGCCACCGCATCGAGATTGAACAGCCAGTTGTTCAGGTCGCCGCCGAAGCCATGGATGAAGATCACCGGCGTGCCCGACTCCGGCCCGCGCCGCGCATAGCGCACGCGGATGCCGTCGACCTGCGCGTAGTCGAACGCCGGTCCGGCGTCCTCGTCGTCGCTGCCGGCGGCAGGCACCTCGAACGCGGCGATATAGGCGTCGATCTCGGCATCGCCGACGTCGGTCTCCGCCAGCACGCCCAGCAGCGCCTTGACCGGCAGCGTCTCGCCGGTCTGCGCGACGATTCGGCGCAGCAGTCCGGCATCGGGGGCTTCGACCGAATTGGCGATCTTGTCGGTCTCCACATCGACCAGCGCCGTGCCGACTTCGATTCGCTGGCCTTCCCGGACCAGCCAGTCCTGAACGGTGCCTTCGCGCATCTCCAGCCCCCACTTGGGCATCACGATCGGGGTAATGGCGGACATCAGTTCTTTCCTCCGTTCATCGTGCGGCGCGCCGCTTCGGCGATCCTCGCGGCGCTGGGAAGGTACAGGTCCTCCAGCGCGGGCGAGAACGGTACCGGCGTATGCGGCGGGCAGACCATCTCGATGCCGGCCTTCAGCGCGGCGAAAGCGTGCTGGGCGACCTGCGCCGAGATGTCGGTGGCGATGTTGCAGCGTGGGCTGGCCTCGTCGACCACGACCAGGCGGCCGGTGTTCTCGACCGTTTCCAGCACCGTGTCGATGTCCAGCGGCGACAGCGTGCGCAGGTCCACGATTTCGGCTTCGATGCCTTCCTTGGCCAGTGTCGCGGCGGCCTCCAATGCCCGATGAACCATCAGGCCGTAAGTGACGATCGATACGTGTTTGCCGTCGCGCACGATGCTGGCCTCGCCGAACGGGACCGTGTACGAGTTCTCCGGCACTTCGCCTTCGAGACCGTACAGGTTCTTGTGCTCGCAGAAGATCACCGGATCGTTGTCGCGGATGGACTGGATCAGCAGCCCCTTGGTGTCATAAGGCGTGGACGGGCACACCACCTTGAGGCCGGGAATGTGCGTGAACACGGGCGTCAGCATCTGGCTGTGCTGGGCGGCTGCCCGAAAGCCGGCACCGACCATCGCGCGGATCACGACCGGCGTTTCGGCCTTGCCGCCGAACATGTAGCGAAACTTCGCGGCCTGGTTGTAGATCTGGTCAAAACACACGCCCATGAAGTCGATGAACATCAGTTCGGCGATCGGCCGCATGCCGCAGGCGGCCGCGCCGATCGCCGCCCCCACGTAAGCGGACTCGGACAGCGGCGTGTCGAGCAGGCGGTCGCCGTGCTTGGCGTACAAGCCCTTGGTCACGCCGAGCACGCCGCCCCACGCGTCCTTTTCGCCGTTCGCGCCGGCGCCGCCGACGATGTCCTCGCCCAGCATGATCACGCTGGGATCACGGGTCATTTCCTGGTCGATCGCTTCGTTGATCGCCAGTTTCATGCTCAATTTTCGGGCCATGCTCAAGTCTCCTGATTCGATGATGGGATCGGGTCTCGCGAAACGGCTTCAATAGCTGACAACGGCTTCAATAGCTGACGTAGACGTCGGCGAGCAGATCCTCCGGTCCGGGCAACGGCGCCGCCTTGGCTTCGACGACCGAATGCTCGATCAGCGCCGCGACCTCGCGATCGATCGCTTCCAGCTCCTCGCGCGAAACCACCTCCGCTCGCGTGACCACGGTCGCGAATTTCTTGATGCAGTCCTTGTTGTCGCGGATGTCGTCGAGTTCGCCGGGCGCGCGATAAGTCTGCGCATCGCCTTCGAAATGGCCGTAGAAGCGCACCGTCTTGCATTCGAGCAAGGACGGTCCGCCGCCTTCGCGCGCACGCCGGATGACTTCGCCCGCGGCCTCGTGCACCGCGAAGAAATCGGTGCCGTCCACCGTCACGCCGGGGATGCCGAAGCCGGCGGCGCGATCGACGTAGCTGTCGACGGCGGTGCCGTATTCGCGCGCGGTCGATTCGGCATAACCGTTGTTCTCGATCACGAAGATCACCGGCAGATTCCAGACGGCCGCCAGGTTCAGGCTTTCGAGCACGGTGCCCTGGTTCGATGCGCCGTCGCCGCAGAAGGTGATGCCGACCTCGCCCTTGCCGCGGAACTTGGCGGCCAGCGCCGCGCCGCAGATCAGCGGCGCGCCGGCGCCGAGAATGCCGTTGGCGCCCATCATCCCCTTGGACAGATCGGCGATGTGCATCGAGCCGCCCTTGCCGTTGCACGAGCCGCCCTTGCGGCCGTAGATCTCTTTCATCATCGCCACCGGGTCCACGCCTTTGGCGATGCAATGGCCGTGTCCGCGGTGCGTGCTGGCGATGCGGTCGCCGTCGCCCAGGTGATGCAGGATGCCGACGCCGGTCGCTTCCTCGCCGGCATACAGATGGACGAAGCCGGGAATGTCGCCGCGGCCGAAATCGACGTGCAGCCGCTCTTCGAACTCGCGGATCGTGCGCATCTTGCGATAGACCTTGAGCAGCGTGTCCTTGTCGAGCGGCAGCCGAGCCTGCGCTGCTGCGTTGCCTGTTGCCATGTTCGTCTCCTTTCTCAGGTATTCGGGCCGAGGGTCTGGTGCCCGGGGAAGGGCAGGCCTGCGCCTGCGCCGATGCGCATCAGATGCGCGGCCGCCGCATGGTTCATGCAGGCGGCCACGTCGATGCTTCGAAAAGCGTTCTCGTGCAAGGTCACGAAGACTTCATCGTGCGGACCGAAGGCCAGCTCGCGCTCGCCGTCGAGCGCGACGATGCCGGCCTGCTGCCGGACGCGCTGCGGAACGGCGTGCTCGAGCCGGCGCCAGCAGGCGATCGGTACCGGCCGCATCAGTCCGGGCGCGATCGGCGCGATCAACTCGAATGCGCAACGGCCCGGCTCGCCCAGCTCGATGGCCAGGCCGCCGCGTTCGTCCCGGGCGATCGGTTCGAGCAGGCCGGCGATGGCGGACAGGCCGATCGCCTGCGGACTGGCGAATGACACGTAGACCGCGGCCAGCGTGTCGGTCTTCCACACGGCGCGCGCGCCGATGTATTGCTCGCGGGAGATGACCGCGTCCACCAGCGCGATGTCGCTGCGCTGCGTGCCGTCCGGCTCGCGGATCGTGATCTCCAGACGCTTGTTGCTGATGAGCGCGCGCGATGCCGGGACGCGTCCGCCGGCGAACAAGCCGGTCGCCAGTCCGGTGATCGTCGGTTCGCGCATCTCGGGAAACGCATTGTTGGTGCCGGTGGAGATGCCGACGATCGGTACGTCGCCGCACTCGCGCACCACCGCGCGATGCGTCCCGTCACCGCCGAGCACGACGATGGCGGCGACGCCGGCCTCGCGCAGCAGGCGTGCGGCGCGCAGCGTATCGTCCACGCTGCCGGTGACCGGCATGTCGAGGTAATCGACGGCGGCCAGCGCGGCGTCCGGGCCCCGAGCGCGCGCCAGATGTCGCTGCAGCATGACCCGCAGTCCCTCCCGGTCCGGCATCATCAGCACGCGGCCGACGCCGCCCGCGGCCAGCGCGGCCAGCAACCGCAAGACGATGTTCACCCGGTCGGCCAGTTGCAGGCTGTTGGCGTTGGCGATCACCCGGCGGATATCGCGCGCCGAAACCGGATTGGCGATGATGCCGACCCGCTGCGGACGAACCGGCGAAGGTTCGCGCATGCCTGTCTCCTGATCTGCTCGTTCTGACAGGCGCCTCTATCGCAACGGCCATGCCTGGGCGGCATCCCGCCGGATCGGCCCGAAATCTACGGGATTACCCCGAGAACATCGGCATCGGATGCCGATCCGGCGCATGCTGGCGTGACAGGTGTCACAGCAGCATCTGCATCGCGTTGGGCAGTCGTATCGGTCGAATGCGGGTCGGGTTGTCAGTCCCGGATATCACCGGCCTCGGTGTCGCTGCGGTTGGGCGAGCGGATGCCATGGCGCGCCATGCGGCGGTACAGCGTCATGCGACTGATGCCGATCTGGCGAGCGACGGCGCTGAGGTTCCAGCCGGAAGCGCGCAGGTACTGCATCAGCAGCATGCCGTCGGGCGACAGTACGCGTTGCTCGAATGCGTGAGCCGAATCCGTTACCGCGTCGTGAGCCTCGGGCTCTGCAACGGCTGCGTCGCCGATGCCTTCGGGCAGGTCATCGGCTTCGATGCGGCCGTCGCTGCAAACCGCGCGCGCATAGTCGAGCGCGTTGCGCAGTTCGCGCAGGTTGCCGGGCCAGCGATGGCGATGCAGCCTCGCGCGCGCGGCTTCCGAGATCGTGAAGCCGCCGGACGCGCTGCCCGGTACGGCGAGCAGCTTCTGGATCAGCCAATCCAGATCGCTGCGCTCGCGCAGCGGCGGCAGCACGAAGCGCGCGCCGTTGAGACGGTAATACAGGTCCTCGCGGAACTTCCCGCTGCCGATCAACTGATCGAGCGGATGATGCGTCGCCGAAATCACTCGCACGTCGACGAGCACCGGACGCGAAGCGCCGATCGCCAGCACCTCGCCCTCGGACAGCACCCGCAGCAGACGCGACTGCAGTTCGCGCGGCATGTCGCCGATCTCGTCGAGGAACAGCGTGCCGCCGTTCGCCGCCTCGATCAGGCCGCGCTTGGGGCGGGAACCGGCGCCCGAGAAGCTGTGGGGCAGATGCCCGAACAACTCGCTCTCGATCAGCGTTTCGGGAATCGCCGCGCAATTGACCGCGATGAACGGACCGTTGCGGCGCGAACTGGCCCGATGCAGCGCCTTGGCCAGAAATTCCTTGCCGCTGCCGGTCTCGCCGTTGATGAGCAGGTTGATTCGTGAATCGATCAGCCGCGTGGCGCGTTGCAATTGCTGCTGCAACGCTGCATCCCCGCCGCACAGCGCGTCCAGCTCGGGCGGCAGCGGTGACGGTGCGCTGTCCTGCATCCGATGGTGCAGGCGCGGAACCGGCGGCATGACGCTCAGGTACAGCCGTTTTCCGCTGCGGCTCAACCGCACGACGCGCTGCTCGCTCGGTCGCGAATAGACGAAGCGGCCGAGGTCCTCGGGACGCGCGTCGAACAAGGCCTCGAACCGCATGCCGATCAGCGAAAGCCCCGTCGCGTCGACGTCGGACTCGGCGATCAGCATCCGTTGGGCGCGGTGGTTATGGCCGGTGATCCGGCCGTCGGCATCGAGGGCGATCAGGTATTCGGGGTTGACGTCGAGAAACTCGCAGGCCTGACTGAGCTTGAGCACCCAGTCCTGCCGATGCCGGCGCAGGAAATAAGCGTCCTCGATCTGGTTCGCATACATGCGCACCAGTTGCAGCGCGAGCATCTGGCTGCACTTGGCCTGCGGCGAACTCAGCGCGGAGATGTCGAGAATCGCGTTCAGCTGGCCATACGAATCGAATACCGGCGCCGCGGTGCAGGTCAGCGGGATATGCGTCGCATCGAAATGATCGGCCTGATGCACGGTCAGGGCCTGACCGGTCGCCAGCGCGGTACCGACGGCGCAGGTGCCCGCGCCGTTCTCGCTCCACTCGGCGCCCAGGTACAGGCCGGCGCGCCGCAGGGCCGCGTCCGCACTGGCATTGCCCAGGTAGTCGACGGTGACGCCGTCGGCATCCGTCAACAGCACCACGTAGCCCATTCCTCCCACCTGGCCGTACAGGGTTTCGAGGCCGTGGCGGGCGATCCGCGTGAAGTCGTCGATGCGCTGCTGGTGTTCGCGCAAGCGCATCTGCGGCAGGATGCGCGCTTCCTGCATGCGGGACGGATCGAGACCGTACTGATGCACGCAACGCCGCCAGGAACTCTGGATGATCGGATCATGGGCGCGCGCACGCGCGCTCGCGACCGCCGACGATTCATTGGCAGTCGTCGTCAGGACGACCGTCTCGATGTGCTCGCGTTGCCGCCGGTCCATCGCCGTCTCCGATGTACCGAGCGTCTGATGCCGGGTGCGCCGGTACTGGCCTGCATGCAAGACCGAATAATGTATCCGACGGCATCCGGATCGCGCAAATCGGGCGGCACGGCCGGCAGCCGTATTTTCAGCGACGGGCAGCGGGCGCTGACCGACTGATCCACGGGGCGCGAACATCGGCGAACGACGGAATTTCTCACCGGCGATTTCCGGGCCGCTGCCGACGCCCCTCGCCCGATGTCCTTTCCGAGCGCCCTCGATTCCCTTACAATAGGAATCATTCCCAATTGTTTCGGCGCCGACTTCCGCATGCCCGATGCGCGGTGAAGGGCATGTCGTGTCGAGCGCCGAATTCGCGCGGCGTCAGCGGAGCAACGACGATCCGTATGCCGACCGCCATCGCCGGCTGCGGCGAAGGTCGCGGCGCAAGCCGGGCGACGCGTTCGACGCCGCCGACATCGTGCAGCCCGGGTTCCTGGGGCTGCCGGCTCGCCGGTCGCTTATCCGATACACAGATTGACCAACGTACCCGATGATCGAGCTTCGGTTGTGCCGTCGCTGAGCCGGAAGCGCAATGAAGCGAGGTGCAACGACATGACCACTGAAACATATCCGTCCCGCCACCTGCAGATCGCAGGCCGAATCGCCGCCGCCGTCCTCGGCGGCTACGCGTTCTGCTGGGGCTTCATCGCCGTCGGCATCACCGGTCTGTTCGCCTTGGGCATGCCTTTCCACGATGCCGAGCACCTGAGCAGCATGCTCGGCATGCTGGTCTTCCTGGCCGTGTTCCTGTGGGCGTTCGCCGCGCGCAGCATGGTCCGGGTATGGCTGGTGCTGCTCGGCGGCGGCGCGTTGATGACCGGGGCCGCCACGCTGCTGCAGTCGCGGCTGATCGCTTGACCCCGGGAGATCGCTGATGTTCCAGAACTTCCGCCTGGCGATGGCCTGGGTCCACACGTGGTTCGGGCTGGCGCTCGGCTTCGTGCTGATGGTCTGTTTCTTCTTCGGCGCGATGTCGGTCTTCGACCGCGAGATCGATCGCTGGGCAATCCCGCAGTCACGTTTCGACGCGCAGCCGATGCCGTCGTTCGATCGCGTGCTGCGTCCGATCTTCGAGGACATGCAGCCGAGCAAGGAGAGCCTGGATTTCATGCGCCCGCGCGTGAACGGGCCGCTGCCGGAGCGCTTCGACACCGTGCGCTCCTGGGGCGCGTATACGACGCACCGGGATCCGGTGCTCGGGCTGTTCACGGCCTATGAGGTGCCCAACGCCAAGGATCATGAGGACGCGGCGCGGGGTTCCCGTACGATCGATCCGCGCAGCGGCGCGGTGCTGCCCGACGACCATCTGAAGATCGGCAGCGGGTTCTTCTATCCGCTGCACTACAGCCTGCACCTCGAGTGGATGAGCGTCGGCTACTGGATCGTCGGCTTCGCGGCGCTGATGATGCTCGTCGCGCTGGTCAGCGGCGTGGTCATGCACCGCAAGATCTTTCGCGAGTTCTTCACGTTCCGGCCGAAAAAAGCCTCGCAGCGCAGCGTGCTCGACCTGCACAACCTGACCGGCGTGCTGGCGCTGCCGTTCCACTTCTTCTTCGCGTTCACCGGGCTGGTGATCTTCGCAAGCATCTATTTTCCGGTCGCGCATACTCAGCTCGATCCGCTGCACGAACTGCACGAGAAACTCGAAGCCGATGAGACCGGCCTGCCGAACGATCGCGCCGGCGTCGCGGCGCCGTTGGCTTCGGTCGATGCGATGGTGGCCGAGGCGCAACGCCGTTGGGCGGCCAAGGGCAAGGCGGGCGAGGTGGGGTTCCTCTCGGTCCGGCACGTCGGGGATGCCAATGGCTACGTCAGCATCTACCGCGCGGGCACCGACCGCATCGCGCTGGTCGGCGACGGCATTCATTTCAAGGCCGATACCGGCGAAGTGCTGCGCGAGGAGCCGCCGCGCAGTACGGTGGACAGCGTCAACGAATTCCTGACCGGGCTGCACCTGCAGCATTTCCGCCATTGGCTGCTGCGCTGGCTGTACGTGCTGGGCGGATTGATGGGCACCGTGTGCATCGCCACCGGCTTCATCTTCTTCGTCGAGAAGCGCAAGAAGCAGCACGCCCGGTCGGGCAGCCAGGGCGCGCGGATCGTCGATGCGCTGGCGGTGACGACGGTGACCGGCATGCTGGTCGCGGCGTTGACGATCCTGCTCGCCAACCGGCTGCTGCCCGAGTCCCTGCCGGCCGGTTGGCCGGCCAGGGGCGACCTGGAGCAATACCTGTTCTGGACCGGCTGGGTCGCGGCGATGGCGCATGCGTTCGTGCGCAGCGCGGCGGTGGCGCGAGGACGGATGAACCCCGCGTGGCGCGAGCAGTGCTGGGCCGTGGCGGTGATGGCCGTCGCCGCCGTGCTGCTGAACGGCATCACCACCGGCGATCATCTGATCCGGACGATCCGCGACGGCTACTGGCCGGTGGCCGGCGTCGATCTGTTCCTGCTGGCCAGCGCGGGGCTCGCGATGATCGCGGCCCGCAAGCTGAAGATGAAACCCGAGGCGAAAACGATGGCCGCACCTCGGTCGAAGAGCGCGGGGGTGGCCAATGCTTGAGGGCGCCGCTGCGGTGTGGCCGTTGCTCGGCGCGGTGATCGCGGGGGTGGCCGGCATGGGCTGGCTGGCGCTGGCGATGGACGTTCATTGGCAGCAGGTTCGCGGCCAGGCGCCGTCGCCCGGGACGGCGCTGCGTCTGCGTGGGCTCGGCGTGCTCGGCCTGGCGGTTTCGCTGGCGTTGTGCCTGCGAACCGACCACGCGTCGATGGCGGCGCTGGTGTGGGTAATGGTCGTGACGGCTTCGGCGCTGGCCGTGACCCTGGCGCTGGCCTGGCGTCCGCGCTGGTTGCGCGCGCTGGCCTGGGTCGCCTGACGGGGGCGGGATAGGGTGAATGCGCGAGGCACGCCGCCGCCGCAGACCCGCGCGATGAGGAAGCTCGTGGGGAGCTTCCCGCGCCGGGGCCTGCGGCGATGCACGTCGCTTCAACGATCGGGCGAGGGCGTCAGGCGCAGATAAGGGCGCAGGGCCTTGTAGCCCTTGGGGAACTTCTCGCGGATCACGTTCTCGTCCTGGATCGACGGGGGAATGACGACGTCGTCCCCGGGCCGCCAGTTGCCGGGCGTCGCGCAACCATACCTGTCGCTCAGTTGCAGGGCGTCGAGGACGCGCAGGATCTCGTCGAAGTTGCGGCCGACGTTCAGCGGATAAGTCAGGTTCAGCCGCAGCTTCTTGTTCGGATCGATGATGAACACGGTCCGCACGGTCACGGTGTCGGATTGCTCCGGGTGGATCATGTCGTACAGCTTGGCGACCGTGCGGTCCTTGTCGGCGATGATCGGGAAGCCGACCACGGTCTTCTGGGTGTCTTCGATGTCCTTGATCCAGTTCAGATGCGACTCGGCATCGTCGACCGACAGCGCGATCGCCTTGACGTTGCGCTTGTCGAAATCCTGCTTCAGCTTGCCGGTGAGTCCGAGTTCGGTCGTGCAGACCGGCGTGAAATCGGCGGGATGGGAGAACAGCACGACCCAGGAGTCGTCGGCCCAGTCGTGGAAGCGGATCCGGCCGATCGAAGTGTCTTGTTCGAAATCCGGGGCGATGTCGCCCAACAGCAGACTCATGATGGATGCTCCGATGAAAAGTGTCCTCGCGAGGACGGTTGAATCCGAAGGGCCGGCGGCCCCGATCAGGGTCAGCCGGCCCGATCCTCGTTGGGCAGGTTGAAGTTCGGGCCGTCGGTGACCGGCGTCACGTAACCGACGCGGATCAGGAAATCGCCGAATCGTTCGCCGGTCCGACGCTCGCGCGCATAGCGGCCGAGCGTCCTGTCCAGCGTCTCCAGTATCCGCGCTTCGGGGACGTTTTCCAGGTACAGCCGGCCGAGCCGCTGGCCGTGAAAACCGCCGCCCAGATACAGGTTGTAGCGCCCGGGCGCCCGGCCTGTCAGCGCGATCTCGGCGATGTAGGGGCGCGAGCAGCCGTTCGGGCAGCCGCTGACCCGCAACGTGATCGGCTCGTCGGCCAGGCCGTGGCGAGCCAGGATCGGATCGAGCTGATCGAGCAGCTTGGGCAGGAAGCGTTCGCTTTCGGCCATCGCCAGGCCGCAGGTCGGGAACGCGACGCAGGCCAGCGCGGCGCGGCGCAGCGCCGACTCGTGGTGCCAGCCGAGCAGGCCGTGGGCTTCGAGAATCCGTTCGATGGCCGGACGGTCCTCGGACCGGATGCCGGAGATCACCAGGTTCTGATTGGTCGTCAATCTGAACGTGCCGCGATGCTGCCGCGCCACTTCGCGCAGGCCGTCCAGCCAGGGCCGGTCGGGTCGATTGACGATGCGGCCGGTCGGGATCAGCAGCGTCGCGTGCCAGCATCCGGTCTCGTCCTGCTGCCAGCCCGGACGATCGCCATTGGACGTGAACTCGAAGGCGCGCGCCGGCGCGAGCGGCGTGCCCAGCCGTTTCTCGATCTCGGCCTTGACCCACGGCAGTCCGTTGTCGTCGATCGTGTACTTGAAGCGGGCATGGGCGCGGTTGCGGCGATCGCCGTGGTCGCGCTGCACGCCCATCACCGCATCGCAGGTCGCGATCACCCGATCGGCCGGAATGAAGCCGATCACGTCGGCCAGGCGCGGCCAGGTGCCGGCGTCGCGGTCGGTCTGGCCGAGGCCGCCGCCGATGGCGACGTTGAAACCGAGCAGGCGCTTACCGTCGACGATCGCGATGAAGCCCAGGTCCTGCGCATAGACGTCGATGTCGTTGATCGGCGGGATCACGAAGCCGATCTTGAACTTGCGCGGCAGGTAGGTCGCGCCGTAGAACGGTTCTTCCGGACCTTCGGAGCTCGCGATCCGTTCCTCGCCGTACCAGATCTCGTGGTACGCGCGCATGCGCGGGATCGCATGGTCGCTGGTCGCCTTGGCGATCGCCCAGACTTCGTCGTGCACGGCCGACAGCTCCGGGGTGATCGAGCAGACGACGCCGCGCGCATCGTCGCCGCAGGCGGCGATCGTGTCGAGCAGGACTTCGTGCAGGCCTTGCAGCGTCGGGCGCAGCGCGTCCTTCAGCACCCAGTGGAACTGGATCGTGCCGCGAGTGGTGATGCGCAGCGAATCACCGCCGTGGGCGCGCGCCAGTTCGTCGAGCTTCAGCCATTGCTCGACCGTGCAGACGCCGCCGGGCATGCGCACGCGGATCATGAACTGGTAGGCCGGTTCGAGCTTCTGGCGGCGCCGCTCTTCGCGCAGGTCGCGATCGTCCTGCTGATAGATGCCATGGAACTTCATCAGCTTGGTGTCGCTTTCGGTGACCGCGCCGGTGATGCGATCGAGCAGGCTCTGCGAGATCCCGCCGCGCAGTTGATCGCTGCCCGCTTTCAGGCGTTCGTCGGCGCCGAGCCGTTCGAGCGGCTGGCTCAGGTCGCGGCTGCGGTCCGGGCCGGCCGAGCGGTTGGGGGTGGTGAGCGAATCCATGCGTCAGTACACGTCTCGTTGATAGCGGTGGGTTTCCTGCAACTGGCGCAGATAGGCCTGGGCGCCTTCGGCATCACAGCCGCGCTGCCCGGCGACGACGGTGCCGAGGGCGCGGTGCACATCGGGGGCCATCTGCGTGGCGTCTCCGCACACGTAGAGGCAAGCGCCCTGTTCGAGCCAATCATGAACGTCGCGCGCCCGTTCGAGCAGGCGGTGCCACACATAGGTCTTGCCGCCGTCCGTGCCGCCGTCCCGCGAGAACGCGACGTCCATCCGATCGAGCAGCCCGTCCTTGAGCCAGCCCTGCCATTCGGTCTGGTAGAGGAAGTCGGTGCGGAACCGGCGTTCGCCGAAGAACAGCCACGCGCGCCCCGATGCGCCGCGCGCTTCGCGCTCCTGCAGGAACGCCCGATAAGGGGCGATGCCGGTGCCCGCGCCGATCATGATGATCGGCGCATCGTCGGCCGGCAGGCGGAAATGCGGTGCCGGTTGCACGTAGACGGACAGCTCCGCGTCCGGGCCGGCGCGGTTGCCGAGAAAGCCCGACGCCACGCCCTGTCGAGGTTCGCCGAACAGTTCATAGCGGACGCCGGCGACGGTCAGGTGCACTTCGCCCGGTACGGCGGCCGCGCTCGAGGCGATCGAATAGAGCCGGGGCTGCAAGGGCCTGAGGGCCGAAGCCCAGTTGTCGGCATCGAGCTCTGCGGCGGGGAAACGGCGGACGACGTCGATCAGATGATGGGTCCGCGCGAACGCGTGCCGATCGGCGCCGCGCTCGGGGGCGGCCAGTTCCGCGAGGGCCGGCGCGCGGGCCTGCCGTGACCAGTATTCGAGGAAACGCGGCGCCACGTTGACGATGTCCAGTTCGGTGGCGAGCGCTTGCGCGAGCGGCATCGACCGGCCCTTGAGTTCGACTCGCGCATCGCCCGATAAGCGCGTCGCGTCGAGCAGCGCTTCGATCAGCGCCGGATCGTTCGGGACGATCAGCCCGAGCGCGTCGCCCGGTCGATAAGGCAGCGCCGCCTCATCGATCGACAGCTCGATGTGCCGGACCTCCTTGGACGAGCCGCGCCCGGTCAATACCAGGTTGTCGAGCACGCGTGCGCTCGCCGGGTGCTGCCGGTCGGCCTTCGCGGCCGTCTCGGCGTGGACGTCCGCCGCGCGGGTGGTGACGCTCGTGCCGTCGATGCGCACCGCGCCGCGTTCGGTGTCCCCGCCCGTGCGGGCATCGGCGCCGGCCAGCTTTTCGACCAGCGTCGCGATCCAGGCTGCCGCAGGTCCCTCATAGTCGACGTCGCAATCGACGCGCGGCAGCAGGCGCTCGCCGCCGAGGGCCGACAGGCGTTCGTCGATGCGCCGGCCGGTCGCGCAGAACTGCTGATAAGTCGAGTCGCCGAGCGCCAGCACCGCATAACGCAGCCTTTCCAGCCGCGGCGCCTTGCGTCCGTCGAGAAACTCGAAGAAGCCCATCGCCGACTGCGGCGGATCGCCGTCGCCGTGCGTGCTGGCGACGACGAGCACCGTGCGCCATTGCGCCAGTTGCCGGGGTTTGACGTCGGCGACGTCGAGGACGCGGACCGGCCGGCCGGCCGCGCTCAGGCGGCTTCCCAACTGGCGGGCGATCTCGGCGCTGTTGCCGGTTTCGCTCGCATGGATGACGGCCCAGGCCTCGTCGTCGGAGGCGGCCGCGATCGCGTCGACGGCGGCTTGCGCGCTCGCAGCCGACGGGCCGGCGCCGAGCGGGACCGTGCCGGGCCGGCGGCCGTGGACGACGCCGGCGAGAAAACCGCTCAACCAACTAAGTTGCTGCGGATCGAGGGAGTCGGCCAGGCTTCGGACCTGCGCCCATTGCGCGTCGTCGAGTGCCGGTCCACGGAGATTGGAAGGATTCATCGAGAAGGCGCTGGAAGGGCATCGCGGACGAAGCCGCTGCCCGTTCTCCAGTCGTGGAAAATCGAGGACTGCGATGATGCGGTGGGCATTGCATCGAGGCAAACGAATTAGCCTGCCGTTTGACGGCAAATAATTTGCTATGAATGAAAATAGATTTGCTTATATGAAATGGACATAGAAACCGCACGCACCTTTCTCGAGATCGTTTCGAGCGGCAGCTTCGTCGCCGCCGCCGAGCGCCTGCACATCACGCAGACCGCCGTCAGTGCGCGGATCCGCGGCCTGGAGCAGCAGTTGGGGCGGCCGCTCTTCGTGCGCAACAAGGCGGGCGCGCGCCTGACCGTCGAAGGCGAGCGCTTCGTTCGCCATGCGACCAGTCTCGTCCAGAACTGGGAGCGGGCGCGTCAGCAGGTCGTGCTGCCGGCCGGGCGCGAGGAGGGGCTGCACGTCGGCGCCGAATCCTCGATCTGGGATCCGCTGCTGGCCGACTGGCTGATCTGGATGCAGCGCGAATGCCCGACCGTGGCCTTGCGCGCGGACATCGAGGCGCCTCGGCGCCTGCTCGACCGGATCGACGACGGCTCGCTCGATCTGGCGGTGCTGTACAACCCGAGCCCGCGGCCGGGCCTGGTGCGCGAGCTGCTCGTCGAGGAGAAGCTGGTGATGGTGACCACCGATCGCGAGGGGCAGGCGACCCCCGAGCGCTACGTGCACGTCGATTGGGGCCTGGAGATGCAGCTCAACCTGCAGGCGGCGCTTCCGGAGTGGTCGCACCCGCCGGTCAGCATCTCGCTGGGTCCGCTGGCGCTGAGCTATGTCCTTAGGGTCGGCGGCTCCGGTTATTTTCGGGCCGGCATCGTCGCGCCTTTCATCGAGCGCGGCGAGCTCTTTCCGGTGCCGGGCGCGCCGGCCTTCTCGCATGCGGCCTGCGTGGTCTACGCCGCCCAGGACCAGCGCCCGCTGCTGACGCGCGCTCGCGAGGGATTCCGGGCGGTGGTTCCGAAGAACCTACGCCCCTGATCTGCTCAACCCAGCCTGGCGACGGCAGCCGCGGCCGCCGCCGCGGCTGCCGCGGCGACCTTCTCGACCCGGTCGGGCGCGAGCGGCGCCACCAGGGCGCTGGCGATCACGACCGGCAGTTCGCTCTGCGCGACCGGGCGCTGGTGAGAGAAGGTGTCGAATCCGGCCTTGCCGTGATAAGCGCCCGATCCGCTCATTCCGACGCCGCCGAACGGCGCGGCATGGTTCAGGTAAGCCAGTGCGGTGTCGTTGCGGGAGACGGCTCCCGACGTCGTCTTCAGCAGGAAACGCTGGAAGTCGTCGGTCTCTGCGCCGTACCAGTACGATGAAAGCGGGTGCTCGCCGGCGGCCGCGTAGTCGATCGCCTCATCGACGTTGGCATAAGTGTGCAGCACCAGCACCGGCCCGAAGATTTCTTCGACGTGGATCTTCGCGTCGGACGGCGTGTTCAGCAGCAGCGTCGGCGGCAGGCGGCGCGACGCCGGATCGGGCACGCGGTCCTTCTCCTTTTCGGGCACGATGACGATTTCGGTCGCGCCCTTTTTCTTCGCGTCATCGACCAGTCCGGCGACCCTCGCGAAGTTGGCGTCGTTGACGATCGACACCACGTCGGGATTGTCGATGAAGGTCGGGAAGTGCGAGAGCACCGCCTTGCGGTAAGCGTCGACGAAAACGTCCTTGGCCGACTCGGGTACGAACACGTAGTCGGGGCACAGGCAGACCTGGCCGTTGTTGATCAGCCGGCCGGCGGCGATCCGGGCGGCGGCATCGGCGACGTCGGCATCGGGCGCGACGATGGCCGGGTTCTTGCCGCCCAGTTCGAGCGTGACCGGGACCAGGTTCCTGCCGGCCGCCGCGCCGACGATCCGCCCCACCTTGGGCGAGCCGGTGAAGAAGATGTGATCGAAGCGCAGATCGGAGAACGCGGTGGCGGTCTGCACGCCGCCGTTGACGACGACGACCTCTTCGGGGCGCATGCGCGACGCCACCGCACGAGCGAACACCTCGCCGGCGCGCGGCGCCATATCGGAGAACTTGATCATTACCCGGTTGCCGGCGGCGAGCGCTTCGATGGTCGGTACGAAGACGAGCAGGACCGGGAAGTTCCACGGGCCGATGACGCCGACGACGCCCTTGGGCCGGTTCTGGATGAAGGTCGGAATCGCGCCGTCCATCGCCGCGGGGACCTGCGTCGGCGCCATCCACTCCTCGAGGTGCTCGCGGGTGGCAGCGATCGTGTCCAGGCCGGACAGGATGTCCAACTCCATCGAGGTCGTCGGCGGACGGCTGCCGAAGTCCTGGTGCAGTGCATTGGCCAGTTCGGTGGCGTGTTCGAGCACCGCGGCGACCAGCCGGTCCATGCGATCGCGGCGGGTGGCGGCGCTGGGGATCGGGTCGGCGGCCTGAGCGGCGCGCTGGGCATCGAGCAATCGCTGCAGCGCTTCGGGCGTGACTTCGGTGATCGCGAGGGTCTCGGCCATGGGCGTCGTGCCTTTCCAAAGGGGGGTATGCGGCCGATCAATATAGCGAAGCGCATACGCGCTGACCAGGAACGGTCCGCAGCAATCGGTACCCGGCCCGGCGGTTTGGTCAGGCGGTCAGCGAGCGCGCCCGCATAGGTGCGGCATCGGCGTCCGATCCGGACGCCAGCAAGGCTTCGAAGCGATCGGGCGGCAGCGGGGGCGAGAACAGGTAACCCTGGAACTCGTCCACCGCCAGCCCGCGCAGCCATTGGTGCTGCGCGGCGGTCTCGACCCCCTCGGCCACCGGCCGCAGGCGCATCGCGCGGCACAACCCGATGATGGCTTCGGTCAGCGGCCGTTCGCTGGCCTTGGCCTGAACGAAGCTGCGGTCGATCTTGACGATGTCGAACGGAAAGCGCTGCAGATAGGCGAGGTTCGAATAACCGGTGCCGAAGTCGTCGAGCGCGATCGACAGGCCCAGGTCGCGCAGGCCGTGCAGCGTCTGCATCAGGCGTTCGTCGTCGCCGATCAGCATCGACTCGGTGATTTCCAGCTCCAGCACCTCGGGCGGGCAGCCGGTATCGTCCAGCGTCTTCTTCAGCGCTTCGAGCAGGTCCGGCGACGCGAACTCGAGCGGCGACAGGTTGACCGATACCGTCAGCCGCCTGCCGGCGTGCAGCCACGCGGCCTGCTGGCGGGCGGCCATCGCGAACACCTCGCGTCCGAGCTCGCGGACCAGGCCCGTGGACTCGCAGATCGGGATGAACTCGCCCGGCATCACCAGCCCTCGCTGCGGGTGCCGCCAGCGCACCAGGGCCTCGGCGCCGACGACGCGTTGTCCGGGGCCGCACACGCGCGGCTGATAATGCAGCTCGAACTCGTGGCAGGCCAGCGCCCGGCGCAGCTCTTCTTCGAGCCGGGTGCGCGCGTGCAACTGCTCGCTCAAGCCGGTCTGGTAGAAAGTCAGCGCGTCGCGTCCGCCGGCCTTGCCCTGGTACATCGCCAGATCGGCGCGCTGCAGCAGCGTCGCGAAGTCCTCGCCGTCGTCGGGGAACACGCTGGCGCCGACCGTGGCCGACACCTGCACGCGGCTGCCGGCCAACTGGAACGGCTGCGCCAGCGCGCTGCGCAGCCGCGGGTGGATCCGGGCGACCTCGTTGCGCAGGTCCGGGCCGCTGAGCAGGATCAGGAACTCGTCACCGCCGAAGCGCGCGACCACGTCGCTGTGGCGCACGATCGCCCGGGCGCGCCGCGCCACCTCCACCAGCAGTTCGTCGCCGGCCGCGTGGCCCAGCGTGTCGTTGATGTCCTTGAACCGGTCCAGGTCGATCAGGATCAGCGCCGCCTGCTGAGGGGGCTGCACGGACGCGGCCGACATCGCCCGCACCTGCTGCACGAGTTCCTCGAAATGGCGCTGCGCGCGTCCGCGGTTCGGCAGGCCGGTGAGTACGTCGTGTTCGGACAGGAAACGGGCCTGCGCCTCGCTGTGCTTGAGCGGCGTGACGTCGACCTCGCTGATCAGCAGCGCTGCTTCGCCGGTCGCGGCGTCCAGCCGGCGCCGGGCCGAAACTTCGTGCCAGCGCTGGCCGTCGCTGGTATAGACCTTCATCGTCCACGTGGCCTGGCCTTCGCGGGCGACCAGATCGAGCAGGCGCTGCAACGCGCAGGGATCGGCGAAGCGTTGGGCCAGCGTCTCGTCGGGGGCGCGGGCCGACGCGCGCGCCGCCGGATTGCGGTACAACGGCCGGCCTTCGAGGTCGTACAGGCCGATCACCATCGGCGTGTGCAGCAGCGCGTCGACCGAACGCAGGGATTCGGGCGATTCGGCGTCGATCGGCTGGCCTTCGCAGAGCATGGCCATGCGTCCGTCGTCGAGCACGAAGCCGCTGTAATGCACGTGCAGCGACACCGGTCTGCCGGCCGGGTACAACGTCCATTGTTCGTTGAAGCGCGCGCCATGGCTGACGAAGTCGGCCTGGTATTGCGCGAGCCGCGCCGATACCGTGGCCGACATGTCCGCGCCCATGTCGCGCGCGCGAAGCTCGTCCAGCGACGCAGCGCGCCAGACGGCCAGCGCGGCCGGATTCGCCCAGTGCACGCGCCGGTGGTCGATGTCGAAGACCCATACCGGCGTGCGCAACTCGTCGAGCGCCGCCAGCCAGGAGGTGCCGCGACGGCCGCCGGTCGTGCTGGCCGAGGGAGCGGTCCGGGCCGCCATGCTCAGCCAGGCAGCAGGGTCTCGAGCGAAGGCACGGCCAGCGCCTCCCGGGTGCGATCGATCCAGGCCTCGATGGCGGGGTAGGGCGTCAACGTCACTCCGGCCTCGGGCGTCAGGTGCGTGTAGCCGAAAACGGCGATGTCGGCCACCGTGCAGCGTTCACCGGCGATGAACGGCGTGTCCCGCAGGTGTGCGTCCAGGCGCGCGAGACCGGGCTGCAGACCGGCCTGCCAACGCTCGATCTCCGCCGCCTTGGCGTCGCGCTGGTCGGGCAACAGGTGCACGAAGATCCTCGCCGGCGAGATGAACGGCTCGAGCGCGGTCTGCTCGAAGATCATCCATTGCAGCGCGCGCGCCCGCTGCAGCGGCGTGGCGGGGATCAGCGGCGAGCCTTCGGCCAGGAACCAGGCGATCGCGTTCGATTCGCCCAGGCCCTGTCCGTCCTCGGTCACCAGATACGGCAACTGGCCGCGCGGATTGACGGCCAGGAACGCGGGCTGCCGGTTCTCGCCGCCCAGCACGTCGACGCACTGGCGGTTCAGGGTCAGGCCGAGGTGCCGGGCCACCATCGCCGGCTTGAAGCTGTTGCCCGAAAGCGGGGTGTAGTACAGGGTGTGAGGCATGGCGGCTAGGGGCGGAAGTCTGTCTCGAAATGCGGGAGATCCCGCGTGATTCGGCAAGCGTGCGCTGAAGCGCATCGCTTTGGCGACCCGTTCGGACGGCTGGCGCGGGAGCCCGTACGAACGGGGGCGTCTCGTGGCGCAGGCGTGCGGCCAGTCCGCGAGCCACCCGGTGATCAACCCCGCTTCGCGCCGGCCGCCGCGTTGCCCGCGCCGGCAACGCGTCGACCGTTCAAGTCCCTTCCGCTCCGGAGCGCCCGGGCCGCGACTGCCGAGCCCTTTCGGCATGATCGCGGCCGATCGCTTCCAGACCGGCGAATGCGAATCGGTGCAGGTGCGAAACCAGGTCCTTACGCGGCATCTGCAACACCTGCTGCGGAGGGCCCGGCAGACTCCCGTTACCGGCCACCAGCAGCATCAGGCAGGGCGCCGCGATGCTGATCATGCAACGCAACAGAGCCGGATTGTCTTCAGGAATGCCGGTAACCTCGCTCAGGATACGCCGAATGACGACGAATTTCGGTTCAAGGTCCTGTTCGTAGAGTACCTGAAGATTCGAAGACGGCGATAACAGCTCGCGCGCGAAGATCCGCGCGTGCCATCCGTCGTTGCCGATCGCAGCGTCGACCAGGCTGTCGAGGCACCATGCCAGCTTCTCGCGGGCGGGCCGTTCGCTGGCGGCGATTCGCTGCAGGTCGTCGAGGCTGATGATCCGCCGGTGCGCCTCGCTGAGGACCGCGCGATACAGGCCGCGGCGTCCGCCGAAGTGGTAGTTGATCAATGCAAGGTCGACCCCCGCTTGCGCGGCGATCGTCTTGCTGGCGGTCTCCGCGTAGCCGGCCGCCGCGAACGATTTTCCGGCGGCCTCGAGGATGCGGGCGCGGGTCAGTTCACCGTCGATTCGCGGGGTGCGGCGGGGTTTTGTCATCGGTGCTTCGTTCTTTCTGCCGTCGGGAGCGGCGGACCTGAGTCGGTGCCGATCATAGATTCAATTTAATTTGAATTAAAATCCGAATACCCTGGAACTGAGGTTCCAGCCATCGAGCCCGGGGGCCGAACCCATGAAGAAGCTGCTGATCGCCGCCGGGTTGATCGCCGTTCTGGTCGTTGCCGGCCTGTTCTGGCGGCAGGGCCGCGACGACGGCGCCGCCGCGCCGCTGACGCTGTACGGCAACGTCGACATCCGGCAAGTATCGCTGGCTTTCGATGGCAACGGCCGGGTCGCCGAACTGCGCGCCGAAGAAGGCGAGCGCGTGAAGGCCGGCCAGGTGCTCGCGTTGCTCGACACGCGCACGCTGGCCCTGCAGGCCGAGCAGGCCCGCTTCCAGATCGAAGCGCAGCAGCAGACGCTGCTGCGTTTGCGCAATGGTTCGCGCCCGCAGGAGATCGCGCAGGCACGCAGCCGTCTGGCTGCTTCCCGGGCCGACATGGCGCGCGCCGCGCAGGATCTGAGCCGCCTGCAGGCGATCGCCGCCAGTTCGGACGGGCGCGCGCTGCCGGCCCAGGACCTCGACCATGCGCGCAGCGCGCTGCAGGCGGCCCGGGCCGAGAGCGACGAACGACGCGAGGCGCTGCGCCTGACCGAGCTGGGGCCGCGCGCCGAGGACATCGCGGTGGCCGAAGCGCAACTGAAGGCCTCGCAGGCGCAACTGGCGCTGCTCGAGCACCAGATCGGCCTGGGCGAGCTCAGGGCGCCGGACGACGCCATCGTGCGTTCGCGGCTGCTGGAGCCGGGCGACATGGCGACGCCGCAGCGGCCGGTGTTCGCGCTGGCCCTGACCCACCCGAAATGGGTGCGCGTCTATGTCGGCGAAGCGGATCTGGGCAGGATCCGGCCCGGCATGGCGGCGCAGGTCGTCACCGACAGCCATCCCGACCGGCCGATCGCCGGCCGGGTCGGCGCGATCTCGTCGGTCGCCGAGTTCACGCCGAAGTCCGTGCAGACCGAAGAACTGCGCACCAGCCTCGTCTACGAAGTCCGCGTACGGGTCGACGATGCGGACGACGTGCTGCGCCTGGGGCAGCCGGCGACCGTTCGTCTGGCGCGGGACACCACGCCGTGAGCGAGCACCGCGCGACCGTCGTCGGCGAAGCGCTGCGCAAGACGTTCGAGGCGCCGGGCGGCGGGTCGATGTCCGCGGTCGATGACATGACGCTGACCGTGCGAGCCGGCGAACTGACCGCGCTGGTCGGTCCGGACGGTGCCGGCAAGACTACGCTGCTGCGGATGATGGCCGGCCTGCTGGCGCCCGATGCCGGCCGCTTGCGGGTGCTGGGTGTCGACGTCGCGAAGGATCCTCAGGCCGTGCAGGACCGCATCGGCTACATGCCGCAGCGCTTCGGGCTGTACGAAGACCTGAGCGTGCAGGAGACCCTGGACCTGTACGCCGACCTGCATGGCGTGCCGCCGGCCGAGCGCGCCAGGCGCTTCTCGCGGATGCTGGAGATGACCGACCTCGCGCGCTTCACCGCGCGCCCGGCGGGCAAGCTGTCCGGCGGCATGAAGCAGAAGCTGGGCCTGGCTTGCACGCTCGTGCGTTCGCCCGAGCTGCTGCTGCTCGACGAGCCCAGCGTGGGGGTCGATCCATTGTCGCGGCGCGAGCTGTGGCGGATCGTCCAGCAGCTCGTCGACGACGAGCGCCTGAGCGTGGTCGTCAGCACCGCCTACCTGGACGAGGCCGAGCGCTGCGCGCAGGTGTTCGTGCTGCACGCCGGCCGGCTGCTGGACGAGGGCCCGCCGGCCGCGCTGCGCGAGCGCGCCCACGGGCTGACCTTCAGCGCGTCGCCGCCGGCGGGGCTGCCGGCCCGCGATCTGCAGGCGCGCCTGATCGACGCCGCCGGACTGATCATCGATGCGGTTCCCCAGGGCGGTGCCGTGCATTTCATCCGCGAACCGCGGGTCGAGGCCGGCGCGATCGAGCGGCTGCTCGGCGGCATCGGCTGCCGGCCGCGTCCGGAAGCGCTCGAGGACGCGTTCATGATGATGCTGCGCGAGCAGCAGTCCGGGGCGCCGTCCGCGCAACGGTCTCGTTCCCCGCTGTCCCGTCCGCCGCGGCACGAGCGGGAAGCGGGTGAGGAGGCGGGCGATGTCGCGCCGCCGGCCGCGCGCCCGGGCACCGCGGGCGGCGAGGCCGGGTCGCCGGTGATCGTCGTGCGCGACCTGGTGCGCCGGTTCGGCGATTTCACCGCGGTTGCCAGCACCTCGTTCGAGGTCGGCCGCGGCGAGATCTTCGGTCTGCTCGGACCGAACGGAGCGGGCAAGACGACGACGTTCCGCATGCTGTGCGGGTTGCTGCCGGCCACCAGCGGCCATCTGGAAGTGGCCGGCGTGAACCTGCGCACCGCACGGGCCCGGGCGCGCTCGCGCATCGGCTACGTGTCGCAGAAGTTCGCGCTGTACGGCAATCTGACGGTGCGCGAGAACCTGGCATTCTTCGGCGGCGCCTACGGCCTGCGCGGCGCGGCATTGCGAGCCCGCGCGGCCGCCGTCGTCGAGCAGTTCGGACTCGATCCGGCCGCGCGCGGCGCCGAGCTGCCCGGCGGCTACAAGCAGCGCCTGGCGATGGCCGCCAGCCTGCTGCACGAGCCCGAGATCCTGTTCCTCGACGAGCCGACCAGCGGCATCGATCCGCTGGCCCGGCGCGCGTTCTGGCGAACGATCACCGCGCTGGCGCAGGGCGGCGTGACGATCATCGTCACCACGCACTTCATGGAAGAGGCCGAGTACTGCGATCGCATCGCGATCCAGGATGCCGGACGGCTGCTGGCGCTGGGCACGCCGCGGCAGGTGCGCGAGCAGGCCGGCGGCGACGCGGCCGACATGAACGACGCGTTCATCGCCATCGTCGAACGAGGCCGCCACGCGCGCGTCGCGGCAGGAGCCGGATCGTGAGCCGGACCGGATTCGTTCGCCGCTTCGCGGCGTTGCTGCGCAAGGAGACCCGGCAGTTGCTGCGCGATCGCAGCAACCTGGCGGTCGGGCTGCTGCTGCCGGCCGTGCTGATCCTGCTGTTCGGTTACGGGCTGTCGTTCGACGTGCAGCACGCGCCGGTCGCCGTGGTGCTCGAGGACGGCTCGCCGACGGCGCGCGACGCATTGGCGAGTCTGCGGGGATCGCCGTACCTGGCGCCGGTCCGGGTCTCGGGCATGCCGGAGGCCGAGCGGCGCATGCGCGACGGCGAGGTGGTCGCGATCGTGCGCGTGCCGATCGATTTCTCGCGCCGGCTGGCGGCCGGCCAGGCGCAGGTGCAACTGGTGCTGAACGGCGTCGATTCCAACACCGCGTCGGCGGTCGAAGCTTATGTCGGCGGCGCCATCTCGACCTGGGCGCAGCAGAGCGTCGATCGGGCCGGCGGCAAGCCCGCTTCCGGCGGCGTGCAACTGGTGCAGCGGATGTGGTTCAACGAGGCCTCGACCAGCACCTGGTACCTGGTGCCGGGGCTGATCGCCCTGGTGATGACGCTGATCGGCGCGTTCCTGACCTCGCTGCTGATCGCCCGCGAGTGGGAGCGCGGCACGCTGGAGGCCCTGTTCGTCACGCCGGTGCGGCCGCTGGAGATCGTGCTGGCCAAGCTCGTCCCTTACCTGGTGCTGGGCGCCGTCGACCTGGCGCTGTGCCTGCTCGCGGCCCGGTTCCTGTTCCGGGTGCCGATGCGCGGTTCGCTGTCGGTGATCGTGTTCGCGTCGCTGCTGTACCTGGCGGTATCGCTGTTGCTGGGGCTGTTCATCTCCGGCAAGACCCGTAACCAGTTCCAGGCCAGCCAGGTGGCGCTGCTGGCCAGCTTCCTGCCGGCGATGATGCTGTCGGGCTTCATCTTCGATCCGCGCAACGTTCCGGTGGCGATCCGGGTGATCGGCCAGTTGCTGCCGGCGACGCATTTCATGGGGCTGATCAAGACGCTGTTCCTGGCCGGGGACGACTGGCCGATGATCGCGCGCGACGGCGCGATCCTTACCGTGTACGCGATCGTGCTGACCGCCGCGGTGAGCCGCACGCTGCGCAAGACGCTGGACTGAGAATGCGCGGCGGCTTCGTTCACGAGGGATGAGGCGATGACGGCCTTGCTCGATCAACTGGCGGCGATCGGCTTCCTTTGCCGCAAGGAACTGCTGGCGCTGCTCAAGGAACCTTCGAGCCGCCTGATCCTGTTCGTGCCGGCGCTGCTGCAGGCCCTGTTGTACGGCTACGGCGCGACCTACGATCTGACGCACGCGCCGTACGCGGTGCTCGACCAGAGCCGGGGGGCGGCGTCCCGGGAACTGCTGGCGCGCGTGGACGGCACCGGCGTGTTCGAACGCGCGGCCACGCTGAGCGCGTCGCGGCAGATCGCCGCCGCCGTCGGGCGGGACGGCGTGCTGCTGGTCCTGCAGTTTCCGGCCGATTTCGATGCGCGCCTGGCCGCCGGCCAGCCGGCGCCGCTGCAGATGATCCTGGACGGCCGCAATTCGACGACCGCCGCGGCGGCGGCCGCGCAGATCGGCGCGATCGTTGCCGCCTACAACCGGACGCAGGCCGGTGCGCCCGCGATCGACATCGAACGGCGCGCCTGGTACAACCCGAACCTGCAATCGCGCTGGAACCTGATGCCGGCGCTGATCGCCGCGCTGAGCCTGATCCAGACGCTGCTGCTGGCCGCGCTGTCGGTCGCCCGCGAGCGCGAGCAGGGTACGTTCGACCAGTTGCTGGTGACGCCGCTGACGCCGATGCAGATCCTGGTCGGCAAGGCCTTGCCGGCGATGCTGGTCGGACTCGTGCAATCGACCGTCATCCTGCTGATCATCCGTTTCTGGTTCCAGATTCCGATGAGCGGCCCGGCGTGGCTGCTCTATCTGGGATTGGTCGTGTTCACCGGCGCCACCGTGGGGCTGGGGCTGTCGATCTCCGCGCTGTCGCTGACGATGCAGCAGGCGATGCTCTACACGTTCCTGCTGATCATGCCGATGATGCTGCTGTCGGGCCTGCTCACGCCGGTGAGCAACATGCCCGAAGCGCTGCAGATCGCCACGTACGCCAATCCGCTGCGCTTCGGCGTGGACCTGGTGCGCCGCGTCTATCTCGAAGGCGCGGGCCTGCGCGACGTCGCCTTCGACTTCGTGCCGATGCTGGCGCTGGCGGCCGTCACGCTGCCGCTGGCCGCTTGGCTGTTCCGCAACCGGCTGTCGTGAACGGGCTGTCGTGAGGCGGCTGTCATGAACCGGTCGTCGTGAACCGGCTTCGAGCGCGCGGTTGCCGCACTGCGCGGCGGCCGTGAGCCAGGCGGGAAACGCGGCGCCGATCGGTTGCGGCGCCGATCCGGATAGGCGCGGGCCGAAGTTGCCGCTTCGGCGCAACCCGCGATACCCTGATTGGGCCATCACGTCGCCGGCGCGCCGCGCCGCGACAGCAATTCGAAACAAGGAATGATGATGAACGGAGCGGAAAGTCTGGTGCGAACGCTCGCCGATTCCGGCGTCGAGGTCTGTTTCGGCAATCCCGGCACATCGGAGATGCATTTCGTCGCGGCGCTGGACAAGGTCGAGGGCATGCGGGCCGTCCTGGGCCTGTTCGAGGGCGCGGTGACCGGAATGGCCGATGGGTATGGCCGCATGGCCGAGAAACCGGCCGCGACGCTGCTGCATCTGGGGCCGGGGTTGGCGAACGGGCTCGCGAACCTGCACAACGCGCGCCGCGCGGCGACGCCGATCGTCAACATCGTCGGTGATCACGCCACTTATCACGCGCAATACGACGCGCCGCTGGCGTCCGACGTGCAGGGGTTCGCGCGTCCGGTCTCCGGCTGGGTCCATTCGTCGACGAGCGCGCGCACCGTGGCGGCGGACGGGGCGCGAGCCGTCCAGGCCGCGCTCCAGCATCCGGGACAGATCGCGACGCTGATCCTGCCCGCCGACACCGCGTGGCTCGAGGCGGACCGTCCGGCGCCCGCGCTGCCGAAACCGGTCCCCGCGACGGTATCGGACCAGGCGATCGGGCAGGCCGCCGGCGCGTTGAAGGCCGGCGGGACGACGATGATCCTGATCCGCGGGGCCGCGTTGAAGGAGCGCGGGCTTCATGCCGCCGGCCGCATCGCCGCGGCGACCGGCGCGCGGATCGCCTGCGACACCTTCGCGCCGCGCTGCCAGCGCGGGGCCGGGCGCGTCGAGATCGAACGCATTCCTTATTTCGCCGAGCAGATCGTCGAGTTCATGAAGGGCGTCCAACACCTGATCCTGGTCGGCGCCAGCCCGCCGGTGAGTTTCTTCGCCTATCCGGACAAACCGTCCTGGTGCACGCCCGAGGATTGCAGCATTCTCTACCTGGCCCACAAGCACGAAGACGGCACGGCCGCGCTCGAAGCGCTGGCCGACGCGCTCGGCGCGCCCCGGACGCCGGCGCGCGTCGGCGAATCGCGGATTCCCGATCTGCCGACCAGCGGGGCGCTCGATCCGCGCACGGCCGGACAGATCATCGCGCACTATCTTCCGGAGGGTGCGATCATCTCGGATGAAGGCGCGACGGCTGGCGGCGGCATGCACCGGTTCGCGGCCTCCATCGCGCCGCACGACCATCTGACGCTGACCGGCGGCTCGATCGGGCAAGGCATTCCGCTGGCCACCGGCGCCGCGGTCGCGTGCCCGAATCGGAAAGTCGTCTGCCTGCACGGCGACGGCGGGGCGATGTACACGCTGCAGGCCTTGTGGACGCAGGTGCGCGAATCGCTCGACGTCACGACGGTGATCTTCGCCAATCGTTCGTACGCGATCCTGAACATCGAGTTCACGCGCGTCGGCGTCGGCAATCCGGGTCCCAAGGCCTTGTCGATGCTAGACCTGCACAATCCTGAACTCGACTGGGTCAAGCTGGCGTCCGGCATGGGCATGGAAGCGAGCCGTGCGACGACCGTCGAGGAGTTCGCGAGCCAGTTCGCCAGCGCGATCAAGCATAAGGGACCGCGGTTGATCGAAGTCGTGCTTTAGCCGGCGGTCGATCGTCAACCGGGTGATCGGGGTGACGGCGAGAACCCTGCTGTTCAGCGCGAGACCGATGCTAGGCCGGTCAGCGCCAGCAGCAGGATCGTTGACGTGCTGTAGTTCGAAGCCGCGACGCGCATGGGGAAGGTATGCTGCCCGGCAAGTGCAATGCCGGGGGTGGCGACCGGGGGCTGGGCGTCGCGTGGTGAGCCACGCGGCATCAAGGTCCGATCGGCGACTTGCTGCCTCCGGTCCAGCACGGCATCCTGTTCTGACTTTTCGGCGTCACTTCAGTTGCTCCACACGCAACTCACTTGTTGCCAGAGCGGTGGCCTTTTTGGCAGTCGCCGGTTGACTTGCCAGAGAGAGTTGCACGACAGCGCTTTCGGATAGATTCTCCAGGCTCATCGAATACCGTCCACCGTCTTTGACCTCCCATGAGGATTGCTTCCGGGCGAGCTGCTTTCCGTCCTCGTCGTTGATCGTAACGATCGTGGCATTGGAGACTTCGAGTCGAAGCCCATCCTTGCCTCCTCCCTGGATGTAGAAGCTCACACGCCCCTTTCTCGATTTGTCTGCAATGATGATGCGCGAGTCCGGCTTGATTGCGGAGACCTTCGAATCGTCCGGATCAGGATCGAGCTTTTTTTCGGCGACGGCTTCGAACGTGTACTCGCGAGACCTCGATACGTTGACTGCATTCGGAGTCGAGGACAACTTGATCGAGTGGGGCAGGAATCTGGCCTGGTCTTTGAGGCTCGTCGTCCTATCGAGAGGGGGAAAGGTCACGATCAGCGATCGCCCATCCTTGGCCACCTGAATATCGCTCGCTTGAATCGATCTGGACGGATCGCCGGATGTCTTGCACGGCGGATCGGGGTTTGCCGGATTCTCGGCTAGGTGCTTCTTGGCCCCTTTGTGCTTGGGCGCCGGTGGCTCCGGCAGGCATTTCTTCACGGCCAGAGTGGCGGTGACGACTTGCGCTCGCAAGTTGTCTCCATTGCCCAGGGAAACGGTGACTCCCTTATCCGTCGACGTATAGGCTACCAGTTGATCTCTTGCCGGCCACCTGAGCGGCGAAGGCCACGGCAGGTCGACCAGGCTGCTGGCGTAGCGCGATTGGCGATTCAAGGCAATGAGCTCGGCCCACTTGTACATGATCTCCCGTCGCAACTCAAGGTCAGTGATGCCTGGCCGGGCATACGGTCGAAGATGCCGTTCGAACTCACCGAAGTCGCCGTGGAAGGCATAGTCGTCCAGATGGTTCTTCAGCAGTTCCTCGGACATATAAGGAAAGTTCGTTCGACTGCCTCGAACTATGGCTTTCAGTCCTTCGTCGTAGCTTGGCGACCGCTTCGCGGTCAGTTCCGATCCGTCCTTGACGTGATGCATCGAGAGGCGGGAGACGTATAGCAGTTGCTTGGCCTTCCGTGGCACGAAGACCACTGCCGAGATGTTGAAGGTCCTCGGGACCATCCCGTAGCCACCACCCGGCATGGGATCAGCGCCCATCCGGATTCGAATGGTGTTGTCGCTCAATCGGCCGACCGTGACCACCGACTCGAGGTCTGCTCCGGCGGCTTCGTTCTCGTTCTCGTTTTCGTTGCCCAGCGAAGCTCCCGCCGCGCCGATTCCCTTGAGGATGTTCAGTGCCAGGCCGATCTCGCGCTTTGCCGTCGAGCTGTTTACCCGCCGAGTGGCCTGCAGGGAGTCGGTCGACAGGATGGGAATCACCAACGGCGCGATGGGCTGCATCGAGCCCGGCGTACGTGCGCCCGTCTTCTGGTCAAAGCTTCCGTCGGAGGTGAACATGGTGAGATTGGCGTAGACGTCGTACCCCAATCCGCGGCTCAGGGGCATCACGCTGACCTGGATCCGGGTCAGAAAGGCTTCCTGCCCGGTCCGCCTGGAGACGTTCTCGATCTCGGTATTGAGGACCGCGACATCCCGCAGCAGGCTTGCGGCGGCTTGATACTGGAGCAGAACATCGGCGGGGGTATCGGGGGGCGTCTGAAACGTCGGAGACGTCGCCGTGAGGCCGGTGGGAGGCGTTGCACCGGGCAGGTCGGGAGACGATTTCTCCGTCTTCGATTCGCTCTTGGTCGAATCGTCTTTGCCGGTTTCCGAGGTTCGGGTCGTGGTCGATGACTCTTTCGTTATCGGAGCCGTTAGGGCGAGTTGAAAGCGAAGGATGTCGAGGACTCGGTCCAGTCGTACCAGCGTGGTCGGAATCGATTTGGAGAGCGCATCGGGTGCTTTCAGTTCGAAGCCCGGCGCGAGTTTGTCCTTGATGTCGTTCCAGGGAGTTACTGACGTGATCGAGGTGTGCAGGGACGCTGCCCGGTCGATGCTCTTGGCCGTTCGGTTCCCTTCATCGGGTGCGGCTTTCTTCGTAGGTCCGCAGCCTGCCAGCACCAGCAAGAATGCAGCGAGGCTCGCGCGCAGGGCGTATGTCATCATCATGTTCTCACCGAGGCCGGTTTTCTTTCGATCGGATTCTTCGGCGTTGCAGGGTCGTGCCCTTCGCGCTTCCCACGAGCATGACGTCTCCGCGCTTGGGCATCTTGATCGTGTGAACGCCGTCTGCGATCGCATGGGTCGACGCCGGCCTGTCATCGACGTAGACGTCCAGGCCGTCCAGTCCTTTGGACGCGACCACTAGCGCGCCGTCCTTGATGCTTACCCTCATCGACGAGCGAACCTCGCCGGTCAACTGCTGAGCACAGAAGCGCAGCAGGTCGCGATTCTCGATCAGCAGGTCATCCCTCGTCATCGAGTAGGAAATGCCGGTGATGCCGAGGTCTTCGATCGGATTGCCCGCGGCAGCGCCGGCCCTGAGCGCGCGTCGCACCGCGATCGTGTATGACACCCCATCGGGCATGTCCTGGATGGCGAAGTCGGTGTCGGCGAGCGCGTCCCTGACGTCGCTGCTCGTCCAGACGTTCGCGCCGCCGGCGCCGGAGGCCTCGCCGACACTGACCAAAGTGCCGATCTGGTTGTCCACGAACCCGGCCGAGAAGAGATCGCCCGACGAATAGGTGTTCGCGTCGACCACGCAGACGACCGGGCCGCCGTAGACCTGCCCGATGTCGTTGCACCACTGGGGATCCGTCAACGGGAGGGGTTGGGCATAGACTTCCCCGGTGGCGATCGCCGCGTTCAAGGAGGGGGCCCAGGCTTCGATCTCCAGCCTGTTGAACGGACTTTCCGCCATCGCGCGCGTCATCGGCGTGGCCACCCAGGAGAACCGGGTGGGGGTGATCGGGTTCGGGGTCAGCAACTGCAGCATTCGCTCGGCAGCCCAGATCAGGCCCCCGGGGTTGCCGCGAAGGTCGACGATCAGGCCGCGTTCGGGCAGCCGGCCGAGCAGGCGGATCACTTCCTCCAGGAAATCGTCGTCCTCGTCGACGTCGAAGCTCCACACGCGCAGATAGCCAAAGGTCCCCAGTCCGTCCACTCGGACCGTTCGGGCCGACAGCACGTCCTGGAATTTCGTGGGCAACCAGCCCGGCGCCCGAGCAACGGGCCTGGGCGAGAACTCCGCTTCCCACGCGGCGCCGGAGAACAAGAGCTTCTTCGCCCGACGGATCTGCTGGCCTGCCGGGTCGGCGCAGACATAGCGGCTCGCTCTCGAGCCGGCGTTGCTGGCCGTTCGTGCCTGATTCGGATAGACCACCCGCCAGGGGATCCGGACCTCACCCTTTTCTTCGTCGGGTGTGGTGAAGCCGATATCGACCCATAGCTCGTCGGGGGGCGGACCGTACTCGAGCGAACGAAAAGTCAGCGTCTCCAGCGCTCGCGCCAATCGAGCATCGGAGCGTCCGCCGGTTTCCCGATCGGCATGGATATCGACCGCCCGAGCAAACGGGATCCCGTTCCAGTACGCCAGCGACACGCCGGCTTTGAATCGGGGATCCTCGATCGCCGGCGCCGGCGAGACCTTGGACACCAGGAACCTGGGTTCGTGTGTCGGGCCGTAGGCCTCGACCAGAAAGGGCAGGGACGCGACGGCGCCGGCGATCGATCGAGGACCCGAATAGCGGGTGTGCGCGTCCCGCAGGCTGCCGATGATGCCCGTGATCGCGAGATGAAACGCCGCTTCCGACATGGCCGGCGCGTGCGGGCGCAGCAGTCTCAATGCCTGGATCGGATCGATCGCATAAGCCGCCCGTTTTTGCGGGAGATGGCAATAGAGCCCCGCCAGCACGGCAATGAAGTTGTCGATGATCTGCAGGCGCTCGCCGCCATCGAGCAAGTCCTCGGCGATCTCCGCGTCGGACACGCCGGCCGCGCGCAGGCCCGGGCCGCCGAAGGAAGCGAGCTGCAGCGATCGGAGCTTCTGCCCGGCGAGCAACTCGCTGAGCAACTCGCCCGATTGGCTGCTGGCTAGCCGGGATGATTGTCTGGTCTGGACCATGCGCTTATCCGTAGTAAGCGGCGAGCTCGTCGAGCAAGCCGCCATGGAAGCCGCCGCCATGGATCGAATCGAAAAAGGGCTTGTCATGGACAAGTGGCTGAATCGGGGGAACCACGATGGTGGACAAATCCTTGGGCAAGCCACCGACCGGCACCTTCCCGGTCGGCATGTCCAGCGCCAGCCGCAGTCCGGGCGGATCGCCTCTGGCGATGGCGGCGAACGCCGTCACCCGGGCCGCGTCGATCTCCTTCTTCGGGTTCGCGCGGACTTTTTCCATCCTCGCCAGCACGTCGGCCATCGACCAGGCCGTGGTTGGGGAGTCCAACCGATGCATCGACAGGACCCGGTCCGCGCCCGCGGCCGTGAGCTTGCTGATTCGCTGGGCGCCCAGTGCTCGCATGTGGGCGGCTCGCCCATAGATCGATTTCCCGCCGATCATCACCAGACTGACGCTTTTCTCGGTGGCGTCGATGAGGCTCTGGAAGGGATCGGCGGCATCGCCGCTTTCGACGACCATGAGATCGGCCAGTGCCTCGGGCCGAAGTCGGCCGAGCGGCTTGCCCCAGGCCCTGGTCAGGACGTCGCCCGGGTTGGCCGTGACCATCTTGACCAGGTCGAGTGGCGATAGATTCCACTCCCGCTTCTTCGCAACGATCTGCGCGACCTTCAGTTCGCCCAGCACGTTGCGGGTGCCCGACGGCCCCCAGTCCGATCCTACGCAAACGGCGATCCCGCGAGCGATCGCGGCGGGGACGTCGGTCGTGCTGCCGTACAGCCAGAGGTTCGAAAAAGGAGACCAGACCACCGTACCCGGGGCTGCGCTCCATTGGCCATATTCGGGCCCCTCCAGCGCGTTGGTGTGGATCGCGACCAGGTTGTGCTGCAGGCAGCCGGTAAGCTTCAGCGCCTGGTATTCGCTCTCGACGATCGATCCGACCTGGCCTTCGGCGCAGTGATAGATGAAGGTCGAGGCGTTGCGCATCTGCGTCGCCCGTCGGCCGAGGGTCTCATTGTTCAGCTTCAGCGTCGACGCCAGGATCTTCGTGCTCTTGATGGTCTTGCCGAGCGTCTCGTCCTCGACGTTCCGGAGCAGCCAGCCGTCGAGCGGCCTGTTGCGAGGAGGCGACCCCTGGATGCTGGTCGTACCGCCGATCAGTGCCCGGATTTCGGCATAAGCCAGCGCCTCCTCGGGGCAAGCCGTGATGTACGCATAAGCGGGCCAGGTGATCCTCGGGGCGTACGATGGGCTGCCAGGCCAGCTATCGTGATGCTTGAACGGCTCGGTTCGGCCAGGCTCCTGCCAGAGTGGGAGGGGAGCGTAGGCGAGATGGCTGTGCAAGTCGATCAGACCAGGGAAGATCAAAGCGGTCCCCAGATCCAGCGAGCGAGCGTTCGCGAAACCCTGCGGGTCGGCCTGCCCCGGCTTGGTGATGGCCGTGATGACGCCGTCGTCCGCGATCCAGACCTTGCCCGCAAAACAACTGGACTCGGAGGTCGAGACGCCGGGAATTTTGGCCAGCGGTACGACTTGGCCACTGATCATGATCGGCATGGGAACGAAGCTCCCTCATTTTCGTCAGTGAGCGGCGCATGAATCGATCTATCGCCCAAGTTCGTTCCGCGTCATGTCCTCGGTGCTTTCCAGATCAATGTGCGCCGATCGTCCGGATTGGGGCGCGTGACACTGCTGCGCTGGGCCGAGTCGGCAGATCGCCCGACCGAGTCGTCGCCCAGGAAGTCGGGGACGCCATACGGCAGGTCGGCTCGCGGGATGGCCGAGTAGTCGGCCTCGGAAAAAGCGGCGCCGTAGTTCGGCAGATCCGCTGCTGCACCCGGATCGGGAGTGACGATCGCACGAAGCGTCACGACGGCGTCGCGCCAGGCATTCAGTAGCGCCGTTTCGTCGCGGCTGCTGGGATGCGGAATCGAGACGACGGGTATGGCGTCTCGCCCGGGCCACAGCTTGACGGCTTTTTGAGCGTGAACGCCGAAAGCAATGATTGCTTCGAGCTGAGGGCTCTTGGCCATGTCGAACAGGGCGTTTCGCCAGGCCAGATGCTCGGGAACGGTTATCAGTCGTTTGCCCGCGGATGCCTGCGAGGGGAACATCGCGAACGAGTAGACGTTCAGGCAGAGGTAGGACCGGACAAGTCCGATCTTGTTCAGGAACCCCTGAACGCGCTGGCCGGCGTCGCCGACCAGCGTGCGGCCTGCGATTCGCTCGGTTGCTCCAGGATCCTGGGCGACGCAGAGGACTTTGGCGGACCCGTCCGTACGCCCTCGGTAGAAAATCGGGCCCCACTCGTACCAGAAGTAGGATTTCAGGGCGCCATAGTCCGGCACTGCGGCGAACTGACCGGCGAATGTCTGGGAAGGGCCATCATCGAACTCAATCATAGAGAATTCGCCTCCAGGCCAGAATGAACGGCGCGGTCGAAATGCGACTTATCCGATGGCGCTCGATAGGCTTTACCGTTCAGATCCTACAACATGCCCAATCGATCTTTCATCCTTAGAATTGAGGAGGCCGCTCTAGCACATCGCTTCATCATGGAGGGTTCCGTTTGCGAGACGGGGCTCGATATCGAAGATGCTTTCCTCACTCATAGCGCTAATGATGAGCCGTTCGGCCACGGGCTCATCACTGTGTCATTGTCTGTGAGCACCGCCGGTATATGGGGTCGGAGAAATCGCGGCGTCACGGTGCTTCGATTCCCGTTACCACGCAAGCAGGCCAGATCGCGACCAGCGACTCGGCGAGCGACGACGCGATCGGGCGGGGCGCCCGCATGTCCGCGTTCGCGAGCGAAGAAGGGGACGTCATGTGGCCTCCGATCGCGGGCAACGCCGGGCACCGGGCTCAGGCCGCGCACGCCGCCAGGATGTGCTCGCGCAGCCATCGATGCGCCGGATCGCGGTGCATCCGCTCGTGCCAGAGCATCAGCATCTCGAAGCCCGGTACCTCGACCGGCGGTTCGACAGCCGTCAGCGCCGGATTGCCGCGCACCAGCCGGAACGGCATCATCGCCACGAGGTCGGTGCTCGCCAGCGCCGATCCGAGGAACAGGAAGTGCGGCACCGACAACGCGACCCGCCGCGACATGCCGCGCTCGGCCAGCACGGTATCGGTCACGCCGTGAAAGCCGCCGCCGACCGGCGACACGATCGCGTGCTCGAGCTTGCAGAACTGCGCGAGCGTCGGGCGGCGCTTCAGGCGGGGATGGCCGGCGCGGCCGGCCAGCACGTAGCGCTCGCTGAACATCGACCGGCGGCGCAGGTCCGGCGGCGCCTCCACGCTGATGTGGAAGGCCAGATCGATGTCGCCCCGTTCCGCCTGGCGCGCCAGCGTCGGCGGGGTAAGTCCGAGGATCGCCAGCCGCGTGCCGGGCGCCGCCGAGCGCAAGCCGGCCAGCGCCGGCGACAGGATCGTGGACGCGCTGTAGTCGGAGGCCGCGACGTGCCAGGTCCGGTCGGCGCGCGCGGGGTCGAAGGGGCTGCCGGGCGCGACGGCCTGCGCCAGCGATGCCAGCGCCTGCCGCAGCGGTTCGCGCAGGTCGTCGGCGCGGGCGGTGGGCCGCATGCCGCGCGGGCCGGGCAGCAGCAGCGGATCGTCGAAGGCCTGGCGCAGCCGGGCGAGCTGCACGCTGACCGTCGGTTGCGACAGATTCAGGCGTTCGGCCGCACGGGTCACGTTGTGCTCGGTCAGCAAGGCGTCGAGCGTGACCAGCAGATTGAGGTCGAGGCGCCTCAAGGGATTGTCCATGGCAATACCAGAGATTTCGGAAATTCATTTCCAATATATCTCGGGTACACCTATCTTTCGATCACCGATTTTTGATCACCGATTCACGGCCGCCGGCCGACGGCCACCGACTGAAGGAAGATTCCCGCCATGAACGTTCTCATCGTCTACGCCCATCCCGAACCCCGATCGCTGAACGGATCGCTGAAGGACTTCGCCGTTCGGCGCCTGCAGGAGGACGGCCATGCGGTCCAGGTGTCCGACCTCTACGCGATGAACTGGAAGGCAGCCCTCGATGCGGACGACGACACCGCGAACGCGCCGGGCGCGCGCTTCGATCCGGAGCGGGACTCGCGGCGCGCGTTCGAGCGCGGCACGCAAAGCCCGGACATCGCCGGCGAGCAGGACAAGCTGCGCTGGGCCGATGCCGTCATCCTGCAGTTCCCCTTATGGTGGTTCTCGATGCCGGCGATTCTCAAGGGATGGGTCGAGCGCGTCTACGCGTACGGCTTCGCTTATGGCGTCGGCGAACATTCGGACACGCATTGGGGCGACCGATACGGTGAAGGCACGCTGGCCGGCAAGCGCGCGATGCTGATGGTGACGACCGGCGGCTGGGCATCGCACTACGAGCCGCGCGGCATCAACGGCCCGATCGACGATCTGCTGTTTCCGATCCAGCACGGCATCCTGTTCTATCCGGGTTTTGACGTGCTGCCGCCGTATGTGATCCATCGCACCAGCCGGATCGACGCCGCCGCGTTCGCGCAGATCAGCGAAGCGCTGGGACGACGGCTCGACGAGCTGTGGACCACGCCGCCGATCCCGTTCCGCAAGCAGAATGCCGGCGACTATCGGATCCCGGAGCTGACGCTGCGGCCCGGGCTCGTGCCAGGGCAGGCCGGGTTCGGGATCCATGTCGTCTGAAAGTCCGGGGTGGGTATCGCGAGCCTGTCGCGCTCCACTGCCGGCAGCGTCCCGGCAACGCCTGCACTAAGGCGGTGTTCGCGCGCGTCCGGTTGCCGCGTTCTGGTGCGTCGGTCCCCGTATCGTGACGAGGAAGCGCCGGCCTTCGGGCGGGAGTGACCGACGCGCCCTCGCCATCTTCCATCGAGCCCGATTGTCGGCACGAGACTTGCGTGGTCGATGCCGGGATCCGGCTGGATCCCTGGTTTGCGCCCAACGGCGGGCGTGAGCCGGGCAGGGCAATGACGTCCGCACGGCCTTCTCAGCGTTTCGCGGCGCTGGGCAGGAGAGGTGCGGACGTTTTTTTATGGCGGCTGCTGGGAGGGAGGATGAGCGCGGCGATCTCGGCTTCGGTGAAGACCGTCTGCCCTTATTGCGGCGTGGGCTGCGGCATGGTTCTGGAAGTCGAGGACGCGAAGGTCGTCAAGGTCGCGGGCATCAAGGCCCACCCGAGCAACTTCGGTCGGCTATGCACGAAGGGCGCGACCAGCGCGCAGGCCTTGTCGGGGACGGGCCGCATGGAATCGGCGTTCCTGCGCACCGATCGGCAGCGCGATCCGGTGCAGGTCAGGATGGATGAGGCGATCACCCAGATGGCCCGGCGTCTGACAGCCATCCTCGACGAACACGGTCCCGATGCGATCTCGTTCTACGTCTCGGGCCAGATGTCGCTGGAGGCGCAGTACCTGGCCAACAAGCTGTGCAAGGGCTACATCGGCACCAACCAGATCGAATCGAACTCGCGGCTGTGCATGGCCAGCGCGGGCAGCGGCTACAAGCTCTCGCTGGGCGCCGACGGCCCGCCCGGCTCGTACCAGGACTTCGACCGCGCCGACGTGTTCTTCGTGATCGGGGCCAACATGGCCGACTGCCATCCGATCCTCTTCCTGCGGCTGATGGACCGGGTCAAGGCCGGCGCCAAGCTGATCGTCGTCGATCCGCGGCGCAATACCACGGCGGACAAGGCGCATCTGTTCATGCAGATCAAGCCGGGCACGGACCTCGCGCTGCTCAACGGCCTGCTGCATCTGCTGCACGCCAACGGCCACACCGATGCCGACTTCATCGCGCGGTTCACCGAGGGCTGGGAGCTCATGCCCGACTTCCTGGCCGACTACACGCCCGCTAAGGTCAGCGCCGTCACCGGCATTCCCGAGGCCGACATTCGGCAGGCCGCGCTGATGATCGGCGAGGCCGAGGCCTGGATGAGCTGCTGGACGATGGGCCTGAACCAGAGCACTCACGGCACCTGGAACACCAACGCGATCTGCAACCTGCACCTGGCCACCGGTGCGATCTGCAAGCCCGGCAGCGGGCCGTTCTCGCTGACCGGCCAGCCCAACGCGATGGGCGGGCGCGAGATGGGCTACATGGGACCGGGCCTGCCGGGCCAGCGCACCGTGCTGATCGAGGACGAACGCCACTTCGTCGAGGACGTCTGGGGCGTGCCACGCGGCACGCTGCACACGCGGTCAGTGGGCGGCACGGTGGCGATGTTCGAGCGCATGGCGGCCGGCGACATCAAGGCCTGCTGGATCATCTGCACGAATCCGGTCGCCACGGTGGCCAATCGCCGGACCGTGATCGAGGGCCTGCAGAGGGCCGAGCTGGTCATTACTCAGGACGCCTTCCTCGATACCGAGACCAACCGCTATGCCGATCTGCTGTTGCCGGGGGCGCTGTGGGCCGAGGCCGAAGGCGTGATGATCAACTCCGAGCGCAACCTGACGCTGATGCAGAAGGCGATCGAGCCGCCCGGGCAGGCGCTGCCGGACTGGCGGATCATCGCCCGCGTGGCCTGCGAGATGGGCTACGCGCACGCGTTCGGCTATGCGAGCGCCGAGGAGGTCTTCGAGGAGATCAAGCGCTTCTGGAACCCCAGGACCGGCTACGACCTGCGCGGCGCCAGCTACGCGCGCCTGCGCGAAACGCCGTTGCAGTGGCCTTGCCCGCCCGGCGACGGCGAAGACCGGCATCCGATTCGCTATCTGAACGATGGCGTCAGCCAGAACCCGACGGTCCGCGACGATGGCACGCAGCCGCCGATCGCCTTCGCCACGCCCAGCGGCAAGGGCGTGTTCTTCGCGCGACCGCACGGCGATCCGTCCGAGCTGCCGGATGCCGAATTCCCTTTCGTGCTCAACACCGGTCGCCTGCAGCACCAGTGGCACACGCTGACCAAGACCGGCAAGATCCCGACGCTGCTCAAGCTCAATCCCGGTCCCTTTGTCGAGATCCACCCGGAGGACGCGGCGGCATTGGGCATTCGGGGCGAGGACCGCGTCGAGATCCGCTCGCGCCGTGGCCGCGCCGTGCTGCCGGCCGTGGTCACCGACCGGGTGCGCGCGGGCAACTGCTTCGCGCCGTTCCACTGGAACGACGTGTACGGCGAGAACCTCGCGATCAACGCGGTCACCAGCGACGCCGTCGACCCGCTGTCGCAGCAGCCCGAATTCAAGTTCAGCGCCGTGGCGCTGTGCCGCCTGGCGCCGGAGCCTTCAGCGACGCTCGATGCCGGAACGCGCGCGCCCGCGCCGGCACAGGCACAGGCACAGGCACAGGCGGCCGTGCCGCAGCGCACCGTGGCGGCGACGGTCGCAACGTCCGGCGAAGCCGCGAGTCCATCGGACAACCATGCAACGGAGCACCACGTCATGCAACTCACCGCGCTGGCCCGGCTGCTGGGCATCGAGGCGGCTCCGGCACCCACGCTGGAGCCGCACGAGCAGCTATACCTGCAAGGCTTTCTCACCGGCCTGCACAGCGATGAAGCTCGAAGGATCGGCGGCGTGCCGGCCCTGCCGCCCACCGCGCCGATAGCGCCGGCCAAACGGGCCCTGGTGGACGGCATTCTGGCGGGGCTGTTTTCGCGCACCTGGCTTCCGTCGGATACCCCGGCTGTCGGCGACGTCGGCGACGTCGCCGATGGCGTCGACGAGCGCTCACCGGCGGCGCCGCTGCCGGCGGCGGCGACTACGGCCGAGTCCGCCGCGGTGACCGTGTTGTGGGCGTCGCAGACCGGCAACGCGGAAGGCTTCGCGGCCCGATGCGCCGAACGCCTCGAGCACGAAGGCCGTCGGGTCACGCTGGCCGGCATGGATGGCTGCGAGCTCGATGACATCGGGCCCGATGCGCATCTGCTGCTGATCGCCAGCACCTTCGGCGATGGCGATCCGCCCGACAACGGCGCGCCCTTCTGGCAGGCGCTGCAAGGCGAAGCGGCGGGGCGGCTCGAGAACGTCAGCTTCTCGGTGCTGGCGTTCGGCGATTCCAACTACGACCAGTTCTGCGGCTTCGGTCGCAAGCTCGATGCACGCCTGGAAGCCCTGGGCGCGCGCCGCCTGGTGCCGCGGGCCGACTGCGAGCCGGACGACGAGGAAACCGCCGCCGTCTGGCTCGATGGCGTCTGCCGGGCGCTGAGCGCATCGGCCTGCGTCGGCACCCGACCAGTGTCGGAGAGGCAGCCCGAATCGGCGGCCGTGGGCAACGACGGTGAGGCCATCGCGCCCGATGCGCCCGATGCGCCCGATGCGGTCGATGCGGTCGATGCGGCCGCACAGGCCGGGGCCTTGCCGGCCTTCAGCAAGCAGACGCCGTTGCTTACCCGGTTGCTGGTGAACCGGAGGCTCAATGCCGAAGGCTCGGGCAAGGAGACCCGACAGTTCGTCTTCGATCTGCGGGAGTCCGGCCTGCGCTACGAGGTCGGCGATGCGCTCGGCGTATGGCCGACGAACTGCCCGGAACTGGTCGCCGACATGCTGACGGCCTTGAAGCTGCCGGCCTCCGCACCGGTCTCGATCAAGGGGGCGGGCGACATGCCGATCGCCGAGGCCCTGCTGCGCCATCAGGACATCTCGAAGATCACGACCGACGTGCTCGACTTCATCCGCGAGCGCTCCGGCAGTCCGGTTCTGGCCGATCTGCTACGGCCCGCGCGCGCGCAGGATCTGCATCGGTGGTCGTGGGGCCGCCAGATCGTCGATCTGCTCGAGGAGTTCCCCATCCAGGTCACGGCCCAGGAATGGGTGATGACCCTGAAGCGGCTGCAACCGCGGCTGTACTCGATTTCCTCCAGTCCCAACGCGCAGATCGGCGAAGTGCATCTGACCGTCGCCGCCGTGCGCTACGCTCACGACGGCAAGCCCCGGCGCGGCGTGTGTTCGACTTTCCTGGCCGATCGGGCAGGCGAGATCGACGTGCCCATCTTCGTCCAGAGGTCGGCGCACTTCCGCCCCCCCGCGGACAAGGACACGCCGATGATCATGGTGGGACCCGGCACCGGCGTCGCGCCGTTTCGGGGCTTCCTGCACGAGCGGCGCGCGCGCGGCGACACCGGCCGCAACTGGCTGTTCTTCGGCGAGCAGCATGCGGCCACCGATTTCTATTACCGCGACGAAATCGAAGGCATGCACGCTGACGGCTTGCTCACCCGGCTAAGCCTCGCTTTTTCCCGCGACCAGGACGAAAAGATCTACGTCCAGGATCGCATGCGTGAACAGGGCGCGCAGTTGTGGGCCTGGCTACAGGACGGCGCCCACTTCTACGTCTGCGGCGACGCCGGCCGCATGGCCAGGGACGTCGATGCCGCGCTCAGGCAGGTGGTGCAGCGGCATGGCGGCCTGAGCGCCGAGGCCGCGGCCGACTACGTGGCCCGGTTGTCGAAGGAAAAGCGCTACGTCCGCGATGTCTATTGACGCAGACGGGGCGGGACGGACACGGGCGGCGAGCCTCACGGCGCCGCGTTCGCCCGCGCGGTCCGATCCTCGACGTGGGCATCTCCCCACTTCTTCAACGCCACGATCACCGGCTTCAGCGTCTGGCCGTAGGGCGTCAGCCGGTACTCGACCTTCGGCGGAACCTCCGGATAGACCTTGCGGGAGATCAGTCCGTCACCCTCGAGTTCCCGAAGCTGGTTGGTCAGCATGCGCTGCGTGATGTTCGGCAACAGGCGGCGCAGTTCGTTGAAACGCAACACCCGCTCGGTGAGCAGTCGGTAGAGGATCACGCCTTTCCATTTGCCGCCGATCAGGTCGAGGGTGGCCTCGACCGAGCAGCCGACGGCGCAGGTGAAGGTTTCGTGGCGGACACGGCCCATGTCGTTACCCGGTGGCTTTTCCACACTATATGCGGAGCCGCCCGCGCAGCGGTCATCACCGATGAGCTTTTCGCCCTCAGCTCCCGAAGCGTCGGGCCTGCGCGTCCACGGCCGCCAGGCCTTGCAGCACCTCGCCCAGCACGAGCACGGCCGGGCTGCCCAATGTCGATGCGGCCAGGTCGTCGGCCAGACGGTCCAGCGTGCTCAGCAGTTGCCGCTGCCGCGGCAGGCTGGCGTTCTGCACCACCGCGGCCGGCGTGCCGGGCGGCAGTCCGCCGGCCAGCAACTGCTGCCGGATGTGCGCCGCGCCGGCCACGCCCATGTAGATGACCAGCGTGAGCCGCGCGTCGCGCGCGGTGGCGGCCAGCAGGCGCCAATCGATCGGGTCGTGCGCCGTGCCGCTGCCGGCCCGCGCGTGGCCGGTGACCAGCATCACGCCCTGCGCATGGTCGCGGTGCGTCAGCGGCACGCCCAGCGAGGCGCCGGCGGCCAGCGCGGCGGTGACGCCGCTGATCACCGTGCAGGCGATGCCGGCGGCCCGCAGGCGCTCCACTTCTTCGCCGCCGCGGCCGAACACGAACGGATCACCGCCCTTGAGCCGCACCACGTGTTCGCCGTCGCGCACGGCAGCGATCATCAGCGCCTCGATGAAGGCCTGCGGCGTGCTGCGGCAGCCGCCGCGCTTGCCCACGCGCACGATGCGCGCGCCGGGCCGGGCGTGCACGAGCACGCCCTCGTCGACCAGATCGTCCACCAACAGCACGGTGGCCGCGGCGATCGCTTTCACCGCCTTGAGCGTCAACAGTTCCGGGTCGCCGGGGCCGGCGCCGACCAGCGTGCAACTGCCCGGCCGGCTCATCGCGCCGCCGGGCCATCGACCGAGGGTATCCGCCATGGCCGGGCTCACGCCTTCCGGGACGCGCACGGACCGGCGGCGGGGCGCTGCAGCTCGGTGGCGTGCGCGGCGAGTTCGCCCGCATCCAGGTGCACGACGCCGTCTTCGACCTTGACCGCGAAGCGGGGCGTGCAGCCCTCGTCGGGCGCCGCGGCCTGGCCGTCGCGAAGCGCGATCGTCCAGTTGTGCAGCGGGCACGCGACCTGGGCGCCGAAGACGATGCCCTGCGACAGCGGGCCGCCCTTGTGCGGACATCGGTCGAGCAGCGCGAAGACCTCGTCGGCGGCGGTACGGAACACCGCGACGTCCAGCCCGCTGGCACGCGCCACGCGGCGCGCGCCGAGCCGGGGGATGTCGTCGAGGCGGCAGATCGGGGTCCAGTCGACCATCACCATGTTCGGCTCCTTCAGGAAACGGGCAGCGGCGCGAACTGCCGAAGATCGACCTGCGCCTGCGTCGAGGCCAGCCACGGGTCGGGAATGCCTTCCAGCGCGTGCTGCAGCCGCTGCCACAGCGCGCGGCGCCCCGCGGCGTCGTCGACGACGCGCTTCTTCACGTGGTCCAGTCCGACGCGGGCGATGTAGTGCACGGTGCGCTCCAGGTACCAGCCCTCGCTGCGGTACAGCTCCAGGAACGCGCCGGCGTACTCGAGCACTTCTTCGGCCGTCTTCACCTTGGCCAGGAACTGCGCGACCTCGGTCTTGATGCCGCCGTTGCCGCCGATGTAGATCTCCCAGCCCGAATCGACGCCGATCACGCCGACGTCCTTGATGCCGGCCTCCGCGCAGTTGCGCGGGCAGCCGCTGACCGCCAGCTTGACCTTGTGCGGCGAGTACATCGCCCATAGCGCCTTTTCCAGCGCGATGCCCAGCCCGGTGCTGTCCTGCGTGCCGAAGCGGCACCACTCGCTGCCGACGCAGGTCTTCACGGTGCGCGTGGACTTGCCGTACGCGAAGCCGCTGGGCATGTCCAGCTCGGTCCAGACGGCCTGCAGGTCCTCCTTGCGCACGCCCAGCAGGTCGATGCGCTGGCCGCCGGTCACCTTGACGGTGGGCACCTTGTACTTCTCGGCGACCTCGGCGATGCGTCGCAGCGCGGCCGGCGTGGTCGTGCCGCCCCACATGCGCGGCACGACCGAGTAGGTGCCGTCCTTCTGGATGTTGGCGTGGCTGCGCTCGTTGATGAAGCGGCTCTGCGGGTCGTCCTTGGCCTCCTTGGGCCAGGTGCTGATCAGGTAATAGTTGATCGCCGGGCGGCAGCTCGCGCAGCCGTCGGGCGTGCGCCAGCCGAGGTGGCCGTACACGTCGGCGTGCGTCAGCAGCCTGTGCTCGCGGATCGCGTCGCGCACGTCCTGATGGCTGGCGTCGGTGCAGCCGCACACGGCCTTGAGCTTGGGCGTGGCCGAGTAGTCGCCGCCCGCGGTGAACATCAGCAACTGTTCGACCAGGCCGGTGCACGAGCCGCAGCTCGCGCTGGCCTTCGTGTGCTTGCGCACCTCCTCGATCGTGAACAGGCCCTTGTCGCGGATCGCCTTGCAGATCGTGCCCTTGGTCACGCCGTTGCAGCCGCAGACCTCGGCGGCGTCGGGCATCGCGGCGGCCTTGCTGTGGCCTTCGTGGCCGACGTCGCCGATGTTCGATTCGCCGAACAGCAGCTTGTCGCGGATGTCGGCGACGCTGCGGCCCTCGCGCAGCAGCTTGAAGTACCAGCTACCGTCGACGGTGTTGCCGTACAGGCAGGCGCCGACCAGCCGGTCGTCGCGGATCACCAGCTTCTTGTAGACGCCGCCGACCGGATCGCTGAGCACGATTTCCTCGCTGCCGTCGGCGCCGATGAAGTCGCCGGCCGAGAACAGGTCGATGCCGGTGACCTTCAGCTTGGTCGACGTGACCGAGCCCTGATAGCGTCCGATGCCGAACTGCGCCAGGTGGTTGGCCGCGACCTTGCCCTGCTCGAACAACGGCGCGACCAGGCCGTAGGCGATGCCGCGGTGCTGCGCGCACTCGCCGACCGCGTAGACGCGGGCGTCGGTCACGGTCTGCAGCGTGTCGTTGACGACGATGCCGCGCTCGCAATGCAGCCGCATCGTCTGCGCGAGCTCGATGTTCGGGCGGATGCCGACCGCCATCACCACCAGGTCGGCGGGCAGCTCGCGACCGTCCCGGAAGCGGATCGCGCGGACCCGTCCGCGGGGGCCGTCCTTACCGTCCGTACCGTCATTACCATTCCCGCCGTTCCCGCCGTTCCCGCCGTTCCCGCCGTTCCCGCCGTTCCCGCCGCTCTCGCCGCTCTCGCCGCTCTCGCCGTCCCCGCCGTTCTCGTTGCCGCCCAGCAACGCCTGCGTGTGCGCCTGCAGCTCGAACTTCAGTCCGCGCGATTCCAGCGACCGGCGCAGCAGCTCGCCGGCGACCGGGTCGAGCTGGCGCTCCATCAGCCAGTCGTTCACGTGCACGACGGTCACGTCCATGCCGCGCAGCGCCAGCCCGTTGGCCGCCTCCAGGCCGAGCAGGCCACCGCCGATGACGACCGCGTGCCGGTAAGTCTTCGCCGCCTCGATCATCGCCTGCGTGTCGGCGATGTCGCGGTAAGCGATCACGCCCGCCAGCTCGCGCCCGGGCACCGGCAGCATGAAGGGGACGGAGCCGGTGGCCAGCAGCAGGCGGTCGTATCCGGCCTCGATGACGCCGCCGTCGGGCCCCGACGCACGCACGACGCGGCGCACGCGGTCGACCTCGGTCACCTTGCTGCCGACGTGCAGCGTGATGCCGTGTTCGTCGTACCAGGCCATCGGGTTCAGCACGATCTGCTCGAGGGTCTGCTCGCCGGCGAGCACCGGCGACAGCAGGATGCGGTTGTAGTTCGGGTGCGGCTCGGCGCCGAAGACCGTGATGTCGTACAGATCGGGCGCGAGCTGCAGCAGTTCCTCGACCGCACGCATGCCGGCCATGCCGTTACCGACGACGACGAGTTTCATCTTGTTCATCATTGGTCGAAGTCCAGTGTCAATACCGAGCGCAGGCGGCCCTGCGGCGCCACCGGGATCGCGATCGTCGCGTCCCGCGCCGCCGGCCGGCCGCTGGCCAGCGCCTGCGCTGCCGGCGAGCCCGGTTCGGCGACGGCCGGTGCGTCGAGCACGCCATCGGTCTCCGAGAAGCCGAAGCGCCGCTGTCCTCCCGGGGCCTCCCAGATCTCGACCGTGCGCGCGATCGGTGTCGCCAGCGCCGACAGGAAAGCGATCACGCAGGTGCTGCCGTCCAGCGTCGAGCACGGCAGCGCGAAACCGCGGTTGATTCCGACCTTGACCGCGCTGTCGGCGCGCAGGAAGCCCGAACCCTTGCCCAGGTCGGGCAGGAAGACCGGGGCGTTGCGCTCCCAGGCCAGGCCCGGCAACCCGGTGCCGCGGCGAAACGCGGTCGCGCGCGAGATGAACTCGAAGGTGTCGCCGGTCGTGCCGTAGTAGCCGTCGACCAACTGCATGTCCACGCTGCCGGGCGGACAGCGCCACAGCTCGATCGCGCCCGCGTGCTCGGCGTCGTCGCCGCAGAACAGGATCACCACCGCGGCCAGCGCATCGCCGTCGAAGACCGGCATCGCGATACCGCAGGTCAGCCCGTCGGCGCGCGCGGCCGCGCCGCGGCGAAAGTACGAGTGCTCGAGGTCCTTCAGCACGATGGGCAGACCGCTCTCCCAGACCTGCCCGGGCAGGCCTTCGCCCTTGCCGAAGCACAGCTTGCGCGTGGCCGCGGCGAAGCGCGTCGCGCCGCCGAAGCAGCCGCCGCCGAACTCCAGCAGACTGCCGTCGTCCGACGGCAGCCAGTACTCGACGACGCGGATGAAGGTGTTTCGCGTCATGTTCAGGCCGCCTTCTCGACGTGGCGCTGGCGCGTGTACAGGAAGTCGATCACCGCCTTGCGGTACTGCACGTAGTGTCGGTCCTCGGCCAGTTCGACGCGATGGCGCGGGCGCGGCAGCCGTACGGACAGCACCTCGCCGATCGTCGCCGCCGGGCCGTTGGTCATCATCACGATCTTGTCCGACAGCAGCACCGCTTCGTCGACGTCGTGCGTGACCATCACGACCGTGCTGCGGGTCTGCTGCACGATCGCGAGCAGTTCGTCCTGCAGCCTGGCGCGCGTCAGCGCGTCCAGCGCGCCGAAGGGTTCGTCCATCAGCAGCACCTGCGGTTGCATCGCCAGCGCGCGTGCGATGCCCACGCGCTGCTTCATGCCGCCGGAGATCTCGCCCGGGCGCTTGTGCGCCGCGTGGCCCAGGCCGACCAGTGCCAGCGCCTCTTCGGTGCGCTGCCTGAGCCGCGCCTTGCCCTCGCCGCGACCGAACACGCGCTCGACGCCCAGGTACACGTTCTCGAAGCAGGTCAGCCACGGCAGCAGCGAGTGGTTCTGGAACACCACCGCGCGGTCGGGGCCGGGGCCGGCGATCTCGCGGTTGGCGCACAGCAGCACGCCCTGAGTCGGCCGCGTCAGGCCGGCGATCAGGTTCAGCAGCGTGCTCTTGCCGCAGCCGGAGTGGCCGATCAGCGAGACGAACTCGCCCTGCGCGACGTCGAGGTCGATGTCGCGCAACGCGACGAAGCGTCCGTTCGGCGTCTTGAATGCCTGCTCGACGCCCTGGATCTGGATGAAGCGTTCGTTCATGACTTGACGTCCTCGAAGGTGAACGTGCTCGCCAGCCTGACCAGCACCCACTCGAGCACCAGCCCGACGATGCCGATGACGAAGATCGCGATGATGATGTTCTTGACGTTGAGGTTGTTCCACTCGTCCCAGACCCAGAAGCCGATGCCCACGCCACCGGTCAGCATCTCGGCGGCGACGATCACCAGCCAGGCCGTGCTGACCGCGAGCCGCACGCCGGTCAGCATGTAGGGCAGCACCGCGGGCAGCAGGATCTTCGTGGCGATCTTCCATTCGGACAGGTCGAGCACCCGCGCGACGTTCATGTAGTCCTGCGGTACGCGCTGCACGCCGACCGCGGTGTTGATGACCATCGGCCAGATCGAGCAGATGAAGATGGTCCAGATTGCCGCCGGGTTGGCACCCTTGAAGATCAGCAGGCCGATCGGCAGCCAGGCCAGCGGCGAGACCGGACGCAGCAGGCTGATCAGCGGGCTGAACATGCGGTTCAGGAACACGAAGCGGCCGATCGCGAAGCCCGCCGGGATGCCCACCAGCGCCGCCAGGCCGAAGCCCAGGCCCACGCGCTGCAGCGAGCTGAGCACGTTCCAGCCGACGCCCTGGTCGTTGGGGCCATTGCGATAGCACGGATCGCCGAAGACCTCCAGCGCCTGGTGCCAGGTCTCGCCGGGCGTCGGAAAGCCGGTGTCGCTGTGCGCGGCGATGGCCTGCCACACCAGCACCAGCAGCGCGATGCCCAGCAGGGGCGGCAACGTGCGCCGCGCGACGGCGCCGAAGTCGACGGCGGCGCGGGGGGAGGCGCCGGGCTCGGTGGCGGCAAGCCGGGAGGCTGCGCGCGAAGAGGTGTCTTGCGCAGAGGTGTCGCGCGCGTCCTGTGCGGCGGGCGTCGTCACGGGCGACGGCGACGGGGGAGCGTCGGGCGGGGAATGGATGATGGCCGAGGTCATGTTCGCTCCTGCGCTCACGCGTGTACCTTGAATGCATCGGCGTATTTCGCCGGGTCTTTGCCGTCCCAGACCACGCCGTCGATCAGCTTGCTGCTGCGCAGCTCGGCGTTCGGCACCGGCGCGCCGGCGGCCGAGGCGGCCAGCTTGTAGAGATCGAGGCGGTTGACCTGCCGGGCCAGCGCGGCGTAGTCGGGATGCTCCTTCAGCAGACCCCAGCGCTTGTGCTGGGTCAGGAACCAGGTCGCATCGGACTGCCACGGATAGTTGACCTGGCCGTCGTCGTAGAACTTCATGTGGTCGGCGTCGTCCCAGGTCTTGCCCAGGCCGTTGTCGTAGCGGCCCAGGATGCGGTCGATGATCGCCGCCCAGTCGGTGTTGACGTAGGCGCGCGCGGCGATCGTCTCGGCCATCTTCTGCTTGTTGGACAGCGAGGCGTCTATCCAGCGGCCGGCCTCGATGACGGCAGCGGCCACCGCGCGGCAGGTGTTGGGGTTCGCCTTCGCGAACGCGGCCGTCGTGCCCAGCGCCTTCTCGGGGTGGTCCTTCCAGATCGCCTGGCTGGTTTCGGCGGTGACGCCGACGCCGTCGAGGATCGCGCGCTGGTTCCAGGGCTCGCCGACGCAGAAGCCGTCCATGTTGCCGACGCGCATGTTGGCTACCATCTGCGGCGGCGGCACCGTGATGACCTTGACGTCCTGCATCGGGTTGACGCCGCCGGCGGCCAGCCAGTAGTACAGCCACATCGCGTGGGTACCGGTCGGGTAGGTCTGGGCGAACGTGTACTCGCGCGGCTGCCGCTTCATCAGCGCGACCAGCGACGCAAGGTCGCCCGCGCCGGTCTCGGCCAGCTTCTTCGACAGCGTGATGCCCTGGCCGTTACGGTTCAGCGTCAGCAGATTGACGACGTCGGTGCGCGGCCCGCCGATGCCGACCTGCAGGCCCATCAACTGGCCGTACAGGATGTGGGTGAAGTCGTTCTCGCCGTTGACCAGCTTGTCGCGCACGGTCGCCCAGCTCGCTTCCTTGCTCGGCTTGATCGTCACGCCGTACTTCTTGTCGAAGCCCAGCACCGAGGCCATCACGATGCTGGCGCAGTCGGTCAGCGGGATGAAGCCGATCTTGACCTCGGCCTTTTCCGGCTTGTCGGAGCCCTGCGCCCAGACGGCGGCGCGCAACGCCGGGGCGATGCTCAGGGCGCCGGCGGCGGCGGTGCGGAGCACGCGACGGCGGCCGGGGGCGGCGGGGGGTGGATCTTGGGTCATGGGCTGGCTCCAGGCGTGCATCGGCGAATCCGCGAAAAACAAAAAGGCGTCCTTGTCGTGCACCGGAACCGCTGCTGCGGGACCGGCGCGCGCAAGGACGCCTTTATCCTGTCGGGTACCGGACCCCCGCCGTTGGAAGCCGCTGACCCGAAGACCGTCTTTGGTCTGTACCGGATCTCTAAGCAACCCTCATGCCAATGAGGCTTTCATCCGCCCGTTGACCGTTGTTCGCCTGCGAAATCAAGGGGAATCGGTGTCGATCGGCGTCGAGCGGCGGTACGGTCGTCGCCGCGACGGTCATACGGTGCCGCACGTTTGTTGTGCGTCGCATCAAATCGGGGTGCGCCGCGGTGCATCGGCGACCGATAGCAGGTCGGACGTCGTCAGCACCGATTCGGCCACTTCGACCAGCCGCCGGTTCTGGTTCATGGCCGTCTGACGCAGCAGCTTGTGCGCCTCGGCCTCGCTGATCCGGCGGTGCGCCATCAGCAGGCCCTTCGCGCGTTCGACCAGCTTGCGCTCGTTGAGCGCGGTGCGCACGGTATCGAGCTCGGCGCTGATGGCCTGCAGGCGGTTCGACTGCTCGCGCACGATGTCCATGATCGCCCGCTCCAACCGACGCCCGTAGGGCGCGGCCGTCGGCGGCGGTTCGTCGGGCAACGGAGCGGACGAGCGCTCGAAGAAGGCCCGGGCGTCCAGGTCCCCGGTCTCGTCCTGGCGATCCAGCCGTTCGAACAGTTGCTGCAGGCCCGCGAGCTCCTCCCGGGTCTGCGCGATCTTGCGCGCGCACAGCGCATGCAGATCGGCGACCAGGCGCTCCTCGACCGGCCGCATCGCATCGATCAGGCGCGAGCAGCACTCGAACCAGAGCGTGCTGCGATCGGCGCCCAGGTTCGCGCCCGGGGCCGCGGCGCAGGCGACGCGGCGCAGCCGTTCGAGCTCGGCCAACTGCTCGGCCGGGCGCCCCTGCCGCCATAACGCGGCCACCGGCGCGCTGCTGAACTCGGTGAACACCTGCAGGCAACGGTCCTGTTGTTCGATCAGGTGCATCCATTGCTGCTGCCGCTCGGCATCGATGCTGCCCGCCGCGAACGCGGCGGCGCCCATCGCGCGTTCCTGGCCGGTGAACTCCTTACCCTGCATGAAATTGAACAAGGCCACCAGCAGGCGGGAGATTTCCGGGTCCACGGCGCCGTCGGCCGCCTCGAACACCACGGCCAGCAGGCCGGCGATCAGCTTGACGAAGGCGGCCGTCGCCTCGGGCGCCGACATCCGTCGTGCGGCGATGCGCTGGCGTAGCGCCGGCAAGGCGTCCAGCCCCAGCAATACCCAGGCGACGCGGCTGAACAGCCGCGTGCCGTTGCCGGCACGCCGCGGCTCGGTGTCCAGGCTTTCGAACGCGGCGCGCGCCTCGGCCTCGATCATCAGGCACTCGGCGACCTGCCGTTCGCGCTCGTCCGCGTGGCGCGCCTGCCCCGATCCGAGCAGCAGGTTCGACAGGCCGCGCTCCTTCTGCAACGCATGCACGAGGCGGCCGATCACGCCCACGAGTTCGCTGGTGCGCGCGAGCTGGTCGAACTCCTGGATCTCGTGGCGGCGCGCCGCGATCAGGAAACGCAGGCCGGGTTTCATGGTGCCGGGATCAAGCAACATCCGTACCCTGACCGCCGACCGCCGACCGCCGACCGCCGACCGCCGACCGCCGACCGCCGACCGCCGATCGCCGATCGCCGATCGCCGATCGCCGATCGCCGACCGTTGCGGGCCGGAGAGCCGTGCCCGCATCCGTCGACGCATCGGTGAGCCGGCCCGAGACCGATGGTGATCCCGCCCGAGACCGCTGGCGATCCGGCCCGAAACCGATCGCGCAGGCGGAGCGCCATCGACCGGTGTCGCCCGGACTAGGTATATTTTTCGACACTATATGCAGAATATGTGCGTTCTTACGTAGATCGACGATAACGGCAAGAATGGCGCGCATTGTTCGTTGAACGGAGTACGTCATGAAAGCCATCGGTTTCGATCAACCACTGCCCGTTTCGGATCCGCGAGCGCTGCTCGATCTGGACCTGCCCGACCCCGAGCCCGGCGAGCACGATCTGCTGGTCGAGGTGCGAGCGATCGCCGTCAACCCGGCGGACGCGAAGGTGCGCGCCTCCGCCAGGCCCGCTGCCGGAACCTGGCGGATCCCCGGCTGGGATGCCGTCGGGCGGGTGCGCGCGGTCGGCGCGCGCGTCACCGGTTTCCGGCCGGGAGACCGCGTGTTCTACGCCGGCGCGATCGACCGGCCCGGTTGCTACGCCGAGTTGCAGGCGGTCGATGCGCGCATCGCGGCCCTGGCGCCGGCTTCGCTCGGCGACGAGGAAGCGGCGGCATTGCCGCTGACCGCGTTGACCGCGTGGGAAACGCTGTTCGATCGCCTTTGCGTCGAACATCCGGTGGCGGGCGCGGCCCGTGCGATCGTGGTGATCGGCGGCGCGGGCGGCGTCGGATCGATGGCGATCCAGTTGGCGCGCGCATTGACCGACCTGACCGTCATCGCCACCGCGTCGCGGCCGGAGACCGTGGCCTGGGTGAAGCGGATGGGGGCCCATCACGTGATCGATCATCGCCGACCGCTGGCCGCGCAGGTGGCGGCCCTGGGACTGGGAGCGCCGGCTTTCGTCTTTTCCACGACCGGCACCGACGGTTACCTGGCCGACATCGTCGAACTGATCGCGCCGCAGGGGCGGATCGCGTTGATCGACGATCCCGTCGCACTCGACATCGTTCCGCTCAAGCGCAAGAGCCTGTCGATCCATTGGGAGTTCATGTTCACGCGCCCGTTGCTGGGAACGGCCGACATCGTCCGGCAGCAGCAGATCCTGACCAAGGTGGCCGAGCTCGCCGATCTGGGACGGATCACGACGACCCGCACGCAATCGGCCGGGACCATCGACGCCGGAAACCTTCGCAACGCCCATGCGCTGCTGGAGAGCGGCAAGGCGATCGGCAAGATCACGCTGGCGGGTTTCGCGCGGTAGCGCAAAGGCGCGATCCGCGACGATACGGCCGCGCCGACGGCCGGCGGTGCCGGCAGCACGCGGCGGCGCACGGTCGAGCGAGGCATGCGAATCAGCCCGGCATGAACGTCGTCGGCGCTATGTCCGGCGCGTCCGGGCCGGGCCGCGCTTGCGGGGCGCCGCTTCGGGGCCCGGTCCGGCGGCGGCGATCAGTCCCCACAGGTAATCCAGCGCGAAGTCGTCGTCGAGCGGCGGCGCGCCGGTGACGGCCAGCGCGTCATTGGTCTCGATGTCGCTGTGCAGGAAGAACTGGATCAATCCTCCCGCGGTCACCATCAACAGGCCCGCGGGCACGTCCCGGCGAATCAGCCCTGCATCCTGGGCCGCCTTGAAATGCGGGACGAACATCTGGTTCAACAAGCGGGACCGCGTTTCGCGTTCTTCGTGCGGAGCACCGAGCACGCGCCAGAGCTGGAAACGAAGCGCGCGGGGATGCTCGCGCCAGTAGCGCAGGTAGGCCGCCAGCATCTGCCGGAGCCCCTGCGGCGTTCCGACGAGCACGGGATCGATCGACGAGCCGGCGGCCTCGACGAATTCCTCGGTGATGCGGGTACCGACCAGGTTCCACAGCGTTTCCTTGTCCTTGAAGTGATGGTGGATCAAGCCCGAGGACACGCCGGCCGCCTTGGCGATCTCCCGGGTCGTGGCGCCGTCGAAACCGAGATCGGAAAAGACGCTCAGCGCCGCCTCGACGATTCGATCGCGCGCATCGACGGTGGTGTAGACCTTGCGTAGTTCGGGCATGACGGGGGCTTCTCCTGGCAGGCGGCATGTCGGGCCGCCTTCGACGAATTCGCGTGCTGCTCAGATGGTCGGCACGCGAATCATATTTCAGCAGGAGTCGGCCTCGGCTCGGGGATCAGCCGCAGGAAGTACCAGGCGGCGACGCAGAAAGCGATCACGATGCCGGCCTGGAACACCGGCCATCCGACGATCGGTATGAACCCCGGCAGGATCATCAGCGCTGCGGTCCCGAGGAAGCGGCCGAGTCCGTAGAGCAGCGCGTAGTCGGTGGCCGCCTGCTCGCCGCCGGCCCATTCGAGGATCAGGCTGCCCAGTACGACGTACAGCGCCGATGCGCCCGCCGTGGTCAGCACGCTGCCCACCATCGCCATGGCCGGATTCGCGAGGACGATACCCAGCCACACGATACCGGCACTGACCAGGCAGGCCACGGCCATCCGCATGGCGGCCGATCGCAACGGCATCCGCCGCACGAGCAACGGCGCGAGCGCGCAGGCCAGCGCATTGACCAGCGGGCCGACCGTGCCCAGCACGCTGCCGATGCGCTGCAAGGACACGCCCATATCGACCAGCAGCAGCCGGTTGAAGTTGAACGTTGCCAGCAACGTGCAGACCAGCAGCGTCAGCCGGATCAGACGCGCGCGCATGTCGCGGTCGCGCAGCACGCGATCGATGCGTGCGCGCCGGCGTGACCAGCGCTCGCCGGACACGCGATCGATCCGGATCAGAGCGAGCACCGGAATGACGGACAGCGCGATCAGGACGGCGATGGCACTCATCGTTCCCGGCCATCCGAGATGCGGATACAGGGCGACCAGCGCGCCGCCGCCGAGCACGGAGCCCAGCGAAATGCCGCCCATCTTGGCCGCGGCGGCGGCCGGACGCCGGGCTTCGGGAATCATCTCGACGGTCAGCGCGTCCAGGGCCACGTCCATGGTCGCGGCCGCCAGCGTGGCTACCATGCCCAACGCCAGCAGGAGGCTCCATGCGCCGGGCTTCGGTGCGTGGAATGCCGCTGCCAGCAACGCCAGTACCGCGACCCCCTGCATCGGGACGATCCAGCCGGTGCGCGGTCCCAGCCACGGCCAGCGCCATGAATCGACGACCGGCGCCCATAAGAACGCGATGCCGAACGGCAGGTAGAGCGCATAGACCCAGCGCATCGCCGACAGGTCCATGCCCTGGGTGCGCAGCACGGGCGCCACGCCGCCCTGCACGAAGCCGAGAATGGCGCCCAGCGACACATAGGCCAGGGCCACGGCGAGCAGCACGAGGCCGGGGCGTTCGCGAGTGCCGGTTTCGCCTGCGTCCATCGCCTGGTCCGCTTCGCGCATGCGTCGACCCGCCCGTCAGAACCGCATCGTCGCGCCGATTCCGACGATGCGCGGCTGGCCGACGCGCACCGAACCGACGCCGGGCCCCCAAGCCTGGCCGGCTACCAGGTAGCGCTTGTCGAACAGGTTCCACGCGAAGCCGTAGATCTCCCAGTTGCCGCGTTGCCATCCGAGCCGGGCATTGACGACGCCATAACCGGGCAGCTCGAAGCTCTCTTTCACGTCCGCCGCGCGCTTGCCCACGTATTGCCAGTTCAGCGCGGCTTTCGCGCGTCCTTCGGCGCTGCCGATGCTCATCGGCGCGTCGTAGTGCAGACCCAGCGAGGCGCCGAGTTTCGGCATGTTCGGCACCCGGTTGCCCGATGCCGCGCCGGTCGAACTGCCGGACGGAACATCGACGAGCTCGGCATGTGTGTAGCCGACGCCCGCGCTCAGCTTCAGATCGCGACCCAGTCGGGCGACGGCTTCGAGTTCCGCCCCCTTGCTCCGGTAGTCGAGCGACGCGGAACCGAAGAACAGTTGCGACGGATCGAAGACGATCAGGTGCCCGTTCTTCACGTCGTTGTAGAACACCGCGCCGTTCAGCGCCAGCCGCCTGTCCAGCCACGTCGTCTTGAAGCCGGCTTCATAAGTCCAGCTCGTCGAGGTGGGGTAAGGCGGCTCGGCCTTGCCGTAGACGCCGTTGACCTGGACTACCGGATAGCCGGCGCTGACGGCGCCGCGAGAGACGGTCGCGTAGATCATGGCATCGGGCGACCAATCGTAGGACAGTCCGGCGCGACCGGTCACGAAGTGGTCGGACAGGCTCAGGTCGTGACTGGAGTAAGGCACGGTGGCGGGGTTGCCGTTGCCGGTGAACAGGTAGTCCGCATCCTTGCTTTCGTGCGTGTAGCGCAGGCCCAGCGTGGCCTTGAGCGCGCTCGTCAACGCCAGCGTGCCTTCGCCGAAGGCGGCGATGCTGTCGGTGGCGATGCGGTTGTCCTGCGCGCCGTTCTGCGTCTGGAAGTTGAACGCGGCCGGCGAAGCGACGGCCTGCGTGTCGTTGGTGAAGCGCGAGCGGAAGTAGTTGATGCCCGCCGTCCAGTTGAATGCGCCGCCTTCCAGCGATGAGAGCCGCAACTCCTGCTGGAACGTCTTCTCGCGGAAACGGATGCTGACGTAGTCCGCATACGGCATGTCGAACAGGGCTTGCGGCCGGCGCGTCATCGCCGCGTAGATCAGCCCGTCGGTCAGATCGAAGGGCTGGAAGGAGCGGTCGTCCTGGTAGCTGGTCAGCGAGGTGAGCCGCACGCGCTCGAACTCGTGCTCGATCTTCAGGCTGGCGCCCGCGTCGCGCCAGCGGATGTCGCCGGCCGGGTCGACCGCGCTTTGCGGGAATCGCGGGTTCTGCAGCCAGATGAAGCGCGGTGCGTCCGATTCGCGCCGGTCGTAGAAGCCCGTGACGGTGACGGTGGTGCGGTCTGCCGGCGCCCACAGCAGCGATCCGCGGATCGCGCCGACCTGCACGCGGCCGTCGTTGCCGCCGGCCGCGATGTTGGGCACGGTGCCGTCGAGGTTCGAATAGCGTACGGCCAGGCGCGCGGCCAGCCTGTCCGACAGCGGCGTGTTCGCGACCAGTTCACCGAGCCGGTGGCCGTGCGTGCCGACCTCGGCGGTCGCCGAGAACTCGCGCCCGAATCGGGGCAGATTGGGAATGACGTTGATCGCGCCGGCCTGCGTATTGCGGCCGAACAGCGTGCCCTGCGGGCCGCGCATCACCTCCACGCGATCGATGTCCAGCAAGGCCGGCGGCGTGCCGTAGACCGAGCGCGGCACCTCGTTCAGGTAGATGACGGCCGACGTGTCGTCCGACGACAGCGGCGCGAACGAGCCGACGCCGCGGATCACGAACAGGTTGCCGAACTGGCCGCCGCTGTCGGCGAACGAAACGTTGGGCGCCGAGCGCGCCAGACCCGCATTGCTGTCCGACGGCGCCGAAGCCGTCGCCGCTGCCTGGCCGTCGAGCACGCTCATGCTGATCGGGACGGACTGCGCGGACTCCTCGCGCTTGCGGGCCGTCACCGTGACCGCGGGAAGCTCGGCGGCGGGCTGCGGCGAAGGATCCGGTTGCGCGGCCGGGCCTTGCGCCCACGCCGCAGGCGCCGCGACGGCGAGCGTCGTCAACGCGCCGGCGATCCGTGAAAGCCGCGGCCGGAACGCGTGACGGCGCCCTCGATGGTCTGGTGTGCGCATGGTTCCCCTTCGGACGATGCGAGCGACGGCCCGCCGACGGACGCCGCGAGAGCACGTCGCTCCGGGCTCGCGCCGGTTTTGCATCGCCGGTTGATCGGATGATTTGTTCACTGATCAATTGATCAGTAGAGATGGTAGTGATTCTCAACACTGTTCGTCAACCTGGGCGGGGCCGCGGGGATCCTGGAATTCGCGGTTTCCATCCGCCGGCGCTGATGAATGGATATGTGCTCACGGCTCACAAACGGGCCGGTGCGATCCGCTTGCCGTTGACATAGATTCTCATCCTCATTTAGACTGACCGTCGGTCGGTCGATGAACTGATTGGCCAAGCTTCTTCACCCCTCATCACCTTGGTCAAATCGTGAAACCATCGCTTCCGTTCGGGCGAGGGCGGGCCCTGCCCATGCCCGTCGCCACCGCATGCCACTACGCTGGCGTTGCGCTTCTCCTGGCTTCGATGGGCGCCGCTACCGCTCGTGCTCAGGATGTACCGTCGACGAAGACCGAAGGTTCACCAGCTAACGAGGCGGCCGGGCTCCCCGAGGTTGTCGTTACGGCCGGGCGGCCAGGAGAACAAGGACCGATTCGAGGCTATGTGGCCGAGGAGTCGAGGGTCGGGACGAAGACCCGGACGTCGATTCTGGAGACGCCGCAGTCGGTATCGGTGGTCACACGCCAGCAAATGGACGTCCAGCAAACCACCAGTACCAGCCAGGCATTGCGCTACACCGCCGGTGCCACGAGCGAAAAGTACGGAGGTTTCGGAGCGGCTCTGGACATCACGAGGATTCGCGGCGTCGATGCGGACTATTACCTGGATGGTCTGAGAATCAACGGCAATACCGGCACATGGGGGCCGCAGATCGATCCGTTCACGCTGGAGCGTATAGAAGTGCTTCGCGGTCCCTCATCGTCTCTCTATGGTCAAAGCACGGGCGGAGGCATCATCAATCAGGTGAGCCGGAGACCGGAGGACATTGCTTCTCATGAGCTGAACATCCAGATCGGGAACTTCGGGCGGAAGTTCGTTGGCTTCGATAGCACAGGCCCCTTGAATGAGGAAAAGACCTTGTCCTATCGGCTCACGGCCACTGCGCTGGACACGAACGGGCAGATCGAAGACGTTCGTCATAAGCGAGTCTACGTGGCACCTTCGATGACCTGGCGGCCCAACGCCGATACTTCGTGGACATTGCTGGTGACCCACTCCAACGAACCACGCGTGCCCAACTACAGTACGCTGCCGGCCGTAGCACTCGGCCTGAATGACACTGCCTATTCGCAAGTGAGCCGCAAGCGAAACTACATGGACATGGGGTTCGATGACTCCTCGCGAAGGCAAGACTCGATCAGTTCGATATTCGAGCAAGAATTCTCGAACGGTTGGCGGTTAAAGAGCGGCATTCGCTATATGCACATCAACAGCGATGTGAAAAGAGCCAGTGTCGAAGGCTATCGGGACGTCGGCGGAGTGATGCAGCTCAGGGGAACCTACTACCTGGCACCTTCCAGTTCCGATACTTTCTCCATGGACAACCATATTCATGGCGAGTTCAGACTGGGAAAGAGCAGACATGAGCTCCTCGTTGGAATCGACTACCAGACGGGAACGATAAGGAACGCGCTATACAGCGGCGGTTCCTATTATTTCGATCCATATGGGTCGAACTATCGACTCGATGCAATACCGGACTTCACTGCCAGCCGTGCTGCGCCGTGGAACGTGAGGCAGGAATTCGATCGGATCGGCATCTACGTCCAGGATCAGATTTCCCATGACCGGTGGCGTTTGACGCTGGGCGCCCGACGCGATCAATCCAGGACGAACGACTGGACGCATAACTACTCGCCAGCCGTGACCCATACCAGGATGGAGGACGGCAAGTGGACGGGCCGCGCAGGCTTGAGCTATCAGTTCGACGCAGGCATCGCGCCATATCTGAGCTATTCGACGTCTTTTGATCCGTTGCTGGGCAGCGATTTTTCCGGCAAGGCTCTGGCACCGGTACAAGCCAGGCAGTCGGAGATCGGCATCAAATACCACCCCGGAAACTCGAGGACGTTGCTGAGCGCAGCGATCTTTCAACTGAGCCAGACCAATGTGAAGACGCCCGATGCCAATCACATCGGCTTTTATACGCAGGCCGGAGAGGTGAGGACACGAGGCATCGATCTGCAGGCAACGACCGAAATCGTGCCTCGTCTCAACCTGATCGCAAGCTACACCTACCTCGACAATGAATTGGTCGAGGACACGCGGTATCAAGGCAGGAGTCTGACCCAGACGCCTCGGCACAGCGCGGCCATCTGGCTCGACTATCTGATTGGCGATGGCCCGCTTTCGGGCTTGCGGGGCGGAGGCGGCGTCCGTTATCTGGGGGCGAGCTACGGTGACCCGACCAACGATTTCAAGGTGCCCGGTGCCGCGCTGGTGGATCTGGCGTTGAACTACGATCTAGGACGCCTGTCCTCGGGACTAAGAGGGTCGATGCTGGCACTCAACATTACCAATCTCACGAACAAGCAGTATGTGGCGAGCTGCACATCGCGGACGTATTGTTTCATCGGTCAAGACCGTACGATAGCGGCCACGCTGAGCTACCGTTGGTGATCCCGGTGTTCGACGGACCTCGCCGTACGGTTCTGCGCGCTATGTTGACGGCTGGCGCCTGGGTCACTGCTTCCGGTGCGCGTGGGGCGGGCCGTACACCCATCGTCATCACGGATATCGCGGGCCGGACGGTGCGCATCGAAAGGTCCATCGAACGTCTGCTGCTTGGAGACGGGCCGCTGGCCTACGTAATGGCGCTGCTGCGGCCCGAGAATCCATTCGGTGCGGTCGTGGGGTGGGGTGATAATTTTCGAGCTGCCGACCTGGGTGGCTACGGCGCTTACCTGCGGAAGTTCCCGGAGATCGGTCGGATTCCGTCGTTCCGGAGCGGAACGCTGGATTCGATCAGCAGCGAGCTGGCGATTTCCTTGGAACCCGACGTGGTCGTCATGAACCTGAGTTCCAGGCCGATGGCCGAGTCGTCGGGATTGATGGCGCGCCTGGCGCAGGTCGGTATCCCCGTGTTGTTCGTCGATTTTCGTACCAGGATGTTCGACAACGCCAGCCGCAGCGTCCGGATTCTCGGAGAACTGCTGGGGCGCGGGGGGCGAGCCGACGAGTTCCTGCGGTTCCGGCAGCAACAGATCGAGCGGGTCACGCAACCGTTGGCGCAGGTTCGATCGCGACCGTCCGTGATGATCGAGCGCGCCGCCGGGCTGTACGACGACTGTTGCCTGAGCTATGGCGATGGCAATTTCGGAGAACTGGTTTCGGTCGCCGGCGGTGACAACCTGGGTACGCGATTTCTGCGTAGCACGTTTGGCACGCTGCATCCGGAACAGGTCATCGCATCCGATCCCGATGTCGTTCTGGTCACGGGAGCCAACTGGTCCCTCTATTCGCCGGCCGGAGACTGGGTCAACCTTGGTCCCGGCGCGGATCCGGCCGAAGGGCGGGTACGCCTGCGCCGGTTGATGAATCGGCCGGCCTATCATGCGTTGCGCGCAGTGAAGACGGGACAGGTCCATGCGATCTGGCATCCGTTCTATGACAATCCTTACTATTTCATCGCGCTGCAACGAATCGCCAAGTGGCTGCACCCCGGGCTGTTCGCTTCGCTGGACCCGGATGCAACTTTCCACGAACTGCACGCGCGCTTTCTTCCGATCCCTTATCAAGCCGGCTACTGGCTAAGCCTGGACGGAGCCTCGTCATGAATGAAACCAGCGTCGATCAGCCGGTCGAGTCGCTGGCCCGGGGCCGGCATCTGTATCGCAATCTCGCGAGGCGCCGATTCACCGTGCTGGCCGGCATCGGCGTGCTGGTCGTCACGTGCTTCATGCTCGACCTTTCGATAGGTCAGGCACACTATGGTCCGCTTCGGATGCTGTCCGTCCTGTGGGATGCGGATGCTCCGAAGGCGATTCGCGTGATCCTCTGGGATATCCGGCTACCGGTCGCGCTGGCTGCCCTTGTGGTGGGAGCAAGCCTGGCCGTGGCGGGAGTGGAGATGCAGACGGTGCTGGGTAATCCACTCGCCAGTCCGTTTACCCTGGGGCTCTCGGCCGCCGCGAGTTTTGGCGCGGCACTTGGCCTCATTCTCGGTGTCAGCGTGCTTCCCGCATCGGCGGTGGCCTACGCGATCCCCGTCAATGCCTTCGTAGTCTCGATGGCTGCGGCGCTGTTCATCCACCGTCTGAGCCGCAAGCGCGGCATCACCACCGAAATGATCGTCCTGCTGGGGACGACGCTGGTTTTCACCTTTACCGCTTTGCTGGAAGCGCTTCAGTACATCGCTCCCGATCAGGCGCTCTCTGCCGTGGTGTTCTGGACGATGGGCAGCCTGTCGCGCGCCAACTGGGTCAAGCTGCTTATCATCAGTACGGTTCTGGTGGCGGTTTCGATCGTGTTCGCGCGACAGGCCTGGGCCTTGACTGCATTGCGCCTCGGTGAAGCCCGCGCGGCCAGTCTGGGGATTCCCGTCGCGCGCCTGCGGCTGCAGGGCATTTTGATGGGAAGCTTGTTGGCCTCCGTTTGCGTGTCCTTCGTGGGAACCATCGGCTTCGTCGGCTTGGTGGGGCCCCATATCGCCCGGATGCTGGTGGGCGAGGATCAACGCTTCCTGCTGCCGGCGTCCGCGTTGTGCGGGGCGCTGATGCTGTCTGCAGCGTCGGTGTTGAGCAAGACACTGGTTGCAGGCCAGACCTTGCCTATCGGCATCGTCACGTCATTGGTCGGCGTGCCGTTGTTCTTCATCCTGATCTTGCGAGCGAGACGTTGATGACGGTACTGGTTGAGGTTTCAGGCGTATCGGTCACGTTCGACGCCAGGCCGATACTGAGCAGCCTGAGTTTAGGCCCGTTGACGGCCGGCAGCGTCACGGCACTGCTCGGCTCCAATGCCGCCGGCAAATCCACGTTGTTGCGACGGATCTCGGGCGAACTCTCCGGGACGGGAACGGTCGAGATCGCCGGCCGGGCCGTCGAATCCTGGCCCATGCACGATCGCAACCGACCTGCTCTCGTTCCTCAGGATATTTCCATGCAGTCCTCGCTGCGAGTATTCGAGGCGGTGCTGCTGGCGAGCAAACAGGGCGGAGGTTGGTCAGTGGATGGAGATGAACTGGATGCGGTGACACGGATGCTCCAGACGCTGGGAATCAACGCGCTGGCCGGGCAGGAATTGACGGCGCTTAGCGGTGGGCAGCGCCAGCTGGTCTCCATTGCCCAGGCGCTGATTCGCGAGCCTTCCGTTCTCCTGCTGGACGAACCGACCAGTGCGCTGGATTTGCAGAACCAGTTCGAAGTCCTCGATCTGCTGCGACGGCTGGCGCGAGAGCGCTCAATGTGCATCGTGATGGCCATCCATGACATCAACCATGCGCTGCGCTTCACGGACCACGTGATCGTGCTGCATGACGGACGGGTCGAGGCCAGCGGAAAGCCTGAGAGCGTGTTGACTCCGAAGCTGCTGGAAAAGGTTTACGGTGTTGCAGCATGCCTGGAGCGATCGACACGAGGTTGCCCGTATCTGATGGTGGAACGATCGGTCGGAAGGCCGCCGATCGCACAGGCCCGAGACCGTTGAACGGACTACTTGGCCCCTTTCTTCGGAGCGGGCAGCATGCGCAGACAGGCATCCGCGACCTGCCGCGCAAAAGGCGCGCAGTCCTTGGCCTTCGCTGCGATGATGTCGTCCGTTGCGCCATGCACGCCCGAGTAAATCACCAGCGCCACCACCCTCGGTTGATCTACAGCCCAGATCCTGGCAGCGCGCCCGCCCTCTATGATCGCCAACAGTTGATCAAGAATGGCGTTCTTAGGCCGGTTGGAACGGTCGTGATGGTGATGGTTCGTGTAGACGATGTCGTGCGTCCGGTAAGTCTGCGCGTAAGCCTCGACGCTGACCTCGATCCACGTCCTCAATCGCTTCTGCCAATCGTCCGGCGGACATGCGTCGACCGCGTTCTGCAGGCGCTCCAGGAATTCGCCGGTATAGCGCTCGCCCAGTGCGACGAGCATGTCGTTCTTGGAAGAGAAATAGTGATAGAACGTGCCCTTGGCGACCTCGGCCCGCTCGACGATTTCGTTGATCGTCGTTGCCTCGACGCCGTTCGCCAGGAACAGCTCCTCGGCTGCCGACATCAATTCATCCAAACGAACCTCGGCCGGCTTGGTTCTGGGCAACTTGGCTGCCCGCGGGGTCGTCGTAGTCTTGTATCTCATCGTGTTGATCGTTGAGCTGCGGCTGGTTTCGACATTGTCTCGGAAACGAGCGACGCTGGGCTAGCGATCGGGCAAGTCGGGCTTCGAAGGCTTGGTCAGTAATTGACCGACGGTCGGTCGTAAACGATCATGAAGAAAATTCTAGCAGTCGTATCTTCGTCGAAAGGAAACGCCATGCCCGCCTCACGTCGCGGCGCCGCGTTGTGTGCCGTCTGCCTGGGGAGCTTTCTGGCCACGCTCGACATCAGCATCGTCAACGTGGCCCTGCCTACCATGCTGACGGCGTTGCGTACCGACGTCGCAGGGCTTCAGTGGGTCGTCAACGCGTATGCGATCTGCCTGTCTGCGTTCATGCTGTCGGCCGGTCCTACCGCGGACCGGTATGGGCACAAGCGCGCTTGGCTCGGCGGCGTGCTCCTATTCACGGTCGGCTCGGCGCTTTGCGGCGAAGCGTCGTCCTTGAGCGTCCTGCTGGCGGGCAGGGCCATCCAGGGAGCAGCAGCGGCCTTCCTCATCGCCGGCGCCATGCCTATCCTCACGCATGCCTTTCCCGATCCGAAGGCGCGCACGTACGTGATCGGCGCCTGGTCGGCGTTCAACGCCCTGGCCCTGATCCTCGGGCCGTTGTGCGGAGGAATACTGCTGCGCCACCTGGGCTGGCAGAGCATTTTCTCGGTCAACCTGCCGTTGGGCTTGGTGGCCTTCGTATTGGGCGGATATGGCATCACCGAGCATAGGTACCCGGTACATGCGGCGCGCAATCCGGCTGGTCTGGTCTTGAGCGTTCTGTCCTTGGGCGCGATGACTTTCGGCATGATCGAAGCAGGAGAGCGAGGCTGGTTCGATGTCCTTCCCCTCGCGGCGACGGCCTTGGCCGTGCTCGGTTTCATGCTGTTCTTCGCCGCGGAGCGGCGGGCCTCGCGTCCACTGCTGCCGTTGGTTCTGCTACGCGAACCAGCATTCTTCGTGGCGAATGCTGCGTCGTTTACTCTGGGTTTTTCGTACTACAGCAGTCTGTTCTTCTTCTCGATCTTTCTTCAGCAGATCCAGGGCTGGTCGCCGATCGAGGCCGGTTGGCGCATGATGCCGCAGTTCGTCACCACGCTGTGCATTTCGACGTTGTTCGGCCGTTTGAGCCGTGTGATTCGTCTGCAATGGCTGACAGCGGTTGGTTATGGCCTCGCGGGACTGGCTTTTCTTCTGTTGACCACCTGCTCGGCGAGCACTCCGTATTGGATCATCGGATTGTTGTTCGCGCTGCTGGGGGGCGGTGCGGGGCTGGCGGTGCCCGCTACGAGCATCACCGTGATGGGTATGGCGCCGACCGAACTGTCCGGCGCGGCTTCCGCCACGATGAATGCGCTGCGGCAGGCGGGCATGACGATCGGCATTGCGCTGCTCGGCACGCTCATGAGCGAACGGGCGATCCGAATCTTTTCCTTCGCGGCTAACGAGCGCGGCATGGCGGATGCGCCAGCGGTTGCACGCGAGGCCATTGCGCATCATAAGTTTCCGAATTCATCCGCCGGCCTGCAGTCCCTTTTCATCCAGGCGATGGAGGGCGGCTTCCATCTGGCGATGCTGCTGGCGGGAGGAGCTTGTCTTGTTTCGTTCGGGTTGCTGCTGGCCGTTCGTACCGATGCCATGTTTCTGCATGGATCAAAGCGGATGTGCGCACGGTTTCGTATCGATCAGTGATTCGAGCAAGACGCTCAAGGCGTCGCTGCCGGGGACGCGTTCACTCGTTCTTGCCCAGAAACTCCCGATCGACCACGTACGTACGCCAGATTCGGTGCCTGTGCTTCACCTTCGTCCAGATGCGCGACCGCAGTAACGTAGCTGACATCGTGACGGTTGGGATGCGCCTGCGCGTAGGTCTGCACGAAAGCCTCGATGTCGACCGCGCCTGGACGTGAGCGATCCGTCGTGGTTTCGTCGAGCACCACCTTCGGCATGTGGACCGCCTCGAATACAGCGAGGAGTGGTTCCAGTTGATCGCTTCTGGCCAACGCAATCAGCGGCCCGGAATCGGAGACGACGACGGGTCGACTCAAACGGCCTTCTTCGGCCTCCTGGCTGAGGTCGCCGAAACGTTCTCGCAGTTCGCGGATCGTGAAAGTCTGCATGGTGGCCATCAGAATTGTTCCCCTGTATCGGGGCGCGAGGCCGTGCTCGCGTCAATCCACCAATCAATGCGCACCGATATCGACCTTCTCGACCAGAAAATCCAGGAACGCACGCACCCTCAGCGGCAGGTAACCGCCCTGGCCGACATAGACGGCGTGGACCTCTTCCACGTCGCCCGGGTTGCAGTCTTCGAGTACCGGCAGCAATCGGCCGGCGGCGACGTCCTCGCGCACCTGGAAGGCGGCCAGCCGTGCGAGCCCGAGCCCGCCCAGAGCCAGGCGATGCAGCGCCTCGCCGTCGCTCGCCTGCGCGTTGCCGGTCACCGGCACGACGATGTCGCGGCCGTCATGCCGCAGCGGCCATCCGGGCTGGGCGCGTGCGTAGTTCGCGCCCAGGCGATTGTGCGCGAGCAGTTCGCCGGGGGTCGCGGGCATACCGTGGCGTGCCAGGTAAGCGGGCGCGCCGACGATCATCATCGGCGTCGCGCCGAGCTTGCGCGCGACCAGGTTCGAGCTCTTCAGCGGGCCGGCGCGCACGGCCACGTCGGTGCGTTGTTCGAGGATGTCGATGACCTCGTCGGTCAGCACGATGTCCAGCGTCACGTCGGGGTGGCGGGCCAGGAACTCGGGCGCCAGCGGCAGCAGGAAGCGATGGCCGAACGGGACGTTGGCATTGACGCGCAGCCGGCCGCGAGGTGCCGTGTGCGTGCTCGCGCAACGCTCGGCTTCGTCCAGATCGGCCAGGATGCGCACGCCGCGTTCGTAGAACGCGCAGCCTTCGGGGGTGAGCTGCAGTTGCCGCGTCGAGCGGTTGACGAGCCGCGTGCCCAGCCGCTGTTCCAGGCGCGCGACCAGCTTGCTGACGGCCGACGGCGTCATGCCGCAGGCACGCGCGGCGGCGGAGAAACCGCCGAGCTCGATGACGCGGACGAAGACCTCGAGTTCGCCGGATCGATTGACTTCCAGACGTGCCAAGCGCGCCTCCTCGGTGAGTCGAATTCACAAGTGATGTGCGTGGCATCAGTCTATTCCGGATTGGTCTTTGAATTCATGATTCGTTGTTGAATCAATCTTGAATTCACTTATATGAGAACAAGCGTTGCCGGATCCTTTCGTTCCGCCAGGTTCATCGCGATGCGGGCGGCGATGCTCGCATCGGCACTCGCCACGGGCGTCACGGCCGCCGCGGCTGTATCGGCGGCGCAATCGCCGGCTGCGACGCCGGTCGCACGAGCACCCGTCGCACGAGCACCTGTTGCGGGAGCGCCGGCTGCTCGAGCGCCGGCCATGACGGCATGGGTCGCGAGCTGGCAGGCGAGCCCGCAACCGGTCTGGCGGGCGGATTTCCTGTTTCCGGCCAACGTTCCGTCCGAGCTGCACGACCAGACCGTGCGACAGGTGGCGCGTCTCAGCCTGGGCGGGCCGCGCCTGCGGATCGTGTTGTCCAACGCGTACGGCAAGCAGCCGCTTGAGGTGGGCGGGGCCACGGTGGCTCGTCCTCGGTGGATTAGCGAGAACGGGAACGACGGGGAGGACAGGAAGAACGGGGAGGACGGGGAGAGGGGGGTGAGTGGGGAGAGTGGGGTGAGTGGGGGGAGTGGGGGGAGTGGGGGGAGCGGCGCGGTGGTCGAGGGCAGCCTGCGCACGGTGACCTTCGGCGGCCGGGAAGCGGCGACCATCCTGCCCGGCGCTTCGCTGATCAGCGATCCGGTGGCCTTGCCGGTTTCCGCGCTGTCGCGGCTGTCGGTAAGCGTCTACCTGCCGACTGCCGCGCCGGTCGATACCTTTCACTGGGATGGCCGACAGACGGGGTGGATCGTTTCCGGCGACCAGACCCGCGCCTCGTCGCTGAGACTGACGGATCCGGCCCGGCAGCGTACGACCGCGCGCCCTCTGCTGACCGGCATCCAGGTCGAAACCGGATCGGCGGTGCCCGCGGTCGTCGTGATCGGTGATTCCATCACCGATGGCGCGATGGCCAGCGTGGACCGGGACCGCCGCTGGCCGGACTTCCTGGCCGAGCGTCTGGCGCCGCGCGGCGTGGCCGTCGTCAACGCCGGCATCTCCGGCGCCCGGTTGCTGGCCGACGGCATGGGCGTCAACGCGCTGGCGCGGCTCGAGCGCGACGTGCTCGCGCAGCCGGGCGTGCGCAGCGTCATCGTGATGCTCGGCATCAACGACATCGCCTGGCCGGGCACCGCTTTCGCGCGCGATGCGCGGCGGCCCGCGCTGGATGCGTTGACGGCCGGCTATCGCCAGTTGATCGAACAGGCCCGCAGCCGCGGTCTTCGCGTCGTCGGCGCGACGCTCGCTCCATTCGAGGGCGCGCTGCCCGGCACTCCGCTGGACGACTACTACGACCCGGACAAGGACGCGTTGCGCCGGCAGGTCAACGACTGGATCCGTCACGGCGACGCGTTCGATGCCGTCATCGACTTCGATGCGGTCCTGCGCGACCCCGCGCAGCCGGCGCGCATCGCCGCGCGCTTCGATTCGGGCGACCGGCTCCATCCGGGCGACGAGGGCAACCGGGCGATGGCCGACGCGGTCGATCTCGACGCATTGCTGCCCGGTCTCGGCGCGAGGCCCGCGGCCGCCGCGACGCCGCTTACCCCTTCTTCTTCCACGGAGCCTTGAATCATGCTGTTCACGCCTCACCGCCTGGGCGAGCTCGAACTGCCCAACCGCATCGTCATGCCGCCGATGACACGCTCGCGCGCGGCCAGCGGAAACGTCCCGACCCCGTTGATGGCCGAGTACTACGCGCAGCGCGCCGGCGCCGGGCTGAGCATCACCGAAGGCACGCAGATCAGCCGGCAAGGCCAGGGTTATGCGTGGACGCCGGGGATCCACAGCGCCGAGCAGGTGGCCGGCTGGCGCGGCGTGACCGAGGCCGTGCATGCGGCCGGCGGCCGCATCTTCGCGCAGCTCTGGCACGTCGGTCGCGTCTCGCACGTGTCGCTGCAGCCCGGCGGTCAGGCGCCGGTATCGTCGTCGCCGCTGGTGGCCGAAGGCGTCAAGGTCTTCATCGATCCGGAGGGCAGGGGGCCCCAGGCCGGCGTCGGCCGGATGGTCCAGCACTCGGCGCCGCGCGCGTTGTCCGAAGCCGGGATCGCCGACGTGGTTCGCGACTTCGCCGTCGCCGCGCGCAATGCGATGGCCGCGGGTTTCGACGGCGTCGAACTGCATGGCGCCAACGGTTATCTGATCAACCAGTTCATCGACTCGCGGGCCAATGCCCGCACCGACGGTTATGGCGGGTCGTTGCCCAGGCGCCTGCGCTTCCTGCGCGAGGTCGTCGAGGCGGTGATCGCCGTGGCCGGCGCCGCGCGGGTCGGCGTAAGGCTGGCGCCGTTGACGACGCTGCAAGGGGCGGTGGACGACACGCCGCAGGCCACTTATCTCGGCGCGGCCAGGCTGTTGGACGATCTCGGCGTCGCTCATGTCCACATCGCCGAGGCCGACTGGGAGGACGCACCCGAGATGCCGGTCGCCTTCAAGGAGGCGCTGCGGCTCATCTATCGCGGCACCCTGATCTATGCCGGCCAGTACACGCGGGAGCGCGCCGAGGCCGCGCTGCGCGACGGCTGGGCCGACCTGATCGGGTTCGGCCGGCCCTTCGTCGCCAATCCGGATCTGCCCGAGCGGCTGCGCCACGGCTGGCCGCTGGCGGTACCCGACGCGAGCCGCTTCTTCGGTGGAGGAGCCGCCGGTTATACCGACTATCCGTTCTTCGCGGCCGAGGACGTACAGGCCTCGGCGATGATGCGAGCGGAGCGGCCGGAACGGAAGGCCTCGATCGGACAACGGCAATGAGCAGGCGCTGCGCTTGCCGACATGTCCGGCGTGGCCGATGCGGCGCATGTGGCTTACGCGGTGTGTGCAGCGTATGCGATGTATGCGGCATATGCGGTGTATGCGGCGAATGCCGGCGCGATCGCACTCACCCCGGCCTTTGGGCGCTCGCGATCACGGCGTTCGCGATCGGCGTGGCCGAATTCATCGTCGTCGGCGTGCTGCCGGCCATCGCGGACGAGTTCGGCGTGCCGCTGGCGCGCGCCGGCAGCCTGGTCGGGCTGTACGCGCTGGCGCTGGCGATCGGCACGCCGCTGGTCGTGCTGGTACTGGCGCGGCTGCCGCGCAAGCCCGTGCTGCTGGCATCGGTGACGGTCTTTCTCGCCGGCAATCTGCTGTCGGCGCTTTCGGACGGCTACGCGATGCTGCTGGCCGGCCGTATCGTGACGGCGGTGGCGCACGGCAGCTTCTTCGCGATCGGCGCGACCGTCGCGGCGCGGCTGGTCCCCGATGGCCAGGCCAGTCGCGCGATCGCGCTGATGTTCGGCGGCCTGACGCTGGCGATGGTGATTGGCGTGCCGCTGGGCAGCCTGGTCGGTAATGGCCTGGGCTGGCGCCTGCCGTTCTTCGCCGTCGTGCTGCTGGCCGCGCTGGGCTGGCTGGCGATCGCGCGCTGGGTACCGGCGCTGCCGGCGCAGGCGGCCGGACGCGCCCGCACGCAACTGGCGGCGCTGGCGCAACCCGGGATCCTGGCGATGATGAGCATCACGGCGCTCGGCTTCGGCGCGAGCTTCACCGCTTTCACCTTCGTCACGCCGATCCTGACCGACGTCGCCGGTTTTCCGACCCGGACAGCGAACCTGCTGCTGGTCGTATTCGGTGCGGCGACGCTGGCGGGTAATCTGGCCGGCGGGCGATGGGCGGCCCGTCTCGGATGGCCGCTCGCATTGCGACGGATGTCGTTGGGGCTGCTGCTGGTGCTCGTCGCTATCGCGCTGCTTATGCCCTATCGTGCGCCGATGGCGATCCTGCTGTTCGTCTGGGGTCTGCTGGCTTTCGGCATGTCGCCCGGTTTCCAGGCCGGCATGCTCGCTACTGCGGAGCGATGGGCGCCGCGTGCGATCGATTTCGCTTCGGCGTTGAACATTTCGGCCTTCAACCTCGGCATCACGTTGGGCGAGACGCTGGGCAGCGCGCTGGTCGCTCGCGACCTGATGGCGATGACGCCCTGGGCCGGCGCCGGACTGGCGCTGGCCGCGCAGTGGCCGCTGGCCTGGCTCGCGCATCGCATGTCCGGCGGCCGGAGCGCTGATGCTTGCGCCTTGAATGTCCGGCCGAGGTCCGGGCCGGTGCCTAAGTAATGCCAGAGAGGTTCAGGCTGGTCAGCAGTGCGACGGGCGTGCCGACATGGAGCACCGCCGGCTCGATGACGATGTGTTCGTTTTCGGGTCAGGTGGATCAAGGCGTGTTCGGGGTCATGGATATCGGATCTCCTTGGCCCTCGAGGATGTCCGGCGGCGGCGTCGACATGCTTCGCCGTGCAGCGAATCATCGCGGCCGCGGACTGCGGCACACTGCCGTGATGAACACCAATCGGATCGCGCACATCGCCGCCCTCGTCGGCGAGCCCGCGCGCACGGCCATGCTGCTGGCGCTGATGGATGGACGCGCGCTGACGGCCCGCGAACTGGCCGAGGCGGCTCGCGTATCGGCGGCCACCGCGAGCCGCCACCTGGGCCTGCTCGTGGAAGCGGGCCTGCTCGCGCTCGAACGCCAGGGACGCCATCGCTATCACCGCCTGGCGTCGGTCGACGTGGCGCGCCTGCTCGAAGAGCTGATGCAACTCGCGGTGCGGCAGGCGCCCGCGCCGCGTTCGGTGGACATCGGACCGCGCGACGCGGCACTGCGCACGGCGCGTACCTGTTACGACCACATCGCCGGCCGCCTCGGTGTGGCCATCGCGGCGCATCTGCTCGAGGAGCGCGCGGTACGACTCGACGATGAGGCCGGCGCTCGCGTCACGCCGCGCATCGACCCGGTGCTGCGGCCGCTGGGTCTGGCGGTTCGCTCGCCGCTGGCGGACGGCAGCTCTCGACGGCCGGCGTGCCGCGCCTGCCTGGACTGGAGCGAGCGCCGTCATCACCTGGCGGGTCGATTCGGCGCGATGCTGTGCGCGCACTGCCTGGAGCGCGGCTGGCTGCAGCGTACGGCCGGCACCCGCGCGTTGATCATTACCCCCGGCGGCTCGGTCGTCTTGCGCGACTGGCTGGGCTTGCGGCGCTGGCAGCAGGTGGCGGGGGCGTGAAGCGCCGCCTTCGTCGCCAGTGGCCGGGGGATGGAGACTGCCCGGCGGCTACGGGCCGTCGAACCGACGGCATGGATCAACCGGGCCTGTCCGTGCCGCTGTGGAATGGTTCGACGCCGTTCGCGCTGGAGCGCATCCTGGATCCTGCCTCGTATGCATCCGGCGGTGTAGGGATGGCCGGCACGGCGGCGGGTCACCCCGAAGCGTTGCATGTAACGCGTGGAAGCGTATAGTGTTACATGTAACGAATCGAAGGCATTCATGGCTCACGTCAATTCCCGCGTACGGAAGCACCGCGACGCCTTGCGCCAGGCGGGGCTGCGCCCGGTACAGATTTGGGTGCCCGACACCCGGCGGCCGGACTTTGCGCAGGAATGCCGGCGCCAAGCCCAACTGGTGGCCCAGGCCGATCATGCCGACACCGACCTGCAGCAGTGGATGGATGATGCCTTCTCTGACGTGGACGGCTGGACCGAATGATGCGCGGCGATTTGGTGACTATCGCCATGCAGGGTGACTTCGGTAAACCGCGACCGGCGCTGGTGATCCAAGCTGACCATTTCAGCGAGAGCGCGACCGTCACGGTGCTGCCCGTGACCAGTACGCTGGTGGCGGCGCCGCTGCTACGGATCAAAGTCCGGCCGGATGCGGAAAACGGCCTGCAAAAGCCGTCTCAGGTGATGATCGACAAGACCATGACGGTCAAATGGGACAAGGTCGGCCCGGCCTTCGGGCGGCTCGGCGCCGACGCGCTGGTCGAGGTGGAGCGGTGTCTGGCGCTGTTCCTCGGGATCGCGAAGTAAGGGATACGGCCATCCGGCGTAAGCGTCGCCGATCCGAGCACACTCTCGGCGCGCCGGTGATTACTCGTTCTTGCCCAGAAACTCCCGGTCGACCACCTGCCATTTTCCTTCGCGCATTTCCAGCGTGTAGCGATATCTGTTGCTGGGGAAATTGTTCGGATCGTTTTCGGCATGTTCCGACGAGACGATGACGAAGCGGCCGTCACGCGTCCTTTCCAGCTTGCGGATGAACCGGGGGTTGACGACCCGACCCAGCACCTCGCCGAACGCATGGTTGGTTCGCACCATGAACGGTCTCGAATCCGAGTAGCGTCCGACTTCGCTGACGAAATACGAGGAAGTGCCGGAGCCGCGATTGCATCCCATGTCGCCGCCCCACAGGATGAAGTAGGTGGCGCTGCCGATGGTCGGGTCGCGTTCGACGAGGTGGACGTTCTCGAGCAGATCGGCGGCGGGCTCGCGGCCTTCGAGCGTGGTGTCGCAAGCCACGGTGGCGGCATGGCGGATCATGACGTCCAGCGCCAGGCGCCTTTCCGGCGTGTCGGGACCGGCGTGGGATTGAGCGGCTGCGGCGAGCAGCGCGGCGGTCAGCAGGATCTTTTTCATGGCGGACAGAGTATCCATCACGAGTCAGCGTCGGGCCTCGATCAGATGGCGAGTCGCGTGCGCGACGAAAGGCTCGCCCCGGCGCATGCGATTGTCCAAAGCGAGCAATGCCTCTCGGTACTTCTGCACCGAGAAATCCGGCACCCACCACACGCATTTGCGCAGGATCCAGACGATGGCGCCTACGTCGTGGAACATCATGCGGCAGCGCGCGGTGCGCAGATCCGTGACGGTCAGGCCGGCGGCCCCGGCCGCCGCGGCTTCATCCTGCGAGTCGCGCAGGCGACGTTCCCGCGGCAACGGCCCCAGGAAATGCTCGATCAGTTCGAAAGCCGAGGCCGGCCCGACGTGCTGTGCGAAGTAGCATCCGCCCGGCTCGAGGACCCGATGGATCTCGGTCCAATCCGGGCGCACCGGGTGTCGTGACGTGACCAGCTCGAACGATGCATCGGCGAAAGGCAGCGGGGCGCCGATCGCCGTCATCACGATCCGCACGCCTCGCGGACTCAGGCGCTGGCGAGCCCTTTGCACATTGGGCGGCCAGCTTTCGGTCGCGCACATCAGCAACGGAAAGCGAGGCGCCTCGTCCAGCACCTCGCCGCCGCCGGTGTCCAGGTCCAGCGCGGACCGCGCGCCGGCCAGCCGCTGCGCCAGCAAACGGGCATAGCCCCAGGGCGGACGCTCTTCGGACGCGCGTCCCGCCAGCCAGTCGAATCCCCATCCGCCGACATCGGCGGCTTGCGCCTCGGCGACCAGATCATCGAAGGGTTTCATTCCCGCATCCGTCAGCAGTTGCACATCCGTACGGCTTAACCACATCGTCAGCGGCCGGCGCTGACTCGAGCGGCTCAGCGGTTCAGCGCGCCGAGCCGGAGGCTCAGCCGGGCGGCAGGTTCCGCGCGGTGGTTTCCTGCGTCAGCGGATCCTTCCGCACCGCGCCCAGCAGCGCGTCGAGCAGACCCGGAAAGCGCGCGTCCAGATCCTCGCGGCGCAGCGACAGCAGGTTCTCCCGCCCGTACGGGCGCTGCCAGATCACGCCGCTGTCGCGCAGCACGCGCCAGTGATGGGTCAGCGTCGACTTGGGGATGCCTTGCAGCACCGCGCTGCACGGGTGCTCGCCGCCGCCGGCCAGCACGCGGACCACGGTCAGGCGCAGCGGGTTGCCCAGCGCGGTCAGCACGTTCTCCAGGCGGATCTGCTCACGGTCCGGATGATTGGGCGTCATCCCGGCAGTTTATTCCATGGTACGCGTACCTTCAAACCATCCAGGCGATCAGGAGCCTTCGCTATTTATTGTTCGACTGTCCTCGTACTGTTATAGTTCGTATGTATTCGTACTAACGAACATCATTCCAGGAGAGTCGTCGATGTCTTCCTTTCCTTCCGCCGCTCGTTCCCACCGTTCGTCGGGCTGGAGTCTGGCGCTGCTCGCGTTCGCGCAGTTGATCTACTCGCTGGACATCAACATCGTGTTCGTCGCGCTGCCGCAGATCGGCGCCGGCCTGGGTTTTTCCGAGCAAACGCTGCAATGGGTAGTCAGCGCCTATACGGTGTTCTGCGGCGGCTTCCTGCTGCTGGGCGGCCGTGCCGCCGATCTGTTGGGCCAGCGCCGCATGTTCATCTTCGCGCTGTGGCTGTACGCGCTGTCGTCGCTGGTCGGCGGGCTGGCCTGGAGTCCGGCGGTGATCGTCATCGCAAGGGCCGTGCAGGGCATCGGTGCGGCGCTGCTGTTCCCGGCCACGCTGTCGCTGATCAACCGGTTGTTCGACGAGGGGCCGGCCCGCAACCGCGCGCTGGCGATCTGGGGCGGTGCCGGCGCAAGCGGCCTGACGCTGGGCTCGCTGGCCGGCGGCGTGCTGACCAGCACCTACGGCTGGCCGTCGGTGTTCTTCGTCAACGTCGTGCTGGCGGGCATCGCCATCGTCGCCGCCTTCTTCGTGATTCCCAAGGATGCGCGCCGAACCGAGCGTCGCGACTTCGACCTGCCGGGCGCCCTGACGGCGACCGCGGGCGCGACGCTGCTGGTCTACGCGTTGGTGCAAGGGCCGGAGGAAGGATGGCGGGCCGCGCCGGTCCTGGGGGCCCTGGTGCTGTCGGCCGTGTTGCTGTCGGCCTTCATGCTGATCGAGTCGCGCAGCCGCGATCCGTTGATGCCGCTGCGGCTGTTCGGCAACCGCAGCCTGGTGTCGGGGATGGCGATCACCTTCCTGTACATGGGCACGTTCGGTGCGCTGCCGTACTTCCTGACCGTGCTGTTCCAGAGCGTGCAGGGCTACAGCGCGCTGCAGACGGGGCTGGCCTTCATCGTGCCGTCACTGGCGATCTTCATGGGCACGCAACTCGGCGCCCGGCTGGCCGACCGGCTGTCCACCCGTGCCACGCTGGTGGCGGGATTCGTGATCGGCATCGCCGGTACGCTGGCGCTGGCCCCGGCCGCCTTCGTCGGTGCGCCGTATGCGCTGATCGTGCCGGGTCTGGTGGTGTCGGGCATCGGCCAGGGCATCGTCTGGACCGCGATGTGGATCGCCGCGGCGTCCGGCGTCGCGCATCACGAGCAGGGCATCGCTTCGGGCATGGCCTCGACGACGCTCAATGTCGGCAATGCGATCGGCATCGCGGTGCTGGTGGCCTTCGCCAATCGCGGCATCGTCGGCCTGCACGGCGAGGCATTGCGCGAGGGGCTGGCCGTCGGTGCGCGGCACGCGTTCTACCTGGCCGCCGCGGGCCTGGTGATCGGCCTGCTGGTGTCCTGGGCGTCGTCGGCCGGGACCCGTGCCGCAGGCGCGCGGGCCGGGGCGGCTTGATTACGTCAGACGGCTTCGCGTCTGGGCGGAAAACCTCACGGCGCCGCGACGGTTCCCGCGGCTAAGCTTTCGACGTGGGCCAACACAGTCAGAGGCCCGGAATCGGAGACGACGATGGGCCGACTCGTCATGCCCTATCGAAGGCGGCGAGTTCCTGCTCCAGTTCAGCCGGATCGTGATCGACCACCGGGATACCTTGTGCGCTCAGGTGCGCCAGAAATTGCGGCAGGCTCATTCGCGCCAACTTGGCGGCTCGTGCGGAGGTCAGTTCGCCGTTCTTGAACAGGTTGACGGCCAGCGCCGTGTGGACGCCTGCTTCGAGCAGATCGTCAGTAAAGGGCACGCTGATGAACAAGGGGCGTCCGTGGCGGGTGACGAGCGCTAAACGGCCTTCTTCGGCCTCCCGGCTGAGGTCACCGGAGCGTTCTCGCAGTTCGCGGATCGTGAAAGTCTGCATGGTGGCTATCAGAATGGCTCCCCTATATTGGGGTACAACGCCGTGCTCGCGTCAATCCATCAATCAATGCGGCCCCAGGCCGGCCAGCGCGAGCCGGTGCAGCGCCTCTCCATCGCTGGCCTGCGCGTTGCCGCTCACGGGCACCACGACGTCCTGTGCTGAAGACCGATGACGACTTCGCGCTGACCACTACCGCGCGCCTGCTGTCCGGCAGCATGGGCGTCAATGCGCTGGCGAGGCTACTACTCGCGCCTGAACCTTTTGGACCAAGGCGGCATGTACGGCACGCCGCGAGCGTTCCTGCTCAGCATGCGCGGCAGCTTCTGAAGCCAGGCCCAGGCCATCGCCCGCTGGTTGGTCGCGCTGGACTGGGTGCCGGCCGGCACGCGATCGACTCCAGGAGGATAATGGCGGCTTTTCGCCAGACGGCCTCCCCGCCGCAACCTCTTCCGCAACATGCCCACCTATCGTTCCCGAACCTCCACCGCCGGCCGCAACATGGCGGGCGCCCGCTCGCTGTGGCGCGCCACCGGTATGAAGGACGACGACTTCTCGAAGCCGATCATTGCCGTCGTCAACTCGTTCACCCAGTTCGTTCCGGGCCACGTCCACCTGAAGGACCTGGGGCAGATGGTCGCCCGCGAGATCGAGGCGGCCGGCGGCGTCGCCAAGGAGTTCAACACGATCGCCGTCGACGACGGCATCGCGATGGGCCATGACGGCATGCTCTATTCGCTGCCCAGCCGCGAGATCATCGCCGACTCGGTCGAGTACATGGTCAACGCGCACTGCGCCGACGCGATGGTCTGCATCTCGAACTGCGACAAGATCACGCCGGGGATGCTGATGGCCGCGATGCGGCTGAACATCCCGGTGATCTTCGTGTCGGGCGGGCCGATGGAGGCCGGCAAGACGCGGCTGGCCGACCCGGTCACGAAGACCGTCTCGATCCGCAAGCTCGATCTGATCGACGCGATGGTGATGGCGGCCGACCGCGCCTATTCCGATACCGACGTGGCCGAGATCGAGCGCTCGGCGTGTCCGACCTGCGGTTCGTGCTCGGGCATGTTCACCGCCAACTCGATGAACTGTCTGGCCGAGGCGCTGGGGCTGGCGCTGCCCGGCAACGGCACGATCGTCGCGACGCACGCCGATCGCGCGAAGCTGTTCCGCCGCGCCGGCCGGCGCATCGTCGAGCTGGCCCGCCAGTACTACGAGGAAGACAACGAGCGCGTGCTGCCGCGTTCGGTCGGCTTCAAGGCCTTCGAGAACGCGATGACGCTGGACATCGCGATGGGCGGCTCGACGAATACGATCCTGCACCTGCTGGCGATCGCCCGCGAGGCCGGGATCGATTTCACGATGACCGACATCGATCGGCTGTCGCGCCACGTGCCGCAACTGTGCAAGGTCGCGCCGAACACCAACAAGTACCACATCGAGGACGTCCACCGCGCCGGCGGCATCATGGCGATCCTCGGCGAGCTCGAGCGTGCCGGCAAGCTGCACGTCGACGTGCCGACCGTCCATGCGGCGACGATGGGCAAGGCCCTCGATCTGTGGGACATCAGGCGGACCGGCGACGAGACCGTCACGAGCTTCTATCGCGCCGGCCCGGCCGGCATCCCGACCCAGCAGGCGTTCAGCCAGGACACGCGCTGGCCGGACCTGGACCTCGATCGCGAGAACGGCTGCATCCGCTCGATCGAGCACGCGTTCTCGCTGGAAGGCGGGCTGGCCGTGCTGACCGGCAACATCGCCCGCGACGGCTGCGTCGTCAAGACGGCCGGCGTCGACGAGAGCATCCTGGTCTTCGAGGGCGCCGCGCACGTCTGCGAATCGCAGGACGAGGCGGTCGAGCACATCCTCGGCGACAAGGTGAAGGCCGGCGACGTCGTCGTCATCCGCTACGAAGGGCCGCGCGGCGGCCCCGGCATGCAGGAGATGCTGTACCCGACCAGCTACCTGAAGTCGCGCGGCCTGGGCAAGGCCTGCGCGCTGCTGACCGACGGGCGCTTTTCGGGCGGGACCTCGGGTCTGTCGATCGGCCACTGCTCGCCCGAGGCCGCGGCGGGCGGCGCGATCGGTCTGGTCCGCGACGGCGACCGGATCCGGATCGACATTCCGAAGCGGACCATCGACGTGCTGGTGTCCGAAGCCGAACTGGACCGGCGCCGCCAGGAGCAGGACGCTCGCGGCTGGAAGCCGGCCCAGCCGCGGTCGCGGCAGGTTTCGACCGCGCTGAAGGCCTATGCGAAGCTGGTGACCTCGGCCGACAAGGGCGCGGTCCGCGACGCGTCGCTGCTGGACGACTGAGGCGGCCCGGCGCCGATCCCGCCGAGCGGACCCGATCAGCCGCTGCGCACCTCGCGGAACGGGATCGTGCGATCGATCTCCGGCTCCTTGGGCAGGCCGAGCACGCGTTCGCCGATGATGTTGCGCTGGATCTGGTCGGTGCCGCCGCCGATCGACGTGAAATAGGCGTTCAGCGACAGGAAGTTCGCGTCCTCGGCGCGCGGATGCGCGGGCCCTTCGAGCAGGCTTTCGGGGCCCAGCAACTGCGTTCGCACGCGGCCTTCCTCGTGCAGGATGCGGCTCATCGCCAGCTTGCCCAGCGACATGATCGACGAGGACGTGCCCTGCTTGAGCTCGGCCTTAGCGCGCTGGGTGTTCAGCTTGTTGAGCACGCGCCAGGCGATCACCTGGGCGACGTCCTGGCGGACCACCGGATCGGACAGCTTGCCGGCCTCGCGAGCGAGCCCGAGCAGCGCGTAGTCGCCGGTCGGCCCTTCGGCGCCCGATCGCGCGCCGCGCGCCAGGTCGCCCATCACCGAGCGTTCGTAGGCGAGGGCGGTCTGCAGCACGCCCCAGCCGCCGTTCAGCGGGCCGAGCAGGTTCTCGTCCGGCACGAAGGCGTCGGTGATGAACACCTCGTTGAAATGCGCCTCGTCGGTGATCTGGCGCAGCGGCCGGACCTCGACCCCCTGCTGGCGCATCGGCAGGAAGAAGAAGCTGATGCCGCGGTGCTTGGGCACGTCCCAGTCGGTGCGTGCGATCAGCATCCCGTAGTCGGCGATGTGCGCGCCCGAGGTCCAGACCTTCTGCCCGGTCACGCGCCAGCCGCCGTCGACCTTGTCGGCGCGCGTGCGGATCGCGGCCAGGTCGCTGCCCGCGCCCGGCTCCGAATACAGCAGGCACATGCCGACCTCGCCGGCCAGCAGTTGCGGAACGATCTTTTCCTTGAACGATTCGGTCGCGTGGGCCAGCGCGGTGTTGGCCCACAGGTTCGTGCGATCCTGCCCGGTCCCGGGCGCGCCGGCGGCTTCGAATGCCCGTTCGACGATCCAGGCCTGCGTATCCGGCAGGCCTCGGCCGAAGTGTCCGTCGGTCCAGCGCGGCACCGCCCAGCGGGCGTCGCGGACCTTGGCCAGCCATTCGTTGCGCGGATCGCGGCCGAAGCGCTCCTTGCGCTCGGGAGCGCCGCGCCAGTTTTCGGCCAGCCAGGCTTCGACCTCGGCCTTGATCTGTTCGTCGGTCATGCTTGCGTCTCCAATGCCTGAATGTAGCGTTCGCGCCAGTAGCGGCCGTCGCCGAACAACTGGACGCCCGAGCGGGCACGGCGCAGGTACAGGTGCGCCGGATGCTCCCACGTGAAGGCGATGCCGCCGTGCATCTGGATGCCGTCCTTCGCGCAGCGCAGGTAGGCGTCGGCGCAGGCGAACGCGGCCAGCGCGATCGAGGCCCGGCACGTCGGGCTGCCGCCGGCCAGTTGCTGGGCGGCGTCGCGCGCGGCGCTGGTCGCGCTCTCGGCTTCGAGCAGCAGGTCGGCGGCCATGTGCTTGATCGCCTGGAAGCTGCCGATCGCGCGGCCGAACTGGTGGCGCTCGCGCGCGTAGTCGACCGTCATGTCCAGGATCCGCCGCGCGCCGCCGGTCTGCTCGCCGGCCAGCGCGACCAGGCCGATCGCCTGCGCGTGCTCGACGCGCGAGCCGTCGCCGATGCGCGTCGCCGGTCCGTCGAAGCGCAGGTTCGCCATCCGGCGCGTGCGGTCGAACACGGGCAGCGGCGTCACCTCGACCGCCGAGCGTTCGACGACGTGCACGCCGTCGTCGGCGGCCAGCACCAGGATGTCGGCGATCTGCGCGTCGGGCACGAACTCGGCCGTGCCTTGCACGCGGCCGTCGGCGACCCGCACCTGCGCGCGTCCGGTCCAGTCGCGCGAACCCAGCGGCACGACCGCCGCGATGGTGTCGCCCGATGCCAGCGCCGTCGCGTACTCGCCTTCGAGCAGCGCCGACGCGATCGCGGTGGAGATCAGCGGCACCGGCGCGACCACCGCGCCGGCTTCTTCCATCACCAGCTCGAGCTCGACCGGGCCGAGCCCGAGTCCGCCGTGCTCCTCGGCCACCAGCAGGCCGGTCAGGCCCAGGTCGGCGATGACGCGCCACAGTTCGCCGTCATGGCCGGATTCGGTGTCCATGATCCGGCGAACGTCCTTCTCCGTGCAGCGGTCGGCGAACATGCGCCGCACGCTGTCGCGCAACGCGGTCCGTTCCTCGTGGTTCATCGCCTGCGTCATGCCGGCACCTCCGTCCCGGCGCGCACGCGCGCCGTCCGGCGAGTCGCCCGGCCGGCAACCCGCGCGGTCGATCCGCTGCCGGCGACCGGTCCTTGTCTCTCTCGCATTTCTTCTCCTCCTTCGATTCTTGCACTTTGCTCTTCGCGCGCCGCGCGCCGGCTGCGCGTCGGACATCCTACCGGGAAATGAGGGCCGACCGGGCTCATACGAGGAGCACCCCCTTACCAACTGTAGCCATCAGGCGCTTCACGAGATTGCGCTCGCGGGTACGCATCGCATCGTGATCGAGATGCCGCCAGTTACGCTCGTACAGCGCCAGCGCCTCTTCCGGGGTGAGACTCGCCGAAGGATCCGTGCTCCATGCGATTTCCCTGAGCATCGGGTAATCCGCGAGCCGGATTCGACGCGGCGCAACGTCACCCGGGTCATGCTCGCCTGGTCGGTCAAGCTCCAATCGGCAACGGACCCTTGCATGACAATCGCCGACGGGCATGGCTCCTCCTGAATTGCCTATCCGTCAATTCGCGTGGAACTCGTCGAATGCGGAAGCGGATAGAATCGCGGCCCGTACTTGACGCCACCTTGGCCCAAGATCGTTCTTATCGCGGACTTCTCATGTTCGTGAACGGCTGGGTCGAGATCATCCGGATCAGGTGCCTGGAGAAAAGGGAAACCGGATGGCGGCCGGACACATTTGAATATCAAGCGCGCCCGCTCGACGTGAAAACGTGATGTCAGAACTTTCGCGTCCTCGATTCGATGCGCTTCGACATAATCAGCAATGGCAATGGCGTCCTCGACCGTATTCGAGGTCAAGAGCCCTGTTTCGATCAAAGCGCTGCGTGGGACGCCGCGTCTCACCAGATCAAGGTTCGCGTAAACGCGATGCGGAAGCGCCGCGCAATTGAAATGCGCCCCGTGGCCACCGGTTACGCCGATCGTCACCCGTCTCGCTGAATCTCGCAGCGATCTGTAATAGTCGGCCGCTGTCCTGACGCGTTCCCGTGCGCTCGCAGAAAGAGCGCCGAATGGATCGTTCGGCGCTCCGAGTACGAAAACGTACTCAGGCGTAGTAGAGGTCAACAATGTCTGTCCGCCGCGCACTTTCGATGTTTGCGTAGTCGACGATTGTCTCGCTGACAAATGAGGGCGAGCCAGGCTCACCCGCGCCGACGGCGTTCGACCGATTCCCAGAATGCGCGCTCGGCCTCGCGCGGCGCGTCTTCGACGCGGCACTCGCGGTCCAGGATCATCGTCGCGCGGCGCGTGGCGTCATAAGCGGGCCATTCGGTGGCCGGGTCGGACGGATCCGCCGGCGAGCCGGTTCGCGCGAAGCGCAGCCAGGCGTCCTGCATGCGCTCGGACAGCTCGCGCGCGCCGGGGCGGTTGCTGCCCGCGAACTCGCGCATGAACCGTTCGTCGAGCGCGCCGAACATGAACGGCAGCTCCAGCACATGGCACGCCCCCAGCGCCCCCCGCCAGCTCGGCGACGGCCAGGTGAACAGATAGGCGTAGGTGTTGGCCTGGTGCGCGCTTTGCAGTGAAGCCAGCCGCATCGCCGGATAACGCATCGTGCGGTCCGATTCGATGGCATACCACAGGTCGCGAGGCCGGACGCTTTCGCCGCGCGCGGTCCGCGCGGCACGATAGACCTCGACGGCGCGCCGCCCGAACGACACGCCGTCGGCGTCGGTGCCGGGGATCTTCTCTTCGCAGCGGGCGATCAGCGCTTTCTCGTCGAGCGACAGCGACGCCAGATCCATCGCGATGAAGAACTTCATCTCGTCGAGGTTCGTGCCGATCAGCAGGCTGACCTTCCTCGCCATGCCGTCGGCGATCGCGTCGAACGGGTGGTGCGGCAGCAGTTCGTGGTCCAGCACCGGCTCCAGCGGCAGCTCGGGCGGGTTCGGCGTCGTCAGCAGCGGCGCGAACAGGCTGCGGAAGCGGCCGCGCCGACGCTTGTCGGCCGGCCGGAACAGATCGCGCACTAGGCCGGAGCACAGCAGCGCGGCACGGCGCAGCAGCCGCCACGACATCGAGCCGACCAGGTACACGGTCACGCCGGCGCGGCGCGGCGACAGGAAGCGCCCCGAGAAGACGTTCTTCGGTTTCGTGAGCAGCGCGCCGAACAGCCGCTGCTGGCCGCGTACCAGCCGATCGGGCGCGATTTCGGCGAGTTTGTCGACTTCATCGGGCGACATGCCCATCTCGTGCAGCAGCGCTTCGGCGACCTCGGTCGCGGCTTCTCGCGAGGACAGGAAGTTCGCCGATCCGCTCTGCAGGATCGCGCGATGGAACAGCCCTTGCGCGCGAGGCGTGCCGAGCAGCGTCGCGCAGCTCATCGAGCCGGCCGACTCGCCGAAGATCGTGACGTTGCCGGGATCGCCGCCGAAGCTGGCGATCTCGTCGCGCACCCATTCGAGCGCGGCGATCTGGTCCAGTATCCCTTCGTTGCCGGTGGCCGGGATGCGGCCGTCGGACAGCTCCTTCAGGCGCAGGAAGCCGAGCGCGCCGAGGCGGTAGTTGATCGTCACGACGACCACGTCACCGCGTTGCGCGAGCGCCGCACCGTCGTACAAGGATTGCGATCCGGCGCCCAGGATGAACGCGCCGCCGTGGATCCAGACCATCACCGGACGGCGCCCGGCGTCCGCGGCCGGGGTCCAGATGTTCAGGTACAGGCAGTCCTCGTCGGCGGGGCCGACCAGGAACTTCACGGCGAGGCTCGTCAGGCCGGCATATTGCGGGGCCACCGGACCGAACTCGCGCGCATCGCGCACGCCGGTCCACGGCTGAGGGGGCTGCGGCGGCCGAAAGCGCAGTCCCTGCGTCGGCGGCTGCGCGTACGGGACGCCCCGAAACACCTGGACGCCGCGATCCTGCAGGCCCTTGAGCTGGCCGTAGCGGGTTTGAACGATGACGCTCATGGGCGCGTACCGGTATCGTGCATCGGAATGCCTCCCTTTTTCTTCTTGCGAGCCATGATGGCCGAGGCGACGCCTCATGGCAAGGAAGGGCAGGGGTTCGCATGGAGCCGATCTCCGGTCGCACCGGAGCGGGACGCGCCGGCGCGGGTCGGGCCGGATCCCGATCCCCGTCCGCGCGCCGCCCGGGGGGGCTGCTTACCCGAAGGCCGCGCCCGCGTCCTGGCGCATGCCCGGAATCCAGTCGGTACCGGCCAGCGGCACCCGCGCCATCGCCGCGGCCTCCATCGTCAGCGCGACCAGGTCCTCGGGCTCCAGGTTGTGCAGGTGCGACTTGCCGCAGGCGCGCGCGATGATCTGCGCCTCCATCGTCATCACCGCCAGGTAGTTGGCCAGCCGGCGGCCGGCCAGCACCGGGTCCAGCCGCGCGGCCAGCGCCGGATCCTGCGTCGTGATGCCGGCCGGATCCCGGCCTTCGTGCCAGTCGTCGTAGGCGCCCGCCGTCGTGCCGAGCCGGCGGTACTCGTCCTCGAAGCGCGGATCGTTGTCGCCGAGCGCCGCCAGCGCGGCCGTGCCGATCGCCACCGCGTCGGCGCCCAGCGCCAGCGCCTTGGCGACGTCGGCGCCGTTGCGCACGCCGCCCGAGACGATCAACTGGACCTTGCGGTGCATGCCCAGGTCCTGCAGCGCCTGCACGGCCGGCCGGATCGCGGCCAGGATCGGAATCCCGACGTGCTCGATGAACACCTCCTGCGTGGCCGCGGTGCCGCCCTGCATGCCGTCGAGCACGACGACGTCGGCGCCGGCCTTCACGGCCAGCGCGACGTCGTAGTACGGTCGGGTCGCGCCGACCTTCACGTAGATCGGTTTTTCCCAGTCGGTGATCTCGCGCAGTTCGAGCAGCTTGATCTCGAGGTCGTCGGGGCCGGTCCAGTCCGGATGGCGGCAGGCCGAGCGCTGGTCGATGCCTTCGGGCAGGCAGCGCATCCTGGCCACGCGCGCGCTGATCTTCTGGCCGAGCAGCATGCCGCCGCCGCCGGGCTTGGCGCCCTGGCCGATCACGACCTCGATGGCGTCGGCCTTGCGCAGGTCATCGGGGTTCATGCCGTAGCGCGACGGCAGGTACTGGTAGACCAGGTGCCGGGACTGGCCGCGCTCCTCGGGCGTCATGCCGCCGTCGCCGGTGGTGGTGCTGGTGCCGGCGATGCTGGCGCCGCGGCCCAGCGCCTCCTTGGCGTTGGCCGACAGCGCGCCGAAGCTCATGCCGGCGATCGTCACCGGGATCTTCAGGTGCAGCGGCTTGCGGGCGAAGCGGGTGCCGAGCACGACGTCGGTGCCGCATTTCTCGCGATAGCCTTCGAGCGGGTAGCGGCTGATCGACGCGCCGAGGAACAGCAGGTCGTCGAAGTGCGGCAGCTTGCGCTTGGCGCCGCCGCCGCGGATGTCGTAGATGCCGGTGGCCGCCGCGCGCCGGATCTCGGACAGCGTGTACGGATCGAAGGTCGCCGACAGGCGCGGCAGCGTCGGCGCGGCGTGGGACCCGCTGGCCGTCGCTTCGTTGGGGGCGGTCATGTCAATAGGCTCCTGCGTTGTCGACGTGGAAGTGGTACAGGGTTCGGGCCGAGCCGTAGAGCTTGAAGGCCGATGGATCGACGTCGCCGTAGCCGGCGCGATCGAGCAGGCCGGCCAGCAGCGCACGCTCGGCCTCGCCGATCGGTTTCTCTTCGCAATCGGCGCCCAGGCTCCTGACGGTGCCGCGCACGAAGATGCGCGCCTCGTAGATCGAGTCGCCGAGCGCCTCGCCCGCGTCGCCGAGGACGACCAGGTTGCCGGCCTGCGCCATGAACGCCGAGAAGCTGCCGACCGAGCCGCCGACGACCACGTCGGCCCCCTTCAACGAGATCGCGCAGCGCAGGCCGGCATCGCCGTCGATGACCAGCAGGCCGCCCTGCGCGGTGGCGCCCGCGGCGTTGGACGCGAAGCCCTTGACGTGGACCCGGCCGCTCATCATGTTCTCGGCGACGCCGGTGCCGGCGCTGCCGGTGATCGTCACGTCGGCGAGCTGGTTCATGCCGGCCGCGTAGTAGCCGGCGTGGCCGTCGATCGTGACGTCGATCGGCGCGTTCAGGCCCGCGGCGATCGCATGCGCGCCGTTCGGATTGGCGATCGTGACCCGCAGGTCGGGCTTGCCCGGCGCCTCGTCGTGCAGGAAGTGATTGACCTCGCGCAGCGGCGTGTCGGCCAGGTCGAAGTTCAGGCTTGCCATACGTACATCTCCTCGGGGGCGGGTTCAAAGACTCGGGCGTGCTTGACGTCGGGCAGGTGCGCCAGCGAGCGGAACTCGGAGGCGATCGCGACGTAGTCGTCGTTCTCGGCCACCACCGCGGGTTTGCAGGCGAACGGGTCGCGGATCAGCGCCAGCTCGGTCGGCGTGCCCATCAGAAACGTGTAGAAGCCGTCGAGCACCTCGAAGCCCTTCTGCAGCGCGTCCTTCAGCGCGTCGCCCTCGCGCAGCCGCCACTCGAGGAAGCGGGTCGCCGCCTCGGTGTCGTTGTCGGTATCGAAGCGGATGCCGTGCGGCGCGAGCATCCGGCGGATGCCGTTGGGATTCGACAGCGAGCCGTTGTGCACCAGGCAGAAGTCCTCGCCCGCGGTGAACGGGTGGGCGCGATCGGGCGTGACCGCCGATTCGGTCGCCATCCGTGTGTGCGCGACCAGGTGCGTGCCCCGGAAGCCGGCGAAGCCGTAGCGGGCCGACACCTCGGCGGGCGTGCCGATGTCCTTGTACAGATCGATGCTGCGGCCGGTCGAGAACACCTTGAGCAGCGGCTGGTAGCCGTTGATCCAGGCCTTGACGGCCTCGGGCTCGATCGTGAATGAGACGATGCCGTGGTTGCCCTTGGCTTCGACTTCGGCACCGGCGTCCAGCGCCTCGTTCAGTGCCCGCGTCAGCGCCGGCCAGTCGTAGCAGTCGCCGCCGTCGACGTAGCCGGCGAAGACGCTGATCTTGCGGCGCCCGGCGGCCAGCGGCGGCGTGAAGACCGCCAGCCCGGCCGAGTCCGGTCCGCGCTCGGTCATGCCGATCAGCATCGGCACCATCAGCTCGCCTAGCCGCTCGCGCAGCGCCGGGGTCTTGACGAGGAGTCCAACGATTCCGCACATGGCGTTTTCCTTTCAGAAGAATTCGAGGTACTGCTTGATTTCCCATTCCGACACGTGGCGCTGGTATTCGATCCATTCCATGCGCTTGAGCCGGATGAACTCGTGGGCGGCCGGGCCGAGCGCGTCGAAGACCACCGGATCGGTCTCGAACGCCTCGAGCGCGGCGCCCAGGTTCTGCGGCAGCAGGCCGATGCCGGCCTCGGCCAGTTGCGCCTCGGTCCAGTCGTACAGGTTGGTGTTCTGCGGCGCGCCGGGATCGAGCTGGCGGTCGATGCCGTCCAGCCCGGCGGCGATGACGGCGGCGGTGGCCAGGTACGGGTTGGCCGAGCCGTCGGGCAGCCGCAGTTCGAGCCGGCCCTTCGGGATGCGGATCATGCTCGAGCGGTTGTTGTCGCCGTAGCTGATGTAGGCCGGGGCCCAGGTCGCGCCGGTCAGCGAGCGGCCGACGACCAGACGTTTGTACGAGTTGATCGTCGGCGCGCAGACCGCGGCCAGCGCCGGCGCGTGCGCGAGCAGGCCGCCGAGGAAGTGATAGGCCAGTTGCGACAGCTCGAGTCCGTGCGCGTCGCGCTTGTCCTCGAACAGGTTGCGCTGGCCGTCGCCGATCGACATGTGCATGTGCATGCCGTTGCCCGGCAGGTTCGCGAACGGTTTCGGCATGAACGAGCAGATGTAGCCGAACTCGTTGGCGATCTCGGCCGCCGCCATCTTGAAGAACACGAAATGGTCGGCCGTCGTCAGGCAGTCGGCGTACGTGAAGTTCAGCTCGAACTGGCCATTGGCGTCCTCGTGGTCGATCTGGTAGACGTCGATGCCGCAGGCGCGCAACGCGTTGGACAGCCGCTCGAGGAACGCGCGCGTGCGCGACAGACCCTTGTAGTCGTAGCAGGGCTTGGCCAGCGTGTCGCTGGCGTCGACCGGCTCGATCGTGCCGCGCTCGCCGCGGCGCAGCAGCGAGAACTCCGGCTCCAGCCCGGTGAACAGCGTGTAGCCGCGCTCGGCCAGCCGGGCGATCTGCCGTTTCAGCGTCACGCGGCTGTCGTAGGCCCAGGGCCGGCCGTCGACGTGGCCTTCGCAGACGATGCGCGCCAGTCCCGGCTGCCACGGGACCGGCGTCAGCGTGGCCAGATCGCCGACGGCCATGAAGTCCGGGCCGTTCGGTTCGATGCCGACCCCCCAGATCGCGAAACCGGCGAAGCCGGCGCCGTCCCCGAGCACCGTCGGCAGGTGCGAGACCGGTACGGACTTGGCCTTGGCCACGCCGTGGATGTCGACGAACTGCGCCAGCACGTAGCTGATGCCGCGTTCGCGCAGGTATCGCTGCGCGGACTCGACGGTATCGAAGCGGGGCGGCGAGGCGAGTTCGCCGTCGGGCGGAACCAGTTGGGAGGTCTGATCGGGTTTCACGGGCAAGCTCCTGAGGCGGTGAGGACGAGGCGCGAACGCAAAACGCGACAGACCGGGCTCGGGGCCGGAAGCCTATCGCAATGATTCCTGATATGCAACATATGTGCCTGATGTGAATCTTTGATCGGGCTCCTAGAATGGAGTCCCGTATCAGTCCGCCAACCGAGACGAATGAACGACATCAACGAAACGCGAGCGCTGGGGCTCGAGGAAGCGGTCGGCGCGGCGATCCGCGAACTGCGGCTCAGAGAGGGCCTGACGATCGCGCAGGTGTCGGAGCGGGCCGGCATCAGCCGCGGGATGCTGTCGAAGATCGAAACCGGCAGCACGACGGCGGGCATGGACACGCTGGCGCGGATCGCCCGGACGCTGGGCGTGGCGATGTCGGTGCTGTTCGGCAAATACGATGCGGTGGCGTCGACCGCGCAGCACGTCAAGCGCGGCGCCGGCATGGAAGTGGTGCGTCGCGGCACCAAGAGCGGGCACACCTACCATCTGCTTGCTTATGGACAGGGCGCCGTCAAGCTGTTCGAGCCCTTCCTGATCACGATGGAGGACGACACCCAGCAGTACCCGACGTTCCAGCATCCGGGTACCGAATTCCTCTACATGCTCGAAGGGCAGATCGAGTACCGCTGCGGACAGCAGACCTACGTGCTGGAGCCCGGCGATTCGCTGAGCTTCGACGGCCAGGTGCCGCACGGGCCCGAGAAGCTGATCCAGTGCCCGATCAAGTTCCTGTCGATCATCGTGTATCCGCGCGACGCCGACTGATCGGGGAAGGACGCGATCTTCGGGCGAAGACCCGCGGCGATCGATCGCGCCTGCGCGGCGGACCGTCGACCCTTCACGGCCGGATCGGCCGCAGCGCGCACACGAGCAGGCAGCCGCCGGCGGCCAGGCTTCGCCAGCGCAGGACCGCGGCCCCCGACGCGATCGACAGGCCTTCGTCGCGTCGCCGCTCGCCGCGCCAGCGGTTTAGGATGCCGCTGTCGCTGTCGCTGTCGCCACTGCTGCTGCCGTCGCCGGCCTTGGCCGCAGCTCGAACCTCGATCGAGAACCGCCCTTCGGCGACGAACAACACCGCCGCCTCGGCATCGCCGAGCGCGAGTTCGCCGGCGCCGGCGCCGGCGTGCGCGGACAGGCGTTCGGTGGCGATGCCGCGCCGCGTCATCACGTTGAACAGCCGTGCCGGCGCGCCGTGCAGCCGGGCGTGCAGCGCCGTCTCGCCGGCGAAGCGGCGCACGGTGCCGATCCGTTCGAAAGCGATGTCGGCCGAGCGCGCGTCGCCGCGCAGCGCCAGGCCCGGACCTCGCAGCAGCGCGGCCGCGCGATCGACGCCGTCGAAAGCCGAGAACGCGCCGTCCTCGTCGATGTCGGCGACGCTGACGCGCCAGTCCCAGCCGCCGTCACCGTCACCGCCGTCGCCGGCCGCACGGACGAGGATCTCGCGCGTGAGCCCCCGACCGTTGCGCCAGGCCTGCGGCGCGAGTCCGGCCAGCGCGAAGGCGCGCACGGCCGCCGGTCGCGGCGGGCACGCGGGCGGCGGAACCGGATCCGTCATCAGGAGACCGCGCCGAGCCCGTACTTGCCGCTCAGCAGGCTGCCGTTGCGGAAGCGTTCCAGCGCGTACGGCGTGATGTCGACGTCGGTCGGCAGGCCCAGCGCGCACTGCGCGAGCAGGCGGCCGACGGCCGGCGAGAGCTTGAAGCCGTGGCCCGAAAAACCGTAACCGACGACCAGGCCGGGCAGGTCGGGCAGTGGGCCGAGCACCGGATTCCAGTCGGGCGTGACGTCGTAGACGCCGGTCCAGCACGAGGCCACGCCGGCCGTCTCGAAGCTGGGAAAGCGATCGGCGACCTGCGCGCCGACCTCGGCGATGTAATCCATGCCGATGTCGCCTTGTTCGTTGTCGGGTTCGGGCAGCGTCTCGCCGACGGTCCCTTCGCTGACCAGCATCTGACGGCCGCCGTAGCTGCGGCAATACAGCATGCCGGGCGAGCCCAGGTCCTTGTACACGGGCATCCCGAACGTATACGCGTCGGGACCTTCGAGCGCCAGCACGCTGTGGCGTTCGGCGGCGACCGGGCTCGGGATGCCGGTCCAGCGTTCGATGTCGCGGGCCCAGATGTTCTGCGCGCTGATCACGACGCCCGCGCGGAACGAGCCCGCCGAGGTCAGGACGCCGGCGGCCTTGCCGTTCTCGATCAGCAACTGCTCGGCCCGCACGCCTTCCATGATCTTCACGCCGAGCCGGCGCGCCGCCCGCGCGAAGCCGGTGGCGACCAGGTAGGCGTCGGCGAAGCCCGCTTCGGGCTCGTAGCCGATCAGCGCGGCATCGTCGAAGCGGGCGATCGGCAGCAGGCCGGCCGCTTCGTGCCGGTCGAGTCGGCGCACCTCGATGCCCTGCTCGCGCTGGGCCTCGAGCGAGGCCGCCAGCGGGGCCAGCTTCGGGCCTTCGGGGGCGGCGATCAGGTAGCCGCACTTGACCAGGCCGGCCGAGGCCTCGTCGTCGCCCAGGTACGCAGCGAAATCGTTGAATACCGTCCACGAGGCCTGCGCGAGGCGAACGTTCTCGATGACCGAGTAGTGCGTCCTCAGGATGCCGCTGGACTGCGAGGTCGTACCCGCGCCGATGGTGTCGCGCTCGACGACCAGCACGCGCGGGCAACCGAGCCGCGCCAGGTGATAGGCGACCGAACTGCCGATGACGCCGGCGCCGATGATGATCGCATCGAAACTTTCCATGTCCGTTCCAGGCGGGGAGGATGGCCGTCAGCTTAGGCGCGGCGGCGGCCGGCGAGGCCAGTTGAAGCCGATCTGATGCACAGCATTCGTTCCACTGCAGTCGTTTCGTTCGCGGCATCGGCCATTTATTCCGTTACCATCTCCCGCAGATCGGCAGAGCCGATCGCGCCGGGCGGGGGACGGCGATCGCGAGAGCGGTAAACAAAACAATGATCGATGGAGCCGGATGAATGCTGACCGCACTCGCGTACTCGATGGTTCTGGTCTTCATGGCGCTGATCATGACCAAGCGCCTGTCGGCGATGGTCGCGCTGATCCTGGTGCCGATCGTCTTCGGCCTGGCCGGCGGTTTCGGCATGGCCCTCGGGCCGATGATGCTCGACGGCATCCGCAAGCTCGCGCCGACCGGCGTGATGCTGATGTTCGCGATCCTGTACTTCGGCGTCATGATCGACGCCGGACTGTTCGATCCGATCGTCAAGCTGGTGTTGCGGCTGGTCGGCGGCAGTCCGACCAAGATCGTCGTCGGCACGTTCCTGCTGGCCGCCGGCGTGTCGCTCGACGGCGACGGTTCGACCACCTACATGATCACCTGCGCGGCGATGCTGCCGCTGTACCAGCGGCTCGGCATGAGCCGGCTCGTGCTCGCCTGCGTGGTGATGATGGCCGGCCAGTTGATGAACGTCCTGCCCTGGGGCGGGCCGACGGCGCGCGCGGTCAGCGCGCTGGGCGTCGAGATGGGCGACGTGTTCGTACCGATGATCATGCCGATGATCGTCACCGGCGCATGGTGCACGGTCGTCGCGTTCATCCTGGGCCGGCGCGAGGCGCGGCGGCTGGGCGCGATCGATCTGGACGATACGCGCGGCGACAGCCAGTCGATCGCCGAGGTGACCGGCGGCGACCCGACGCTCGCCCGCCCGCGGCTGCTGTGGGTCAACGCGCTGCTGACGATCGGGCTGATGGTGCTGCTGGTGATGGACGTGTTCCCGCTGCAGGTGCTGTTCATGGTGGCGTCGGCGCTCGCGCTGATGATCAACTACCCGAGCCTGCAGCAGCAGAAGGAGCGGCTCGAAACCCACGCGGTCAACATCGTGCCGGTGGTGTCGCTGATCTTCGCGGCGGGCATCTTCGTTGGTATCCTGTCCGGTACGAAGATGGTCGATGCGATCGCCAACAGCGTGATCGCGATGGTGCCCGACTGGATGGGACCGTACATGGCGGTGGTCACCGCGGTCCTGAGCATCCCGTTCACGTTCTTCGTGTCGAATGACGCGTTCTACTTCGGGATCCTGCCGATCCTGGCCAAGACCGCGTCCGTCTACGGCATCGGCCACGTCGAGATCGCCCGGGCCTCGCTGGTCGGCCAGCAGGTCCATCTGCTGAGCCCGCTGGTGGCCTCGACCTATCTGCTGGTCGGGCTGGCCAAGGTGGAGTTCGGCGACCACCAGCGGTTCACGCTGCTGTGGGCGCTGTCGGCCGCGTTGGTGATGCTGGCGTCGATGCTGGTGCTCGGCGTCATCCCGTTGATAGGACATGCGCCATGAGCCTGAACGCCGATATCCGCAACATCCTGTACGCCAGCGATCTGGACGAGGGCTGCGAGACCGCGCTGGCCTGCGCGATCAGTTTCGCCAACCGGCTGGGCGCCCAGTTGAGGGTGCTGACCGTGATCGACGAGCAGCGCGAACGCTCGCTGGTCGAGATCGATTCGCACGTGCCGCAATCGATGCTCGACCAATACCACGATGATCGCGCGCAGCGCGCGCTGGCGTACATCCAGTCGCAGGTCGCCGCGTTCTACGCGGTGCGGCCGGACGAAGTGCCGCAGAACCCGATCACCGAGCTGATCGTTCGTGAAGGCGACGACGTGCCGAAAGCGATCCTCGACGAAGCCGAACGCAGCGGCGCCGATCTGATCGTCATGACCTCGGACGGCAAGGGGCTGCTGGCCAGCCTGCTGTTCGGCGGGGCCGCGCAGCAGGTGCTGCGCCGTACGCGCAAGCCCTTGCTGCTGCTGCCGACGGGGGCGAGCTGATGGCCGGAACGAAGCGAATCGCGCCGGCGCGCGACACCCGACGGCCGCCGCTGCCGCGCCGCGCGGCGCTGGGCCGGCTGGCGGCCCTGGGGGCGGCTTCGTCGATCGCCGCCTCCGCGCGGGCGCAGGACGACGAGCTGCTCCGCTACGCGCCGCGCGCCGGCGTGCCGGCCGGTTACCCGGCCGCCTACGCGACGACCGTGCGCGCCGCCGAAGACGAAGGGCGGCTGATCGTCCACTCGACGACCGACGAGCGCGTGGCGACGCCATTGGTGGCCGACTTCCGCCGGCTGTATCCGCGCATCGCCGTCGCTTACGAAGACCTGAACAGCACCGAGCTGTACCACCGGTTCATCGCCGAGAACCAGCTCGGCCGCGAGGCGGCCGACGTGCTGTGGAGTTCGGCGATGGACCAGATGGTGGCGCTGGCCGTCGACGGGCACGCACTGACCTACGATTCGCCCGAAGGCGCGCGCCTGCCCGCCTGGGCGCGATGGCAGGATCGCCTGTGGGCCAGCACTTATGAGCCGGTGGTGTTCGCTTATCACAAGCCCTCGCTGCCCGAGGGCGAGGCGCCGCGCAGCCACGCGGCGCTGGCGCGATGGCTGGCGGACGCGGGGGCGCGCGGGCCGGGCGGCGTGGTCGGTTATGACGTCCAGAAATCCGGCGTCGGTTACTTCCTCGCCGCGCAGGACGCCGCCGCCAACGCCGACGCGTTCTGGGCGACCGCGCAGGCGATGGGCGCTGCCGATCCGCGGCTGCTGTTGACCACCGACGCGATGGTCGGCCTGATCGCCGATGGTCGGGCGCGGTTCGGCATCAACCTGCTCGGTGCCTATACGGTCGCGCGGGCGCGCGGCCTGCCGACGCTGGGCGTGATCTTTCCCGAGGACTACACGCTGGTCACGTCGCGCGTGCTGCTGATCAACGCGAAGGCCGAGCACCCGAACGCCGCCCGCCTGTGGCTCGACTATCTGCTGTCGCGGCGAGGCCAGACGGTGATGGCGTCCGCGTCCCGGCTCTACGCGCTGCGCGAAGATGCCCAGGGCGAGACCACCGGCGCATCGCTGCGCGACATGCTGGGCGCGCGCGCCCGCCCGGTCGCGCTCGGACCGGAACTGGCCGCACCGCTGGCCAACGCGGCCTACCGCGATTTCATCCTGCGCTGGCGCGCGGCGCTCGGGCGCCACGCTTGACGGCGGTTCCGCCGTCAGGCCGATCCCATCCGGTTGACTTCCTATTGGTCTCGAACTGATAGGTGTCGTCGAAGGAGGGAGCACAGGAATGGGCAACGCACGAGGGCCGCACCGAATCCTCATCGCCGGCGGTGGCGTGGCGGGGGTGGAGATCGCCTCGTCACTGGCCCGGCACTGGCGGCACCGCCGCGGTGCGCCGTCGGTCACGCTCGTCGATCGGGATTCGGCGCATGTGTGGAAGCCGATGCTGCACATGATCGCCGCCGGAACCCGCGATATCTCGCAACAACAGACGCCCTATCTGGCGCAGGCCCGGGACGCGGGCTTCGCATTCCAGCCGGGAGAGATTTGCGGCCTGGATCGCGCTCGCCGTGAACTGCGGATCGCCCCGATGCACGCCGACGACGGCCGTCTGCTGATTCCGGAAAGAACGCTCGGCTACGACACGCTGATCGTCGCGGTGGGCAGCCAGGCCAATGACTTTCGTACGCCCGGTGCCGCCGACCATTGCTTCAGGATCGACTCGCGTCTGCAGGCCGAAGCCTTCAACAGGGAGATCCGGCTGCGCATCCTGCAATGCCTGGCCCAGGACGAGCATTTGTCGATCGGTATCGTCGGCGGAGGCGCCACCGGCGTCGAACTCGCCGCCGAGCTGGTGCAATTGACGGAGTTCGCGATCGCCTACGGGGCGCAGGACCTGGCCTCGCGGATTTCGGTCACATTGATCGAAAGCGGGGTGCGCCTGCTGGCGGCCTTCCCCGAAGATATTTCGGAAGCGACCCGGCAGCGCCTGCAGGGCCTGGGCGTGACGGTCAAGACCGGAACCGCCGTCAAGGCCGTCGACGAGACGGGATTCGTGCTCGGCGATGGCGGCCGTCTGCAGGCGTCGCTGAAGATATGGGCGGCTGGCGTCAAAGGGCCGCAATTCCTGTCGAGCTTCGGCGGTCTGGCCGTCAGCGCGGCCAACCAGTTGCTGGTCGAACCGAACCTGAGAACGACATCGGACGAAAGGATCTACGCGGCAGGCGATTGCGCGAGCCTGACGTTGCCCGGTCACGACAGGCCGCTTCCTCCGACCGCGCAGGTCGCCCATCAGCAGGCGCGACACCTGATCCGCCACCTGCCGCGCGCGATCGAGCACCGCGAGTCGATGCCGGCCTTCGTCTATCGCGATTTCGGCGCGCTGGTTTCGCTGGGCGACTACGATGCCTACGGTTCGCTGGGAAAATTCGGCTTCCTCAAGGGCGCCACGATCCACGGGCGCCTGGCGCAGCTCAGCCATATCCTGCTCTATCGCAGCCACCAGGCCCGCCTGCACGGACTCTGGGGCGGCAGCCTCTTATGGCTGGTCGATCTGCTGAACTCCCAGGTGCGCGCGCCGATCCGGCTGGATTGACCAGGGGGTGGCGTTCATGAACGCCGTCGTGCGACGCCGATTCGCACCAGCGCGATGAAGGCGGCCACCGACGTGGCCGCCGCCAGTCCGATCGCCCACCACGAGCCGCCGTCGCCGTCGGTCCAGGGCAGGCTGCTGGTGTTCATGCCGAAGACGCCGGCGATCAGCGTCGGCGGCAGCAGCAGCGCGCTCATGATCGACAGCAGGTACAGATGGCGATTGGTCTGTTCGGCCATGTCCATCGCGATCTGATCGCTGAGCAATCGGGCGCGCTCCTGGATCGCTTCGATGTCGTGGGCCAGGCCGTCCAGCCGCTGCGCGAGCCGGGCGGCGGCCGCGCGCAGGCTGGTCTCGAAATCGATGCGCCGCTCGCGCGCATCGACGGCTGCGTCGTCCTCTTCGTCGACGTCGGCGCGCGAGTCGTCGATCTCCTCCTGCGCGAACTTCTCGAACATCGTCTTCATCGGCGCCAGTTGCCGGCGCATCGCGACCGCGGTGCGCCGCATCGGCGCGAGACGGCGGCGTTCGTCGTGCGGATCGTCGTCGAGGACCTGGTCCTCGATATCGTCGAGCGCCTCGGCCATTCGGCCCAGGACGAGCTCCGTCAACCTGGCGAAGCGGACGACCATCTTCTCGACCAGATCGATCGGTTCATCCGGCTTCAACTGATTGAGCGACAGATGGCGGCGCACCTGCTCGACCGAGTGCAGTGGGTGGCGGCGGCCGCTGACCAGCAGCCGCGGCGTCATCGCGAAGAACAATCGGCCGAACGACAGTTCCTCGTGGCTGAGGTGCTGCTCGTCCTCGGGCACCGATTCGTGATGCAGATCGGTCAGCACGCCGATCAGCGTATCGTCGACCAGTTCCAGCCGGGGATGCGGATCGTCGATCAGCAGCACGTCGCGTGCTTCGGCGACGAGGCTGGAAGCTCGTTCGATCCAGTGCTTGGCCCGCTGGTCCGCGAGGTTCAGGTGGATCCAGCACCAGTCGTCGCCGTCCGCCTGCAGGCGGTCGAGCGCGTCGGCGACCTCGTCGTCGGCGAGGCGCCGCGCGACACCGCGCTGATCGAAGCGATAAGCGGAAACGATTCCAGGCAGTTCTCTTGACATCATCGAGCGGCGGGCACCGGTCGGGACAGGGGAGGGGGTGGTCCGGCCGCCGCACGGCCGCTTCCGGGGGCGGCCCCTTCGATCGACATGCCGCGCCGAGGGCAGCACCCTAACGCGGCCGGATGACAATTCCGTGTCAACGGATCCACGGCCCCCGCGTGCCGACGCTGACGGACTGACGGACTGACGGACTGACGGACTGACGGACTGACGGACTGACGGACTGACGGACTGACGGACTGACGGACTGACGGACTGACGGCCAGCGTGTCATTCGCGATGCGAGCCCCTTCATCAAGCAGTCACCGCGGCTCCTTATGTTGGTGTCCATCTCACGAACCGGGATGAGCCCATGCCGACACCTGAACGACCGATCCGATCGCTTGCCGTTGCGCAGGCGAGTGCACGTTCGTACTCGCAGGCGAGTATCCGCCCGTACCGTCTGGCCGCCGTTTTCGCCGCCGCATGCCTGCTGTCCGCTTGCGGCGGTGGTGGTGGCAGTGAAGCGGGTATCGCGGCCGCGGCCGCCGATTCCGGCAAGCTATCGGTCAAGACCGCGACGCTCGACGGTTCGGCGCCGCTGGTGATCGGCCATCGCGGTTTCCCGGGCGAGTATCCGGAGGAGACGCAGCCGGCCTACCAGGGAGCGGCCGACGTCGGCGCCGATTCGCTGGAGCTCGATCTGCACCTGACCAGGGACTGCGTGCTGGTCGCGCGGCACAATCCCTGGCTCAGCGACAACACCAACATCGCCAGCGTCGCCGCGGCCGACCCCGAAGTGATGGCGCGCAAGCGCACGGTGCCGGGGCGATGGGTCGATGTGAAGTACGACCTCGCCAGGTTCGGCGGGCCGCCGCGGTATCTGACCGACCTGACCGATCCGGCCGATCAGAAGTCGGTGCTCGAGTCGCTGATCGTCGACGGCGAAGACCATACCGGCGACTGGTCGATCACCGATTTCACGTTGAGCGAAGTGAAGACCTGGCTGCGCGGCACCACTTATGACGCCGCCGCCGAGAGGCCGACCATCGACAACGGCCGCTACCCGGTACTGAGCTTCCAGGAAGTGATCGACATCGCGCGCGTGAAGAGCGCGGCCGTCGGCCGCACGTTGTCGGTCTATCCGGAAGCGAAGAATCCGTACTGGAACAACCAGCAGGCGATCGCCAACGGTTGCGATACCGCCGGCACCGGTCATCCGTTCGAGGATGCGATCCTGAAGGCGATCGAGCTGAACCGGCTCAATGATCACGATGCGCCGATCTTCGTGCAGAGCTTCGATCCGGCCAGCCTCAAGTACCTGCGCAGCATCGGCTTGAAGACCAAGGTGGTGCAGTTGATCGACGGCAACGCGGTCGATTACCGGACCGGGCAGGTGATCTACCAGACCGACGATGCGTACAACTTCGTCGACGGCCGTCCGTACAGTTGGACGCTGGCCGGCGACGGACGTTTCTTCGGAGACATGCTGACGCCGCAGGGGCTGGCCGAGATCAAGACCTACGCCGATGGTATCGGTCCGTGGAAGCCGCAGGTGATGTCGTGGCGGATCGTGCCGTTCCCGCCGACCGATGCCGACGGCAAGCCGTTCACCGGCTCGATGGCCGACGTCAACAGCGTGGCGCCGACCTCGCTGATTGCCGATGCGCACCGGGCCGGCCTGTTCGTGCACAGCTTCACCTTCCGCGACGAGACCCGTTATCTTCCGGGCTTGTACGGCGGCGACCCGAAGCAGGAGCTGGTCCAGTTCTTCGCGGCCGGCATCGATGGCGTGTTCGCCGATTTCGCCAACACGGCGGTCGCGGCGCGCCGCGACTACCTGGTGCAAAGCGGGCAGTGATCCGGCCGGGTCCGTAGTCGTCCGGTCCGATGGACCGGAACCTGCGGCGGTGACGGTTATCGGCGCGCGCTCAGGGCACGGTGACGACGAATACCGGACCGAAGCCGGCCTCGTCGAGCCGATCGGCCAGTCGAGCGGTCAGCGACGGATCGTCGCCGCGAACGAGTATCGGCTGGCCGTGCGGCGCCGCGCGAGCGCTGCCGAGGGCGTCTTCGACGGCCTGCTCGCCGCAGCAGCGAACACGCAGGCTCGTCACGTTGCCGGGCAATATGCGTTCATGGGCGAGGGCCTGGGCCTCGGTAACGTACAGGCCGCGGTGGGTGCGGTTCTCGGGCTTGTCAGGGATGGCGCGCGGCATGGGCAACAGCGGGACGCCGTCGTTGTCGAGCAGCGGCGCGATGATTTCGGCGCCGGAGGTCGAAGACGGCGTGCCGGCGACTGGCTGGGCTTGGGCGCTGATGCAGAAGGCCAGACCGAGCGTGGCGGCGATCAGATGCGAAGTCATGTCGTTTCCTTGAGGTCGTGCTCCCCGGGTTTTTGAAGACAAAACGCCCCCCGTTGGCGCAGGGGAGTGCGCCAGCCGCGGCTGTCGATCCAGTGGGTTCCGGCCGGTTTCGGGGCGGGGATAGTCGGCTGCCTACCCTCGGCCGGAATGGAAAAAAAGTATCACGCGGCCGGTCCGGCTCACGTCGTCAAACTGATGGAGAACGGGGGGGACTTCGGCAGTAAACCGAATGGATATGCCGGAAATCCTCGGGGTGGCGCGGATCGAGATGACGCTTTGGAGAACGACGTTGCGCTCGAATCGGCCATGCAATCTGCCGGCTCGGCGATGGCTAGTTCAGGCGGTGAGGGCAGATCGCTGCCCACGCCAACAGTCTGAGACATCCTGCTAGAACTCAAACCTTTGGATAAATTTGGAAGATGATGGTAGTATGCACTCCACCGTCCCACGGCACGATGGGATGAACCGGTTTGAGGTCTCGCAATACCGGGGTTTGGAGCAAGCTCCCCACCTATGCGGGGATGACGGGTTGACTGCCGATACTGTGATCGGTTGGGGTGATCATGTCCTGGTTGTACTGCCGCAAGAAATTCTTGTATGATCAAAAAACTACTTCCCCACTGGCTTCGGCTGGTGGGCACGGCGCCCCGCTCTGCGGGGCGTACGTCTTTATGGCGTTCGGTTCCAGTAGATGATGCTGAAGACGATCGTCTACGTCGACGGCTTCAATCTCTACTACGGTGCGTTGAAGGGAACGCCATATAAATGGCTGGATCTTGGGACTGCGCTTGGTAGTCTGCTAGGCCCCCGAAACGACATCGTCCAAATCAAGTATTTCACCGCTCGAGTTGGTGACCTCGAGGGTAACGGTGCTCCGCAGCGTCAGGACAGCTATATTCGGGCGTTGACGAGCCATGATCCGCGCGTTTGCGTGATCGAGGGACGCTATTCGGTCAGGCCCAAGAGGGTATACCTCGATCCGCCGCTAGGCGGGACTCGATTCGCTCGAGCGATGGTGCCGGAAGAGAAGGGTTCCGATGTCAATCTGGCCGTCGCGCTGGTAGACGATTCATGGCGGAACGCCTTCGAATGTGCCGTCATCGTATCGAACGATAGCGATCTGGTCGGCGCCCTGGAGCGCGTGCGCGACCAGGATCGGTCGAAGCGACGGCTGGTCGTGACTCCGTCGTTCGAGGGGCGCAGAAGGACTGTTCTGGGATTGCGCAAGGCAGCCCATAGAATCTTCGAGCTAGGTGCACCATCTCATCTTGCAACCGCACAACTGCCGGATCCGGTTGTCTGTCTGGACACCGGGATGACGATCAGCAAACCCGCCACGTGGTGATGGTGACAATTGGCTGATGGGCCAATGAGTGCCGCGCGGCCAGAGCGCCAGTAACTTCCCGGACAACGTGCACCGGCGATCCGGCCCGGACGATCGGAGATGATATGAAGCCAGAGAAGCGCTTGGCGTTTTCCGGGCTCGGCCCGGCCAGCCGGGCGGTCTGGGCAAAGAGTGGTGATCCGATCGGCCACGGGCTGCTCGCGCATCTGCTCGACGTGGCGGCGGTGGCAGAGACGCTGCTCGGAATCGAGCCAACGTCGACACGCCGGTGGGCTGCCGCGGCTTTCGGCCTCGAAGAGCATCGCGTCGCGCGTTGGGTCGCCGCGCTGGCCGGCCTGCACGATTTCGGCAAATGTATTCCCGGCTTCCAGGCGAAGTGGCCCGACGGCATGTCAATCGACCGGGCAGGGGGATTGGCCTTCGGGGTCAGCGCCTGCCGCATGGATCGGCATGACCTGGCAACAGCGGCACTGCTCAAAGGGGCCATACAGGGTTTGCAAGTCGCCGAATCGAAGTGGTTGCGGCATGCCGTTCAGGCCATCAGCGCCCACCATGGCTACCATTTCCTGGCCGACGAAGTGAACCGGGGTAAGCCGCTGAACGAAGCGGCTCAATGGAGTCTTGCCCGGGAAGAGATCCTGCAGTGCTACTGGCAGTTGCTGGCTCCCGTCGGCCGGCCGGCGCTGGCGGAGTTGTCACTTGCGGCGGTCAACTGGCTCGCAGGCCTGACCAGCGCCGCAGACTGGATCGCATCGAATCCCGAGTGGTTCCCTCTTGGCGAGCGCGGGTTCGATGACCTCGACGCCTACCATGAGGACGCATGCCGACTGGCGCGCATCGCGCTGGCCCGGATTGGCTGGCGGACCAGCGCGCCATTGCTGGTCGCACCGGCCGATACCGATGCATTGCTCGCACGCATCGTCGGCAAGGCGACGCTGACCTCGCGCCCGCTGCAGCGGGCCGGCGACTGGTTGCTGCGCGACATTCGCGGGCCCGCACTCGTTCTCGTCGAAGCGCCGATGGGTGAGGGCAAGACCGAACTGGCCTTTCTTGCACATCTGCGTCTGCAGGCAGCCAATGGCCATCGCGGCTTTTACGTGGCGCTGCCAACACAGGCGACCGGTAATGCGATGTTCCATCGTGCACTGGTCTTCCTCGAGGCTTTCGCCGAGGGTCCGATGGACGTGCAGCTCGTGCACGGCGGTAGCGCGATGAACGAAGACCTTCGCCGCCTGCGTGATGCCCATCTACGCGGTGATCGGTTGCGCGATGCCGATTCGAATGACGTTCATCTGCGCGGCATCGATGAGAGTCCCGCCGAGAGCCTGTCGGCGTCGACCTGGTTTTCGCAGCGACGGCGTCCGCTGTTGTCGCGATACGGCGTCGGCACCGTCGATCAGGCGCTGTTCGCGGCTCTCAACGTCAAGCACCACTTCGTCTATCTGTGGGGGTTGAGCAATCGGGTCGTCGTGCTCGACGAAGTGCATGCTTATGACACCTATACCTCCGGGCTGATCGTTGCCCTCCTGCGCTGGCTTCGCGCGTTGGGCTGTTCGGTCGTGCTGATGAGCGCGACCTTGCCCGCGGCGCGCCGCGCAGAACTCCTTCGTGCCTGGGGGGTAGCGGATGCCGTCGCGCCGACTGCCTATCCGCGCCTGCTGGTCGCCGATGATGGCCGTGTCAGGCACGAGCACTTCGAAGCCAGGCCGCTGCCATCGATCGATCTGGCCGGGAGCGGCGAAAGTCTCGATAAGCTGGCCGTACTCGCGGTGGATCTGCTCGAAGGCGGCGGTTGCGGCGCGGTGATCGTCAATACCGTCGATCGTGCGCAGACACTCTACGCCACGATTCGTTCGCGCATCGGTGACGACGTGTCCGTCCTGCTGTTCCATGCTCGCTTTCCGGCAGAGGACCGTGCTCGATGCGAGCGCCGCGTGCTGGAGTGCTTTGGCGCCGATGGCGAGCGGCCGATGCGCGCGTTGCTGATCGCGACGCAGGTGGCCGAGCAATCGCTGGACATCGATTTCGATTTCATGATCAGCGATCTCGCTCCGATCGACCTGTTGCTGCAGCGGGCCGGGCGACTGCATCGACATGCCCGAGAACGCCCGGTTCGGCACGCCAAAGCGTGTCTACGGGTAGCCGGACTGCAGGGCGAGCGACTCCCCGAGCTGAAAGAGACTGCCTGGGGTTACATCTACGAGCCATACATCCTGCTGCGTACCTGGGCCCTGCTCGGACAGGAGCGAGCGCTCGATCTGCCTGCCGACATCGACCGGCTGGTGCAGGCCGTGTATGGCGACGAGCCACTACCGGCCGATCTGGAGGCAGCGGTGGTCGAGCAGATCGAGATCGAGCCCTATGGCGAGCACTGTGCGCGCATTCAGAAAGAACGACGCGAATCGTCCCATGTCGCCATCAATCCTGCATCGGAACCGGAGAAGGCCTACCAGAACAGACCCCGTGGAAACGAAGAGGGCGAGGGGGCCGGCTTGGAGAACAAGACCCGTCTTGGCCGCGAGTCCGTCACGCTGGTTCCGGTCGAGGTGGTCGACGGCGGGTGGCGTGTGCGCCACGGTGACGCACCGTTCGCCCCCGGTCGGCTGCCGACCGACGAATTGGCACGCAGCCTGTTCCTGCGCCATGTGAAGGTGTCGCGCAAGGGCCTGGTCCTGCACTTTAAGTGCCAGGAACTGCCTGTCGCTTTCGCGCACTCATTGCTACGTCATTGCGTGCCGTTGCCGTTGCACGAAGGCGTCTATGAGAAAGACGGATTGCGACTGCGGCTGGACGACCTGCTTGGTTTGGTCTACGAGCCTTCGAGCACATCGAATGGGACTGGAATGTGAACGAAGAATTCTGTCTTCTGGACGAGCCTTGGCTACCCGTTCGCCTGGCCGGCGGCCAGGTGGTCAGCCTGGGCCTGCTGGAACTCTTCGAGCGCAGCGGCGAGGTCAGTGCCTTGGCCGAGACCGTACCGCCGAACCTGGTGGCACAGTACCGCCTGCTGCTTGCCATCGTCCATCGCGCGATGACGGCTGCCCGCGGCCAGTGGAGGGAAAAGGACCGAGCGCAGTGGTTTCGTGCAGGCTTGCCTCTGGCCGAGATCCGGGCTTATCTGGAGGCCTGGAGGCAGCGCTTCGGGTTATTCCACCCGCAGTTTCCGTTCATGCAGGTTGCCGCACTTTCCACTGCCGAGGAGACCCGCGACAAGCGCAAGCCGTGGACCCAGATCGCGCTGGCCAGTGCCAGCGGCAACACGCCGATGGTTTTCGACCATGCCTGCGATCTGGCTCCGATCGCCATTCGGCCGGCAACGGCGATCGCGACGCTGCTCGGGTTTCTGCAGTTCACGCCCGGTGGCCTGGTCAAGACAGTGCGCGATGCCGACAAGGCGGGGGCGCTTGCGAACACGGCGGCCGTGTTACCGGTCGGCGGCACGCTGGCGCAGACGCTTTGCCTGGCCTTGCATCCTGCGCCGCTCGAGGACGCTGAGCCGGATCTGCCTGCATGGGAGCGCGATCCGCCCAGTGTTGCCCGTTTGCGAGCCGAGCCGGAGTTGGCGACCGGGCCGAATGACCGCTATACGCGCCTGAGTCGCGCGGTGCTGCTGCTGCGGGAAGCCGATGGTGATGTCCGCTGGCTGCGCTTCGCTGCCGGTCTGGCCCTGGGGGAAGACCCGAACGCGCCGGACCCGATGGCCAGCTTCAGGGCGGGCAGCAACGGCCTGGTCCGAATGACTTTCAGCGACGGACGCGCACTGTGGCGCGATCTGCCAGCCCTGGTGCCGAACACAGGCAAGGACAGCCAGGCGGCTGCGGTTGTTCAGGACGCGATCGGTCTGCATCAGGAACTCGATTCTTTCGAGTCGGTGCACCAGCCGCTGCTGGTCGCTGGCCTGGCCAGCGACCAAGCCAAATTGCTGCGCTGGCGGATGGAACAGATCAATCTACCGTCGTCCTTGCTGTTGGATTCGGACAAGGCGGCCGAGCTGTGCATTCACGTTGCGAGTGCCGAAGCGCTGTTCAAGGAAATGAAGGGCCTGGCCACCGGTTTGCTTGCCGAGACGCTGCCGGATCCGTCCAGCAAGGACACCCGCAAGCGAGCCCGCGATCTCATCGAGGCGGGGCCGCTGACGGCCACGTATTTCGCGCGAGCGGAATGGGCCTTGCCCGCGCTGCTGGAGCGGATCGGCGCTGGCACAGGCGAAGAAGCGGAGGCCTTCTGGCGGACCACCTTGCGCGAAGCCGCGTCGCTGGCCTGGGATCGAGTGCTTGCCGGGATCGGCCGCTCGGTTCGTGCCTTGCGCGCCGATGCGCGCTACCAGCCGCGCTTTCGCGCTCTATTGAATCGACATGTGCCGGCCATGGCGGATCCGATAGTTGAAGAGGAGGCCTTGCCGTGAGTGAACGCGCCGAGCAGTTCATCGGTCATCTGATGGTGCTCAAGGAGAAGGATAGCGGGGCGATGGCCGTGCTGCGGCACAGCCTGGCGTTCGAGCCCGGTAACTATCCGAGAGCTTTCGCTTACGTGGAGCGCTTTGCGGGAGCGGCCACGCATGAGCACGACGGCTGGCGACTGGCGCTATACGCGGTCGCCGGCCTGTTCGCCAGTCATCCGTCGTCGATGCCGCGCAGCTTCGCGGCCGCCTTCGGTGAACTGATGCGCCTGCGTAGCAAGCCGAACGAGCCGAACAAGAGCATCGAAGGCCGCTTCATGGCCATTCTGGGTGCCGATGCCGAGAACATCGCCGACTACCTGCGCCAGGCGGTCAGTCTGCTCGCGGCCAAAGACATGGGCTTCGACTATGTCCGTCTGCTCGACGACCTGGCGGTCTGGATGAACGGCAACACCGATCCCGCCTGGCGTGACCGCAAGCGCCAGCTTTGGGCGCGCGACTTCTATCAGTCGGCGCAGGTCGCTGCCGAATCAACCGATGCCGACTCCAAGGAAGATTGAACGATGAGCCTGTTCCTGGAATTTCACCTGATCCAGAATTTCGCACCGTCCAACCTGAATCGTGACGATACCGGTGCACCGAAGGACGCGTTGTTCGGGGGGCAACGCCGGGCGCGTGTCAGCAGTCAGTGCTGGAAGCGTTCCACGCGGCTGGCCGTCCAGCAGCACGACCTGCTGCCGTTGGCTAATCGCGGCATTCGCACCAAGAGGTTGAAGGAACAACTCGTCCAGCGGCTGGCGGGCAGGGATGGTGAGCAGGCGGCAGCCAAGGCCGAAGCCGCGTTGGCGGCGGCCGGGCTCAAGCTCAAGGAAGACGGCAAGACCGAATACCTGTTGTTCCTCGGCGAGGGCGAGGTGGCGGGATTCGCAGCCTTGATCGAGCAGTATTGGGATGAACTGCCGGTCGGTGGCGACAAGAAGAGCAAAAAGGATGCGAAGGCCAGCCTGCCCGCCGAACTCGTCAGACAGGCCAAGGCGCTGCTCGACGGCGGAAAGGCGGTCGACGTCGCGTTGTTTGGTCGGATGCTGGCTGACATGCCGTCGGTCAATCAGGATGCCGCGTGTCAGGTCGCCCACGCGATCAGCACGCACCGCGTCGAACGCGAGTTCGACTACTTCACCGCCGTCGACGACAAGGGGGACGAGGACGAAACGGGTGCCGGCATGATCGGCCAGGTCGAGTTCAATTCCGCGACCCTCTATCGTTATGCCGCGTTGGATCTGCGCAAGCTGTTGGCCAACCTTCAAGGTGACCGAGAACTCGTGGAGTCGGCGATCGAGGCATTCACCCGCGCGTTCGCGATGGCCATTCCGAGCGGTAAGCAGAACAGCTTTGCGGCCCACAATCCTCCTGCCTTCGTCGGCGTTTGCCTGCGTCATAGCATGCCGCTCAACCTGGCGAATGCCTTCGAGAAACCGGTCAGGCCTCGCGCAGATCAAGCGCTGACAGAACAGTCGGTCGCGCGTCTGGCTGAGTACGAGGGCAAGCTGGCCGAGGTCTACGCCGACCCTGATGATTCGTGGCTGCGGCTCGACCTTACCGAGTCCTGGCCTAAGGACCGGGGCGAAGCAGTTGCCACGCTTGCCGGCCTGGCTCAGCGCACACGGGCATTGGCCGCGAGCGTGCTGGAGCCCTGAGCATGATGGCCACGTTGCTGCTGCGCCTGCAAGGTCCGATGCAGTCGTGGGGAACGACCAGCCGCTTCGACGAGCGCGACACCCAGCTCGAGCCCTCCAAGTCCGGTGTACTCGGATTGATCTGCGCCGCACTGGGGCGTGACCGGAGCGAAGCGATCGACGATCTGGCCGCGCTGCGAATGGGGGTCCGGGTGGAGCGTGAAGGCGTTCCGATGCGGGATTACCAAACGGCAACCGGCGTCGTGATTGCTTCCAACGGCAAGGCCGATCTCGGGCGCACGGTGGTCAGCCCACGTTATTACCTGGCCGACGCGGTCTTTCTGGCCGGACTCGAAGGGCGCCACGCCTTGCTCGAGAGAATCCACAGTGCATTGAAGTCGCCGGTCTGGCCGCTGGCGTTGGGGCGCAAGAGCTTCGTGCCATCCCTGCCGGTCTATCTACCCGACGGGTTGACTGACCAAGCGCTGGAGCCGGCATTGAGGCAAAGGCCGTGTCTGCTCGATGGCCGAGCGCCGCAGGTGCCTCGACGAGCGCTGATCGAACATGTGAGCGAGGGAAGCATACGTCTCGATCAACCGGTCGCACCGTTCGCCGAGCGGCGGTTCGGGCCGCGCTTCGTCAAGTCGGAGATGTTCTTCTACGGAAACACGCATGCACCTGACCCGACTTAGGCTCGACCCACGCAGCGCCCAGGTACGGCGTGACCTCGGCGATCCGTACGAGATGCATCGTACGCTGGTGCGTGCCTTTGCAGGCGGCGTTGATCAATCGCCGCCGCGCCTGCTATGGCGTGCCGAGCCGGTGGCGGCCTGGAGCAGTCCCGTGGTGTTGGTCCAGGCCGAGGTGCCGGGTGACTGGTCGGTGCTCGAGGCGCTGCCGCGCTACCTGAAAGGGGCTGCCGAGACGGTGGTGTCGAGGCCTGTCGAATGGCTGAAGACCGGAGGTTGCTTGCGCTTCCGGTTGTTCGGAAACCCTACCGTGACTCGGAATGGAAAGCGTCTGGGCTTGGTCACCGAAGACGCGCAACTTGCCTGGCTGTCCCGGCAGGGACAACGTTTCGGTTTCGAGGTCGAGGCGGCACTCGTCACTGGCAGCGAGGTGCTGCGCGGTCGCAAGGGTGACGGGCATATCACGTTGTTGAAGGTGTGTTTCGAAGGGCGGCTGCGGGTCAACGATGTAGCAGCGCTGGTCCGGGCCTTGCAGCAGGGTGTTGGTCCGGGTAAGGCATTCGGTTGCGGCCTTTTGAGTCTGGCGCGAAGCTGATGCTTCCACCGTTGAAGCCACTGCCGATGAAAGACCGGATGTCGATGGTGTTCCTCCGATATGGACAGATCGACGTGCTGGATGGGGCATTCGTGTTGGTCGACAAGACAGGTGTGCGCAAGCACATTCCGGTCGGTTCGATCGCGTGCCTGATGCTCGAACCCGGTACCCGGATCTCTCATGCGGCGATCAATCTTGCGGCGACCGTCGGCACCCTGCTGGTCTGGGTGGGGGAATCGGGCGTTCGGCTTTATTCCAGTGGCCAGCCTGGTGGCGCGCGGGCCGATCGCCTGTTGTACCAGGCCAGGCTGGCGCTCGATGACGACCTGCGCCTCAAGGTGGTCCGCAAGATGTACGAGGTTCGTTTCGGCGAAGCGCCACCGACGCGCAGGAGTGTCGAGCAACTGCGCGGGATAGAAGGGGCGCGGGTGCGCGGCGCCTACAAGCTGCTTGCCCAGCAGCACAAAGTGGACTGGCGATCGCGCAACTACGACCGGCAGCACTGGGATGCGGCCGATGTGCCGAACCGATGCCTGTCGGCCGCCACGGCCTGCCTCTATGGCATTACGGAGGCCGCGGTGCTGGCAGCCGGCTACGCGCCTGCGGTTGGGTTCATTCATACCGGCAAGCCCTTGTCGTTCGTCTATGACATTGCCGATCTCTACAAGCTTGACACCGTCGTGCCGCTTGCTTTTCGAATCGCCAGCAAGAAACCAGCGCAGCCGGAACGAGATGTTCGACTCGCGTGTCGCGACCTGTTTCGCGCGGACAAACTGCTCGGCCGAATCATTCCGATGATCGAGGAAGTGCTCAGCGCTGGCGGTATCGATCTCCCGGAGGCACCGCCTGAGTCCGTTCCGCCCGCAATCCCTAACCCCGACAGCATTGGTGAGGTCGGCCACCGGAGCCAATGATGAGCTTCCTTGTCGTGGTGACCGAGAATGTTCCGCCTCGGTTGCGTGGACGGCTGGCGATCTGGCTGTTGGAGGTGCGCGCTGGCGTTTACATCGGTGATGTCTCACGACGGACTCGAGAAATGATCTGGGAGCAACTCGACGCTGGCTATGAGGACGGCAACGTCGTGATGGCGTGGTCGAGCACGAGTGAGTCCGGTTATGACTTCCAGACGCTTGGCGCCAACCGCCGGGAGCCGATCGACTATGACGGCTTGCGCTTGGTCGCTTTCTTGCCGGTCACAGATTCTGATCTTTAACAAGTAGAATCGGTAGAAATTTCGTGGCCTGTTTTCTCCTTTGAAAACAATGGGCTACGATTGGTGTGTTCCCCGCGTACGCGGGGATGAACCGGCGACGCCGTGCTCGACACCTTCACGACGTGGGTGTTCCCCGCGTACGCGGGGATGAACCGACCAATCGCAGCGCCATGAAGCGGATGATCGAGTGTTCCCCGCGTACGCGGGGATGAACCGGCTTCATTGGCTGCACCGTATGGCGTTCGGAGGTGTTCCCCGCGTACGCGGGGATGAACCGTGCCCAGAATCGACGCAACGCCGCCGCGCTTGGTGTTCCCCGCGTACGCGGGGATGAACCGGTTGATGAGGCGAGTCTAGCGCCGCCGCTCGTGTGTTCCCCGCGTACGCGGGGATGAACCGTGGACGCCGCGCGAGGCGAACCGGTACCTATCGTGTTCCCCGCGTACGCGGGGATGAACCGTGGGCTTCCACGTCGTGCGGGCCAGCAGCCTAGTGTTCCCCGCGTACGCGGGGATGAACCGAAATTCTTCGCACTCGTCGGCTACGCCTTCGAGTGTTCCCCGCGTACGCGGGGATGAACCGGTGAGCGAGCTGCCAGCGGTGGCGCTCGATGCGTGTTCCCCGCGTACGCGGGGATGAACCGGCATCAGCGAAGGATTGACCACGATGACGACAGTGTTCCCCGCGTACGCGGGGATGAACCGCCGTTCATCGGCGGGACGAACGGCGCCCGCGGGTGTTCCCCGCGTACGCGGGGATGAACCGAACGCGGCAAGCTCAAAGCCATCCGTCACGCGGTGTTCCCCGCGTACGCGGGGATGAACCAGTGGTGTCGACGTAGGCGAGCAGACCGCCGCCGGTGTTCCCCGCGTACGCGGGGATGAACCGACCGTGGCGCCGGATGTTGCGGCGACGATCAGGTGTTCCCCGCGTACGCGGGGATGAACCGACCGTGGCGCCGGATGTTGCGGCGACGATCAGGTGTTCCCCGCGTACGCGGGGATGAACCGCGCCAATAGCTGCTCGGTGATTGAGATTTCCCGTGTTCCCCGCGTACGCGGGGATGAACCGGCGCGTGGAGTGGGTGGCGCGCATGCGGGAGCGTGTTCCCCGCGTACGCGGGGATGAACCAGTGGGCGGCCCGCCGATCGGCGTGTGGCGCGAGGTGTTCCCCGCGTACGCGGGGATGAACCGATTGTCAGCCTGGACGCGAACAAGATCAACGCGTGTTCCCCGCGTACGCGGGGATGAACCGTGGTCGGGCGCGTGGCACTGCAACGGCATGGCGTGTTCCCCGCGTACGCGGGGATGAACCGGGGGCATGATGGCCAGCCGGATGCTGGGGCGAGTGTTCCCCGCGTACGCGGGGATGAACCGGCGATGATCGGGGGTAAGGACAAGTCCGACAAGTGTTCCCCGCGTACGCGGGGATGAACCGAACACCACGCTGACAGCGGGCATCGTGCCGAACGTGTTCCCCGCGTACGCGGGGATGAACCGATCATGCCGAGCCAGCCGCCCCCACCACCCGAGTGTTCCCCGCGTACGCGGGGATGAACCGACTATCGTCACGGACGTGGTTCGGGAGAACAAGTGTTCCCCGCGTACGCGGGGATGAACCGGGTCGCGAGGAATTCGCGTTGCAGATCCGCCTGTGTTCCCCGCGTACGCGGGGATGAACCGTGGGTGACGGATCTCAGCGAGATGGAGCACGGGTGTTCCCCGCGTACGCGGGGATGAACCGTGCTTGTCGTGCAGCCGCTGCAGGGTCTCGACGTGTTCCCCGCGTACGCGGGGATGAACCGCTCTCCGTGGTCGTGCCAATGCGCACGGCCTGGTGTTCCCCGCGTACGCGGGGATGAACCGTCGATTTCGTTCGGCAACATGGGCGAGGACGAGTGTTCCCCGCGTACGCGGGGATGAACCGAACCCGATACCCCTGTAGTCATCCCCGGCGATGTGTTCCCCGCGCATGCTGGGGTGAATCAACATGACCTCGGCTCGAGCCGGACCTCAATCCGGGATGTCCGGTTCCACGAGGCTGGCAAGCTGAAGCAAGGACTCCTGCCAGCCGAGGTAGCACATCTCGGTCGGAATGACTTCCGGAATGCCGGCCTGCTCGATGTCGACTTCGGTGCCGCACGAAACCGCGCGCAGTTTCACCGTCACGTGCATTTCGCCGGGCAGGTTGGGATCGTCGAACCGATCGGTGTATTCGATGAGTTCGCCGGGGATCAGCTTCAGGTACTGGCCGCCGAACGAATGGCCATGGCCGGTCGAGAAGTTCTCGAACGACATCCTGAATCCGCCGCCGACCTTGCCATCGAAGTCGTGGACGTGGCAGACGAAGCCGTAGGGCGGCAGCCACTTGGCGAGGGCCGCGCCGTGCGTGAACGCGCGGTAGACCTTGTCGGGCGTGGTACGCAGCACGCGGTGAAGGCGAACGGTTCCGGTAGGCATGTTCGGGTCTCCTTGGATCGGTTGCGATGAAAAGGCGGTGCCCCGGACTACCGGGCCCGCCCGTCGAAGTGGCGCACGGGGGTGGCGTCGAGGTCGATGTCCTCCACGCAGCGCACGTTGATGGCCGCCATGACGATGCCCTGCGGGCTGGTGCCCTCGCCATACAGGTGGATGCCGCAGGTGGGACAGAAGCGGTGGTGGATCGCGTGCTTGTTGAAGGTGTAGCTGCGGCTGGCGTCCTCGGGCGTGTGCAGCGTCAGGTTCTCGCGCGGCATGAACCACAGCAGCGAGCCGCGGCGCTGGCACATCGAACAGTTGCAGGCCAGCAATTCGGCGATCTCGCCGTCGAAGCTCAGGCGGTTCTGGCCGCAATGGCAACTGGCTTGGTAGTGCATGGCGGTTTCTCCGGGAAGGGGCGGAGCGATCGTGCTCACGCCATCGAATGCAGGCCGATGCAGTTGCCCTCGGTGTCCACCACCAGCGCGCAGAAGCCGTAGGGGCCGATCGAGAATTTGGGCTTGTGCACCTGACCGCCCGCGGCTTCGACGCGCGACTGCTCCACGGCGCAATCCTCGCAGCCGAAGTACACGAGCGTGCCGCCGCCGCCGGGCGAAACGCCGTCCATGCGGACCAGCATGCCGCCGGTGCCGGGGGCGTCCATGTCCATCGGAAAGCTCAGCATCTCCATGTCGCCGGCTTCGCCCCCGGGCGCGGCCAGCGGCTCCAGCGTGCACTGGAGCACGGTCTCATAGAACTTGCGCGCGCGCGCGATGTCCTGCACGTAGATCTCGAACCAGACGACGGGATTGGGTTTCATGGCTTGCTCCTGTGTAGGGGTAAGGAGGGCGGTAAGGGCTTCGATCTCGAATCAGGCCCCCATGGAGCCGATGCATCCGCAATTGCTCGGTGTCGGCTTCGTTGATCCAGTTCGCGTCGACGAAGAAGTCGATGTCGCCTTGTGCGTCCTCGGCGTAGCCGTCGAGTCTGACGATCTGCTCGACGATCACCTTGCCCATATTCGCCTCAGCCTTGTGCCGCGACGTTGACCATCCACGGCACGCCGAAGCGGTCGGTGACCATGCCGAAGCCGGGCGACCAGAAGGTCTGGGCGAACGGCATCGCCACCTGGCCGCTTTCGGCCAGGCCGTCGAACACGCGCTTGCCCTCGGCCTCGGTTTCGACGCCGATCGATACCCACATGCCTTGCGGCTTCAGATAGCCGCCGCCGCAGGCTTCGGGATCCTGGCCCGGCATGGCGGGCAGCGCATCGGATGCCATCAGGGCCTGCGCGCCGACCTGCAGTTGCGCGTGCATCAGGCGGCTCTTGGCCGACTCGGGCAGCGGCGGCATGCCTTCACCGGGCGGCATCTCGCCAAACGTGGTCTGGAAGACGATCTGGCCGCCGAACAGCTTGGCGTAGAAAGCCAGGGCTTCGGCGCAGTTGCCGTCGAAGTTCAGGTACGGAACGAATTGCATGATGTGTCTCCGATCGGTTGAAGGGGCAGGGGCTGCGATTCGGTCGTCGCGTGGACGGTGTTCATATCCTAGGTGCTTAAATGGACACTGTCCACATATATCTGGCCGGCGGCCGTGCTCAATGTGCCGAGCGAGGCCGTCCCGGGGCGGGCCGGTTGGATGATCAAGGCCGAACCATGGTCAACCGCAGCGCCGGCCGACGCGACCTGCCGCGACTTCATCCCGCGCTGTGCGCGGGCGTGCGGTGCGATGGTCGACCGGCGACGGTACCGTCGTCAGGCCAATCGCGCCTTGTCGAGCCCGAACGCCTGGTCGCGGCTGCCTGGCGCGCTCCGGAACGCGATGTTGAGCCGGTTCCAGCCGTTGATCATCGTCACGCGCAGCGTCAGGATCGTCAGCGCCCGCTCGCTGAAGTGCTCGCGAACGGCCGCGTAGAGCTCGTCCGGCACGCCGTCGGGCTCGAGCCGGGTCAGCGCTTCGGCCCAGGCCAGCGCGGCGCGCTCCCGGACCGTGAACAGCGGCGAGTCGCGCCAGGCGGCCACGTGATGAAGCCGCAATTCGCGTTCGCCGCGGATCCGGGCCTGCTTGATGTGCATGTCGACGCAGAACGCGCAGCCGTTCATCTGCGAGGCGCGCACGTCGACGAGCAAGGCCAGCGTTTCGTCGATCTCGCCGGTGGCGGCGATCGCCTGGCCGACACCGGCGAGCCGGGCGATCAGATCGGGCACCTGTTCGGCCAGGTTCAGGCGGGGGCGAGGTTCGGAAATCGTCATGTCATCTTCCTTGGTTGGGGGACGGATGTGGCGTTGCGCTCACCCCCTCAGGACGATGCAGGACGGTCGATCGTGACAACGGGACGAAGCCCGGGCCCGCATCGATCCGGTCCGGCGGACGGTCAGACGCGTACGTTCCGCAGCTTGTCCGGATTGCGCTGGATGTAGACCGCGCCGATCCGGCCGGGCAGGCCAGCGGACGGGGCCAGCGTGATCGTCTGCATCAGCTCGCCGGTCCGTCCGCTGCTCACCAGGCAGCCGGGCAGGCCGTTGATGCGTGCCGGCCGCAACCGCCATCCGCCGCTCGCAGGCAATCGGGCGAAACCGATCAGCGTCCTGGCGACGAGCGCGCCGCCGTGCAAAGGCCGCGGCACGGCGGTGACCTTGCCGCCGCCGTCGGTCATCAGGACGACGTCGTCGGCCAGCACCCGCGCCAACGCGTCGACGTCCAGCCCGCGGACCGCTTCGCTGAACGCGCCGAACAGGCGCCGGTGTTCGTCGTCGCTGACCGCGCGGCGCGGATGCTCGGCCCGTACGCGCTGGCGTGCGCGACTGGCGAGCTGGCGGCAGGCGACCGGGCTGCGTCCGAGGCGCAGCGCGATCTCGTCGAAGTCCTCGTCGAAGACGTCGTGCAGCAGGAACGCGGCCCGCTCCAGCGGCGACAGGCGTTCGAGCGCGAGCAGGAAGGCCACCGATACGTCCTGCGCGAACTCGGCCCGCGCTTCGGGATCGGCGGACCAGTCGCCGTCGGCCGGGTCGTCGACCAGCGGCTCGGGCAGCCAGACGCCGACGTAGCGTTCGCGCCGCGCGGCAGCCGAGCCCAGCTTGTCCAGGCACAGGTTGGTGACCAGCCTCGACAGGTAGGCCCGGTCGTTCAGGACCTCCCGTTCGTCGACCTCGGCCCAGCGCAGCCAGGCATCCTGGACGATGTCTTCGGCTTCGGCGCGCGAGCCGAGCATCCGATAGGCGAGCGCGCGCAAGGGGCGCGCGTGCTCACGGTCGAATCGCCGAGCGCGGTCGGCGAGAGGAGGGTCGTGTTCGGGCTTCATGATGTCCGGCACGGGCTCGGGTCATAGATCGAAAACAGACGACACGACGCGCTCGATCGTGACATGGCCCGATCATCGTGCTCGGGCGGGCGGCAAGGCGGCCGCCTCCTCCGGCTGCCGTGCTTGGCGCGGCGGCCGGCGGGTGAGTCCCGTCACGGCCCGGCGCCGGCCTCGCCCTGGCCGTTGCCGTTTTCCGTCGGCCAGTAGTGGCTGTCCGGCAGCGCCCGGGCGCCGAAGATCGCCTGGCCGACGCGGACCACGGTCGCCCCTTCCTCGATCGCGATCTCGAAGTCGCCGGACATGCCCATCGACAACTGATCCAGTTCGATGCCGGCGGGCGCGTCCTGGCGCAGGCGATCGCGCAGATCGCGCAGCAGGACGAAGCATCGGCGCACCCGCTCGGCGTCGGACGAGAACAGCGCCAGCGTCATCAGTCCGCGCACGCGCAGCGCCGGGAACGCCGGCAGTTCCTTGATGAAACCGGAGACGTCCTCGGGAGCCAGGCCGTACTTGCTGGCTTCGCCCGAGGTGTTGACCTGAACGAACACGTCGAGCGGACGGCCTTCGGCCTGCAGCCGTCGATCCAGCGCCTCGGCCACGCGCAGGCTGTCCAGCGCCTGGAACTCGGCGGCGAAGCGGGCGACCAGCTTGGCCTTGTTCGTCTGCAGATGGCCGATGATCGACCAGCGCAGGTCGGACAGGTCCTGCATCGCCTCCCATTTGCGATGGGCTTCCTGCACCTTGTTCTCGCCGAGCGTCCGACAGCCGGCCTCGTAGGCCAGGCGCAGCGTGGTGTCGGGCTTGGTCTTGCTGACCGGCAGCAGGCGGACCTCGGTCGGATCGCGCCCGGCCCGACGACAGGCCGCGTCGATGCGCGTCCGGACGGCCGCGAGGTTGTGGCGCAGGTCGTCGACGGTCAGCGCCTGCGGATAGCGACCGTGCCGGTCGTGGTGGGTGAGGGTGTCGGTCTGCATCGGATCGGGATCATGGCTGCCACCCGCCGGAGCGGCGCGTTCCGGACGGCGGCCGGCCCGGGCGAACGGGCGCTCGGGTTGGAACCCGATATGGTAGGCCAGCGCCGAGTCGAACGGTGCGCACGTCCGCCAGCGCGCCGGCCGCGCTCAGGGATCGGCGTGCAGGTCGCATCGACGCCGGCGGGGCCGTTGCGCTATCCTCGGTGCCCATGGAACTCAAACGCGCAGGCTCCCAGCCTTCGGCCAAAGGTCCGGCCGACTGGTTCACGGGCACCGTCCGGATCGACCCGCTGCATAGCGCTCCGCCGCCCGCCCGCGTATCGTGCGCGGCCGTCACCTTCGAGCCGGGCGCGCGCACGGCCTGGCATACGCATCCGCTGGGCCAGACCCTGATCGTCACCGCCGGTTGCGGCTGGACGCAGTGCGAAGGCGAACCGATCGTCGAGATCCGCGCCGGCGACGTGATCTGGTGCCCGCCCGGCCATCGGCACTGGCACGGCGCGACGCCGACCACGGCGATGACGCACATCGCGGTCCAGGAAGCGCTGGACGGCAAGTACGTCGAGTGGATGGAGCACGTGACGGACGCGCAGTACCTGGCAGGCCCGCCGCCCGCCTGACGCGCGTCGAGGCGGCCGCCCGGACGCGCGAGCGGGGCCGGCGGGGTTCGCGCGGCCCCGCTCGCGGCAACGGCAGTGGCAACGCCGATCGTTGCCGCACGCGGCGATCGCGTTACTTGCGGACCGCGTCGTCCAGCTTCTTCAGCGCCGCATCCGAGATCAACCGATGCCCGTGCGGCGTCGGGTGGAACGAGTCCGACCACAGATAGGTCTCGGATCCGTTCGGATCGACCAGGGTGCTCGTCGTGCAGAACGTCGCGCTGTCGGTGGGCGTGCGGTTGTTGCATGCGGCATCGGTCACGTTCGTGAATCCGCTGGCGCCCGGATTGGCGAGCACCGCCGCGAAGTCCTTGTCGGCGTCGAGCACGACGATGCCTTCGGTGCCGGCCAGGCCGTCCTGGACGATCTTGTTGAACTGCGCGGTCCAGGTCGTGATCTGGGTCGGCGGCACCTGCGCGTAGCAGCCGCTGGCCTGCGCCGCCGCCGGAAGGTAATGGGCGGCGAACGGGTTGGCGCTCCAGTCGGACGCGAGGTTCAGCAGCACGACCTGCGCGCCGGCCGCCTTCAGGCGCCGGGCGTTGGCCAGTTGCTGGCGCGCGGCCCGGGCGATCGCTTCGTCGGCGATCGCCTGCGTGGTGTTGCCTGCGCCGACGCCGTTGTTGTCGAGCCCCCAGCAGATCGCGGCGAACTGCGCGTAGGTGTCGTTGCCGCCGCCGTTCAGCACGATCAGTTCGCCCGGCGGAACGCTGGCGTTCGCCGCCAGGTAGTTGTCGATCTGGCGGGTGACCGATGCGACGATCTCGTTGTTGCCGATGCCGCTCTGCATCGGGTAGTCGACGATCCGGGCACCGCCTTCGGCATAGCCTTTGCCGCCCAGCACGGTGGCGGTCCCCGTCGATGCGGTGGCGACGCCGCTCGCGTCCTTGTCCAGCGTCAGCGAGCGGTTGGGCGTCAGCTTCAGGCCGTAGGCCGCGGCGATGTTCTCGACCCAGACGCTGCCCGGATTGACCGTGAACTTGCCCGGATTGCGCGGATCGCCGGTCGCCGCGGCGTAGGTTCCGACGTCGCTCAGGCTGTCGCCGAACACGACCATCGATCGGACCTGCATCCGGTCGTCGTGGCTGCCGCCGCCGCACGCGGCCAGCACGAGCACCGATGCCGATGCGATGGCCGCAGCGATGCGGCCGATGACTGGGGGCTTCATGGTGATTGTCTCCGTTTTCTTAGGGCCGCCAGCGTAGGGCGGCCGTCCGGCGATTGCAAGCCCGATTGCTGGTGCGAATGCCGGCGTGAATGCTGGCGTGAATGCTGGCGTGAATGCCTGGCGTGAATGCCTGGCGTGAATGCCTGGCGCGGATCGGTCGCTCAGCTCGCGCTCGCCAGCAGCGCGCGCAGATCGCGCAGCGCCGACGACTGCTCGTCCTGATGCCACAGCAGGTGCGTGCGGTTGCGCGCCAGGTGGGCGGGCAGCGCATGGGCGCGGACCGATCGGGCGGCGCGCAGGCCGGCCAGCACCGAACGCGGAACGACGGCCACGCCGGTGCCGGCGGCGACGCAGGCCACGATGGCCGGATACGACGCGAATTCGAGCACGCCGGCGGCGTTCACCCCCATCTCGCGCTGCCATTGCTCGAGCCGTTGACGGTACGAGCAGCCGCTGGCGAAGGCGATCAGCGGCGTGCCGGCGGCGCCGACGGCCTCTTGCGGCGTACGCGCGTGCGCGGCGGTGATCAGGACCAGTTCTTCCTGGAAAATCGGCTCGGCGGCCAGCCCCGGCGCGTGGAAGGGCTCGGATACGAACGCGGCTTCGATGTCGTGGCGTTCGAGCCGGCCGATCAGGGCCGCCGTGGTGCCGGTCACCAGCTCGATGCGCACCGACGGATGCCTGCGGTTGTAGCGCGCGAGCAGCGGCGGCAGCCGGCTGCCCGCCGTGCTTTCGAGCGCGCCCAGGCGAAGCGCGCCCGAAGGCTGGCCGGCGCGCAGCGCGGACTCGGCTTCGCCGGCCAGCCGCAGCAGGCGGTCGGCATAGCCGGCCAGCACGCGGCCCGGTTCGGTCGGCGTCAGGCCGCGCCCGTGTCGGGCGAACAGCGGCACGCCCAAACGCGCTTCGAGCTGCTTGATCCGCGTCGTGACGTTGGACGGCACGCGATGCAGCGCCTGCGCGGCGCGCGTCACGCCGCCGTGCGTCATGACGGCCTGGACGACGGCGAGGTCGTCGAGATCGAAGTTTCTCATTTCGATGGAGGTGTCCGGTCGTCGACGCTAACCCCGGATGTGGGCGGTCGGAAGATTGAGGCCGTAGCGGATCGCCAGGAACCGCAGCACGAAGCAGCAGGCGGCGCCGACGAGCGTCGTGGGGCCCAGCGGCAGGTCCAGCGCATGGCCGACGGCCACGATGACGGCGCCGGCCAGCGCGGCGACCGCATACAGCTCCCGACGCAACACCGACGGGACCTCGGCGACCAGCAGGTCGCGCGCGATGCCGCCGCCGATGGCCGACAACACGCCGAGCAGGCAGGCGCCGGCCGGCCCGACGCCGAAGCTCAGCGCCTTGTTGGTTCCGGCCACCGCGAACAGCGCGAGTCCGATCGCATCGAACAACTGGACGGGATTGCGCAGCTTGACGACGGTTTCGTGGCCGACGAAGGTCAGCAGGCCGGCGCCGATCGCGGTCGCCAGATAGGACCAGCCGGCGATCGCCGCGGGCGGTGTCGCGCCGATCATCACGTCGCGCGCGATCCCGCCGGCGGTGGCGGCCGCGAACGACAGCGTCAACACGCCGAACAGGTCCAGGCGCTTGCGCACGCCCAGCATCGCGCCGCTGATCGCGAACGCGAAGGTACCGAGCAGATCGAGGATCGTCAGCAGGACGGGGGTCATCGTCATGCGGCGGCGCGATCCACGGCAGGCGTGGCCGTCGGCCACGGCCGGGCCGGCGATCGGACGAGGGTCATTGTCTCCACGTTGTCTTGGGATACCGAGATTGCATTTTATCTACCGTTCGGGTAGATAAAAAGACGGGGGGCGAGCCGGTCGCCGGCGTCGACGCGTTCGGTCGGCGGGCGAGGCGGTCCCGCGCGGCCCCGAGGCGAAACGAACGGAATGTCGGATCATGCGAGATGAAGTCAAGCTCTACAAGCGAACGCGCATCGTCGAAGAGGCGTCCAAGCTTTTCTACGAACGCGGATACGACGCGACGAGCGTCGACATGCTGGCGGGGGAATTGGGGGTAACCAAGCCCTTCATCTACAGCTACTTCGACAACAAGCGAGCGATCCTGGAGGCGGTGCACGAGGAGGCCGCGCATCGGGTGCTCGGCCACATCGAGCAGGCCGCGCAGGCGCCGGGGGCGCCGGACGCCAGGCTGCGGCGCTTCATCGAGCTGTACGTCGACGAGAACATCAAGCACCAGATCGCCAGCGCCATCTATCTGCAGGAGGAGAAGAACCTGTCGCCGGAGATCGCGGAGACGGTCCGAACGATCGAGCGCAAGTTCAACAAGATCCTGGCGGACATGATACAGGAGGGGATAGACGCCGGAATCTACTCGATCCAGGACGCGAAGATGGCGTCGCTGTGCATCAGCGGCATGGTCCGCTGGGTGCATCGCTGGTACGACCCGGACGGCCGGCTGCCGCCGGCCGAGATCGCGTCGACGATCTCGGAGTTCGCGCTGAACATGGTCGGGCTGAAGAAGCGCCCCCGGCGAAAGTGACGCGACGGCGACCGCGCCTCGCGCCGCCGCCCATGATGATTGGCAACGTGCATCGCCGCCGCTAGAATGTTTCCTGTTCAACTAATGACGGGATCCCCTCCGGCCTGCGATGACAGCCGATGCCGCGTCCTTGCTGATCGCGCTGCAGTTCGCCGACAGCGCGTTTCCTTCGGGCGCGTTCGCGTTCTCGTGGGGACTCGAGGGGCTCGTCATCGACCGGCATGTCGACGATGCGTCGACGCTGCGGGCCGCGCTGGACGATGCGCTGCGGCACCGTTGGCACCGGTTCGACCGCGTCGTGCTCGCCCGCGTGCTGGCCGCCGACGGCTGCCTGCCGGCGCTGCGCGCGATCGATGACGAGGTCGATCGCCTGACCTGGCCGGCGGCCGCCCGGGCCGGCTCGCGGCGAGCCGGGCGCGCGCTGCTCGGCGTCCATCGCAGGCTCGGCCATGCCGGCGCCGCCGCTTACCTGCAGGATCTGGCCGGCGACGCGGATCGCGGCCATCAGAGCGTCGTGCAGGCGATCGTCTGGCGCGAGCTCGGCCTGGCGCCGGCCGCGCTCGAGGCGATCAGCGCGTGGTCGTGCGCGAACGCGTCGTGCTCGGCGGCCATCCGGCTGAATCTGGTCGGCCACGTCGGCGCGCAGCAGGCCTTGTGCGAGGCGCGCGCGACGATCGCCGAGCTGCTGGCGCGGCCGGTCGCCGCCGATACGCCGCTGCGCGGCTTCGCACCGTTGATCGAGATCGCGATGATGCGCCACGCGCAGCGCGAGCACCGTCTGTTCATGACATGACGAACGCGCGCGCACCGATGAGCTCCGACCGGACACACCGATGAACCTGACGCCGACAGAGATCGAACGCCTGACGCTGTTCAACGCCGCCGAGTTCGCCCGCCGCCATCGGCGGCTGGGCATCCGGCTCAGCCATCCGGAAGCGGTCGCGCTGATCAGCGACGAGATGCTGCTGGCCGCTCGTCGCGGCCTCGCGTATGCCGACATCGTCGAGATGGCCGGGCGCCTGTTGACGACCGACGACGTCGAGCCCGGCGTCGCGGCGATGATCCCGATGATCTCGGTCGAGGGCAACTTCGAGCAGGGCACCAAGCTGCTGGTGGTATTTGATCCGATCGGGCCCGGGCCGAACGACGGTGCCGATCGCTTCATCCCCGGCGAGATCCTGCCGGCGGACGGCGACATCGAACTGAACGCGGATCGCCGGCGCGTGACGATCGACGTCGTCAACACCGGTGATCGCGACATCCAGGTGCGCAGCCACGCGCATTTCTTCGAAGTCAACCGCGCGCTGGCCTTCGATCGCGCGAAGGCCTACGGCATGCGGCTCGATCACCCGTCGGGCGGCGGCGTGCGCTTCGAGCCCGGCATGCCGCAGACCGTCACGCTGGTGGCGCTGGCCGGCGCGCGGATCGTGCGCGGCCAGGCCGGCCTCGTCGACGGGCCGCTCGACGCCGACGGCGCCAGGGACCGCGCGCTCGACGCCGCGCGGGCCCGCGCTTATCTCGGGGAGTGAGACGATGGTGATGATCAGCAGGCGTGCTTATGCCGAGCGCTACGGCCCGACGACCGGCGACCGCGTCCGCCTCGGCGACACCAGCCTGATCGCGCGGATCGAGCACGACTACACGCGCTACGGCGACGAGCTGACCACCGGTGCCGGCAAGGCGATGCGCGACGGCGAAGGCTTCCAGACCCGCGGCACGTACGCGAGCGGCGCGCTGGACATGGTCGTGCACAACGCGATGATCATCGACGCGCGGCTCGGCATCGTGAAGGGCGACATCGGCATCCGCGACGGCCGCATCGTCGGCGTCGGCAAGGCCGGCAATCCCGACATCATGGACGGCGTCGATCCGGCGCTGCGCACCGGCCCGAACACGACCTGCGTGCACGGCGACGGCTTCATCGTGACGGCCGGCGCGGTCGAGGGACACGCGCACTTCCTGTCGCCGCAGCAGGCCGAGCACGCGCTGGCCGGCGGCACGACGACGATGATCGGCATGACGCCCGGTCCGCACTTCGATACCAGTTGCTCGGGGCCGAACGTCGTCGGCGCGCTGATCCGCGGCGCCGACCACTATTGTCTGAACTTCGGCTTCCTCGGCCGCGGCGCGTCCGACCCCGGCGCCGTCGAGGAATCGGTCAGCGGCGGCGCATTGGGCGTGAAGATCCACGAAGACCTGGGCGCCGCGCCGGCGGTCATCGACGGCTCGCTGATCGCCGCCGACCGCAACGACTTCGCCGTGCACCTGCACACCGATACGATCAACGAGTTCGGCTTCTGCGAGGACACGATGGCGGCCGTGCGGGGCCGCACGATCCACATGTACCACGTCGAGGGGGCCGGCGGCGGCCATGCGCCGGACCTGCTGCGCGTCAACGCCTGGGCCAACGTGATCCCCTCGTCGACGAACCCGACCAATCCGTTCACGCGCTACGCGCTCGACGAGGGCGTGCCGATGACGATGCTCGGCCACATGATGAGCTACCGGTTGCCCGAGGACGTGGCGTTCGCCGAGGCGCGGATCCGCGCGCAGACGATGGCGGCCGAGGACTTCCTGCACGACATGGGCGCGATCTCGTGCTTCGCGACCGACACGCAGGGCATGGGCCGGCTGGCCGAGAACGTGGCCAAGTGCTGGCAGCTCGCCAGCGTGATGAAGGTCCGCACCGGCCGCCTGCCCGAGGAGACGACGGCCGATGCCGACAACGAGCGCATCAAGCGCTATGTGGCCAAGTACACGCTGAACCCGGCGATCGCCGTCGGCATCGATCAGCACGTCGGTTCGATCGCGCCCGGCGCGATGGCCGATCTGGTGATCTGGCCGCGCGCGTCGTTCGGCGCCAAGCCCTGGCTGGTCATCAAGAGCGGCTTCGTCGCGTGGAGCGCGATGGGCGACGGCAACGGCAGCCACATCGGCGTCGAGCCGATCATCCAGCGGCCGATGTGGGGCGCGATCGGCTCCGCCCGCCACCACCTGGGCGTGACCTTCGTGTCCGCGCTGGCGATCGAGGCCGATACCGAGCGCAGGCTCGGCGTGCGCAAGCGCTTCGTGCCGATCCGCAGCGTGCGCGGACTGGGCAAGCGCGACATGGTCCGCAACGACGCGACGCCCGACATCGAAGTCGATCCGCAGACCTTCGAGGTCCGCGCCGACGGACGCCTGCTGGCCTGCGAACCGGCCGCGCGCGTGCCGTTGAACCGCCGGTATCTGTTGCGGTGAGGTCGGAGCGGCCGGTATCGGTTGCAGTGACGCCGGAGCGGCCGGCCGAGCAGCTTCGGCTGTCGTTCGCGCGACATCCGCGCAGCGGCACCTATCTGGCCGGCAAGCGCTGCGAGTATCCGTACCTGGTGACGCGCGCGTTCAGGCTCGATCGCGCTCCGGCCGACCTGCTGTCGGTCATCGTGCAGTCCGCCGGCGGCGCGCTGCTGGGCGGCGACCATCTGCGCCAGGCGATCGACGTCGGCGGCGGGGCCGCCGCGCACGTGACGTCGCAGGCGGCGCTGCCCGTGCATCGGATGAAAGGCGATGCCGAGGCCAGCGAATCGGTGACGCTGCGCGTCGGCAGTGGAGGGTGGGCCGAGTGGCTGCCGTCGCCGCGGCTGCTGTTTCCGGGCGCCCGGCTGCGGCAATCGATCGATGTCGAACTGGGCGACGGCGGGGTGCTGATGCTGGCCGACGGGTTCGCGGCCGTCGATCCCGACGGCGGCGGCCGGCGCTTCGATCGCTATGCGAGCGACATCACGGTGCGCGACCCGCAGCAACGGCTGCTGACCGCCGACCGGCTGACGATCGAAGGCGTCGACCTCGACGGGACGTTGATCGGCGGGTTCGCCGCGCACGGCGTGCTGCTGGCGATGCTGCCGCCGGCACGGGCGGCGCTGGACGCGATCGTCGAAAGCTGGAACGAACGCTGGATGGCGCGCTCGGCGGCCGATGGCCGCGGCGTCGGCGTCTACGCGGGCGCGTCGGTGCTCGCGCACGACCTGGGCATCGCCGTTCGTGTCGCCGCTCGTCACGGTTCGGCGCTGCGCGAGACACTGCGCGGCGCCTGGTCCGACCTGCGGGTCGCGCTGACCGGCGTCGCGCCGGGGTCGCGGCGCATCAGTTGACGGCCGCCGGGCCGGGCGCGGCGGTCCGGGCACCGTCGAAGCGACGGAGTCTCTCGTACACGCGGCCGCTGGGCCGGGCCGGGCGCGGCAGCCCGGCGGCAGGCGAGCGACCGCCGCGGCCGGCCGGGGCTAGGTCGCGTCCGACGATCCGGATCGCGCGACGGTCTGCCTGGCCCGGTCGCGCAGCATCACTCGCTGCACCTTGCCCGACGCGGTCATCGGCAGGTTCTGGACGACGACGACGTAACGCGGGATCTTGAAGCTCGCGATCTTGCCCTTGCAGCGCGCCTGCACTTCCTCGAGCGTGCACTGCATGCCGGGCTTCGGTATCACGTACGCGCAGGGCACCTCCATCAGCCGCGGATCGGGCACGCCGACGACCGCGACCTGCTCGATCGACGGCACCAGTTCGACGAGTTCCTGCTCGAGGGCCGCGGGCGAGACGTTCTCGCCGCCGACCTTGAGCATCTCCTTGTAGCGGCCGAGGAACTGCATGAAGCCGTCGGGCCGCAGGAAGCCGCGATCGCCCGAATGCAGCCATCCGTCGGCGTCGATCGTGTTGGCGGTGGCCTGCGGATCGCGGAAATAGCCGCGCATGACCGTGTAGCCGCGGGCGAGGATCTCGCCCTCGACGCCGGGCGGCCGCTCGGCCCCGGTGACCGGATCGGCGATCCGGACTTCCAGGCCCGGCATCGGCCGGCCCGAGGTCGTGCAGCGCTGCTCCAGCGTGTCGTCGAGCGTGCTCATGAACACGTAGCAGCCGACTTCCGACATTCCCCAGCCGGACACGGTCGGGCACAGCGACTTCTGCACCTCGGCGGCGACGGCGTTGGAGTTCTCCATGCCGGCCGGCAGGCCGCCGAAGCGGACGCTGGACAGATCCCTCCCGGCGCTTGCCTGCGTGCGCAGGATGTCGGCGTAGTGGGTCTCGAAAGCCATCAGGCTGGCGATGCGTTCGCTCTCGATCAGGCGCAGCGCCTCGACCGGATCCCAGAGGTCCATCAGGACCTGGTGGGTGCCGATCAGCGTGCCCGCCAGCATGTTGTCGGACATGCCGAACAGATGGAACAGCGGCAGGTTGCACAGCACGGCCTCGCCGGCCCGGATCGGCCATTGTTCGTGCCGTTCGCGGATGTTGCGGACGATGCTGTGATCGTGCGTGACGCCCTTGGGATTGCCGGTCGTGCCCGACGTGAAGACGATCAGCGCGAGATCGTCGGGCGCCACCGCAGCGGCGGCCTTCGCGAGCGCGTCGGCCGGTACGCCGTCCGCCTGCTGCAGCAGGCGCTCCCAGGCGACCGGCGCATCGTCGGGCTCGTCGCCGACGACGACGATCTGCTTCAGGTGCGGGAAACCGGCCGCCCCGTCGAATCGACGTCCGTCGAAGCCGGGGAGCACGGCCTTGAGGATCTCGACGTACTCGACCGGCCCCGATCGCTCGACGACGAACAGCAGCTTGCACTCGGCCAGCTTCAGCGCGTAGGCGACGTCGTGCTCGCGGTAGCGCGTGTTCATCGGCGCGACGATGGCCCCGATCCGCTGGGCCGCGAAGAACGCGACCGGAAACTCGAGCCGGTTGGTCATCCACATGCCGATGACGTCGCCCTTGCCGATACCCTGGGCGAGCAGCGCGCGCGCCATGCGGTCGACCTGCCGGTCGAGCTCGCCGAAGCTCAGCCGCGCGCCGCGAAAGCTGAGCGCGGTGCCGTCGGGCCAGCGCCGGGCCGCGTCACCGGGCAGGTCGCCGAATCGCATCACGGGAGCGGACATGGACTCTCCTTCGTCGTCATTTCTTCTGGGCGGTCTTGACCAGCGGGCATTCGCTTTCGGAAAGCGGGCGGAACGCCTCGTCGCCGCTGAGCTTCTTCAACGGTTTCAGGACGTCCCATTCGGCTTTCGATTCGGCCGGGCTCTTGGTCTCGAACAGATAGAAGTCGCGCAGCACCCGGCCGTCCTCGCGGGCCCGTCCATCATGCGTCATGAAGTCGTTGATGGGAAGCTCCCGCATCTTCGCGGCGACCTTGGCCGAATCGGTCGTGCCGGCCGCCTTGACGGCGGTCAGGTAGTGCTTGACGCCGCTGTAGACGCCCGCCTGCATGCTGTTCGGCATCTTCTTCAACTGGTCGTAGAAGCGCTTGGAGAACGCGCGCGTCTGGTCGTCCAGGTCCCAGTAGAACGATTCGGCCAGCAGCAGGCCCTTGGTGGTCTCCAGGCCGAGCCCGTGCACGTCGTTGACGTACGAGATGAACGAAGCCAGCTTCTGCCCGCCGTCGAAGACCTTGAACTCGTTGGCCTGCTTGATGAAGTTCTGCAGGTCCGAACCGGCGATCGCGAGCATGATCGCCTTGGCGCGCGAGGCCTGGGCCTGCAGGATGAACGAGCTCATGTCCGGCGTGTTCAGCGGCACGCGGACCTCGCCGAGCGACTTGCCGCCGGCCGCGGTCGCGAATCGCGTCGCGTCGCGCGACATCGCCGTGCCGAACGAATAGTCGGCCAGCACCATGTAGAACGTATTGGCGCCGGACTGGACCGTCGCGGTGCCGATGGTCTTGGCCAGCGCGTAGGTGTCGTAGACCCAATGGAACGAGGTCGGCGTGCAGGCCTTGCCGGTGAAGTCGCTGGACCCGCCGCCGGTGACGATGTTGATCTTGCCCCGCTCGCCCATCATGCCCTGGACGGCGAGCGCCGTCGCCGTATTGCCGAGGCCGGCGATCATCTCGACGCCGTCGACGTCGATCCAGCGCTTGGCGATCGACGTGCCGACGTCGGCCTTGTTCAGGTGATCGGCCGACAGGATCTCGACCTTTCGGCCCAGCACCGGACCGAAATCCTCGACCGCCATCCTGGCGGCGACGACCGAGCCGGGGCCCGACACGTCGGCATAAGGCCCCGACATGTCTTCGAGGATGCCGATGCGCAGCGCAGGCTCGGCCGCCTGGGCCGGGAAGAACGGCAGCGCGCAGGCCGCCAGCGTGCCGAGAAGGATGCGGATACGCATCATTGTTGTCCCCATGAGTGTTCGTGTTAGCCGCTTTACCGCGAGCGGGTGAAATCTACCACTGGGTAAAGTCGAGATCAACCGGGTTTTCCTCGACGAGCGCGAAACGCGAGAACGTCTCCTCGGGGACGGCCGGCGCCGTCGGATGATGATCGAGTGCTTGACAAATACCGATGAGTAGATAAATCTATCGATCGGTATAGATCGCCAAGACCATGGAGGAAGACAATGGGACGCAAGTCGTTCAGAGTGGCTATCGTCGGCGCGGGTGCGTCCGGAATCGCAATGGCCGTCAGCCTGCAGAAGGCGGCCATCCCTTTCATGATCTTCGAGCGCGCCGCCGACGTCGGCGGAACGTGGCGGGACAACACGTATCCGGGTCTGGCCTGCGACGTGCCGTCGCATCTGTACCGCTACTCGTTCGCCCCGAATCCCGAATGGACGCACGAGTATTCGCCGGGAGCGGAGATCCACCGGTACTTCCGCGGCGTCGCCGAGGCGCGCGGCATCCTGGATCGCGTCCAGCTCTCCAGCGAGGTGCTGCGGATCACGTACGAGGAAGAGGGCGAGTGGCGGGTCGAGACCACCAAGGGCGATCAGGGGCAGTTCAACGCCGTGATCCTGGCGACCGGCATCCTGCACCAGCCGGTGCTGCCGCAGATCGAGGGCAGGGACGATTTCGCCGGCATCTCGTTCCACAGCTCGAAGTGGGATCACAGCGTGCCGCTGGCCGGCAAGCGCGTCGGCATCATCGGCACCGGCTCGACGGCCACGCAGATCCTGCCGGCGATCGTCGACAAGGTCGCCGAGGTCTCGCTGTTCCAGCGCACGCCGCAGTGGATCATCGGCGTGCCGAACAATCCGTTCCCGGAGGACAAGAAGGCCGCGTTCCGGCAGGACCCCGAGAAGATGAAGAATCTCTACGAGTACCTGAACGACGTCTTCAACCAGCGCTTCGCGTCGGCGCTGGTCGGCGAGAACGACGAGGGGCTCGCCGAGATGGCCAGGCAGTGCCAGGAGAACCTGGAGAAGAACGTCCATGATCCGGAGCTGCGCCGCCGCTTGACGCCGTCCTACCAGGCGGGCTGCAAGCGATTGATCGTCTCGGACAAGTTCTATCCGGCCATCCAGCGGCCGAACGCGCACCTGGTCGACACGCCGATCGAGCGGATCGAAGCGGGCGGCGTGCGCACGAAGGACGGCAAGCTGCACGAGCTGGACATCATCGTCTATGCGACGGGTTTCGATCCGTTCGCGTTCTTCCGGCCGACCGAGATCATCGGCCCCGGCGGCGTGTCGCTGAACGAGCTCTGGAAGGACTCGTGCCGCGCTTATCGCTCGGTCGCCGTTCCGGGGTTTCCGAACCTGTTCTTCGTCGGCGGGCCCAACAGCCCGATCGGCAACTTCTCGTACCTGCGCACGGCCGAGGTCCAGATCGGCTTCATCGAGCAGCTGGTCGCCGAACTGGCCGCCGGCACGTACAAGGAAGTCGAGCCGACCCGCGAAGCGACCGACAAGTTCAACGCGGACATCACGGCGGCGATGAAGGACACCGTGTGGGTCACCGGCGGCTGCACGAGCTGGTACTACGACAAGCAGGGCAATGTCGTATCCTGGCCCTGGACCTACGCGCGGTTCGAGGCGGGACTCAAACACCCCAGGCTCGAAGAGTTCAACGTCCGCTGAACGCGGAGGGCGATCGGCAACGGTCGCCGAACGACCAGGAGACATCCGGATGGCATTGCGATCCGACGCCCCCGCTGCCGCGGGAAATCCGACCAGCCGCATTCCCGGCCGCGCCGAAGCGGTCTCGCGCTACGTGCTCGAAGAGCGTGCCGCGCGCCACCCCGATCGCCCGTTCCTGCGCTTTCCGGACGGCGCGACGGTCAGCTACGGCGATTTCTGCGTGTCCGTCAGAAGCCTGGCCGCCGGCTTGGCCGCGCTCGGCGTCGAGCAGGGCGATACGGTCAACGTGTGGCTGCCGAACACGATCGACATCGTCCGCACGTGGTTCGCGATCAACTGGCTCGGCGCGGTCTACGTACCGATCAACACCGCTTATCGCGGCGGGGTGCTGTCGCACGTGCTGATCAACGGCGGCGCGTCGGTGATCGTCGTCCACGCGGATCTGCTGGAACGCCTCGACGGCATCGACCGCGGCGAACTGAAGACGGCCGTCGTCGTCGGCGCGGCGAGGGAGCCGGTCGACGGCCTGATCCAGGTGCCGATCGACGAGATGGAGCGCTCGCCGTCGGAGGTGCCCGAGCTGGCGCGGCCGATCGAGCCGTGGGACCCGCAATCGATCATCTACACGTCCGGCACGACCGGACGCTCGAAAGGCGTCATCAGCTCGTACTCGCACATGTGGCACATGGCGAGCCCGGTCTCGTATCCGATGCTCGACGAGAACGACAGCGTGTTGTGCTTCCTGCCGTTCTTCCATATCGGTGGGACGCTGCCGCTGCTGGCGATGCTGTACCGCGGCGGTTCGGTCGGCCTGGGCGGCGAGTTCTCGACCGAGCGCTTCTGGCCGATCGTGCGGGCGACGCAGGCCACGTACACGATCCTGCTGGGCGTGATGTCGAGTTTCCTGTCCCGGCAGCCGCCGTCGGACGAGGACCGCACGCATTCGCTGAAGAAGGTCACGATGATTCCGCTGCCCGGCGACTACAAGGTCTTCGCCGAGCGCTTCGGCGTCGACGTCTGGACGCTGTTCAACATGACCGAGCTGAACACGCCGATCGTCTCCGAGCGCAACCCCGACGCGCCGGGCACCTGCGGCAAGGCCCGGCCCGGCAACGAGCTGCGCATCGTCGACGAACACGACCGCGAAGTTCCGACCGGCTCGGTCGGCGAGCTGATCATCCGCAGCGACGCGCCGTGGGCGCTGAACTCCGGCTATTTCAAGAATCCGGAAGCGACCGCGCAGGCCTGGCGCAACGGCTGGTTCCATACCGGCGATGCGTTCCGCGTCGACGAGAGCGGCAACTACTTCTTCGTCGACCGCTTCAAGGACGCGATCCGCCGGCGCGGCGAGAACGTCTCGTCGTTCGAGGTCGAGGCCGAGATCCTCGCGCATCCGGCGATCCGCGAATGCGCGGTCGTCGCGGTGCCGAACGAACTGGCCGAGGACGACGTGCTCGCGGTGGTCGCGCCGGCGCCGGGCGCGCGCATCGATCCGGCCGAGCTGATCGCGTTCCTGAAGCCGCGCCTCGCGCATTTCATGATCCCGCGCTACGTGCGGATCGTCGTCGATCTGCCGCGCACGCCGACGCAGAAGGTCGAGAAGTACGTGCTGCGCGGCCAGGGACTGACCGCCGATGCCTGGGACCGGGAAAAGGCGGGGATCTCGATCAAGCGCGACCGCTTCGCGAACTGATCTCGAGCCGATCGCGGGCTGATCGCGATCTCGACATTCATTGATTGAACAGGAGGATTCGGATGCAGACGGTTATCGTGACGGGCTCTTCGCAGGGCGTCGGCCTGGGGATCGCCCAGGTTTTCCTGAACAACGGCTGCCAGGTCTTCGGCGTCGACCAGAAGCCCGCGCCCGAGGCATTGACGTCGAACGCCAACTATCGGCACGCGATCGTCGACCTGCGCGAGCAGGCCGGCTGCGAAGCGACGATCCAGGGCTGCCTGTCGGCGTTCGGCAAGATCGACACGCTGGTCAACAACGCCGGCGTCGGCAACGGCAAGCCGTTCTTCGAGACGAGCGAAGACGACTACGAGCGCTTCTATTCGATCAACGTTCGGCCGGTGCTCAGGCTGTGCCGGCTGGCGATCCCGGAGCTGAAGAAGACGCGCGGATCGATCGTCAACATCGCGTCGGCCTTCGGCATCGCCGGCGTCGCGGTCAGCGCGGGCTACGTGCCGACCAAGTCGGCGGTCATCGGCATCACGACGATGCTGGCGACCGAGTTCGGTCGTGACGGCATCCGCGTCAACGCGATCGCGCCCGGCCTGATCTGGAGCCCGGGAACGGACGACCGGATCAAGAACAACAAGTGGTGGCACCGGATGATGATCGAGCAGTGCCCGATGGGACGGGTAGGGCAGCTCGAGGAAATCGGCCACGCCTGCGCGTTCCTGGCGTCTTCGGGCGCGAGCTTCGTCAACGGCGCGGTGCTGCCGGTCGACGGCGGCTGGACGGTCGCGAAGTTCCTGCCGCAGCCGATCGAGGGCTGAAGGGATCGGTCGAACAAGTGCTCGAGCGCATGCGCGGCGGCCTGGCGGCGCGACGGTTCAGCTCTGGCGGATCACCGCGGATACATTGCAGTGGATTCATGGTAGACCTCATGGTCTACCTGAGAGTATGCTATTCGAATGGGTACGACGACGATCAAAGTGCCGATCGAACTGCGTGATCGGATCAACCGTGACGCGCGGGAGCGCGGTGTGACGGCATCCAAGCTGATCGAAGCACTGCTCGACGGCTATGAGCATCGCCAGCGTATGGAGGCGTTCGGGCGCGCGTTCCGCAGCGCCGACAAAGGGTATCGGGACGAGTTTCTGGACTGGGATGTGACGCTGGACGACGGTCGGGATGCTGACTGACCTCCGACGAGGCATGGTCGTATGGGCAGAGCTCGATCCGGTTCGCGGGCGGGAGCAGGCCGGTCGTCGCCCGGTGCTCGTCGTGGCGAGTGACCTCTATCTCGAACAGGCAGACACACTAGCGATTGTCGTTCCGGGCACATCACGGGATCGGGGTTGGCCAAATCATGTGCTGCTGCATGGCCCGAGCCTGTCTCTTACGGAACGAACGTTCGCCATGACCGAGCAGCCGCGAACCGTGACGCGGGACCGGCTCGTCGACGTCGCAGGCGTCGTGGACGCCGGCGTGATGCGCGAAGTCGATCGATGGCTTCGTGACTTTCTTGCGCTGCCATAGCTCGACGACGGCGCACCACAGACGTTTGATCAAAGCAGCATTTGACATAATACACATTATGCGCACTGCAAGTATCGGCTAGAAGTGGTACACCAAACGACGTCGGCGCTGATTGAGCATTGTCAATGCGAATGATTACTGTTTAAACTGCTGTACGTCTGCCGCCTGGAGTCTCATTCCCGATGTCCTCTCCGTCACCGATCAAGATGCATCCCGACCCGGACGAGCCGCTGCATCCGGCTCGCGGTCGGTGGCGTGCTGCGTTGCCGCTGCTCGTCGGCCTGGCGGTGGTCTTCACCGGGCTCAGCGTGACGATCGGGTCGGCATGGCAGACGCTGAACGCGCTGCCGAACCTGAAGGCGGCCGCGGCATTCGGTTCGGTGGCGGCGCTGGCCACGGCGCTGGGCGTGCTGCCGATGCTGCTGACGCGGGCGCCCGGCCAGCGCGTCTACGACATGATGCTGGGCTTCGGTGCCGGCGTGATGCTGGCCGCATCGTGTTTTTCGTTGCTGCTGCCCGCGCTCGAGGCGACCGAGCAGCTCGGTTTCGGCCGCTGGGGCAGCTCGATCGTCGTCGGGCTGGGCCTGCTGCTGGGCGCCGGCCTGCTGATGGCGATGGAGCACTTTCTGCCGCACGAGCATTTCCTGGTCGAGCATACGCACATCGATCGGGAGCGCGCGCGGCGGCTGTGGCTGTTCGTCTTCGCGATCGTTCTGCACAACGTGCCCGAGGGACTGGCGATCGGCGTGGCGACGGCCGGGACGGACATGGCGCGCGCGGCGGCCTTGTCGACCGGCATCGCGATCCAGGACGTGCCCGAGGGCCTGGTCGTCGCGCTGGCGCTGCACGCGGCCGGCGTGTCGCGCTGGCAGGCGGCGGCCGTCGGCGCGGCTTCGGGCCTGGTCGAACCCGTCGCGGCGCTGGTCGGCGCGGCGGCGATCGACCTGAGCGTTCCGCTGCTGCCGTGGGGGCTGGCGTTCGCCGCCGGCGCGATGCTGTTCGTCGTCAGCCACGAGGTGATCCCGGAATCGCACCGGCGAGGCCACGAACGCTATGCGACCTCGGGTCTGCTGATCGGCTTCGTGCTGATGATGGTGCTGGACACCGCGCTGGGCTGATCGCGCCGGGCCAATCGCTACGGGCTGATCGCGCCCGGCGCGGCGCCGCCGGCAGCCGATCCTCGCCGCGGGTCGCGTCGGTCATCCGCCGGCCGTCACGCGGCTCGGCGCATCGGCAGGCTCATCGAGTCGATCGTGAACGATCCGTCGTCCTCGATCCCGAAATGCTCGCGGACGGCCGCCGGCGCCAGGCGTTGCAGCGCCCTGATCGCCGCGACGTGTTCGGCCGGCGTCCACATGCGTTCGACCCAGCTCGCGAACGCCATCCGCAGGCGTCTGAACGTCGGCGTCCCGGGCTCGAAGCCGCATTCCCGCGCGGTCGCCTGCCACTCGCTGACGCGGTAGTCGCGGCCGTGCGACGGGTCGCGCAGCAGTTCGAAGGTCTGCAGCCAACTGTCGGCGATCGCCGATTCGGGCGCGACGATGTCGATGAACACGGCCTGCCCGTCCGGGCGCAGCACCCGCCGGGCTTCGCGCAGGCCCGCCTTCAGGTCCTGCCAGTGGTGCGCGGAGAACCGGCACAACACGAGATCGAACGCCTGCGCGTCGAACGGCAGCCGTTCGCAACTGCCCTGCTCGATGCGAACGTTGGCCAGTCCGCGGCGCCGGGCTTCGTTCTCGACGGCGGCCAGCATCGACGGCGACAAGTCGTAGGCGACGACCTCGCCGGCGTGCTCGGCGACGTGGTACGCCACGTGTCCGCCGCCGCAGCCCAGGTCCAGGATCCGGCTGCCGGGACGCGAGCGGGCCAGCGCCGCCAGTTCGGTCAGATCCTCGCCCTGGGCGTGAACGGCGCTGGCCACGTACGCGGCGGCGCGCGGGCCGAACTGCTGGTCGACCAGGCGGTGGTGGCCGGCCTGGGCGTCGATGCGCGTATCGGCGCCGGCCGCCGGAGGATGGGCATCGCCGCGCGTCGGTTCGGCGTCGCTGCGCGGGATCGGTGACGGGGACATCGGAAAACTCCTGCTCGATGGTTGCGAGAGCCGCCAGACTAGGGCGCCCGTCCGCACGCGGGAAGTCCGATCCTTATACTGGTATGTTTTCCACCCCCCTGCTCCGCCCGCCACGCCATGTCCGATTCGATCGAAGGCCGGCGGCGCGAACTGGGCCGCTTCCTGCGCGCCCATCGCGCCGGCCTGGATCCGGCGCAGTTCGGCTTCGCGGTACAGGGTCCGGGCGGCCGCCGCCGCACGCCGGGCCTGCGCCGCGAAGAGGTCGCGCAACGGGCCGGCGTCAGCACGACCTGGTACGCGTGGATCGAACAAGGGCGCGACGTCGCCGCGTCGCCGGCGGCGCTGTCGCGCCTGGCCGACAGCCTTCGCCTGTCCCGCGCCGAACGCGGCTACCTGTTCTCGCTGGCCGGCAAGGCCGATCCGTACGGACGGGATGACGGGACCGAAGATGGTTCGATGCCGGAGAGCCTGCGGGCGGCGGTCGCGCAGATCGGCTGTCCCGCCTATGTCCTCGATCCGTGGTGGAACCTGCTGGCGTGGAACGCGCCCGCCGCGCAGTTGTTCGCCGGCTGGCTCGACGAGGCCTCGTCCGCCGCCGGAACGGCGCGGCCGAATCTGCTGCGATTCATGTTCGCGTCGCCGCTGGCGTGCACGCTGGTCGACGACTGGGCGGAGCGGGCGCGCCGCGTGGTCGCCGAATTCCGGATCGACTTCGGGCGGCGGCTCGGTGATCCGCGGATGGCGGCGCTGGTCGACGAGCTGGCGTCGGTCAGCCCGGCGTTCGCCGACGCCTGGGCCGCGCAGCAGGTGCTGCGGCGAGAAGGCGGCCGGCGGCGCTTCCGCCACCCGCGATGGGGGCTCGTGAGCTTCGACCAGATCAGCGCCGACATCGGCGAGCCGGCGGGGCTCAGGCTGGTGATGCTGGTCTCGGGCGACCCGCGCTCCTGAAGCGCAGTCAGCGCGGGCTGGTGAACTTCGGCGCGGCCTCGGTGCCGTAGCGCTCTTCGAACGCGCGGGCCCGGTCGCGAAGCCATTTCGCGCGGTCGGTGTCGCCGTTGCGTTCGAAGTAGTCGGCGGCGCTCAGGCCGGACTGGTTGCGCGGCGTCGGATCGGCGCCCTCCTCGACCAGCAGCTCGGCGATCGACGGCAGCTTCTGGCGCGCGGCCATCATCAGCGGCGTCGTGGCGTTCGGCGATTGCGCATCGATGTACGCGCTCTGTTCGAGCAGGTAGCGGACGACGTCGGCGTTACCGCTGACCACCGCGTAGTGCAGCGGCGTCCAGCCGGTGCGATTGACGTCGGCGCCCGCGTCGACGAGCTGCCGGACGGCGTCGAGCTGGCCGTGCAGCGCGGCCAGCATGAGCGCGGTCTCGTCGCGTTCGTTCGGGCGGTTCAGGTCGATGCCGCGGGCCTTGGCCAGCAGGCCGAGCGTGTCCCACGCCTGATTGAACGCGGCCGCGACGATCGCCGGGCCGTATTCGCTGCTGGTGCTGTTCGGGTCGACACCGGCGCGCAGCGCGTTGCGCACCGCCGACGTCTGGTTGGCGCGGGCCGCCAGGACCAGCGCGGTGGCGGCGTCGGCCGCCATCGCCGGCGCGACGATCGCCGGCATCGCGGCCGCCGCGAGGGTGCCGGCCGCCAGCGCCCTGCCGGCCGAACGTCCGCCGCGACCGGCCGCAGGACGCCGTCGCGCGCCGGCCAGTCGCGTGACGGCTTGCCGCGTGCGACGAAATGTTTTGATGAGAGACATCAAATCAGTGGCTTATCTTTTTGAATAATTTGAAGAAATTTTCCGACGTCGAATGTCCGATCGATTCCGGCGTCGTCTGGCGGACCTGCGCCAGGCACTCGGCGACGTGCCGTACGTAGGTCGGTTCGTTGGTCTTGCCGCGGAACGGAACCGGCGCCAGGTACGGCGAGTCGGTTTCGATCAGCAGGCGGTCGTCGGGCACCCGGGCCGCGACCTCGCGCAGGTCGGCGGCGTTCTTGAACGTGACGATGCCCGAGAACGAGATGTAAAAGCCGAGGTCCAGCGCCGCGCGCGCGGTCGGCCAATCCTCGGTGAAGCAGTGCATGACGCCGCCGGCCTGGTCGGCGCCCTCCTCGCGCATGATCGCCAGCGTATCGGCGGCCGCGGCCCGTGTGTGGATGATCAACGGCAGGCCCGCGCGCCGCGCGGCGCGGATGTGCACGCGAAAGCGCTCGCGCTGCCATTCGAGATCGCCTTCGAGGCGGTAATAGTCGAGCCCGGTCTCGCCGATCGCCACGACCTTCGGATGCAGCGCCTGCCGGCACAGGCCGTCGACGGTCGGCTCCTCGACGTCCTGGTAGTCGGGATGCACGCCGACCGAGGCGTCGAGCCGCGGGTATCGCTCGGCCAGCGCCAGCACGTTCGGGTAATCGGCCAGGTTGACGGCGACGCACAGCGCGCGATCGACGCCGTTGTCCGTCATCCGCTGCAGGATGTCGTCGACGCGTTCGCGCAGGTCCGGGAAATCGAGGTGGCAGTGGGAGTCGATGTACATCCGACTATTCTAAGTCCCGCCGCGCGGCGCCCGTCGACCGGCGCTTCAGATCGTGTGCGAGACGCGCGTGCCCTTGGAGACGCCGCCGATCAGCCCTTCGATCCGTGCCCGCGCGGCCTCTCCCGCTTCGTTGTCGGCGAACTGGATGCCGATGCCCTGCGCGCGTCCGGGCGTGCCGGCCGGCGTGATCCAGATGACCTTGCCGGGGATCGGCAGCTTGGTCGGGTCGTCGATCAGCGAGATCAGCGCGTAGATGTCGTCCCCGAGCCGGGCCGGGCGGGTCGTCGGCACGAACAGGCCGCCGCCGCGGATGAACGGCATGTACGCGGCCGCCAGCGCCGATTTTTCCTTGATCGACAAGGACAGGACGGTCGGACGGGGCGCGGCCGCCGCCGCCGCGCCCGCGGTGGGCGTCAGCGGCAGCGTTTGCGTGGAGGAAGCGGTCGTCGTCGTGCTCGTGCTCATCGCAACCTGTTCGCGTCGGCGGGCCTCAGCCCGCGAATATCCGTTCGTACTGCATCAATACGCGTTCGCAGAACAACCGCGCGTTCAGCGGATGACTGGCGACCGCGCCCTGCTGATCCAGCCAGCCGGCGAAGCGGGCCAGCCGCGCCGGATCGGCCAGCCGCGCCAGCCGGTCGAGCCGGGCGCGCTGCGAGACGAAGCGGCGAGGCGGCGCGCCGAGCCGGCAGCGTCCCAGGTCCGCCACCCAGGCCTGCATGACCTCGACCCATTCGGGCGCGGGGCGCAGGGCCAGCACGTCGGCACCGGCAGCCACGCCAGTCTCGGGCAGCCGCGCCAGCACTTCCAGGGTCGTCCGATGGACGGCCCCCTGTTCGTCGTCGGCAAGCGACCAAGCGCGCAGCGGCGAGCCGCCGGCGGCCGCCAGCCACAGTTCGGCCGCCTCGGCGTTCAGGCCTCGGGTGCGCTGCAGCCAGGCCAGCGCCTGCTCGGGCGACGGGCCGGCGACGTCGACCCGCACGCAGCGCGACACGATCGTCGCCGGCAGCGTCTGCCGGCGGCGGGCGACGACGATGAAATGCGTGGCCGGGCTCGGTTCTTCCAGCGTCTTGAGCAGCGCGTTGGCGGATTCGAGGTTCAGCGCATCGGCCGGATCCAGCAGCACGAGCCGCCGTCCGCCCCGGTGCGTGCCGACGCCGATGAATCCGGCCAGTTCGCGAATCTGCTGGATGCGGATGTCCTTGCTGGCCTTGACGCCGGCGCCCGCGCGCTCGGCCGCTTCGTCGTCGATCGGCGAGACGCGGCGCAGATCCGGATGATTGCCCTGCGCGAACCAGCCGCAGGCCAGGCATCGACCGCAGGCCCGCCCCTCGGCGGTCGGGGTCTCGCACAGCAGCGCGGCGGCGGCGCGCGCGGCCAGCACCGACTTGCCGACGCCCGGCGGGCCGTCGAGCAGCAAGGCGTGCGGCAGCGCGTCGCGGCGGCTCAGGATCGCGTCCAGCGGCGCGTCGAGCCACGGCAGATCCGGCAATGGTGTCGCGGCGCTCATCGGATCCCCAGCGATTGCAGGTCGACGGCGAGTTGTCGTCGGACGGTTTCGGGGTCGGCGCCGGCATCGATCAGCCGGATCCGTTCGGGGGCCGCCCGCTGGCGCCGCAGATAGCCGTCGCGCACGCGCCCGAAGAACGCGACGTCCTGCGCTTCGAAGCGGTCGGCCGCGCGAACGGCGGCGCGCCGCCGGGCCGCTTCCTCCGGGGCCAGGTCGAACAGGTAGCTGCGGTCCGGCTGCCGGTGCGGATGGACGAAGCGCTCCAGCGATTCGAGCATCGTCCAGTCGACGCCCCGCCCCGCGCCCTGGTACGCGAACGTCGAATCGGTGAAACGGTCGCACAGCACCCATTGGCCGGCGGCCAGCGCCGGTTCGATCTTCTGCGCCAGATGCTCGGCACGGGCGGCGAACGCCAGCAGCGTCTCGGTCTCGGGCCGGATCGCCTCGTGCAGCAGCATCTGCCGCAGCGTTTCGGCGAACGGCACGCCGCCAGGCTCGCGCGTCGAGACGACGCCGAGCCCCTGCTCGCGCAGCCGCTCGGCGAACCATTCGATGACGGAACTCTTGCCGGCGCCGTCGATGCCTTCGAACGTGATGAAGCGCGCCGGCGCGGCGCGGGAATCGTCGGTCTGGGTCATGTCGTCGGGCGGCCGCGCATCGGTCGCGGCCCGTTCATTGGCGCTTCAGTTGATAGCGGCTGACGGCCCGGTTATGGGCGGGCAGGTCGTCGGAGAACTCGCTGGTGCCGTCGCCGCGCGCGACGAAGTACAGCGCGCCGATCGGTGCGGGCTGCAGCGTCGCGATCAGCGAGGCCCGGCCCGGCGCGGAGATCGGCGTGGGCGGCAGTCCGGTGCGGGTATAGGTGTTGTACGGCGTGTCGGCCTGCAGATGCGACCTGCGCAGGTTGCCGTCGAACTGCTCGCCGAGTCCGTAGATCGTCGTCGGATCGCTCTGCAGCATCATCCGCTTGCGCAGCCGGTTGACGAAGACCGCCGCCACCTTGTCGCGGTCGGCCTCCAGTCCGGTTTCCTTCTCGACGATCGACGCCAGCACCAGCGCTTCGTACGGGGTCTTGATCGGCAGGTCGGGCGCGCGCTGCGACCAGGCCTCGTCGAGCGTCTTCTGCATCTGCCGGTACGCCTGTTTGTACAGCTCGACGTCGCTGCTGCCCGGCGAGAAGTAATACGTGCTCGGAAACAGCATCCCTTCGAGCGACGGCTCCTTGGCGCCGATCCGCTCGCGCAGCGCCTGCTCGCTCAGGCCGCGCGTATCGTGCGCGAGGTCCGGGTGCTGGTCGATCTGCGCGCGGATCTGCCGCAGGGTCCAGCCTTCGACCAGGCGGATGTCCTCGAGCGTCACCCGTCCGCTGTAGAGCCGGTCGAGCACGGCGCGCAGCGATTCGGGCTTGTCGATCTGGTAGATGCCCGACTTCATGCCGTCGATCCCGCCGCGCAGCCGCAGCACCCAGCGGACCAGCAGGGGCGGCACCGAAGCGCCCTTGCGATTGAGTTCGTTTGCGATCGCCAGCGGGCCGGCGCCCTTGGCCACCTGGATGCGGACCGGATACGCGTCGAAGCCCAGAGCGGCGACGTCGTAGCGGTACCAGCCCCAGGCGGCCACGCCGCCGGCGGCCAGCATGCCGAGCGCGATGATGACGATCAACGCGCGCCTGATTGTCGTGTATTCCCGTTGCATCGATCCGGATCCGATCCCACGGCCTGTTGTCTTCCTATAATAGACCGATGAACACCCCGTCCCTTCCGCCGTCGCCCGCCGCGCGTCCTTCGACCGGGCCTGTCGCGCCTCCGTCGGCCGGGCCCGCCGCCCCCGTTCCGTTCGATCCCGCGCATCCCGGCTGGAGCGCGCTGGCCGCCTCGATGCAGGCGCTCGGCGGCACGCTGCACGCGGACGCGCAAGGCCCGCAGTTCCGCGCCTCGGCACCGGCGCCGGCGCCGGCCGGCGAGCCGTCGGCGATCGACGGCCTGTGCCCGCTTCCCGACTACGGCCTGCTGATCGCCGCCGGCGCGGAAGCGGGCAGCTTCCTGCAGAACCAGTTGACCAACGACGTGCTGTCGATGCCGGCCGGAGAGGCCCGCTGGGCCGGCTACTGCACGCCCAAGGGCCGGCTGCTGACGACCGCGCTCGCCTGGTCGCTGCCCGGCGGCTTCGCGCTGGCCGTCGCGCGGACGCAGGCCGAGTCGCTGCGCAAACGGTTGTCGATGTACGTGCTGCGGACCAAGGCCAAGATCACCGACGCGTCGGCCGACTGGCTGGCCGTCGGCCTGCTCGGCGAGTCGATCGATCCGGCGCTGGCCGCGGTCGGCCTGTCGCGCCCGGATCCGGCGATGGCGGTCTCGCGCCGCGCGGATGCCGATCAGGGCGTCGGCCCGGTCGCGATCGCGCTGCCGCCGGCGCCGGCCGGCGTCGCCCGCGTGATGTTGTGGCTGCCGCTGGCCGATGCCGACGGCCCCCGCGCCGAAGCGCCGGCCGAACTCGCCGCGCTGCGCGCGGCCGGTCCTGTGCGCGATACAGCGCTGTGGCGATGGACCGAGGTCCGTTCGGGCGTCCCGCGCCTGTTCCCGGGCAGCGTCGAGCTGTTCGTGCCGCAGATGGTCAACTTCGAAGCCATCGGCGGCGTCAATTTCAAGAAGGGTTGTTATCCGGGCCAGGAGATCGTCGCGCGCAGCCAGTACCTGGGCAAGCTCAAGCGGCGGATGTTCGTCGGCCACCTGGCCGTCGATGCGGCGGCCGCGCTGCCCGATCCGGGCCAGGACGTCGTGCCGCGCTCGGGCGGCGAACCCAGCGGCCAGGTCGTGATCAGCGCGCCGAATCCGGCCGGCGGCGTCGACGTGCTGTTCGAGTCGCAGATCGCCGCGGTCGAGCAGGCCGGCGTGCGGATCGGCGACGTCGACGTCGAATTGCAGGCCTTGCCGTACGAAGTCAAGCGATGACCTCGCGATGTGCCTGATCGGTTTCGCGCTCGACTGCCATCCCGACTACCGGCTGATCATCGCGGCCAACCGCGACGAGGCCTATGCGCGTCCGACCCGGCCCGCCGGCTGGTGGCCCGGGCATGACGACGTGCACGGGGGCCAGGATCTGCTGGCCGGCGGCAGCTGGATGGCGCTGAATCGCGACGGCCGGATGGCGGCGGTCACCAACTTCAGGCAGCCGCTCGACGCGCCCGCCTGCCCGCCTGCGGCCGATCCGCCGTCGCGCGGCACGCTGGTCGGCGAGTTCGTGTCACCGCGTTCGATGCCCGACGCCGAGCGCGAGCGGTTCATCGCCCGGCAGCGGGCGCGCGTCGCCGCGGCGGCCTCCGCGTATGCCGGTTTCAACCTGCTGCTGTTCTCGCTCGATCCGAAGCGCGCGCGAGGCTGGTGGCTCAGCAACCGCGTCGCGGCCGGGGCCGCCGGTGCCACAGGTTCCGCCGGTTCCGCAGGTTCCACAGGTTCCGCAGGTTTCGTCGCGGCGGACCGTCCGATCGACGCCGGCGTGCACAGCCTGTCGAACGCGCTGCTCGATACGGCTTGGCCGAAGGCGGCCCGGCTGACCGACGCGATCGAGCGCACGATGGACGTGAGCGACGCGCGCCGCATCGAATCGATGCTGTTCGAAGCGTTGGCCGATCGCCGCCTGCCGCCCGACGACAGCCTGCCCGACACCGGCGTCGGGCTGTTGCGCGAGCGCCTGCTGGCGCCGGCCTTCATCGCGACCCGCCTGTACGGCACGCGCGCGTCGACCGTCGTGCTGATCGACCGCCAGCATCGCGTCGACTACATCGAGCGCAACTTCGAGCCGGACGGGCGATTCACGCATCGGCACGCGCGCTTCGGGCTGCAGTGGCATTGAGCGCTCGCGGCGCGCTTCGGCCTGCAGTCGTGGCATCGAGCGCTCGCGGTATCGATCGGCGCGTGCCGCTGGCCGTGATCCATTGACGAAGCCCGGCGGCCGGCCGGCAGTCGGGCCGGCGACCGCGTCGGCGGCAAGATCAGCGCGGCAATGAAGCCAGCCAGCCGCGCAGATCGTCGATGACGCGCAGCCGATCCGCCGCGCGCTCGTGGATCAGTTCGTGATACAGGCCGTCGTACCACTTGAGCGTCAGCGGTGCCGTCGCCGCGCGTTCGACGAAGGACCGGCTGCCGGCCGGATCGACGACCTGGTCATTACCGGCGACCAGCAGCAGGATCGGGATCGCCAGCGACGGCGCCTGCGCGAGCGCCTGTTCGCCGGCCGCGAGCAGCCAGGTCAGCAGCCGTCCGGTCACCCGATCGTGGACCAGCGGATCGTTCAGGTAGGCCTGCACGGCCACCGGATCGTGCGACAGCTTGCCGGCGTCGAGCCCGTTGGGCACGCCCAGCTCCGGCGCCAGCCGGTTCATCAGGCGGATCTGCCAGCGCGTGGCCGACGACAACGAGAGCTTGAGCGCCGGTGACGACAGGGCCAGCGCGCGCAGCCGCGCCTGGTGCGCGACCGCGAGCTGCGCGGCCAGCGCCCCGCCGAGGCTGTGGCCGAACAGCACCGGCTTCTGGCCGCATTGGTCCTGGAACTCGGTCAGCAGCGCGAGGCCATCGTCGAGCAGGTCGTTCGGCTGCGCGAGCGCGCCGCGGCGCCCGGCCGATCGGCCATGGCCGCGATGGTCGTGCGCGCGAACCTGCCAGCCCCATGCGCACAACTGCCGGGCCAGCGCCGCATAACGGCCGCTGTGTTCGCCCAGGCCGTGGAACACGTAGACGCAGCCGTTCGGACGATCCTCGGCCGGCAGCCATTCGCGCTGGAACAGGCGCGTGCCGTCGGGCCGTCTGGTTTCCCACGCGCGCTCGACGATCTCGCCCTGGCGCGGCAGGCTGTCGTCCAGCCGCATCCGCACGTGCGGGATGCCGACTTCGTCATAGGGTTCGCCGATCTGCACGAAGCCGTGCCGGCGATAGAAATGCGCGACGTACTGCTGCGCGCTCAGCTCGAAGCTGCGATGCCCGCGTTCGCGGCCGGCCGCGATCAGGGCTTCGAGCACCTTGCCGCCGAGCCGCGCGCTGCGATGCGGCCCGAGCACCGCCATCCGGCCGATGTGGCCATCGGGCAGCAGGCGGCCGGTCGCGACCGCCGCGCCCTCGTCATAGACGACGCAATGCAGCGACCGGGCATCCCATTCGTCCCATTCCAGCTCGATCGGAATGCCCTGCTCGCGCACGAACACCGCCTCGCGCACCCGGCTCGCGTCGGGCTGCATCGACGGCCAGTCGCCGAGGACCAGCCGCCCTTGCGGGCGATGGTCGGCGTCGTCCACGTCAGACCAGCTTGACCAGCTGCTTGCCGAAGTTGCGGCCCGTCAGCAGGCCGATGAACGCCTCGGGCGCGCTGTCGAGCCCTTGCGAGACCGTTTCGCGGTACTTCATCCGGCCGCTGCCGACGAGTTCGCCGAGTTCGGCCAGCGCCTTCGGCCAGGACGCCGGATGCTCGGAGACGATGAAGCCCTGGAGCTTGAGCCGGTTGACCAGCACCGAGCGGAACTGGTGGACCGGAATCGATTCGCCGGCGTAGCCGGCGATCAGCCCGCAGACCGCGATGCGGCCGAACGCGTTGAAGCGCTTGAGCACCGCGTCGAGCACGGCGCCGCCGACGTTCTCGAAATAACCGTCGACGCCGTCGGGCAGCGCCGCCTTCAGGTCCTTGTCGAGATTGCCGGCCTTGTAGTCGACGCAGGCATCGAAGCCGAACTCCTCGACGACCGCGCGGCACTTGTCGGCGCCGCCGGCCACGCCGACCACGCGGCAGCCCTTGAGCTTGGCCAGTTGCCCGACCGTCGCGCCGACCGCGCCGCTGGCGGCCGACACGACGACGGTCTCGCCGGCCTTCGGCGCGATGATCTCGTTCAGCCCGTGCCAGGCGGTCACGCCCGGCATGCCGACGACGCCCAGGTATGCCTGGATCGGCACCCGCGTCGTGTCGATCGGCTTGAAGTCGCGGTCGGCACCGGCCGAGTACGACTGCCAGCCGCCCATGCCGACGACCTTGTCGCCGACCTTCAGCCGGCTGCTGCGGCTCTGCACGACCTCGCCGACCGTTCCGCCGCCCATCACCTTGTCCAGCGGCTGCGAGGCCGCGTACGACTTGGCGTCGTCCATCCGTCCGCGCATGTACGGATCGAGCGACAGGTAGTGGTTTCGCACCAGCACCTCGCCGTCGCCGATCGCCGGCAGATCGGTCGATTCGAGCCGGAAGTCCTCGGGCACCACCTGCCCCTTCGGCCGCCGGGCCAGCACCCAGCCTTGATTGCGTTCGTTGCTCGTCATCGTCGCGTCTCCTCTCGAATATCGGTTTGCATGTCCGGTTTGCATGTCCGCTTTGTACGTCGGCCCGCCGCGCGGCGGGCGCCCCCCGCGGACGGGCGGCGCCGACGCGTCAGAACCACTCTGGCTGCATGTCCAGCGTCGTCGTATCGAGTTCGTCGAGCACGTCCAGCCACGGATCGATCCGCGGCAGTTCCCAGCGCAGGAAATAACGTGCCGCCTGCAGCTTGCCCGCGTAGAACGCGGCATCGTCGGCGGATATCGTCGCGGCCGCCGGGTCCGCCCGCGTGGCCGCCAGCACCGTGCGGGTCTGGTCGAGCCAGATCCACGCGACGACCCAGTGGCCGAAGGCCTCGAGGAACAGGCTGGCGTTGGCCAGCGTGCGATCCAGGTCCGGCGCTTCGTACAGCCGCGCGACCGTGGCCTCGATCCGCGCCGAACGCGCCTGCAGGCGTTCGGCCAGCGCCAGCCATTCGGCCGCGGCGTCGCCGGGCAGCGCGCGCAGCCGCTCGACGGTCTCGCGCTGGCGCTCGATCAGCAGGCGCAGCGCCGCCCCGCCCTGCATCCGGACCTTGCGGCCGAGAAGATCGATCGCCTGGATGCCGTGCGTGCCTTCGTGGATCGGGTTCAGGCGCTGGTCGCGATAGAGCTGCTCGACGCGGTAGTCGCGCGTGTAGCCGTAGCCGCCGTGCACCTGGATCGCCAGGCTGTTGGCCTCCTGCCCCCACTGCGACGGCCAGCTCTTGGCGATCGGCGTCAGCAGTTCGAGCAGCCAGCCGGCCTGCTCGCGCGTGGTCGCGTCCGGATCGTGCTGCTGCTCGTCGACGAGCCGCGCGCAGTACAGGTTCAGCGCCAGGCCGCCTTCGACGTAGGACTTGGCGGCCAGCAGCATCCGCCGCACGTCGGCATGCGCGATGATCGGTACCTGCGGGCTGGCCGGGTCCTTGCCCTGCGGCGGACGGCCCTGCGGACGCAGCCGCGCGTAGTCGAGCGCGTGCAGGTACGCCGAATAACCGGTGGTCACCGCGCCCAGGCCGACGCCGATCCGCGCCTCGTTCATCATGTGGAACATGCAAGCGAGCCCCTGGTGCAGCGGGCCGATCAGGTAGCCGATCGCGCCGGCGCGGCCGCCGGGCTGGTGGCGCCCTTCGCCGAAGTTCAGCAGGCAGTTGGTCGTGCCGCGGTATCCCATCTTGTGGTTCAGGCCGGCGACGACGACGTCGTTGCGCTCGCCGGGCCGCGCGCCGCCGCCCGCCTCGACGACGATCTTCGGCACGATGAACAGCGAGATCCCCTTGACGCCCGGGATCGGCTTGCCGTCGGGACCGGGGACCTTGGCCAGCACCAGGTGGACGATGTTCTCGGACAGGTCCTGGTCGCCGCCCGAGATCCACATCTTGTTGCCGAACAGCCGGTAGCTGCCGTCGTCCTGCGGCTCGGCGCGGGTGCGGATGTCGGACAGCGACGAGCCGGCCTGCGGCTCGGACAGGCACATCGTGCCGAAGAACCGCCCTTCGAGCATCGGCCGGTAATACGCGTCGCGCTGCGCCGGCGTCGCGAAGCGGCGCAGCACGTTGGCGTTGCCGATCGTCAGCAGCGGATAGGCGGCCGCCGCGACGCTGGCGGCGTTGAACCACGCGAAGCCCGCCTTGTCGACCAGGCAAGGCAACTGCATGCCGCCGTCGGCCTCGTCCTGGCCGGCCGCCGTCAGCCCGGCGTCGATGAACGCGCGCAGCGCCGGCTTCAGCGCATCGGGCGTCGTGACCGACTCGCCGTCGAAGCGCGGCTCGTTCTCGTCGAGCAGCCGGTTGATCGGATAGAAATGATCGGTCGCGATCCGCTCGCACAGGTCCATGACCGCGTCGATGGTCTCGCGCGAGTGCTCGGCGAAGCGCGGATAGCGCGTCAGCGCCGCGCTATCGAGCCATTCGTGCAGCAGGAACGCCATGTCGCGGCGGGACAGGATCAGTTCAGCCATGCCTGCCCTCGCTGCGGATCGTCATCGATGCGGCCATCGGTTCAGAACACCTCGAACAGGCCGGCCGCGCCCATGCCGCCGCCGATGCACATCGTCACGACCGCGAGCTTGGCGCCGCGGCGGCGCCCTTCGATCAGCGCGTGGCCGGTCAGCCGCTGTCCGCTGACGCCATAAGGATGGCCGACCGCGATCGCGCCGCCGTCGACGTTGAGCCGCTCGGCCGGGATGCCGAGTTTGTCGCGGCAGTAGATCACCTGCACGGCGAACGCCTCGTTCAGTTCCCACAGGTCGATGTCGGAGATCTTCTTGCCGGTGCGCTGCAGCAGCTTGGGCACCGCGAACACCGGTCCGATGCCCATCTCGTCGGGCTCGCAGCCGGCGACCGCGAAGCCGCGGAACGCGCCCAGCGGCTTCAGGCCCTTCTTCTCGGCCAGGCTCGCTTCCATCACGACGACCGCGCCGGCGCCGTCCGAGAACTGGCTGGCGTTGCCGGCGGCGATGACGCCGCCGGGGATCGCCGGCTTGATCTGCGAGACGCTCTCATAAGTGGTGCCCGGGCGCCGGCCCTCGTCGTCGTCCAGCGTGACTTCGCGCGTCATCAACTGGCCGGTGGCCTTGTCGGCGGTGGCCATGCGGACCGTGATCGGCACGATCTCGTCCTTGAACCTGCCGGCCTCGGCCGCGGCGACGGCCCGCTGCTGGCTCTGCACGCCGTATTCGTCCTGCAACTGGCGGGCGATGCCGTAGCGCTTGGCGACCATCTCGGCGGTCTGCAGCATCGGCCAGTAGACCTCGGGTTTCTTCGCCGACAGCGCCGGGTCGACCAGCATGTGGGTGTTGGCGCCGTTCTGCACGCACGAGATCGATTCGACGCCGCCGGCCACGAAGACGTCGCCCTCGCCGGCGATGACGCGCTGCGCGGCCATCGCGATCGTCTGCAGTCCCGACGAACAGAAGCGGTTGACCGTCACGCCCGACACCGTCACCGGGCAGCCGGCCATCAGCGCGATCTGACGGGCGATGTTCGAGCCGGTCGCGCCTTCGGGGGTCGCGCAGCCCATCAGAACGTCCTCGACCTCGCCGGCGTCGATGCCGGCCCGCTCGATCGCGGCGCGCACGACGTGTCCGCCCATCGTCGCGCCATGGGTCATGTTCAGCGCGCCGCGCCAGGACTTGGCCAGGCCGGTGCGCGCGGTCGATACGATCACTGCTTCACGCATGATGATTCCTTGCTGGAAATTGGGAGGGACTCGGTCCGGGGACTCAGTCGTTGAAACCCTTGTCCTGTTCGACCAGCCGCTGGATCAGCGGAGCCGGCGTCCAGAACGCGCGATCGCCGTGCGGATTCGCGGCGAACTGGCGCATCCGGTTGACGACGTTGTACAGCCCGACCTGGTCGGCATACAGCATCGGGCCGCCGCGGAACAGCGGGAAGCCGTAGCCGCTCAGATAGATCATGTCGATGTCGGACGCGCGCAGCGCGATGCCCTCCTCGAGGATCTTGGCGCCTTCGTTGACCAGCGCGAACACCAGCCGGTGGACGATCTCGTCGTCGCCGAGCTTGCGCGGCGCCAGGCCGATCTCGGCGCGATGGTCGGTGATCAGCTTGTCGACGACCGGATCGGGCAGCGCGTCGCGCTTGCCCGGCTCGTAGCGGTACCAGCCGGCGCCGGTCTTCTGTCCGAAGCGGCCCAGTTCGCACAGCTTGTCGGCGATCTTCGGATACTGCATGTCGGGCCGCTCGGCATAGCGGCGCTTGCGGATGTACCAGCCGACGTCGTTGCCGGCCAGGTCGGCCATCCGGAACGGCCCCATCGCGAAGCCGAAGCGCTCGATCGCCTTGTCGACCTGCTGCGGCGTCGCGCCTTCCTCGAGCATGTACAGGCCCTGGCGGCTGTACTGCTCGATCATCCGGTTGCCGATGAAGCCGTCGCAGACGCCGGACAGCACGCCGATCTTCTTGATCGTCTTGGACAGCTTCATCGTCGTCGCCAGCACGTCCTTGGCGGTCTTGGCGCCGCGCACGATCTCCAGCAGCTTCATCACGTTGGCCGGGCTGAAGAAGTGCGTGCCGATGACGTCCTGCGGCCGCTTCGTGAACGCGGCGATCTTGTCGACGTCCAGCGTCGACGTGTTGGTCGCCAGGATCGCGCCGGGCTTCATCACCGCGTCGAGCTGATGGAACACCTGCTCCTTGACCGGCAGGTCCTCGAACACGGCCTCGACGACGATGTCGGCCTGCGCGATGTCGTCGTACGACAGCGTCGACTTGATCAGGCCCATCCGCTTTTCGACGTCCTCGGGCTTGATGCGGCCCTTCTTCGCGGTGTTCTCGTAGTTCTTGCGGATCGTCGCCACGCCCCGGTCGAGCGCTTCCTGCTTGGTCTCGAGCAGCGTCACCGGGATGCCGGCGTTGACGAAGTTCATCGTGATGCCGCCGCCCATCGTGCCGGCGCCGATCACGGCCGCCGACTTGATCGGGCGCAGCGGCGTGTCCTCGGGCACGTCGGGGATCTTGCTCGCGGCGCGCTCGGCGAAGAACGCATGGCGCAGCGCGCGCGATTCGGGCGTCAGCACCAGTTCGTTGAAGCCGTCGCGCTCGACCTTCATGCCCTGCTCGAACGGCTTGGTCGCCGCGGCGATCACCGCCTCGGCGCACTTGCGCGGCGCCGGGAAGTTGCGCGCGACCGTGCCGATCGTGTTCAGCGCGAACGCGCCGAAGCCTTCGGCGTTCGGGTAATCGACCTTCAGGTCGCGCACCTTCGGCAGGCCGCGGTTCTCGGCGACGGCCTTGCGCGCGAACGCGACCGCGCCGGCCAGCAGATCGCCTTCGATGATCTCGTCGAACAGCTTCGTGCCCTTGAACTTCTCGGACTTGACCGGCTCGCCCGACACGATCATGTTCAACGCCATCTCGAACGGGATCACGCGCGGCAGCCGCTGCGTGCCGCCGGCGCCCGGCAGCAGGCCGAGCTTGACCTCGGGCAGCGCGATCAGCGCGCCCGGCGCGGCGACGCGGAAATGGCAGCCGAGCGCCAGCTCGAGGCCACCCCCCATCGCCACGCTGTGGACGGCGGCGACGACCGGCTTGGTCGAGGCCTCGATCGCGCCGATCACCGTCAGCAGATGCGGCTCGGCCGTGGCCTTCGGCGTATTGAACTCGCGGATGTCGGCGCCGCCCGAGAACGCCTTGCCCGCGCCGGTCAGCACGATCGCCTTGACCGCGTCGTCGGCCAGCGCCTTCATCAGCCCTTCGACGATACCTTGCCGCAGGCCGTGGCCGAGGCCGTTGACCGGCGGGTTGTTCATCGTGATGACCGCGACGTCGCCTTGCGTGGAGTAGTCTGCTTGACTCATGGGGATCCTGATTGGATGGGCTCCCGGATGCCCGGGAGAAGGTCGTCGGCGCCCGTCGTCTCGCAAGCGAACGGGCGTACTATTTTTGATCGCGACAGCAAGTCCTGCATCCGCCTGCCGCGCATCCCGGCGGGACGGCGGCGGCTCCGGCTCGACACGTCGAGGGGCACCGGCGGATCAGCGAAAGTGTAACCGGCCCTCCGGGATTCGCCAAAGGGGCGGCGAGGCGGCGAGCACGACGGCAGAAGCGGCGAACGCGGCAGAAGCGACGAACACTGCAAAAGCGGCGAATACGGCAAAAGCGGCGAACGCGTCAGACTTCGAGCCACTCGCGCCGCACGTCCGGATGCTCGCGCAGCGTCGCCGGCGTGCCCTCGAACACGATCTGGCCGTGGCCCATCACGTAGACGCGTTGCGAGATCCTCAGCGCGATGTCCAGCTTCTGCTCGATCAGCAGCACCGACACGCCGCGCTCCTTCAGCGTGGCCAGGAAGTCGCCGACCAGCGCGACGATCTTCGGGGCCAAGCCTTCGGTCGGTTCGTCGATGATGACCAGCTCCGGATCGCCCATCAGCGTGCGGCACAGCGTCAGCATCTGCTGCTCGCCGCCCGACAGCACGCCGGCCGCCGTGTGCTCGCGTTCCTTCAACCGCGGGAACATCCGGTACATGTCCTCGGCCTTCCATTGGCCGGGCGCGCGCTGCTTCTGGCCGAGCGCCAGGTTCTGCGCGACCGTCAGCGACGGGAAGATGTCGCGGCTTTCGGGCACGTAGCCGACGCCGCGATGCGCGACCTCGAACGGCTTGAGCCCCTGGATCGACCGGTCCTTGAACAGGATCTCGCCCTGGCAGTCGACCAGGCCCATGATGCTTTTGGCCAGCGTCGAGCGGCCGACGCCGTTGCGCCCGAGCAGGCTGACGACCTCGCCGGGCGCGACGTGCATCGTCACGCCGTGCAGCACGTGGCTCTTGCCGTAGTACGCGTGCAGGTCGTTGATCCGGAGCGAAGCGCCGTGCATCAGCGGTCTCCTTCGTCGAGCGCGGCGCCGGCCGCGTCGTCGATCGACTCGTCGGCCGGCGTGCCCAGATAGGCTTCCTGGACCGCCGCGTTGCCGCGGATCCGCTCGGGCACGTCGGTCGCGATGATCTGCCCGTAGACGAGCACCGAGATCCGGTCGGCGAGCCCGAAGACGACGGCCATGTCGTGCTCGACCATCACCAGCGTCTTGCCCTCGGTCACGCGGCGGATCAGTTCGACCGCGTGATCGCTCTCGGAACGGCTCATGCCGGCCGTCGGCTCGTCGAGCAGGATCACGTCGGCGCCGCCGGCGATCGTGATGCCGATCTCCAGCGCGCGCTGCTCGGCATAAGTGAGCAGGCTCGCCGGCACGTCGCGGCGCGCGGTCAGGCCGATCCGTTCGAGGACGTCCTCCGCGCGTTCGGCCGCATCGCGCAGGCGGCTGAGCCGGTGCCAGAACGAATACCGGTAGCCGAGCGCGTACAGCGTCGCGCAGCGCAGGTTCTCGAACACGCTCAGCCGCGAGAAGATGTTGGTGACCTGGAAGCTGCGCGACAGGCCCATCCGGTTGATCTCGAACGGCCGCGCGCGCGTGATGTCCCGGCCGTTCAGCGCGATGCGCCCTTCGCTGGCCGAGAAGCGGCCCGAGATCAGGTTGAACAGCGTCGACTTGCCGGCGCCGTTCGGGCCGATCACCGCATGGCGCTCGCCCGGCGCGATCGTCACGTCGACGCCGCGGATGATCTCGGTCTGTCCGAAGCGTTTGCGAACGCCCGACAGCGCGAGCGCCGGGGTCGACGTTGCGCCGGCTTGTCCACTCATGCGCGAATCTCCGTCATCGATGGCGTGTCCTGGCCGCTGCTCATCGCGGGGCCGGAACGCCGGACGCCAGCACCGCCGCCTCGGCGGCGTCCCAGGCGCCGATGAAACGCTGCTGCGCCCAGCGGAAGCCGGCGCCGCCGACGACGAGCAAGGCGATGACCGCCGCCCAGGTGGCGCCCGACGCCGTGTCGAACGCGATGCCGAACACCGTCGTCGTCGGGTCGCCGCCGGCCTCGAGCAGGCGGTGGTAGCCGAGCTCGATCACCAGGATCGTCGCCGCCAGCAGCACGGCCCCGGTCACCAGCACCGCCAGGTAGTGCGGCAGCAGGCGTCCGATCATCCGTTGCCGGACCATGCGCACGTTCATCATGATCAGCGAAGCCAGTCCGCCGGGCGCGAACAGCACCATCAGCACGAAGAACGCGCCCAGGTAGAACTGCCAGGCGCGCGTGTAGTCGGACAGCGCGACCGCGAACAGCACGAACACGATGGCGCCGATGATCGGCCCGCCGAAGAACATCGAGCCGCCGATGAACGTGGCCAGCAGCACGCCGCCCGAGCGGATCGCCGACACGTTCTCGGCCGACACGATCTCGAAGTTGATCGCCGACAGGCCGCCCGAGATGCCGGCGAAGAACGCGGACACGATCAGCACCAGGTAGCGCACGCGCTGCGTGTTGTAGCCGATGAACTCGGCGCGCTCGGGGTTGTCGCGCACGGCGTTCGAGATGCGCCCCAGCGGCGTGCACGAGAACGCGTACATGCCGACCATCGACAGCAGGCACCACACGGCGATCAGGTAGTAGACCTGGATGCCGGAGCCGAACGTGATGCCCATGAACGGCTGGCCGATCACGCGGTCGGTCGTGATGCCGCCCTCGCCGCCGAAGAAGTCCGGGAACATCAGCGACATCGCGAACACCAGCTCGCCGATGCCCAGCGTGATCATCGCGAACGTCGTGCCGGATTTCTTGGTCGTCACGAATCCGAGCACGATGCCGAAGAACGCGCCGGCCAGGCCGCCGACCAGCGGGATCAGCGACACCGGCAGCCAGGGCGCGCCCTGCGCCATCCAGTTCATCGTGTGGATCGCGTAGAACGCGCCGAGCCCCGAGTACACGGCATGGCCGAACGACAGCATGCCGCCCTGCCCGAGCAGCATGTTGTAGGACAGGCAGAACACGATCATGATGCCCATCTGCGACATCAGCGTGATCGCGAACCCGCTGGAGAACAACTGCGGCAGCACGATCATGATGATCGCGCTGAGCACCCAGACCAGCGTCATGCGGCCGCGCGGCTCGGCGGTGCCCGTGCGCTGCGCGCTGATGTCGATCGGATCGGCGGCCATGTCGGTCAGCTCTCCCGCGTGCCCAGCAGGCCCTTGGGCCGGAACACCAGCATCAGAACCAGCAGCAGGTACGGAAGGATCGGCGCCAGTTGCGAAACCTTCAGCGACAGCACGTTGTAGAACGGCGAGTCGGTGCTCAGCGTGATGCCGTTGTCGGCCAGCGTCGACACGATCGACGCGTCGACCGCGATCGCCAGCGTCTGCAGCACGCCGATCAGCAGTGACGCGAGGAACGCGCCGGCCAGCGATCCCATGCCGCCGACGACGATGACGACGAAGATGATCGGCCCGACCAGCGAGGCCATCGACGGTTCGGTGATGAACGCGTTGCCGCCGATCACGCCGGCCAGTCCGGCCAGCGCCGCGCCGCCGCCGAACACCATCATGAACACGCGCGGCACGTTGTGCCCGAGCGTCTGCACGGCATCCGGATGCGTGAGCGCCGCCTGGATCACCAGTCCGATCCGCGTGCGCGTCAGCACCAGGTAGATCGCGATCAGCATCAGCACCGCGACCACCATCATGAACACGCGATAGACCGGATAGCTGGTCGTGAAGATGTGGAAGGCCGTGCCCTGCAGCGACGGCGGGATCTGGTACGGCACCGCGGCCTTGCCCCAGACGAGCTGCACCAGCTCGACGATGATGTACGACAGGCCGAAGGTCAGCAGCAGCTCGGGGACGTGCCCCCATTTGTGCACGCGCCGCAGGCCGTAGCGCTCGACCAGCGCGCCGCAGCCGGCGACCAGCAGCGGCGCGATGAACAGCGCCGGCCAGAAGCCCAGCCATGAACTGATCTGGTACGCGAAGTACGCACCCAGCATGTAGAACGACGCGTGCGCGAAGTTCAGCACGCCCATCATGCTGAAGATCAGCGTCAGGCCCGACGACATCATGAACAGCAGCAGCCCGTAGCTGACGCCGTTCAGCAGCGACGTGCTGATCAGTTCGAGGGACATGGCCGGCGACCGGTCAGGGTTTCGGCGGACGCTTCATCTGGCACGACGTCGGCTGCGCCGCCACATAAGGCTCCAGATAGGCCTGCGTCGCCCAGCCGTAGCCGGTGTTCTCCTGGTCGTACTTGACGGTCTTGCCGTCGACCTTCTTCCACGTCGCGATGACGATCGGCTGCTGGAGCTGGTGATCGGAAGCCCGCATCTCGATCTCGCCGTTGGGCGCCGCGATCTTCTCGCCTTCCATCGCGTACGCGACCTTCAGCGGTTCGATCGAGCCGGTGCGTTTCATCGCGTCGGCCAGCAGCATCAGGCCGTCGACGGTCTGCATCGTGTAGAAGTCGTCGTTGTACTTCTTCTTGAAGCCCTCGAGGATGTCCTGGCCCTTCATTTTCGGGTCGTTGGGCTGCCAGTTCGCGACGATGTTGACGTGATCGGCACCGGAAGCGCCCATCGCCGTCGGCACGCCGGTCGTGCCCGCGTAATACGTGTAGAAGTCCGCGGTCAGCCCGGCGTCCTTGGCGGCCTTGACCATCAGCGCCAGGTCGGCGCCCCAGTTGCCGGTGATGATCGTATCGGCGCCGGCGGCCTTGATCTTGGCGATGTACGGCGAGAAGTCGCGCACCTGCGCCAGCGGATGGCGGTCCTTGCCGACGATCTGGATGTCCGGACGCTTCTTCTTCAGGTATTCCTCGGCGGCCTTCTCGACCGAATGCCCGAACGCGTAGTCCTGATTGATCAGGTAGACCTTCTTGATGTTCGGCTTGCTGGCCATGAACGTCGTCAGCGCCTCCATCTTCATGTCGGCGTTGATGTCCAGCCGGAAGTGCCAGAAGCTGCACTTCTCGTTGGTCAGCGACGGATCGATGGCCGCGTAGTTCAGGTAGACGATCTCCTTGCCCGGGTTGCGCTCGTTGTGCTTGGTGATCGCGTCGTTCAACGCCAGCGCGACCCCCGAGCCATTGCCCTGCACGACGTAGCGGATGCCCTGGTCGATGATCGACTTGAGCACGGTCAGGCTTTCCTGCGGGCTCAGCTTGCTGTCGAACGGCACGATCTCGAACTTGACGTCGCCGGCCAGTTTTTTCTGCGTCGCGTACTCGGCCGCGTACTGCCAGCTTCGCAACTGGTTCTGGCCCAGCGGCGCCATCATCCCCGACTGCGGATCGACCCACGCGATCTTCACGGTACCGGTCTGCGCCTGCGCGCCGGGCACGAACAGCGCCGCCGCCAGCAGTCCGCCGGCGCACGCCATCCGCAGCCGCGAGGCCGGACGCCGCGCGGCGGTGATGAGGGTCGGGCAGGATGCTGCAGGGAGTGACGAACCCATCGATATCTCCTTTACGCTTGTCATGACTGCACGCGGCGCCTCGACCACGGCGAGGCCGCCCGCGCCGGTGCGCGCAAGCGTGCCGGCGGGTGCGCGTCATGGTACCGCAGCGCAGTACCGAGACTTCCTGACAAGGGCTCCGGAGTTTCCCGGATCAGGCCGTCGGCAGTTTGTAGTCCTTGAAGACCTCGCGCAGCCGCGTCTTCAGGATCTTGCCGGTCGCGCCCAACGGGATCGATTCGACGAACTGCACGTCGTCCGGCGTCCACCATTTGGCGATCTTGCCGTCGTAGAACTGGATCAGTTCTTCGCGCGTCACCTGCGCGCCGGGCTTGAGCGACACGATCAGCAGCGGGCGCTCGTCCCATTTCGGATGGGCGACGCCGATGACCGCGGCATTGGCGACGGCCGGATGCGCGATCGCCAGGTTCTCGAGATCGATCGTGCTGATCCACTCGCCGCCGGACTTGATGACGTCCTTGCTGCGGTCGGTGATCTGCATGTAGCCGTCGGCATCGATCGTCGCGACGTCGCCGGTCGGGAACCAGCCGTTGTCGTCCGCGTCGTACTGCAGCGGATCGCCGCCTTCGCCCTTGAAGTAGCGATTCAGCACCCAGGCGCCGCGCGCCAGCAGGTTGCCGTAGGTCTTCCCGTCCCACGGCAGGTCGTCGCCGTTGTCGTCGACGATCTTCAGGTCGACGCCGTAGATGACGTGGCCCTGCTTTTCGAGCAGCTTGCGCTGCGCTTCCTCGGGCAGCGACAGATGCTTGCCCTGCAGCCGGCACAGCGACCCGAGCGGCGACATCTCGGTCATCCCCCAGGCGTGCACGACCTCGACGCCGTACTGTTCGCGGAACGTCGTCATCATCGCCGGCGGGCAGGCCGAGCCGCCGACCACCGTGCGCTTGAACGTCGAGAACTTCAGGTTGTTGCTCTGCACGTGCTGCAGCAGCCCCAGCCAGACCGTCGGCACGCCGGCCGCGAAGGTCACGCCCTCGGCCTCGAACAGCTCGTACAGCGACTTGCCGTCCAGGGCCGGGCCCGGCATCACCAGCTTGGCGCCGACCAGCGGGCACGAGTACGGCAGCCCCCAGGCGTTGACGTGGAACATCGGCACGACCGGCAGGATCGCGTCGCGGGCCGATGCGCACATCGCGTCGGGCAGCGATGCCGCGTAAGCATGCAGCACCGACGAACGGTGCGAGTACAGCACGCCCTTCGGGTTGCCGGTGGTGCCGGACGTGTAGCACAGCCCGACCGCGGCGTTCTCGTCGAGCGCCGGCCAACGCGTCTCGGCCGAGCCGGTCTCCAGCACTTCTTCGTAGCACAGCAGGTTCGGGATCTTCGTCGACGCCGGCATGTGGGCGCGGTCGGTCATCGCGATCCACCCCTTGACCGACGGACAGTGGGCCGCGATGGTTTCGACGATCGGCAGGAACGTCAGGTCGAACGCCAGCAGCTTGTCCTCGGCGTGGCCGATGATCCACGCGATCTGGTCGGGGTGCAGGCGCGGGTTGATCGTATGGATGACCGAGCCCATGCCGCCGACGCCGTAGTACATCTCCATGTGTCGGTAAGTGTTCCAGGCCAGCGTGCCGATCCGGTCGCCGGATTGCATGCCGAGCCGGGTCAGCGCATCGCCGAGCTGGCGCGAGCGTCGCTCGCAATCGCCGTACGTGTACCGGTGGATGTCGCCTTCGACGCGGCGCGTCACGATCTCGACATCGGAGTGATGACGCGCGGCATGCCGCAGGATCGACGAAATCAGAAGCGGAACTTCCATCATCTGGCCAAGCATCGAACGACTCCTCGAGAAACCCCCGTCGCGCGGGTGGGATGGAATGGAAAGCGGCTGCATCATAAAGTACTCCGATCACGCGGCCGGGCAATGGCCCGTCGACCTGGGGTTGACCCCAATTCGGCGGCGAGGGCGCGCGCGGCGGGCGGCGGGCCGGCAGCGAGGACGGGACAGCGGTGGAGCGAGGACGGCAGGAAGGAAAAGCGGAAGCGCGAGGCAGAGCGGCGCGGCGCGAACGGCCGGCCGGAGCGGCCCCGGCGGTTGCCGGGGCCCGTCGAGCGGGATCAGGCCTTCTTGATCTTCTCGAGCATCTTGAAGACGGTCTTGTTCTCGCCCTTGAACAGGCGCTTGAACGTCTTCTGCAGGCAACGACGCTCGAGCGTGTTGCGACGGGTACGGGTGCGTTCGGCCATGAAAGGCACTCCTATGGGTCGGTCAAAACCCACTATTGTAACGTGGATCACTCGTCATCCGCTTATCCGCTAGAATCCGCGCCATGAAATTACTGATCGATTTCCTGCCGATCGTCCTGTTCTTCGTCGCGTTCAAGGTCTACGACATCTACGTGGCCACCGGCGTCGCGATCGCCGCCAGCGTGATCCAGATCGCCTGGATGAAGCTGCGCGGCCATCGCATCGAGGGCATGCAGTGGACGAGCCTGGCGATCATCTGCGTGTTCGGCGGGATGACGCTGCTGTTCCACGACGAGACCTTCATCAAGTGGAAGCCGACGGTCCTGTACGCGGCGTTCGCCGCCGCGCTGATCGCCGCGCGCTACGGCTTCGGGCGCAACCTGATCGAGAGCCTGATGAATCGGCAGGTGAGCCTCGACCGGCCGGTCTGGGATCGGCTGAACCTGGCCTGGGCGGCGTTCTTCGCCGTCATGGCGGTCGTCAACATCGTCGTCGCCTACCGGTTCACGACCGAGATCTGGGTCAACTTCAAGCTGTTCGGCTCGCTGGGGCTGACGATCCTGTTCATCATCGGCCAGGCGCTGTATCTGAGCCGGCACCTTCACGAGGACTGACCGGATGCGACCCAGCGTCGACGAGTTGCGGCAGCGCCTGACCGAAGCCTTTCCGCACGCCCGCATCGAGGTGGTCGACGAGAGCCATCTGCATGCCGGCCATGCCGGCGCGGCCGGCGGCGCCGGTCACTACCGGGTACGACTGGTGGCGGCGCAGTTCGAAGGGCGACCGCTGATGGCGCGCCATCGCCTCGTGTATGATGCCGTCCGGGCGTGGATGCCCGACCGCATCCATGCCCTGACGATCGAAGCGCGGACACCCGACGAAGCCGGCTGAGTCGGCCGGGCCGTTCCCGCGCATCGGCCGCAACCGGCTGCGCGCGGTCGGCCGTCGTACCGCCCGGCCGCGTTCGCGCCGGCATCCGCGCATGAAAGCCTCCCCGCCCGATCGTCGACGGCAATCGACATCGAGACTCCGTTCCATCGCTTCCGAAGGACTTCCCATGATCAAACGTGCGCACCGTTCGCGCCTGCTCGTTTCGCTGTCGATCGCGCTGGCAGCCGGCGGGTCGATCGTCGCCGCCTCCCCCGCCGTCGCGCAGAACATCGCCATCGTCAACGGCAAGCCGATTCCCCAGAAACGCGTCGACGAGTTCGTCGACCTGCTCAAGGCGCAGGGGCGGCCGGATTCGCCCGAACTGCGCGCCGCGATCAAGGAGGAACTGATCGCGCGCGAGCTGTTCACGCAGGAAGCCGACCGCCAGGGCCTGCAGAAGACGCCCGAGTTCCAGCGCCAGCTCGATCGCGCGCGCCAGGAGATCCTGATCCGCAGCCTGATCCAGGACTACCTGAAACAGCATCCGGTCACCGACGCCGCGATCCAGGCCGAGTACGACAAACTCAAGACCCAGACCAGCGGCGAGAAGGAATACCGCGCGCGCCACATCCTGGTCGATAGCGAGGACCAGGCCAAGCAGATCATCGCCGAGCTCGGCAAGGGCGCGAAATTCGAAGAGCTCGCCAAGCAGTCGAAAGACACCGGCTCGGCCGCCAACGGCGGCGACCTCGACTGGAACGGTCCGAGCACCTTCGTCAAGGAGTTCTCCGAGGCGATGGTCAAGCTGAACAAGGGTCAGTACACGAGCGAACCGGTCAAGAGCCAGTTCGGCTACCACGTGATCCGCCTCGACGACGTGCGCGACGTGCCGCCGCCGCCGCTTGAGCAGGTTCGCCCGCAGATCGCCCAGGAGCTGGAACGGCGCCAGGTCCAGCAGCTCCAGAAAACGCTGCGCGAACGCGCCAAGATCGAGTAAGCGCGCGCTCGGCCCGCCTTGCCCCGCCGCCCCCCGGCGGGGTCACGCGCCACGCTCCCCGAGGCGGCGGCAGCGGGCTCGTACAGGCGTTCAGGCGGGCCCGGTCTTCGAGGGCCTCGTTGCGTCCTGGTCCGCCGCGCCCGGTTCGGGCGCCGGCGCGGCCCGGGGCGCCGCGCGCTGTTCGGCGCGGCGTTGCGCGAAGAACGCGCGCAGCAGCGACGAGCATTCGTCGCCGAGCAGGCCTGCGTCGACGCGGGTCTGGTGGTTGAGCGCCGGCACGCCGAACACGTCGATGACGCTGCCGCAGGCGCCGGTCTTCGGATCGCGGGCGCCGAACACGACGCGGCGGATCCGGCTGTGCAGGATCGCGCCGGCGCACATCGCGCACGGTTCGAGCGTCACGTACAGATCGCATCCGGGCAGCCGGTAGTTGCCCATTCGCCGGGCCGCGTCGCGCAAGGCCCGCATCTCGGCGTGCGCGCTCGGATCGTGCGCGCCGATCGGCTGGTTGAATCCGCGCCCGATCACCTCCCCCGCGTACACGACGACCGCGCCGACCGGCACTTCGCCGGCCGACCAGGCCTGTCGCGCCTGGTCGAGGGCCATCCGCATGTATGCCGATTCGTCGGCGCCGTCGCTCATGTACGAGGCCGCAGCGCCGAGCCGATCGCCGAGACCGGCTGGTGCCACGAGAACCGCTGCGCGGCCGTCGTGCCGGTCTGAGGCGTCGCACGGAACAGGTCCGAGCGCGTATACGGTGTCTGGCGGCCCGACAGGGTCAAGGCGACCTGGGTGATCCAGCCGTGCGCCGGCGAATGCGGCGCGCCGATCATCATCACGCCGAGCCACAGCGCCACGCCGGCCAGCAGCCAGCGGGGCGGCCGCGCCGGCGGCACGTAGGCCAGTCCCAGCACGAGCAGGCTGGCCAGGCCGCCCAGCCCGTAGCCGGTCACCACCTCGGACCACGAATGCGCGCCGATCCGTACGCGCGAGACGCCGATCAGCGCGGCCAGCACGAAGCCGGCCACGATCGATGCCGAGTGGTATCGCGGCGGCGCGGCCGATACGACGGTGCGAAACAGCAGCGGATAGATCGCCGCCGCGAACATCGTATGGCCCGAGATGCCGGTGAAGTTCCATTGCGCGCTGCCGAGCCCCCAGCCCATGAAGGCGATCTTCGAGCACGCGGTGATCAACGCGGCCGCACCGACCGCCAGCAGCCAGCGCCAGACCAGCGTCGAGCCTTGTTTGCGCGGCAACAGCCAGGCCGCCAGTACGCCGACGGCCGGCATCAGGATCAGCGACTCTCCCAGCGGGGTGAGCACTTGCCAGAATTGCATGAATGAAAAGGGCATCGAGTGACGAGCGCCGATCCTAGCCGAATGGCGGAGAACCGGCATCGAGGGAATGGTGATTTGTGTGGAACGTTGCGCAGGTCGTGCAAGATTCCGGCCAGCGCCGGCGAGGCGCGACGGACGGCACGCTGGTAACATGGCAACCGACGACGCCGCACGACCTCCCGCGGCCCCTTGCGGTTCATCCGGGGCCCATCTGAGGTCTGAATTCGGGCGCCAACCTTTCTCGCCTCGCCTCGTGAGCGCCCGGCCATCGTGCCGGCGCGGCATCCCGTGCGTGCGCGGTCGGCGGCGCGGACGGCCGCCCCCACGCCGCACCGGCCGCGCCTCGCCGTCGTCATGATGCAGGAACCCTCTGGATGACCTACTCGGTCAAGGAAATCTTCTATACGCTGCAGGGCGAAGGCGGCAACGCCGGCCGGCCCGCCGTGTTCTGCCGCTTCGCCGGCTGCAACCTGTGGTCGGGCCGCGAGGCCGATCGGGCCGACGCCGTCTGCCGCTTCTGCGACACCGATTTCGTCGGCACCGACGGCACGCTGGGCGGCAAGTTCACCGATGCGGGCGCGTTGGCCGACGTCGTCGCCGCGCAATGGCCGTCGCAGGCCGGCGGCCGCAGGCTGGCCGTGCTGACCGGCGGCGAACCGCTGCTGCAGGTCGATCCGCCGCTGATCGACGCGTTGCACCAGCGCGGCTTCGAACTGGCGGTCGAGACCAACGGCACGATCGCCGCGCCCGCCGGCATCGACTGGATCTGCGTGAGCCCCAAGGGCAGCGCGCCGCTGCGCCAGCGCAGCGGCGCCGAACTGAAGGTCGTCGTCCCGCAGCCGGAGATCGACCTTCGGGCACTCGAATCGCTGGCCTTCGACCACTTCTTCGTCCAGCCGATGGACGGCGTCGACAGGGCGCGCAACACCGAATGGGCGATCGACTGGTGCCTGCACCACCCGCGCTGGCGACTGAGCGTGCAGACGCACAAGATGATCGGTATCCGATGACGACGGTCCCGCGACACTACGAACTGCGCCAGAGCTTTTTCTTCGACGCGGCGCACACGCTGCAGCGGCGGATCGAGGCCGATGCCAGCCGCCGGATCCACGGCCATACGTATCACGTCGACGTCTACGTGTCCGGGCCGAAGGATCCGGCCAGCGGGATGGTCGTCGACCTGGGATTCGTGCGCGCGGCGATCGCGCGCCTGCGCGACCGGCTCGACCATCGGCTGCTCGACGAGGTCGATGGGCTGGGGCCGCCGACGCTGGAGAATCTGTGCGCGTTCATCTGGGCGGCGCTCGATCCCGAGGTCGGGCGGCTGTCGGCGGTGACCGTGCGACGCGAGGGGATCGGCGACGGCTGCACGCTGCGCCGGGATGGGGCCTGACGCGCATTTGTTCGTCCGCGTTGGTGCAAAGAAAGGCCGGATGGTATGATCGCGGTCTGACTCACGGACGACGCTTCACCCTGTCGAAGCGCTGCGCTCATCACGACACGCCCGCCGTGCCGTCGATCGCGACGCGGGCGACTCGCGTTGCCGCCACCGTGAAACATCCGCCGACGAGCTTGGCTGCAAGGCGTGGTGTTCGACAGCGCAAGCCCGAGTTTCCCGCTCCGGTTCCCGCCGGGACGTCCGCCTGCGGCGGCACTGCCGATCCCTGTCTATCCCCTTCGCTGTCACCGTGTCGCGGCACCGGCAGACGGGCGACGTTCGGCGTCCGCCCGCGAAGTCTCATTGGAAAGGTCTCAATGGCTAAGGAAGAACTGATCGAAATGCATGGCGTCGTCGACGAGGTACTGCCCGACGCGCGGTTCCGCGTCACGCTGGACAACGGCCACAACCTCGTCGCCTACACGGCGGGCAAGATGCGCAAGCACCGGATCCGCATCCTGGCCGGCGATCGCGTTTCGCTCGAACTGTCACCCTACGATCTGTCCAAGGGACGGATCAAGTTCCGCCACATCGAGGGCCGCCCCCCGATGACGCCCGGCGGTCACGGCGCGCGCCGCCGCTGATCGACGCCGCCGGCGGCCTGCGTCCGCAGGCCTGCCCGGCCGAGCGCTCTCCGCTCGTTACCGTCCTTCGTCGACCGCCGCGATCGGGATCCGATCGGCGTCGGGGCGCTTCACCGATAAAAGATGTATATTTCTTGCATCTTTTATCGCGAAGCCCTGTCGCCATGCCCTCTCCCGGCCTTTGCACCGAAGACGAGATCCGGACGCTGGTCCATGCGTTCTACGCCCGGGTGCGGGCCGATCCGAGCCTGGGCCCGATCTTCGACCGGCACGTCGACGATTGGGATGCGCACCTGAGCAAGCTGTGCGATTTCTGGTCGACGGTGCTGCGCGGTACCGCCCGCTTCTCGGGCGCGCCGATGCCCAAGCATGCACGCCTGCCCGGCCTGTCGGTGGACCTGTTCGCGCATTGGCTCGCGCTGTTCCGGCAGACGGCCGACGAACAGGCCAACCGCGAGATGGCACGGCAGGCGACGGCGGCCGCGCAGCGCATCGCGCGCAGTCTGTGGCTCGGCTACCAGGCGGTCAACGCGCCCGATCGGATGCCGGCCGATCTGCCGACGCCGGCCGCGTCGTGATGACGGCGCGCGTGCCGGCGGCCGGCCGCGATCGCCCGGCGTCTTCCCGCAGCGGACCGCGAGCCGATGGCCGCGCAAACGGAGCCGCGGCATGCGCCTGACGATGATGACCGACTATGCGCTGCGGCTGCTGATGTTCGTCGGCACCGCGCCCGACCGGCTGGCGACGATCGCCGAGGTCGCCGCCGCGCACCGGATTTCGCAGGCGCACCTGACGAAGGTCGCCCATCAGCTCGGGCTCGGCGGCTTCCTGCATACGGTCCGCGGTCGCGGAGGCGGTATCCGCCTCGCCCGCCCGGCCTCGCAGATCGTGCTGGGCGAGGTCGTGCGGCATATGGAATCGGATCTGGCCGTCGTCGAATGCCTGGGGCCCGAGAGCCGGTGCGTGCTGACCGGCCGCTGCCGCCTGACCCAGGTCCTGCAGCGGGCGACCGAACGATTCCTGGCCGAACTCGACGCCAGAACGCTGGACGAGCTGCTTCCCGGCGAGGCAGGAATGCCGGGCGGCGGCAGGCCGGTCGCGCTGCCGGTGCGGGGGGCCGGCGACGGTCGCTGATCGGTTCGGGATCCCCGCTTCGCTCCCGAGCTCAGCCTCTCGGCCGGGAGGCTCCCGCGGCGGCCCGGGTTCGCGCGCCGTCGTTCGCGATCCGCGGCGGCTGGGTTCGATTCGATCTCGCGATCTGCGGCGCGGCCGGGTTCGATTCGATCGCAAGAACGAGGATGCCGGTGAGCGCGGGCGGCGCTACATTGCATCGACGCCGATCGCCATTGCCATCGCCATCGTCTTTCACCCGGATCCCGCCATGATGTCCCGCCACCCCGCCGACCCTTCATCACCGGCCCGCCCGTCCGACGGCGCGGCCGGCGTTCGCACCGTCTCCGACCTCGCCCGTTATGCGAGCGACGACGCGCGCTGGCAGGCGATCGTCGATCGCGACCCCCGGGCCGATGCGCATTTCGTGTACGGCGTGCGCACGACCCGCGTCTACGCGGCGCCCAGCGGCGCAGCCCGCCGGCCGAATCGCCGCAACGTCGTCTACTTCGCGTCGGCCGAGGCGGCGCGGGCGGCCGGATTCCGCCCCAGCCTGCGCGCCGGTGCCGATCGCGAGCAACTGGCGCGGCTGCATCGCGAACTGGTCGTCGACGCCTGCCGGGCGATCGAGGCCGCCGGAACGCCGCCGCGCCTCGACGAACTGGCGATCCGGGCCGGGATCAGCCCGTTCCACCTGCACCGGCTGTTCAAGGCGCAGACGGGGCTGACGCCCAAGGCCTATGCCGATGCGCATCGCGCGCGCCGCCTGCGCGAGGAGCTCGGCGAGGCGCCGACGATCACCGACGCCGTCTACGGCGCCGGTTTCAATTCGAACAGCCGCTTCTACGAGCAGTCGCATCGATTGCTGGGGATGCCCGCGCGCACCTGGCGCGAGGGCGGGCAGTCGACGCCGATCCGCTTCGCGGTCGGCCTGTGCTCGCTCGGCAGCATCCTGGTCGCGTGCAGTCCGGCCGGCGTCTGCGCGATCATGCTCGGCGACGATCCGCAGGCGCTGATCGACGACCTGCAGCGCCGGTTTTCGAACGCGGCGCTGATCGGCGCCGACGCGGGGTTCGAGCGCTGGGTCGCCGAGATCGTCGGCCTCGTCGAGGCGCCGTCGCTGGGCACCACGCTGCCGCTGGACGTGCGCGGTACCGCGTTCCAGCAGCGCGTGTGGCAGGCGCTGCGCGAGATTCCGCCCGGGCAGACGATCACCTACGCGCAACTGGCGCAGCGGATCGGCGAACCTCGGGCGGTGCGTGCGGTCGCGCAGGCCTGCGCCGCCAACCCGCTCGCGGTGGCGATTCCGTGCCACCGCGTGATCCGTACCGATGGCGGACTGTCCGGCTATCGCTGGGGGGTCGAGCGCAAGCGCGCGCTGCTGTCGCGCGAACGAGACTGACCCGCGCGAGGCCCCGCCGACCCCGGCTCGCCGTCGAGCCCGACCGATCCCGCCAAGGAGGTATCCGATGTCCGCCCCTGCCCTGCCCGTCTGCCGGCTCGAAGTCGATCCACGGAGCCGCGAACCGGATCGGCTGCTGTATGCGTGCGCACCCTGCGACCTGGGCATCGCCGCGGTCGCCGGCGACCGCGACGCGTTGTATGCGATCTTTCTCGGCGACACGTCCGAACAGGCGATCGCGCAGTTGCACGACGCGTTTCCCCGCACGCGGCTGGTGCCCGACGAAGACGGCGCGCTGCATGGCAGCCTGATCCGCGTCGTCGCGCTCGTGGCCGCGACGCAGCGCGGAGAAGGCGTCGTCGAAGTCGTCGCCGCGGAGGACGACGCTCGCGACATGGGCGCCCTCGATGACACCAAAGGCACCGCGAGCATCGGCGCTGCGCGGGACGCCGGTGGCGGCCGCCGGTCCCGCCGCGATCCTGCCCGCGGCGGGCGAGCCGCCGTCGACCGCGCCGGGCCCGCGCCGCTCGTGTTGCGCGCGACCGGCTCGCTGTTGCGCCAGCGCGTCTGGTCGGCGTTGTGCGCGATTCCGGCCGGGCAGACGCTCAGCTATACCGAATTGGCGGCCCGCGTCGGCCGGCCCGATGCCGTGCGCGCGGTCGGCGGCGCGGTGGCGGCCAATCGCTTCGCGGTGCTCGTGCCCTGCCACCGCGTGATACGCCGCGACGGCTCGATCTGCGGTTACCGATGGGGGCCCGAACGCAAACGGGAACTGCTCGGAAGCGAGCGCGGCGCGCGGGGCGCCCCTCTGCCCGGGTCGCGCTGATGAGCTTCGATCTGTTCGACGAACTTCCTTCGTTGCCGCCGCAATCGATCGGGGCGCGATCGACCGTATTGCGCGGGTTCGCGACGGACGAAGCGCCGGCGCTGCTGGCCGACGTCGAGCGCGTCCTCGCGCGCGCGCCGTCGCGCAGCATGATCACGCCCGGCGGGCGGCCGATGTCGGTCGCCAGCAGCAGTTGCGGCGACGTGGGCTGGGTCACCGACGCGCGCGGCTACCGCTATGCGTCGATCGATCCGCTGACGCGGCAGCCGTGGCCGGCGATGCCGGCCGCGCTGCGCGATCTGGCGCGGCAGGCCGCGGCGGCTGCCGGCTTCCCGGCGTTCGCGCCGGATAGCTGCCTGATCAACGTCTACGAGCCCGGCGCGAAGATGTCGCTGCACCAGGATCGCGACGAGCGCGACCTGACGGCGCCGATCGTCTCGGTCTCGCTCGGCGTCGGCGCGACCTTCCTGTTCGGCGGGCTGCGCCGTACCGACCCGACGCAGCGCGTGATGCTCGCCCATGGCGACGTGGTCGTCTGGGGCGGCGAGGACCGGCTGCGTTTCCACGGCATCCTGCCGGTGCGCGACGCCGAGCATCCGTTGACCGGGCGCCGCCGGATCAATCTGACGTTCCGGCAGGCGGGCTGAGCTCCGATGCCGATCCCGATCCTGATCCTGATCCTGATCCTGATGCCGGTGCCGATGCAGGTGTCGATGCCGAGCCGAAGCTCAGCGCATACGCTTCGGCCAGCGCGTCGTCGAGCCGGCGTCCGGCCCGGTAAGGCGCCAGCCGCGCCGGCCGCTCGACCCCCGGCATCAGGCGCGGGCACGGCTGCGGTTCGCCGATCACCGTGCTGACCGGCAGTCGCTCCGCATAGATCAGCAGCGCGTAGTCGTCATCGTCGTCGGCGACGCCCTTGCCGCGCACCTTCGCCGACGCCTTGTCGATCCGCATCACGACGACGGACGTCGCCTTGATCTCCTGGCGCGTGCTCGGGCGCAACTGCGCGGTGCGCCCAGGGAACAGCCGGTCGACCATCATCACCAGCGCGCGCTCCTTCTCGGCCGGGTCGGTCAGCAGTCGCGCCTGGCCGAAAGCCATCACCGAGCGGTAGTCGGCCGAGTGATTGAAACCGCAGCGCGCCAGCACCAGGCTGTCCAGGTGCGTGACGGTCACGCACACCGGCTGGCCGTCGGACTGGTTGCGCAGCATGCGGCTGGCGCTGCTGCCGTGCCAGTACAGGTGGTCGCCCTCGCGCCAGAACAACGTCGGCGTGCAGTACGGCTGTCCGTCGACGACGTAGGCGACGTGGCACATCGTCGCGGCGTCCAGGATCGCGTGGATCGTTTCGTGGTCGTAGGCGCCGCGTTCATACAGCCGTTTGACGCGATTGGTCGCGTCGACCGGGTAGCTGGGCGGCGCGTCCGCCGAGTCGGGCGGAACGGATATATCGATCGGCATTCGCTTTCTCCTTTGCGGCGAACAGATTAGGCATCGACAATGGTCGGGAAAAGGTCCACTTCCCACGTAAACATGCCAACCACTTCGAGCCGGCCGCCGTCACGGCCGAGCGATGCGTTCGATCTGCCGCTGACGCTGTCGGCGGATCCGGCCAATCAGGGGCGCCGTGTCGATCTGGCGCTGCGCGAGGCGATCCTCGGCGGCCGGCTGGCCGCCGGCAGCCGTCTGCCGTCGAGCCGCTCGCTGTCCGCGCAACTGGGCGTGCAGCGCAACGCGGTCGTCGTCGCCTACGAGAGCCTGCAGGCCGACGGCCTGGTCGAGGGGCGCACCGGTGCCGGCACCTATGTCGCCGCGCGCCTGCCCCGGCCGCCGGATCCCTCGCCCTCACGTCCGCCCCGGATCTCGCTGCCGCGCAACGGGCCGCTGGCGCTGGGGCGCACTTTCATCGATCCGGTGCTGATGCGCCGGCTCGGCAGCGCATTGCGTCGCCAGACGCTGGCCGGGTCGGCCGACACGCTCGGTTACGGCGATCCGCGCGGCACCCGCGAGTTGCGCGAAGAACTGGCGAACCAGCTCGCATCGAGCCGGGGGCTGCACTGCCACGCGGACCAGATCCTCATCACGTCCGGCACGCAGCCGGCGCTACGCCTGATCGCGGCCGCGCTGCTGCGTCCCGGCGACCGCGTCGGCGTCGAGGATCCCGGCTATCCGGTCGCTCACCACACGCTGCGCCAGGCCGGGCTCTCGCTCGAGCCGATGCCGGTCGACGCGCAAGGGCTCGACATCGAGCGCGCGTCGGCCGCGGCGCGTCGCGCCCGCGCGATCTACGTGACGCCGTCGAACCAGTTTCCCAGCGGCGTGACGATGCCGCTGCAGCGTCGGATCGCGCTGGTCGAATGGGCGCGCCGCCACGATGCGTGGATCATCGAGGACGACTACGACAACGAGTTCCGCTACGAAGGGCCGCCGCTGACGGCGCTCGCGGGCATGAGCGGCGATCGCGTGCTCTACCTGGGCACGTTCTCGAAGACGCTGTTCGCGGCGCTGCGGCTCGCCTACGTCGTGCTGCCGATGGCGCTCGTCGAGCGCGTCGCGGCGACCCGCGCCGCGCACGACCGGTTTCCGCCCGGCCTGCCCGAACGCGCGGTCGCCGAACTGCTGGCCGACGGTTCGCTGCGCGCGCACCATCGGCGGATGCGGTCCCGCTACCGCCACGCTCGCGACCTGCTGGCCGATGCGCTGCGGCGAGCGGCGGGACCCGCGCTGACGCTGGTCGTCCCGGCCCAGGGCCTGCACCTGCTGGCCTGTCTGCCGGAGCAGGCGCCGGCCTCGCTGGCCGGCCGGATCCGCGAACAGGCGGGACTCGACGTATGGCTGCTCAGCGAGACGCGTCTGCGCAGCCGGGGGCCGGACGGCTTCGTGCTGGGCTTCGCCGGCCACGACGACGCGCGGATCCGGCAGGCCGCCGACGCGCTCGGCCAGGCCGCACGCCGGGCGCTGGACGCACTGCCGTGACGGAGGCTACCGTGACGGAGGCTAATGTGACGGAGGCTAATGTGACGGAGGCTAATGTGACGGAGGCTAATGTGACGGCGTGCTGCCGTGGCAAGGTCGTCGCCGTGATCAGCTCGCCGTCGGCGGCAGGTGCAACTGGGCGATGCCGATGTCGTCGTCCGGCCAGCGCGGGTAGCGTTCGAGCACCAGCGGATCGTGGCCCGGAATCACGTGGTCCGGCGAATCGGCGGCCTGCTGGATCCGCCGGTGGCCGGTCAGCATGTCGGCGACGTTGAAGACGATCGGAAACGGTCGCTGCCGCTGGAAGTTCTCGTAGTAGTGGCTGGCGTCGGACGCCAGCACGACCCAGCCCCGCCGCGTGCGCACGCGCACCGCCTGCAGGCCGCGCGTGTGGCCGCCGATCAGCATCAGTTCGACCCCCGGGGCGACTCGCGAATCCCCGTCGTGGAATTCGACGCGGTCCGCATAGACGTGCCGAACCAGTTCGACGACGTCGGTGACCGAGTACGCGTGGCGCAGCGCGTGGTGGCACATGCAGCGGCCGGTCGCGTAGTCGAGCTCGGCGTCCTGCACGTGGAACCGGGCGGCCGGCAGCTTGTCGAGGTTGCCGGCGTGATCGTAGTGCAGGTGCGTCAGCACGACGTCGCCGATCTGCGCGGGCTGCACGCCGAGCACCGCGAGCGCCTCGATCGGGCATCGCGACAGCACGCGATCGCGCTCGCGCGCGGCCGCCTCGTTGAAGCCGGTATCGATCAGGATGTGGCGGCCCGCGCCGCGCAGCAGCCAGACGTAGAAGTCCAGCGGCATCGGCCCGTCGTGCGGATCGTTGCCGATGAAGTTGTCGCGTCGCATCCGCTGCACGCTCGCGTAGCGGATCGCGAAGATCTCGTAGCAGGGCTCGGTCGCCGTCTGCGCGTTCGGACGAAGCTCGTTCATCGATGTCTCCTCTGCCGGCATTATCCCCTGTCGTTACCTCCCGTTACACCGGTAACGGCTTGGCTGGCGACAGCCGCGGCGTCCGGCGATACGCTGTCCGTACGGTCCGTATCCGAGGATCGATCGAGGTGACTACCATGATGAGCAAGCTGTCCGTCGCGGCATTCTGTCTGGGCATCGGTGCGCTGATGTCGGCGCCGGCGCATGCGCACGGCAGCGTGTCGGTCGGGATCGGCATCGGCGTTCCGGTCGCCCCGCCCGTCTACGTCGCGCCCGCGCCGGTCTACGGCTATCCGCCGCCGGCCTACTATCCGCCTCCTCCGCGGCGCTACGTCGCGCCCGTTTATGGCCGACCGGTCTACGGCGCTCCGGTCTATGGTGCCCCCGTCTACGGCGCGCCTGTTTACGGCGCTCCCGTCTACGGTGCGCCGGTTTACGGCCCGCCGGTCGTCGTCCGGCCGCCGCCGGTTTATCGGCCTTACGGACCCGCGCCGGTTCGCGTCTACGGGCACTGGTAACCCCCTCCCGCGACCGCGCGGCGCCGCCGACGGCGCCCGGCGGCGCGCCGATCCGGGCAGCGGCCGCCGCCGTGGCGGCCCGCAGCGCCCGTTCGCATCGGGCAGTATCATGGCGGGCCCATGCAGAACGCGCCCGCCTCCTCTTCCTCGTCCGCCCTCCAGGATGCCGGCCACGCGGTGACGGCCGGTGGCGTACCCGCCCACCTGCGCTTCCGGGCGATGCTGTCGGTCATGCTGGCCGTCGCGATGGCCACGCTCGATACGGCGATCGCCAACACCGCGCTGCCGACGTTCGCGGCGGCGCTGGACACGACGGCCGCCGATTCGATCTGGATCGTCAACGCCTATCAACTGACGATGGTCGCGGCGGTCCTGCCGCTCGCGTCGCTCGGCGAGATCGCCGGCCACAAGCGCGTCTGCCTGGCCGGGCTGATCCTGTTCACGCTGGCGTCGGCGGCCTGCGGCTTCGCGTGGTCGCTGCCTTCGCTGGTCGTCTTCCGCGGCCTCCAGGGCCTGGGCGGCGCGGCGATGATGGCCGTCAACGGCGCGATGATCCGCTTCATCGCGCCGCCGAACCGGCTCGGTGCCATGCTGGGCATCAACGCGATGGTCGTCGGCAGTTGCTTCGTCATCGGTCCGACGGTCACGTCGCTGGTGCTGGCGATCGCGCCCTGGCCGTGGCTGTTCCTGTTCAAGCTGCCGATCTGCGCGCTGGCCTTGTACGTCGGCTGGACGTCGCTGCCCAACACCGCCCGCGCCGCGCACAAGTTCGACTCGCTGGCGTCGGTGCTGTGCGCGCTGATGTTCGGCTCGCTGGTGCTCGGGCTGGGCGAGATCTCGCATGGGGCGCCCTGGCAGCGGGTCACCGCCGAGTGGACGATCTCGCTGGCCTGCCTGATCTGGCTGCTGCGGCGACAGGCCGAGCACCCGGCGCCGATGCTGGCGATCGATCTGTTCCGCCGGCCCCTGTTCGCGCTGTCGTCGCTGACCTCGGTGTGCGCGTTCGCGACGCAGGGCTTCGCGTTCGTGGCGCTGCCGTTCCTGTTCCAGCACCGCCTCGGACGCTCGGCCGTCGAGATCGGTCTGCTGATCACGCCCTGGCCGGTCGTGGTCGCCGCGCTCGGGCCGATCGCGGGCCGCCTGTCCGACCGTTATCCGGCCGGGCTGCTCGGCGGCATCGGCCTGGCCGTGCTGGCCAGCGGCATGGTGCTGATGGCGACGATGCCGGCCGCGCCGTCGGACTGGGACATCATCTGGCGGATGGTGTGGTGCGGGATCGGCTTCGGTTTCTTCCAGTCGCCGAACCTGAACGCGCTGATGACCAGCGCCCCCGCGCATCGCAGCGGTGCCGCCAGCGGCATCATCGCCACGTCGCGGCTGACCGGTCAGGCGATCGGGACGGCGCTGGTGGCCGCGTGCTTCCTGCTGTCGCCGGAGCACGGGGACATCGCCGCGATGTGGCTCGGGGCCGCATTCTCGTGCGTCGGCTGCCTGGCCAGCTTCGCGCGGCTGCGCGTGATGCGACCGGGGCCGACGGGCTGACCGGCTCCAGCCCTGTCAGCCGCGGCTCTGATCCGGGCGCCGACCTCGCCTTTCGCCGCGGCGCCGGTCAGCCGCGCCGGCGGCGCCCGATCGCGGTCGAGAAGCCGAAGCCGAGCGCGACCGCGACGATCGCGCAAACGACGAACAACGATCCGGCCTGTCCGCGGCCGACCAGTTCGGCCGCCACCGAGACGCCGACGGACTGGCCGACGAACAGGCTCGACGCGAACATCGACACCGCCGTGCCGCGGTAGGCCTGCGACAACTGCGTCGCGTTGGTCTGCAGCGTGTTGTGCAGCATGTACAGCCCCAGGCCGCCGATCAGGCACGCCGGCGCGGCCAGCCAGGCCCGGGTCTCCAGACCCAGCAGCAGGAACGATACGCCGAGCAGGCTTCCGCCGAGCCGGGCCATCCCCGCCTCGCCGAGACGCCGGAGCAGACGGCCGGACGCGAACGTGTACAGCATGCCGCCGACGCCGAGCAGCGCGAGGATGCCGCCGGACACCGTCATCGACAGGCCGAAACGCTGGTGCAGGTGCGTGGGGACCATCGCGTAGAGGCTGAACGCCGCCGCGCCTTCGACGAAGACCAGCAGCAGCACGATGCGGGCCCACGGTTGAGCGGCGATCCCGCCGACCTGGGCGATGAACGAAGCGCGAAGCGGGGCGCCAGCGCCCGTGGGGGCCGGCGGCGCGCCGCGCAGCAGCCCGGCCCGCCCCTGCGCGACGAGCGCGGCCACGAAGATCAGCGTCAGCACCGCGAACGGCGCCCGCCAGTGGATCGCCTCGGCCAGCACGCCGCCGAACCACTGGCCGCAGATCATGCCCGTCAGCGTGGCCGTCATGAAGCGGGCCAAAGCCGGCTGGCGCTGCTCGTACGGAACCGTGTCGCCGATGTAGGCCATGCTGATCGGAACGATGCCGGCGGCAAACGCGCCGGACAGCGTGCGCAGCATCAACACGGCCGGCATCGACGGCGCCAGCAGCACGAACAGATTGGCCAGCGCGCAGCCGGCCGTCGCCAGGCCGATCACCCGCGTCTTGCCGATGCGGTCGCTCAGCGGCCCGTAGAACGCCTGCAGCAATCCATAGGCGATCGCGAAGAACGAGATCGCATGGGCCGCTTCGGTCGTCGCGACCGTGAACGCATCGGCCAGCGGAGCCGTCAGGCTGTCGCACACGCGCATCGACGCCAGGCTGCCGAACGCGCTCAGCCGCAGCAGGGCCGTCGGATCGACGCGGCTCGTGGAATCGGTGGTTGCGGACAATCGGCTGCCTTGCTCGAGCGGACGGAAACGGCCTCGGCGCGCCGTCGCCTCAGCAAGCCTCGGGATACAGGCCGCGACCGCGCGCGAACAGGCGCGTCAACCCGAGCAGCGCGTCGATGTTCGGCGTGGCCAGGCCGAGCCGGCCGGCGATCTCGGTGACGGCGGCGACGATCGCATCGAGTTCGATCGGCCGGCCGGCCTCGACGTCCTGCAGCATCGAGGTCTTGAACGCGCCGAGCTTGCGGGTGACCGCGTGCCGGTCCTCGGGCGTCTGCGCGATCGGGCAGCCGATGCGTTCGCCGACCTGCGCGGCCTCGTGCATCGCCGCCGAACAGAACGCCCGCACCAGCGGGTCGTCGAGCACGCGATCCGCGGTGGCGCCGGTCAGCGCCGACACCGGATTCATCGTCAGGTTGCCCCACAGCTTGTACCAGATGTCCTGGCGGATCCGGTCCGAGACGCGCACGTCGAAGCCGGCCGCGCTCAGCACGGTCTGCAGCTCGCGCAGCCGCGCGCTGTCCTGGCCGGACGGCTCGCCGATGATCAGTTCGCGTCCCATCCGGTGATCGACGACGCCCGGGGCCGTCGAGGCGGCGCTGGCGTGCACGACGCAGCCGATGATGCGCGCGAGCGGCATGGCCGCGAGGATCGCGCCTTGCGGGTCGATGCTGCGCAGCGGTGCGCCGGACAACGCGTCGATGTCCTGACCGAACCACCACGGCACGCCGTTGATCGCCGGCAGCACCACCGTCGCCGGGCCGATCAGCGGCGCTACCGATTCGGCGACCGATGCGAGCGCCGGCCCCTTGACGGCCACCACGACCAGGTCCTGCGGCCCGAGATCGGCCGGCCGGTCGCTGGCCTGCACGTCGGCGCGCAGTTCGGCACCGTCATGGCGCAGCCGCCAGCCGTCGGTCCGCAATGCGGCCAGCGTCGCGCCGCGCGCCACCGCCGACACCGACGCCGCGCCGCCGGCGGCCAGGCGCACGCCGATCAGTCCGCCGATCGCGCCCGCGCCAAGGATCGCGACCTTCACGACGCGCTCCTCCATCCCGAAGCGGTATGGAACAGCGGATGCCCCGGAACGTCGTCCGGCAACTCGTGCAAGCCCGGCACGGTCGTCTGCTCGTCGATCGACAGGGCCAGCGCCAGATCGCCGATCAGCGGCTGGGCCGCCTCGAGCGTGAACACGTCGTCGAGGCTCGTCTCGTGGCCGGCCAGCAGGTCGCCGTCGTCGTCGAGCAGGCTGATCCGCATCGACAACTGCGGCCTGGCCGGCGCGGCGCCGCTGCGTCGATGCAGCGAGCAGGCGATCCGCGCGACGTCTTCCTCGCCGCCGATCGCTTCGAGCTGGCGATGCAGGTCGTAGCGCGCCACCCAGAACTGCGCGAAATACCGGCCCGAGACGCGGACCGCGCGCAGGTCGTCGGGGAAGCCGACGTTGATGTGCCCGCGCGTGATGCGCGACAGCGCCCGACGCGCGTCGGCCGACCAGTCCAGGTGGTTCTTCGGCAGGTCGGCGAAGTTCGGCAGGTAAGGCCGCAGGTCGTCGGCCGCCATCGCATCGTCGTCGTCCAGCCATTCGGGCGGCGTGGCGACGTGGATCACGATGTAGCGCAGCGCCATCGGCGTCTCGTCCCAGTGCTCGATCTGCGGATCGTCGGCCTCGCCGTCGCCGCTGCCACGGCCGCCGCCGTCGCTGCTGCCGCTACTGCTACTGCCGCCGCCCGCACGACCACTGCCGGCGTCGCCATCGCCGTCGCCATCGTCGTCTTCGCTCCCCTCCTCGTCGGCGGTCGCGCACGCGTCGATCCACGCGAAGACCTCGACGTCGTCCAGGCGCTCGATCCGGCCCGGCACGTACAGGGTCTTCATCACGGTGATCCGTACTTCGTCCTCGTCGTGGTCGCGCCCGTCGTTCAATCGCAGCCACGCCTGCGCGAGCGCCTCGCGGATCGCGTCGGACAGCGGGGTCGATGCGAAGCCGCGCGGCAGCATGACCGGCACCGCGAACAGTTCGTGCCGCACCTGCCGGTCGTCGACGAACTGCGCGAGGTCGTCGCCCAGCGCCTGGTCGAGCGCGCGCGCGCTGGCGGCGTCTTCGCGCATGCGCTCGCGCAGCCGGCACAGCGCTTCGCGATCGCCGTCGCGCAGGAACCGGCGCAGCGCATCGCCCAGCGCGTGCCGGGCCTGCGTGCACTGATCGAGCTTGGCGTAATAAGCGGCGCCGATGCCTTTCGTGTCTTCGATGCGGTCGAGCTCGCGAGTCAAGCCGGCCAGCGCGCGGGCTTGCGCCGCGCAATCGTCGATTCGCGCGCGTCGCGCGGCGTCGGAGGAGGATCCATGCACCATCGGCAGTCGAGCCCAGAGGGAAAAGTCAGGCGGCATTATCGCAGGCAACGGCGTCCGGCCCGCATGGTGTCGTCGGCCGGACCCGGCGGCGGCGCGCGCCGGCGGTGCTATGCTGGTCCCGCCCGTCGCGCGGCCCGGCTGTTCGCGGACACCAGGCGGACGCGGCATCCATCGATAAACAGAAGGAGACAGCTCGATGCGCGCTTCCCGACGCGCGGTCCTGCCGTTGCTGGCCGCGCCGCTATGGGCACGGGTCGGTCCGGCCGCCGCCCAGGCCGGCGGTTTTCCGAACAAGCCGATACGGGTCATCGTTCCGTTCGCCAACGGCAGCGGCGCCGATACCAACACGCGATACCACGCCGAGGAGCTGTCCAAGCTGCTGGGCCAGCCCGTCGTCGTCGAAAACCGCCCGGGCGGCAACGGCGCCGTCGGGATCGGCATCATCAAGCAGTCGCCGGCCGACGGCTACACGATGCTGACCGCGAGCAACTCGCCGATGTCGGTCAATCCGCACGTGCTCAAGTCGCTGCCCTACGATCCGGCGACCGACCTGCGGCCGGTGGCCGGCCTGTTCCGCGGCCTGATGGGCTTCATGGTCGCCGGCGATTCGCGCCACAAGTCGCTGCAGGACCTGCTCGACGCCTCGCGCCGCGAAAAGCGCAAGATCTCGGTCGGCACGTATTCGCAGGGCTACCAGCTCGCGGCCGCCTGGTGGTCGACGCTGAGCGGCGCCGAACTGAACTACGTTGCGTACAAGGGCCTGTCGCAGGCGATGACCGACCTGATCGGCGGGCAGATCGACCTCGCGGTGGTCGACCTGGGCGGCGCGTTGCCGCTGGCCAAGGACGGCAAGGCGCGCGCGCTGGCCGTCACCGGCGATTCGCGCTCGCCCGAGCTGCCCGACGTCCCGACGATGCAGCAGCTCGGCTTCAAGGATTTCGCGACCTATACGTGGTGCGCGTTCTACGTCAACGCGGCGACGCCGGACGATATCGTCGACAAGCTGGCCGACGCGATGCAGAAGGTGCTGAACACGCCGGCTGCGCGCGATTACGCGGTGCGCAACAGTTGGGAGCAGATGCCGCTGGCCCCGGCGGCGATGCGCGAGTTCCAGCAGGCCGATTCCGAGCGCTACCGCCAGATCGCCGAGGCGGCGCGGATCGAGAAGCAGTGATCCTCAAGCGCCGGTGGCGATCGCTTCGGACATCGGCGAGCGGTTCAGCGTGCGGGCGGCGGCCCACAGGCGTTCGGCGTGATCGCCGATCACCGAGGCCAGTTCGAGCTGCGCGAGCCAGATCGATGGCACGCCCGCCAGTCCTCTCGACGCGCCGATCAGGCATCCGGTCATCAGGCCGCAGCCGTCGGAATCACCGCTGTGGTTGACGGCCCGCAACAACGCCTCGGCCGGGTCGTTCGCGTCGCGCGCGATGTGGATCGCGATCGCCAGCGCCTCGTGCGCGTCCCAGCCTTCGCCCAGTCTGGCGGTCGGGTCCGACGTCGGATCGCCGGCGGCTGAAGCCTCGGCGGCTCGCGCGATCGCCGCGCGCACCGGCGCGGCATCCGCGTGCGGCGCCAGCAGCTCGTCGACGCGTGCCAGCGCGCCGTCCCACGCATGTCCGGCCAGCAGCGCGGCGATCAGCGTCGCGAACGCGCCGGCCGAGTGGCTGGCCGTCGGATGCCCGTGCGTCAGGCGCGCGAGCCGTCCGGCCAGCGAATGACAACGCGCCAGCACGTCCGCTTCGGTCCTCGCGTCGGCAGCGGCGAGCGCGCCGAACAGCACGCCGACCGGTGCGGCCCTGCCGGCCGCGACGTTGCCCATCCGCGTATTGATCGCCGCCTGGCCCGGCGCCCGCATCGCTTCGAGCGCGTCCAGGCAGGTCAGCGACGGGGCGCGCTGGACGCGCAGTTCGGCCAGCGCGAGCAGGCCGCGCGGCGAGCCGATTGTCGTTCCGGCGTCGCCGAGCCCCTGCGAAGCCAGCCAGCGCAGGTAGGCCGCGCCGACCGCCGCGTCGTACGCAGGTTCGCCTGGACCGGCGTGCTGGCCGATGGCATCCAGCAGCCCTTCGGCGGTGAACAGCATCATCTGCGTATCGTCGGTGATCGAGCCGACGCGCCCGTTGAACCGTGTCGGCTCGCGCAGCCCTCGCGGGCCGTAGGCGGTACGGATCTCCTCGATCCTCAGGTATTCGAGCGGAGCGCCGAGGGCGTCGCCCAGTGCCCCCAACAGCAGGCAGGCGCGTTCCTGGTGCGCGAGCGGCTCGGTTGCCGGAGCGGCCGGCGGGACGGGGATGGCGCTGGCATTCATGCCTGCAGCAGACCACGGGCGGGCGGCCCGGATAAGCCGGAGGCAGGCGGGCGGCCGCGCGCGGGCCACGAGCGGCGGCTCGGTGCGGCTGGCCGGCAACATTCGGCCCGGCGACCGAAGCTCGCGGACGATTGACAGCCGGGCCAGCTCTCAGTACTGTATATCCATACACACTGTGATTTTGACTAGAGGCGGCGCGGCGGAACGCCGTGCCGATCCGCCGCGCCGCCTCGTCTTTTCCGGAGAGTCCGATCATGAACCATGCCCTTGCCGAGACGACCCGCTCCCTCGTCGGTTGGTTGACGTCGACCGCCCGACGCGTCTTCGACGGCGCACCGACCGCGACCGATGAAGACGCCCCGCCCTCGCCCGCCGCGAGCATCGATCACCCGACGTACCTGCGTCGCCGGATCGAGATCGACGGCGTGACCAGCCCGTGCCCGATCGACTGGTCGCTGGCGAGCTGGCAGGCTCGCCTGCCGCACTGACGGACATCCTGGCCGTCAGGCAGCGGAGGGTCGACCTCCGGGTGTCGCAGGGCCCGTGTTCACAGCTTCGCCGGACTTCGCCGGGCGAGAGGGCCGGTCGAAACCGGTGGACCCGGTCCGTGCACGGACCGTCCTGCGCCAGCGGCGGCCCGGATTGGTATAGTGGCCGCCCCGGTTTCGTACTACCCGGCCGGCCCTGCGCGGACCGGCCCGCTGCCATGCCCGTCTTCGATTCCGCCGCTGCCGGCGGCGCGCCCGGTCCGTCCGGCGTGACGCCGTCCATCACGCCGCTCCCTGCGCCGGTTTCCCGGCTGCCCAAGGTGGGGACGACGATCTTCACCGTCGTCTCGGCGCTGGCCGCCGAACACGGGGCCGTCAACCTGGGCCAGGGTTTTCCGGATTTCGACTGCGACCCCCGGCTGCTCGACGAGGTCGACGCGGCGATGCGCGCCGGGCACAACCAGTATCCGCCGATGACGGGCTGGCCGGCGCTGCGCCAGGCGATCAGCCGGACGATCGCGCAGGGCTACGGCAGCGTCTACGATCCGGATCGCGAGATCACGGTGACCGCGGGCGCGACGCAGGCGATCCTGACCGCCCTCCTCGCGCTCGTGCATCCGGGCGACGAGGTGATCGTCATCGAGCCGGCCTACGACTGCTACGTGCCGGCGATCACGATGGCCGGCGCCGTGCCGGTCTTCGTGCCGATGACGCCGCCGTCCGATCGGCAGCCCACGTACACGGTGCCGTGGGATCGCGTGCGGCAGGCGGTCGGGCCGCGCACGCGGATGATCCTCGTCAACTCGCCGCACAATCCGACCAGCTCGGTGTTCGACGCCGACGACCTGCTCGCGCTGCAGCAGATCGCCTGCGACCACGGCCTGCTCGTGCTGTCGGACGAGGTCTACGAACACATGGTCTTCGACGGCGCGCGGCACGAGAGCGTCGCCCGCTATCCGGCGCTGGCCGAGCGCAGCGTCATCGTCTCCAGTTTCGGCAAGACCTTCCACGTCACCGGCTGGAAGGTCGGCTACCTGGCCGCGCCGGCGGCGTTGACCGTCGAGCTGCGCAAGGTTCATCAGTACATGGTCTTCACCGTCAACACGCCGATGCAGGCGGCGCTGGCTCGCTACCTCGACGACCCGACGCCGTGGCGCACGCTGTCGGCGTTCTATCAGCGCAAGCGCGATCTGTTCGGCGCGGGGCTCGCGCGCACGCGCTTCGAACCGCTGCCGTCGCAGGGCACGTATTTCCAGTTGGCGCGTTATCGCCGGCTCGCCGACCGCTGCGGCGAACTCGACGAAGCCGATTTCTGCCGCTGGCTGACGACCGAGGTCGGTGTCGCGGCCATTCCGGTCTCGGCGTTCTACGATCAGCCGCGCGAATCCGGCATCGTGCGGTTCTGCTTCGCCAAGCGGGACGAGACGCTCGAACGGGCGCTGCGCCTGTTGCAGGCGCTTTGACCCGGCCCCGGCGGCACCGATGCCGCCGGCCTCCGCGCGGGCTCGATCTTGGTATGAACCGGTCCTGGACCTTCGGCTGACTGCTGTCGACGGCCCCGCTCATCGAGACGTCCCCCGCGACTCCACTCGCGGCTTGCCCCTCAGCGCATGACGAACGGGTTGGCCGGCCCGCCCTTCGCGTACGAGATCCACGTGCTCTTGGTCTCGAGGAACTCCTCGATCGCCTTGACCCCGCTCTCGCGGCCGATCCCCGACTGCTTGACGCCGCCGAACGGCATCATGTAGCTGATCGCCCGATAGGTGTTGATCCATACGGTGCCGGCCTTCAGCGCCTTGGACAGGCGCATCATCCGGCCGACATCTTGGGTCCAGACGCCGGCGGCCAGGCCGTAGATCGTGTCGTTGGCGATCGCGATCGCTTCCTGCTCGTCGTCGAAGCCGATGATCGACAGCACGGGCCCGAACACCTCCTCGCGGGCGATCCGCATCGACGGCTTGACGTCGACGTAGATCGTCGGCTCGACGAACTGCCCGCCCGGTAGATCGGGCTCGCGGCTCGGTCCTCCGCCGAGCACGCAGCGGGCGCCCTCGGCCTCTGCGATCGCCATGTAGTCGAGGATCTTCCGGTACTGCGCGGGCGTCGTCACCGGGCCGATGTTCGTGTCGGGCAGCATCGGATCGCCCTTGCGCGCCGAAGCGCCCAGCGCCCGGACCTGCTCGACGAAACGTTCCTTGATCGAGTTCTGCACGAGCAGCCGCGACCCGGCGATGCAGGTCTGGCCGGTGGCCGCGAAGATGCCCGAGACGACGCCCGAGGCGGCCTGCTCCAGATCGCAATCGTCGAACACGATGTTCGGCGACTTGCCGCCTAGCTCCAGCGACACGCGCTTCATCGTGCGGGCCGCCTGCGCGTAGATCCGCGCACCGGTCGCGTCCGAACCGGTGAACGTGATCTTGGCGACGTCCGGATGGTCGACCAGCGCGGAGCCGGCTTCGTGGCCGTAGCCGGTGACGACGTTGAACACGCCGTCCGGCAGGCCGGCCTCGCGCGTCAACGCCGCGAATTCGAGCGTCGATGCCGACGCGTACTCGGACGGCTTGACGACCACCGTGCAGCCGGCCGCGATCGCCGGCGCGCATTTCCACGCGATGAACAGCAGCGGCGAGTTCCACGCGGTCAGCACGCCGACGACGCCGACCGGCTCCTGGCGCGAGAACGCGAAGATGTCGGGCTTGTCGATCGGCATCACGCTGCCCTGGATCTTGTCGGCCAGGCCGCCGAAGTAGCGCCACCACTCCGGGTGGTAGTTCATCTGCCCACGCATCTCGGCGAGCAGCTTGCCGTTGTCGCGCACCTCGATCTCGGCCAGGCGCTCGGCGTCGCGCGCGACCAGTTCGGCCAGGCGCAGCATCAGCTTGCCGCGCTCGGTCGCCGTCATCGTCGACCACGGGCCTTCGCGCAGCGCGCGGCCGGCCGCGGCGACCGCGCGATCGACGTCGGTCGCGCCGCCTCGCGGAATCGTCGCCCAGGCCTGCCCGGTGTACGGATTGACGGTGTCGAACCATTGTCCGTCGGCGGGATCGACGAAGCGGCCGTCGATGTAGTGCTGGTAGGTTTTCATCGTGTCTCCTGTTCGCCATCGGCTCGCGCCGAAGTTGTCGCTCGTTTTTCGCGACGGTCAGCTTATGGCCTGTTCACCCGAAGGTCGAGCCCTCGCCGGCGGAGTCCTCGCTGGGGCCGGTTCGGTCGGGCCCGTCGTCTCCGTCGGGTCTGTCGGGTCCGTCGGGTCAGGCCCGATTCGCACGTCCGCGTACCGGCCGGTTCGCGTTCCGCGCGGCGTGATCGTCGCAGCACGCGGCCGTCGCCGGTGCCTGGGGGTCATCGAGCCGTCCGGCCAGATCGTCGAGGATCGGGCATGACGGCCGCGCATCGCCATGGCAGGCGGCCGCGAGCCGCTGCAGCGTGCGCTGCATCGCCTGCATCTCGTCGATCCGCCGCTGCAGATCCGCCGCATGCGCGAGCGCCACCTGCTTGACCTCGCGGCTGGCTCGGCCGCGGTCGCGCCACAGCGACAGCAGCGTCGCGACCTCGGCCATCGAGAACCCGAGGTCGCGCGCGCGGCGGATGAAACGCAGCGTGTCGACGTCGTCGGGACCGTATCGCCGATAGCCGGCCTCGCTGCGCGGGATCGTCGGCAGGAGCTGCAGCGTTTCGTAGTAGCGGATCATCTTGGCCGATACGCCGGAGGCCGCCGACGCCTGGCCGATGTTCATCGTCGCCGTCGCGGGTGGGATCGATCGGGTCTTCATCTCGACAATCGGGTCTTCATCCCGACATCTTGCGCCGAAACCATTGACCTTGCCACGATGGCAAGCTTGAGAATGAGGTCTTCCCGCTCACCCTGGACACGAAGATGATCGAATACGTTCTCCAAGACATGACCTGCGGCCACTGCGAGAAGGTGGTCCGCGCAGCCATCGCCAACGTCGATCCGCAGGCACAGGTATCGGTGGATCTGGGCGCGCACCGCGTGCGCATCGACAGCCGCCAGCCGGCCGAGCCGTTCGCCCGCGCGCTGGGCGAAGCCGGTTATCCGCCGGCCGCTTAGCGTCAGGATCGCGCAAGGAACGGGCGCCGCGGGCCCGTCCGATCCGCGGCCGAATCCGCGCTCGAACGAGCGCTAGAACTGCCGCAGCCGCAGCGAATCGATCGAGTGGTCGGCCGCCTTGCGCAGCACGACGTTGGCGCGCTCGCGCGTCGGCTCGATGTTGTCGCGCAGGTTGACCAGATTGATCTCGGCCCAGATCTTGCGTGCGACGGCGGTCGCCTCGTCGGTGTTCAGGTCTTTGTAGTGATGGAAATACGAATCGGGATTGCGGAACACCGTTCGTTGCAGCGACAGGAAGCGATCGATGTACCAGCGTTCGATGTAGTCGACGGCCGCATCGACATAGATGGAGAAATCGAAGAAATCCGAGACGATAAGGCTGGGCGCCGTGCGGTACGTCGGGTCGAGCGTCGCCGGCTGCAGCACGTTCAATCCCTCGAAGATCAGGATGTCGGGCTGCTCGATGATCAGGCTCTCGTTCGGCACGATGTCATAAGCGCGATGCGAATACACGGGCGCCGTGATGCAGCGCTTGCCGGCCTTCGCGTCGGCCAGGAACTGGATCATCCGCCGCCGGTCGTAGCTCTCCGGAAAGCCCTTGCGGTCGAGCAGGTCGCGCTCCTTCAGCTCGGCCAGCGGGTACAGGAAGCCGTCGGTGGTGACCAGCGCGACCGACGGATGATCGGGCCAGCGCGCGAGCAGCGCCTGCAGCACGCGCGCGAACGTGCTCTTGCCTACGGCCACGCTGCCGGCGATCGCGATCACATAAGGACGATTGCCGACCAGCCTGCCGAGGAACTCGTCCTTGACGCCGCTCAGTCCGCGCGCCGAACGGAAATGCAGGTTCAGCAGCCGCGACAGCGGCAGGTAGACGTCCTCGACGTCGGCCATCGATACCTGGTCGTTGACGCCGCGCAGCGATGCGAGATCGGCCTCGGACAGCGTCAGCGGCGTGTTCGAGCGCAACCTGGCCCACTCTTCGCGCTCGAAATCGATGTAGGCCGAATATTCGGCCTGAAGCGGCTCAACCATGACGGATCGCTCGTGAGGGGCCCCAAAGGCGGCCGAACTTCGAGATGACGTCGGTCCGCGAGCGCGATTGCGACATCCGCGGAAAGAACGACCATCGCGAAAACGCCGCAACGATAACAAAGAACGCGCCGCACCGCGTCAAATTCGTTTGTCTCGGTCCGGCGAGAGTTCGACGATAATCGAGGACGCGAGCGATCCCGCAGCATTCCGTCACGCCCGACCGCACGCGGCGTCGACGTCACGCAAGGAGACATCACGACGATGATCGACGTCCACTACTGGCCGACGCCGAACGGATGGAAGATTTCCATCATGCTGGAGGAAACCGGCCTGCCGTACCGGATCCTGCCTGTCAACATCGGCCGCGGCCAGCAGTTCGAGCCCGATTTCCTGGCGATCTCGCCGAACAATCGCATTCCGGCGATCGTCGACCACGCGCCCCCGTCCGGCACGGCGCCGCTGTCGATCTTCGAGTCCGGCGCGATCCTGCTGTACCTGGCCGAGAAAAGCGGGCAACTGATGCCGAGCGACCTGAGCGCGCGTTATCGCGTGATCCAGTGGCTGATGTGGCAGATGAGCGGGCTCGGGCCGATGGCCGGGCAGAACGGCCATTTCCTGCTGTACGCGAACGAGAAGATCCCGTATGCGATCGAACGCTACGGCAACGAGGTGCGCCGGCTGTACCGCGTGCTCGACGAGGCGCTGGCCGACAGCGAATACGTGGCCGGCGATTATTCGATCGCCGACATCGCCTGTTTTCCGTGGATCATGACGCACAAGGCGCAGGGCCTGACGCTCGACGATTTTCCGCACGTCAAGCGCTGGTTCGCGACGGTACGCGCGCGTCCGTGCGTGCAGGCCGGACTGGCGGTCGGTGCCGAGCTCAAGGCCGGCAAGACGATGGATGACGAAACCCGCCGGCATCTGTTCGGCAAACAAGCAGGAACCCCCGCACCATGATCGAGTTCTTCTTCGACTGTTCCAGTCCCTGGACTTACCTCGCGTTCCACAACATCCAGCCGCTGGCGCGCGAGCTGGACGCGCCGATCCGCTGGCGGCCGATCCTGGTCGGCGGCATCTTCAACACGATCAATCCGAGCGTGTACGCGTCGCGCGAAAAGCCGATACCGGCCAAGGCCGCGTACATGAAGAAGGATCTTCGCGACTGGGCCGACCTGTCCGGATTGCCGATCCACTTTCCGCCGGACGTGTTCCCGGTCAACAGCGTCAAGGTGATGCGTGCGTGCATCGCGCTCGAACCCGAAGGCAAACTCGTCGATTTCGCGCGCGCCGCGTTCGAGCTGTACTGGGGCGAGAACCAGGACATCTCGCAGGACGCGGTCGTCGAGAAGGTCTGCCAGCGGGCCGGCGTCGACGCCGCGCGCGTGTTCGAGGCGATCGCGCAGCCGGCGATCAAGGACGCATTGCGCGAGAACACCGATGAAGTGATCCGCCGCGGCGGCTTCGGCTCGCCGACGATCTTCATCGGCGACGACATGTACTTCGGCAACGACCGGATGCCGCTGATCCGCGCGGCGATCGAGCGCGCGCGGCGCTGAAAGGCCGAGCCGGCGGTCCCCGCCGGCCGGCTCCGCATCGACGTCCGAAGCCTCGGCGTTTGGAGGCTTCCGCGTCCGAAATCTCGGCATTCGAACTCTCAGCGTCCGAAGTTTTGGCGTCCGAAACCTCTGAGTTCGAAGCCTCTGCGTTCGAAGCCTATTTTTCGAAGCCTCCGCGTTCGAAGCGTCAGCGCCCGAATCGCGGCGCGCGTTTTTCCAGGTTCGCGCGGACCGCTTCGACCTGCTCCGGCGAGCCGATCAGTTCGTCCTGCAGGACCGACTCGGCGAGCAGCCCGTCGGCCGCGCTGCCGTCGACGGCCGTGTTCAGCAACCGTTTGGCCGAGCGGATCGCGCTCGGGCTCTTGCTCGCGATCTCGGCCGCCACGCTCAGCGCCTGTTCGCGCGGGTCGTCGCAGACCCGCGTGACCAGCCCGTAGCGCGCCGCCTCTTCGGCCGAGAAGATCCGGCCCGTGTACGTCAGTTCGCGCACGATGTCCTCGCGCGCCAGGTGACGCATGATCTGGGTGCCCGCCATGTCCGGCACCAGCCCCCATTTGATCTCCATCACCGACAGACGCGTGTCGGGCGCCGCGTAGCGCATGTCCGCGCCCAGCGCGAGCTGGAAGCCGCCGCCGAAGGCCACGCCGTGCAGCGCGGCGATCACGGGCACGCGCAGTTCGCGCCACACCCAGACCGCGTACTGCGGCCGGTTGGCGATGCCGTGCGTGCGCGGCGCCAGGTGCCCGAGACCGGTCTGCGCGCCATCGGCCATCTTGCCGAAGTTGCCCATGTCCAGGCCCGCGCAGAAGGCCCGCCCCTCGCCCGACAGCACGATCGCGCGGACCTCGTCGTCGCGGCCCAGGCGCTGGCCGACCTCGATCAACTGATCGAACATCGCGTGATCCAGCGCGTTCATCTTGTCGGCGCGCGACAGGCGCACGTCGGCCACGTGGTCGCGGATCGTCACGCTCAGGCGATCGCCCGGCGCGGCGGAGGGTGGCACGGAGCCAGAGGTCATCGTCGTCTCCATCTAACGTCCGGCCCGATGCGGACGGTTTGCGGCGGAACACCGCCGCGGGAATGCGGTTCGCGAGATTGCCAGCGAGGTTGTTATTCTACGGTCCGGTCCCTTTCGTCAACGCCGACCGCCCTTCGCCAGGACATGCGCATGGATTTCCCGACACGCTTGGTCACCCCCGAACTGCTGCCGCAGTACGAGCACCACAACCTCGCCGCGATGGAGCGGCTCGCCACGGCCTCGCCGTTCGACGTGGCCGTCGACGCCTTCATCTTCCTGCGCCACGGGCAGACCAACGGCAACCTGCACAAGGTCTTCCAGCCCGAGGACATTCCGTTGAACGAGAACGGCCTGGCCCAGGCCGAGCGCGCCGCGGCGATGCTCGAAGGCGAGCCGGTCGAACAGATCTACGCGAGTCCGATGCGC